>CAUUVS010000001.1:0-544153 GCA_963548935.1 uncultured Bacteroidales bacterium
AGCTTGCCGCGTCCTTCTTCGCCTCCAGAAGCCTAGGCATCCTCCGTTCGCTCTTCTATCCTTTCTCTTGTGAATCTGATGAACTTCGACATGAACATCATCACGATGCAACACATCTTATCCATCTTGTTTTTTCAGGGTCCTTGGAATATTCTTCCAAAAAACCCTTGAACTCGTTTTGCCTGTGAAATTGCAGTCCGCAATCAATTATATAAAAACGATTAAGACTCGATTTTTTGATTACAAACTGAATTTTCTCTTCTTTACTTTTTCTTACCTCTTTATCTCTCTCAATATTGTCAATGAACTTCAAGCCGTTTTTCAAAAACGTAATTTCTCAAACGGGCTGCAAAGATACGCACTTTTTTTATTCTGCCAAATATTTTTTAAGAATATTTCAAAAAACTTTCAGCTAAAACGCTTTAAGTACTCAAATATTTAAAAATACTCATTGCAACATAGATTTCAGATAGTCATCGGATATTTCCACAAGAGCAACATCCATATTGTTACTGCGACACTCTTTAATCTGTTCGTTAAGATTTCCGAGAGCATCCAGCATTTCAGAGAATAGAGATTCAGATACATTTATTTCAGCACCACTCTTGATTGTACATAAATAATATCCATCAACAATCTTTACATGAGAGTAAAAACGATAATTAGCAATCTTACACAGTCTCATCAGCTCTTTTGATACTGACTTCGTGTCGTTTATTTCCGTTGCAATATCTTTTAGACTAATTTCAATAAAAAGCTCATCTATATCACCTTCAGTTATCGCCTCCGGATTATTTATATTACTAATTCCATGATTTTGTTTTAATGCTTCCTTGCAACTAAGTACGCTAAGCAAAAAAACAATAAAAAAAAGACTCTGAATTTTCATGATTTATTATTATAAAAGTTTATCCCATTCTTTCGACCATTCTCGTCCCCATTCAGCATATATCCAAACACATGCAACATCTGCTATAGTTTTAATGACAAAATTCCAACTTATAGGAGTCTCACCAAAAACAGAATACCTTTTAATCTTACTCATTCCCAACGGAGGCATTGCAAATAGCTCTGTAGGGCAAATTATTGTAGAGCAATCTATGGCAATCAATAATGGTAATACATTACAATTCTTACAATACAAATAAACAGCCTGATCCCCTTCGAAATGCAATATAGCCTCTGCTTCTGGCGGTTTTCTTAATGATGTAACCGTACGTGGGTTAGGTTTAAAACTCTCCCCATCAATCACACCAGAAGTTTCAAAAAGAAATAATATTGATATTAAAAATATTACTCGTCCAAATTTCATTTTGATTAATAATTTCTTCTTAAAGATACGCACTTTTTTATTCTGCCAAATATTTTTTAAGAATATTTCAAAAAACTTTCAGCTAAAACGCTTTAAGTACTCAAATATTTAAAAACAATCATTGCAACATAGATTTCAGATAGTCTAAAACTCTGCGATTATGCACATGTTTTTCAAGTAATCTTTGATCGGGAGAGAGGGAAACATTACCTTAGTAGATGAAACAAGGGCGACTATTTCTTTTTCCGGACATGAATCATTTCCTTGCAAAGTTTTTATAAAAATTTTTACGTAAGTTTGTAAAGATTTAACATAAAGAAATTATAAATGGATAAACAAAATTTGAATTTACCTGAAAATGCCCATAGAGAGTTAAAGGCAGGCGAATCTTATAGACCTCTTTTAGGAGCAGACAAGACTTTCAAGGAAGTAACCTTATATTCAGTGCTGACAGGAGTAGTGATGGTAATACTTTTTTCAGCCGCAGCTGCATATCTCGGTCTGAAAGTAGGTCAGGTATTTGAAGCTGCCATACCTATCGCAATAATTGCAGTGGGACTGACAAATGCTTTAGGCAAAAAAGACGGTATTGCACAAAATGTAATCATACAATCCATAGGAGGATGTTCCGGAGCTGTAGTTGCTGGAGCAATATTCACCTTGCCTGCGATTTATATTCTTGGAGTAAAAGTAAATTTCATGCAGATGTTCCTTTCTTCCTTGCTCGGCGGCATTCTCGGAATTCTATTTCTTATTCCTTTCAGGAAATATTTTGTGCAAGAAATGCATGGCAAATATCCTTTTCCCGAAGCAACAGCCACAACTCAAGTGCTGATAAGCGGAGAAGGCGGAGGCAAGAGTGCCAAAACTTTAGTACTAAGCGGACTGATTGGTGGCTTATACGATTTCATAATAGCCACTTTCGGGGCTTGGAGCGAAACTATTTCTACGACAGTTGTCGGGATAGGACAGACAATAGCCGATAAAGCTAAAGTAGTACTAAAAATCAACACAGGAGCTGCAGTACTCGGCTTAGGATATATTATAGGTTTGAAATATTCATTTATTATATGCTGCGGTAGCCTTTTGGTCTGGTTGGTGATTATTCCTCTCATGAATCTGATATGGGGCGGACAAGTGATTGATCTTATGAATACCGGCATCACCGACACAATTGCACAGATGTCCCCTGAAAGTATTTTCAAGGACTATGCAAGGCATATAGGTATCGGCGGTATAGCAACTGCGGGAATAATAGGCATAATTAAGTCTTTCGGGGTCATCAAATCTGCGGTAGGACTTGCCGTAGGAGAATTTACCAGGAAACCCGGCACTGCTTCAACAAAATCTATCCGCACCGAAGAAGACCTGAACATGAAAACAATTGTCTTCGGCATAATACTGTCATTGCTCGCCATTTTTGCATTTTTCGCATTCGGAGGTGTAGTAAACAATATCTGGCAGGCATTGGTAGGCGTGCTGATTGTGGCATTGATTTCATTCCTTTTCACAACCGTAGCCGCTAATGCAATCGCTATTGTAGGTTCCAATCCTGTGAGCGGAATGACACTTATGACCCTGATAATAGCATCGCTGATATTGGTTGCCGTAGGTCTGAAAGGCAATGGCGGTATGGCAGCAGCTCTTATAATCGGAGGAGTCGTATGCACGGCCCTATCAATGGCCGGTTCATTCATAACAGATCTGAAAATAGGTTATTGGATAGGCACAACCCCTAAAAAACAAGAAGGCTGGAAATTCTTAGGCACATTCGTAGCTGCTGCAACAGTATGCGGAGTTATGCTTGTTCTGAACCAAACTTATGGCTTTACAGGAGACAATGCCCTTGTAGCCCCACAAGCAAATGCCATGGCTGCCGTAATTCAACCAATGATGAATGGCGGTGGAGCACCTTGGCTACTATATGGACTCGGAGCTGCTATTGCCATATTAATGACAGTATGCAAAGTCCCGGCATTGCCTTTTGCTTTAGGAATGTTTATTCCTATAGACCTCAACCTGCCCCTGCTTATAGGAGGTGCAATATCATGGTATGTCAGCACTAAAAGCAAGGACACAAAGGTCAATAGCGCAAGGAAAGAAAAAGGCACTTTGATAGCCTCCGGTTTTATTGCAGGCGGAGCTCTGATGGGAGTTGTCAGCGCTATTCTGAAATTCGCCAATATCGACTGGTACCTGAAATCATGGAATAACATGTATGGCGAAGCATTAGCAATTATTCCATTTATAGGTATAATGATTTATATGATAATAGCTTCAATGCAAACAGAAAAACAACAATAATCATGGAAAATATACTTGACAGATTCTTAAGATATATATCTATTGACACACAGTCTGATGAAAATTCAGAATCACAGCCCAGCACTGAAAAGCAACTCAATCTTCTGAAACTGCTATGCGATGAACTTAATGCTATGGGCGTGGAAGCGACTTTGGACAAATATGGCTATGTCATGGGAGCAATCCCTTCCAATATAGATAAGAAAGTACCTGCAATAGGGTTTATTTCTCATGTGGACACTTCTCCCGACGCCTTAGGCAAGGGCATCAAACCTCAAATCATCAAAGATTATAATGGGAGCGATATTGCACTGAAAGGAGTTAAGGGTCTGCATCTTATGCCTGAAGAGTTTCCCGAATTATTGTTATATAAAGGTCAGACGCTGATTACAACTGACGGGACCACCCTACTGGGTGCAGATGACAAAGCAGGCGTGGCAGAAATAATGAATGCAGTTCAATATATTGTGGAACACCCTGAATTCAAACACGGGAAAATATGTATCGGTTTCACTCCTGACGAGGAAATAGGACGAGGGGTCGTAAAATTCGATGTTAAAAAATTCGGAGCGAACTATGCCTACACAATTGACGGAGGCGAAATTGGAGAGATAGAATTCGAAAATTTCAATGCCTCTTCAGCAAAAATTCACATTCAAGGCAGAAATGTACATCCCGGTTATGCCAAAAATAAAATGAAAAATGCCATACTGATAGCTTCAGAACTGAACTCCATGCTTCCTGTAGAGCAAAGGCCTGAATATACGGAAGGCTACGATGGATTTTTCCACATAATAAGTTTTAATGGAACTGTGGAACAAGCAGACATTGTTTATATAATTCGAGACCATAATAGCGACAAGTTCAAGGATAAAAAGAAACTATTGGAAAATTGCTGCGACTTTATAAACAAAAAATACGGAGAAGGCACTCTATCCATAACACTTAAAGACCAATACCGCAATATGAGAGAAGAGGTTGAACCTCATTATCATATAGTAGAAAAAGCAATCAAGGCTATGGAAATGGAAGGTATAAAGCCTAAAATTCAGCCAATTAGAGGTGGCACTGACGGTGCTAATCTTAGCTTTATGGGATTGCCTTGCCCTAATATTTTTGCCGGAGGGCATAATTTTCACGGTAAAATGGAATTCGTACCACTTGAAAGCATGCAAGCAGCCTCAAAAGTTATTCTTAATATTATAGGATTGTTTGCTGAAATGACGGAATAAACACCTATTTTTGTAACTAACAGACTCAATCGAATCACAAAATGATTTTGAATAATCCCATTTCAATACAATATTTGGCAGAAATCGCAAAGAATTTCTATGGCGATATGATAAAAGCAGCAGCAGATGTCGATGCCGGAATAATTGCAATTGATGCAGAACTTCATTCCGATTTAGAAAAAGAACTGCTTGAAAATGGTTCATCACAGGAAGCTATCTGGGGATTTAACATATATCCCGATATGATTGGCGATAACTTCATTGAATTTGACTCTTTAATAAATATACGCCCTCGTCAAGGAAATCGTAGCCGAAATGTGGAAAATGCTTCAACACGGGAAAAAATCCGTCATATTGTAACAAATTATATCAAGTAATGAAAAATCTTCCGGAACTGCCGGACAGCAATCGGTGGGCGAGCCTGTCATTATCTGAACAGATGGCCAATATCGGTAGCGAAGTTGGCAGAACAAAAAAATGGATTCTATTAGGAAAAACGGATTTAGCGGATTCAGCATTCATTCGTGCTCTTGATCTCTTTGACCTCACTATAAAATATGGCAGGTCTGCAAATGAAAATCGAGGTTCAATGCTTAAAGAGCTATGCCGTTGCCGTGAAGTCTTTGCTTTCGCCGTCACCACATCTGACAAAGAAACGTTGGACTTTTTAGACAGATATTTCTATTTTTTTTCTATCGCTGCCAGATCATAGAGAAATCCATCCTTGACCAATAGGAAATATTTGCCGCATCAACAATACAGCTCCATAACTTTTTGCAAAATAATTCATTATGGTTCATTATTTATCCGCTTTTTTGTAACTTAGCAGATTATAAACAATATTGCATTGTAATGAATAACTTACTTTTTTTAGGAAACATCGGAGCAGGCGAAGTTATAATTGTCGCCCTTGTAATTATATTGATTTTTGGAGGCAGAAAAATCCCTGAATTAATGAAAGGTCTCGGCAAAGGCGTTAAAAGCTTCAAAGAAGGTATGAATGAAATAGAAAAGGATATCAATTCAGAGCCAAAGGACAATTCCGAAAATAAATAAATACCAATCCACATTGGACACAAATCTCACCCAAAGAGATAAATCGGATACAATGACATTCTGGGATCATCTTGATATTCTCAGGATGTCACTATTTCGTATTTTAGGAGCAGTGCTGATAGCTTTTATAGGCTGTTTTATCCCTATGCCCTATATTTTCGACAAATTCATACTCGGTCCTGCAACTTCTGATTTTTTTCTATACAAATGGTTAGCGACCATTGGTAATATGCCGTTCGGACCGGACCTGTCTGATTCAGGCTTTCATGTAGATATTATCAATATCAATGTTGCGTCTCAATTTATGACGCATATTAGCACGGCTTTCTGGATGGCAATCATTCTATCCTTTCCATATATCATTTATGAAATCTGGAAATTTATAAAGCCGGCTCTGCTGCCGGAAGAAAAACAAAATGTACGCTTCGCTTTCATTTTCGGTACACTGATGTTCTTTTTAGGTTGTATTATCGGCTATTGTTTAGTCTTTCCTCTGACTTTCAGATTTCTTACGCAATATACCCTGAGCAACATAATTGAAAATCAGATTAACCTGAATTCATATATCAATATGTTCCTGTTGCTGGTACTTGTAATGGGAATCGTATTTGAACTTCCTCTTCTTGCATTGGTACTTTCAAAATTAGGAATAATAAACAAGCCTTTCTTGAAAAAATACAGGAGTTATGCCGTGGTCGTATTGCTTATACTCGCAGCGGTCATAACTCCTTCAGGTGATCCATTTACTCTAACAGTCGTTTTCCTTCCCCTCTATCTTCTTTATGAATTGTCCATAAAAATTGTAAGGAAATAATTATTTCAGCACTCCAAGTTTTTTCCCTACCTTGATAAAAGCAGTAATAGCCTTATCTATATGTTTTCTCTTGTGAGCGGCAGAAAGTTGCACCCTTATCCTCGCCTCGCCTTTCGGCACCACTGGATAATAGAAACCTGTTACGAAAATACCTTCTTCCGCCATTTTTGATGCAAATTCCTGAGAAAGTTTTGCATCATACAGCATCACTGCACATATAGCGCTCTGTGTCGGCTTAATATCGAAACCGGCCTCTATCATCTTGTCTCTGAAATATCTTACATTTTCTTGCTGGCGATCATGAAGTTCATTGCTTTCATTGAGTATTCTGAACATCTCTATACCTGCCGCCACTATCATAGGAGGTAGGGAATTTGAGAAAAGATAAGGGCGTGAGCGCTGACGGAGCATATCGATTATTTCTTTCCTTCCGGTAGTAAAACCACCCACAGTACCGCCGAAGGCTTTTCCGAGCGTACCTGTAAATATGTCTATCCTACCATAGCAATTGAACTGTTCGGCGACTCCTCTTCCCGTTTTGCCTACAACACCTGCAGAATGACTTTCATCTACCATAACCATTGCATCATATTTCTCTGCCAATTCACAGATCTTATCCATAGGAGCCACATTACCATCCATGGAAAAGACACCGTCAGTACAAATAAGGCGAAATCTCTGAGCTTGCGCTTCTTTCAGACAACGCTCCAAATCCTCCATATCGGCATTGGCATACCTATATCTCTGTGCCTTGCAAAGACGCACCCCGTCAATAATAGAGGCGTGGTTCAGAGAATCGGAGATAATTGCATCATCAGCAGTGAGCAATGGCTCAAAAACGCCACCATTTGCATCAAAACAAGAAGCATAGAGGATTGTATCTTCCGTGTGGAAGAACTCTGAAACTGCCTTCTCCAATTGTTTGTGAAGATCCTGGGTGCCACAGATAAAGCGGACGGAGGACATTCCGAAACCGTGAGTTTTCATTGCTTCTTCAGCAGCTTTGACAAGCCTAAGAGAATCTGCAAGTCCAAGATAATTGTTGGCGCAGAAGTTTAAGGCCTTGGAGCCATTTTCCAGAACAATCTCCGCAGATTGTGCGGATACGATATTGCGTTCATTCTTATATAGTCCGGCCTCCTTGATTGACGCCAGCTCTTTCTGAAGATGTTCTTGAAATTTACCGTACATAATTATTAATTATATGATTATATATACAAATTTAAGCTTTTAAATCATATTCCAATGCGATTTTTACAAAAGGTATCAAGGTATCATTTCTCAAAATTACCAGGTTTCTTTTAAAATTCAATTTTAGTGTTTTTTCTCTCCCGAATCTGAACACCTTGAAACGTTCCTTTACAAGTAACGATATAATTACCTACATTCAAATCAAAAGAGACAGACGTATTTTTAGACTTGACTGTTTTTGATACAATCGGCCTTAATTTTTCATAATCCGCAACATATGGATAAACTCTGATATCAATCTCAGTATTTTCCGCATTAACTTTAACTACCAAAGTACCAATACTATTATCAATCTCTTTCTTAGAGCAGCCATTTGACAATATCGATACTAATGCAAAAACTGACACAATAGTCAATAATCCAATAATCTTTTTCATAATCTAATCAATTTAAATATGTTGTCTCCCAATCACAATTATCCGCATAAAATGTTTTTGTAATATAAGTAGCTGGAGTTCCATCTTTTGGCTTGACTTCAAGTAATAGTTGAATTGCAATACTTTCAACAGAAATAGGATTACTACTTTCCCAAGGACTGTCATAAATAGTTCCTGATAATGGAAAAGATGACAAAACAGAATTTGAACTAATAGCATAAACCTTTTGTGATATTACAGAAACATCAGCGATTTTAGCCACAGCAGGATTAACGATCACATATTCAGAATAGTCCTGTTGAATATCTACAGCAGATTGATGCCTAACCCTGTAATCGCCCGTCCACATAATATCATCAGGCTCAATAGTCGTTCTTATAAATTCATTAACCTGCACAGTAACACCACCTTTCCAAAAGAAAACACCCAAAGGCTCATTATACAATGGCACATATCCTGAAGAATTAGGCTTGATTTTTGTCCCAGGAATTTTGAAGTCAATCGGTGTAGAGGATACAGCTCCGTGACTGGCAAACTTACCTGAAAGTTTCACAGAGGAATTAGATTTCAAGGAGACAATTTGACCGGAAGATTCGCTATTACCCCCAAATACGGAATTTAAGAAGCCTATTGCTATCCCAGGGAGGCCGGCACTAGATGAACTTATCGCATTTTTCACTCCTTCAACTATACTCTTAAATGCAGCATTATTCAACCCAATTTTATTTTCACCTGTCTTTTTATCAATCATCAATTTTTCCAATGTACCTAATCCAACAACGGATAAAACTCCTTTTTCAACAGTTGATTTAGCATTACTCATAAAATTATCAGAGCCTCCGATAGTTCCATAAATTTCACCTTTTATCTTTCCATCCAATGTTATGTCACTGATATCATAATAATTCAGAAGCCAACTAAGTGACACTTATTCAGAAGTAAAATTAACAATGTTTGGATCATACGCTATTTCATACTCCATCATATACCAACGCCGGCCAGCCAATGGTGCAGCTCCATTAAGCATTTTAGGCTGGATTTGTTCAAATCTGGAAACTTTTTCATCAGCATCTACAATTTCATTCCCCAAATAACTCAAAATATTTGATGTTACCCCTGTTGTGTAATTTAAGGTAAGCATATCTTGAAGATATGTTGATTCTCCAATATATGGATTTGTAAGAAAGAAATATATGCGTATTGTTCCTCTATATACATTATATAATACAAAGTAAGGGTCAATCAATTCCTCCCCATAATCACGAAATGTCGAATAAACCAATCTCCACCCGTCTTTTTTGTGATAATCATTTACAACATCCAAGCCATAAAATCCGCTGATGCTACCTTGACCGCCCCATGGCATTGGAATCAAGGCTTGCCCCGAAGGTGTCGGCATCCAATCTGCCGTCTCCCAATCAAACTCTTCAGGAGAGACTGAGCGTGTCAATAACGACATCTTTCCCTCTTCAAAATCTGCAAGAGGTGTTTTTTTGGAACAAGCAAAACTTATGAATATAACTAAGATTATAGAAAAATATTTTAATACTTGTCTCATAAATAATATGGTTTTATATGGTTCATAATATATATATATATTGCAAATATAATTATATTTTTTATATAGCAAAAAATGGGTAGAGTCAAGAAGCAAAAGGTATCATTTTGCTTGAAAATCATTACATCTTAATGATTTTTTACCTAAATTCGCATAACAAATTCTATATGCACTAAAATGAAAAACGTACTTGTCATAGGCTCTACAGGACAGATTGGTTCAGAGCTTACAATGAAACTCAGGAATCTTATCCCTGAAGGAAAGATAGTTGCCGGATATATTCCAGGCGCCGAGCCAAAAGGCATATTATTGGAAAGCGGCCCTGCCGAAATTGCTGATGTCCTTGATGGCAAACAACTTGCTGAAATTGTTGAGAAGTACAAGATAGACACAATATATAATCTGGCAGCGCTCTTGTCTGCGGTTGCAGAGAAAAAGCCCCTGATGGCCTGGAACATTCAGATGAATGGCCTTATCAACATTCTGGAAATAGCAAGGGAAAAGAATTGTGCAGTGTTCACACCAAGTTCAATAGGCTCATTCGGCCCTGAAACTCCTCATATCAATACCCCACAGGATACCATTCAAAGACCAAAGAGCATGTATGGGGTGACAAAGGTTGCCACCGAACTTCTGAGTGATTATTACTATAACAAATATGGCACAGATACCCGTTCTGTACGCTTCCCTGGCCTTATTTCTAATGTTACCCTACCAGGAGGAGGCACTACAGACTATGCTGTGGAAATATACTATGCTGCAGTTAAGGGTGAAGAATTTGTGTGCCCAATCAAAGCCGGTACATTTATGGATATGATGTATATGCCTGATGCTCTTAAAGCAGCCATAGACATAATGAATGCAGACCCATCAAAACTCTTGCACCGCAATTCTTTCAATATAGCTTCAATGAGTTTCGATCCTGAAATCATATACAATAAGATAAGAGAATTTATACCTGATTTCAGAATGAGATATGAGATAGACCCTCAGAGACAAGCTATTGCTGATTCATGGCCGGACAAAATGGATGACAGTTGCGCAAGAAAAGAATGGAATTGGAAACCGTCATTTGATTTAGACACAATGACTGTGGACATGATTGATTGTCTGAAAAAGAAATTAGGAATCAAGGATTCTGTAAGCCGGAAGGACTGACGATATCATCACCGGCTCCCTTATTATTTTGATTTGCTGCCTTACGTTTTGCACGACGAGCCGCTTGTTTAGCTTTACGCTTTTCATAGCGGGCTTTATAACGTTCGAGTTTGACTTTGTCTTTAGCCTCTTGAGCCTTTGATGCCTTGATTACAGCTAATTTGCGTGCCCTTATCCTCGCAGCTTTCTTAGCTTGGGCAGCTGCAATCTTAGCAGCGTCCAAACTATCCAATCGCGCCCATTCGGCTTCGCGCTCTGCCTGTTTCCGGGACTTGGCTTCAGCCTTTTCACTTTTCTCTTCCTCTTGATGAGACGAAATCTTTTTATGCTCTTCTTTTGCCAATGTATCTTTTAAAGCAAGAGTATCCCTGACAGTATTATCTATATTATCTATTATGGAATCAAGTGGAGCAACATCACTTGCCGCCTTTTTCATCGAATTTTCCTTTGCCTTAGCAGCAGCAAGTTTTTTATCGGCAATCTTCTTGTAAACCCCTTCCATATAACCGGGAAAATATATATCTGTCTGCTCGTAAATAGCCCTTGGCCTGCTCGCATAAAATTGTCTCTGGGATGATCTCAATGGTAGAGAGGTAATATCATAACGACTCTTCGGTCTTTTATCCGGAAGCCAGTCAAAACCTTTGAGCGTTTTATCATCTCTTGTCATCTGGGCAAGCGGAAAAACATCATTCTTAACTTCCTGAAAATAATTTATCCGGTTGATTTCCCCCTCTTTGAAATCAGCATAAAGCATTTTTGCCTGACTTTTATTCACAGTAGAAAAAGTACTGTCTTCTTTGATATAAAAGATAGCAGAAGCATCACCCAATACATCAAACCTTTTTAGTGCTGCAGTGGAATCAAAATAGGCAATCATCTCCGCCCCTCTTATTTGATCATAGCTGATAGTATCAAGTTCCTGAACAATAATAAAAGCATTGGAAAATAAGTTCGCCTTGTCCATACGGTTATTACGTATAACAGCATAAAGACTGTCGCAGGCATATTGATGTCTGCCTTTTTCATTCCAAATCAACGGACTTTTAAACATTCTAATCAAAGAATCGATATCGGAATATTCAAGAGAGTCGCAGGCAAGCTGAATGTCCTTTCTAAACAAGCGGACATTCCGGACAGCCGTAAGAAATCCTATTTTCGTCGAGTCCTTAGGAAGAACAGCAAGAGAATCCGATAATATTTTTGGGGCAATGGAGTCTCTTGCAACAAGAGAATCTTTTACAGCCACCTTTTCTTTATCTTTTGCTTTCCTTTCTTTTATCGCCTTACTGTTCGCTTCAGCTATTTTATTAGGATCATTTTTAGCAGCTTCTTCAGCGGCCTTTGCAGCTTCTTCAGCAGCTTTTCTCCTATATGTGGAGATAGCATCAGCAGAAAGATTGTCTATCCTTGTCTTAGCAGCAGCAATAAAAGCCGAATCCACTGCAAATTTGGGCATAGTACGGTATATTAAAGAATCAGCCCCAAAATATATCGTATCACGATTGTGATACTTGTCTTCTGTCGTTCCTACTATTGCAGGCTCTTTAGTCAACACAATCTGCGAAAGAGAATCGACATAAACTACTCGGCCGGCAAGTGCGGATAAATTATTGACAGTATCCATAACCTGCACATTACCAAGCATCTCAACATTCATCGTCAACCTATGAAAATAGACAGAGTCAGCCCACCCCTCTTTGTCGGCTGTCATACCGTGTACATTCCGATCAAACAAAAAAAGTTCTTTATTCCTGTCATACCAACCGGAATTCGAAGAAAGCATACCATCATCTTTCCACGCATCCGTAGCATACCCAAACTTAGCAAGATTGAGATTAGTAATGTATTCCAATCTGGTTGTTTTGACAAAAATAGAATCAGTGAACATATTCACATTGTCCGTAAAAGTGAAAGTCTTGATTTTAGAATCATACGTTCCATTACGGCTCTCGATTATCTGTCCATCTTTATCTTTCAAGGCTCCGCCATTCTGAAAAATCGCTATACTATCTTTTGTATTATAATCCAGAGTCCTTGTTCTCAATATATTATTTTCCTTATCTTCCAACTGGACAAGGCTTCCCCTGAATTGAGCAAGATTAAGGGGAATGATATACTTAAGATTATCGCTGGTCAGCTGTGTTTCATTCTGAAGAATCTTAACATTTCCGATTGCATCTATTTCTTCGGAATTGACATTCCATAATGCAGTATCACAGATTAAAAAAGTATTGTTGTGCAAAAATCTGGCCGGCCCTGTTACTTTCCTATAATTGATACCGTCCTTCTCTATCAGTTCCATTGACTTCGCACTCAAAAGACTGACAAGAGAATCAGCATCGACCTTTTTCCCTTGTGCAAATATATACAACGGACACGACAAGGCCAATATTAGGAAAAACAGGCGCTTCACCGTACAAATATATTATTTAGAATCTCCGGCAGCTATTTTAGCAAATCCTTTCCTGTTAAAAGGACAATCCTTGAAAATAGGGTCTATAACAATATAGGTATTCTTGATTTTATCATTAATAAAATCATCAATCGCCTTTCCTGCCAAATCATCTTTTGCCTTTTCAAGGAGTTCGCTATAATCTTCTTCAAAAGAGGCGGTATGAGCAGGAACTATCCTGTCCACCCTGATAATCTTGTAACAAGTCCTTCCGTCGATATACTTGGCACGTCCATTCTGCCGCCCCTCGTTGTCTGTTGATTGGAACGGCTCGGAAATCTCCCCCTCCTTAAGATCTTTTATAGCACGATAATCATCCGGTTTCAGTTGATCGATTTCAAAATACGAAGAACCGCTATTCGGATCTGCCATCTGCCCTCCATTAGTTTTAGTAGCAGGATCCTGAGAATAAAATTTTGCAGCAAGAGCAAAAGTTATAGCCTTTGTATTGATTTCCTCCTTAAGGCTATCCAATGTCTTAAAGGCCTTTTCACTATCTGCTGAAGTATATTGCGGTTTCATCAATATATGTCTGGCATTAAACATATTGCCTTTCTTCTCAAGAACTTCGATAATATGGAAACCATCAGGTGTTTCCACTATCTGAGAAATGACTCCCGGCTTGAGTGCCATAGCAGCATCTGAAAAAGAAGCCCATAGCAAATCCTTAGAAATCATACCGAGTTCACCTCCTCTTGAAGCAGAACCCGAATCTTCCGAATAGAGCCTTGCCAAGGTTGAGAATTTCTCCCCATTGATAATTCTTTCCCTAAGATTAAGAAGTTTTTCCTTAACGGCAAGATTTGCAGCATCTCTGTCAGGATAAATACAAATCTGGCTCAATTGATACTTTATCGGCACCAAAGGAAGGTCTTCCGCAGCTGTTTTATTGATGTATTCCTTTACATCATAAGGGGTCAGCTCCGGTATTTTCGAAGCTATCGTGGCCTGCATTTGTTGAGTAAGACTTTGCTCTTCTATGGCTCTTTTCCACTCTTCACGAAGTTTGTAAAGAGGTTTTCCAAAATATTTTTCAACATTTTCTTCGCTTCCAAGAGCCGCCTGAGTAGAATTAATCCTATAATTCAACTGGTTGTTCACCATTTCCTGATTGACCTGAAGCGAATCGATGCGAGCCTGCATCAAAAAAAGTTTGGATTCCATAATGCTTTCAAGCATCTTGCACCTCATATTCCGGTCTGAATAGCCACCATTGGCTCTCATAATACGGATCTCCTGTTCCAACATGCTTATTGTTACCATTTCATTGCCAACAACAGCTATAGTCTTAT
Source organism: uncultured Bacteroidales bacterium (assembly GCA_963548935.1). Taxonomy (GTDB): domain Bacteria; phylum Bacteroidota; class Bacteroidia; order Bacteroidales; family UBA932; genus Cryptobacteroides. The sequence continues at coordinate 14,810 of CAUUVS010000001.1, forward strand.
CGATAAGACCTGCAGGATAATTCTGAGCAGACAATGGCAATTTTATCAAAACCAATGCTGCAATTACAATATTTCTAATTATATTTCTCATTATATTAATCTAATAGATGACAATATCGCCATCACTACGAGCCTTGTTCAGCAAGTCCTGTTCCAAACCGGTAATCAAAACCCGTTTCCTTACACTCAACAATATATCTTTAATCTGATTGTTATAATATTCTATAGGTCCTTGTTCGCCGATTTTCTTGACATCGAGGATATAGGCAATATTGATATTGCCATTGCCGTCCTCTTTCTCATAGTACCCATTATGCAAACCGGAAATCATAGAAGAAGCCTCTGTCCCACATTCTCTCGCCACAATCACAGATGAAACCCACTTTGTGCTAAAATCCAGATAACTAATGGCAGGTGAATACACCAGACTATCGCCATAACCGGACTCTTCTTCAGAATAGGCCATCATTTTCTTCATTTCTTCCACATATTGCGAAGATTTCGATATCCGCAGGAAACGAGCCTTTACGATAGGAATATTAAGTTTAAACATATCAGGGTGAGTATCATAATACTCCTTTATCTGCTCAGGCGTCACAACAGTATCAAGTTTTTGATTGACATATTGCTGTTCATAACGATATTTGAGCAAAGACCTCTTATAGTCGGCAAGTTCATCACTGACATTCAAATCTTCCTTAGACAATGCTTTTTCAGCAGCATCGATAAACAAAATATCAGAAGCCCAAGTATTGATATATTGCAAGGCAAGTCTGGTACTGTCACCGGAAGATATGCCGGAAGGGATGAAACGAGCCAGTTCCGAAGCATATAATTTATGCCTGCCGACCTTAGCCACGACATCATCTTCATTAATGAAAGAAGATATCGCCCTGCAGGAAACAACCGACAGGACAAACAACGCTAATGCCGAAATTATATTAAAAAATCTCCTCAAAATATCTATCTGGAATAATTAGGAGCTTCTTTGGTAATTGTAACATCGTGAGGATGACTTTCAAGAAAACCCGCATTGGTAATACGTACAAATTTAGCTTCTCTCAAATGTGCAAGATCTTTTGCCCCGACATAACCCATTCCGGCCCTAAGACCTCCTACAAGTTGAAATACGACCTCGCTGACAGTACCCTTGTACGGTACCTGCGCCACAATTCCTTCAGGAACCAATTTCTTTATATCTTCTTCCATATCTTGGAAATAGCGATCTTTCGAGCCATGTTCCATAGCTTCAAGAGACCCCATTCCTCTGTATGATTTGAATTTACGGCCATTGAGAATAATTGTCTCGCCGGGAGATTCTTCAGTACCGGCAAAAAGAGAGCCGGCCATAACTGTGGAAGCGCCTGCAGCAAGAGCCTTTACAATATCTCCTGAATATCTTATACCGCCATCAGCAATCACAGGCACTCCTGTACCTTTCAATCCCTGACAAGCCATAATAACAGCTGTAAGCTGAGGCACTCCGACACCTGCAATAATTCTGGTAGTGCAAATCGAACCGGGACCGATACCCACTTTCACTGCATCAACTCCGGCATCAGCAAGGGCTTTGGCCCCTTCCGCCGTAGCCACATTGCCGGCAACTATCTGGACATCGGATTTTCTAAAAGCATCGCAAGACTTCTTTATTACTTCAAGAACTCCTTGAGAATGACCATGTGCCGTATCGATTACAACTGCATCGGCACCGGCTGAAACCAGCATTTCAATCCTATCTATGGTATCCAACTTGACCCCCACGGCAGCCGCAACAAGAAGACGACCTTTCGAGTCTTTTGAAGCTATCGGATTATCCTTGATTTTCATCAAATCTTTATAAGTGATCAGGCCGGCCAGTCTCCCCCCCTCATCTACAACAGGAAGCTTTTCCACCTTACTGCGCATAAGTATCCGAGTAGCATCCTGAAGAGTAATTCCTTTACGTGCAGTGACTATATTTTCAGATGTCATCACGTCCTTTATTGGCAACTTCAAATTATCCTGAAATCTCAGATCTCTATTTGTGACGATACCTACAAGGAAATTGTTTTCATCCGTAACAGGTATTCCTCCTATATGATGCTTCTTCATCATTGCCAAAGCATCACCCACAGTCGCTGACGGTCTTATTGTCACAGGATCGTAAATCATCCCGTTCTCTGCCCTTTTAACCGCTCTAACTTGCTCACACTGTGATTCTATGGTCATATTCTTATGAATAACACCTATACCTCCGGCACGAGCCATGGCGATAGCCAGATCAGCTTCGGTAACAGTGTCCATGGCAGAAGATACTATTGGAGTGCGGAGAGAAATCTCTCTCGTAAATTTTGTAGATACATCTACACCTCTTGGAAGAACCTCAGAGTGTGCAGGGACAAGTAACACATCATCAAAAGTGAGTCCTTCAGGGATCTCTGGCATTACATAATTCTGCATTGTGACAAGTTTATTTAAGCAAATATACAAATAAAATTTTGTATCACGATTCCATACACACCATATCACTTATTTATTATCCATAAATATTGTTCCGGCATCTCACAATCAAAATATCTTAAAGGCATAAACAACAAACGTGCCGACAATAATGCCGGCACGCTATATATAAATATATCAGACTGACTATTTGTCTTTATTGGCAACAATATCACTGAGTCTCTCATAAAGTGAATCCACCTTTTCGAACATCTCTTTGCGAAGAGCTGCAAAATAAACTCCTTTTTTGCCTTCAACTTTTTGATTTGCCCTGTCCTTCATCTCATTATAAAGATCTACAGCCTCTTCAATAATAGATTCAACCTTATCTGAAGATTTATTCGGGTTAATGGAAATAAAAAGTGAACAATCGTCCACAAAATCACCCACAAAATATTCTACGTCTTTTTTGAAATCTCTAAGATTCATAACTCTGCATTTATTAAGATTTATTTTGTTTACGGATAGTCTATATGCGGTCTGTCCGTTTGCAAATATAGTTATTTTTTGAATATCACGAAAATTCACAAAAAGAATGCATTAGGAATCTTAACAAAAAACTAAATTAGCGCAAATTAATTTATAATTTTGTCAAAACACATTTACTGATGATACGCATATTCATATTATTATTTGTGATACTTGGCTGCAATTTGCACATTAAGGCTCAAGAGACTTATGGAGTTATAGACTTCTCGGTCAATTATATGAGAGAACAACCATCTTATTCAGCAGAACTTGGCAATCAATGCCTAATGGGTACTATTGTAGAAATACTTGACTGTCAAGAATATTGGTTGAAAATTAAAAGTCCGGAACCATATATTGGCTGGGTGAATGAAATGGGAGTTATAAAGATGTCTCAATTGGAATTAGAAAAATATTTGAATGCTCCCAAATATATTTGTACTGCATTTTGTTCAAAAATATTTTCTCAACCTTCAGAGAGCTCTGAAATAATCTCCGACCTTGTTATGGGTGATATAATAAGGGTTTTGTATAACAAAAAGAAATCCGGATCAAATTATGAAAAAGTAAAGAAATGCGGATTTCTTGGTGTCCTTATGCCTTCGGGAAAGACAGGCTTTGTGAGGAAGAAAGATTTGATGCCTTTTGATTTTTGGGCGACAAATACGAATGCAGGCTCTGAGAATATCGTAGAAACCGCCAAGAAATTTCTCGGAATCCCTTATCTGTGGGGAGGCACCTCCTGCAAGGGAATGGATTGCAGCGGTCTGACAAGGATGGTCTGGTTTATGAACGGTGTGCTCATTCCGAGAGATACCGGGCCTCAGTCTCGTGCAGGGATAAATGTTGAGATTTTTGATAGCGACGGGAACTTGGATCTATCTGTTCTTAGACAAGGAGACCTATTGTTTTTTGGAAAATCATCCGAAAACGGACAGCCAGCAAAAATCAACCATGTAGGTATTTATATCGGTAACAGCCGATTCATTCATTCTTCACAGGTTGTAAGAATAAGTTCATTACAGCCCGGAGATGTCGATTATTATACCAGAGTACCGGTAATTGTTCGCCGCTATATAGGCAATAATGGACTTATTTACATAAAAGACAGCCCCTTCTATTGATAATTCAAGATAAAAGCGCAATTTTACGATTAGCTTGAAAACATTGCAAAAGCACGCAAGACAAACAAAATGATTAATTAATATGGATTTTCCTGAAGGCAAGAGATACAATACTTTCGCCGGCTATTATAAACGACTGTACGGAGAGAGACTGCAAAAACTCGTTTTGGACGCAGGTTTTACTTGCCCCAACAGGGATGGCACTGTAGGATTTGGAGGCTGCACCTACTGCAACAACGCAGCGTTTCATCCGGGCTATAGCACTCCAAGCAAAAGTATTTACACACAATTGGAAGCCGGTATCGAGTTCAACAGAATCAGATATCCCCGAGCCAAGCATTATCTTGCTTATTTCCAGTCTTTTTCAAACACATACGCACCAATTGAAAAACTCCGCGTATTATATGAAGAAGCCTTGTCTCACCCTGAAATAGTAGGGATCACGATAGGCACAAGACCGGACTGCATAAATGAAGAAAAACTTGACTACTTGTCAGATTTAAAGAATGGAAAAATACTGAAAAATTGGCGGAGAGAAAATTTCTTGCACCCATTGGTAACAATAGAATATGGTATAGAATCCTGTTACGATGATACCCTTTCACATATCAACAGAGGCCACAATTTTGAATCTGCAAAAAAAGCAGTGGATATGTCTGCAAAGAGAGGAATCGACACAGGCGCTCATTTTATAATAGGACTGCCCGGTGAAACAAAGGAAATGCTTTTGGCGCAATGCCCTACCATTAATAAATTGCCCCTCAAAAGCATCAAATTCCATCAACTTCAATATGTAAAAGGAACTGCAATAGAGAAAGAACACGAAGCCCGGCCGGAAGATTTCTTGGAATTTGATCTACCTGAATATATTGATTTTATGATAGACATATTGGAAAGATTGAGGCCTGACCTATATATAGAAAGAATCGCGGGCGAGGTTCCGCCACGTTTTGTCAAACAGACAAAATGGGGACTCGTCCGCAATTTCGATATTCTGCACAAATTAGATGCCCGGCTCAAAGAACGCAACACATGGCAAGGCAGATTAGTGCAATAAGATCTTTATTTTCAGAGATTCTACTTCCCGGAAAGATACCTTTCCCATGCCCATGCAGAGGCAAGTGTCTCTTCCACAGTACGTTCTGCTTTCCAGCCTAACTTCTTGTTAGCCAAAGTAGGGTCTGCCCATATAGCCTTAACATCTCCTTGCCGACGAGGAGCAAACTTATAATTCAGTTTCAGACCATTGACCTTTTCAAACGCCTTGACTAACTCCAAAACAGAGACAGGACGCCCGGTACCGATATTGAAAATCTCATAATCTTTCTCCATCTTACCGTCCAGCATCCTACGCACTGCGAAAACATGAGCTTTTGCCAAATCCACTATATCGATATAATCCCTCTGGCACGTGCCGTCAGGAGTGGAATAATCATTGCCAAAAATACTTAGACAAGCTCTTTTCCCGGAAGCTGTCTGAGTAATATATGGAACAAGATTATTTGGCACCCCACGAGGAAGTTCTCCTATCAATGCAGATGGATGGGCGCCTATAGGATTAAAATAACGGAGGGATATGCCTTTTATTGCCCCCTTCCCATTAGCCCCATCAGCGAAACGAGCATACGCCTTTACTGAATCGCTCAAAATATCTTCACATATCTGCTTGGTATTGCCATACGGAGATGTTGCACTCTGACGTGGAGACTGTTCGGTGACAGGCAAATCATCCGGCTCACCGTAAACCGTTGCAGAAGAGGAGAAAAGCACATTGCAGCCACCGTGATTCTTAGCAGCCTCGATGACATTAAGAAAACTAAGCAGATTATTCTTGTAATACATCACCGGCTCATCTACAGACTCCCCAACAGCTTTGAATGCGGCAAAATGTATCACTGCATCTATCTTATAATCAGAAAAAAGCTTTTCTACAGCAACAGAATCACAGAAATCCATCTCGACAAATGGAATATCATCACGACCTGTGATTTTTTTTACTCCTTCAAAACAAGTCAGGTCACAATTGGACATATTGTCTGCCACAACCACCTCATAACCGGCCTCAAGCAACTCAACCGTAACATGGCTGCCGATAAAGCCTGCACCACCTGAAACAAGAACTCTTTTACTCATATCCTTATTGTTTAATTTGATATTAATTTTCAATAAAATAGCAATTATTATAGTGTTTTCACATCTTGCCATTAATTATTGCAAATTTATAAACTTTATGAAGAGAAATAGTATGTTATCTCTAAAATTTATTTTGTTTATTCTTATTTCCTGAATGTTAATGAGTTTATTATAAAAATATGTAGATAAAATAATCCGCCCATTTACTAAAAAAGAGAATGTGACCTAACTAAAAATCAAATCTAACGACAAAGGCAGAATGCCCCTCTAATACTCCTTCGACATAAAATTTATTACCCGAATCATATCGATATATTTCAACAATATCACCGGCTCTTGTCTCGTGATTGAAATTGACTGTAACTTCTCTTACCTGATGAAATCCGGTATAATCATAACCAAGGCAGTCGAGTGCCCATATAACGTACCTTGCATTATTGGTGTGCCCCAGAAGATCCACATCAGAATATTCAACTTTATGTCTTTCTATTAATTCCGGCTTAATATCCTTAGGCAGAATTATTTTTTCAGCAGGAGTATCGATAGCATTATCTCTGCAAATAGTGTTTTCAGGTATCATTTCCACAGCTTCAGTGGCTCTGACCATACGCCTTGTCTTTATATTAAGAATAGCCCAAGAAGTAGTACAGGCTATTATGACATTGTCTTTATTGTCCTTAACAGTAAAATCTCTTAAGTAAAGAGGACCATAAGGGCCTTTATGCCAAGTAGCAATCTGAATCTCATCTCGCCAATGCGGGGCGCTGGATATCTTATAATTCATCCTATAAAGAACCCAGGCTACACCTTCAGCCTGCAATTTATTATAGCCAAAGGACATGGATTCAGCAGCAAGATATGCCACTTCCTGAGCCATATCCATGAATGCTCCGGGCTTCAGGACTTGTCCTGCATCCACTTCATAACAAGAAATTTCAGTATTTACTATATATTTCTTATCGGAAGAAAGAAAACCTTTCATATCGGTACATAAAAAAAGAGTCATGAACAAATGTCCGAGACTCTATAATTTTGCTCCTCAAGCAGGACTTGAACCTGCGACCCTCTGATTAACAGTCAGATGCTCTAACCAACTGAGCTATTGAGGAATTTTATCGATATTTAACTAATCCCGTATCGTTCGGGAATGCAAAGGTACAACAAAAAGACTTTTATCCAAATTTTTTTAGCATTTTTTTCACAAAATGCACATTCTATATTTAAGCACAAGCAGTTCTATCTTGAATTTTCATTTTTTACTATATTTTAATATTCAGATAAATTTTATTAAATTCGCAGTATAGTTGCGGATATTCACAGAAAATCCGCAATAAGTTTGAGGAAATTATGAATATCGACCTTCTGTCAAAGATGATCAAGGAGTTAATCCTTGATAAAGATGAAGTTTTTCTTCCGGGCATCGGTTCTTTCGTTGCCGAGTTTGTGCCTTCTGCTTTTTCGGATAAAGGCTACACTATCAACCCTCCTTACAGAAGATTATATTTTCTTCAGAAACAAGACGATACGGATTCTACGCTTGTAGATTTCTATGCTGATTCCAATTCTATCGACACAGAGTCGGCGGCACGTGTTCTCACAGATTTCCTAAATGAAATGAAGTTTATTCTTCAAGAAAAGAAGCTTATCACTTTTCCTGAATTGGGGCGTCTCCGGGCAACCAAAGAAAATAATTTCTTTTTCGTACCGGATGAAGATCTGGACATTTTCCCTGCAGGATTCGGTCTTGAACCGGTTTCGCTTAAAACTCATCAAGAAACCAAAGAAGAGGTGTCTGCTGCCTTGAGCAATCTAAAATCAATAATAGAAGAACCGACAGATGAAAAGAAACCCGAAGTCCCTTACGATATTCAGCCTGTTGATAATAACGACAAAACTCTTGATGACACTACCTCTACCGAGCAGGACGATGAACCTATTGCAAAAGACACAATATCCAATTCCGAGCAAAATACGGAATCTTTGACAAAAGACACTGCCTGCCTTTCCGAGCAAGAAGAGTCTGTAGCACCACCAAAGACAGAGTCAGCAATAGACAATATAGGACACGACAAGAGTGACTTATGGCGTACAATCCTCAAAATTCTACTATGGTCAGCGATTACGGTAGCAATAGCATTTATAATCTTTATTATAGCAGCACGAATAGACCCTACGCTCACAGACCGGCTCTTATATAATCAAGAAGAACTTGAAATCCTATATCCCTATACAGTTCCACCGAATTGATTACGGATAATATTCTCTGTCTCAGAGATTTTTTCATCCAATAACTCCTTAGATCCGGCCTCACATATAAATCTCAGGTAAGGCTCTGTATTTGAAGGCCTTATATTGAACCACCATTCAGGAAATTCTATCCTGTAACCATCAAAATCCATTACGGCAGTAGGCTTTTCCTTTGATGAAAAATACTCTCTTACAGCATTCATTGCACCGATCTTATCTTCTACACGGAAATTGATTTCACCTGAATTTTCATATTTGGCAATCCTGCTTATCAACCGGCTGAAAGTAAAGCCTTTTTTCTTCATATTTGCAAGAACTCTCAGCACAAGCAATGAAGCCAGAATACCGCTGTCAGAATAGAAAAAATCTCTAAAATAATAATGCCCTGCAAGTTCACCGCCCCAGACACCGTCCAGTTCACGAAGTTTTAATGCAGCATTGGCCCTTCCCACCTTCCATGTATGAACCGAACAACCCATAGGATTAAGATACTCACCTATAGCTTTCGAACTGCGAATATCCTGAAGCACTATTCCCTTGTCTCCCTTTTCATCAACAAAGTAATGACTCAAAAGTGCGATTATAAGATCAGGAGCGACGAAATGTCCGTTTTCATCAACAAACATCACCCTATCGGCATCACCATCATAGATAACTCCAACATCTGCTTTCCGCTTCCGGACAAGTTCTTCCAAAGCCACTACATTATCGTGAACAAGTGGGTTAGGTTCGTGATTCGGGAATGTCCCGTCCATAGTGTCAAAAATATAAGACGGTTCTTCTCCGAAAATATCATGAGCGAAAAGAGAAGCCATTCCATTAGACAAGTCAAATGCAATATTAAGATCCGTCAAATCCGCCTTGTATTTCATAAGGAAATCGAGATAATCCTGCTTTATGTCTTTCTGATAAACAAATCCTTTCTTCTCTGCCACAGGAGTAGGTTTACCTGAATCTATCCACTCTTTTATCTGACCGAGCCCCGTATCAAGCCCTACAGGAAGCGCATTCTCCCTTGACACTTTCATGCCGTTATATTCTTTCGGATTATGCGAGGCTGTAATCTGGACAGAAGCCTTGAACCCATAATTTGCAGTACCGAAATACACCATTGGCGTAGTACTTAAACCTACATCATAGACATCTGCCCCCGAATCGGTTATACCTTTCAAGAGCCAATCATGTATTTCCTGCGAAGAAGTACGACAATCCCTTCCTACAAGAACCTTATCAGTATTCAATAATTCGGGAAGAAAATAACCGACCTTATAAGCAGTTGTTTTGTCAAAATCCACATTATAAATACCTCTAATATCGTAAGCGTGAAATGCACCCATAATAAAATATTTTAATTGATAGTTAATTATTTAAGTTTCGTGTTATAATGGGCAGACACTTTGCCCTTGGAGATGTTTAAAAGTTTTTTGGCAATCATCTTCTTCCTTATGGGAGCGACCATATCCACAAAAAGATTACCGTCCAAATGCGAAAGTTCATGCTGAATCATCCTGCAGGCAAATCTGTCAAACGACTCTGTCACTTTCTCAAGATTCTCATTATAATATTCCACAGTAATTCCCGAAGGTCTTCTGACATCGGCATATATTCCCGGAATACTCAGACACCCTTCATTATAATCGCATGTCTGCTTGCTTTCTTCTATCACACGTGGATTTATCAAAGTCCTCTTAAAATCCTTAAGATAATCATAAACATCCGACATCACGGTTCCGTCCACAATAACCACCTTTTTGGAAACTCCTATCTGGGGAGCTGCAAGACCACAGCCATCCGCATGCGCCAAAGTATCTTTCAAGTCTTTAACCAACTTGATGATCTCTTCTTTATTGTTAATGTCTATCTCTTCAGCCTTTTCTCTAAGCACCTCAGAGCCATATAAATATATTGGTTGTATCATAATCTGATATTAATTTATGTCCCGAAAATCACCTTTTCTTTCTCCTCTTACGAGACACATTTGCAGAAAATACAATCGGGACATTCACAAAAGATATGCCACCCGATACCCCTTTGTCCGCCGATGAGTTCCTGTCAAGGAAGCCTTGCAGAATAATTGCAGCGCTTATCTTATCCACCGAAGCCTTGTCTCTTCTTTCGGAAGCCTTCATCCCTCCGTCTATCATCGCTCTGTGAGCCATAACAGAAGTAAACCTCTCATCTTCTAAAGTAACAGGAATATCAGGAAAAGCTTTTTTGAGAGTCTTGAGAAAAATATCCACATCCTTTGCCGCCTCAGATGGAGAATTGTCCAAATTCTTAGGATAACCGACCACAAACCTTACTATGGTTTCATTATCAGCATAGTTTTTGAGATATTCTATTATCTTTGTAGAATGTATGGTGTCGAGTGCGGATGCGAATATTTTCAGAGGATCGCTTACAGCAAGCCCTGTTCTCTTTCTTCCGTAATCTATTCCAATTATTCTGTCCATTTTGGCAAAGGTAACAAATAAATCATAAATGAATGGCAAAAAACAATAAAGAGTCTAAGAAAGAACGCTTCAGAGTGTCCTTGGTAAATGATATTACACATAAACAATTATGGTTTATAAAATTCACTCGTTCAAGTCTATTGATAACCATAGTATCAATTATTATAGCTGTAATGGCCTGTTTGTTCGCCCTTATTGCATTTACTCCGCTTAAATCTCTCATACCGGGAGTACCTGATGCACATTCTCAAAGAACTGCGGTACAAAATGCAATTAGAATAGATTCATTAGAAAGAGTAATACTGAGATGGGACTTTTATGCAGAAAATCTAAAAAGAGTCGTCAATGGAGAAGATCCCGTCAAGATAGACAGTATTATCAAAAGCCATATAGCAAATAATGACTCTGTGGCAAATATACAGACAATACATAGAAGCGATTCATTGTTGAGAAAAACAGTCAATGAAGCTGACCGTATGGGAATGACATCAAGAGATATGGTGATGCCTATTGAAGGCATGCATTTTTTCTCTCCACTGAAAGGAGTTGTCTCCCAAGGATTCGATAGGGCCATTCATCCATATATAGATATTACAGCCCCGGCAAATTCAGTTGTCACATCGGTACTTGATGGCACTGTTATCAGTGCAGGCTGGGGTGACGAATCCGGATATACGATATTGATACAACATCCGAACAATATAATATCCGTTTACAAGCACAACCAAAAATTACTAAAAAAGCAAGGAGATCACGTGTCGGCTGGCGCCACCATCGCTTTAGTTGGCAATACCGGTTCTATTACCACAGGAGAACATCTGCACTTCGAACTTTGGTATAAAGGGAATGCCGTGGATCCGACAAAATATATAAACTTCTGATGAAGAAAAGACACATAGCTATATTAGGCTCTACCGGTTCTATCGGCAGACAAGCCTTAGATGTGGTCAGGCAGCATAAAGACCTATTTGAAATAGAACTGCTTACGGCCAACAACAGTTCCGACCTCCTGATAAAACAGGCCATTGAATTTGATGTCAATTCTGTAGTTATATGCAATAAGGAAAAATATAATGAAGTCAATAATGCGCTTGAGCCTTATGATATAAAAGTTTTTTGCGGAATGGACTCTATCTGTGCATTGGCATCAGGAGAAAATATAGACATCGTACTTACTGCATTAGTAGGATTCAGCGGTCTAATGCCCACTATTTCAGCCATCAAAGCAGGTAAGACCATTGCGTTGGCAAATAAAGAAACTCTTGTTGCTGCAGGACCTATAGTTATGGCTCTTGCAGAGAAATACAAAGCAGCTATTCTGCCTGTCGATTCAGAGCACTCGGCAATCTTCCAATGCCTTATGGGAGCATCCGGCAACAAAATAAGAAAAATCCATCTTACAGCATCAGGAGGACCATTCAGAACTTGGTCCAAAGGGCAGATAGCCATTGCCACTAAAAATGAAGCCCTACAGCATCCGCAATGGACAATGGGAGCCAAAATCACAATCGACTCCGCAACTATGATGAACAAGGGCTTTGAAATGATAGAAGCCAAATGGCTCTTCGATATGGAAGCTGAAGACATTGATATAGTTATACACCCACAGTCTATTATTCACTCAATGGTAGAATTTGACGATGGCGCTGTCATAGCGCAATTGGGACATCCCGATATGAGAGAACCGATTCAATTTGCCTTGGCTTTTCCCGAAAGGCTTAGCCTCGACAACAAAAAACTTGATTTTGCACAATTAGGCAATCTTTCTTTCGAGAAACCGGATATTGACAAATTCCCTTGTCTAAACCTTGCATTCAAAGCAATAGCCAAAGGAGGCAATATACCTTGCACCATGAATGCAGCAAATGAAGCAGCTGTGGCTGCTTTCCTCAAGGACAAAATATCATTTTACAAAATCTCGGAAATAATAGAGCATTGCATTGAAAATATAGGGTATATAGCCTGCCCTGATATAGAAGACATCTTAAATACCAATCAAGAGTCTCTGATTATGGCTAATGAATTGATTAAAAAACAATAATGGGAATAGTTCTAATAAAAACACTTCAGGTGATTCTGGCATTATCCGTGCTGATATTGATACACGAGGCCGGTCATTTCACTTTCGCCAAAATTTTCAAAATCAAAGTAGATAAATTTTTCCTTTTCTTTGATGCCGGCGGATTTAAACTTCTAAGCACAAAAAGCGGCTGGTTTTCAAAATTATTTCCGCAACTGAAAAATTACGAAACCGAGTACGGTATAGGCTGGCTGCCTCTTGGAGGTTACTGCAAAATAAATGGAATGATCGACGAATCATTCGATATGGAAACTATGAGCCAAGAGCCGAAACCTTGGGAATTCCGTAGCAAATCAGCTTGGAAAAGAATGCTTGTAATGTCAGGCGGAGTCCTCTACAACTTTATTTTTGCGATAATCATGTTTATCTGCATATTGGGGATATGGGACAAATCATATATAAGCAATAACAACGCACATATCTACGCAAGTGACTTAGCTCAAGAAATGGGTTTCCGCACAGGTGACAAGATATTGAAAATGGACAACTATGTACCTGAAGATTTCGGTATGCTTCAGGCTTATATAGTAAGAAAATCAGTACACAAAGTCACCATCTTAAGGGATAAAGACACTATAGACATATATATCGATCAGGCTATGACACCTCAAATCCTAAGCACTCCGGATCTGTTTTCTTTAGCCGTACCTTTTATAATAGACACAATTCCGCCTCAATCGCCAAACTATGGCAAAGGCTTCGTAAAAGGCGACAGGATTGTTGAAATCAATGGCAATGCGATTAAATATGTTCAGGATTCAAGAAAAATCCTTAAAAATCATTCCAACGAAATAATAGCCTCAAAAATCATCAGGGGTGCAGATACCCTTAATATGCAGCTGGCTGTAGATAGCCTTGGTATGGCAATGATATTCGCCCATATCCCGGGAATTGTCACAAAAGATTATAACGCCATCACAGCTATTCCGGCCGGATTCAAAATGACCTTTTCGACAATCGGTGGCTATTTGAGCGATCTGAAAATGGTCGCCACACCAAGTACCGGCGCATATAAATCAGTAGGAAGTTTCATTGCGATAGGTCAGGTGTTTCCAAGTTCGTGGGACTGGTATAAATTTCTATACCTCCTTGCCCTTCTGTCAATTATGCTTGGTGTTATGAACCTCTTGCCTATTCCGGCACTCGACGGCGGTCATATTGTGTTTACAATCTATGAAATGCTGACAGGACATAAGCCGAATGACAGATTTCTGATTGCTGCCCAAATTGTAGGAATGGCACTGCTTATGGCTCTTATGGTTCTGGCATTCGGCAACGATATAGGCAGACTGATAAAATGATAATACACAAATTAACCAAAATATGATTATGAAAAGAAACATTACAATTTTTGCTATTGTTTTTATGGCATTGTCGACCGCATTCTCCTGCAAAAATTCAAAAACTTTATTGCCAAACGTCGGAGGTAAGGCGGGTGAAGTAGTGCTGGTGATGGACAAGACATTGTGGGAGGGTGATCTTGGCTCCGAATTAAGGCTTGTACTTGGTGGAGACTGCCCTTATCTTGCTCAAAGAGAACCTATGTACTCTTTAGTAAATGTTACTCCTGCCGGTTTTGTGGATATGTTCAAGGTACATCGCAATATAATTCTTTTTAATATCGACACTAAAGTGGAAAAAGACGGACTCATCTATCGCAATGATGTATGGGCATACCCTCAATGCGTCATTCAGATAAGCGCAAAAGACGGAGCCGGAGCCCTTGAGGTATTCAAAGACAATAATGAACGAATATTGAGTACGCTTGAACAAGCAGAGCGCGATAGAATCATAGCAAATTCCAAATTATATGAAGATATAACCATTGCTGAAAGTGTGAGACAGGTATTTGGCGGTTCTCCTCATTTTCCTACCGGCTATCGTCTTAAGAAAAAGACTGATGACTTCGTGTGGATTGCGGATGACAAGCAATATTCCATCCAAGGAATATTCATATACAAATACCCTGCAGCAGAAAAAGAAAATTTCACGGAAAAAAATATAATCGAGCATAGAAATAACATATTAGAAAAAAATGTTCCGGGCATGTTTGACAATACATGGATGACAACCAGCACCTATGTGCCTCCAATTGTAGAATTTATAAGATTCAGGGGAAGGCAATTCGCACAGACAAGGGGCTTCTGGGAGGTTCACAATGATTTTATGGGAGGGCCATTTGTATCACATTCTTTTTATAGCAAAGATGGAAAAGATATTATTGTTGCAGAAGCCTTTGTATATGCTCCGAAATATGATAAACGCCAACTTCTCAGACAGGTAGAATCTATTCTCTACTCTTTTGAATGGGACAATGATAAGAAATCTCAAGAAAATTCCGCTGAATCGGAGAAACAATAATAAAAAATATTTTGCGGTAATAAAAATATTATATACCTTTGCAATCCCTTTTAGGCATTTGGTCTAATCGGGTATTCGGTGGGTTCGTATAACGGTTAGTACTCAAGATTTTCATTCTTGCAATAGGAGTTCGATTCTCCTACCCACTACCAAATATTAAAAAATAATAACAATGGCAAATCACGCATCTGCAGAGAAGCGCGTCCGTAAAAGTGAGGCGCAGAGATTGCATAACAGATATTATGCAAAAACAACAAGAAACGCTATTCGCGCGATAAGAAATTCAGAAGACAAAGCTTCAGCCGAAGCCAATGCTCCGAAAGTCTATGCGATGATAGACAAGCTTGCAAAAATTGGTGTTATCCACAAGAACAAGGCAGCAAACCTTAAGAGCGGTATTGCACTTTACATCAATAAGCTTGCGTAGATATGCGGCGATTAATAAGAAAAAGAGCTGATAGACGGCTCTTTTTCTTATTAAAAACCGGTTTCCCGGAATAATAGGCAATCGGGATGTAGCGCAGTTGGTAGCGCACTACGTTCGGGACGTAGGGGTCGTCCGTTCGAGTCGGATCATCCCGACAACAGGGAGGAGATTTATTTCTTCTCCCTGTTTCATATTACTACATTTTAAGTCTACTTCGTTGATATTATACTATAATTATATAACTTTGTCCAATATTTATCAACTAAATCACATGAAACAAATCATATCTGTTTTTTGCATCATTACGGTTATTGCGTCCTGCAACATATCGCACAAATCAAAGACAGCTCTTGATATAGAGCAATATGCCGTTGTCAATATCTCCGCCATGGATCTCTCAGGCATTACAGATAATGGGAAAGAAGTACTTAATCTTTATAGATTTGCAGCAGACGAGGCAGATAAGATATATTGGAAACAATATTTCGGTGACAAATCGTTGATGGAAGGAATCAAAGACGAATACAAGAAAGAATATGCCATGATCAATTATGGCCCATGGGACAGATTGACCGGAAAATCTTTCATTGACGGATATGACGCAAGACCTGCAGGAGCAAATTTCTATCCTAACGATATGACTTCCGGCGAATTCGATGCACTAAAAGATTCTGAAAAACTCAATCCTTATACTCTTATAAAAAGAGGAGAAAACGGTGAACTTAAATGTATTTGGTATCATGATGAGTATAAGGAAAACATCGACAAAATATCAAGTTATCTTCAGGCGGCTGCCGATATTACAATCAAAGAAAGTGTAAGAAACTATCTTCTGAAAAAAATTGAAGCTCTGAAAACAGATGATTTTTATGAAAGCGACCTTGCATGGCTTGATATGACTGACAGTAAAATGGATTTGATAATAGGTCCAAATGAAAACAACGATGACCAGCTTTATGGTGTAAAGACTTCCTATGAGGCATTCGTGCTGCTCAAAAACATCAATATTACCGAAAGGCTGTCAAAGTATACAGGCATGCTTTCTGAGTTTCAAAAATCACTCCCGTGCCCTGATGAGTACAAGACATTTGCACCCGGTTCCGAATCAAATATTTTCGCTTATGATGCAATATATTACGCAGGCAACGCAAATGCAGGCGTAAAGGTTATTGCAATAAACCTGCCTTATGATACTAAGGTACAGAGAGAAAAAGGCACCAGAACTGTTCTTTTAAGAAATATAATGGAACAGAAATTCAATATGATTGTATATCCTACCGGAGTGGTTCTTTTCAATACCGATCAGGCATCTCATCTCGATGCTGATGCTTTCTTCTGGAATATAGCTTGCCGTGAAATAGCGCATGGGTTAGGTGTTAAAAATACGATTAACGGAAAGGGAACGGTTTCCGAGGCTTTGGGCAAATCAGCCCTCCTTTGGGAAGAGATGAAAGGGAGCGTTGTGGGACTTTATATTTCTTGCAGCCTTATCGACAGACATGAAACTTCTGCTCTTCTTACGAGAAATGACGCAATAACAACCTACATCGCAAGCCTTATAAGGTCTCAAAGATTCGGCGAAGCAGAAGCGCTCGGCCGTTCGAACATTATAATCTACAACTATTTACTTAAAGACAAGGCTATTGCAAGAAAAGAAAACGGCAAATATTTCATTGATTATAAAAAAGCATATTCATCACTTACAACGCTTGCAGGCATAATTCTAAAAACTCAGGCCACAGGTGATATAAAATTCGCATCTGATTTCGAAAAAGAATATGGTCAGATTTCCGATGCTTTCAAAGCTGATCTTGTCAATCTCAGATTAGAAAAGATACCTGTAGATATAAGGTTCACTTATTCTAAATAAATTATTAAATAAAACATAAAATGTTTGATAAAAAATTCAATGTGAAGTATTGTGTTCTTCTGCCAATAGTTCTGACTATCACAATCTTCCTTTGGGCAGTCCCTGTCAGTTTTTTCGGTATCGAAGCTCTGACTGTTGTCCAGCAGCGAGTTATCGCTCTATTTGTATTCGCCGCCCTGATGTGGATGTTTGAAATTATTCCAAACTGGACGACTTCCCTATTAGTAATTATAATATCACTGCTCACGATTTCAAATAAAGGGCTCGGATTCTTCTGCAACCCTAAATTCGGGCAGCTTGTAAATTATAAAGACATTATGGCAGCATTTGCAGATCCTGTTGTAATGTTGTTCTTGGGAGGATTCGTACTTGCAATCATGGCTGAAAAATATGGTCTGGATGTCACAATGGCAAGAATACTGCTGAAGCCTTTCGGTAATAAGCCAAAAACAGTTCTTCTCGGCTTTCTGATTGTTATTGCCATATTCTCTATGTTTATGAGCAATACGGCAACAGCAGCAATGATGCTTGCTTTCTTGGCTCCTGTGCTTGCTGTACTTCCTAAAGACGACAAAGGGCGTATCGGACTTGCTCTGGCCATTCCGGTTGCGGCTAACATTGGTGGAATCGGTACGCCTATAGGAACACCTCCGAATGCCACCGCCGTAAAATTTCTGGCAGAAGCCGGCTATGAAGTGACATTTATGGAATGGTCTGTGAGAATGATTCCTTTTGTAATAATAATGATATTCATAGCTTGGATTATACTTCAGATTTTCTTCCCTTTCAAATCTGATAAAGTAGTCCTTGAAATTCCTGAAAACAAAAGAACCGCAGACTGGAAAACATATGTTGTTTGGATAACATTCATAAGCACAATACTTCTATGGACCACAGAACAGATTCACCATATAAACTCCAATGTTGTAGCGCTAATTCCATTAGGGGTTCTCACCTGTACCGGCATTTTCACAAAAGAAGACATCAAAGAAATTAACTGGACGGTGCTATGGCTTGTTGCAGGAGGCTTTGCTCTCGGAACAGTGCTTCAAGGAACAGGTCTTGCCAAAGTTCTGATTCAATCTATTCCTTTCGGCTCCATGCCTGTACTTCTCGTCCTATTAGTTTCCGGTTTAGTATGCTACTTGATGTCGAACTTCATAAGCCATTCTGCAACCTCTGCCCTGTTAATACCGATTCTTATCGTGGTTGCGGAAGGTATGGCAGACCCTGAAGCAATGAATAATGCGGCTTTTACCACAATGGGAGGAACTTATGCAATGATTTCATTCGTAGCATTATGCGCTTCCATCGCAATGCTCTTTCCTATTTCAACTCCACCAAATGCTATTGCCTCGTCAACAGGTCTTGTCGAAACAAAGGATATGGCAAAGGTCGGTATCATTATAGGAATAATCGGCTTTTTCATAAGCTTCTTATGGGTTACAAAAATTTTTCCATTCGCCTGATATGAATTTTTAATTGCGGAGATAAACAACCATCTCTCTGTTTTTAATATTTTTATAAATGAAACGTGTATTAATAATTTTCGCAGTGCTGGCGACGGCATTTTCTAATGCAGCCTATTCACAAAACAAATCAGAGACCAAAGCCACTGTAAAGCCTTATGGTTTTGTACGTAATTTCGCTTTCTACGATAGCAGAGCAACCCAATCAGGAACAGAAAACTTTTTTATGTATGTTCCTCTTGATAAAAAAATCGTTAACGGCAATGATTTGAATGCTGTCGGCAACTACAACTTCCAAGCTATGACCACAAGAGTCGGGCTAAACATAAAAGACTACAAGATCGGCAATACCGCCATTGACGGAAAAATAGAAGCAGATTTCTATTGCCTTGATTCAAAAGGAAGTACAGCGACAATGCGTCTACGTCAAGCATATTTCACTATGATATGGCAAGGACTTGGAGCCAAAGGAAAAACTGATATTAAATTTAAAATGGGACAGGCATGGCACCCGATATCTGAAGAAAAACCTTATGGAGTGGATTTGGAGACAGGTACTCCTTTTACCCCATTCAGCCGTACACCTCAAGCCACGTTTGAAGTAATATTCAACAAGAAACTTACTTTGTCAGCAGCCCTCATCAATCAGCTTCAGTACAGATCCGCCGGTCCGGATGCCGATGATCCTACAAAGTCGGTACAGACCAACAAATACATCAGACATGCAGCTCCGGAAGCATATTTTGGAATCACTTACAAAACAGGCGGATTTATGGGAAAAGCAGGTATCGATATTCTAAGCATCCGGCCTCATTATGGATACGACAAATTATCCGGTGAAAAATACAATGAATGGCTTACGACTTTCTCTCCGACATTATATCTTCAGTATGACCATAAGTCTTTCAAAATCAATGCACGCTCCATTCTGGCACAAGCCGGAGAACATTTGCAGCTGATGAGTGGCTATGCTGTATCAGGTCTTAAAAAAGATGGTATATCTAATGAATATACACCGAATTTGTCAAGCGTAAGCTATATTTCCGCACAATATGGCAAGAAATTTCAAGTAATCGGAATGATCGGATATATCAAAAATTTAGGAACCTTAAAAGATGTGACAGGACCAAAATATTTCAGTGGCAATGGAGGTCTCGGCATCAATAACATGCTCAGGCTAACCCCGACAATCGTATATAACCTTGGCAAATTTATGGTTGGACTTGAATACGATCTTACGATGGTTGAATATGGAAAGACAGTTGATACAAGACTGCTTCCTCAAGACTGCCACCGGATCAACAATCACAGAATACTTCTTTGCACAAAATTCAGCTTTTAGCAATTTAGAATAATTCTAAAGGTCTCCGTTGTTGATACTTCGGAGACCTTTATTTATAATATACTATAAATCAAATATTTAATTCCATTGTTATACGATTGTTGATAACTTTTAATGGTATAATCTTTTGAACGAAAAAGTTTATTGCTTAATTTTGTCCCTGAACATTTCAGGCTTCTTATAGTAGCCCGGATGTTTTACCGGAGACACTTCTGATTTGTTAATAATTTACTATAAACCATATATAATCAACAACTATGGATGTAAGGAAGACCAACGGCTCTTACGAAGAGTTCGATAATGAAAAATTAAAAAGAGGTATTCGTGAAGCATACAAAGCAACAGGCCAAAAGTGCCCTGAAGAAGTTGTAGTTTCCATTACTGACAATCTTTATATATATGACAAGATTTCCAGTCAGGAAATACGCCGTCAGGTTGTAGATTCTCTTATGTCAATCAATAAAAAGGCTGCACGCGAATATATAGAGAAATTTGATGCCGGCCTTGACCTCCGCAAAAAAAGGGATTTCATCAAAGATTATATCAAGGCTTCAAATGCAGCAACCGGCTCAAAATTCGATGCGAATGCCAATGTTACAAGAAAGAACATCGTAACACTTGGTCAGGAGCTATATAAGGAGAATAATATCAAGCAGAACCGCTATATTATGCAGGACAAAATCAAATCGCTGTATGGCCATGGTTTAGCTGACCAATACATTCAGGATTTGGAGTCTCATGTCTTGTACAAGCATGATGAAAGCGGCACACCTGGCTACCCTTACTGTGTAGCTATTACTATGTATCCTTTCCTTGTAAGCGGTCTTAAGGATTTAGGTGGAGTGTCTATAGCTCCTACAGACCTGAAATCGTTCTGCGGTGAGTTTATAAATCTTGTTTATTCTATATCTTCCCAGTTTATGGGTGCGGTAGCCACTCCCGAATTTCTGATGTATCTTGATTATTTCATAAGAAAGGATTATGGAGACAACTATCTTACCAAACTCGATACTGTTGTTGAAAACAATATCAAACAAAGAACATTGGTAAAAGTTATTGACAATTATTTCCAGCAGGTTGTACATTCCATGAATATGCCGGCCGGCAACAGAGGATATCAGACTGTTTTCTGGAATATCGGATATTTCGATGAGCCGTATTTCAACGGAGTCTTCGGAGATTTTCGTTTTCCTGACGGATCCGCCCCTAAGTGGGAAACCCTTTCATGGCTACAAAAGCATTTTATGAATTGGTTCAATAATGAGAGAAACAATTATATACTGACATTCCCGGTAGAGACTATGGCCCTTCTGACTGATGGAGCTGATGATTATGCAGATAAAGAATATGCCGATTTTACGGCAGAAATGTGGTCTAAAGGTCACAGTTTCTTCTGCTATATTTCCAATAGCCCGGACAGCCTTGCCAGTTGCTGTCGCCTGCGCAATTCACTGACGGATATGAAAGACCAATCCCATAACCACACCACCCACCAGTATTCTATGGGAACAGCATCAGTAGCCACCGGTTCCAAATCCGTTATGACTATTAACCTCAACAGGATAATTCAGCTTGCGACAAAAAAATATTTCAAAGACAAACACGGCATAGAAATAAATACTGCAGAGCCATTGGACAGTAGCCTCAAATTTGACAGAAAAGAACTCTATAAGGCTATCAGCGAAGGAGTAACAGAGATGACAGAGAGGGTTCACAAATACCAGACCGCATTCAATGAAATAATAAAAGATTTTCTGAATGCCGATATGTTAGACGTATATAAGGCAGGTTTTATCGATATGAAAAAACAATACCTTACTATTGGAGTGAACGGACTTACGGATGCGGCTGAATTTTTAGGTTTGGAAATTTCTCCGAATGAGGAATATAAGGAGTTTGTAAACAACCTTCTTGAGACTATAAATATTTCAAACAAGAAAGACAGGACAAATGACACAATGTTCAACACTGAATTTGTCCCAGGAGAAAACCTGTCCGGCAAAAACTACAAATGGGACAAAAAAGATGGATTCTTTGTGTCAGAGAAGCACAATATGTATAGTTCCTATTTCTACAATCCTGAAGACGACTCTCTGTCTATAATTGACAAATTCAAACTTCACGGAGAGGAATATGTAAAATATCTTGATGGAGGTTCAGCTTTGCATATGAACATAAACGAGCACCTGTCCAAAGAGCAATATCGCCAGCTTCTGAATGTGGCGGCTCATTACGGTACAAACTATTTTACATTCAACTGCCGCAATACAGTATGTAATGAATGCGGTCATATCAGTAAAGACACTCTTGAGGTTTGTCCTAAATGTGGCAGTCACAACTTAGATTATCTGACGCGTGTCATAGGGTATCTAAAACGCATTTCTTCTTTCAGCGAAATGAGACAGGTAGAGGCTGACAAGAGATTTTATACAGAAGAAAGAAAATTCGTGGTATGATAAAGTATATACCGGCTATGACCTCTGTGGTCGTTGAAGAGATTCCGGACATGCTGACTTTGGCAGTTGAGATTACAAATTGCCTTGGACATTGCCCCGGTTGCCATTCTCCTTTCTTGAGGCAAGATATAGGAGAGGAATTGAACGAGGCCATTGTCGACAAGCTTCTTGCAGATAATTATGGCATCAACTGCTTCCTCTTCCTTGGAGAGGGTAATGACGAGGAGGCCTTGCTTAGAATGGCGGACTATATTCATTCCGCTCATGGTATCAAGATTGCCCTATATTCAGGGCGAGAAGATGTGGAAAATAAGGTCTGGGAAGCATTCGATTATATAAAAACAGGCCCTTATATAGAAGAGCTGGGTCCTCTTAACAGCATAAATACCAACCAAAGGCTTTACAAAGTGGAGCACAAGGGATACGGAGACTATGACAGAACGGACATTACGTTCAGATTCCGGCATAAAGGACTCGACCCGCATAAAAACAAAGCGGAATAACAGTCTTATAAGAGATTTTTACCTATTTCATTTGATGAAAAACGGTATTCCAAAGACAACATACGGTACGGGTTCGTCCCATATTGAAAAGAAATCCGAAGCATAAAAAGCTTTGTAAATGATATACGCATCTGCGCTTGACAAATCGCACCTCAAGAGTTCAAAATATTCAATATTTAATGATTTGGATAAAATCAATGATACAAAATATTTACCCACCGCTTTTTTCTCTAAAAATGGCACAACTGAATCTTTTATAAGCGCTTCCATTTTTTGGGGAGTAAAATTCATACCGCATTCTTCCATGGCAGCTTTGTTACTTATCTCGCTATAATCAAAAGTAGCTGTTATCTGCTCCTTGTTCAAAAAGGCCCCGATTTTATAAACCCTTATCCCTTTATTATGATGATAAATCACATAATTGTCAATTGTGTCACGAACTTCCATAAGGGGAGGATTCTGGCAATTTGCACGGATGTTATTAATCGTAAGTGCAAATAAACCAAAAGAAATCAATACCTTAAAATAAATTTTCAACTGTTTCATTTTTACTTAGATTTAAAATTATTATTTAATATAGAAGAAATCAATCCAATATCCAAATCTAAGAAACTTTAATATATTTTATTTTATGATAATACAACAATATGACACTTGGTTTGTGCCATATTGAAAATAAAGCCGAGGCATCAAAACTTTGTAAAGAGGCTGACTAAAACGAATTAGTCAGCCTCTTTTATCAAGCACTCTCAATCAAATTGCCCCTTGAGCGAGCATCGCCTCGGCAACTTTCATAAAGCCGGCGATATTAGCCCCTTTGACATAATTGATATACCCGTCCGGCTGAGTGCCATATTTTACACAAGCCTCATGGATAGAACTCATAATGCTATGAAGCCTCTGGTCTACTTCATTTGCTTTCCAACTGATATGCATAGCGTTCTGGGTCATCTCAAGGCCTGATGTTGCCACTCCACCTGCATTCACGGCCTTACCGGGAGCAAAATTAACCTTTGCTTTCTGGAAAGCTTCGATTGCTCCTGGTTGGCAGCCCATATTGGAAACCTCAGCACATAGCCATGTACCGTTTGCAATAAGTTCTTCTGCATCCTCTTTTGACATCTCATTCTGGAATGCGCAAGGCATGGCTATATCGCATTTGACACTCCAAGCTTTCTTGCCCGGAATAAACTTTGCATCCGGAAATTTTTCAGCAAACGGAGCAACAACATCATTGTTGGAAGCACGGAGTTCAAGCATATAAGCTAATTTTTCCTGAGTCATTCCATTAGGATTATAAATCACACCGTCCGGACCTGAAATTGCAACGACAATAGCTCCCAATTCAGTTGCCTTTGTACAAGCTCCCCAAGCCACATTACCAAAACCTGATATAGCCACTTTCTTGCCCTTGAGGTCAAGTCCTTCTTTATGGGTCTGAAGCATGTGCTGCACAAAGTAGACCGCTCCGAATCCTGTTGCTTCAGGGCGTATAACAGACCCTCCGAACTGAAGCCCCTTACCTGTAAGCACACCATGATGCTCATGAGTCAGCTTTTTGTACATCCCGTTAAGATAACCGATTTCACGACCGCCTACACCTATATCGCCTGCCGGCACATCCATATCGGGACCTATAATCTTATAAAGTTCCAGCATAAAGGCATGGCAAAAACGCATAATCTCATTGTTTGATTTTCCCTTAGGATTGAAATCGGAACCGCCTTTGCCACCTCCCATAGGAAGCGTTGTAAGAGAATTCTTGAAAGTCTGCTCAAAACCTAAAAACTTCAATATTGAAGGATTCACCGAAGGATGGAAACGAAGACCTCCCTTGTATGGACCGATAGCATTGTTGAACTGCACTCTGTAGCCGGTATTGACCTGCACTTCTCCCTTGTCATCAACCCATGTTACCCTGAAAGTCAGAATACGGTCAGGCTCTACAAGCCTTTCAACGATTTTTGCAGCTTCAAATTCAGGATGTCTATTATAAACCTCCTCGATTGATTCCAAGACCTCACGTACAGCCTGAAGATATTCCTTCTCAACAGGGTACTTGGCCTGTAGTTTTGCCATAATGTCTTCTGTTCTCATAATAATAAATTATTAATATGTGTTAATGTATTTTATTTTACTTCCCATACTGCACCGCTGCCCAACAGGTAATCCATGCAATGTACTTGCGATTTAGATGCAACCTCTTTCAATTGGCCTGCAACACCGTCTTCATAAGTAGGTGCAACCACATCCCTGATAACTCCCAATGCAACAGGAAAATCAGGATATGACATCTCTGCAAGCATCATCTGCAGTCCGATATTATCCTGATGAGGATCATGAACAAGAACATCATCTTCAGTAACCCCATCCTCACCTATTTTAACAACTTTCAACTTCCAGCCGTCAAGTACGATACCTTTATTCTTTTCCTTGCCAAAAATCATCTTCTCTCCGGCACGCAAAACAATTGTCCTGTCAGCTTTGTTCTCCCTGTCCGTGATTTCAGAATGAACTCCATTGTTGAAGATAACACAGTTTGTAAGAAATTCCATCACCGATGTCCCATGATGGCGTGAAGCCTCTAACATTATCTCCTCATTGAGAGCAAGCTCAGTATCCACTCCGCGAGCAAAAAAAGTACCTTTAGCACCAATCACCAAGCCTCCGGGATTGAAAGGAGCCTCCACCGTGCCATAGGGAGAAGTCTTTGTGACAGCTCCTAACTTCGATGTAGGTGAATACTGCCCCTTTGTCATACCATAAATACGATTATTGAACAGCATTATATTAATATCGATATTCCTGCGAACTGCATGAATGAAATGATTTCCACCGATAGCCAAGGCATCACCGTCACCACAAGCCTGAAATACACACAAATCCGGATTTGCCACCTTTACCCCCGTAGAAATGGCTGTAGCCCTACCATGAATACTATGAAAGCCATAAGTATTCATATAATAAGGAAGCCTTGACGAGCATCCGATACCGGAAATAACAACAACCTTTTCTTTATCTATACCTTTCTCTTCACACACTTTAGGCAAAGCTCTCTGCAAAGCAGCCAAAACCGAATAGTCTCCACACCCCGGACACCACCTTACTTCTTGATCGCTTTTAAAATCTTTTAATGTATATTTTGCCATCTCTATTCCTCCTTATATTAGCGCTTCCTTTATATCCTTAGCCATAAATGTCTGCCCCTGCACTTTGTTTAGCTGACGATACTCGAATTGAGGCATTTTTGTTCTCAGATAACCGGCAAACTGGCCACTGTTCAATTCACAGACCAAAATCTCAGAAAAGCCGGATAAAACCTCTGCCGTATTTGAAGGAAGAGGACTTATATAATTGAAATGAGCAAAACTCATCTCTCTGCCTTCTTTTCTCAATTCTGAAATAGCAGTAAGAATATGTCCGTAAGTCCCACCCCAGCCGACAATAAGAGTCTTACCTTTTTTAGGGCCATCGACTTCAAGAAGAGGAATAGAAGCAGCCACTCTCTCAACCTTCTCTGCACGTTCCCGAACCATCAACTCATGGTTTTTAGGATCTGTCGAGAGAACCCCCTTATGAGTTTTCTCTAATCCGCCTATCCTATGCTCCAATCCTTTACGTCCTGCCACTGCCCATTCTCTGGCAAGTGTTTCAGAATCTCTTTCAAAAGGAGCGAATTGTCCTTCTGTGTCTCTGGCAAAACGGGGCTTTATTATAGGATAATCCTTCATGGCAGGAATCTTCCAAGGCTCCGAGCCATTGCCCAAGAAACCTTCTGACAACAAGAGAACCGGAGTCATGTGCTCTATAGCTATTTTAGAAGCATTAAAAGCCATATCAAAACAATCCGAAGGAGAATGAGCAGCCATAACCACAAGCGGACTCTCTCCGTTACGTCCATAAAGAGCCTCATTAAGGTCGGTCTGCTCCGTCTTGGTAGGCAAGCCTGTGCAAGGTCCTGCACGCTGAACATCAACGACAACAAGAGGCAATTCTGTCATCACCGCAAGGCCGAGAGCCTCTGATTTCAATGAAAGACCGGGACCGGAAGTCGTAGTCACTGCAAGAGAACCGGCAAAAGAAGCGCCTATTGCCGTACAAATTCCCGCAATCTCGTCTTCTGTCTGCATTGTCTTGACATTTAAATTCTTATGTATTGCAAGTTCTTCAAGAATAGAAGTGGCCGGTGTAATAGGATATGATCCGCAAAATAGAGGAAGTCCCGATTTCTCCGACGCCGCAATAAGACCCCAAGCAATAGCCTGATTTCCTGTAATATTACGATACCGACCTTTTGGAAGTTCTGCCGGCTCTATAGTGTATGTATTGGGAACCGCCTGTATAGCCGCAGCATAATTGAATCCATCATTCAGCACCTTCTTGTTTGGCTCTATCATCTCAGGATGTTTTTTGCCGAACTTGTTTTGCAAATATTCAAACACATAATCAAGAGGGCGACTATATATATAACATGCCATTCCCAAAGTAAACATATTCTTGCACTTTGCAATCGAAGCAGCATCAAGCCCTGAATCTTTAAGGCTGTCTGTAGTGAGTTTGCTAATCGGAGCAAGAATAATGGTTCTGTCCTCTATATGAAGTTCTTCAAAAGGATTACCGGTAAAACCGGCTTTTTTAAGACCGTTTTCATCAAAGGCATCTTCGTTAGCAAGAATCAGAGCCGTTCTTTTCAGCCACTTGGCATTAGCCTTAAGAGCGGCAGGATTCATTGCAACCAACATATCGCAATAGTCTCCCGGAGTATTGATTTTATGGCTGCCTATATGTACTTGATAGCCGGAAACTCCGGAAACAGTACCTTTAGGAGCCCTGATTTCGGCCGGATAATCGGGAAATGTAGAAAGGCTATTCCCATAAACGGCAGAAATATTTGCAAAGAGAGAGCCGGTAAGCTGCATTCCGTCACCAGAATCACCGGCAAACCTGATTACCACATCATCTGTGTCGATTACCTTATGTCGCATTGGTTATTCAATTATAACTTGAAAGTGTATTAAGTTGTGTAATGCGAATTTAATAACAATAATAGTAATTTCCTAATAATTTGAAAGAAAAAGGTGGAAATCGAAAATCGAAATCCACCTCTTGAAATCTGACTACTTATACTACTTCTGAACAGCCTGCTGCTGTGCCTGCAATTCAGCCTGCAAGGACTCCATTGTCCTCGAATCAGGTATATTGAGAGCCTTTCTTGCTGCTGTTGTCAAATCCTTGCTCTGAGCCTCATCTACATAAAGCAGAGAGGTCTTCTCGAAAACATAGATATAGCCACCCTCTTTAGCAAGGCGACCGACAACATCCTGTGCCTTCTTATAAATAGGAGCCATAAGTTCCTGTTGCTGCTGCTGAAGTTCTCCCTGTGCTGTCTGCTGGAATTCCTGAAGCCTTGTTTGAATATCGTTCAACTCCTTCTCCTTGCTTTCCTTTATAGCAGCAGTCCATGTAGAGGCTTTCTGCTGATACTGTGACAGTTTATTCTGGAACTCGGAAGCCATATCCTGATATGTCTGCTCGAATTCTTTTGACTGTGCAGCAAGTTTTTCCCTTGCAACATCTGCTTCCGGCATTAGAGTAACCAACTCATTGTAATTAACATGAGCAAATTTCTGGTTCTGTGCATAAGCGGAGAATGTAAGAATTGCCATGGCGGCAATCAAAAAAATCTTTTTCATTATAAATTGTTTTTATTTGTTTCAGTATTAGCGCCAAATCCTTTATGTATCAAACTTCAGACCAATTCATTAAAACTCCTGCCCGATAAGGAAATGGAATTGACTCTTGCCATTTACAGAGTCGTCAAAGCCATATCCCCAGTCTATCCCAAGCAGTCCTACTACAGGAAGATACACCCTTACCCCGACTCCGGCAGATCTCTTTATCTGGAAAGGATTGAAATTTCTTATATCGGACCAGCAGTTACCTCCTTCGAAGAATGCCAATGCAAAGATAGTAGATTGCGGTTGCAATACAATAGGATACCTAAGTTCAATACTAAATTTGTCATACACATTACCCGAATAGGCATATCCATTGGTATTATATCGAGAATAGGAAGTTGGCGTCAAAGAATAATTCTGATACCCCCTCAATGAAATGACTTCAGTACCATAGTTATTATAACCTGACATTCCGTCACCGCCAACCAAGAAGCCCTCAAATGGAGAATATCCCCATTTTCTGTTGTAATATCCCAGATAGCCGAACTGGAATTTCGTTTTCAGAACAAGATCCCCTATAATTTTCTGATAGAAATTGGCTTTGAGTGACCACTTATGATACTCAATCCATTTATATCTATCTTTTGCACTCCATTTATCGTAATTTATATCCCTCCAGCTACCAACCTTAGAAGGATTGCCGGCATTATCCAAAACACCTTTGTCTGTTTTTCTGAATAAGGAATATGGAGGAGTCAAAGAAACAGAAAATGATATATCAGAGCCGCCTCTTGGGAAAATAGGCTGATCTGTAGAGTTTCTTGAAATCCCTAAGGTATAGCTTAGGTTATGTGCAATACCATCATTGAATATAAATAAGTTTTCGAACCAGTTGGTAAGCTTGTATGTCTGCCAACTCACCTGATTGTAAAGCACAAAGTAATTGTCAGGCCATTTCAACCTATTGCCAATACCTGCGGAAAAACCGTAAATCTCCATCTGCTTCTCTTTGCTTAGAATATTCCATGCAAGGTATGAATTGGTCTGTCTGGTATAATAAGTTGAAAGGCTGAGAGATGTCGGCTTTTTTCCAAATAGCCAAGGTTCGGAAAAACTTGCCGACAAAGCGGTATAATATGTTCCGCTGGTCTGAAAACGAATTGCAAGATTTTGGGCATCTCCAAGCGGAACGGGCCTCCATGCCGACTTATCAAAAAAGCGTCTTGTGGAGAAGTTGTTAAAGCTAAGGCCTACTGTCCCGACAAAAGTCCGGCCTCCCCAACCTCCTGACAACTCAAACTGACTGGAAGGCTTTTCCGTTACATTATAAACAATATCGACAGTATTATTGTTCTGGTCAGGAATAATGGAATATCCCTTCGTAGGGTTGGTAATAGCCTCCGGATCAAACTGACCTAAAGAAGCAATCTCTCGTATAGACCTTTCAAAATCAGACTGACTGAAAAGATAGCCCGGTCTTGTAAAGATCTGACGGCGGACAATCCTCTCATTGGTAAGGTCATTGCCATTGATTATAATATTGTTGAGGATGGCCTGTTTTCCTTCCACGATTCGCATCTCAACATCGACAGAGTCCCCCTCCACATTCAATTCAACAGGATATACATTAAAGAAAAGATAACCGTTGTCCCGATATATCTTAGATATATCCATCTCATTCTGCTTGCCACCTCCGGAAAGCCTCTTCTGCATCGTAACCACATCATAAACATCGCCTTTCTTGATTTGAAGCACAGAATTAAGGGCTTCCGCATCATAAACGGAATTACCTGTCCATGTTATATTTCTAAAATAATATTTCTTGCCCTGATCTATCTTGAAATCAATTCCGAGTCTTCCCTCTTCTATAGTATAAATCGAATCCTTGACAATTCTTGCATCCCTATAGCCGGCCTCATTAAAAGCACTGATAAGGCCTTTCTTGTCATTAGGATACTCTTTTTCATCAAATTTCTTACTTTTGAAAAAATTATAGAATTTGGCAGACTTGGTCTTCTTCATTGACTTTGCCAACTTATAATCGCTCAACTCTTCGTTATGTCCTATAAAATTGATTTTCCTAACCTTGACCTTTTTACCTCTGTCAACAGCAAAATTAACTTTTATCGCATTAGCAATTATAGAATCCTTTCTAACTTCAGGTACCACTTTGACATCAAGGAAACCTTTTTCTTTGTAGAATCGTTTGATAATATCAGAAGATGTCTTTGACACATATTCAGAAAACTCCCCTGCCCGGCGAAGATTAAGCCTCTCCTGAAGATCTTTCTTTTCTCCGCTCTTAACACCGGAGAAACTCCACCGGGAGACTCTCGGACGTTCTTTTATAGCTATTTTAAGATAAATACTATCCCTGCCCGGCGTAATCGAATCGATAGAAACAGCAATATCCTCAAAATACCGATTAAACCACAATCTGTTTATAATTGCCGTAATATCCTCTCCCGGCACAGTCAGTTCCATACCCTTTTGAAGTCCTACCTGCTGCAATAGCTGCTGCTGCCCGAAGTAAGTATTGCCCTCAATACGGGCGCCGGCCAATATATATTTATGCGGATTATCATAATCAATCACACCTTCAAGATTCTGTGCAAAAACAGCGTACCAAGGCATTAAAAATAGGATCAGACTTAATATATGGCGTATTCTCATCTTTTGCGTTGTTAATCTTACAAAGATAGTAATTATTATTTAACCTTACCGTATCTGCGGTCCCTCAATGCAAATTCAGAAAGGACTGCTCTGAACTGTTCTTTTCTAAAATCAGGCCACAGCGTATCCACAAAGAACAATTCGGCATAAGCTCCCTGCCATAAAAGATAATTGCTAAGCCTCTTCTCTCCGGAGGTCCTTATAATAATATCAGGATCCGGAATACTCGCCGTAACAAGATAATTACCGAAATCTTCCTGTGAAAGAGATTCTATAGAATCCATCTTTGCCGGATTTTTCATAACCTCGCGTGCAAGTTTTTTGGCAGCCTGTAGAATATCCCATTTACCGCTATAACTTAGAAATACAATCATTGTCAGGTTCTTATTGCCTGATGTCTGTTCCATAAGAGTATTTATTGCCTGATTCAGCGTCTCATCTAACCTTTCCCTATTGCCAAGTACAATGAATCTTACTCCATTTTTCATCATAGTCTCATATTCATTGCCAATTGCCTGCATCATCAGATTCATCAAAGTAGAAACCTCCTCTTCAGGTCTCTCCCAATTCTCTTCAGAAAAAGCATAAAGCGAAAGATACTTTATGCCATCCTCCACACAAGCTTCAGTAACAGCCCTTACGCTTTCCACACCGTTAGTGTGACCGTAGACACGCTCTTTTCCTCTTTCTTTTGCCCACCTTCCGTTGCCATCCATAATTATGGACACGTGAACAGGCATATTATTTTTACAATCCATATTCTCCATTATTTCTAATATCCTCGCCCCAGAACAATTTGCTTGTCAATGCTTTTACAAAGCTCGACTTCGCGAGACGGATTCGCTTGAGCGAAAATTGTGCCATAGATACAGATATAGAACAGGAAGGGTCTATATCAAAAGTCCTATTGTCCATTGTCATAACAGCAGTTTGCTCTCTTGTCTCTATCGAAATTTCAATCAATGAAGTATCCGGCACAACAAGAGGCCGAACGTTGAGATTGTGCGGAGCAATCGGGGCAATAACAAGCACTTTAGCCTCCGGAAGGCAAATAGGACCGCCAACACTTAACGAATATGCAGTAGAGCCAGAAGAAGTGGCCACCAAAAGGCCGTCAGCCCAATAAGTAGGAAGTACATTATGATCAATTGAAACCTTAATACCAAGTACTGCGGCACCGCTTCTATGCACAGTAACTTCATTAAGAGCATAGGGCCAAAAATCATGGGGCAAAGCATAGTCGCTACCAATTACCGAAGCGCCGAGCATAGTCCGGCTCTCAATAGTATATTCGCCATGCAAAATAGCACTGACAACATTTTCAGGGCTATTTTCCGACAAAAAACCAAGACGGCCGAGATTGACTCCTATTATAGGTACACCGCTCTGGGCAACTCTTTTGGAGGCAGAAAGAAAAGTGCCATCCCCTCCTACACTCATAACCATTTCAGTCCCTGACTGAAGATCCTCCCTATTCTCAATATCATACAACTCGCAACCTGACTTTCCAAGCCTTTCAAGAAGGTTCCGGAGACGATTGTCTGCTTCAATTGACTTGTCTTTGATAAATATCCCTATTTTCATCTTCCAAACATCTTCAGAAATCAAATTTAGGAATTTGTTTACAATAATTAAACAAATATGCCTACTTTTGTTCTTAAATCATATATTTTTATGACAAGACTAAGCGTAAACATAAATAAGATAGCAACAATCAGAAATGCCAGAGGCGGCAACATGCCTGATGTCCGCCTCGCTGCTATCAATTGCGAAAATTTCGGAGCGGAAGGCATAACAGTCCATCCCAGACCCGATGAAAGACATATAAGGTATTCAGATGTAAGGACAATAAGACCTCTTATTACAACAGAATTCAACATCGAGGGCAACCCTATACCTTCATTCATCGATATAGTAAGAGAGGTGAAACCGGATCAGGTGACACTTGTACCTGACGCCCATGATGTCATTACATCAAATTCAGGATGGGACACTTTCGAAAATATGCCTTTTCTGAAAGATCGATGCGAAGAATTCAAATCCATGGGTATTAGGACATCTATTTTCATCAACCCCGACCCTAAAATGGCGGAAGGAGCTGCATTATGCGGGGCGGATAGGGTAGAACTCTACACAGAAGGCTACGCGTCGCTATATCCTTCCTCCCCTGAAAAAGCAATAGAGCCTTATTTGGAGACAGCGAAAACAGCCAAAGAATGCGGATTGGGACTAAATGCCGGCCACGATCTTAATCTTGACAACATAGAATTTTTCATACGGAATATTCCATGGACAGATGAGGTTTCCATCGGTCATGCAATTATATGTGACGCCCTATATATGGGATTGGAAAAAACAATAAAGGCTTATCTCTCTAAAATTAAGATTTTTTGAGTACATTTGCAATATGGCCTTTACAGGCTTTGCTTATTATTATGAATAATAAAAAATAATTATAAAATGAAAAACACTCCACTCATTCTCAGCGTAATAGCACTTGTTGCTGTCGCTGTATTGGCTATTTTGCAGTTTACCAATGGCAAATGCAACAAATCGACAGTATCTGAAACTGCCGGCGAAACTTTATCCGTAAGCAGAGGCTCTATTGTCTATTTCAATTTAGACAGGATACTCAATGAATACGATATGGCAAACGAACTCCGGTCAGCAGTCGAGTCAAAGATTCAGGGCATAAATCAGGAAGTAACAAGAAGGGGCAATAAGCTTCAATCCGAATTCAATGCTTTTCAAGAAAAAATCAACAAGGGGCTAATCACAAGCTCCGTTGCTGAAATTCAGGGCCAGAAACTGCAACAGCAACAGAATGATTTCAACAAGTACGCCAATCAGAAGCAGCAGGAGATTGCCGAAGAACAGACAGTGATGATGAATCAGATAGGCGACGCCATCAAAAAGTTTATTGACAAATTTAACGAATCAAAACAATACGCTCTTATTATCGCTACACAAGGCGATGTTCTGCCGGCGCCTGTAGTCGCCGGAGATAGCGCTCTGGACATCACCGACACAATTCTTGCAGGTCTGAACGACGAATATGTAAAGAAAAAGGCCAAGAAATAATAATTCAAACATCAAGGTAAATGCGACGACTCTGTATAATACTGACATTTTTCATCTGCGTATCAAGCATTGGTCTTTACGCTCAGAATTATGTTCAGACCCCTGTCACAATCTCAAAAGAAAAGGTGAGAGGTAGTGACGGCAATATCTATTATTCACACGTCGTCAAAGAAAGGCAGACTCTTTTTTCCATAGCGAAAGCCTATGGGGTGACTATAGACGATATTTGCAAGGCTAATCCGGCAAGCAATCTCAGAAATGAAGGACTGAAGAACAATTCTATTATCCTTATTCCTGTCAATACCAGCAATGCCCAAAAATTTATTGACAAGACGGAGAGCAGTCCTACTTCAATGGCTCAAGAACAAGATTACTTCATTCATATTGTAAAGTGGTACGAGGATATTAATGGTATTTCACGTAAATATGGAGTACCTGCCGACGACATTCTAAAGTTCAACAACCTACCGAACAGGAAGTTAAAAAGCAGAATGAAGCTGATGATTCCACGTAGTCCTTTGCTAAAGGAAAAAAGGATCAACAAACAAAATAGAAAAACCGATGAGGAAACAGAGATTGTTGAAGAAGACTCTTCCCTTTCAATAGCAGATCAACTCGGAGATCTTTTCAACTGGAATATTTTTAGTAGAAAGAGTATTGTAAATGCAGTGCTAATGCTACCTCTGAAAGCTCAGGAGACTCCAAGCGAAAGCAATATGGACTTCTATTGCGGAGTTCTAACCGCCTTGAAAACTCTTGAAGAAGAAGGAATAAGTGTAGATTTGAGTGTTTATGATGTAGCAGGTGGCGCGATTCCTGTCTCTGCAGAAAGAATAAAGTCCAGCGATATCATAATAGGACCTGTAGGCCCTGCAGATATATTCAAAGTTCTCTCTATCAATCCTGACAAGACCCCTATTGTGTCACCTCTCGACCCTAAGGCGGAGCTACTTGTAGCCACTAACCAGTCGCTCATTCAGGCCCCTACTCCATATAAAGCACAATACAAAGATATAGCTCAATGGATTGCATCTGAAACATATAGCGAGGACAAAGTAGTATTGATAGCAGAGTCTTCGCCAAAGAATACTACTATAAAAAACTCGCTGACAAACGAACTGAATTTAGCAAATGTTCCTTTCTTGGCTTATGACTACAACATCTTGCAAGGAAGAGAAGCGGCAGACAGCCTTCTGCCCATAATGACAAATTCGGGCATCAACAGAGTAGTAATAGCTTCTGACAGCGAAGCTTTTGTACATGATGTTGTAAGAAATCTCAATCTGATAAAACACACCGGAGTAAATATTATTATCTACGGTCCGGCAAAAATCAGATCTTTCGATACTATCGAAATCGAAAGCCTTCACAACCTCAACCTACATTCTTCATCATCGTATTTCATTGATTACGATGCTCCTGAAGTGAAGAAATTCTTACTCACTTATAGGGCTTTATATAATGCGGAGCCAAGTCAGTTCGCATTTCAAGGGTACGATGTGGCTTATTATTTCATAAGTACCTGTTATAAATATGGTAGCGGATGGAGAAGACACCTATCTACAAGAGAGAAAGTAAAAATGCTGCAATCAGACTACAAGTTCCTACGTAAATATGATGGAGGATTTGTAAACAATGCTATCAGGAGAGTTGTCTATGAAAAAGATTATACTATCAGTCTCCTTAAATAACTAATTCTCGATAAAAGATTTCGCATTTGCAATAGCTTCAGGTGTTATTGAAGAGCCGCTCAACATTCGAGCAATCTCCATTACTCTTACTTCTCCATCAATTTTCCGAATATCGGTTCGTTGAACACCGTCAGGAGAAATCTCTTTTGACACTATATAATGTGCATCACCTTTAGCAGCGACCTGAGGCAGATGTGTAATAGCAAAGACCTGCATATCTTTTCCCATGTCACAGATCATAGATCCCATCTTATCAGCCACACTACCCGAAACTCCTGTATCAATCTCATCAAAAACCATAGAAGGCATATTGGTATATTTCGCCAACATCGCCTTTAGGCATAACATAATACGAGACATCTCACCACCGGAAGCACATTTTGAAACCTCTGTCATATTAACTCCTGAAGCCGAAAACATAAATGAAATATCATCTTTTCCGGTAGGAGACAATTCCGTCTCAGATAATGTGGCTAAGAAAGCGGCTCTCTCCAATTCCAATCCCCTTATAGATGCCTGTATGGATTCCGAGAAAGGGCCTATTGCACCGGCTCTGGACTCATGAAGCAAGGCGCACAAACCTTTCAGATTCGACTTCTCGGAAGCAATATGCTTGGATAATTCATCTTTCTGTTCCTCAAGTCTGCCAGAATCCAATAAATTTTCAGATAAAGACTCCTTGATAGAGATCAATTCATCTACGGTAGTACAAGAATAATTTTTGAGAAGATCATAAATCAATCCCATCCTCTGTTCCAATTTATCCAACTCTCCACCCGACACATCCAAACTACCCTCTATCTGCGAAACGCCTTCAAATATATCATCTATTTCTATCCTTGCTGATTCAAGCCTTTCAGAAAGATGTTCGGCTTCAGGAACAAGAGAACCAAGTTTTGAAAGAATCTTTACAGCCTCTTTCAGTGAAGCATCAAGACTTGTCGAATCATCATTTACAGAAGACAAAAGACCTTCAACCTGACATAGGCTCTCCTTTATAGAGCCTGCATTTGCAAGCCTTTTCTGTTCTGATTCAAGTTCTTCCAGTTCTCCGGTCTGCAAATGCGCAGCATCAAGCTTTTCGTATCTTGCCTGATTATAGTCTTTTTCCTTAATTATTGCTTCAAGGCGTCCTGACAATTCACGATACTGCATCTCCAATGATGCGAGAAGCTGATATGAAGACTTGCATTTCTCCAAAAGAGCAGCATTGCCGGCATAATAATCCAACATCGACAATTGGAACTTCTTGTCCTTCAATAATAATGTTGCATGCTGCGAATGTATATCTAAAAGCCTATCTGACAATTCAGTCAGGACTCCTATATTAACCGGTTCATCATTCACAAATGATCTTGACCTTCCTGATTTAGACAAAACACGTCTAACAATCAGACTGCCATTATTCCAGTCAAGAGAATTATTTTCAACAATCTCTTTCAGAGCGCTATCGGCATTTATTTCAAATTCCGCCTCTACAACACAATTGTCAGCATTTTCTCCCACCATAGAAGCGTCAGCCTTAGCGCCTAATACCAATGACAAAGCCCCAAGAATTATAGATTTGCCGGCTCCCGTCTGACCGGTAATAATAATCAGACCCGCAGGAAATTGAATATCCAGCGAGTCTATCAAGGCATAATTCTTTATCTGAAGAGCTTTTAGCATAGCACTTATTCTGCTACGTCAGAGGCTTCTTCATGATTTGCCATCCTATACTCTAATTCGCCGTCAAGAAATTCCTCAGTAGCGACTATAACGGCTTTAGGCTGTCTTTCGTAATATTTCGATATTTCTATCTGCTCGTGATTTTCAAAAACCTCATCCATCGTATCACGGTCATTTTTGAAATCTTCAAGTTTCTTATTAAGTTCTTTTTTATCAGCTGCAGAAATCTGGTTTGCCCTTTTGGCTATAATAGCCACTGTCTCATAAAGATTACCGGTAGGTTTTGAAAGAAATTTTACATCTCTTGTAATTGTGTTCGTAGGAACTTTTTTTCTATCCATAATAAAATTGTATCTATAAATTCAAAGCAATATATCGCCGTTATTATATATACGCAAAGATATTGCAAATAGTTTCAAAAATTTAATTTCAGTGTTTTTTCCTTAACCTTTCTGCTTCTTTTCTCGCTTTCTCCAAATCCCTATCGCTCATTTTGTCTTCTCCGTTATTGGTGCCGGCATAATTTCCGATAGACTTTTGTACCCTTGAATACAACACATCCAATTCTTTCCTGTATGGCGAATCCGGAAGCTCTCCGATAAAATTGAGGTAATCATCAATAAAAGTCAGATACCTCTCTTTCTGCTTGGAAAGGACACTAAGATTTGCATATTTATATGAAGATTTTGCTATATAATATAAAATATCTTCTCTATAAATATTATCGGCATCATCTTTCAATATATTTTTGAATGCTACTCTGGAAGCCTTGTAATCCTCCATATTGTAATAGAGTTTCGCTGCTTCATAAGCTTTTTTGTCAAGACGATCTCCCAAGTCTTTGAGCATACCTGCACATTCGCTCGAATGCTCCGTTGCAGGATAATCCCTCACATATTCATTGATTGCATTGATTGCAGCATAGGTAGGAGAAGGATCCAATTCATATCTTAGAGTCGCTCTGTAAAGACAATCAAGCCTCAAAAATCTGGCATCTTCCGTAAAACCGCTTCTCGGATAAATTTCAGCAAATTTAGCAAAATTGGTTTCGGCAGTATAGAAATCCCCGTACCTATAATTACTAAGCCCCCAATAATAGCGGACAGTGTCATCTCTGTCAGTGCCATTTGTAAGTACAGCCAAAGACTCGAAAAGAGCAGCCGCTTTTTGATACTTGTTATTATTGAAATATTCAAAAGCTGCCTTATATTTGGCATCCGCATCATTACTATTCAACAAAGCATCATACTGCGATTTACAAGAATAAACAAAAAGAATTGACGCTACTGCAATTAATGTTATTTTAAGCTGATTCATCATAATATTATTTATTTATACTCAAGAATCTTTCTGCTTCAAGAGCAGCGCCGCAACCTGATGCAGCTGCCGTAACAGCCTGCCTGTAATGCGGGTCTTGCACATCACCTGCGGCAAAAACCCCTTCTACATTTGTCTTATAAGTCTTACCTTCCGTCAAAATGTATCCGTTTTCATCAGTGTTAATCCATTCCTTGAACATATCGGAGTTTGGATGATGCCCTATTGCCAGAAAAAATCCATCCACATCGATATCAAAAACCTTACCATCTTTTCTTAAGAGTCTCACGCCTGTCACACCGCTGTCATCACCAAGCACCTCTTGTGTATTGCAATTCCAAAGAATTTCGATATTAGGAGTATTCTTAACCCTTTCCTGCATTGCAGC
Organism: uncultured Bacteroidales bacterium; assembly: GCA_963548935.1. Lineage (GTDB taxonomy): Bacteria > Bacteroidota > Bacteroidia > Bacteroidales > UBA932 > Cryptobacteroides. The sequence goes on from CAUUVS010000001.1 coordinate 54,717, forward strand.
AGAAGCGCGAAAGACATCCCGACGCACAACCATATAGACTTTATTGCATAAATTCGAAAGGTACACAGCCTCCTCACAAGCCGTATCCCCTCCTCCAACTACGGCAACATCTTTTTTCCTATAAAAGAATCCGTCGCATGTAGCACATGCAGACACACCCATTCCTTTGTATTTCTGCTCTGAAGACAGACCAAGATATTTTGCAGTGGCACCGGTGGCGATAATGACTGTTTCTGCCGAAATTTCATTATCATGATCATCCACGGCACGAAAAGGGCGTGAAGAAAGGTCTATCGATTTGATAACTCCACTACGTACATCAGCTCCGAATCTAACGGCCTGTCCTTTCATATTAGCCATCAGAATATTTGCATCGACTCCATTTTCAAATCCGGGATAATTTTCAATATCCGTTGTTGTCGTAAGCTGTCCTCCCGGCTCCATACCTTCATACAATACAGGCTTCAATGATGCCCTTCCGGCATATATTGCTGCCGTATAACCGGCAGGCCCTGAACCTATTATCAATATTTCAACTTTTTCCATATCAAGTATTTAAGAATACGTCATTATTCTACAAATATAATCAATTCTAAAATAATTATTATATTTGTGAAATAATATAACGAACTGTTTTTATGATAAATAACAATAAAAAAGCTCCTGATTTGGAGGAGTTCAGGGCTTTATTGAAAAAATATTCACTAAAGGCGACGCCCCAAAGACTTGCCGTGCACGAGGCAATGCTCCGGTTAGGACATGCTTCAGCCGATATGGTAGCAGAGGCCGTAAAGAAAAACGGCACATCCAAAGTCACAGTGGCATCTGTATATAACATATTGTCACAGCTTGCTTTACTTGGCATTTACGACTACAGACTAAGCCGGACCAACAAGATGTTTTTCGATGTCAATACTTTCAATCATCTTCACCTTTATGATACTGTAAACAACACTTATAAAGATGTAATAGATGATGATATTTTCGGCACCGTCCTTTCAAAAATAAGCCACAAAAGATTCAGAGGCTACAAAATAGATGGTGTTGATATTCAGATACTCTGCCACCCCACAAAGAGCAAAAGCCAGACCATATCTTAATGAAATGCTTTAGAGATAATAAAAAGTGACTGATAAGTCGCTGAAAATTCAATATTTTAGAGACAAGGATAAATTCCTACCCTAAACAAAAGTAAATAGGCTGACTAAAAATTTTTAGTCAGCCTATTTACTTTTGGGGTATCCTATGGGGCTCGAACCCATGACACCCAGAACCACAATCTGGTGCTCTACCAACTGAACTAAGGATACCATATTGGAAATACAAAGGTACAAAAAAATTACAACCAAGCAACATCATCGACAAAATATTTTACCAAATATCTCTCCCTATATTAAAGTTTTCACTTTACTCGCTATAAAATCGTATATTTACAAATTAATTCAAGAATAAAAGCAATTGAAATAATGATAAGTACAAGGCAAAGAGAGAATTTGCAGTCTGCTATTTGGAAAATCGCCAACGATGTTCGTGGCGCCGTAGATGGCTGGGATTTCAAACAGTTTGTTTTAGGAACGCTTTTTTATCGTTTTATTAGCGAGAATTTTACTAAATTTATCGAGGCTGGCGACGAGAGTGTGAATTATGCCCATCTTTCCGATGATGTAATCACTCCTGATATAAAAAATGACGCCATTAAGACTAAGGGCTATTTCATTTATCCAAGTCAGCTATTCTTGAACATCGCCAAGAATGCAAATACTAACGCTAACCTGAATACAGATTTGGCGGCGATATTCGATGCCATAGAAGGCTCTGCCAACGGTTATGCTTCTGAACATGACATCAAAGGGCTTTTCGCCGACTTTGATACTACGAGCAACCGTTTGGGAAATACTGTTGAAGAGAAGAACAGGCGTTTGGCTGCTGTCATCAAAGGAGTAGAGAGCTTGAATTTTGGAGACTTTGAGAATAACGAGATTGATCTTTTTGGTGATGCTTACGAATTTCTGATTTCCAACTATGCCGCCAATGCCGGTAAATCCGGTGGCGAGTTTTTCACGCCCCAAAATGTATCAAAGCTAATTGCACGGCTTGCCTTGTCGGGACAAAGCTCGGTCAATAAGATCTACGATCCTGCCTGTGGTTCGGGTTCATTGCTTTTGCAAGCCAAAAAGCAATTTGACGAGCATTTGATAGAAGAAGGCTTTTTCGGTCAGGAAATCAATCATACAACATATAATTTGGCTCGTATGAACATGTTTCTGCACAATATTAACTATGACAAGTTCGACATTGCCTTAGGCGATACTCTTCTCAACCCTCAATATGGCAATGAAAAGCCTTTCGATGCCATTGTCTCAAATCCACCTTATTCTGTAAACTGGATTGGGAGTGATAATCCCACTCTTATCAATGACGACCGATTTGCTCCTGCTGGTGTGTTGGCTCCCAAATCGAAAGCCGACTTTGCATTCGTGCTTCATGCACTTAGCTATCTTTCAGCACGGGGAAGGGCGGCTATTGTTTGTTTCCCCGGCATCTTCTATCGGAGCGGGGCCGAGCAAAAGATCAGGAAATATTTGGTAGACAATAATTTTGTGGAAACGGTTATATCGCTGCCTCCCAACCTTTTCTATGGTACAAGCATTGCCGTAAATATACTTGTTCTCTCGAAGCATAAAGCTGATACAAAAACACAGTTCATTGATGCCAGCGGTGATGATTTCTTTAAGAAAGAGACCAACAATAATGTACTGCTTCCTGAACATATCGACCGAATCTTGGAAATCTTTGAAGACAAGGAAGAAGTGAAATATGTTGCCGCCTTAATAGAGAATAGCAAAATAGCTGAGAACGATTATAATCTCTCTGTTAGTTCATACGTGGAAGCGGAAGATAGGCGAGAGGTGATAGATATTGTGAAACTGAATGAAGAGATAGCGCAAACCGTAAAACGAATAGATGTGCTACGTGCGGATATTGATAATATTATAAAGGAGTTGGAGCAATGAGCAACATTCAGCTATTTGAGAACCGACAGGTGCGCTCGCATTGGGATGCGGAGCAGGAGAGATGTTATTTCTCTATTGTAGATGTGGTGGCTATTCTCACGGATAGTCCTAATCCACGTAAGTACTGGAGTGTTTTAAAAACAAGACTAAAGAAAGAAGGCAGTGAGTTGGCTACAAATTGTAGTCAACTGAAAATGCAGTCTGCCGATGGCAAATATTACAAGACCGATGTGGCTGACACAGAGCAGCTTCTCCGCTTGATACAATCCGTGCCAAGCCCGAAGGCAGAGCCTTTAAAGCAATGGTTGGCAAAGGTGGGAAGTCAGCGATTAGACCAAATACAAGACCCGGAGCTAAGCATACAGCAAGCCCTGCAAGACTATCGTCGTTTGGGCTACTCTGACGATTGGATTAACCAGCGACTCAAGAGTATCGAGATTCGCAAAGAACTGACCGATGAATGGCAGAGGATAGGCATAACAGATAATAAGGATTTTGCTATTCTCACCAATATCCTCACCAAGACATGGTCGGGAAAGACGGTTAAAGAGTACAAGGAACATAAGGGACTGAAAAAGCAAAACCTACGCGACAATATGACCAGTACAGAGCTCATCCTCAATATGCTGGCAGAAGCCTCTACCAAGGACATCTCGCAAGCTAATAACCCGACGACCTTCGGTCAAAGCAAGACGATAGCAAGGCAAGGGGGCAATGTGGCAAAAGTGGCTCGTAAAGAATTAGAAAAGCAAATAGGCAAAAGCGTAATCAGCAGCGACAATGCTACCACGCTGCACAGGTTATCTCAAAAGAAACAGCAAGATGAAGAATAAAGAACAATATACATTTCCGTTTATAGAACGCTTGCTGGAAGGAGCAGAGGTGGAGTGGAGACCGCTGGGGGAGGTTGCGGAGTATGAACAACCAATAAAATATTTAGTGAAATCAAGTAATTATAAAAATACATATCCGATCCCAGTATTAACCGCTGGTAAGACATTTATTCTTGGATATACCAATGAAATAGAAGGGATTTATGAAGCATCTAAAGCTCCTGTTATAATTTTCGATGATTTTACAACTGCTAATAAATGGGTGGATTTTGACTTTAAGGCCAAATCATCTGCAATGAAGATGATTACATCTAAGAATGAAAAAAAAGTATTGCTAAAGTATATCTATTATTGGCTAAACACTTTACCGAGTGAACTTGTAGAAGGAGACCATAAGCGGCAATGGATTAGTAATTATGTTAATAAAAGAATTCCCCTTCCTCCTCTTTCCGTTCAGCAAGAAATAGTTCGTATCCTCGACAAGTTTACTAAGTTGGAGGCGGAGTTGGAGGCGGAGTTGGAGGCGGAGTTGGAGAGTCGCAAGCTTCAGTATGAATATTATAGAGATAAATTACTATCTTTCAATGATTTAGAAAACGGGGGGGGCAAAATGATGTAATAATTATGCCATTAGGAGAAGTCGCAAAGGTAAATAAAGGAGTGCAATTAAATAAAACAAGACTGAAAGATGAGGGAAAATATCCTGCTTATAATGGTGGTAAAACTTATTCTGGCTGGACAGATATTTTTAATGTAAAAGAAAATACGATTATAATAAGTCAAGGAGGGGCATCAGCTGGGTATGTGAATTTTATTACTGCTAAATTTTGGGCAAATGCTCACTGTTATTATATCATTCCTAATATTGAGATTGTTAATAATCGTTATTTATACCATTGTCTGAAATTTCAAGAAAAGTTTTTTATGGATAATCAATACGGAGCAGGAATACCAGCCTTAGCAGCAAGTAAATTAAATAAACTTCTCATTCATCTGCCTCCTCTTTCTGAACAGGAGAGAATAGTAGATATTCTCGACAAATTTGAAATGCTCGCCAACTCCATAAGCGAAGGACTGCCCAAAGAGATAGAACTGCGCAGAAAGCAATACGAATATTATCGCAATCAATTATTATCTTTTCCTAAACATAAAGTGACATCGTAAATATGGGGAAATCGCTAAAAGAAATATCACAAGAATTAAAGAATAATGCCAAGAATGTACAACTTATCTATGCCTTTAACGGTGTGGGAAAAACCCGCTTGTCACGTGCTTTCAAGGAATTGATAGCACCTAAACAAGAAGAGGGGGAAGAAGAGAACATCAAGGTTATTTACTACAATGCTTTTACCGAAGATTTGTTTTATTGGGACAATCTAAATAGAAAATTAAATATTCGCCCTAATGGCTTTACACATTGGATTCTGGAAGATGAAGGACAAGTCAATAATATCATCAATCTGTTTCAGCATTATACAAGCGACAAATTAACTCCACGTTTCAATGAGACTTATAATGAGATAAGTTTTTCTGTTGAGGGCGGGAATGAAGAACGGATTGAAAACATTAAGATTTCAAGAGGTGAGGAAAGTTGCTTAATATGGTGCGTATTTTATAGTCTCCTGAAAGAAGTTGTCGAAGTCCTGAGTATTCCAGAAGCAGAAAACCGCTCTACAGGTAAGTTTGACAATTTAGAATATATCTTCATTGATGATCCTGTAAGTTCTTTAGATGAAAATCACTTGATAGAATTAGCTGTAAATGTAGCAGAATTGATAAAATTAAGCCCTAATAGTTTGAAGTTCATTATAACAACCCATAATCCATTGTTTTACAATGTAATTTATAATGAACTTAACTCCAAAGTATGTTATTTGCTGGATAAAAACGAAGATGAGACATTCGAACTTAAAGAGAAGAAAGGCGATTCTAACAAGAGTTTTTCCTATCATCTCTTTTTGAAACAGGAAATAGAAGAGGCGATTGAATCAAACAATATTCAAAAATATCATTTTACACTTCTTCGTAATCTATATGAGAAAACGGCAAATTTCTTGGGCTTTCCCAAATGGTCAGACTTGTTGCCTGATGATAAAAAGACATATTATAATCGAATTATTCAGTTTACCAGCCACTCTACATTATCCAATGAAACTATGGCAGAACCTACCGTAGCAGAAAAACAAACTGTAAAATTCTTATTTAAACATCTTGTAGAAAACAGATATTGGAAAAAGGAGGAGCAATTATGACACAATATAGCACCATAGCAGAATCAAATAGCTTTATAGTACTTGATAATTATACAAAGAGTTCAATGCTAAATGACCCGCCTACCGGCTATCAAAACGAGGCGGCTTTGGAACGCGAGTTTATAGAGGATTTGAGGAGCCAAGGCTATGAATACCTTTCTGACATCACAACACCTGAATCGCTTCTAACTAATTTAAGAAAGCAGCTTCAGATACTTAATAATGTAAACTTTTCTGATTCTGAATGGCAGCGTTTCCTTGACGAGTATTTAGACAAAGCAGGTGATGGTATCGTGGATAAGACACGAAAGGTGCATGATGATTATATCTATGATTTTGTGTTTGACGATGGACATATCCGGAATATCTATTTGGTCGACAAGCAAAATATTACTCGAAACAAGGTGCAGGTTATCAACCAGTTTGAACAGACCGGCACGTATGTCAACCGCTATGATGTAACTATCTTGGTGAACGGCTTGCCGATGGTGCATGTGGAATTGAAAAAGCGAGGTATTGCCATCCGTGAAGCGTTCAATCAGGTACATAGGTATAGCAAGGAGAGTTTCAACAGTGATAGCTCGCTGTATAAATACTTGCAGATTTTCGTTATCTCCAACGGCACGGACACACGTTATTTTGCCAATACCGTTAAGCGTGATAAGAACAGTTTTGACTTTACAATGAACTGGGCTAAGGCTGACAACACGCTGATAAAAGACTTAAAAGATTTCACTGCCACATTTTTTCAAAAGAATACACTGCTGCAAGTTTTATTGACCTACTCCGTTTTTGATACAAGTGACACACTACTTATTATGCGGCCCTATCAGATTGCGGCTACAGAGCGGTTGATATGGAAAATCAAAAGCTCCTATCATGCAAAGCAATGGAGCAAACCTGAGGGAGGCGGCTATATTTGGCATACTACCGGGTCAGGTAAAACTCTCACCAGCTTCAAAGCGGCTCGATTGGCTACCGGACTTGACTTTATAGACAAAGTCTTTTTTGTGGTAGACCGAAAGGATTTGGATTACCAGACAATGAAAGAATACCAGCGATTTTCTCCCGACAGCGTTAACGGTTCGGAGAGTACGGCCGGATTGAAGCGAAACATTGAGAAAGACGATAATAAAATTATCGTTACTACTATCCAAAAGCTGAACAATCTCATGAAAAGCGAAATCGGCCTGCCTGTATATGGACGCCAAGTGGTATTTATCTTCGACGAGTGCCACCGCTCACAATTCGGCGAGGCGCAGAAAAATCTTAAAAAGAAGTTCAAGCGGTATTATCAATTTGGATTTACCGGGACACCCATATTTGGAAAAAATGCCTTGGGTGCGGAGACCACGGCCAGTGTATTCGGTCGTGAACTTCATTCTTATGTTATTACAGATGCCATTCGTGACGAGAAAGTGTTGAAATTTAAGGTGGATTACAATGATGTACGCCCACAGTTCAAGGCATTAGAAAACGAGCAAGACGAAATCAAGTTATCTGCGGCAGAAAACAAGAAACTACTGCTTCATCCTGACAGAATAAAAGAAATATCTCAATATATTTTGAGAAACTTTAAAATAAAGACCCATCGGAATCAAGGAAACGGGAAAGGCTTTAATGCGATGTTTGCAGTGAACAGCGTTGAGGCCGCTAAGCTCTATTATGAAGAACTGAACGCATTGCAGAAAGAGAGCGAAAAGCCGTTGAAAATAGCTACGATATTTTCCTTTGCTCCCAATGAAGAACAAAATGCCGTAGGTGATATTCAGGAAGAGAACTTTGAACCTTATGCAATGAAAATCAGTGACAAAGAATTCCTGGCAAAAGCAATAAATGATTACAACTCCATATTTAAAACCAGTTTTGGTATGGACAGTAGTGAATTTCAAAACTACTACCGTGACTTGGCAAAACGAGTTAAGAGCCAAGAGATAGACCTTATTATTGTGGTAGGAATGTTTCTCACGGGATTTGACGCACCTATGCTTAACACATTGTTTGTAGACAAAAATCTGCGTTATCACGGCTTAATACAAGCTTTTTCGCGCACCAATCGCATCTATGACTCTACCAAGACTTTCGGGAACATTGTCACCTTCCGCAACTTGGAGCAGGCAACAATAGATGCTATAAGATTGTTTGGCGACCATAACACAAAAAATGTGGTGCTTGAAAAGAGTTATAAAGAATATCTTGATGGTTTCAAGGATATTTTAACAGGCGAGGTATGTAAAGGATATATTGATATTGTTAAAGAACTCAAAGAACAGTTTTCTCACCCTGATGAAATTGTGACAGAGGTGGACAAAAAAGCATTTGTCAAACTTTTTGGTGATTATTTGAAAGTAGAAAATATTCTGCAAAACTATGACGAATTTACCAACCTGAAAGAATTGCAGAAAATTGACAAGAATAATCCTGATGCTCTCAAAGCTTTCAGGGATACACATTTCCTTACAGATGAAGATGTAGCTGCCATGATAGAAGTTGACGTGCTACAAGAACGAGCTATTCAAGATTATCGCTCAACGTATAACGATATTAGAGAATGGTTCAGAAGAGAAAGAGAAGGAAAAGCTACCGAAGAGTCCAAGATAGATTGGGACGATATCGTGTTTGAGGTAGACTTACTTAAATCGCAGGAAATAGACATTGACTATATTCTTGAGTTGGTATTTGAGTACAATAAGAAGATGAAAGATAAGGCTACGTTGGTGGATGAGGTGCGCCGGATTATTAAGGCCAGCATAGGTAACAGAGCAAAAGAGAACCTTATCGTAAATTTTATTCATGAAACAGATTTGGACACTATTCAGGATAAGGCCTGTATCATTTCTGCCTTTTTTGCTTATGCACAAAAGATACAAAAAGAAGAGGCCGCAAAATTGATATACGAAGAAAAACTGAATGAAGAAGCAGCGAAGCGCTATATCCAAACTTCATTAAAGCATAAATTTGCCAGTGACAATGGAGCCGATCTCAATGCCATCCTCCCTAAAATGAGTCCGCTAAATCCGCAATACTTGACAAAGAAGCAAAAGGTTTTCCAAAGAATTGCGGCTTTCATTGAAAAATTCAAGGAAATCGGGGAAAGTGTATAAATATGTTATACTGTGCTTTCAGCGATACAGTCTCCCTTAAATATTTTCATTTCTTGCAATAATGAGTATATTTGCTTCGATAATTTAGAGATAAATATATGCTGATATGGCACGTGAAATAAAATTTTCCCTTGTTTATAGGGATATGTGGCAATCCTCCGGAAAATATGTTCCAAGGGTTGACCAGCTAACCGAAGTAGCTCCTGCAATCATAGATATGGGATGTTTTGACAGGGTCGAAACCAATGGAGGGGCATTTGAACAGGTAAACCTTTTATTTGGAGAAAATCCCAATAATGCCGTAAGGCAATGGACAGCTCCTTTTCATAAGGCAGGCATTCAGACACACATGCTTGAAAGAGGGCTCAATGCCCTGAGGATGAATCCTGTACCGGCAGATATCAGAGAACTTATGTTTAAAGTCAAGAAAAAACAGGGCACTGATATAGCAAGATCGTTTTGCGGACTGAATGATCACAGAAATTTGAAATTGTCCGTAGAATTTGCCAAGAAAGCAGGTATGGTATCACAGGTAGCATTATCCATCACCCATTCGCCTGTTCATACTGTAGAATACTATATGGGAATTGTAGATAAAGTAATAGAGTATGGAGCAGATGAAATCTGTCTAAAGGATATGGCGGGCATCGGAAGACCTACTTTTCTTGCTGAACTTACAAAAGAAATCAAAAGAAGACACCCCTCTATCATAGTCCAATACCATGGGCACACAGGTCCCGGATTCTCTCCTGCCTCTATGCTTGAAGTGGCAAGAGCAGGAGCCGATTATCTGGATGTTGCCGTAGAACCGCTATCATGGGGAAAAGTTCATCCGGATGTCATCACAATCAGAGAAATGATGAAAGCCGATGGTTTTATTGTCAAAGACCTGAATATGGATTCATATATGGAGGTACGCAGGCTGACCCAGAAATTTATAGATGACTTTCTCGGTTATTGGATAAATCCTGCCAATGCAAAGATGTCATCCCTTCTTGTAGGTTGCGGACTTCCCGGCGGAATGATGGGCTCGATGATGGCTGATCTCAAAGGTTTCCAAGGAGCAATCAACGCTGCAGAGAGGGCACACGGAAGACCGGAAATAAGTTTAGACACACTTATGGTCAAGTTATTTCAGGAAGTAGAATACGTTTGGCCAAGATTAGGATACCCTCCGCTTGTGACACCTTTCAGCCAGTATGTAAAAAACACAGCACTGATGAACCTTCTCAATACCCTTAACGGGAAGCCAAGATGGACGACAATCGACAAAGACACGTGGGGGATGATTCTTGGCAAGATGGGCACACTTCCGGGCAAACTTGATCAAGAAATAATTGACCTTGCCAAAGAAAAAGGTCTTGAATTCTATACAGGAAATCCTCAGGACGAATATCCTGACGAACTCCCGACATTCCGCCGGATGATGAAAGAAGAAGGCTGGGAAGAAGGCCGAGACGAAGAAGAACTGTTTGAGTTCGCCATGCATGAACGCCAGTATAGGGATTATAAAAGCGGTACTGCCAAAGAAAGGTTTAAAGCCGAATTAGAGGATCTGAAGAAAAAAGCGAATGCCCCTGTAAACATTACAAGGCCTGTAGTTGAAATGCCGAAATTTGACATTGACGATTTCGTAACAAAACATCCGGAGGCTGTAGAAGTTCAAGCCCCTGTCAAAGGACAGATATTGTGGCAAGTAGATGTCGATGACAATTCTTCAGCTCCTGTAGCCGGCACAAAGGTAGAAGCCGGCAAGGCAATAGGCTTTGTCCAAACCTACTATGGAATGGAAGAGATAGTTGCTTCTGTAAACGGAAGGGTTGTCACCACCACTGCCAAACAAGGAGACAATGTTGTAAAAGGTGAAATAGTAGCTTTTATAGAAAAGACCGACAAATGATTAAATAATAATAAAAAGATTAAATATTCGTAAAAATCCGCAAGGTGAAAAGTCACTTTTGCGGATTTTCATATTAGGAGAACCTTATATTGCAACTATAAAATATTTGCAATGAAGATAAATGATATGGTTCCCGATGAGAGGCCGAGAGAAAAGATGAGCGAAAAAGGAGCAGCTGCATTGAGCAATGCAGAACTTCTTGCCATAATAATTCGCACAGGTACCGGCAACATGAATGCCTTAGATGTAGCCAGAGCCCTTCTTGAATGTGCCGGAGGTACACTGACAGGATTATCCGATATTTCTATAGAGAGAATGACGCAGACAGAAGGCATAGGCACGATGAAAGCACTTACAGTATCGGCGGCGATGGAATTAGGCAGAAGATTTGCCACAGAGAAATCAAAAAGCGATAAAATATCTATCACTAATGCCAGAATGGTATCGGATATTATGAACCCCGTACTTAAAGGTAGATCACATGAAGAATGCTGGGTGATTTTCCTAAACAGGGCAAACTATATTATCAACAAAGAGAGAATCAGTTTAGGAGGGATGGCTTCAACCGTAATCGATAAGAAAATAATTGTCAGCAAGGCCCTTGACAAAAAAGCGAACGGAATTATTCTTGTCCACAATCACCCATCGGGTAACCCTCGGCCTGGTAAAGCAGACATAGAACAAACCGATTCTCTAAGAAAAGCTCTAATTACATTTGACATATCGCTTATAGACCATGTAATCATTTCAGATGACAGTTTTTTCAGTTTTGCAGAAGAACGAATTGAAAATACAGAATAAATACCTATATTTGTTTTTCGGAACTAATTTAATCCGAAATCCATGAAAGTAATAAATCTCGGTGAGACAAATTCAGTACTCAACCACTTTATTGCGCAGATGCGCGACAGGAACATTCAAAAAGACAGAATGCGATTCCGCACAAACCTAAGGCGTGTAGGCAACATTTTCGCCTATGAAATCAGCAAGACCTTGGATTATTCCACTAAAGAAGTCGAAACTCCATTAGGTATAGCAAAAGTACCGACACCTGACAATCAAGTAGTCTTGTCAACAATATTACGTGCCGGACTTCCTTTACATCAAGGTATTTTGGACTATTTCGACGAAGCAGAAAACGCATTTATCGCCGCATACAGAAAATACACCAAAGGCGATGACTTCCACATCAATGTAGAATATGCAACCACACCTCCTATGGAAGGCAAGATACTTATTTTGGCAGACACGATGCTTGCTACCGGAGCATCAATAGAAGTGACATACAACAGATTGCGTGAAGATGGAGAGCCTTTATACACACATCTCGTATGCCCCATTGCAAGCATATTTGCAGTAGAGTATCTTCAAAAGCATTTGCTTTCCGACAATATAACACTATGGACAGCCGGCCTTGATGAAGAACTCACAAGTCACTCATATATTGTTCCCGGTCTTGGTGATGCAGGAGACTTGGCTTACGGCAAAAAACTTTAAAACAAATTTTACAATTCTTTTCTTAACCGTGCCTTGGCAATACCCAGCTGGTCGCGATACTTTGCTATTGTGCGGCGAGCAACCTTATATCCCCTCTTACTCATCTCGGTCACCAACTGGTCATCCGTAAGAGGTTTTCGCTTATTCTCTCCATCTACACACTCCTGAAGTACTTTCTTGAGTTCTCGAGTGGAAACCTCTTCTCCTTCCTGATTTTCAAGTCCCTCTGAAAAGAAATATTTTAACGGAAAGATACCGAAGTGAGTCTCAATATATTTGCTGTTGACAACTCTTGAGATCGTAGAAATATCAAATCCAGTCTTTTCCGCAATATCTTTCAGAACCATAGGCTTTAGATTTGCTTCATCTCCATCAATAAAATAATCGTGCTGATAATCAATAATCGCCTGCATTGTACTCTGCAATGTATTGTGACGTTGCTTCAAAGCCTCAACAAACCATTTTGCGGAATCCATCTTCTGCTTGACAAATGTCGCAGCGTCCTTCTTCTGTCTTTCAGAAGAATTGGCTGCATCCATCAGAAGATTAGCATATTTTTTATTAACTCTTATTTCCGGAATAGAAAAGCGTGGCATTGACAGAATCAGTTCCCCATCAGACATTTCAAGCATAAAATCAGGTACAATCTGCTGTGCCTGATCATTATAGGAATCATCAACTTGCCCACCAGGAGATGGGTTAAGCTTAAGAATCTTGTTCATTGCATCTTTCAATTCATCTTCAGAGAGATTCATCTTATTCATAATCTTCTGAAAATGCTTATTGGAGAACTCATGAAAATATTTATCAATAATTTCATAAGCATCATCAACACTTTTGGATGGCTTTAATCCTTTCAATTGAATAAGAAGACACTCTCTCAAATCTCTTGCGCCAATGCCTAAGGGCTCAAAACTTTGAATCACCTTAAGCATTTCCTCAACCTCCGCCTCATCAGTCTCTATATTGGCACGAAAAGCCATATCATCCACAATGCTTTCTATGTCCCTTCTCAAATAACCGTCATCATCAAGACTCCCGATAATAAAGGCAGCCACAGCCTTTTTATGTTCCGACAAATTTCTAAACCCAAGCTGTTCCATAAGGCTTTGAGTAAAACTTTGCCTTACTGAAAAAGTATTGTATTGCGGCCGCTCATCCTTTCCGTAATTATTGACATGAAGACGATATGAAGGGATTGGATCTTCCTCATTGATTTCAGAAAGAGAAACATCTTTTGGCTCATTATCCGAACTGTCAGATTTTTCTCCTGAAATATCATCAAGAACAGGATTTTCTTCAAGTTCTTTGCGAATACGCTGCTCAAGCTCCTGCACAGGCAATTCAATAAGTTTGATTGTCTGAATTTGCAACGGAGAGAGTTTCTGCTGTTGCTTTAGAGCTAATTCCTGTTTGATCATTCCTAAAGTTTTTTTATAACCTTAACAGTATCGATCACATAGGCATTATATCTATCGACTATCGGATAATTGATATTCTCCTTAACTATAAATGCAGATGGAAAATCAGATTTTATTCTATTCAGCAATTCCACAGCTTCGGATTTTGTCCTGAAATCCCCAACAGTCACCTTGAAAAAAGGGCTTTGGAAATTTCTATATGCTGCGATACCTGGATGCTTTGCCCTGAAACTCTCTACTGTAGCTTCCGATTCGCTTCTGGAATTTTGCTGATTGTCAAAAAAAATCCTTACCCTATAGCCTTGAATCGTCCTGTTGGAATTAGACCGTATATGACGCTTGAAAGCATCCACAATGGCCTGTGATTGGCGAATCTTCACCTCAGCAGAAGACTGTCCCGAGTCCAATAAATTAAATATGGATTTACCTTTCAATGTAGAATCCAAAATAGGTGCCTTCTTGAAGACCAACGAATCCTTCACAGAATAGCCTGCATTGTTCTGAGCCGAAGCCTGAGCAAAAACTGACAAAATTAATATTATAAATATAATAAACCTCTTCATAACTTTCAATTCCTTCGCATAAACTCTCTAATCGGTATATCCTTAAAAACAAGATTCTTAGAAATACCGCTTTTCAATCTCATCTTGGCATAAATATCTATCGAAAAATCTTCCGGATCATAGCTCTCGAACAACACAAGAATATCACTAAAATTCACCGTATCAGCTAAATAAACTTCACCTTTCAAAGGATAAACATCTGCCGTATGCCTTTTAACCAAAACAGGTTCTGCTACATAATCAACAAATTTCTTGCCCTTGTAGTACAATACTCCCTTAATATCAGTAAGAACAAACTGCATGGCAGGATTATCTATAGTCATGGAAAGCTCTGCCTTAACCCCCCTAAATCCAATAGGGGTAATGGATTCGACTCCACAGGAAGTGACCTTTATCTGATTTATCTTACCGCAGCCTGACAGCAGCGGAATCACAAAAAATATTATTATAAAAACTACTTTCCTCAGGTGTTTCATACCTTGAACTATTTACGCAAAGATATGAAAAAATCCTATCTTTGCATCAATTATGAATAACGATAATAAACTTTACATCGAGACTTACGGATGTCAAATGAATATCAACGACACCGAAGTCATATTCTCAATACTCGCAAAACACGGGTATAGCAGAACCGAAAATATAAATGAAGCTGATGTGATAATGGTCAATACCTGTTCTGTCAGGGATAATGCCGAACAAAGGATTTGGGGACGCATCGAACAGTTTCAAGCGCATAGAAAGAACAGGAACGTAATAATAGGCATACTTGGTTGTATGGCCGAGAGACTGAAAGATCAACTTTTGGATAGCCACAAAATAGATCTTGTAGCCGGGCCTGACGCTTATAGATCACTGCCTAAAATGCTTGAAGCCGTAGCCCCCGGAAGCCCGCAAATAGATGTAATGCTATCACGAGAAGAAACTTATAGCGACATCTCTCCTGTCAGGATCGACAAGAACGGAGTATCTGCTTTCATTTCCATCATGAGAGGATGCAACAATGTCTGCTCTTTCTGCGTTGTACCATACACAAGAGGCACGGAAAGAAGCCGAGAACCCGGTACTATAGTCAGAGAAGCCTGCGAAGTATTTCAAAAGGGATACAAGGAAGTCACCTTGCTTGGACAAAATGTGGATTCCTATCTTTGGAAAGACGAAACAGGCAACGTCGACTTTGCAGATCTGCTGAAAATGGTAGCCGAAGTAAGCCCGGAACTAAGGGTCAGATTTTCAACTTCCAATCCTCAAGATATAAGCGACAAAGTAATACATACGATGGCAACCTACGACAATATCTGCAAACATATTCACCTGCCCGTACAATCAGGAAGCGATATTATGTTAGAAAAAATGCGTCGCCGCTACACAAGAGAAGGGTATCTTCAAAGAGTTGCCAAGATCAGAAGCGTGCTTCCGGGCTGCGGTCTCACAACAGATGTAATTGCAGGATTCTGCGGAGAAAGCGAAGAAGACCACAAGAGCACATTGAGCCTTTTTGAAGAAGTCTGCTTCGACTCGGCATTTATGTTCTATTATTCCGAAAGACCGGGAACATTGGCTGCGAAAAAATATAAAGACGATATAGATATAGAGACAAAGACAAGACGTCTTAATGAAATAATCGAACTTCAAGGAAGATGCTCTCTCAAAAGCAATGAAAATGATATCGGCAAAACTTTAAGAGTGCTTGTTGAAGGCCCATCCAAAAAAGACCCCGATGAGTTGTGCGGACGGGCATCTAACAACAAAATGTGTGTTTTCCCTGACAAATTTCACAAAAAAGGAGACTATGTCGATGTGAAAGTCATATCCTGCACTTCAGCCACTTTATTGTGCGAATTGTCTTAAAATTCATATCTTTACCATAACATAATTAATAATATAGGTTATGGACAAGAACTACATTTTAGCTATAGACCAAGGCACAAGCTCATCAAGAGCAATTGTTTTCAACCATGATGGCCAAATATGCGCAACAGCTCAAAAAGAATTCCCGCAAAGATTTCCGAAGCCGGGATGGGTAGAACATGATCCTAAGGACATCTGGTCATCCGAAGCCTCAGTAATAGCAGAAGCCATTACAGGATTAGGAATTAACGGTCTTGACATTGCGGGAATAGGTATTACCAACCAGAGAGAAACGACTATCGTATGGGACGCAACTACAGGAGAACCTATATATAATGCCATTGTGTGGCAAGATAGAAGAAATTCAGAATATTGCGACTCAATAAAGACTCCGGAACTTATCGATAAGATAAGAGAAAAGACAGGGCTTATAATAGATGCATATTTCAGCGCTACCAAAATACGCTGGATATTAAAAAACATAAACGGCGCTAAAGAAAAGGCAGACGCAGGCAAGCTGAGATTCGGTACTGTGGACAGCTGGCTGATATGGAATCTTACCAGAGGGGATATCCATGTAACGGACGTAAGCAACGCCTCACGCACTATGCTATTTAATATCAACACCTTGCAGTGGGACGAAGAACTTCTTGATTTCTTCGGAATACCTATCTCCATGATGCCTGAAGTACGATCATCCAGCGAGATATATGGCTACACCAGAACGACCATTTTTGCCCATAAAGTACCTATAGCAGGAATTGCCGGAGATCAACAAGCGGCATTGTTCGGGCAGATGTGTACCACTCCGGGAGCAGTTAAGAACACTTACGGCACCGGTTGCTTCCTGCTAATGAATACAGGAGACAAGCCGATTGTGTCAAAAAATAATCTTCTTACCACCATTGCTTGGAAAATCGGAGATACCGTCAATTATGCCCTAGAAGGAAGTATATTTGTAGGAGGCTCTGTAGTACAATGGCTTAGAGACGGACTCGGTATCATAAAATCTTCTTCTGAAATAGAAGCGCTGGCAATGACGGTCACAGATAATGGAGGTGTTTATTTTGTGCCGGCACTCACAGGGCTTGGAGCTCCATATTGGGATCAATACGCAAAAGGCTGTATCTACGGAATCACCAGAGGTACGACTTCAGCTCATATCGCAAGAGCAGCACTTCAAGGCATCGCTTTCCAGACTATGGACATAGTAAATGCTATGGAAAAAGACTCCGGAATAAAGATAACTGAACTTAAAGTAGATGGAGGAGCTTCACGAAATAATTTAATGATGCAATTCCAAGCCGACATTCTCGGGACTAAAGTAATCAGACCAAAAATAACGGAAACAACAGCAATGGGGGCGTGTTACCTCGCAGGTCTTGCAGTGGGCTTCTGGGACAATATCGAAGACATTAAAAAGTACTGGACAGCGGAAAAGCGCTTCGAGCCTCTATCCTCATCTGAAAAAATAATGAAATTGAAAGAAGGTTGGGCGGAAGCAATTGGACGAACTCTTTCCGTACAAAATGATTAATAAATGGATATTATGGAAATAACTCTTT
Source organism: uncultured Bacteroidales bacterium (assembly GCA_963548935.1). Classification (GTDB taxonomy): domain Bacteria; phylum Bacteroidota; class Bacteroidia; order Bacteroidales; family UBA932; genus Cryptobacteroides. Next base: position 72,717 of record CAUUVS010000001.1, read on the forward strand.
TCACAAAATGTGTTTTCGAATTCTTTGGGACAATGATAATGATATTGCTCGGAGACGGCGTATGTGCAGCCTGTATCCTTAACAAGACAAAAGCTCAAGGAGCAGGTTGGATAGTAATCACTATAGCTTGGGGATTCGCAGTAATGTGCGGAGTTTTTATTGCCGGTCCGTACTCCGGAGCACATCTCAACCCTGCTGTAACATTAGGGCTTGCCATGGCAGGCAAATTCGCTTGGTCGGCAGTACTCCCTTATGCGATAGCGCAGATGCTCGGAGGATTTGTCGGAGCAATAATTATGTACACATTTTATATAGATCATTTTGCTGCCACTTCAGACAATCCGGACGGTATGCTGGGATGTTTTTGTACAGCCCCGGCGATAAGCCACAAAACCGTAAATCTTTTTTCGGAAATAATTGCAACTTTCGTACTCGTTTTCCTTATTCTTGCCCTCAGCACATCAGGCAATCAGGCATCAATCTGCTTGGGTGAACCAATAGGGCAGGCATTGGATAAAAATGCCGCCATTTCTTTAGGATTGGGGAGTATAGGAGCCATCCCCATAACAATGGTCATTATGTCTTTAGGAATGTCATTAGGTGCAACTACCGGCTATGCAATGAATCCGGCAAGAGACCTTCCGCCAAGAATAGCCCATGCAATCTTACCAATCAGAGGGAAAAGGGATAGTAACTGGGGTTATGGTTGGATTCCTGTTGCCGGCCCTTTGACCGGTGGCGCATTGGCTGCCATTATTTTTTTAACAATCTATTAACCCTATGCTTGACACCATCATATCATGTATTCTGGCAATTCTTATAATAGGAGTTGTCATTGTAATAATATATGATGATGGAGATTCCGGCAGAAAACTCGCATGGCTATTGGTAATAATTCTATTGCCTGTAGTCGGGCTTTTGCTCTATTTCGCATTAGGGATAAATTATAGAAATCATTGGTATTTCAGACGTAAGCATCAGATGTCAATTGATGCATTCAAAAATGGCGCAAATGATAAATTGAATAGTATTCTTTTCGGCAGGGAGGCAGAGTGCTTGGTCAGACCGGATTTTCGACCCCTTGCAAAGCTTATAGGAACACATTCCTACCCTACTGTGTCAAAAGACAACTCTTTTGAAATAATAACCAATGGCCACAGAAAATTCGAATTGCTTGTAGAAGATCTCAAGAATGCAAAAGATAGTATACACCTTGAATATTTTCATTTCGGCAATGACGAAAGCAGTAGAGCCATAAAAAGACTACTTATGCAAAAAGCAGCCAAAGGAGTAAAAGTAAGATTTATTTACGAGAATATTGCAAATTTCCCTATCAGTTCTACATATTACAAAAATATGAGAAAAGCCGGAGTAGAAGTGCTCTCTTTTACCAACCCTCGCTCTCACCTGCTCAATCTTATAACCAAGCTAAACTATAGGGATCATCGCAAAATAGTAATAATAGACGGAAAAATAGGGTACACAGGAGGAATGAATATCAATGACCGATACTTTCATATATGGAGAGACACTCATCTGAGAATTACAGGACCTGCAGTTGCAAGCCTGCAATTTATCTTTATGGATGCTTGGATCACTTCAGGAGGGAAGCTTGAAAGACCTCTCATTGATTATTTCCCCATAGCAAACCGGACAGATGAGTATAAAGTAAAAGAATCATTGAGCATCAAAACCACCGGGCAAGAGGAGAAGGTATCAGATGCTCCGGAAATTGATCTAAAAGGAGTTCAAAAAATACTTCACGGCAAACTTGTACAAATTTTGCCCGATGAACCTGACGGAAGATGGCCGCTGATACAGATGAGCTATGAATGGGTGCTGGCAAATGCCAAGAACTACATATACCTGCAAACCCCTTATTTTATACCCCCTGAACCTCTCTTAAATGCAATAAAGTCCGCTGCACTCCGAGGTGTGGACATAAGGCTTATGATTCCGGCAAAGGCCGATAATTTCATAATGGGTCCTGCCAACAGCTCATATTTTCAAGAATGTATAGATGCAGGACTTAGAATTTTCTTGCGTAAAGGTGAATTCATTCACTCAAAAACCTTTGTATCGGATGATTATATAAGCAGTATCGGCACAGCCAATGTGGATTTCAGAAGTTTTGATATAAATTATGAGGTCAATACCTACATATATGATGATGAAACTGCAATACTGAACAAGGCTATATTTCTGAAAGACCTTGAACTATGCGAAGAAGTCACTTCTGAAATATGGAAAACAAGATCATGGTTTATCCGAACAACTGAACAGATTCTAAGGCTGTTTTCGCCGCTATTGTAAATATATAAAGTAAATCAAGGAATTATAACAGAAACATATATAACTAAAAATTTTAATAAAATGGGACAAAAAAAATTCTTTGCAAATGCAGTGAAAGTAGCTTTCTCTTTTGCAATAACAATGATGATGGCCTTTGCAGCCTGCTCGAAAGACAACGGTGGCAACAATGACGATGAACCCGATAACGGGGAAGCCTACGTGGTAAAGAGCTCCGACGGAACGACCCTCACTTTCTACTACGACACGCAGAAAGCTTCACGATCGGGCACAGTGTGGGGGATTGAAAATAAGCATGAAGGAACTGATTTTCCAATTTGGACAGGCACTGAGGAAAATAAGAACAAAACCATTACACAAGTCGCATTAGACCCTTCGTTCAAGAAATTCCGTCCCACAACAACCGCCAAATGGTTCTGTAATTTAACAGTATTGACGCAAATCACAGGCATAGAGAATCTCAACACATCGAAAGTAACAGACATGAGTGGCATGTTCAACAATTGCAACGCTCTTACCCAACTCGATGCAACCAAGTTCGACACAAAGAATGTAACAGACATGAGCGACATGTTCTGCTACTGTGAAGCTCTGACCTCACTTGATATTTCTTCGAACTTCAACACAGCTAAGGTAACAAACATGAACGGAATGTTTTACTATTGTAAAGCCATTATCTCGCTTGATGTCTCAAACTTCAACACAGCTATGGTAACAGACATGGACGGAATGTTCGTTTGCTGCTGCAAACTTAAATCGCTTGATGTATCTAATTTCAACACAGCAAACGTAACAAATATGAAAAGTCTTTTTTCCATGTGCAGCGAAGTAGAATCACTCGATGTCTCAAACTTCAACACAGCAAAAGTAACCAATACGAATGGAATGTTCTGGGGCTGTAAGAAATTGAAACAATTAGACTTATCAAATTTCAATGTGTCGAAAGTGGAAGACATGGAAGATATGTTTCAAAACTGCAAAACCTTGAGAACCATCTACTGCAACGACAAGTGGACATGCAGCGAATCGGACAACATGTTTGACGGATGCACTAATCTCAAGGGCGCCGTGCCATACGATGAGAACAAGGTAGACGCAACTATGGCAAATCCAACCAATGGCTATTTTACCAATAAACCCTAAAGCAATTAGCAACGGCAATAAAGCACACCATTTATGAATGGTCGGGGGTTGTCCTTCGGGACAGCTCCCTTTTTATTAATCGGTCAGACCGCATAAAAACATTTAGAACTTCAAATACAATTTAAAAAGAATTGCCCATATCTGCCAAAGACATGCTTAAAGCCGAAAAATATTTGGATTCTCTCCTAAATAAAAAATATTTTCTTCCTTTCTTCACTCTTTATCAGAGAGATGCAAAGTCAAGATAGAAGTGCAACACTGAGGGATTCGCGAACCCCTCAGTGTTGCCTGCCGAAAGTGTAGAGCCAACAGGCAATAAAAAAAAGAAAAGGGTAGCAATAGAAAAAATCAACTTTTCCGTACCAAAGGATGAATTTTTCAAATTTTTGTCGTAATGTTGCACTTGATTTTTAGCTCTACCTCGTGGAAAAAATTGTAACAATTTGGAATAAAATGGAAAATATTATCTATATTTGTAGCAATAGCGTGAAAGAAATATATGATAACATTTATCGGCGAATACGGAGCAAAATTGGATGACAAAGGAAGAGTGGTTTTTCCTTCAGCATTCAAATCCCTCATGCCGTCCGAAGGAGACCTTCGCTTCGTTGTACGAAAAGACATTTTTGAGGAATGTCTTGAAATGTACACTTTCGATGAATGGCAGCGCCAAAGCGAAGAAGTCAAATCCAAACTAGATTTTTTCAATAAAGAGCACGCTATTTTCTGGAGAGAATATATGCGCAACCGCGCTATTGTAGAGCCTGACGGCAAGTTGGGCCGAATCTCTATCCCGAAGAAACTTTTGGAAAGCATAGGTGTAACAAAAGAGGTGGTGTTCTCAGGCAATGATTACAAGATCGAAATCTGGTCAAAAGAAAAATATGAGGCCAGCGAAATCTCCAAAGCAGAATATATTGCAATTGCCGGAAGACTATCCCAGAAGAGATAGGAGGAAGGCAAAATGTCTGAATATCATACGCCTGTATTATTTGAAGAGAGCATTTCAGCCCTCATTTCAAATCCTGAAGGAATATATATCGATGCCACATTCGGAGGCGGTGGTCACACTGCCGGTATACTTTCACGCTTAAATCAAAGCGGCAGGGTCATCGCCTTCGATCGTGACAAAGATGCCATAAATAATAAAATCGATGATCCTCGATTAGAGATGATACACAACAATTTCAGATTCATCCACAATTATATTTGCTTAGATGCATATAATAATGGCAAAAATATCGAAGATGCTGCCGTCGATGGCATTCTTGCAGATCTCGGAGTGTCATCCCACCAATTCGACACTGCTGAAAGAGGCTTCTCGTTTAGATATGACGCCCCACTGGATATGCGTATGAACACAAAAGCATCTATGACTGCAGCTGATATTATTAATACCTACCGGCAAGAAGAGTTGGAAAAAGTTTTCAGAATTTACGGAGAAGTCGAAAATTCAAGGCGATTAGTACAATTGATTCTTGAAGCAAGATCTAAAAATAAAATAAGTACAACAAACGAACTTGGAGAGGCAATAGCACAAGCCATGCCAAAATTTGCAGGACACAAATATTTAGCAAAGGTGTATCAAGGGCTTCGAATCGAGGTCAATCAAGAAATGCAAGCTCTTGAGAACTTCCTTCATGGAGCAGCAAGATCTCTCAAACCCGGAGGCAGATTAGTCATAATCACATATCAGTCGCTTGAAGACAGAATGGTCAAAAATTTCATAAAGGCAGGAAATATCGAAGGGAAAACAGAAAAAGATTTTTATGGCAATGCAACGGCACCATTGAATGCTGTTAATCGTAAACCCATACTCCCTCAAGAAAGTGAAATTTCAGCAAATACAAGAGCAAGAAGCGCCAAGTTGAGAATTGCCGAGAAAAAAGACAGAAAGGAGGGCATTCTATGAATTGGAAAAATATATGGGCAGAAATAAGAAGCAATCTCTCATCAATCGTACATGGAGAATTTTTGCTCAAAATAGGTTGCGATAAATATTTTATGCACATACTATACACTTTTTTCCTTATCTGGATGATGATATGGACAAGTATAAAAATAGAAAGCACACTTGCCAAAGTCGAAAAGAACAACGAAATTCTGAATGACATGAAAATATACCACGCCCAAAAAACAGTGCAAATGATAAGCCTCAACAGAATAACCGTAGTGGATAAGTTGCTTAAAGAAAACGGTTCTGAAGTCACCTTGCCTATCAAACCGGCAGATAGAATCGAAAAATAAAAACGGATTTTCTATAAGAAACAACGTAATGCTCAAAAATACGAAAAGCAAAAAATAAAAGACAGAACAGAGTATATGGCAATAAATAATGAAATTAAAAAAGAAAGCAGGAAGAGGGACAAGATCGGTATGACCTTGTACATCTTATATCTGCTCTTCCTTTTCATGGCTATTGTTATAGTTGTCAGAATCGCTCATATACAGCTGTTTTATAAACCGGACAATTCACTTTCAAAATACTTAAGGCCAAAAAGCATAAAAGAAAACATCGAACCGACAAGAGGAGCCATCATAGCCCATGACGGCAGACTTTTAGCCATGTCAACTCCTATGTATCAGATCTATATGGACTGTACGGTACTTAAGGCTAAAAACAATACAAAGGAAGAAGCCGAATGGAGAAGCAAAGCACGTGAACTGGCTAAAGGCCTATCCCAAATATATAAGGACAAGAGCGGGGCTGAATATTATAAAATTATAATAACCGGAAGAGAACGAGGAAGCAGATATGTCAAAATAGGAAAGCCGATAGACCACGAAATTCTGCAGAGCATAAAAAGACTGCCTTTATTCAATGAAGGACAGTACAATGGAGGCATTATAATACAAAAAAACGACACCAGACAATATCCTTATGGAGCCTTAGCCAGAAGAACAATAGGTTATGTAAAAGACAACAACAAGAGTAACGGCAATAATAAAATCGGTCTTGAAGGACGTTTTGACTATATTCTACATGGGAAAGAAGGTTATAAATGGATGAAAATAGCAGACAATAAAGCCATAATCCCGAATACTGATAGCGCATTCGTAAAAGCAGAAGACGGAAAAGACTTAAGAACAACCTTGAATATTGACATACAAGATATTGCAGATGATGCCCTTAGGGCAAATATCGCTAATAATCCTAAAATCGAAGGAGGTTGTGTAATTGTAATGGATGTCAGCACAGGGGCCATCAGGGCAATGGTTAATCTGCTAAGAGACTCGACAACCAACAAATTGAATGAAAGTTATAATCTGGCTATAGGAAGAGTTGGAGAGCCGGGTTCCGTATTCAAAGCCACAACATTGATGAGTCTTCTTGAAGACGGTAAAGTCAGGCTTTCCGATCAAATACCAACTAATCATGGAGACCTTAAAGGCTTTAACAGGGATCAGCATATAGTTGATTATGAAAGGATTAACAAAACCGATAAAATGACAGTACTGCATGGTTTCGAAATCTCCTCAAATTATATTTTCAGAAAATTAGCCATAGACAATTATGGCAACAGACCAAAGAAGATGCTTGACAAACTATATCTCTACAAACTTGGAGAAGCGTATGATTTCGATCTTGCAGGCTTCAAATCGCCTACGATTCCGTCACCAGACTCAAGAAACTGGAGCGGAACGGATCTGGGTTCCATAGCTATAGGATATTCAGTGACAGTCACTCCTCTTCACATATTGACTTTTTATAATGCCATTGCCAATAAAGGGAAGATGATGAAACCATACATAGTAGAAGATATAGAAGAAAATGGAATAGTCAGAGAAAAAAGAGGTCCAAGCGTACTCAATGGCTCAATCTGTTCGAAAGCGACTGCTGACACCCTTACAAGGGCATTAAAGAGAGTTGCTGAAGAAGGAACAGGAAGAAGAATGCTCAAAGGAGCTATTTGCCCCATTGCAGGCAAAACAGGAACTTCCAGAATAGTACTTGACCCGAAATATACAAGGATCAGCAAAAATCCTTATGAAGACGAAAAAGGCAGAAAGCAATACCAAGCCACATTCGTAGGATTTTATCCTGCCGACAAACCTCAATACTCGGTAATTGTAGTAATATATTCATACCTCAATAGAGAGATATTCTACGGAGGGACCTTACCTGCTATGACATTCAGAGAGATTGTCGACAAAACTATTGCATTAAACCCTCTAAACGGAGAAGCAATACGGAAAACAGGAAGCAGACATTAGACAGGACAAAGTATTGGAAATACAAATATGATGTTACTAAAAACCATAATAAGAGATAGCGGAGCGCAGAAAGTACGGGGCCGGGAAGACCTCGACATTATCTCTATTTGCAGCGATTCAAGGAAGGTCAAAAAAGGATCTGCTTTTATTGCAGTGAAAGGCTACTCGACTGACGGACACAACTACATAGCTTCAGCATTGAAAAATGGAGCAAGCGCGATTATCTATCAAGATGAAAACGCTCTGACGGCTCAGTTGGCAACCATTAATCCTGAAAATGACCTTGAAGCAAAATCAGGAAAAACAGAAATAATAGAAAATGCAAGTTTCGTCAAGGTAGAAGATTCTCGTCACGCCGAAGCTATAATAGCCGCGAATTTTTATGACAATCCTTCGCATAAACTTACTCTCGTAGGAATAACAGGCACAAACGGCAAGACCACGACCGTAACACTGCTGTATAATATGTTTATGAGTTTAGGCTACAATTGCGGTCTTCTATCCACTATCGCAAATTATGTCGGCACAAGAAGAACAGAGACAGAAAACACGACAGCAGACCCTATAACAATCAATTTTCTGATGAATGAAATGGTAACTGCAGGATGCCGATACTGTTTTATGGAAGTAAGTTCGATAGGAATGGATCAAGAAAGGGTAACCGGGCTAAAATTCAAAGTCGGTATATTCTCCAATCTGACACATGACCATCTTGATTATCACAAAACATTTGCAGAATATCTGAGATGCAAAAAACTTTTCTTCGACCGTCTCGCTAAAGACTCCTATGCTGTGACAAATATCGATGACCGCAATGGAATGGTAATGGTCCAGAATACAGAAGCAAAGGTAATCACCTATTCATGCAGAAGCGTAGCAGATCACACTTGTCGTATAATGGAAGAGAGTTTCGACGGAATGCAGCTCAGACTTGACGGCATTGAAACATGTACAAGGCTTATAGGCAGGCACAATGCTTACAATCTGCTTGCAATTTATACAACAGCTATCCTTTTAGGAGTAGCGCAACAGGAGGCTCTTGTGGCAATAAGTAAACTCCTGTCGGCAACAGGTCGTCTTGAAACAATAAGAGGGCCTAAAGATATTTATGTGATTATAGACTATGCGCACACACCTGATGCTTTGGAAAATGTCATGAAAACTCTTAAGGATATAGCCCCGAAGAGAAAACTGATATGCCTATTCGGCTGCGGAGGAGACAGAGACAAGACTAAGCGTCCCGAAATGGCCGGAATAGCAGAAGAATATGCCGACAGAATATTTGTAACATCGGATAACAGCCGCACTGAAAACACAGAAGACATTCTGAATGACATAAAAGCAGGATTCAGCAAAGACGGACTCACAAAAGCAATATTTATTGCAGACAGACGCGAGGCTATCAGAACAGCAATAATGCTGGCTCCTGAAGGAGCTTCCGTCCTGCTTGCAGGCAAAGGACACGAGACATACCAGATTATAGGAAAAGAGCACAGGCATTTCGATGAAAGAGAAGTGGTGGCTGAAGTATTTGATAGTATGAGGAATTAATTATGATATATCATCTTTTTGAATATTTGAAGCAATTTGACATTCCGGGACAAGGATTGTTCAATTATTTGTCTTTCAGAGCAATGCTATCCAGCGTAACGGCAATGCTAATAGCTTTCTTTGCAGGTAAAAAAATTATTGTCTGGCTTCAAGGAAAACAAATCGGCGAGACTATCAGAGATCTTGGTCTTGAAGGTCAGATGCAAAAAAAAGGAACCCCTACTATGGGTGGAATAATCATTATTCTATCTATAACCGTATCGGTTCTTCTATTAAGCAATCTTAGTAATATTTATACTATTCTACTGCTATTTACCACCTTATGGTGCGGAGCCATCGGATTTACAGATGACTATATCAAGGTATTCAAACACAACAAAGAAGGAATGAGCAGTAAATGGAAACTCATTCTTCAAGTTATCTTAGGCTTCATTGTAGGTCTGACTGTGTGCTTCAATGACGATATTGTTGTAAGGGAAAATGTAAAAGTGACAGAAAACAGCAGGTTTATCAAAAACGACAATGAATCCCCGGATATTGACTCCGAAAAAATTGTAGAGACAAGCAGCTGGAGATCAGAAGATGTTGTAAAAAGCACAAAAACAACGATTCCTTTTGTAAAGACACATGAATTTGATTATAAAGTCCTTTCTCCTTTTAAAGGCAAATGGGGCTGGTACTCCAAATGGGCAATCTATGTACTGATGATTGTTGTAGTAATAACCGCCTGTTCCAACGGCACAAACCTTACAGACGGAATGGATGGACTTTCAGCAGGAACGTCCGCAATTGTGGGAGTGGTAATAGGTATTCTGGCATGGCTTAGCGGTAATCTTCTCAACTCAGGATACCTGAATATAATGTACATCCCGGGAACAGGAGAAATCGCCATATTCATGTCGGCTTTTGTGGGAGCCCTTATAGGATTCCTATGGTATAACTCCTATCCGGCTCAAGTATTTATGGGAGATACCGGCAGCCTCACAATAGGAGGTATAATAGGAGTAAGTGCCATTCTGATAAGAAAAGAACTGCTTCTGCCTATATTATGCGGAATTTTTCTTGTCGAAAGCCTTTCAGTGATAATTCAAAGATATTATTATAAATACACAAAACACAGATACGGCGAGGGAAGAAGGGTGTTCAAAATGTCGCCTCTCCACCATCATTTCCAGAAAGAAGGCATACCGGCCCTAATCAAAAATCCGGTAAAGGCTGTGCCTGAGGCAAAAATAGTAACAAGATTCTGGATAATCGGAATAATATTGGCGGTAGCAACATTAGCTCTTTTGAAAATCAGATAATTTTGGGCAATATGTCAAGAATAGTAGTACTTGGTGGGGCAGAAAGCGGTATAGGAGCCGCGATACTGGCCAAAGTCAAAGGTTTCGATGTTTTTCTTTCTGATAAAGGAAAAATCGAATACAAATATATCGAGATGTTGAAAGAATGGGAAATCCCTTTCGAACAGGGACAGCATTCCGAAGAATTGATACTCAATGCAGATGAGATTATCAAAAGCCCCGGCATCCCTACTGACGCCCCTATGATCAGGAAAATCATAAGCAAGGGCATCCATATCATTTCAGAGATAGAATTTGCCGGTCGCTACGACAAATCAAAGAAAATTTGCATAACAGGCAGCAACGGAAAGACAACCACTACATCATTGATATATTACCTATTGCAGCAAGCAGGTCTAAATGTCGGCATAGGCGGCAATATCGGGAAAAGCTACGCATATCAGGTGGCTACAGAGAATTTCGACTATTATGTTTTGGAAATCAGTAGCTTCCAGCTTGACAACTGCTACGATTTCAGGCCGGATATTGCAATAATAACCAATATCACTCCTGACCATTTGGACAGATATGAGTACAATATAGAAAACTATGTGAGAGCCAAATTCCGGATAATAAGAAATCTAAGACCGGAAGACTGCTTTATATTCGACTCTGACGATGAGATTACGATCAATCACCTTAGCCGAATAATAACTCAGGCTAAAAAGCTGCCTTTCACCCAAAAAGGTGAAGTAAAACAAGGAGCTTTTCTTAAAGATGAAAAAATTGTTGTAAGATACGAAAAAGACGAGTGCGACATCTATCTTCAGGAATTAGCATTAGGCGGAAAACACAACATATACAATTCAATGGCGGCAGCATTAGCAGCTAAGGCCACAGGGATAGACAATAGTACCATAAGGGCGTCGCTTGAGACCTTTCAGCCTATAGAACATAGGTTAGAGCCTGTTCTTAGCGTAAAGGGAGTATTATATATCAACGATTCCAAAGCCACAAATGTAGATGCGGCTTGGTATGCTTTAGAATGTCAGACTAAACCTGTGGTGTGGATAGTAGGAGGCACGGATAAAGGCAATGACTACCACGTGCTTGAAGAACTTGTCAAAAAGAAAGTGAAAGCAATCGTATGCCTTGGTTTAGACAATCATAAATTACACGAAGCATTCGAGAAAATAGTCGGAAAAGACAACATAATAGACACGAAATCGGCAGATGAAGCGGTAAAGGCTGCAAGCAGATTTGCAACTGACGGCGATGTCGTGCTGCTAAGTCCGTGCTGTGCAAGTTTTGATCTTTTCACCTGCTACGAAGACCGTGGAGAAAAATTTAAGGAAGCGGTAAGAAATTTATAAGCAAGAGATTCAGATGCCAACAAAAACAAGAAATAAAGGATTTTGGAATTTTGTCAATAACTTTGAAGGAGACAAAGTCACTTGGATGATTGTGCTGTTGCTGATAATGATTTCCATTCTGGCAATATCATCTTCCACTCCATTGCTTGCTCTTCACGAAGGAAGTACAAGGATAAAGATAATCCGCGAACATCTTATTGTAGCATCTATAGGGATTATTATAATAATAGGTATATACAATATACGTAGAATCTGGTTCTTTAGATTTTTCTCTCAGTTCGGCTATGTGTTTTCATTATTCTTGCTGGCATATCTGGCACTCCATATAGAACTACCGTTTTTTAAAGCTGCTAAGCTCAACAATGCCTATAGGATCATTAATATTCCCATTTCTGATTATAGTATTCAGATACACATATTCGAGATAGTCAAAATCGTAATGATTATGTATCTGGCATGGGCCGTAGACGCCTACAACAAAGATGATTTCAAAATAGCCAATCTATTGGCAAAAACCAAAAGATTTGCATTTATGGGCAAGGATTTCTGGAAAAAAGCCATATATATCTATATGCCTATAATAAGCGTATGTGTTCTCATCATCGGCGGCAGCATGTCCAGTGCTTTGTTTATCGGAATGGTAATGGTGATAACCATACTCATCGGAGGTATCAAAGTCAAAGAGCTGATTCCTTTTGTATTCATTGTAGGCATTCTTCTGGCAGGATGTGTAGGGATACATTATATTTCAGATGGCAAATATTTCACACACATAGGCACGGCAGTCAACAGAATAGGAAATAATCCGGAAAAAGAGCTAAAGGCTGCCGTAGGAACCAAAGATTTCCAAAAAGCACTTGACAAATACAAACAGCCAATCAGTGCAAAGATTGCTGTAAGTGAAGGAGGCATTATAGGCAAAGGACCAGGAAAGAGCACCCAGAGATACATAGTGCCTATAATGTTTGAAGATTATATGTTTGCTTTTATAATAGAAGAGTATGGAATATTCGGAGCCATAATAGTGCTTATCCTATATGGAAGTCTGCTGGCAAGAGGATCTATAATCATAAGAAACTGCGGAGGAATCTTCGCTAAAACCGCTATTGCAGGTTTGGTGCTGCTTATATCCGGACAAGCTCTATTGCACATGATGATTAATGTAGACTTAGGTCCTTTGACAGGACAGACATTACCGATGATAAGTTATGGTAAAAATTCATTTATAATGTTCAGCCTTGCTTTCGGTATAATATTATCCATCAGCAGGATGGCTAAGAAAAAAATTGAACAGGAGGCTATCGAACTTCGTAAAAAAGAGAAAGAGGCCGAAGAATTGAGAGCAAGCATGGAGGAATTAAGAGAACTTGAAGAAATGGATTTAAACAATTGATAAAATTATGGCATTCAAAAAGTTAAAAATAATAATCAGCGGAGGAGGCACAGGGGGGCACATCTTCCCTGCCATCTCAATTGCTGATAAATTGATGGAAGTCAATCCGGAAAACGAAATACTTTTTGTAGGAGCCAAAGGCAAAATGGAAATGGAAAAAGTGCCGGCGGCAGGCTATAAAATAGTAGGACTGCCTATTGTCGGCCTGCAAAGAAAACTCAACCTGCGAAATCTAATAAATAATCTACAGGTTCCGTTCAAATGGCTCGCCAGCCGCAGGAAGGCCTCGAAGATAATAAAAGACTTCAAACCTGATATTGCAATAGGTGTCGGAGGATACGCAAGCGCCCCTATGCTCAATCAGGCAACAAGAAAAAGAATACCTTCTCTAATTCAGGAACAGAACAGCTATGCAGGACTTACCAATAGGATGCTTGGTAAAAAAGTCCGGAAAATATGCGTTGCTTATGAGGGGATGGAAAGATTTTTCCCTGAAGACAAAATAGTTATGACAGGCAACCCTATACGCAAAGATATAGTACCTGCCTGTCCGGAAATGGTGAAAGAGGGACTCGAATATTATGGACTCGATGCCGGAAAGAAGCATATCTTCATTGTCGGCGGCAGTCTGGGAAGCGCCACCTTAAACAAAGCGGTGATGAAATGGATAAATGACGGCTGCACCGGTGGAGAAGATGTAGAGATATTATGGCAATGCGGAAGGTATTATAAAGAAGAAACGGACAAATTTATGTCTGATGCCCAAAAAACAGGTATAGGAGGAAAGTTCCTCGCGCATATACACCACACTGACTTCATAAAAAGAATGGATTTAGCTTATGCCATATCCGACATTGTTGTTTCCAGAGCCGGAGCAAGTACCGTATCTGAACTTTGCAATGCCCATAAAGCCGTTATATTCGTACCGTCGCCCAATGTAGCAGAAGATCATCAGACACATAATGCAATGGCTCTTCTGAATAAAAATGCAGCAATGTTGGTGAACGATTCCGAAGCTGAAGAAAAACTTATGGCAACAGCTATATATACACTTAAAGACCATAAAAAATTAGAATCTTTAGAAAAAAACATCGCCACGATGGCTATGACTGATTCAGATATGGCTATTGTAAAAGAAGCATATAAAATAGTTAGATAATGGCTACATATCAAAAAATATATTTCATAGGAATAGGCGGTATAGGGATGAGCGCTATCGCCAGATATTATAAATTCAAGGGAATAGCTGTTTGCGGATATGACAGAACTCCCTCCCCCCTTACAGACCAACTTATCAAAGAGGGTATTCCTGTTCATTTTGACGATAATCCCGACTATATCCCTAAAGACAAAGATCACACTCTGGTGGTTTATACCCCGGCTGTACCCCAAGACCTCAAAGAATTGGTATATGTTAAAGAACACGGCTACCGGGTAATAAAGCGTTCAAGAATGTTAGGAGAAATTGCAGAAGGACAGAAATGCTTAGCCGTAGCAGGTACACATGGCAAGACGACAACAAGCACATTGGTTGCGCATATTTTCAAAAACAGCGGAGAAGGATGTTCTGCTTTCTTAGGAGGGATTTCAAAAAACTACAATACAAATATGCTTGTCAGCCACAATCCCGTAATGGTAGCTGAAGCAGATGAATTTGACCGCTCTTTTCTTCAGCTTAACCCGAATATTGCCGTAATTACAGCTATGGATGCGGATCATTTAGATATTTATGGAAATTCTGAAAATTATCGGCAGGCATTCAGGGATTTTGCATCTAAGGTGAGCGGAACACTCATTGTCAAAAAAGGACTTCCTATAATATCTGAAAACACTAAAGCAAAGCTTATGACCTATCATTATAGTGATAAGTCAGCAGATTTTTATGCAAGTAATGCCACTCATGACAGTATAGGATACTTTACCTACGATTTGATACATCCTAAAGGCATAATAACAGGCATAAAAGTCGGTGTCCCAGGCCAGCTAAATGTGGAGAACAGTATTGCGGCGGCTGCAATAGCATTGAGTTATGGTTTAAGTCCGGAGAATATAAAAAATGCGATCGCCACTTACGAAGGGGTTAAAAGAAGAATGGATCTTCATATCAATACGGAAAAATTGTCGTATATCGATGATTATGCTCATCACCCGCAAGAGTTGTCAAGCGCAATAAGTTCTATGAGAGAGATTTTTCAAGGCAGGAAACTAACTGCTATTTTCCAACCTCATCTCTATTCGAGAACAAGAGATTTTGCAGAAGGTTTTGCAGAAGCGTTGAGCAAGGTTGACAAACTTATTCTATTAGATATTTATCCGGCAAGAGAAGAGCCGATACCGGGTATCACATCAGAGGTTATTTTAGAAAAGGTGAGCGCTCCTGAAAAGATACTTCTTAAAAAAGAAGAACTCATGGAATATCTTGAGAAAGAACCCATTGATGTCCTTGCCACCTTTGGGGCCGGAAATATTGACAGGTATATTGAACCGATAACAGAGTTGCTAAAAAAGAGACTGATACGAAAATGATAAAAAGAATATGGCTGATATTAGTGTCATGCACACTGCTGGCGCTATTGATTGTATTAGTTGTTGTTCTGGACAAACAGAGCACCGACTTTAGACGTACTATCACCTGCCATAAACTTGAAGTCATTATTTCCGACAGTACATCATTGGGCTTCGTCAATTCGGAAGATGTCAGAAATGCCATAAAGAATGAATACGGCACTTTTATAGGCCAAAGAATCGATAGTGTGAATCTGAATAAAATCGAAAAGATACTCAACAACAAAAGCGCTGTGCTTAGAAGCGAAGCTTACACTACTCTTGACGGCACACTTCACATCAAAATCATTCAAAGAGAACCTATTATACAATTCAATACTAATTCAGGAGGTTATTATGCAGATGAGAAAGGATTCATATTTCCTCTTCATTCCGGATACAAATCCACATTAAGTATTGTGGAAGGATATATCCCGCTGCATGTAGAACCTGGTTACAAAGGACCGGCAAAGACACTTAAAGAGCAAAAATGGCTTAATGGTATCATTGAACTTATAAATATTGTCAAATCCGACAGAAATAAAGATAAATGGTTAAAGAGCATAAGCATTGAAAGTAATGGAGACATCGTGCTATGGCCTTCTGAAGGCAATGAAAAATTTGTTTTCGGCAGACCTGAAGATATTGAAAAGAAATTCGGCAAAATAGAAGATTATTATAAATATATAGCCCCGGCAAAAGACAAAGGCTATTATACCTATGTAAATGTAAAATTTGACGGCCGGATTATCTGCCGTAGAAAAGAATAATAAAAAATATCAGATATGGGTGAACGTTATATTGCAGCTGTGGATTTAGGCTCCTCCAAGATTGCCCTGACGGTGGCAAAAATCGAGGGGGACGATGTACAGATCCAGTATTACAGTGAAAGACCGTCATTTGGCATAAGGAACAGTGCTGTTTTCAATCCTCAAAAAGCAGCAGCTCCTATCAAGGATGCTATCAGAGATGCTGAGGAGCAGCTAAAAATCAAGATAATGCAGGTAGTTGTAGGTTTACCTCGCTGTGATGTGCGACAAGAAGTGTCACAAGCCAGCGTAGATAGAACAAACCCCGATGAAAGTATTACTGTGGAAGAAGTCGAGAGTCTGAAAAGCATGGCACAAGACAGTTATCCGTTAGAAAATCCTGAAAAAGAAGAGCTATATGGAGCCATAGCTCAATCTTTTTCTGACGATGAAAATTTCCAGTTGATTGAAAGTGATATTATTGGCGTTATCAGCTCCTCATTTGAAGGCAATTTCAAATTATTCATAGGTAAGAAAAGTTCTGTAAAGACCATTGACAAAGTTTTCAATGACATACAGGTAGCTATCGCTAAAAAATATTTTACTCCGGGAGCCATAGCAAATGCCGTGCTTACGGAAGATGAGACAGACAATGGGGTTGCTCTAATAGATTTCGGAGGTGGGGCGACTTCAGTCACTATCTACAAAGGAAAAATCCTAAGATATTATGCATCAATTCCTTTTGGAGGCAAAGTAATAACTTCCGACATTCGTACAGAATGTTCCATATCGGAAGATCTCGCTGAAAACATAAAAATGGCATACGGTATATGTATGCCGGACAAGCTTCTGAGTTTCGGTGACAAAATAATTCAGATAGATGGTAGCGAACTCGGTGAATATAAACAGATTCCCGTTAAGTATCTTTCAGAAATCATCACTTGCAGGGTAAAAGAGATAATCGATGCCATACTTTATGAAATCCAACTTAGCGGAATGGCGGATTCGCTCAGAAATGGTATCGTGATAACCGGAGGCGGAGCCAATACAGGTAATATAGCAAGTTATATAAAAGAACTTTCAGGCTATAATGTACGTACAGGATATGCAAGAAACAAATTCTCTGCATCAGGTTGCAATGGTGTATATTCGACATCTGCAACGACCTCTATCGGTATGATTCTGGCAGCAAAGAATGATGAGCTTCCAAGCTGTATTGAGTCATTGGAGATCAAAGAAGAAACAAGAAGTGACACAAGCCAAGAAGCAAGAGACAAAGAACTAAGTGCAGAATGGTCGGCAGTTCAAGGAGAAAATGATGATACCTTAGATGAGACAGATACCAATCTTTTCGGAGAAAAGATAAAATCCAAAAGCGACAATAATAAATCTAAAGACAAAAAAGATAATAAGAAACTAAATCTTTCCGTAAAATGGAAAAAGAAATTCAACGAATTGGTTGGTAATCTTTATGACAATATGGGAAATGAATCAGTTTAATCATGAAAATATTATGAACAATTATATAGATATACCGGATTTTGTAGATGCAAGCTGGGTGCCTGAAAATTCAATAATAAAGGTCATAGGTGTCGGTGGAGGTGGCTGCAATGCAGTAACTTATATGTACAATCAGAAAATAAGCGGTTGCAACTTCATTGTCTGCAACACTGACTCGCAAGCCCTCCAAAAGAGCAACGTTCCTGTCAAAATTCAATTAGGCGAAGGACTTGGGGCAGGAACAAATCCTATAAAAGGCAGGAATGCTGCATTGGCTTCAAAAGATATAATTGCAGAAAAAGTTCTCGATAATGGTACTCAAATGCTGTTTATCACGGCAGGAATGGGAGGAGGTACAGGCACAGGAGCATCACCTATCATAGCAAGGATGGCAAAAGAGAAAGGCATTCTGACAGTTGCCGTTGTGACACTACCTTTCAAGAATGAGGGGGATGAATCTTTGGCAAAGGCTGTAGATGGCATTCATGAATTAGAAAAACAAGTCGATAGCCTGCTGATTATCAACAATGAAAAACTTTACGAGTATTTCGGCAACCAGCTTGTACAGGATGCTTTTCCAAGAGCTGACGAGGTGTTAGCCACTGCTGTTAGAGGAATTGTTGAGATAATAAGCAAATCAGGCTATATAAACACTGACTTCGAGGATGTCAAGACAATGATGAAAGATAGCGGAATGGCACTGCTCGGCTGCGGTACAGGCTCAGGGGAGAATCGTATAGAAGATGCTGTAAAAGGTGCTTTAGAATCACCGCTACTCAATGACTTCAACCTTAAGACATGTAAAAACCTCCTTATAAACATCACTGTCGGCAAAAATGAACAGGGACTGAGAATGGAAGAGCTGAACAGAATAAATGATATGATAAATGAACATATCGGCAGTGTCAGCAAATTCAAAAGAGGTCTCAGATGGGATGACGACCCTAATATTGGGGATACAATTCATATTACAGCCATTGCGACAGGATTCAAGATGAATCTTATCGATGTGGTGGGAGCAGACTTGGGAAAACTTATTATTATTGACAACAATTTCAAATACAAGGATGAGACAGAGGACATCTATAATGGTGAAATTACTCTGCCGAATGAGAATATCAATATAAACAAGATTGGGTTCAGTACTGTGGAAAACGTGAGAAAATTCCATTTTAATATCGATGACAAACCCGTATTGATACTTGCGCAAAATTCCAATCGGAGTGAATTGGAAAATATTGCAGCCATCCGCCGTGTAGCCCGCCATTCACGACCTGAAGAATTTGTCAATACAATCACGACTTAGACTATTCTCTAAAAAGAGAAAGAGCTTGTCTCATATTAAGTGCAGAGCTAATAGAAAAATTACCTGTTTTGGTGCGACAAAGCGAATCCAGGTGCGCTCCTGAATCCAAAGCCTCGCCCAAATCTCTTGCAAACGCCCTTATATAAGTGCCTTTGGTGCATGCTATACGAATATCTGCATGTGGAAGATGTAGAGCGCTGTTGTCATTTACCTTGATTCTGGCATTGCGGGCATTATTCTCTGTTTCAGATGTTTGTTGCAACTTGCCGGAAGACTCCGGAGTTTCTACCGGCATTTTGGTGTATGGTGAGCCATCAGGACAAAAACTAAGTACTTCTATTTCAGAAATATTAATCCATTGTTTAGATAAAAGGCTTTCCGCTTCGGCATCCATTCTCTCTCCGGACATCTTGGATTGTCTATAAATTCTTCTCGCCATATCATAGGCTCTGACACCATCGACAGATTTCGCAGAAAACAAGGGAGCTATCTGCTCCTGCTCCCCTATAAACGACCTTACAGCATTTTTTAATGATTTTTCAGTGATATGTTCATAAGGGAATTGTCTATCTATTTCCTTTTCAAGATCATAAGATGGTGTAGTCGCTCCAAATGAGATGCCTGCCACATATTCCTTGTCATGCTTCTGAAAAGTCTCGGCCATTTTGGTAGCTTTTCCAATACAGACCAAAAGCACGCCCGTAGCTAAAGGATCCAGAGTACCTGCATGACCTACCTTTAATTTCTTCTTTCCGAAATGACGGCAAGCCGCAAATTTAATCTTCCTTATAACATCGGCCGATGTCCAGCGATATGGCTTATCGACAGGTATTACTATCCCATCAAGATAGGACTCGATACTTTGTTCAAGACCTTCAGGATTATTTTTCAGAAAATCAGTATCTACTGTCAATAACATACCGAGAGTAGCGGAAATCTATAGACAGGCTATTTTATCAATTCTACGTTTATGTCTTCCTCCCTCAAAAGGTGTGGCAAGCCAAATATTCACAATACGCTTTGCCATATCATAAGATATGAATCGTGCAGGCATGACCAGAACATTTGCATTATTGTGCGCTTTGACAAGACGGCCTATTTCAGAATTCCAAGCCAAGCCGGCACGCACATTCTGATGATGATTCAGTGTCATCGCCATACCGTTGCCTGTGCCGCAAAAAGCTATTCCGCAATCAACTTGCCTACTCTCGACAGCAT
This sequence comes from uncultured Bacteroidales bacterium, assembly GCA_963548935.1. Lineage (GTDB taxonomy): Bacteria > Bacteroidota > Bacteroidia > Bacteroidales > UBA932 > Cryptobacteroides. The sequence continues at coordinate 93,302 of CAUUVS010000001.1, forward strand.
CTGCAAGAGGATGTGCCACATCAGGATAATCCATGCTCTCCTCTGAGTCCGTGCCAAAATCTCTGACATCAAATCCTTTTTTTTTGAGAAAAGGTATCAGTTTGCTCTTATACTGATAACCTGCATGATCGCTGCAAATTCCGATAATCATAGCTATTGATTTTTATTACCCGAAAGCATTTAATATTAAATATACGATAAATCTTACCCCAATCTTTGACGGATATAAGAAAGACGGCGAGAAAACTCTCTGCTACCTATAAGGGTCGCAATATCAGCTATACCAAGCCCACTGGAAGCACCGGCAAGAGCAAGTCGTAGACAATTCATGACTTTGCCCATAGGCCATTCATTGACCTTGATATACTCTTCTAAAGCGGATTCCACCGCTTCTTTTGAAAAATCGCCTGTATACTCTTTATTCAGATATTCACCCACTTTGAGGGCAGATTCCGAATTTTCAGGCTTCCAGAACTTATCAACATCTTTTGCAAGGAATGGTGCAGTAACGGCATCATCGAAGACCTTAGCCCTCGGATCGGTCTGCCTCCTCGGATCGGCAGGCTTCTGCTCTACAGCTGCTCCGGCCTTGACTCCATAGGCTTCAAACTCCTCAGGAGCTATAAACAGATATGAGGCTATTGTCCAAAAATCAGCTACGAAAGTAGCTCTTTCCTTAATTAGAGACACTACTTTCTTCACATAATCGAACGTGAATATATGATTCTTGAAATCAGCTCCTAAAGCATTGAAATCAGCACCAGCCGTAATTGCGCATGCCGGACACTCAACCACCTTAATATCGTGAGACTCAAGCAAAGGCACAAACAACCGTGTCAATTCTTCATCTGATTTCATACGAAGGTATTCTTTATTGTACCAATGTGCTTTCTCCGGATTGAAACGGGCGCCTGACTTGACAATACGTTCAAGAGAGAAAGCCTCTACAAGTTCATCCATTGAAAAAATCTCCCTGTCATCGCCTGGATTCCAGCCAAGAAATGCCAGCAGATTCACGAATGCTTCAGGGAAATATCCGTCCTCACGATAACCTCTGGACACCTCTCCATCGCTATTAACCCATTTGAGAGGGAAAACAGGAAATCCGAGCTTATCACCGTCACGTTTGCTTAACTTACCCTTACCGTCAGGTTTCAGCAAAAGTGATAAATGTGCAAAACGAGGCATAGAATCCTGCCAACCAAATGCCTGATACAAAAGATAATGCAGAGGCAATGAGGGTAGCCACTCCTCCCCTCTTATGACTTCTGTCACTTCCATAAGATGATCATCGACAATATTTGCCAAATGATAGGTAGGTAGTTCATCAGCCTTCTTCCAAAGCACTTTGTCATCCAAAGTGTCTGTATTCACCTCAATATGTCCCCTAATAAGGTCATCCATCTCCACAACTGTATTTTCGGGCATCTTGAAACGAATTGTCCAGTCGGAAGTCGTTTCAAGCAGCACTGCTACCTCTTTAGAAGACATATTCAGAGAATTGCGCAAATTCCTTCTTGTCAGACGATTATATATAAATGTACGGCCATCGGCTTCTGCCTTTGCCCTCTGCTCATCGAGTTCTTCAGAAGAATCAAAAGCATAATAGGCATATCCGGCTTCAATAAGCTGCTCGGCATATTTTCTATATATTTCTCTTCTCTGCGACTGCCTGTAAGGGGCGTGAGGATGCTTCTTTGACGGTTCCTCCACCACATTTCCGGCCTCATCCACTCCCTCGTCGGCGATAATCCCGCACCAATTCAAAGCATCGATAATATATTTTTCCGCTCCCGGTACAAAGCGGTGAGAATCCGTATCTTCTATTCTGATAATAAAATCACCTCCGTGCTGCTTGGCATAGAGATAGTTATATAGTGCAGTCCTGACACCTCCAATATGCAGAGGCCCTGTAGGAGACGGAGCAAATCTGACTCTTGTTCTTTTTTTCATTATATAAGCATTAGCCGAATATCTTTTTAAAGGGGACTCCCTATGAAATCCGGGGTATATTCAACAAATAATAAGCAAAATTAATAAATTTGTATTGATTTTCAAGGTCATTGACAAAGTCATAGAAATATTCTGTCTATATTTGTATTTATGGAAATTAAAAATTATAAGGTCGGAGGACATACTTTTAGCGTGATGTTAGAAGCGCCTTGGCATTTCATGCAATATACTGAACCCGTACAGTCAAGAATAAACTTCGCTGCAGCAGGAAAGGAACCGGACATAAAACCTATACGCGCCGGAGACAATGTGCCTGCAAGAACTTTTGTTCGTAATCGTGAAGAACTGCCGGAAAAAATGGACAAAAATACTTTGGATTTTTCGCAATACGAGCCATTCCTAACAGAAGAAAAAGCTGAATTGTTTTCTCTGAAAATATGTGCAGGTGAACCTGAATGGCTTGCTGCTGAAAAAAAAGCCGGCAATCTCAGACTGATGCTAAAGGTGGACGACTATCCTCCATGCTATTATATTTACGACCATAATGGAGAAACCATATACGAATTTGATGCTGACAAAGATCATATTGCAGGCACACTGAAAGTATCAAAAGACCATAAATCAGGCGAATTTTATCCAAAAAAAGGTTTCGGTTCGTACACAATCGCATTTCAAATATCCACAGCCCTAATGCTGCTATATACATATAATGCAGCCGTTTTCAACACTTTGCTTATACATTCTTCTGTCGTAAGGCACAAAGGTATGGCCAATATGTTTTTGGGCACAAGCGGTACCGGTAAAAGCACACACAGCCGCCTATGGCTCAATAATATCGAAGGGTGCGACCTCATCAACGATGACAACCCTGTAATCCGATTGGAAGACATAGGAGAAGGGAAAAAAACTCTGTTTGTATATGGTAGTCCATGGAGCGGAAAAACTCCTTGCTACCGCAACGTAAAGGTAAAGGTCAGAGCCATTGTCAGGCTCAATCAGGCTCCTGAAAACAAGATTCAGTCAATAATTGGGATTCAAGCCTATGCAAGCATATTGGCATCTTCTTCCTGCATAAGATGGGAAAGAAGCATAATGGACAATATCACAGCTACGGCTTCTTCTATTGCCATGAAAGCAAGTTTTTATAATTTAGAATGCCTCCCTGATGCCGATGCTGCCAGAGTTTGTATGAACGCTTTAGAAAATCAATACTAAATTTAGAAAAGCAGTCGGCATTCCTTTTATTGGGAATGCCGGCTGAAATCAATTGTGATGAAGCTAATTTTCTGCGACTGGACGCACTGAGAAGTTATTCGCACGATCAAATCCGTGCCGCAGGTACAAAATATATGTGCCCATTTCAAACCCGGCTCCTTGGTAATTATTGTACGGGGTACTAAAAAAATATTCACAACCAGTACCGACAGCAGACAGTACAATGAAAAAATTGCTGGTGCGCTTGCCCGAAGCAGGGATGAAAATGGTTGTACCACATGATTCTCCCTTTAATACAGTGCGGAAATTCCAACCTTTATTGAAACTGCCAGAGACATTTAATTCGGAAGGTTTATAATACAACATATTATTACCACTCTCTGTAAAACCGGTGAAAGCACCACTCGGAGGTTATTCTTGCTTGTTCCGACCTTATTGATTTAATTATTGCTTTGCTATAATCATTTTACTCATAATACACTGTATTCTGAAATATTGTTCGGAAAGCACAAAATGCAATTGTCATATAAGATTTGGGATTTACTGATTTTGTTAATAGTTTTGTGTCATCAAAAATTCTTTAAAAGAATGTTAAAGGCTGTTTATTTGTCGAATCCGATAGTTTTAGCGGAAATTCGCCCCGGTATATGATTTCATTGAGACTTCAGGCTTATAAACAAGGATTAAGCACATTTGTAGTTAATACTGCAAAAAACATAATTCTTAGGTTATATATCTGTATTTATTTGTTATTCAATCTCAAAATTATAGCTTAATTATGAAATTTATTGGAAACATCGTATGGCTCATTTTGGGCGGAATGGTTATTGCTCTGGTATATTATATCGTAGGATTGCTTTTCTGCCTGACAATCATAGGCATTCCTTTCGGCTTTCAATTATTCAAATTCGGAACTTTTTCATTATGGCCTTTTGGGACTCAAGTTATAGAAGGAAAGGATTCAATCGGCTGTACCAATCTCTTTATGAACATACTATGGATTATATTGGGCTGGTGGGAGATTGCGCTAATGCACATATTCTTTGGATTTATACTTTGTATTACGATAATAGGCATACCTTTCGGGATGCAGCATTTTAAGATGGCCGGACTATCATTGCTGCCTTTTGGCAAGACGTTCAAATAGTTAATGCAATGAGTAAATAATATCAAAAGATAGAACAACGCAACACATCTACTATAGCGTGAATTTTTACACGTGTAATAAAGCTGCCGGAAAAATGGAAAACAGTTTAATGCAAGATATAATGTGCAAGGAATGTTACACTAATCAGAGCCGGATTACGCCATTGCTCAACCCAATGGATTGCCTTACTTACCATACGCAGTATATATGTGGCACCTGTGGTCGTTGCATCTGCATAGAACATGATTCGGAAAGAAATCTACAGCGATGGAACTTCCCTTTCAGATCATTAGAGATTGCAAAGCTGTATTTGCGTACCGCAGACTATACGATGAAGAAGTCCTGCGGTATCTATGAGATAAAGGATAGAAAAGGCAGATGCTCATACAAAATCTTTGCAAACAAGGAAGATTTGGATTTATACTTGAAGAAGAATCAAGGAAAAACATGTAGCACGATGACTCCGCTCTTCCGCATAGAGGAATACAAGGAATTTGCGAACACTCAGGTAAGACGGCTAACCGATGACGAGGTAAAGCAATATCTCGCAGAGCGATACAGCCCCACTCTATAAATATCATCTCAAACAGAACAAAGTCATTCTTTTTTACCGGACAGCCAACAGTAGAAAAATCCACACTTGCAATAATATATTTATTACTTTGATAAAAAATATTGAAAAAACAGTATATTTGATTCTTAAAGATAATTTGAAAATGGGAACTGTTGATTGCGCTGCTGTTAAATTAAATATTGAGCAACTGAAACATAATACAAACGCCCTTGCTGAATATCTTGAAAAAATCGGGCACCTTTCATCTGATTTTGATGGGGATTGTTTCATTTCTTTATTAAACTATGATAATGACAAATTGCGAACTATTGCAGTCAAAAATATTGGCAAGCTTAAGTCGGAAAAGTATTTAAGTGTTCTTGAAGAAGTAGCGCTCAGTGATTCAAGCACAAGCGTTAGGCGAGAAGCTGTATCATCTATTGGACGGTTAAGGTCTGATAATGGGAAAGATGTTCTGTATTCCTTTTTGAATGATAAAGATCCAAAAATTGTATGCCAAGCTATTAGAGGACTTCTAATTTTCAAAGGGGATTCAGATGTTGACAAGCATCTTAAACGGCTAAGAACACATGAAAATGAAGTAATACAGAAAGTAATAGAAAAAGAATACTTTGCAAACAAGATAGAAAAAAAAACAACTAATCCCCACGACTTTGTTTTACCATATCTTTCAAATGTAGTAGTTAATGGAGATGTGCGTGAAGTTTTATCTTTAGTTCCAGATGATAGTATTCATCTTACTTTCACATCTCCTCCATATTACAATGCACGAGATTATTCTATATATCCAAGTTATGAAGCATACCTTCACTTTTTGGGAGAGGTCTTTAAAGAAACTCTAAGGACAACAAAGGAAGGAAGATTTCTCATCGTTAACACCTCTCCGATAATTGTCCCAAGAATTAGTCGGGCTCATTCAAGTAAACGATATCCGATACCATTTGATTTACATACCATCCTTGTAAATATGGGATGGGAATTCATTGACGACATTATATGGATGAAACCAGAATATAGTGTTAAGAATCGAGTTGGTGGTTTTCACCAGCATAGAAAACCTCTTGGTTATAAGCCAAATACCGTTACTGAGTATCTAATGATATATAGAAAACCATCGGACAAACTTATTGATTGGAACATGAAACAATATAGTCCGGCAATAATTGAAGCAAGCAAAGTTCCAGATGGGTACGAAACTACAAATGTATGGCAAATAAATCCCAAATCTGATAAGGTCCACTCTGCGATATTCCCACCAGAGTTGTGTCAAAGAGTAATTAACTATTATTCCTTCAAAGGAGATCTGATTTTCGATCCGTTTGGCGGAAGTGGCACATTAGGAAGAACAGCATTAACGCTAGGAAGAAAATTTTTTACTACAGAAATTAATCCAATATACTTCCGATATATCCAAAATCTGCTTAAAGAAACAGTATGTATTGGGCAGAACGATTATTCATGTTTATCCCTTGATGAATTCAAAAAAAACATAAAATGACAATTCCGGCACCGATTGTTAAAGAAATCATTACCAAAGTATTAAATGCAAATGATTATAGAATACATGTGGTCAGTTTAATCAACACTGAATTCTTGTCTTTTGCAATTAGTTTCTTTAAAAAAGTAGTAAAGGCAAAACTTGATGCAAAAGACATCACAATTGAATGGTATAAAAAAGCATTTATGAATACTTCAACACCAGCTGAAGAATATGCTATTAATGCAGGACTTAATAAAAAGACTATTCATAATATGTATCGAAGTTCGACTCGCCAAATTGTGATAGAAGCCTCAAATGAACATTTTGAGGATCTTTATAATAGCATCCAATCTCTCGTTGAAAACGACCCTGATATTGACCTCACGCTCAATATTAAGTTTCGTGGAGTAAGTGTAGACCTTAATGTTAGCGAAAGCCTCATCTTAATCAATACATTAGCAGTGAAGAGAGCAGCACTTAGAGGAGGAGCATGGAGTACTGTTGGCAAACGCGTTGAAAAGTACCTAATGCTTTCTTTATGCAAGCTTTATAATGTAAGTGAAGATCATTATGATGCCGAACATTTTGTACGAGCATACATCAAAGATGTTGAGAGAGAGATTGATTTTTATTTAAAGAACGATGGCAGGAACTACAAGTGTGAAGTAAAATTAATGGGACAAGGAAATCCAGAAAGTGCCGATGCAATCATAGCAAGAGATACTGAAGTTTTCGTTGCCGACACGCTATCAGATCAGAATAAAGCACAATGCAACCAGCGCGGTGTTCATTGGGTCGCATGCCGAGATGGTAATGGATTTAAGCGTTTTGGTACAGTTCTTTCAGAATTAGGGATTCCTCATGTTGATTATAATGGAGATCTAAACACTGACCTCCCACATATTTTTGATGAAATTTTTTAGTATTCAAGCTCTCTTCAATAATAGTACTTATTTTGGAAATTGCGGGATTCAGTATTTGATAATGCAATCTTAACTGTTATTATTCACAATTCAATGATGAAAACTAAATTAGATGGGACAGAAGAAAGAGCATGCAACCTTATTAAGGAGCATTTGAAGAAGCGAGGGATCACCCAAACATGGCTCGCCAAAGAGTTGGGTATGAGTTTCAGCATTACCAACGCATACGTTTGCAATCGCAAGCAACTTAACCTTGCCACCATTTTCAAAGTGGCAGACTTGCTAAGTGTTTCACCCAAAGAATTAGTAAAATAAAATGGCAAAGAAAGAAGCACAAACTGATATATGGGTGTATGAGCTACTGAAGTCAGCTCATATAGATTTATGCTATCAAAGCTCAGATATTCCAGAGATAGAGAAAGCATTGAAGACCGGTTCAAAAGCAGGTTCGGGGAATGTAGGCAAGCCCGAGTTTGTAGGGGTCGTAAAAGACTTTGTACTGGTTATTGAAAATAAAGCCGACATTGCCTATCACGAGCAACGAGGTAAGGATAATAATCTCCTTGATGACATAGCAAGTAAACAGGTGTATGCCGTAAATGGTGCATTACACTATGGACGGCATATAATTCAACATACAAATTACAAGAAAGTCATTGCTATTGGTGTCTCTGGAGATGAAAAACGTCATCGTATTACCCCAATCTTTTTGGATGACAGTCTCTATCCTAAAGAGTTGGCAGATGTAGAAACTTTCATCTCTTTCAATGAAGATAATATTGATCGTTACTACCATCGTGAGATTTTACAAGAAGAAAGCGATGAGGAAAAGACTACTGCCGAGATACTCAAAGACGCAGAAACGCTGCACGAGATGCTTTGGAAAGGAGGTCTGACCAATCAAGAGAAACCGCTTGTGGTTTCGGGGATTTTGTTAGCGCTTCGAGAGGAAAGCTTTAAGGGATTTTCCATTGACGATCTTACGGGCGATACGGTTAAATCCGATGGCAAAAAAATATATGATGCCATCGAAGCCAATCTTACTCGTGCCAATGTCTCGCCCACTACCAAGCGAGATAAGATTTTGGCACAGTTTGCAGTCATTAGAGATAATCGTAAGATTAACGATAAAGACCCAAAGAGCAAGAAAACACTCCTACGTGAATATACCGAATTTTTACGAGAGAGTATTCATCGTTCTATCCTTTATTCCCAGTCCGCGGATGATTATTTAGGCATGTTTTATGGGGAGTTTATGGCTTATTCGGGTAAGGATGGGCAAAATCTTGGTATTGTCCTTACCCCAAGGCATATTACAGACCTATTTTGCGACTTGATAGGATTAAAACCCTCAGACAGAGTACTTGATCCTTGCTGTGGAACAGGGGGCTTTCTCATTGCAGCTATGCACTTAATGTTGCAGCAGACGGATGACTTAGACCTACAACGCTCTATCCGCAAAGAACAATTGATGGGTATTGAACTACAGGACTATATGTTTACTATTGCTACAACCAATATGATATTGCGTGGTGATGGCAAGAGCAATTTGCACAACTTCGATTTCCTTGCAGAGTCTGCGAGTAAGCTTCAAAAAGAGATGCACTGCACAGTCGGAATGATGAACCCTCCTTATTCACAGGGGAGTAAAGATGATCCCGATAAGTATGAGATTGCTTTTACTGAACATTTGCTTGATTCCCTAAGCGAGGATGCAAGGGCAATTGTCATTATACCGCAATCTTCTGTTACAGGTAAGACCACCACAGAGAAGACCATCAAGCGTAATATCCTCAAACATCACACACTAGAAGGGGTGATAACGCTCAATAATAATACCTTCTACGGTGTCGGTACAAATCCTTGTATCGCCATCTTTACGGCAGGCGTACCACACCCCAAGGAGAAGAAGTGCAAGTTCATCAACTTCGAAGACGATGGTTTCATTGTAGCTAAGCACGTGGGATTAGTGGATAATGGCACCGCCAAAGACCGCAAACAGCATCTTCTTGATGTATGGAATGGGAAAATAGAAGCAGAAAGTAAATTCTGCGTAGAAACTACGATTAAACCAGAGGACGAATGGTTGCATTCGTTCTACTACTTCAATGATGAAATTCCCTCCGAGGAAGACTTCCGCAAAACGATGGCGGACTATCTCACCTTTCAGTTCAATATGATTACTCACGGAAGAGGCTACCTCTTCGAAAACACAACAGGCAATGAGTAAGAAGTTGAAACTGAATGATAGGGAGTGGAAGGAATTTGTCTTTGGGGATCTTTTTGACATCTCATCAACAAGTAGTAGTATTGATAAGAAACGACTTACAGGTATACTTGGCAATAATCCCTACATCACTCGTAGTGAAAATAATAATGGTATAGATGGTTTTATTGATAAGCAGGCTTGCTTCTCGATGGATGAAGCTAATGTTATCACTATTGGACTTGACACCCAAACTGTATTCTATCAATCTTTTCCTTTTTATACAGGGCAGAATATTCAGGTCGTAAGACATCATCAGCTTAATAAGTATAATGCTCTATTCGTTATTAGAGTAATCAAGATACTTGTTCAGAAGTTTAGTTGGGGAAGTTATGGTGCAACCTTAACTCGCTTAAGACGAGGAAAGTTGTTTTTACCTGTTGGTACTAATCATCTACCCGACTGGGCTTTTATGGAAGCCTATATGAGGCAAGTTGAGGACGAACTTTTATCAGAAGTTCTCCCCAAACTGGAAGAGCAACTACTTGAGCATATCATAAGTCTTGGTGCATTGGAAGATAGGAAATGGAAGGAGTTTGCTCTTACTGATTTCTTCAACCCTATTAAAGGAAATCAAAACAATATGGTATCCTTAGTTGATGGAGAACTCCCCCTGATCTCCGCAAAGAAAGGGGATAATGGTGTTAAGGCTTTTGTGTCTCCGAATAAGAAGGGTTTGTTCCCTCAGCATTGCATCACGCTTAATCTTGACGGAGATGGTGGAGCAGGTTTAGCTTTTTACCAAGAGTATTTATTTGCATTAGATAGTCATGTAGTAGCATTATATCCTAAGTTCTCATTAGATAAGTTTTGTTTGTTATTTATCGCACGTAGCATATCTGCACAGCGTTTTCGCTTTGGGCATGGCAGAGCAATTAATAAATCCAGGCTCAATCACTTCTTGTTGATGCTCCCTATCCAAGCCGATGGCACACCCGACTGGGAGTTTATGTCTGCCTTTATGAAGAAGGTAGAGCAAGATAGGCTTAACGATGCATTGCGCTACTTCAAACTCAAGAAATGTGAACAAATGTTAACGGGGGGGGGGGTAAAATGAAACCTTTCTTTATGGAAGACATTCTATATATTGCTAATGGGGTAAGGCTTACCAAGGCTGATATGACAATAGGTGACCGCCCTTTTGTTGGAGCTTCTGAAGTGTGCAATGGTATTACAGAGTTTGTAGACAATGCTAATGCTAGCATTGACAAAGAAGTTTTGGGCGTGAATTACAATGGAAGTGTGGGCTTCTCGTTCTATCATCCCTATGAAGCCCTTTTCTCGGACGATGTAAAACGTGTACGCTGGAAAGATGAAGATGCCAACAATAAGTATACTCTCCTTTATCTCTCCACCGCCATTGCTCAGCAACGCGGTAAATATGCCTATGGCTACAAGTTCAACGCCCAACGTATGAAGCGACAAATCATTATGCTCCCCTCCCAAGCAGACGGTACTCCCGACTATGCCTATATGGAGCAAACTATGCGTGTGATGGGGTATGATGCACTTAAAACATATCTAAATCGAGTAACCAAAACAAAACAATGAGTGACGAAGAAAAAAAGAATAAAGAGATTCTGATAAGACGAGGATATACCGTCTCCCATGATAGCGATAAACTATATCGCAACAACATTGAGATTCCTAAAATAGATGGAGATAAGAGATGTACTGAAGATCGAGCAGAGGCTGAGAAACAAGTCTTCTATGATACATTCTTTCGTCAGCCTTTTAAGCACATCGTTATCCTCGCAGCTGCAGGTACTTCTCTCGACAATGGTTCTAACAAGGGAGAGACAAGAAACGGTTTGTGGAAGAGTGGTCGTGATATCATCAAACAGTTATATAAGGAACTTTTACCCTGCGACAATAAGCTCCGAAGAATTGCAAACGATAAAGATATTGAGGCTTTTCTTTCCCACATCCTACTAGTCGAGAAAATAAGTGAAGAAAAGGCTTCTAGGCTTAAGCCTTTTCGAGAACAATTAGAAAAAATCATAAGAGATGCATGTCAGTTAGAATTAGATAGTTCAAATGCCCCACGCAAAACATTTCTAGATAAAATCACAGCGCGTAAGGCTAGTGAACCGAGAGTACAACTCTTCACTACTAATTATGATACCCTATTTGAACAAGCAGCCCAAGAAGGTGGCTATGCTGTGATTGATGGTTTTTCATTCACTTTTCCTAGGACTTTCTCTGGACGCTATTTCGACTACGATATTGTACAAAGAGAGCGAACTAGACTCAAGGATGAAGAAAGTTTCGTGTCTAAAGTTTTTCATTTATACAAAATGCATGGTTCCTTGACTTGGGAAAAAACGGAACAAGGAATAGTCCAGCAAGTGAATTCTACCGAATCTCCATTAATCGTTTATCCAGCTTCTGATAAATATGAAAGTTCATATGAACAACCATATTTTGAGATGATGTCGCGTTTTCAGCAAGCTTTGCGTAGAGAGAACACTCTTTTGATAGTTGTAGGCTTTGGCTTTAGAGATAAACACATTCAAAATGTAATTCTTGAAGCGGTTAATCAGAATCCAAGCTTCCAGCTAGTTATTGTAAACTACAATAGTAATGAAACGATTGATCGAGAAGAATTAAAAGAGTACTTTGATGGTAACGAAGTTAAGCGCAATGTATCTATAGTGTTTGATACCTTCAAAAATTTTACAGAGAGTTTTCCTGAGAATAAAACTTATTCCTCCAATGAAGAATCTATTCAGTCATAATCATTTTCTAGGCTATGTGAATGAAGTTGCTCCGCAATATATTCGCATTCATTTTCCTTCTTCTCGTCAGCTTCAGTCTTTCTATCATGAAGGTTACGCATTTGGAGGAGGGCATGTTGGTTGTTTTGTGGTAATAGAAGGCGAACAATATGGCTTTTTGGCTAGAATTACTGAGGTAGCTCTTCCTGATAGCGAGCGAAAGAGTATTACCGAGAAGGCTATTTTAGAGGATGACTCTATATTCCATCCTTCAGGAAAAGCAGAGCTTCTTTTGTCTTTCGATATCTACAATCCAGAAAAGATAGAAAAGACTGTTGGACGATATCCTCACATTGGATCTAAAGTGTATGCCTGCTCGAATGAGCAGATAAAAAAATACGTTAGCCAATTTGGCGGAAGATACGACAAAGTAATATACGCTCCACTAGGTAACCTTACATCAAACAATGTAGCTTGTGAAGTCTCATTAGATTCTTTATTTGGTAGGCATTGTGCAGTTCTTGGGACTACTGGAGGTGGTAAGAGCTGGACAATGGCTAAATTGATGGAACAAGTTCAAGATAAGACTTCCAACAAGGTCATTCTAATAGATGCGACAGGGGAATATAAGGACATCTCTAAAGCAGACCATTGTATAGTAGGCGAGGATTCCTTTTTTCCGTATTCTCAACTATCAAATAGTGATTTTTGTTCTTTGTTTCGTGAACATTCACCAAACACGTCTACAATACTCTGTGAAGCAATTAATACTTTGAGACTTGTATATGGAGGAAAATTAACATCAGGCGTAAAAGTCGGTCAGAGTGTTGCCAGCGTGTCATCAACCATATCTCAAAATCTACCATACTGTATAAATGGAGATTTTGACTTATTGAGTTTAGGTCAGCAAGTGAGAAATGAGAGCGTAAAAGAGCAGAGTCAAAAATACGTTGAAGACGCGTTTAAGCTAGGATATAGTGCTCATCTACTGGCTCGTATTAATCTGTTTTTGAATAATCCAACTGTGAAGTCTGCTCTTGGCATTGATAAGAAAAATACCCAAAAGTCTATAATGGATACAATTGAATCTTTTAGTGATGGGGAAGGCTCCATATTACGCATAGGTTTTGAAAAACTATCTTATGACTTCGCTATTAGAGAAGTTATTGTGGACTTTATTGCTACTCAACTTTTAAGAAAGGCGAGGACCTGCTCTTTTAGGCAAAAGCCTATTCTTCTATTCATAGACGAAGCACACCAGTTTTTGAACAAAAAAATAAGTGCGGACGATAACACATCCTTTTACCTTCAGGGTATTGAGCTTATTGCTAAAGAAGCCCGTAAATATGGTTTATTCTTATGTCTTTCAACTCAGATGCCGAGAGATATTCCGCTAGGTGTACTTAGTCAAATGGGAACTTTTATTGTTCATCGACTAATTAACGAACAAGACAAAAAGGCTGTAGAAAGTGCAGCTTCGTCACTTAATAAGAGTATGCTATCGTTCTTGCCTACAATGGGAGCAGGAGAAGCTCTGTTGATGGGAGTAGATTTTTCAATGCCCCTACTATTGAAAATTACGCCACCTGTCAAAACACCTCGTTCGGAAACACCGATATTAAATAAGAAATGATTTTCGGGTGTAACAAAGGGTGCAAATCACGTAACTCGTTGATTTACACCCTTGTTTGCGGAGAGGGAGGGATTCGAACCCCCGGAGCCTCGCAGCTCAACAGTTTTCAAGACTGCCGTAATCGACCACTCTACCACCTCTCCTGTTGCTTCCCATTACGGGTTGCTTATTCTCATAAATCGAGAATACAAATATAGTTATTTTCTATTTACTTACAAACATTTGACAATTTTTATCAACCGAATATCGCCGATAAAATCAATAATCAACTAATTCTTCTTGTCTTCTGTTGTAAAAAATTTGTAGTGGAATAATATCAGATAAAAAGCTCCGACAGTAACACAACTGTCAGCGAAATTAAAAATAGGTTCAAAAAAGCGAAAAGGTCGCCCTCCGATAAAAGGCAGCCATGAGGGCCAAGTTGTATCTATCAAAGGAAAATAAAACATATCCACCACCTTACCGAACAAAAAAGGTGCATAACTCCCTCCGAACGAGGCTACAACACCCGGTTCGGATGCTGAAAATATCTGACCGTAGAAAAGACAATCTATAATATTGCCGAAAGCACCTGCTGTTATCATCGTAAGCCCTACAAGCACACCTGTAGGCACCATAAGATCCCCATCGATACCATGCCTGAATGTCTCAAGTGATTTGGTTTTTCTAAACTTAGGAGAGACACAGGATTTGCCGGCATTACCTGAAGGTTCACACTTGACGGAAACATCTACCTCTCCACTGCCAACCTCAAAGCCCATCCCCCTACGTGCCAATTTTGTAATCCACCAGCACAAAAAACCGCACAGCACTATCCTGAACAGAGACAAAAACAATTTTCCCCAAGCTCCTCCGAACTTCATTCCAAAAGCCATCCCCTCATTTTCTATAAAAAAAATCTGGAACCAATTACCGAACACGCTGAAATGTTCGCCAATAGACATGTTTGTCTTGACCAGAATTTTAATTATCTGATCAATGACTACAAGGGCTACGCCAAGAATAAGGAGGCCTTTCCCTCTGGAAATCTTCATATCAGACTAATTCTTTCCTCCTTTAGCCAACATTTCTTTAGCCTCGACCGTAAGTGTTGCATGAGGCACAAGGCGAAGCCTCTCCTTAGGTATAAGTTTACCTGTAACACGACATATACCATAAGTCTTGTTTTCGATACGACCCAAAGCAGCTTCAAGATTCTGAATGAATTTATACTGCCTCTGTGCAAGCTGGCTGGCCTCTTCTTTGGATAGCTGCATAGCCCCGTCATCCTCAACAGTCTTAAAAGAAGGAATAGTGTCCTCAATATCATTAGTACCGTTGTGCATAACGACTTTGCGAAGAGTATCATACTCTTTCTTCGCCTTATCAAGCATCTCTATAATGATACCCTTAAATTCGGCGAGTTCCTCATCGCTATATCTTGTCCTTTCGATTTCGGACTTTGTATCAGCTGTCTGTACAGTCTTTTTCTTAATTTCTTCCATACCAATAAGTATTAAAAGTTCTAATGTTTTCTAAAGACAAGAATCTTTATCGGTTCATTGTCCCATTCCACCTCCGGAGCATTATCCGGAGCCTCTTTCATATCATACAGGCAAACAGAAAGGGCTAAGGTCTGCGAAGCCACATAATCGCAATACTCGGCCAACGAAACCTCTATCTCCTCTTTATTATTACCTGAAGCATAAATATTCACAACGACCTTATCGGTCACCTCAAATCCATTATCTTTTCTAAGATTCTGTATCCTATTAATCAATTCTCTTGAAATACCTTCCTTTCTTAGAGCCTCCGACACTTCAATATCAAGAGCCAGAGTCAGCGGTCCGTCACAAGCTACAAGCCATCCGGGCATATCCTCCGACGAAATCTCATAATCTCCTGGATTCAGGGCCACATCTCCTGAAGCTAATTTCAATGTATATTCAACGCTTGCAGCCTCAGAAGACTGGATCTCTGAAATCTGCTTCTGACTAAATCCGGAGAAGGCAGCAGCAATCTCTTTCATCTGACGGCCATATTTCTTGCCAAGGCTTTTGAAATTAGGCTTAATCTTCTTTGTAATAACGCCTGCTGTATCTGAAATAAACTCCGCCTCTTTAACATTGACTTCACTTAAAATAAGATCTTTCACCATTTCAAGCTGCTGACGTACCTTATCGGAGATTACAGGAACAATAATCTTGGATAATGGCTGACGCACCTTTATATTTACCTTTCTTCGCAACGCCAACACCATTGAAGAAGCCCTTTGAGCCAGACTCATCCTTTCCTCAAGGTCTTTATCGATAACGGTCTCATCAGCTTCAGGCATCATAACATAATGCACCGATTCCGAACCTGACGGCACAAGATCTAAATATAACCTTTCCATATAGAATGGAGCTATAGGAGCAGCAAGCACAGCAATAGTTCTTAAGACTTCATATAAGGTATGATAGGCCGACAATTTGTCATCATCCATCTCTCCGCCCCAGAATCTCTTTCTACCCAAACGCACATACCAGTTGCTTAAATTATCACACACGAAATCCTGAATCATACGCCCGGCTGATGTTATGTCATAATCCTCATAAGAAGCCTTAACATCTTTTATAAGGGTATTGAGCAAAGATATTATCCATCTATCGATTTCAGGTCTTTTTTCTATAGAAATCCTCTTCGCCTTCGGGTCAAAATGATCCACATTTGCATACAAAGCAAAAAATGAATATGTATTATATAGGGTACCAAAAAATTTCCTTCTAATTTCATCAACACCGGCCTCATCAAAACGTAGATTATCCC
Organism: uncultured Bacteroidales bacterium; assembly: GCA_963548935.1. Taxonomy (GTDB): domain Bacteria; phylum Bacteroidota; class Bacteroidia; order Bacteroidales; family UBA932; genus Cryptobacteroides. The sequence goes on from CAUUVS010000001.1 coordinate 109,997, forward strand.
AAGGCTGAGCATTTGTAAGCATATACCAGCGAAGAGCATCAGCTCCGAATTTATCTATGGTACTGAAAGGATCAACTGCATTTCCCAGTCTCTTGCTCATCTTATCCCCATTCTTATCCAAAACAAGACCATTGGATATCACTCTCTTGAATGCAGGAGTACCGCTTACCATCGTATGTATTGCGTGGAGAGTATAGAACCATCCTCTTGTCTGATCCACACCTTCCGCAATAAAATCAGCCGTACAACCGAACTTCGGAGTACCAAGCCCCCTAAGGCCTTCCTGAGCATAAGGCATAGCCCCGGAATCAAACCATACATCAATCAAATCACTCTCTCTGAACATCTTGCGACCCGAATTCGATACAAGGACAATATTATCCACATAAGGTCTGTGGAGATCAATTTTATTATAATTATCGAGCGACATATCTTCAGGATCAAAACCTTTCTCCTTAAAAGGATTGGCTGACATTACACCGGCGGCGACAGATTTTTCCATTTCAACATAAAGTTCTTTCACAGAACCTATACATTTCTCTTCTTTACCGTCCTCTGTCCTCCAAACCGGCAACGGAGTACCCCAGAAGCGGCTTCTGCTCAAGTTCCAGTCCTGAATATTCTCCAACCACTGCCCGAAACGGCCTGTCCCTGTCGATTCAGGTTTCCATATAATGGTTTTGTTAAGAGCCACCATCTCATCTTTGACAGCAGTAGTCTTAATAAACCATGCATCTAAAGGAAAATACAAAACAGGCTTGTCTGTCCTCCAGCTATGAGGATAACTGTGCACATGCTTCTGAATCTTGAATGCCTTGCCTTTTACTTTCAATTCCACACACAAGTCCACATCAAGAGTAGGAGCATCCGCAGCCAATGAATCATCATAAGCATTCTTGACATAACGGCCTGCAAATTCTTTATACTCTTCAGAGACATTGGAAGCAACATACTCCGGATCTAAGTCCTCAAGCCTATAGAAACGCCCTTCCCGATCAACAAGAGCCTGCCTATTGCCATCCTTATCTATAACCATCATCGGAGGAATACCGAAAGAAGCAGCCACTTTCTTGTCATCGGCACCAAAAGTGGGAGCAATATGGACAATACCGGTACCGTCCTCCGTAGTAACATAATCGCCTGAAATAACCTTGAAAGCCTCGCCTTCAAGAGGTTTGAACCAAGGGATCAACTGGTGATAACTTATACCGACAAGTTCGGAGCCTTTGAAAACACCGTCAAGCACTTTAAAAGGTACAAGTTTGTCGCCTTTCTTATAATCTTCAAAACCAATACCGGAAGCCTTTTCATTAAACCATGAATTAACCAATTGTTTTGCAACCACATATATTGCTTCAGCTCCCGTATACGGATTGAATGACATCACTCTTACATACTCTATATTAGGACCGACACACAATGCAGTATTGGATGTCAGAGTCCAAGGCGTTGTCGTCCATGCCAAAAAATATACAGGCAAAGTCTCGCACCCATAGAGCATCTGAGATTTTTCATCTTTGATGATTTCAAACTGACAAGTGACAGTGGTGTCTGTGACATCCTTATAACATCCGGGCTGATTAAGTTCGTGGGAGCTCAATCCTGTACCATCTGACGGCGAATAAGGTTGTATTGAATATCCTTTATACAATAGCCCCTTGTCATATATTTTTTTAAGAAGATACCATAGAGTCTCGATATAACGATTGTCATAAGTGATATAAGGGGCATTCATATCCACCCAATAGCCAATTCTCTCTGTAAGATTAACCCACTCTTTGGTGTATTTCATCACCTCTTTTCGACAAGTTTCATTATAGTCTTCCACAGAAATTGTCTTGCCGATATCCTCCTTATGAATTCCAAGTTTCTTTTCAACCCCTATTTCAACAGGAAGACCGTGAGTATCCCAGCCTGCACGCCTTTCCACACGATAACCGGTCTGGGTCTTATACCTACAAATAGCATCCTTTATGGATCTGGCCATAACATGATGGATACCGGGCATTCCATTTGCAGACGGAGGCCCTTCAAAAAATATATATTCCGGAGCTCCTTCCCTGAGTTTCAATGATTTTTCAAATGTATGATTACTCCTCCACTGCTCCAGCACTTCATTGCCTACAGCAACAAGATCCAACCCTTTATATTCTTTGAAAGTCATATTTTTTACCTAATTTTGCAATTGCGTCCTTATATCGGACAATACGATTTTAATTGACAAATATAACGCATTTTCCATACTTTACAAAACGATATGAATGCCATAGACATTATTATCCTTATCTGCTTTATCCCTGCTCTGATACAAGGCATCACCAAAGGATTGATTTCACAGTTGTCTGCATTGGTTTCGATATTTCTCGGAGCTTGGCTTTCTTTTAAATTTGCAAATTCAGTGTGCCATTGGCTACAACCATATATCGAGGTGCAGGAACAAGTATTGTACATCATTGCTTTTGTACTGATTATGATTGTTGTGATTATATGCCTTTATCTTATTGGCAGACTAATCGGTTCTTTGATAAAACTTGTAATGTTAGACTGGCTCGACAAAATGCTGGGTGTGGTATTTGCCTTGCTTAAGGCCACCCTTTTCATAGGATTATTCATTATCCTTTTTAATACTATTAATATTAAATTCAATATTGTAAGCGAAGAAATTCTTGGCCGTTCGGTATTATATAGCCCTATCAAAGACTTCGCCTATACCATTTTTCCTTATTTTAAGGAACTTTTGATGAAACCGTAAAATCAACTATTATGGATAGAATCATTCTGATCGAAACCTCTACTGCCCTTTGCTCTACCGCTTTGATTGAGGACGGAAAAATAATATCGTATAGAGAAAATTCCAACAGGGAACACTCTTCTCTGACTGCTCTATTCATCAAAGAAATGCTTGATGAAAGAGGACTTAAAGTCAAAGACTGCAATGCTGTATGTGTCAGCATGGGACCGGGATCATATACAGGTCTCAGAGTCGGGGTTTCAACTGCAAAAGGTCTCTGCTTCGGTGCCGGAATACCTCTCCTTGCAGTCGGTTCATTAGACATTCTGACCGCCCAAGCAATTGATGAAAATTTACTGCCGGAAGGCTGCAAATATATAATTCCAATGATAGATGCCCGAAGAATGGAAGTCTATACGGCAGTATTTACGACTAACGGCTCACAGCTCACAGAAACAGAGCCAAAGATAATAGACTCTGAAAGTTTTGCAAAAGAGCTTTCCGAAGGCCCGGTACTGTTTATTGGTGATGGCGCTGAAAAATGCCGTGATGCAATAACTAACCGAAATGCTTTTTTCATAAAGGCATGGCCAAAGGCTTCTTCAATGAAAAACCCGGCACTCAGAGAGTATCGGGCTGAAAATTTCAGAGATGTAGCCTATTTCGAACCATTCTATCTCAAAGAATTTATTGCTACAAAAAGCCACAACAACCTATTTTAAATTCTTCTCAATATATTTTTTAAGAGATTTGCCATCTCTGACTCCTACATCGGCAAGAAGCTGCCCATCCTTTATGAAATAGACCATAGGGATTTGTGACACATTATATACTCTTGCTGCAACCGACGCCGCACCAAGACCATCACAAACATTAATCCATGGTAGATTCTGGCTTTTGACAACATTGGCCCAAATATTTTTGTCGGTATCCAAAGACACGGCAAAAATTTCAAGCCCTTTACTGTGATATTTCTCATAAACAGGCTTCAGCAAATCCAGATTAAACATTTTCTGTTCTGCAACCGCAGCCGTCCAGAAATAAATAGCTATAAGTTTTGAGTCGCATTCGCTCAGTTTAATCTTTTTGCCGTTGATGTCGGGAAGTTCTAATTCCGGAAAAGTAATCTCTTTGGCAGAATTGAACTTAGCGCTGAGATTAAGTAGATTAAATCTTCTCTCCGTCTCTTCTTCCAAAGCTTTGACATACTTGGATAAAGGATACACAGACTTAAGAGAATCACAGGCATTTTTAAAAAGAATTGCATCAGTCGCTTGACTGAAAACCGGCATATTTCCTACATTCTGATATAGGACAGGTATTATTGTCAGAGAATAAGGATTGGACATGATATACTGCACCCTGCCCCTATAATAGGATATATATTGCTTTGCCATTTCTCTTCGCAAAGCCATAGACTCCTGAGAACCATCAGGCAAATCGTCTAATCTGGCGCTATTGGATGAAAAGCTATTTAAGAAATCAGACTCATCACGCTCTACCGACATAAGTTTCTCCGTCTCAGGAGAACCTGTTACAGAATAATGGCCCATAGTATCAGAGACAACCTTGACTTTATCCCCCCTTTCCAATAACATCGATGCCACCTTGATATCCTTATAGTATATATATATAAATTCAGGCTGTCCTTTAGCAATACGGGCTTTATAAGAATAAGCGCCATTCTTAGACGTCCTTATTGTATCAAGAGGTATCAATTTATTGACATCAAGCATTTTAACTATAATATCAGACTCCGAAACTCCATTAAGAGTTCCATTGATTCTTGCATTGTTACAGGCAGACAACAATAATGCCGCCCCCATAATAGCCAATATACTATAATTTCTCATATTCAGCAAATATTTTATCAGCAATAGCCCTGAACTCTTCTTGTGAAAACTTCAGATGCTCTTTTCTAAAATCCATATCGGCCTCGCTCTGCATAGGGACAAGATGAATATGAGTGTGAGGAACTTCAAGCCCAAGTACCGCCACACCTACCCTCTTACAATGTATAGCGGCCTTCAGCGCCACGGCAACCTTCTTTGCGAATGCACACAAACCGGAATATGTCTTATCGTCAAGATTAAAAATATAATCTTCTTCCGTATGCTTCGGCACAACTAAAGTATGACCGGCTGCAAGAGGACTAATATCCAAAAAAGCATAGAAATCCTCACTCTCAGCTACTTTATATGAAGGTATTTCTCCCTTAATGATTTTTGTAAATATGGTCGGCATAATCTTAAATGCTAATATCAAGGATTTTAAATTTAAGCACGCCTGACGGCACGTTCGCCTCCACCACATCATCTTTTGAATGGCCCATAAGAGCTTTTCCTATAGGTGTTGTGGCAGCCAGCTTTCCATGAGCAAAATCAGCCTCAGTTTCACCGACTAAGGTAAATTCCATTATCTGCTTATTGGCAAGATTCTGGATTTTGACCTTATTCATCATCTGCACCTTATCTGTACTTACCATTGACTCATCAATAACTTTTGCATTGGCCACAAGATCTTTCAGTTTCGCTATTTTAAGTTCCAGCAAAGCCTGTGCATCACGTGCAGCATCATATTCGGCATTTTCCGACAAATCGCCCTTTTCTCTGGCCTCTCCTATTGCAGCCGATATTACAGGACGCTGGGCCAAAGCCTCAGCCAAATCTTTTTTCAATTTATCAAGCCCCTCTTGGGTCATGTAATGAATATCTCCCATAATCTTTTTCTTGAATGGTTATTATAATTAAAAACGAGTCCCGTCTAATATGACAGAACCCTTATGCCTTGTGCAAATATAATAATTTTTCTTATTTCGACAACATCATAATTGCTCTTACGATTAGAAAATACACCGGAACTCTTGTATATTCTTGTCTGGCGTAAAAATAGAGAATCAAGTATAAATTATTGATTTATAAAAAGTCACACACATTAAGAAATGATCACAAGTATAAAAAATATTGGAAGTAAGCGCTTACAAACTTAACTTCCAATGTTTTACAGCGGAGAGGACGAGATTCGAACTCGTGGTACGGTAACCCGTACGACAGTTTAGCAAACTGTTGGTTTCAGCCACTCACCCACCTCTCCGGTTCTTTGTATTTCCATACAATTTTCCGGCAAACAGTCTTTTGACCGATTTGCTGTTTGGAATTGCAAAGATACGACTTTTTTCTAAATAACAACACCACTTGACACATAATTCAAGAATGAAAGAAGATAAGAAAAGATATATACCCTTGAAAGTCGTTATACTTTCAAGGGTATATACAATTTATCAAGTTTAGTTAATCACAGATAAAAATTACCTATAATGAACAAATTCAACGTCATTTTCAGATCTATCTGCAAATTTTTTCATCTTCTTTGCCATCTCAAGATATTTGGCAACATTCTCGGCATCACCCTTGCGAGCATAAATTATGGCACGAAGATAGTTTGACTTAGGACATTTGCAAGTAAGAACATCAAGCGCCTTATCCGGATTGTTTGCGAGTACCTGAGCCAAAGCCGCATTAAATCCTTTCTTCCCTGCATAGGCCGTGGCAGCAGCGCTATAATCACCTGTAAGGATATCAAGCAATCCCTGATTCTCCTTAGCAGCATCAGTACCTGCTTTTTTAAACAATGCTGCTGCTGTCTTGTAATCTCCTTTCAGCAGAGCTACAACGCCATTTGCATTATCCAAGTCAGCATCTTTCTCATTGACTTTTGCAAAAGTTTTTTCTGCCATATCTGCATCACCCTTCGCAAGATAAACCGCACCGAGATTGAATCGGGCCCTGTCACTATTATATTTCTCAATAGCCTTATTGTAGATATTAATTTTATCATCTGCCTTTTTGGCAAGTGTAGCAGCACGAAGAAGGGCCTCTTCATCAAGAACATCAATATTATCATTAACAAGTCTGCCAAGTTCATCAGAAGTATAGTTCTTGTACTCAACATTGGCTATAAATCTGGCACGACGAAGTTCAGGAAGAATACCGGACTTCAGTGAGGTATAAATTTCAGACATATTCTTGATTTCACTTTCACGTACCGCAGGATCGCTGTACATATTGAGAACCCTTAAAATCAGATCTTTATCTTCGATGTTCGATTTAGCGACAAGTTCCTGAAAACCTTCCCAGTCCTGCCCCATACTCTTAACTATGGTCTCTGCGACTTCTTTACCTTTAGTTAGTTTCCCGAAAGCCTTGTCAGCTGTCTCAGAACGCTTCTTTGAAAGTTTGTCATTGAGTTTTTCTCCACCTTCAGGCGAAGCGTAAGCTACAACTTCAGTCCCTTTGAGAGTTTTCCTACCATTGTTCTTTATTTCGTCAAGAGCTGCCTGAAAATCTTTAATAGACTGCGACCTAAGCTCATTGCTCTTCACATCTGAAGAATTTATACTATAACGAATCTGTCCTTCCTCTGTCTGTTTGATGACTTCCTGATAATTATCTTTGCGTAAAGGGACATTTCCTTCCAACTCGGCAAGCATATATGTAGTGTTGCAGCCGTCTGCCACTTTCTTTACAGGAAGGCTGACAGATTTGTTTTTGTATTTTGCCACCCCTCTAAGTTCAAGACGAGCCTTTTCCATACCTTCTACATACTCGAAATGAATATTCTCTTTAACTGTCTGTCCCTCCGATGATACGAACTTATAATTATCTTTAACTTTGTCACCCTGATACTTAAAAGGCTTCATTTTAGCTTCTCCACCTTCATATACCAGTACAGGGGTAACTTCCAGAACAGTCTTAGGGTGAAAATAACCTTTCGGATATGCGACAAATACAGTTGCATCAATTTCTCCGGCAACTACTTCCAACACCTCAGGTTCGCACGTCACTTTTACATTCTCTGACATTTCAGACATTTTTGAGAATGACGAGCAACCAACAGCAGCAAGCCCTATAAATGCTGCCGCCAAGATTTTAATACAAGTTTTCATATATAATTAAATTTTGTTTAAGTAATATCAAACATTGTGCCCTTCTATGGCAAAAGAAACAATGCAAATATAATAAACAATAGCAAAATTTCCATTTATCATTATACATTATACAAAGCCTTTTACTAACTTTGTAACATTATGGATACTCAGGATCTTCAAAAATTAAAAAACAAATACGACATCATAGGCAATGATGCCGCTTTGAATAATGCTTTGGAAATGGCTGTGGCTGTAGCTCCTACAGATCTTTTGGTCCTGGTTGCCGGAGAGAGCGGAGTAGGCAAGGAAAATATACCTAAGATTATTCATCAGAACAGTCTTAGAAAGACAGGCAAATATTTCGCCGTCAATTGCGGAGCAATTCCCGAAGGCACTATAGAATCCGAGCTGTTCGGACACGAAAAAGGTGCATTTACCGGAGCTGTGGGAGAGAGAAAAGGCTATTTTGAAGAAGCCAATGGCGGTACTCTTTTTTTGGATGAGATAGGAGAACTCCCCCTCCCATATCAGGCAAAACTTCTTAGGGTACTCCAGTCCGGAGAATACACAAGAGTCGGCTCATCCAAAGTCAACAAGACTGATGTACGCGTTATTGCAGCTACGAACAAGGATCTGGCTTATGCCGTATCACAAGGTAAATTCAGGGCCGATTTGTTCTATAGAATCAATGGTGTACAAATAAATATGCCTGCTCTTCGAGATAGAAAAGACGATATTTACTTATTTTTTAGAAAATTCGTTTCCGACTTTGCTGAAAAATACAATCTCAGGCGCATATCTCTTACTCATGATGCTATCGAGCTTTTAAGGAATTACAGATGGCCGGGAAATGTCAGGCAATTGAAAAACATCTCCGAGACAGTTGCAGCCATGGAGTCTGTTGGTATGACTCCCGGAGCGGATCGAATAGAAGTCAATGCTGCTGCTTTGTCTATGTATATGCCTAAGGACGATCCCAATAATCTTCCGGTACGCTTTAACAATCCGGAAGGCTCTATAAGCGAAAATGATAAACAGGAAATCTACAAGGCTCTTTACAGCCTTAATTCCGAAGTAGCGAACCTAAAGAAAATAATAGCTTCCGGCTCTTATGTACAGAATCCTGTCATATCTCAGCATAATGCAATATCGGAACCTGACAGATACGTAAGTCACCCCAATACAAATTGGTCCGGGGATAACAATATTGATATTCAAGATAATACAGAGCATGATAAATCAAGTGCAGGTCACTCTGTCGAAGTTAAAAAGAATATTGTGGTTTCGGTAGAACCATCATTATCCCTTAAAGACACTCAGGAGGATCTTATTCGCAAGGCTTTGGAAAAGCACGATGGCAACAGAAAGAAGGCTGCAGAAGAATTAGGTATTTCAGAAAGGACTCTCTATAGAAGAATCCCTGATGATTATAAGACAAAAAGATAGAACCATGTCCAAAAAAGTGTTTATAATTCGTACAATAATTGTATTACTTGTTGCAATCTCTCTATCCGGTTGCGGGATATATTCATTTTCAGGGACATCTATTCAGCCTGATGTTAAGACTGTGACAATTGGTTATTTTGAATATGCTGCTTTAAGAGTCAATCCTTCTTTGAGTAATGAACTTACTGAATCCCTGAAGGATAAATTCCGCAAAATGACAAGATTGGAGCAAGTAGATATTGATGGTGATTTGGAAATACACGGTTCTATAACAGGATATGATGTCAGAGCAATGGCTGTGACTGCCAATGAAGTTGCTGCACAGAACCGTCTTACTGTAACCGTAAAAATATCCTATACCAACCGTAAATATCCGGAAGAAGACTTTGAAAAATCCTTCTCTGCTTTTGGGGATTACGATTCCACTCAATCTTTGGATGCCGTTGAAGCCTCATTGTGCGAAGAGATTGTCAAACAGCTATGCGAGGATATACTTAATGCAACTGTAGCAAACTGGTAGATTATGAATGATTTTATCAATCTAAAGAAATTGAGTTATGAAGAGCTTGCCGGTGTAGTCAATCTATATCCGTGGTATGGAGCCGCCAGAAAAGAGATGTGCCTTAGAATGACCAAAATGGGAGGAGATATCTGGGGTAAGGTTCAATACAGCGATGCAGCAATGTATATAATGGATCGCAGCAAGATTTCGGATATTATCAGGGGAGAGGTTCAGAATGATTATTCTGATAAAGATATTGATAATATCTTGAAGAATTACCTTGATGAAAATAAGGACTCTTTAGAAATAGAGAGGAAGCCCGGAGTAAGGGTTGCCGGGGGGGATTTTTTTACTCAGTCTCAATATGATATGGTACGCAAAGACGGTGATAATGCCTTTTCCCGATTTACTGTCAAAACCGTCAGGGATGCAGAAGATAATGGAGAGGAAAGCAGTCTTGGCGAGAATTTTTGTACAGAGACTCTTGCAAAAATATATGAAGAGCAAGGCTACTACGAACAGGCAAAGCTCATTTATTCACATCTTCTCTTGAATTTCCCAGAAAAAAGTGCTTACTTTGCAGCCCTTATTGACAATTTGGAGAATCAGAATATAAAAATTTAATAATAATATGAATTGGTTATTTGTAACGCTTTCAGTGTTCATAGTAATTGCTGCTGTGCTTCTTGTACTTGTCGTCCTTCTTCAGAACGGCAAGGATGGCGGTCTTGCAAGCAATTTCGTAGCAGGCAACCAGACTTTCGGAGTAAGGCAGACAGCTGATATTCTTGAAAAGATTACTTGGGGACTTGTGACATTTATCTTAGTAGTTTCTATCGTTGCCTCCTTCACGACAGGCACGCAGATTACTTCCGATGATGTCACCGATAAGATAGAGAATGCTGCTTCAGAACAGCCGGCATTCCCATCAGCACCTCTTCAGCAGGCTTCTCCTGAAGCACCTTCTAATGAGGCTCCTGCCACAGAGACATCTGCTAACTAAACGAATCGCCTAAATGTCTGACATTTTGTCAGATTAGCGCTGTTGGAATGTAATTTGACATATAGCCGTTTGTTTTTCGGAGCAAACGGCTGTTGCTGTATTATCTCTGAAAAATAAAAAGGAGAACTATTATGGAAAATTACAACACACAGAAAAATAAGGCAGAATTTCTTTCCAAATTTGCCACAAACCTTAATGAGCTTGCCTCTAAGGGTAAATTGGATCCTGTCATTGGCCGAGATGAAGAGATTAGGAGGGTGCTTCAGATATTAAGTCGTAGAACTAAGAACAATCCGATACTTGTAGGAGAGCCTGGTGTAGGTAAGACTGCTATTTCTGAAGGGATAGCTCAAAAAATAATCGACGGTCTTGTACCGGAGAATCTTAAAGATCGAATAATATATTCTCTTGATATGGGAGCTCTTATAGCAGGTGCAAAATATCAAGGCGAATTTGAAGAGCGTCTGAAAGGAGTCGTAAAGGATGTTATCGACAGTGACGGGCAGATCATTCTTTTTATTGATGAAATTCATACATTGGTAGGCGCCGGAAGAGCTTCAGGCGCTATGGATGCTTCAAATATACTTAAACCGGCTCTTGCCAGAGGAGAATTGCGCACTATCGGCTCTACCACCCTCGATGAATACCAGAAATATTTTGAAACGGACAAGGCCCTTGAGAGAAGGTTTCAGATGGTTATGATAGATGAGCCTTCTCCTGCGGAATCCATTTCTATTTTGAGAGGTCTGAAAGAAAAATACGAGAATCATCATCGTGTAAGAATTGAAGATGATGCCCTTATTGCAGCCGTTAATCTTTCCCACAGATATATTACAAATAGGTTCTTGCCGGACAAAGCTATAGACCTGGTAGACGAGGCTGCATCAAAACTGCGTCTTGAGATGAATTCTGTTCCAGAACCGATTGCGGAGTTGGAGAGTCGTATCAGGCAGTTGGAAATTGAGAAAGAGGCCATAAAGAGAGAAGGGGTTTCAATAAAGCTAAGCAATATCGAAGAGGAATTAAAGAAGGCTAATGATGATTGTAAAGTATTGATGGATAAATGGAACAAAGAAAAATCCATATTGTCATCATTACAGTCTGCTCGCCAGAAATTGGAAGATTATAAGATTGAGGCACAGGCTGCAGAGAGGTCCGGCGATTATGGTAAAGTCGCTGAATTGCGCTATGGCAAAATGGCCGAAGCTTCAAAAGAGATTGAAAAACTTATGAAGGAACAGAGTACCATAAAGGACCCTATTGTTACGGAATCCGTTACACCGGAAGATATAGCAGAAGTAGTGGCTAAATGGACCGGTATTCCTGTCAAAAGAATGCTTGAAAGCGAAAAGGAAAAACTTTTAAGAATGGAAGAGGAACTACACAAGAGAGTTGTAGGTCAAGATGCTGCCATCCAAGCAGTTGCTGATGCAATACGCCGTAGTCGTGCAGGGCTTTCAAATGAGAAGCGTCCTATTGGCTCATTTTTGTTTATGGGTACTACAGGTGTCGGCAAAACAGAATTAGCCAAAGCTCTTGCCGAATTCCTGTTCAACGATGAGAATATGATGACAAGGATCGACATGAGCGAGTATCAGGAAAGGCATACTGTCAGCCGTCTTATAGGCGCGCCTCCGGGATATGTAGGTTATGACGAGGGCGGACAGCTTACTGAAGCCGTAAGAAGAAAACCCTACTCTGTCGTCCTGCTTGATGAAATAGAAAAGGCTCATCCCGATGTTTTCAACACATTGCTGCAAGTACTCGATGACGGTAGACTTACTGACAATAAGGGGCGTACTGTCGATTTCAAGAACACTATTCTTATTATGACTTCAAATGTCGGTTCTGATATTATCCAAAGTTATATGGAGAGACTTCCATCTGTGGACGGAAAAGAGGATTCAGCCGAACAAGATGCAATGACAGAAAGAAGGAAGATGCTTGAAGAGTGCAAGGGCAAAGTGCTTGATGTCCTGAAACAGACTGTAAGGCCTGAATTTTTGAATAGAATAGATGAAATAATAATGTTCGATCCTCTTACAAAGGCTGATGTCCGGGAAATTCTTCATATTCAGATGAAAGAACTTGCAAACAGACTTGCCCAAGACGGCATTGAAATTTCATTTACTGAAAATTTTGAGGATTATATAGTAGATAAAGGGTATGATCCTGCATATGGAGCCAGGCCTGTTAAAAGAATAATACAAAAAGAATTGGTAAATCAACTCGCAAAATCAATGCTTGAAGGCACTGTAAATAAAGATTCTGTTATTGAAGTCGATGTTAGCGGTTCTAATGTAGTCTTAAAGAATAAATAATTATAACACACCTAAATGTGGCTGTATCAAAATCGAATTTTGACACAGCCACATTTGTTTTTGATCCGGATTAATTGTTTTCTTGTACTTCAATTATTTCACCGTGGTTTTCCGCTACAACTTCTTTCCACATATCTGTATAACCTGGTTGAGTAAGTCCGTCAGGAATATGTTTCGAGAACTCGGAGTGTTTAAAATTTCCTTCTTCGTCCTGAGCCTTTACATTGCCGTCAATGAATTTTACAAGCAACTCTTTCTCAAGTTTCACCCACTCGTCAAATTGATTCTGAGCTGTTTCTAAAGAATATTGAGTTATCAGTCTTTTTATTTTTGCAAATATTTTTCCCGTCTCCTGCTTCGGACTAAAATAGTAGCCTTTCTTGTCAGCCCTCTTCTGTTCTTTTTCAACAACAGCCTTATAAAGATCTAAAGCTTTATTATCATTTTCTCTAACTTTTTTGAGCTGTGTTTTCTCGAAAGTATCTATTTTCTTTCTGACAAAAGGAGCCATATAGTTATACATCTTGTAGCAAGCGTTTGAAATTCTGTTATTGATCCAGAAAGAAGATGTAGGAGAGTAGGTCAGCAAATCGCCATTCCCTTCTGCAAAACACTCTGGCACCTTGTTGGTGTTGGTATAAATCGGAGTAATGTATGAAGTCGCAGCATCGTCTGTACCGAACCATAGTATTCCGCCTAAGATATCAGGAAAGGTGCCACGAGACTGGCCGACAAACCAGAATCCCGTCTGTTGGGTGGCAATAGCTCTTTCATTGACATAAGTTTTTCCGTCATATTCAAAATTCATAGGTCTCCATCTATACGGAAGCGCATTTCCTCCTGCACCAATATCAGCTGTCATATCAAAAGGGGTACCCTCATAGTGATCTCTCATAATGTCAGCCACATCCTTGACTGTCAATTTCTTGGCCGGTTCTATATACAGAGGCATCCTGTTTTTGGGATTACGGCCCATCGCATAATCGATAAAAGAGTAGGCATCTTTTGTGATCATCCTGCCTGTAACATCTTCATAAGTGAACCATCCGTTGCTCATTATGTTGAAAGCACTCCATACACGAGCTTCGCAACCTCTCATAGCACCGAAATCCAATGGACAATAGGCATCGCAAAAACTAAATTCATCATCTTCTCCGGAGAAATAACCTTTTTTACGGGCAAAAGATATGACATCTTTGGAATAAAGGCAATTTTCAGGATCGTGCAACGGAAACGTGCTGATTCTGGACTGATTGGCATGACAGGAAACATAGCCGTCAGGAATTCTTACAGCCACCCAGACCACTCCTTTATTGATATTCACGCCATTTTTCATAATAGTTCCCTTGCCGATCATTTCCATAATCCATATTTCATTTTTGTCAGCAATGGTAAAAGTCTCTCCGCTTGAATAGTATCCATACTCATTGGCAAGATCTGTTATTAGCTTTATTGCTTCTTTGGCAGTTCTGCATCTCTGAAGCGCGATATAAATCAATGAGCCATAGTCGATGCCTCCCCTTTTGTCGTGAAGTTCCGGTCTTCCTCCGAAAGTTGTTTCAGCTATTATGAGCTGATGTTCATTCATATTGCCTACAGTTTTATAGGTATGAGGAACCTGATCGATATCCCCAAGATAGCGACCTGAATCCCAATCATATATCTTTAATTTTTCACCATTGGCCCAATCAGCTTCCGGATGAAAATACAATTCTCCATATAGCCAATGCGAGTCTGCAGCATAAGAAACAATATTGGATCCATCTGCGCTGGCTCCTTTTGTTACAATCACATTGGTACAGGCGTCAATCCTGGTACTGGAAGCCAAAGCAGTAGCCGCTATGGCAAATATGCTGAAAATGGATTTAGCTTTCATTTTGTACTTTTATTATTTAATGATTACTTTTGTCTGTATCGAAATACAAATCTATGAATTTTTTTGGTATGAAGCTTAGGTTTTTGTCTATATTACTTTTATTGTCTGCCCTGCCTATTCATTTTTCAGGCCTTTATGCGCAGTCGGACCAACCTGAAAAAACAAAGGAAAAGACAACTGAAGAAATGGCTGCGGAGGAAGCTGAACGGCTTGAGCGCCTGCTTAAACTTGAAGACTGGCAGGTTTTTTATGTAGATTCTACTTTACAACACGATTATGCAGCCTTAAAAAAAGAAATTCTTGCGCTACAGAATGCAAAAGTAGAAAATTATGACATATATACCCTGACTCAGGATAAATGGATGGAGAGAATAGATAAAAGTTACAAAAAGTATTTCAATGAGGCACAATGGACAGCTTATCTCAAAAATGGAGGGGCAAAAGCTATAAAGGCACGAGAAAAACGCCGTATCAAAGCTGAGAAGGCCGGTAAAAAATAAAGATTAATAGGAAAATAATTAAATTTGCATAATACTCAATCCGGGATTCCGGAAAATAAGCAATATAATTGAAATGAGAGAGGATATTGAAAGGATATTGACTGAACTGAATGGACTAAAATGCCGGACAGAAAAAGAAATAGAAGAAGCCAGAATTAAACTACTTGGCAAAAAGGGAGAAATAACCAAACTGTTTGAAGAATTCAGGACAATCGCACCTGAGATGAAAAAGGAGTTTGGCCAAAGGCTTAATCAACTAAAGAAAGAAGCTTCTGCTAAGATTGATGAACTTAGGGCTAATGTCTCGGCGACTTCTTATAAAACTGAAATCAGCAATGATGTGACAATGCCTGGTGATCCGTTTCCTCTTGGTTCTCGTCATCCTGTGTCAATAGCTCGCCAGGAGATAGTGAATATTTTCAGAAAATTTGGTTATGATGTTGCCGAAGGACCTGAAATAGAAGACGATCATCATGTATTCGAGGCCCTCAATTTTCCTCCCAATCACCCTGCAAGAGATATGCAGGATACATTTTTCGTATCTGTAGGACATCCGAATCCGCTCTTGCTAAGAACTCATACTTCAAGTGTTCAGGTTCGGGCAATGGAGAAAATGCAATTACCTATCAGGGTAATCTGTCCGGGAAGAGTTTTTAGAAACGAAGCTATTTCAGCCCGTGCACATTGTATTTTTCATCAGGTAGAGGGCTTGTATATAGATGAGAATGTGACATTTGCAGATCTTAAGCAGACTATTCTTCTTTTTGCCAGAGAAATGTTCGGTCCCGATACGCAGATAAGAATGCGTCCTTCATATTTTCCGTTTACAGAACCTTCTGCTGAAGTGGATGTAAGCTGCAATATCTGTCACGGAGCAGGTTGCAATATCTGCAAAGGTACAGGATGGCTTGAAATACTCGGTTGCGGTATGGTAGATCCCAATGTACTTGAATCTGCCGGTATTGACAGTAAAAGATATAGCGGTTTCGCTTTCGGAATGGGCGTAGAGCGAATAGCAATGCTTAAATGGCAAGTTAATGACCTTCGTCATTATTTCGAAAATGATATGCGATTTCTTAGTGAATTCAGCACTTGTATCTAAGGATGACAATTTTTAGCTGCAATCAAAAACATCTCTTATAAGTTAATTTTAATTGCCATATTGTGCCGAATAGACGACATATATTGGAGATTTGTGCAAGTAGTCTACAAAGTGTCCAAGCAGCTGTGGACGGCGGAGCGCAACGTGTTGAATTATGTTCAGCATTAGATGAAGGCGGTGTTACCCCTTCACTCGGTTTCATTCGCGAGGCACGCAAAAATAAAACGCTGAAAATACATGTCCTTATACGCCCTCGGAGAGGTGATTTCTTATATAATGAATCTGAAATTGCCTGTATGGAACAAGATATTGTCATGGCAAAATCCTGCGGAGCGGATGGTATTGTAACCGGAGCCTTGACAGCAGATGGCCTTATCGATAAAGAAGTTTGCAAACGACTGATAAATGCAGCCGGTGACATGAACATCACTTTTCATCGTGCCTTTGATCTCTGCCGAAATCCTTATAAGGCCTTAGATGATATTATACGACTTGGCTTCAATCGTATTTTAACATCCGGACAAGCCCCCACTGCAATAGATGGAATTCCTTTGATTAAGGAACTTATAAACCGCTCCGGCAACACATTAACAATATTGCCCGGAGGCGGCGTTTCTCCCGACAATGCACGCTATTTATTGGAAGAAACCGGAGCCACAGAACTTCATGCCTCTGCCCGTGCTGTTTTCAAAAGCAATATGCACTATCGCTCTCCTGGAATCTGCATGGGAGTTCATGGCGCTGATGAATATCAAAGAAAAGAAACATCCTGCTCAAAAGTCATGGCTTTACTACAGGCTATGAACTCTGCCGAACAGAAACTCAACAATCTTGAAAACATATAGATTCAATTGAATTTTTAAATAGCATTTAGTAATAAAATAATTGCAAATTATATGGTTTTCGGAGAAAAAATTTGCAGAAAAAGAATTTATGCCTATCTTTGTAATCCCAAATGGGATATGGCATATCGCCTGAATCATAAATGCGGAAATAGCTCAGTTGGTAGAGCACGACCTTGCCAAGGTCGGGGTCGCGAGTTCAAGTCTCGTTTTCCGCTCCAAATCGAGGATGACTAATACTTTTTTAGTCATCCTTGATTTTATTTAAGGTCAAAGTGTTATTCATTGCTTCTAAATTAGAGCACATAATATAGCTTGCTCCTTTCAGCCCCAGTCTTAGCACCTTGTTTTTTGCATATTCTAAAAAATTAAAAAGGAGCTGCACCAAAGTTCGACACAGCCCCTATTGGTTAAATATCTAATATACTACAGATTCGGATTGGACTTCTTCCAATCAGCCACTGCAGGAATGATACCAAGAGAAACAATTTCATCACGCATCTTGCAAAGGTGCTCATAAGAGGACTGTAATGCAGCCAATTCCTCTTTTGTGCCTTCAGGCTCTGAGAAATGAACACCTGAAGCATCGATAACCGTAGGCATAGCCATCATTACATTGTGGAACTTATCATTATTTACATAAGTTCCTGCCGGCCAAGTGAATTTCTCTCCACCCATAGCGGCTTCGATCATCTTGACTGCATTATATGCAGGACTCTGAAATGATGAACGACCACGAAGCTTGATTATATTGGAACCACCCTGAACAGTAGCAAGTTTAATAGCGGCAAAATCCTCTTCAGAAAGATGCATTTCCGCAAGAGGTTTTCCATCAATTTTGACTTTAGAAGCAAACACTGCCATAGCTTCGCCATGGCCACCATAGGTGCATGCACCTGTAACCTTGTGCTGAGCTACACCGAAATGGTTTGCAAGTTCTGTCTGGAGACGTGTAGAGTCGAGAGCAGCTAAGGTTGTCACCTGTGAAGGCTTAAGGCCTGAATGGAGAAGAACCACAAGACCTGTAAGGTCGGCAGGATTGAAAATAACTACAACGTGCTTGACATCAGGGCAATATTTCTTAACATTCTTACCGAATTCCTCAGCTATCTGACAGTTCCCTTTGAGCAAATCCTCACGGGTCATACCTTCCTTACGAGGAGCGCCGCCTGAAGAAATGATATATTTTGCATCTTTGAAAGCCACAGCAGGATCTGTTGTGTAAGTGATATTGGCGCCTTCAAAAGCACAATGGTTCATTTCGGCCACAACACCTTTAAGACCCGGCTCATAAACATCATAAAGACAGATATTAGGCGTGAGTTTAAGCATCAAGGCTGTTTGAGCCATATTAGAACCTATCATTCCGGCAGCACCGACAATGGTAAGTTTCTCATTTGTCAAAAATCCCATAACAAAAATATTTAGTAATAATTATTAGACAATATATTTACAAATATAATATATTCGTAATATTTACCACCATTTTCTTTAATTTTCACGTTTCGGCAGAATCAAAAACAATTTATAGGATATTTTCCTGAATGTCTTGTAAATTAAGTTAAGAGGATAATTTAACTTTCAACTGCTCGCCCAAGCTTGTAAGCCGATATTTTCAGAACATCTGTAAATTTACAACCTATATCCTTGAAAGACAAATATTCTTGTCTATGACCAACTGAGCCTTTAAAGAATCCATAGAATCGAAACAATGCTCATTCCTAATCTTTGAAATGAAGCGTATTTTCATATCAAGCCCATATATGTCCTCATTAAAATCAAATATATTCGTTTCGATTGTCAGAGCATTGCCTTTACCTACAGTAGGACGAGTACCTATATTGCACATACCGAAAAAATTTTCTCCCAATGTATTGACTGATACTAAATAAACACCATTTGCAGGGACAAGCTTCAAAGGTTCGTATAATTCCATATTTGCCGTAGGAAAACCTATCGTACGACCAAGACGGTTGCCGCTGACAACAACACCATGCAGCATATAATCATATCCGAGCATCTTTGCAGCATCTTCCACATCACCTCCAGCAATCAAATTACGGATCTTTGTAGAACTTACGGCAATCCCTCCGGGAAATTCAAATTTATCAGCCCTGATAACTTCAAGTCCGCATTTTTCTGCTATCATTTGTATATCACCCTGAGTCCCGGCATTACTTCCGACCCTATTGTCATAGCCCAGAACAATTGTAGTACCGCCTAAACGAGATTTGACATAACCCTCAAGATATTCTTCTGTAGACAAATTGCTAAAATCCTTGCTAAAAGGAATAACTTCAATCATATCGACCCCTAACGAGTATAGCAAATTCTGTTTTTCTTCCAATGTGTTTAAAAGGCGCAAAGTCCGTGCATCATCCTGAAGGACAGTACGAGGATGTGGCCAAAAAGTAGCGACAAGACTTTTTTCCTTTCTGGTCTTTGCAATATGAACCAGAAGGTCTATAATAAAACGGTGTCCAAGATGGACACCGTCAAAAAAGCCTGTTGTTATAACCATCTTACCAAACCGAAATCCTGTCTGTGAGGCAGTGCAGGGTTTTTGGCATATACCCTTGTTGCTACATGGTACATTCCTGTACGTTCAGGCAAAATGGAAGCCCTATATGTCGCCACTCCGTCTTTAAATTCATCTACATTGAACTCGCATTTATCCTGAATATGGAGATTTCCCTTATTGTCAGTCGAGCAGAACAGCATCTCCACTCCAATATCTTCAGGTTTGAGACTTCCGATGTTCAGTACAACCTCTGACTGAAGGAAGTTTGTAGGAGAAAGACTGTATGATGAATCAGGCTGAGTATATGATACTACCTCAATAGCCGGCCATTCTTTTTCAACCGTTTTCTTCCAAGCCGCTATTTCTCTTGCCTGCCTGAAATCCCCTGCAGTTAGTTTAGCCGTACGTTCCGACTGAGGCACATAATATTGTCTGACATAGTCGGACAGCATCCTATTGGTAGTAAAATTACAAGCAACACGTGCAATTGTATTCTTGATAAAGCCAATCCATTTTGCAGACCTGCCGGATTTAAAATCAATATCATAATAAGCAGGAGCTATCTCATTTTCTATTATAGCATAGATTGTAGCTGCATCTAATTCATTCTGATAATTTTGATCTTCGTAAGTCCTTTCTTGAGGAAGTGCCCATCCGGCTCCTTCCTTATAGCCTTCAACCCACCAGCCATCTAATACAGAGAAGTGCATTACACCATTCATAGCAGCCTTTTCTCCCGAAGTACCAGATGCCTCCTGAGGCCTTGTAGGATTGTTCATCCACACATCGACACCTTGTACAAGCCTCTTGGCCAAAGTAATGTCATAACCGGGAACAAATACTATCTTACCGATGAACCTTTCCTGCTTCGATATTTCAATAATCTGTTTTATCAAATCCTGACCTGCCTTGTCAGCCGGATGTGCCTTACCTGCAAACAAGAACTGAACAGGACGTTCCGGATTATTTACAATCGCATCCAAACGCTCCAAATCACTGAAAAGCAGGGTCGCCCTCTTATAAGTAGCAAAACGCCTTGCAAATCCGATTGTAAGCACATCATCACGCAAATTCTCCTTTATACGCACTATCTCTCTCGGAGAATAGTGGCTTCCAAGATTCAAGTCAGAAATCCTCTCATTTACGACCCTCATAAGGATAGCCTTGAGATTCTTACGAGTATTCCATACTTCCTCATCAGAGACTTCATAAATACCTTCAAAACATTTCTTGTCGTAATGATGAGTCTTAAATTCAGGTCCGAAGACTCTATGATGTATCGCTTTCCACTCTCTTGCCGCCCAGGTTGGATAATGTACTCCGTTTGTCACATAACTTATATGCAACTCTTCAGGAAGATAACCGGGATACATATCAGAGAAAATATCCTGACTCACTTTGCCGTGGAGCATAGACACTCCATTAACATTCTGTGATATATTGGCAGCAAGAATACTCATAGAGAATTTCTCATGAATATCACCCCCGTTATGTTTTCCAAGTCCCATCATTGTTTCCCAATCGACTTTGAGCCTTTCATGATAATGACCTATATATTTGCGAAGAAGGTCCTCATCAAACGCATCGTGACCGGCAGGAACCGGAGTATGGGTTGTGAAAAGCGATGAAGCCCTTACAACTTCCAAAGCCTCTGGGAAAGACAAATTCTTATCCTGTATATATTCTCTCAGTCTCTCAAGACCGGTAAACGCAGCATGCCCCTCATTGCAATGGTAAATCTGCGGCTCCAAACCTAAATTCCTTATGGTACGGATACCTCCTACACCCAACAGAAGTTCCTGTTTGAGTCTGTTCTCCCAATCGCCGCCATAAAGGTGATGTGTCACCTGACGGTCTTCCGGAATATTGGCCTCATAATCAGTATCCAACAAATACAAATCGGTGCGACCTACAGCCACTTTCCAGATTCTTGCAGTGATATTTCTACCGGGGAAAGCCACAATAGTTGTCAACCATTTTCCCTCTTTATCCAAAACAGGAGATACAGGGATTCTCATAAAATCCTGAGCATCATAATCAGCCACCTGATCACCTTGAGATGTAATAACTTGATTGAAATAGCCATATCTATAAAGGAAACCAACAGCAACCAGATTGACATTCATATCACTTGTCTCTTTAAGATAGTCACCGGCAAGGATTCCAAGACCTCCGGAATAAATCTTAAGAGAAGTATCAAGACCATACTCCATACAGAAATATGCTGTAAGTGGCTCTTTCCTCTCGGCTTTCTTTGCCATATAGGCATTGAACTCCTCCATTACTGATTTGAGCTGTGCCAGGAAAACCTCATCTTCAGCCAATTGTTTGAATCGCTTAAGACTCACAGTATCAAGCACTACCATCGGATTATGCCCTGACGTATGCCACACTTCAGCATCCACTGCCTTGAACAATGATTTTGCGCTTTCATTCCAACACCACCATAGGTTCTTTGATAAGGTTTCAAGCCCTGATAAGGCTTCAGGAAGATGTCTGGTCACCATTACACTTTTCCATGTAGGTGCATTTATTTCAATTTTTTCGTATTTCATCTGATTTGTCTGATTAATTTTGGGGAAGTCCCCTTTCTCAGCGACAACTTTGCCGAGCGCCATAGAATAGGCCTTGTTATAATATAATATCTGATTTTCCCAAAGAGCTATTGAGGCTATTTCACGGGCATTCTCCATATACCCTGCCATTTGCTTGGAATCAAGCTGAGATATTTCAACAATCCTATCCTCAACATCTTTAACAACCTGTTCATAATTGGAGTCGTTACGCTCCACTATTGTTATACCATTATGCTCTTTCCCATGATAATGATCTCTAACCCACAAGCCAAAACCGGCAAGAGTGGTAGTGAGAGAAGGAACACTGAAAGCCAAAGCTTCAAGAGGGGTGTACCCCCAAGGCTCATAATAAGACGGGAAGAGAGCGAGATCAAGACCTATAATAAGATCATAATAGCTCATATTGAAAATACCGTCATCACCATTCAAATAGGAAGGGATAAAATAAACTTTAATCTTGCCTTCTGTATTATTCAATCCTATCTCTCTGAAACGACAGGTTATCCTGTCATAATCAGGTTCCATAAGAATATGTGATACTTGGGTGGTATAATTTTCATCGCCCTTACCGGAGAGTTTGCCCGACAATGCTTTATCCGCCCCCTTATGGCCGGATGGAATCATTATAAAAGCATGAATCTCCTTGCCTTTATACCCTTGATGCTGCAAATTGCCAAGAGCGTCGATAAATACATCGATGCCTTTGTTGCGATATTCATACCGACCGCCAATACCAATAAGAAGAGCATCTTCTGATACTTTTTCTCCTGACATAGCAGAGGCAACTTCAATGAATTTTTGTCTTGCCGCTTTTCTTTTTGCCTGCCTCTCATCTTCGGAAGAAGGAGTAAAACTATTCTCGAAACCATTAGGAGTGACAATATCTACCGGTCTGCCAATGAAATGTTCACACTCTTTTGCAGTAATATCACTTACAGTTGAAAATACATCAGCATTCTTTGCAGAAACAGCCTCCAATGAATGACGTGCCGTAACATTGAACTGCTTAGCTTTTTCGTTTGCATCATAAAGACTCATGGAATCGTACAACGGCAGATTATTACCTGCCAAACAACGCCCTACGACAGTAGCATGAGTAGTAAAGACAGTTGCAATAGGTAAATTTGTATATTTCAAATACAAAAGACCTGCTCCTGTCTGCCATTCATGAAATTGTGCGACTACTTTGTCGGACGGCTCAAGATTGTATCGATAGAAACTTTCTATAACTTTGCCTGCAGCATAACCGAAAAGAGCGGATTCCCGATAATCCCAGTTGCCGGTAATAGAATCGACTCCGAATCTAAGCCAGTATTCCTTAAGAATCTCATTCTGACTTGTTATAAAATCCTTGTAATCTACAAGAATTGCTATCGGCGTTCCGGGTACATTCCATTTTCCTATTCTTACCCTCAGCCCCTGCGCGGCAGCCTGAGCTTTCCAAGACGAATAAAGGCGATTATCTTCGATAAAATCAGGATTATCTTCAGTATTCATCCACACATCAGGGCCTATCAGTATATGATGCCTCTTGAATTGTGATTTAAGAAACAGGGACTTAGTCGCTATGACAGTGTATATCCCCCCTATTTTGTTGCATACTTCCCAACTGACCTCAAAAAGATAGTCGGGAATTATCTTGTTTTCTTCCATTATTTCTTTTTAGCTGTCTGTCTTGCTTTTGCTGCAGTAGTCTTTACCGTAGCTGCTTTTGGCGCAGTTGTTTTCTTGGCCGGAACTTTTTTCACGGTCTTCTTTGAAGCGACCTCCTTTGATTCACTTTTCTTGGCAACTCCCGCCTTTTTCAAGGTCTCCGCCCTTCTTGCCGTTTTTCTGACCGCTTCTGTCTTGCTTGCAGCATTTGCAAATTTAGCATCTAAAACGGAAATATCCTCGCTTAATCTCAAATTAAAATCGCTTAAAACGTTCATATAATTGATAAACGCCTCATAAGGATTCTCATAAGGATTGAAATATTTATGCACTTCACCATCTGAAAAGAATTTCGTGCACATATAATACAGATGGTCACTTTCCTGAAGATGACCGAAATCTTCCCACAATTGAGGGTCATTGACTATAGAAAGTTTCTCAATAAGCCCATATAATTTATTATAGGCATCCTGCTGAAGCTCATTCCCTAACCAAGCTGTCACATCTCTTTCTTCGTCTGCCCAAGATATTGGTTCCGGCACATCCAAATCTGATACAGGCTTATGAGCGGCAGCGCTTTCAGAAGGAGTGGCAAACTCAAATGTTCCATCCTTTATCACGACTTCAGGCAAATACCTCATAAATTCGAATATACCGGAATTTGAACTCTGATGCTCTCCGAAAGTCTCGTAATCCATAAACAGATTAATGACATCACCTCCATCCTTTACAGCAGCTTTCATCCATTCAAGATACTTCTCTCCTGTGAGCGGCCACTCTTTCCAGCCCCTATCAGAGAACCTGAATGCTATATCATCGCTCAACGAATAATCCCTGAGCAATAGCCTGAGTTCCGGCTTTGTCTCACAAGAATAAACAAAATCAGGACTTCTCCAACCCATAATATGCTTTGCTCCTTCTGTAAGCAAGGTCTTGAATCCCATATTATAGACCTGTTCACCAATAGAATTGGAATATATTAGTTCAGTATTTCTGAAAGCCTTTGGAGACACGCCGAAATAATGTTCTATAGCATCTTTATGTTTCAACACCTGATGCTTGAACTCGACAGGCGAAGCAAGAGAAGCAAGCGAGTGATAATAAGTCTCACAAAGGAATTCGACATTGCCGGTATCGGCAAGTTTGCGAAAACTGTCAATAACCTCAGGGGCATAACGCTCAAACTGCTCTAAAGCAGAACCTGAGATAGAGAAAGCTAATTTAAAATCACCCTTATGTTTCTTAACCAAATCCAGCAGAAGAGCATTCATTGGAAGATAGCATTTCTGGGCTACCCTTTTAAGGATCGTCCTATTGGCAAAATCATCATAATAATGTGAGTCTTTGCCTATATCAAAAAATCTATATAGCCTAAGCCTTGTAGGCTGATGCACCTGAAAATACAGAGTTATAGTTTTTTTTGCCATAGTTTATCTTTTTATTACTGATTCGTAAACATTCTTTATCTTTGAAGTGGCGTCATTCCACTTAAGTTCATTAACTTCATCATATCCGCACCTGACCGCAAAATCAGATAGTGCAGGATATTGCAACAGACCATATATCCGGTCAGCCATAGCATCGACATCCCAGAAATCCACTTTGAAAGCATATTTCAGCACTTCGGCTGCTCCTGACTGCTTTGATATTACGGAAGGCACATTGGAGCGCATCGCTTCAAGAGGAGAGATGCCGAATGGTTCCGACACAGAAGGCATCACATATACATCTGACATTGCAAACATCTTCTGCACATCCGCACCTCTCAAAAAACCCGTAAAATGGAACCTGTCGGATATCCCCATTCTTGCCGCATAACGAATACACCTGTTCATCATATCTCCGCTGCCGGCCATTACAAAGCGTACATTCTTGGTACGCTTCAAGATTTTTGCAGCCGCCTCTATGAAATATTCGGGTCCTTTCTGGAAAGTAATTCTTCCCAAGAAGGTTACGACCTTATCCCTTACTCCTCTCTCGACGCTGATATTGTCTCTTCCACTGAAATCCACAGCATTATGTACAGTCACAACTTTATCGGGGTTTATACCATATTTTGTAATGACGATATTCCTCGTCAGGTCGCTGACTGTTATTACCCTGTCAGCAAATTCCATCCCCTTTTTCTCGATTTCATATACCCTGCTGTCGATATTATTGCCACTGCTCCTGTCAAACGAGGTAGCATGGACATGGACAACCAAAGGCTTACCTGACAATTGCTTGGCAGCTATACCTGCACTATATGTCAGCCAGTCGTGAGCATGAATGACATCAAATTCCCCTTTATGCTGAAGAGCTATAGTGCCTCCGACCATTGCATATCGGGCAACCTCCTCCATAAGATTAGAACCATATTTGCCGGAGAACTGAAATTTCTGACCATAATTGATACGAAAATCCTTTTCCTGCCGTTTTCTGTCCTCCTCCACCAAATCATGGAACTCCTGCGGATCTATATACGGAATCATGTTTGTACCGATATGAACAAACTGAATCTTGTTAAGGAATTTCCCGACATCCAACTTTCCGTCAAACTCCACCGGCACATCGCTGGCATTGATTATATCCACGACACTCTTATCTTCGTCTCCAGAGGCGGAAGGCATCACAAATATCGTGTCGACTCCATTATAGGACAGGCCCTTGACAATACCATAACAGGCAGTGCCCAATCCTCCTGCAATGTGTGGAGGAAATTCCCATCCGAACATTAGAACTTTCATAATTATTCCTCCCTATATTTATCCATAAGATATTCAATGGCAATCAGAGCCGATGTGCTCATAGCGGATGATATGGCCCCATGCGGTTCGTGGGGAGGATCACCGTCATAAAGCTCGGAAAAGGCGCCTACGCCATGCTTATTCAAATCCTCATAGAAGCCCTTGATGAGCCATTCTGCTTTATTATTGAAAGTCGCTCCACGCATTCTATATGCACAATCCACATAAGGATAAAGAAGCGACGGCCTTGTACTGCCCTGATGGTATGCAAGATCCCTTTCAGCCTGTGTCCCCTCATAAACCCCCTTATATTTAGGATCTCTTGGTGAAAGCGTCCTTATGCCTCTCCTGGTAACAAGATCATTTTCAAAAACTTGCATAATACTACTTGCCACTTCATCATCAACAGGAGAATATTTCACCCAGATTGCAAAAATCTGATTAGGCCTTACATCCATATTCTGCCCGTTATTGTCCACATAATCAGCAAGGTATCTATTCTCAGCATTCCAGAATGTAGGCTGATAGTTCTTCATACATAAATCGCGTACAGGCACCCACTTATCAATGAAAGCATTTTTCTTAGGCCCATGTTTTTCTTCCATTTCTATTGCAAAACAAAGAGCATTGTACCAATAAGCATTAGTCTCAACCTGATAGCCTGCACGCTCAGTTACAGGATGTCCATCAATATAAGCATTCATCCAAGTAAGAGCCACATTATCCATTTGAGCCCACAGAAGACCGTTAGGCTGCAAAGAAATCTCTTTTCTTACTCCAGGAGAGTAGCTTTCTATGATTCCTTTCATCGTGCTTCCGTACTTCTTCCACACAGCACTTTCATCTGCTCCGAAATCAATATAAGATTGAAGCGCACAAGCAAGTCTGAGAGGCGCCTCTACCTGAGTTGTACGTTTGAACAACCTTTCCTGTTCATCTGAAATCAAATTATCCAAAATAGCTTCAAATTCATTGCCTCCTGTTCCGCTATACAGAGTCAGACCGGGCAAAGAATATATGGTTTCGCGAAGAAGACCTGTATATAACCAAGAAAATCCGGCTGTTATCTGTTTGCGCCCATTACGGTCAACCTTTAAGATATCCGCACAATGCACAAGTTGATCGTGCTCATCCTTAATCTCGCCAAGACGGGCAAAACCATCTTCAAAAGTCTTCTTTATAAGCCTTGGAGAGACCTCATTAACAGAAGCTGAGAAATAAACTACTTCCCCCTTTCGCATCGGAACAGAAAAGATACCCGGTACAAAAAGATCTTCCTTACAGTCAAACCCTCTCCTATATTCATCAAGGTATGTAATCCCCTTATACCAATAAGGAGAATATGAAAATTCAGCCTTTGAAGTACTAAGTTGAAGATTAAGGTCAGGGAAACCTTCATACATATTAAAAGCAACACCGTTCTTAATCTCCTTGCAACTCGTATCAGCTTGCTCATTACAGCATGTAAGACTGTGAATGTTTCTAAATGCGAGGAATGGTTTAAGTTGAAGTTCCACTTTTTCGGGAGCATCCACCAATTCATATCTGACAATCACCTGATCACTGTCGGGAGCCAGAAGGATGCTCTTAACAAAAATCATCTCTCCCACCTTGTAGGTGATTTCAGACACAGGATCGGCCTCAAAGTCCACAATATACTTGTGTCCCCTTGGTTCGTAGACTTCATCATAACGATGAATACCAAGATTAAACTGCTTGCCGTTAATTAAAAGGCTCTCATCCAAAGATGAAAGAAGCAGATACTTATCTCCTCCGAAATTATCCACAGGCACTCCGAGTAAACCATGATAACGTCTTGTATTGCAAGTCACTATGGTAGTATTGCAATAGGCTCCGGTCTTGTTCGCAGAAATAATTTCTCTTTTCAGCGAATATGACAGATTTACAAGTTCCGCCTTATTAAACTTTAAAAAAGCCATATTTATATTATTTTATTTTTTTCAATACTATTGCGCTTCTGGACGGAAGGTAAAGATACAATGTTTCATCATATATCTGATTGCCATTTTGGCTTTTCTCATGAACTGAGATATGCCTCTCACCGAATGTTATTCGAGAAAATCCGTTAAATTTCATTTCGTCAGAATCCAATATTATCTCATAATCCCCCTCCGGAGCCGCAAAGCCATAATCTTCAAAAGAATCGGTAGGATTAAAATTAAATGCAAATATACAATTTCTGCGTTTGAAAACCAAAATTTCCTTTTGTTCATCGGCAGTCAGAAGTTCAGGCTTGGACGATAAAAGTTTCTCTCTTTCAGCAAGTTTTATCATTTCCTTGTCAAACTCCATAAGATATGAATATCGCAGATAATCCGGTTTGGACAAACTCCACTGACGTCTGGCATATTTATAAGACCAGCCATTGCCCTGTCGTGGAAAATCTATCCACTCCGGATGTCCGAATTCATTGCCCATAAATGTAAGATAACCATCACCTGCCGTTGCCATAGTCACAAGACGAATCATCTTATGAAGGGCTATTCCCCTGTCAACAATAGAAGACTTCGAATCCATATTCATCGAAAAATACATCTCCTTATCCATCAGCCTGAAAATAATTGTTTTATCCCCCACAAGGGCTTGGTCATGGCATTCGGCATAGCTGATTGTCTTTTCGTCGGACCGCTTGTTGGTCAGCTCATACCAGATTTCTCCCGGGCTCCACTGCTCATCCGGTTTTTCTTTAATCCATTTTATCCAATGATCAGCAATACCCATTGCCATTCTATAGCCAAAACCAATTCCGCCGGCGGCAAAAGGTGCAGCCAAACCAGCCATACCGCTCATATCTTCTGCTATCGTAATGGCATCAGGCACTATTTCTCTTATAAGCATATTGGCAAGTGCCAAATAAGCTACAGCATTTTCATCGACTCCGCTATTGAAATAATTATCATAACCGACAAAATCCTTTCCCAAGCCATGATCCCAATAAAGCATACTCGTCACCCCGTCAAAACGAAAACCGTCCAATCTGTATTCTTCGAGCCAATATTTACAATTTGACAAAAGAAAATATTTGGTTTCATCCTTACCATAATCAAAACATCTTGAACCCCAAGCGGGATGATGCCCTTGAGGACCTGAGTAAAAATACAAATCATCTCTTCCGTCAAAAAGGCCAAGACCTTCCACCTCATTATCGACACTATGCGAATGAACTATATCCATTATAACAGATATCCCAAGCCCATGAGCTTCATCCACAAGGGCCTTAAATTCTTCCGGAGTACCGAAACGCGAGCTAAGGGCAAAGAAATTTGACACCTGATAGCCGAAAGAACCATAATAAGGATGCTCCTGCAGAGCCATAATCTGAAGAGTATTATATCCGAGATCAGCCACATGAGGAAGCACCTCTTTACGGAAATCTTCAAATGAAGCTACTTTTTCCTTTTCCGAAGCCATTCCTATATGGCACTCGTATATCATTGGAGCCGACTTCTTTGATGGTCTCTTATATCTCCATTGAAATTTATTTTCCGGCGCCCATATCTGAGCGCTGAAAACTTTGGTCTTTTCGTCCTGTACTGCCCTCGTAGTATAAGCAGGAAGCCTTTCTCCTCCCCCTCCAGGCCATTCTATAAATAGTTTATACAGTTCACCGTGGTGAAGGAACATAGATGGAAGACAAATCTCCCAATTTCCTCCTCCGATTGGATGCAGCTGATATGCAGCCACTCTTTTCCAATTGTTAAATTCACCTATAAGATATATCCTGTTGGCATTGGGCGCCCATTCCCTAAACACCCAAGATCCATCACCCATTCTATGCATCCCATAGTACAGATGATTATTCATGACCGAAGCTATCGAGCCACCGGCAGCAAAACGCTTTGCAAGTTCTTCAATGGCTTTATGTCTGGACTCGATCTTATTTTTGAATGGTTCCAGATAAGGATCTGTCTGATAAATTTTTTTCATAGCTTAACTCTGTTCTTCAATATTTTCCACTTCAGACCTAATTGTACGAAGATATTTTCGGCAAGACTCAATAATTTCTTTTGAGCGACTTACCAGACCGCCAATATCATCAAGACGGGTTTTAGGATCTTCCACCTTGGCGGCAATCTCTTCAAGTTCCGCCATCGACTTAAAATAATCAAATTTCTCTTTTGGCATATATTAATGTTTTTTTCACCTCTTTAATTTTGCATTCAAGCCTACCATCAGAAAAAAGCACAGAAATATCATCCCCTTTGGAACGGCCTTTTATTGACCCTATTTTAACACCTTTGGCATCCAAGACCATTGAGAAGCCTTTTGATAAGATATTACGAGGATCAGTAGCATTTATTCTCATTTCCATAAAATCAAGTTTTGACTCCGCAGCCATTATCTTTGCTTTCACCTGATTAACAATATATTTCCCAAAATCATACACTTTGCTTTCTTCATTCATCAGCCTCTGTTCAAAACTGCGACGAAGCCTTGAAGCCAAAGACAATATACGCTCATCTTCAGCAATCGGATAAGAAAGGAATTCATCAGCAAGGGCAGTTGGAGTCTTCAAATATTTATAAGCTACCATATCGCACACATGATAGTCCTGATCGTGGCCCACTGCCGTAAACACAGGCACGGGAGATCTTGCTATTGCTGCCGACAATTCATAATCATCATAGCAGGACAAATCAATCTTAGCTCCTCCACCCCTTAAAATAAGAATGGCATCAGGCTTCCATTCAAAAGACAAAGACATAGCATCTATTATGGAAGACGGAGAATCCTGCCCCTGCATCAATGCCTGAAACAATTCTATATTAAATGCAAAACCATACTCATTTTCCTCCAAATGTCTTACAAAATCTCTGTAGCCTGCTGCATCAAAAGCAGAAATAACCGCAAGACGATAAGGGATAAGAGGCAACACCAATCCCTTCTGAAGCTGCATCAGACCCTCTTTATCAAGACGTTCTATAGTCATACGCCTTTTCATCTCCTGCTCCCCCAAAGTAAATTCCGCATCAATATCATCTATTATCAGCGACAGACCATACAACTGGGTGAAATTAACCTGAACCCGAACAAGCACATTAATCCCTTCTTGAAGATCCAAACCTGTAACAGATTTGAAAAAAGGCCCTAAAAATCTATATTTCGAAGCCCATATAATAGCATTAGCCTTTGCAATAAGACCATTATCGCCACTTTGCGACAGCTCCATATAGCAATGACCTCCTTGACGAACTTTCACAGCGCTTATTTCGGCACGAATCCATATCTTGCCTGGAAACAATTTTTCCATTCCGTCTTTAAGACTTGTATAGAGAGTATAGAGGTCTATGGAATTATGTGACATAGCTTTATCGGTCATGTTTTTATGTTAATCATCATATCTTTACAAATTTAATAAAAACTTCTGTTTAACAGACAATTATTTTATGAGCTTTATGGCTTTTTTGCTATATTTGTACTCAGAAAAACAGTCAGAATGAAGATTTCCAAAGCTACATTTGCAGGAAGCAGCACAAGAATCTCTAATAAGCCTCAAAAGAGGTTGCCGGAGTTTGCTTTTATCGGCAGATCAAATGTCGGCAAATCATCACTTATAAATATGCTATGCGAGAACAAAAAACTCGCAATGACTTCTTCTACACCAGGCAAGACAAAACTTGTCAATCACTTCATTATCAATGACCAATGGTATCTCGTGGACTTACCCGGCTATGGTTTTGCAAAAATGCCTCTCAAAGAGAAAGAAAAATTATCGGAGATAATTAGAGACTATCTCAATAATTCCGAAGAGATGATTCTGCTTTTCGTACTAATAGACTCCAGGCATGACATTCAGAAAATAGATATGGAATTTATCGATCAATTAGGAGAGAACGGTATTCCTTTTTCCATAATATTTACGAAAGGGGACAAACTTGGCCCTGTAGCAAGAGAGAAACAGATTGAGAGCAACAAATCCCAGCTTTTAGAACATTGGGAAAGCCTTCCGCCTTGTTTCGTAAGTTCTTCGGAGACCGGTATGGGGAGAGAAGATATTCTGAATTATATCGATGATATTTTAAAAACATTAAAGAGCAATAAAAGTAATTAACCCTTAAATAATATGCAGAACGAACATCGAATGGAATTATTTGCCTGCAGAGCCTCGCTTGACTTTGCAGCTAAGGTTGTCGAGGAAATAAACGCCTCAAGGGATTCCGAATTAGAGCCTATCCACCTTGGAGCTTCCGAAGTGACTCAATTCAGCGACGGTGAATTCCAGCCGTCTTTCACAGAAAGCGTAAGAGGCGCTGTCGTATTCATCGTTCAGTCCACTTTTCCTCCTGCCGACAATCTTATGGAGCTGCTTCTTGCCATTGACGCCGCAAAAAGAGCTTCCGCAGATAAAGTCATAGCCGTAATGCCTTATTTCGGTTGGGCACGTCAAGACAGAAAAGACAAACCAAGAGTATCAATCGGTGCAAAATTAGTGGCCAATCTGCTACGTGCAGCAGGCGCAGATAGGGTTATGACATGTGATTTGCACGCAGACCAGATACAAGGCTTCTTTGATTTTCCTGTTGATCACGTGTATGCGAGCAAAGTATTCCTTCCGTTCATCAAATCTTTGAATATCGAAAACCTTGCAATTGCGACTCCGGATATGGGAGGAGCCAAAAGAGCCAACGCCTACGCCAAAGAGTTGGCCTGCCCTGTAATCATCTGCCACAAATCCAGAGAAAAAGCAAATGTAGTAGCTTCTATGACAGCTATCGGAGATGTTGAGGGCAAGAATATCATTATTGTAGATGATATGATCGATACGGCAGGCACTCTGACAAAAGCTGCCGATCTGCTTATTGAAAAGGGAGCAAACAGCGTAAGTGCTTGTGCAACACACGCTGTCCTTTCAGGAAAGGCTTATGACAATATCAGCCGCTCCGCTCTGAAAGAAGTTTTCGTAACCGATACTATTCCTCTATCTTCTGATCCTTCAAAGGACAAGAGTAAAATAAAAATTGTATCGATGGCAAGCACTTTTGCCAAGATTATCTCAAAGGTATATAGGTACGAACCGATAAGCGGAGAATTTATTTTTTAATTCCTTATGAAAGTCTTTCTTGCTGCTTTGCTATTGATAGGTCTCGGAGTCATCGGGATGGCCTTTAATATTATTTTCAGAAAAAAGGACTTCCCGCAGACGGAGGTGAGTTCGAATGATGAAATGAAAAAAAGAGGCATAAGGTGCATGAAAGAAGAGGAAGACGAGATATGGGGCGACAAGGGCTCCGGCAAAAGTAGCTCTTGTGATGGGAAATACAGCAGTTCGTGCATCGGCTGCAACTTTTACGATAAACACTAAGTTTATGAGTCTTGTAGCAATCGTGGGGCGCCCTAATGTGGGCAAATCCACCCTATTCAACAGGCTTGTCGGAATGAGGCAGGCAATAGTAGATGAAACCGCAGGAGTAACCCGTGACAGACACTACGGTAAATGCGAATGGTGCGGCAAAGAATTTTCTATTGTAGATACAGGAGGCTGGTCATCAGGTTCAGAAGATGCCTTCGAGGAAGAGATTCGCAAACAGGTCGTTATTGCTGTTGAAGAGGCAGATGTAGTGCTTTTTATGGTTGAAGCCACTGCAGGTATTACGGATTATGACGACGAGATAGCAGATCTTCTAAGAAGAAGCGGCAAACCTGTCGTCCTTTGTGCCAATAAAGTAGATACCGGAATGAAGCTTTTTGACACCTATCAGTTCTATTCTCTTGGTTTAG
The DNA here is from genome assembly GCA_963548935.1 of uncultured Bacteroidales bacterium. GTDB lineage: Bacteria > Bacteroidota > Bacteroidia > Bacteroidales > UBA932 > Cryptobacteroides. The sequence continues at coordinate 144,463 of CAUUVS010000001.1, forward strand.
GCGATGTATGGAGCATTTCGGCTGCTAACGGAAGCGGTACAGGAGACCTTCTTGATGAAATAATCAATATTTTACCGGAAAAAGAAAATGAACCCGAAATGAGACCTGACCTACCGCATATCGCCATTGTAGGAAGGCCTAATGTGGGTAAATCTTCTTTAACAAATGCCCTGCTTGGTCAGGATAGAAATATCGTAACTCCTGTTGCCGGCACCACGAGGGATTCCATCTCAAGTTATTATAATAAATTCGGGCACGAATTCATAATGGTAGACACTGCCGGAATGAGAAGAAAGAACAAGGTCAATGAAGATCTGGAGTTCTATTCCGTAATGAGGTCTATCAGGGCAATTGAGCACGCCGATGTATGTATATTAATGATAGATGCCCGGACAGGTCTTGAGGCCCAAGATATGAGCATCTTCAATCTTATCGTGCGCAATAGGAAAGGTTGCGTTTTAGTTGTCAATAAATGGGATACCTTTGAGAAAGACAGCAATACAATGAAAGAATATGAGAATACACTCAAAAGCAAGCTCTCACCATTCTCGGACATCCCTATCATTTTTACTTCAGTACTAAAAAAGCAAAGGATAATGGACGTGCTGAATGAAACGGCAAGAGTACACGACAATTTTACCAGAAAAATAAGTACCTCTCGTATAAATAACGCCTTACTTCCTGAAATCGAAAATTATCCTCCTCCTGCATGGAAGGGCAAATACATCAAAATCAAGTATATAACCCAATTACCCACAAAATTTCCAGCATTTGCATTCTTCTGCAATCTACCGCAATATGTAAAAGAACCGTACAAACGTTTCCTTGAAAACAAGTTACGCGAACATTTCGACCTTTGCGGCTGCCCGGTACAGATTTATATAAGGGCAAAATAGATATTTACATTTTTGCTTTCGGGATACGTAATGTAAAACAAGCTCCTTGCAATGTAAAAGAACGGCTGTACTGTATATCACCGCCACAAGATTCGGCGACACTCTTGCATATAGCCAATCCAAGTCCTGTACCGCTGCTTTTAGTAGTAAAATTCGGAACAAACAGATTATGTCTGTCGCTATCCTTGACTCCTGGTCCGTTATCCTCCACAACGACATCATAGAATCCGTCTTTTATACTGTTTCTTATTGAAATATATACAAGACCCTGCTTAAGTCTCGAACGATTGTCCGTCTCATCCTTCCACATAGTCTCCAAAGCCTGGAGCGAATTTGTTATCAGATTGACCAAGACCCTTATTAGCTGAGTCTTAGGCCCTATTACCATTGCCTTTTTAAGCCCCATATACTGTATGGTTATATTATCTTTACAATCCACTAAACTTACCTGATTCGATGCAAGCTCATCAAGGTCAAGAAGCACACGTTCCTCTACATCTACCTGTGCAAGGGCATTGTAATCAAGGGCTGTTTCCGACAAACTGTTGATACTATCCATTATAATAGGTACGATATGGTCAAATTTTTCCTCCCACAAAGGATTATTGTTTTCCCTTAGCCTTATCAATCTCTGGATCTGCAACTTGAAAGGGGTCATCAGATTTTTGATTTCGTGAGCCACCTGACGAGACATTGAATTCAACGTCCGGCTTCTCTCTGCAACAGCTAATTGTTTTGTACTTTCGGAAAGATCGTGTACCATCAAGTTGTAAGAATGAACCAGACCTGTAATTTCGTCTTCTCTATCATATATAATATATTCCAACTTATCGATTCTTGCCCGATTCATCTTCTTTGCCATCTCCATAAGAGGTTTGAACATCTTGTCAATCACCTTTGATGATAAAATTCGGGAAAAGAATATAAGCAACAAAAACACCGTAATTATAAATATGGCATGAAATACAGCCTCGAATTTAAACTCAAGTCCGGAATCCGTATATGGGGCACAGATAATAGCCAACTTCTTGCCTTCACTATTTATTACCGGAGCATACATCGCATAATATGTATGACCGGCAAATTTCTCCTTGTGAATATAATATCTCTTATTCCTAAACATTATATTCTTATAGGCATCTTCATCCACTCTGGAACCAAGCATCATCTTTTCAAAAACTTCATTGGCCGTTGATTTTATCACTTTGCCTTCAGGAGAATAAAGAGAAATATCCGACTTGGTATAAGAACCTATATTCTCAAGCACTCCATTGAAATCAGAATTATTGAAATCATTATCAGAAGTAAAATACCGACTCCGAGCCTCAATAAAAGATTGTATGGTGGTAATTTTACCTGTCATAAGATTCATTATATTCGTCTCATTCCTCCTATAAATAAATACGACACTTATGGCTGTCATTGTAATCAAAGTGGCGAAAAGAGAAAAATACAAAACAGTATTGATTCTCGTCTTGTAATAATTCTTCTCAAAGACATCCTTACGAGTTGTCCTAAGAGCAGGTAGGCTTATACAGAAAAAAGCAAGCAGGGCTATAAGGAAACCGGCAACCATATATCTTATGAAGTCTACCTTCTCTCTGGAAATCACTATGCTTTCTTCATCTGAGATTCTCATAACAAAATGCAGATATTTATCGATAGAGGCATAGCCTTCTCCGAAATCATCGCTTATCTGTTTAAGCCTTCCGGAAAATTTAGTCGGATATGGATAACTGCCCCGATAGCTTATAAGATTGCCTGAGAGATACTTTGCATATGAATATCTCTGAGGAATCACCACAGATCCTGCACCGGAATCACCGATAATCGCAGAATACCCTGTCCCCTCTTTGTCAAGTTTAGAATCTATCCCTATAAATAATCTGGTAACTCCTATTTTAGGATTGTAATAAGTAAACATCCCTGTGTATCTGGCTCGCCCGTTAGTGGATCTTGAATAAAAAAATCTTGAACTGTCCGCAATCGCCACACTATTCTGAATTCTCTCATTAAAGAATTTAAAAGCATCTGTCATCGGGTCAGAATCATTAAACATATACAGAGATGTTTCGTATTCCTGAGAAATTCTGTTAAGATAAGTCTCATTGATTCTATTCATCACCACTCTGTAATCTTTATTTATAGGAATAAGTGCAGGTATAACCGGATCAACGGCAATCCCCATTTCCAAACGCCTCAACCGTAATTCGAAACCAAGATTTCTATCAACAGCGAGCCTATTCGCCCAAATATCAATTCTGTTTTCTTCTTTACGGAAACCTAATACCGAAGACATTGTCAAAAGATATACAGCACTGATAACCGCAAAAAATATTCTGAAAGATCTTGAAGAAATACTATATTTCTCTCTATTTTTTTTTCTCATAGCCGGCTTAAGCATCACAGAAAGCATAGCTAATGCCGTAAACAGAGAAATATAAGACAAATATATATATATAGTATATCTATTGATACCGCTGACTTTATATAATTCAAGGTTGATATTTGAATTCATTATAAGTCCGGTAAGTGTAAGATGAATGTATATCGGAAGAGATACAACAAATATTGCTACCGATATTGTCCAAATCCGAAGGCGTGGACTGTCAGGTCTCGACAATATAAACCTTATAATAGGCCTCCGGTTCATATATACACAAGAGACCATTAAGAATATCCAAAGGTTTATAAGTATAAGCGATGCCAAAGAGTAAAGAAAAGGTCCTTGTGCATAAACGGTGGGAGAAAATATTTCAGATACTGTCTGAAAACCTTTACCGACAATAAAGACCACCACTACAAAGACCGTCAATAACGATAAAGAAACCCACAGAACTCTTATTGTCCTATGACGATAAAGATAAATCAGCACAGAAGCAATCAGGACGAAAAGAGCAATCCAAATATAAATAGGTTCCGGCAAAAGGGGAGCCACACCGGTATTTTCTTGAATTATTTTAATAAGAGGTTTGCCCCCTACATAGACCGGCGCTCCTCCACTATATGAAATAGGATATAAAGAAAATCTATCAGAGACTTTAAGATGACGGTTAACACCATTATGAGAACTCAGGGACAGAGTGTTTTTTATTTCAAGCCCTCCTATTATAGTAATAGCATTATCAGCATAAAGAGCTTTGACAAGATACCATTTGGGCCCGATATTGATATAATTGACATTTGTATCGACAGAAGCAAGAGGAGACACCACATTGAATCGCAAATTGATAAAACGCTGAATATACATTCTCCTGCTTATATCATCGTTATCAAGAGTAAACTGATTGCACCAAGCTTTTAATGAATCACCGACATAACGATAGATTACCATATCTTCAGGAAAATTTTCCAACTCAGGCCAATCGGATTCTGCTGCTGCCTTATGCATATATCCATCTAAGATATTCATGCGCTTGGCTATCAAAGATGTAAGATTTTTTGCTGAAATATCAGTGAAATCAGAGCGCTTGTTAATGATAATAAAAGTACCTAATACCACAATGCCCAATAACACCAAAAATATCCGGAAATATTGTCTTAGGAACCTTAATGAATTATTTTTAATTTCACTCATGATGATATGGCTCCCCTTTCATTATTGTAAATGCTCGATATAGCTGTTCAACAAAAATCGTCCTTACCATCTGATGAGAAAAAGTCATCTCGGACAAGGATATTTTGAAATCAGCCCTTTTATATACTTCATTAGAAAAGCCATAAGCCCCTCCAATGACAAAAACCACATCCTTGCTTGATGTAGCCATTTTTTTTTGAAGATATTGAGAAAATAGAACAGAAGAAAACTTTTTTCCTTTTTCATCCAATAAAATCAAATCATCCGAGTTTTTTATCAGTCTCAGTATTTCTTCACCTTCTTTATTTTTTATTTGCTCTTTAGTAAGCGCCGATACGTTTTTCAGTTCAGGAATTTCCACAAGGGAAAATTGAACATAATGTTTCAGGCGGGAAATGTATATATCCAGCCCCTGTCTTACCCAAGGCACATCGGTCTTGCCCATCGTGAGAAGCGCAATCTTCATCGGTCTATCAGTACCCGAAATTCAATCACATAATTCAGGACAGACAAATATAACAACGATGCTTGTTATTTGCAAAACAAGCATCGTCTATCAATTTTAGACATCTTTAACGCCTTCTTATTTTTGACATTATAGCTGTTTTATTGAGATCCTTTTGGGTAAAATAGCTATAATGTTTAAAAATATCAAATGATTACATGCGGTTTTACCAACCTAACATGCCAATTATATAGAGGAACTTTTTAGAAAAACTAGTCCCTCACTACTTTTGTTGTCCTACGCATAATGGCGTAGACAGGAGCCGTAACCGTACTTTTGGTAGCAAAGTCATAAAGGGTATAATCTACTTTAAAAGTCAAGATACCGGCTGAAATACTCAGAATCTCTAAATTTGATAAATAATCCACCTCTTCATAACCATAGCCTCCCCATTGGCTTGAATGAATTGCAGTAGAGCAATTAAATTTGAAACTACCGGAACGCTCACAAGTATAGACAGGAGAGAGCCAAAATGACGTTCCCTTTCCGAATTCGCCTGACATCCACTCATACTTTTCTTTATTAAAACAGAAAAGGCTCTGTTTTGGAAAATCTATTAATATAATTTGCTGCCTGCCAAATGCTTCAATAGGATATACGATTCCTGATTTTTCAGATTTAAAAATATTTTCACAATTTATAGATCCCTCGTACTCTTTTATTATATCTCTGTTGAGAACTCCGTCCCCGTTCAAGTCCACAGCCTTACCCTTCCATATTATAGAAAGATATTGATACTGACCGGCGGCCGTCTCATTAGCAGCTTCTATCAAAGCCCTGTCGTTTTTAGAACAAGATACCGCAAAAAGGCTTAATAATATTAAATAAATAAATTTCGTTTTCATTTTCTTTTCCTCCTCGAAATCAAATTAGGCAAGAATAATATCTCTCTGCACCAGCATAGGAGAATTGAGATTGGCCATATAGAGTCAGCCTGAAATTCAGAAATGTTGGGGGCAAATATAGATATTATCAATATTTTTTGCAATTTTTTATCTAAAATATATCCCAAAGTTTGACATTTTGTTTTCATAAAAATACTTGTAAATAATTGAAAGAGTTTTTCCGGACAAAGCGTCAAAGATGAAAATATAACAACGTGGCTCGGTATTTGCAACTTTAAATAAAGACTGTTTATTATTGAATAATGAGGACTCAAATAGCTATAATAGCGTCATTGACAACTCTTTGCGTCGGCCATAGTCTATTTTCAAAAACCGATGCCTACGATGTTTTTATACCAATTGCCAAATATATACGACAGGGAGATGCCGACAAGTTGTCCGCTTGGTTTGCAGATAATCTGGAAATCTCTGTTATGTCCAATTCAAGCGACTGCAGCCGCGATCAGGCAAAACAGATTCTTAAGGCATTCTTTAACTCATACTACCCGCGTTCGTTTAACATTTCACACACGGCAGGTAGGGATAATATGAAATATGCAATAGGTTCTTTAAACACCGGAGGTGATATTTTTGAAGTGACTATCTTCGTAAGTTATAAGCAGGAAAACTATCGTATTCAACAACTTAAGATTGAAAAAGTAGAGTAGTTGAAAAATTGGCACGCACTTTGCATTAAAGAAAAATCGGTTAGTTTAGTTGATAATAATTAGGGTTAAATTGAAAAGAGCAGATGTCGTGATGATATCCGCTCTTTTTGTATTGCCTGTCAATCTTACATTCTCTGGCCGTAGCTTCTATCTGTAGTATTGACAGTGATCGTGTCACCCTGATTAATGAACAGAGGCACCATAATCTTGGCGCCGGTCTCAAGCGTACATTCTTTCAAGGCGCTTGTAGACGCAGTATTGCCTTTTACGGCAGGCTCTGCATAAGTAACCTCAAGAGTCACATAAGTAGGAAGTTCACAAGTAAGACATCTTTCTTCCGGTTCTGCAACGAACATCATCTCTACGTGCTGGCCTTCTTTCATAAGATCGGAATTTTCCACAACATCGTGAGGAAGATGAATTTGCTCAAAAGTCTCTTCATGCATAAAATTGAATCCGTCCTCATCCGAATAAAGGAACTGGTAAGGACGTCTTTCTACATTGATTGTGTCAATTTTCGCACCTGCAGTAAAGGTGTTTTCAAGTATTCTACCATTCTCAAGATTGCGAAGTTTTGTCTTAACGAAAGCGGGGCCTTTCCCGGGTTTAACGTGCTGAAACCATACAATCATACACGGTTTCCCATTAAAATCAAGATACAGGCCGTTTTTAAAATCAGCTGTTGTTGCCATATATTGTAATATTTTGAAATTTAATTGATTCGGAAAAACTCAATAATTATGCAAAGTTACTTATTTGTCACAAAAGAAGCAAAATTTTCTTGGCGACAGCCTCAAGAAGCCATTTCGGTGTAGAAGTAGCGCCGCAGACCCCCACATTGTCACCATCCATAAACCATGACGGCTGTATTTCATTCTCTGCTCCTACTCTATAAGATCTACCATTCAATGATCGGCATAGTTCAAACAAAACCTTACCATTCGAACTCTCTTTGCCGGACACGAATATTATTATATCGTGAGAAGAGGCAAAAGAGGAAAGCTGTTCATATCTGGAAGCGACTTGAGAACAAATTGTATTGTGTATTTTCAACAGACCGGTATTTCTGAACAATTCCACAGACAAATCATTGGCCTTTGCCATCACCTCTTCAAGTTTAGTACAGATAGCCGAATATTCGGCAGGGCTTTTTGTTGTCTGTGAAAAAATCTCCAAAGGTCCTCTTACAAGCACCAAGCCTTCTTCTATCGCCTTAAGCAGCATTTGCATATTTTCAATGACAAGAGCATCTCCGCCTACCTGACCTACAAGGCCTAAAACCTCTGCATGCCCGACTTTGCCAAAAATAATTATCTGACCTTTTCTGTCTCCATGATTAAGACATAGATAAGCCTCCCTAATCTGTTTCTGAATCTGAAGCACAACAGGACAGGTACAATCTATCACATGGAGGCCGTTCTTTTGGGCAAGAGCATAAGTCTTCGGAGGCTCACCGTGAGCACGGATAAGCACATCTTTTCCGGACAAGGATTCTATATCTCCACCACCTATCGCTACAAGACCTTTTTCTCCAAGCCTATTCAATTCTTCTTCATTATGGACAATAGAGCCTAAAGAATACAATTTTGAGCCTTTATGACTATCCAAAAAATTCTCAGCCTTGCTTATGGCACGAATCACTCCTCCGCAAAAGCCGGAATTTGCATCTATCTCAACTTTCAATGACATAATTTAATTTATTCCAATATACCGAATCTGCCTTGAACAAGGCCGCAGACCCAGATAACTTCTTCATGAAGATTCATATCGGAATTATCCAGAACAAAAGCATCGGCAGCCTTTGTAAGAGGAGACATTTCCCTATGAGAATCAATATAATCTCTTTCTTTGAGATTATGCAGCACCTCATCGAAATCAGGCTTTTCCCCCTTTGCCGCCATTTCATCGTAACGTCTCTTGGCTCTTATTTTTTCATCGGCAGTCATAAAGATTTTAAGTTGAGCATTAGGGAAAACAGAAGTACCTATATCTCTGCCATCCATCACGACACCACCCTTGCCGGCCATTGCATGTAGTCTGTCATCCACATAATTCCTCACAAAGGGCAATGCAGAAACAGGACTTACACTTTCTGACACTTTTAGTGTCCTTATCTCCTGTTCTATACACCTATCCCCCATAAATGTCAGATTGCCCTTATCAGAATACTCAAAATGAAAATCAAGACCCGGCAACGCTTTAGTCAAAGATTCCGTATCAATCATACCGTCTTCTGCAATAAGTCCGTTTTCAAGAGCATAAAGAGTTACTCCCCTGTAAAGAGCGCCTGAATCAAGATATAAAAAAGAAAATTTTGAGGCAATCAGCTTTGCAAAAGTACTCTTGCCTGTAGATGAATAACCATCGATAGCTATTATAATATCCGGAACTTTCATTCTATATAATATTTGTTCTCCGGTCATTGATGGCCGGAAGACAAAATTAGGAAAATATATTAATAATTTCTAAATTTGATTAAAATAACTAATTTTTAAATTTTATGAAAATATTAGTAGCCGATGATGAGCGTGCGATAAGAAATTCCATGAAAGAAATTCTTATGGATGAAGGATATGATGTAGATGTTGCGGAAGACGGGGTAAAGGCGTGCGAAATGGCAGAGAAAGAAAGGTATGATGTCATTTTCTGTGATATTAAAATGCCTAATATGGAAGGTACTGAAGTGCTTTCGAAACTTACTGCCGACGGCGTGGATTCGGCTATGATAATGATTTCCGGACACGGTGATATAGACACGGCTGTAGAATGTATCAAAAAGGGAGCATACGACTTTATACAAAAGCCGCTTGATCTAAACAGGATACTCATAACCATCAAAAATGCCACGGACAAGGCAAATCTTGTCAAAGACAATCAGAATCTCAAGAAAAGGGTATATGGACAGCAGATGATCGGAGATTCGGCGCCAATGATGCACATAAGAGAGATAATCGACAAAGTCGCTCCCACAGATGCCAGAGTACTTATTACAGGCGCTAACGGAGCCGGTAAAGAGCTTGTGGCAAGAAACCTGCACCAGAGAAGCGCTCGCAGCGCCATGCCATATATAGAAGTAAACTGTGCTGCCATACCATCGGAACTTATTGAAAGCGAACTTTTCGGTCATGAAAAGGGAGCCTTCACATCAGCTATCAAGCAACACAAAGGTAAATTCGAACAGGCTGACGGAGGTACACTCTTTTTAGATGAAATAGGAGATATGAGTTTAGCGGCACAAGCCAAAGTACTTAGAGTTCTTCAGGAAAAGAAATTGTCGAGGGTAGGCAGTGACAAAGATATTGAAGTAGACGTCAGGGTAATAGCAGCCACCAACAAGGATCTTCGCAATGAAATTTCAAAAGGCAATTTCAGAGAAGACCTTTACCACAGGCTTAGCGTAATCGTACTGCAAGTACCTTCTTTAGATGAACGCAAAGATGATATCCCGCTCCTCACCGAATATTTTGTCGAACAAATCTGCACAGAATCAGGCATGCAGGCCAAGACTTTTTCCGAAGAGGCCATAAAAGCTCTTCAGTCCAAAAGTTGGACAGGAAATATAAGAGAACTCCGCAATGTGGTAGAACGCCTCCTGATACTCGGAGACAATCCTATTAGCGAACAGGATGTAAGAGAATATGTAAACGGCTGATTATTTCTTTCTTATAAGGCTCAAGCCATGCCTTACAGGCAGGATTACAACCTCAACGCGAGGATCGGAAGCAACTAATCGATTGAATCGGGCAATTCCTTGTGTCTTTTTGTCTCCAGGGATATTATCTTCGTATAGTTTTCCATCCCAGAGAACGTCATCTGCAACAATAAGCCCTCCGGGTCTTAGCATATCTATAACCAATTGATAGTAATCGCAATATTGCCTTTTATCAGCATCTATAAAAACGAGGTCATATAATACGTTTCCCAATTTTTTGATATTCTCCAAAGCATCTCCAATATGAAGTGAAATCTTACCGGAGACACCGGCTCTATCGAACCCATCGACAATAAGGTCTTCAAGTTCGTCATTGAGTTCAAGAGTATCAATATGACCGGAATCCGTAAGCCCATAAGCCATGCAGATTGCGGAATAGCCTGTAAATGTACCTATTTCCAAAATTCGTTCAGCACCGATAAGACTGACAAGCATAGTCAGAAACCTGCCTTGAATAGAGCCTGAAAGCATTCTCGGATAATTAGTTCTAATATTTGTCTGTCTCTCTAACCATGCCAAAGCAGGGGTCTGCGGAGTAGAATATTCTTTGATATATTTATCTTCAGGAGTTTCCATAAATTACAGAAATACAAGTTTTGAAATATGGTCAGGATGGAATATTTTTATTGCAATATCCTGAATGTCTTCAGAAGTTACAGCATTTATATTCTCTGAAACCTCGTTGTCGGAATCAATCTTGCCATAGGCAAGAAGACTTTTACCCATACTAAGGCACTGTGCCTCTCCATTGTCGGAACTTATTGCAAGCTGGCCCAACAATTGCTTTTTAGCCGCTTTGAGATTGGACGGTGACAATGGAATCGTCTGCAACTTAAGGATTTCCTTATGAATCGCAGCAAAACAATTATCAAGATTAGATTTGTCGCAACCTAAACATATTGCCATTATTCCGGTATCAGAATATTGCGTATAAGAAGCCTCTACGGCATATACCCAGCCTTTTTTTTCTCTAAGAACAGAATTCAGTATTGAATTTGAAGCCGGTCCCGCCAAGATATTTCCGAAAAGTATAGCAGCTATACGGTCTTTTGTATTATAAAGAGATGGGGCAGGACTACCGATAACGGCATTAACCTCATGATTGCGCTTATCTTCTAAAATGTCAAATCTATTGCCAATCAACAATGAATCAGTCAAAAGTTCAGGCGCTACACCTGCAATCTGCCTGCCAATGCACTCTGAAGGATAAAATTTATCAATCAATTGCAACACAAGCCTTTCCATTTTGGACTCTTCCATACTCGAAACTATTGTAAAAGCCATAGCATGAGGTACGAATTTGTCATTCACAAATCTATGAAGTTCATCAGAAGTGATTTTTCTTACCGATGCAACAGTGCCGAGAATAGGATTTGACAATGGATGTCCGGCAAAAAGTTTTTCTTCAAAACTATCATAGACATCATCTGAAGGGCTATCCTTGTAGGAATGTATTTCATCGATTACGACTCCTCTTTCCGTCTCAATTTCCTTATCAGGAAAAGAAGGTGAAGCAGAAAGCTCCAGCAATAAAGACGCCGCTTTGCGCAGATCTTCTTTAAGCACCGTAGCATGAAGCACTATTTCTTCTTTGGTAGTATAGGCATTCAATTCACCGCCCAATTTATCCAAATAACTGCTAATAGCTGAGGCTTTCTTCTTGGATGTACCCTTGAATATCGCATGCTCGACAAAATGAGCGATACCACTGTTATAACCGGCTTCGTCCCTGGTACCGCATCTGATACTCAAAGAACAATACCCAACTGAAGAACCGCTTTTTCTCACGGCATACAGCATTCCGCATCCGGCCTTTCCGCAAATCATAAAATATTACCTTTTAACTCTTCGAGAATAAGTAATCTTATTTATATCACTCTTCAAAAACCCGGTATTAGTGTTTTTCGATACGATATGTTTTTTATAATAATACAGTTCATAAGTACCTGCATCAATTATCATCACATAACACAAAGAACCGGGCTGCGGCTCGGAAGGACATACAACATAGCCTACAGCTGTATCTTCCCGACCTTCAAGCATAGCATCTACAACAGCCCCTTCATCAGCAATGAACATCTGCCTATCAAATTTCTCCGCTATGAATCTGTCACTTATCTGAGGGGAAAGGTCTTCTTTATCAAAAATAATATCATAATCAGAAATATCTTTCAATTTCCCTCTTATGCTTCTGATGCTTGAAAAACCACTTGCCAATGCTTTGGAAACATAGTTTTGCATAATATCAAGCAAAGCCGGCATCATTGCCATTTCTTTGCCTGAAGGAGAATCGGCGGCACATACAGGAATACTGGCCAGCTCAAGCATATCGTTGATATTCCTGACTCCGGTTTCACCCTTAATCAAAGTAAGAACAGCAATACCGGGTTTAGTCTCTTTTTTGGTCATAACATCAGTAATGAGAAGAAAATAAAAGCGAGGATCTGTCTTAAGGATAGAAAAATCATTAAGGTCACAAAATTCAAAAGCTGATATTGTCCATACATTCTTGACCGCCTCTTTCAAAACCTGATCCTTGAACTCATTGCCTGTCAGCACAACTTTGGTTATCCTTGTAGGAAAATCCTTAACCTTTTCTCTTTTAGTTATTATCTGAGCTTGAGCAAATGCAGAGACAGATATAATACAAAATAATATAATTGTAATAAATCTTTTCATAATATTTATTTGTCGCAAAGTTACGAAAATATGCTTACATTTGTAAGACAGGCAATTTATTAACTATTGCATGAGAATATGGATCAATATATAGTTTCAGCACGCAAATATAGACCGGATTCTTTTGAATCGCTTATAGGCCAGGACAATATTGTCCAGACACTCAAAAACTCAATCATACGAGGGCAACTGGCACACGCCTATTTATTCTGCGGTCCAAGAGGAGTCGGCAAAACGAGCGCTGCGCGAATTTTTGCAAAGACCATAAATTGCGCCAATCCTACGGCCGAAATGGAGCCTTGCAGCGAATGCGAATCCTGCATTTCTTTTCAAGAAGGACGTTCATATTGTATTCACGAACTCGATGCGGCTTCCAATAACGGAGTAGATGATATTAAAGCCCTTATCGAACAAGTAAACATTCCACCTCAGATAGGCAAATACAGCGTATATATTGTTGATGAGGTACACATGCTATCACAAGCCGCATTCAACGCTTTCCTGAAGACTCTTGAAGAACCACCGGCACACGCGATATTTATTCTTGCCACAACTGAGAAACACAAGATTCTCCCTACCATTCTGTCAAGATGCCAGACTTATGACTTCAATAGGATCAGTATTCCGGATATTGTAAGAAACCTTAAAGACATAGCTGACAAGGAGGGAATTATAATTGAAGATGAATCCTTGCATATAATTGCACAGAAAGCTGACGGTGCGATGAGGGATGCCTTGACTATTTTTGACCAGACAGTGGCTTTTTGCGGCAATAATGTAGACTATAATGAAGTTCTGAAAAACCTAAATGTATTGGATTATGAGCACTGTTTCGATCTTGTAGAAGATTTTCTGTCAGGAAATTATCCGGCCGCCCTGCTCAAATTTGACGAAATTTTGGCAAAAGGATTTAATGCCCTGCACTTTGTAGCAGCTTTAAGTTCTCATTTCAGAAATCTTATCGTAAGCAAAAGCGGAGGACTTGATTCCCTGCTTGAACTGCCTTCTTCCCTTAAAAACAAATACGCCAGTCAATCTGAAAAATGCAATCTTAAATTCCTGTATGACGCACTGAATATCACTACGTTGTGCGAATCAGGATATAGAGCCAGCGTAAACCCTCGTCTTCATATCGAACTTACACTTATGAGACTAAGCTTTTTGAACGGTACTCCTGAAGAAGCAATATCGAAGACCACAGATTCAAGAGCGAAAGAGTCGAAAGAACCTGAAGCAAAGCAGGAAAAAATCACGAAAAAAGAGATAGAGGAAAAGCCGGAAGAAGCTAAAAAAGAAGAATCTGTCGACAATATTGAGAGAAAAACTCCGCAAGGACGAAAAAGGCCGGCAAAGGCTGCGGCTACCCTTTCTATATCATCAATAATTGAAAACGGGAATAATAACACATCAAATACCGTCATCATTGACAATGAGAATGACTCTCTTCCCGGTGATGAGACAATTATAGAGAGTTGGAAGAAAATCCCATCAGAATATAAAGACCGGCCAAGACTCGCTACCACAATATCTTCTTCCAAAATCGAGATTGAAGAAAAAGAAGGCAAGAAGTTTGTCACATTTTTTGTAGTGAATCCTGCCCAGAAGCAATGGATCGAGGAGAAACTTCAGAATGAGCTTCAATTGAGACTACAGAAACTTGCAGGCTCTTCCAAATTAAGACTTCTTATAGATATTCAGGCTGAAGACGAAATTGAAAATAAGCCATTTCTTCCTAAAGATAAAGCAATAGAACTGATAAATTCAAACCCTGAAGTCAAGCATTTGGTAGCAGACCTTGACCTCGATACAAAATTGTAGAATTATGAAACTAAGGGCAGAAAACTTGGTAAAAAAATATGGTATAAGGACAGTTGTCAAAGGAGTATCCATGGAAGTAGAGCAAGGTGAAATAGTCGGCTTTCTCGGTCCTAATGGAGCAGGCAAGACGACCAGCTTTTATATGATAACAGGCCAGATTGTCCCGAATGACGGACGTATTTACCTTGACGATGAAGATATCACAAATCTTCCTATGTATAAAAGAGCACAAAAAGGAGTAGGTTACCTCCCGCAGGAAGCATCCGTATTCAGAAAAATGTCCGTAGAAGACAATATTATGTCTGTTATGGAGATGTCAGGAATGAGCAGACCTGAAAGATTGGACAGATTAGAATCCCTGATTGACGAGTTCAACCTCTCCAAAGTCAGAAAAAGTCTCGGAATACAACTTTCAGGAGGAGAAAGAAGGCGATGCGAAATTGCCAGAGCTTTGGCAATAGACCCTAAATTTATTTTGCTTGATGAACCTTTTGCAGGAGTTGATCCTATTGCAGTCGAAGATATACAGTTTATTATAGCAAAACTCAAATATAAAAATATCGGCGTAATCATAACCGATCATAACGTAGGTGAGACTTTGGCAATCACAGACAGGGCATACCTATTGTACGAAGGTACGATCCTACAGAAAGGTACACCACAGGCTCTTGCATCCGACGAGGACGTGCGAACAAAATACCTCGGTTCCGGATTTGTACTGAAACGCTCGGTCTCTGTGGAAAGGGCACAAAAAGAACACGCAGAGTTTCTCGAAAAACAGGCGCAAAAAGCCAGCCGCCCTTAAATCAGACTAACTTTCCTCTTTTCTGGTTATGCAGGCTCCGAGAGCATTGAGACGACCGTCGATATTTTCATAGCCACGATCGATCTGCTCGATATTCCCGATAACACTTGTCCCCTTGGCAGACATAGCTGCAAGAAGAAGCGCTATTCCGGCACGTATATCAGGCGACAGCATATTCCCCGCCCTCAATTGGAAATTATGGTCATGACCTATAACAACAGCCCTGTGAGGGTCGCAAAGTATAATCTGCGCCCCCATATCTATAAGCCTATCCACAAAGAAAAGACGGCTTTCAAACATCTTCTGATGAATAAGCACACTACCACGGCACTGTGTGGCTACTACAAGCAAAACACTTAATAAATCCGGTGTAAGGCCGGGCCATGGAGCATCAGCGATTGTCATTATCGAACCATCAAGAAATGAATCTATGATATAGCTATCCTGTTCCGGGACAAAAATATCATCGCCTCTCTGTTCCAGATGAACACCTATACGTTTAAAACTTTCAGGAATAATACCAAGATTGGAATAAGAAGTATTTTTGATGGTTATACTGCTCTGATTCAATGCAGCCATACCAATAAAACTCCCGACTTCAATCATATCAGGCAATATAATATGCTCTGTTCCGGCAAGATGTGAAACTCCGGTGACAGTAAGTAGATTAGAACCTATTCCATCAATACTTGCCCCCATGCTTACAAGCATTCTGCTCAACTGTTGAATATATGGTTCACAAGCAGCATTATATATGACTGTCTTCCCCTTTGCCAGAGATGCCGCCATAAGAATATTAGCCGTTCCTGTCACAGAAGCCTCATCCAAAAGCATATATCGACCTTCCATTCTTTTCCCTTCAGGGATAAAAAGATGATATGCCTTGCATGCCTTGTCATATTCTAAGCTTGCTCCAAGATTCATCATCCCTACGATATGGGTATCGACCCTTCTACGTCCTATTTTATCGCCACCGGGTTTAGGAAAGAATACCTCGCCGAGACGGGCAAGCAAAGGACCTGCCACCATAACAGAACCTCTAAGTTTTGAGCATTTTAAGACAAATTCCCTGCTCAATATATAATTTTTGTCAAGCCTGTCTGCCTGAAAAGTATATTTTCCCTTTTCTATACGCTCAACTTTAACTCCCATATTGACAAACAGGTCAATAAGATTCTTGACATCAAGTATCTCCGGGACATTGGATATAGTGACCTTTTCTTCAGTCAAAAGAACTGCACTCAGCACCTCTAAAGCTTCATTTTTAGCTCCTTGCGGGGTAATGCTACCTGTCAGTCTATGCCCTCCTTCAATAATAAAAGAACTCATAATCGTTTGTTGTATAGTGTTAAATATGTTCCACTTCAGGAGACAAAGTTATACCAAAATGCTCACTCACCGAAGTCTTGATATCGTTTTCCAATTTTATTAATTCTTCCGGCAAGGCCTTTCCGGTAAAATTAATCAATACGAGAGGCTGATTTTCATAAACTCCCACATTGCCTCTCCTATAACCTTTCCAACCGCATTTTTCAATCAGCCATGCTGCCGGAATTTTGATAAGTCCGTTATCCATAACAAAATGCGGCACAGGGCCAAGTTTCTCTTTTTCTGCAACAAATTCGACGTAGGCATATTGTTCCGGAGACACAAAAGGGTTTCTAAAAAAACTTCCGGCGCTACCTATAACATCAGGATCAGGAAGTTTGCTCTTTCTTATATCAATTATAAGATTACGAATCTGTGATGGCGTCAAAGCCCTGCTTTCTACTGTTCCAATACCATAATCTTCAATAGCTGCCTCCTTGACATGACCATATCCAAGTTCAGGATTATAATCCGATGACAATCTAAATAGGACAGAAGTGACTATATATCGCCCCTTGCCTTCGTTCTTGAATATTGAATCACGATAAGCATAATGACAGTCTTTATTTTTTATTATCGCTCTGCAATTATTTACAATATCATAACACTCGACTTCTACAATTATATCTTTGGCTTCCCTACCATACGCACCAATGTTCTGCACTGCTGCTGCTCCTACCTCTCCGGGGATCAGTGACAGATTTTCAGGACCCCAGAGACCTTTGCCGGCACACCACTCACAGAAATCATCCCATACCACACCGGCTCCGACATGCACAAGATTTTCTTCGGCCATCTCAATGAACTTAATTCGTGAATGAAGTATTGTCCCCGAAAAATTTCCTGTGAAAAGTAGATTGCTTCCCCCTCCGATATGATAAAACGGCAATGGAAGCTCACCGGAAAGTCTTTCATCAGAGAAAAAACTCTCCAACTCTCCGAATGAATCGTATTCAGCCAGACAGGCGGTTTTGACATTCATCCGGAAAGTGTTCATAGAACCTAAACCGACATCATATCCGAGTCTCATTTCTAACCTATTTGAGCACCATTTACAAGCACCTCTTGCGGAGTTATAAAACGCATCTTGCCATCACCCTGCCTTGCCATAAGAATCATGCCTTTAGATTCTATTCCCTTGATAATACGAGGCTTGAGATTAGCTAATATACATATCTGTCGGCCAAGTATATCTTCAGGAGAATAATATTCAGCTATACCTGAAACAATAATCCTTTTGTCAATGCCTGTATCTATACTTAATTTCAATAGCTTATCAGTTTTCGGCACTCTTTCTGCCTCCAATACCGTAGCTGTCCTTATGTCCATTTTATCAAAATCCTCAAAAGAACATTCTTCCTTTTGAGGCTCAACCCTACAAGCATCCTCTTCCGCTTTTTTAGCAATTTCAGCAGCATCATTGGCAGCTTTGATAGAAGCAAGTTTACTCATCTGGGCATCTATCACGCTATCTTCAATCTTGGCAAACAAAAGGACAGGCTCTCCAAGCTGATGCCCTACAGGCAATATATTCACCTGTCCGAACATATTCCAGTCAAGTTCGACACAATAATCGCCGGAACAAGAAGTATGAACAGCCTTGCCTTCTCCTTTTTTATAGAAATTAACTGTCGGTTCGCCTTCTCCTCTACGATAATCACAACCTGCTTTCAGCCCAACCTTCAGAATACTACGGAGCTTCTCTGCAGAGAATGGAAGAAAAGGCTCAAACGCTATTGCCAGATCAGCGCATATCTGCAAAGAGGTATAAAGAATAGATGCCGTCCTGTCCATATCGGTCTTGGCAACTTTCCAAGGTTCAGTGTCAGAAATATATTTATTACCGATTCTGGCGATATTCATAGCTTCTTTCAAGGCTTCTCTGAAATGATATGTCTCCAAATAATTTTCAAGAGCCTTTTTGCTCGGCAATACTTCTTCAAGAGCATCCTTGTCTATCTGATCCGGCTTGAGATTGGCAGGTACCTTCCCTCCAAAATACTTATGAGTAAGAACCACTGCCCTATTTACAAAATTGCCGAATACAGCTACTAACTCGCTGTTGTTTCTCTGCTGAAAATCTTTCCAAGTAAAATCATTATCCTTCGTTTCAGGAGCATTCGCGCACAGAACGTACCTCAATACGTCTTCCTGACCGGCAAACTCCTCAACATATTCATTCAGCCATATAGCCCAGTTCCTTGAAGTCGAGATCTTGTCCCCTTCCAGATTGAGAAATTCGTTTGCCGGCACATTGTCCGGCAGTATATATGAGCCTTCCGCTTTCAACATTGAAGGAAAAACAATACAATGGAATACTATATTATCCTTACCGATAAAATGCACAAGACGACTTTCTTCAGATTTCCACCATTTTTCCCAAGATTGGGGGAGAAGTTCTTTTGTATTGGAAATATAGCCTATAGGAGCATCGAACCATACATACAAAACCTTGCCTTTCGCTCCCTCTATAGGAAGAGGTACCCCCCAATCCAAGTCACGGCTTACGGCTCTCGGCTGAAGTCCACCGTCAATCCAACTCTTGCACTGCCCATAGACATTGGATCTCCACTCTTTGTGCTGCTGAAGTATCCATTCCCGAAGCCAAGGCTCATATTTATCAAGAGGCAGATACCAGTGTTTTGTCTTAACTTTCTTAGGTACAGACCCGCTTAGTGCAGATTTCGGATCGATAAGCTCTTCCGGACTTAATGTGCTTCCGCATTTCTCACACTGATCTCCATAAGCATTCGGATTTCCGCATTTAGGACAAGTGCCTATGATATAACGATCTGCCAAAAAAGTCTTTGCTTCAGCATCATAATATTGCTCTGTCTCCTTAGTTATAAACTTGTCATCATCATAAAGTTTTTTGAAGAAATCAGCAGCATTCTTCTCATGAATCTTTGAAGTGGTACGAGAATATATGTCAAAATTGATCCCTAATGCAGAAAATGATTCTTTTATGATACTATGATATTTATCAACGATGTCTTGAGGTGTAACGCCATTCTTTTTTGCTTTGATGGTAATAGGCACGCCATGCTCATCACTTCCACAAATAAAAAGCACATCCTCTCCCCTGAGGCGCAGATACCTCACATATATATCAGCAGGCACATATACGCCTGCAAGATGTCCTATATGAACAGGCCCATTGGCATAAGGCAGAGCCGCAGTCACTAAAGTTCTTTTAAAATTATTTGCCATATATTTATTATTTATTTATCTGACCCTTCCCAATTTTTCATCAATCACTTTACGAAGTTTTGTTTTGACCTGAATTTCTTTTATAATATTTACCTGCTCTTCAACATCAGCTCTCTCCAATTTTTCTTGAAGTTCTTTCAATTCAGACTGGATCCTTCTTGATTGATACACCAATATTGTTCTTGGAATATTCTTTACAAGCTGGGTGGAAACGGCCGTCATCGAATCTTTAAAATTCTTTACGGTAAGCATATATTTTTCTTGAGTAAGTTCAGATACGAGACTTGCGATTTCCCTGTCTTGCCCATCCATAAGACTTCTCAATATATCCTGCTGTACGATACTTGCATCAGCATAATATAAATTATAATATGCCTGATAAACTTTCCTGAATATAGAATTTTCAAACTGATGATTATCTGCCGATATTGCGGAATCTATGAAATCTGCAACAGTAATAGTATTTTCCGCATCGTAAAAATTAGAATCTGTTTCAAATTCCATATAATCCAAACCATTATTAAGAATAAACCATAAAAGTTCTCTTTCAGAAGGAGCAAGCAATTCATTCTCAATATTATAACCAATTGAAGAGGATTTATCATCATCATAAGGCTGCCTATTTATGGTCTCCTCATGAGAGGCTCTATTCTCTATTCTTGCATTCTCCCTGTTCACGGCCTTCAAGTCATCTTCAAGAACTTTTGTTCTCGTTGCAGCCACCCTCCTGAAAAGAACATCCTGATTGATTTTAAGCCTTTCGCCACTGCTCTGTACATATACTGTCCTTTTTACCGCATCAGGAATCAACGCTATGGTATCTGCGATGTCATTTATAAGCTCTGCTCTTTTGAGAGGATCATTTCCTGCTTCTTCTAAAAGAAGATCTATCTTGAAACCTATAAAATCCCTTTCACCGCTTTCTATGAAGTTCCGGACTTCTTGTAATGTATGTGATTTTGCATAGGAATCAGGATCCTCGCCATCAGGAATAAGCACCACCTTTACATTCATTCCTTCTTTGAGTATGAGACCTATACCTCTTAGCGCTGCACGTATTCCGGCAGAATCACCGTCATACATTATAGTAATGTTATCCGTGAATTTCTTTATCAGCCTTATCTGAGGTACGGTAAGCGAAGTCCCGCTTGAGGCCACAACATTCGTTATACCCAACTGATGCATCGACAGTACATCAAGGTAACCTTCTACAAGATAACATTTGTCCTGACGCGAAATCTCATTCTTGGCAAAATACAAGCCATAAAGTGAATTACTCTTAACATATATCTCTGTTTCAGGAGAATTTACATATTTCATTGCAGGGTGTCCGCTCTTCAGTGTCCGCCCTCCAAAAGCCACAACCCTTCCGCTAATCGTATGAATAGGAAACATTACCCTATCATAAAAGCGATCGACTATCGATCCGTCTTCATTCTTTAGGCAAAGGCCTGTCGCTATAAGAAATTCTTCCTTATATCCTTTGGACTTGGCTGCATCAAAAAAGGCATTTCTGCTATTAGGCGCCCAGCCAAGACCATATTTCTTGATTGTGGCATCTTCAAGACCACGTTGTTTGAAATATTGATAACCTATAATATGACCTTCACCTTTATCAAGATTTTCCTGAAAGAAACTCTCGGCAAATTCGGAAACGAGATAGAGACTTTCACTGCGCTGTTTGGCAGCAATTTCTTCGGCGGTTTCCTCCTTTTCAACTACCTCAATACCATATTTTCTGGCAAGAAATTTAAGCGCCTCTACATAAGTAAGGCTTTCGTGCTCCATTACAAAGCCTATTGCCGTACCGGATTTGCCACAACCGAAGCACTTATATATACCTTTTGCAGGAGAAACATAGAATGATGGGGTCTTCTCGTTATGAAAAGGACAACAGGCCACATAATTGGCTCCACGTCTCTTAAGGGAAACGAAGTCACCGACAACATCGGTTATTTGTGCCGCATCCAATATCCTGTTTACCGTTTCTTGAGGAATCATTTTCCTTACTGCTCGTCTATCTTATGATATTCAACATCCTTAATACCATCCATATCAGGTTCGGAAGAAGACTTGTATTCATTTTCATCTCGTTGCTCCGAACCAAATTTTATTTCATAGGTCTTCATGGCTTTGTCCATTTTCCAGGCCGAGCGCAATTCCTGAACACCATATATTATAAGGAAGCAGCCTCCGATTATACTCATAACCTTCATAGTGAAAGGATTAAATAGCAAAACAACACCTCCTATTATAACGAGTATCGAAAGCATAAGTGAAAAGAATCCCGCCCCGAGAATTGACATAATACTGGAAAGGGCTATAAGTTGTATCACTCCGAAAACGACCAGCAATATTCCTATGAGATATACGATGAGACATGTAACAGGCTCCGGATAAAAAAACAGCAACAATCCTATAACCACATCCACTATTGCCGGTATTGACAGCAGTCCCATCATTTTGTTTTTGTGATTTACTATACTATATACAAGCGATATTACGCCCGCTGCAAACAGCAATGCAGCTATTACCCTGACAACTGTCACCGTAGCATTGTTGCTGATCACCATAACAACTCCTAAAGCAATTGCCGACAATGCCCTAAGAATAGAACTAAACTTGCTTTTATAGCCTATTGTTATCATAATTTTCCCTATTTAACCAAATTATACAAAAGTACATATTTTTTAGTACTTTTGCGAGTTGTTTCTTTATCATTTGAAATGAAAGCGCTTTACGACAATCATAACCATAGCCAATTTTCATTTGACGGAAAAAGGACAAGCATTGAAAAAAGTGCGTCTTTTGCCGCAGAATCGGGACTTGCCGGCATTTGTTTCACGGATCATTATGATTTTTATGTACCCCCGATGAAAGCGGCTCACGAAAATCTTGTCCCTGAAACATTTGACATCAAGGAACAACAATCCGAAATAAACAGAGTAAACGAAAAAATATCTTTAAAGAAAAATGATTTTCAAATCTTAAAAGGCATTGAAATAGGATTGTGCTTCTCTAAGCGAGAAGACATAAGAAACCTATTGTCATGCAATTCTTTCGATACTGTCATAGCTTCTTTGCACTATCTTGATGAAACAGATCCTTTTTGGGGAGATTATTATAATGGTAAAAGCTGGAAAGAAGCCTACGGTCGCTATCTGGAAATTCTATATAACGAAATAATATGGCTTGGGGATGATTTTGATATTATGGGACATTTTGACTATGTGGCCCGTTATGCCCCTTATCCACAGGCAAGCATATTATACAAAGATTTTCCGGACATTATGGAAGCCATACTATGCTTGCTTGCTGAAAACGGCAAGGCTCTGGAAATCAACACAAAAACATACCAGAGTTATAATGGAAGAGTACCTGTCCTTGATTCTGACATCTTGAAGAGGTATCGTGAACTTGGAGGTGAGGTTATCAGTCTCGGCTCAGACTCACACGATGCAGAACGAGTCGGCTTTCATTTTGACATGTTCGCAACAAAACTCCTTGAAGCCGGCTTCAAGTACATAGCCCATTATAAAAATAGGTGTCTTGTTATGACACCTATAAATTAGTCGCTACTGAATCAGGCCTGTATTTAGAACGGAAGATCATCGCTGTCCGGCTGTTCATCAGGCATATCGTTCAATGTAGGTGCAGGAACTGTGCCCACAGTCTCTTGACCTGCCACCTGAATCCTCCAAGCACGAAGATCAGTGTACCATCGCCCATTATATTCTCTGCTGCTTATACCAAACGACACCTTTACCTGACGTCCTATTTCATAAGCCTCTAAGTCTTTAACCTTATCCTCTCCCCATACGCTAAAAACAGCATTTGACATAAAATTTCCATCCTGAAATTCTAAAATGAATTCCTGTTTGGACCATTCCCCTCTTGCTGATCTGCCTGACTGGACATTCAGCTTCTGAGCAATCCTTCCCTCAATCTCAAGATTTGCCATATCGATTTATTTAAAAAGCCTGCCTGGCAATAAACACCGAGCAGGCCTTGCAAAATATTATTTAAACTTTACTTCTTTTTAACAGGGGTCTCTACGAAATGTCTTACAGAATCCACCTGAACATCAAATACGAGTACAGAATTAGGTTCGATACCATTTGAGCCATTCTCACCATATCCAAGAGCTGAAGGTATGAAAAGTTTAACCTTACCGCCTTCGCCGACAAGCTGAAGACCTTCAGTCCAACCTTTGATAACCCTGTCCATTATAAGCCTTGCTGACGGCTGCTCCGGCTGTGTCTGATCGAATACAGTGCCATCTGTCAATGTACCTTTGTAATGAACATAGATTGTATCCTGAGGACCGGCTTTCACATCATTACCTGCCTCGCGAATAATATACTGAAGACCGCTCTCTGCAACTACAACACTGTCTTTTGACTTGTTGGATGCAAGGAATTTGTTCTCTTTCTGTGAATTCAAAGCAAGAGTATAATCATGTCTCTTTGCAAGGAATGAATTGAAAAGATCATTCATCCTCTCCGGAGAAATCCTAAACTGCTTTACGAAATTGGTATCTCTCTGATCGCCTTTGGCTTTCATAAAATCATTGATACCTTTCTTGATCTGTGCATAGTTAAGATCATCACCGAAGTTATACCCCTTAAGGAAAGAACCGAAGTTAATGCCAAGAAGGTAACTTACAGAGTCTCTTACTGCCTTTGACGGAAGCAGTGATTTCGGATTTACAGGCTTTACAGTTCCAAGAGAATCAGCGCCAACCTGATTTGCAGCTGTGTTACTACCATTTGAAGTGCAGGCTACTGTCATAGCGAGCACAAGTGCAGCTGCAATAAATTTGTTTGTTTTCATAATATTATATTTTTATAAGTTATCAATTAACCATTATGACCAAATCTCTAACAATCTGCAAATATCGCATTTTTTTCCGAATAAGCCATAAATCAATATAAATCTTACACAATTTTTATACATTAGGCGCTCTTAAGTAAAGTTCAAGATAGAAGTGCAATCACTTCTATCTTGAAAGCAAAATCGGACTCATGACGAGATATGACATCAAAATTCTTGCAGCTTATCTATACATGACAAACACCTACCGCATTAATTATCCGAAAACAAACGTACAGGGAGTTGCGCCTCTTTAATGATTTTTCCCAAATAAGCCTTGCGATTATACATAAAGGCATACCATGCCAACTTCGACTCCATATCTTCGGAACGTGTCCATACGCGACAATCCGTCCCCATATACAGAACCTGTTCATTATAGCTCGGTCTATACCCCATGGCGCTGAAAATGCGAACCACATCTCCGTCATTGTCCTTCTCCCAATATTTTTCATCGGAAACGGTCTCCAATGACACATTAGCCTTGTCCGGCCCAAGGTATCTGCATCTGACTTCAATATGAGAATCCTTGCTTTTTTCTTTGAATGAACCGCATACCTTGTATCTCCAGGCGCTCAACTGTACATTGCCATTCCCTTTAAAACGTATCGCATAAGAGATACCCTTACCGGAATTATGGTAATCCGCTTTATAGACATATTTTTCTTTATGCACTTCTATATCTTCTTCAACATTGACAGTCGTATCTTTAGTGAAACAAACCGATTCTTTGTCCGGGATTATTCCGCGTAATTCCTCTACAGACGGGACATGATATGTGTCATCTCCGTTCTTTTCACGCCAGGACTTGAATCTGTTCTTCGTCTCATAAAAGCTGAACAGGCCTCCTGCCTTATCATTTTCATGGGAAACGGCAAAAGCCCTCCCGTCAACATCAAGATTATATTCTGTGACATATTTAATAGCCATCTTAAAGGTTTTTTGGGGTGGTGCACCTTGAAACAATCTTACAGGGACTGCCTCATTCTTATCACTATACAGAGTAAATGCCCCGACAGACATTGCAGTCGCCCTCCAAGCCTTGTCTGCATTTCTTTCATCCGCAGCCCATGTATGATATACAGAACCGATACCGAAAACATTATCGCCTTTCTTATATCCTTTAAGCGGAAACAGCCTTACCACATCACCCATATTGTCGGTATTCCAAAAAGCTTCATTGGAAACATTCTTTAAACTCTTTCTGTCAGCTCTGTCGATATACCGACAAGTGATTTCAAGAGCAGCCGTCTCTTTGCCGGTATCCACAAGACGATACCTCCAGGCCGAAAGTTGTTTGTCTCCATTTCCGATAAACCTTACTGCATAAGTAACCCCTGCTCCGGTATTTTCATAATCCGCATGATAGACTTTTACTTCTCCCGCAAGCATTATTTCCTCCTCAACTCCTGTCTTCTCTCCCTTTTCAGTAAAAGAGACAAGACCTTTGTCGGGAAAGATACCCTTAAGTTCCTTAAGAGTAGGAAGATGCCAGTCCTCATTTCCAATCTTGAATGAAGAAAATCTATCCACCGCCTCAGCATAAGTAAAATATCCTATTTTAGCATTCCCAACAGATTTCACAGCGGCAGACAGATCCTTTTGTGCAACATACTCCAAAGCAAGTTTGTCGTGCTTTGGAAGCGGTTTCCGTTCTTCTTTCAGATTTTCTTTCCGGCAAGCCGCAAACAGTGCAACAGATGCAGCAGCCATCATAATCATATTTCTTGCATTCATCATATTAAAATTATTGTTTGTTCATCTGAATCTCATACTCAAGGCCATTGCCTTTATATACCAATTTCTTCACCTTTCCTCCGACCTTGTTGCCTTCAAAAAGTTGCCGAGCCTCTGTATCTTTTGAGATATCGAAAACATATATCGACGCTTTCATACTCCCTGTCTCCGACTTGTCTTCTGCAGCGATATACATAGTGTCCGGGTCGTATTCACAGAAAGTCATCTGTTTGATTTCCATATTTTCATTTAATGAGAAATACGGCTTATTGTCGAAATTACCTCCGTCATAGTTAAGACGATAAATTGAATTCCCCTTAGAATAATACAGCAACGGCTTTATAGGATTGACGCAAACAGCAGATACCGGTAGAATATTGCCTGTAGCATCTATCTCTTTTTCAAGGGTTTCTTCCTCTACTTCCGACCATATGATAGAGAATACGTAGATCTTGACCTGATCTCCGTTAGAACCTACAAGCATAACCTTATACGGCTCATAGCGGCATCTGGAGCTCTTATCTCTGTATTCAGCGCCACAAGGTATCAGAGCCATGGCTTCGACTCCGCAGAATTTGTCCCCCAATGTCAGTGTCTCTTCTCTGCCAGGTTCTATATATATCATTTTCTTATTGGCATTGTCATAGCACAATCTTTCCATAATACCGTATTGCGTATATCCGGAACAAGTAACAGGCGCAAGTTCACATCCTGCCGGAAGCTTATATGAAGGCTTGATAAAATTCTTGCTGCTGCTCATAAGATATTCCTTACCTTTTCCCGTAAATGTCAGTTCTATACCATTCCACAAATAGTTCTGGACCCCGTGAGGACACAAAACTGCCGCAGGATAAAATTCTCCCTCTCCATCATATATGATTTCATTCCTGATCTTCATATCATCGTAATTGAGGGTATATACTTTGACAGGATCTGCCGTACATACGACAATCTCAAGATCTTGAGCCTTAGTAGGCGGAAAACCGAGATTTGTCAGAGTATTGCCTTTCCAATATACGTCCAAAGGTACTTTACCAAGAACAGCCCCGGGATTATTATTGGCAAATACATACGGGACTGCCGGAAAATCCATCTTGTCCAACCTTTTGAATGTCAATACTGATTTTCCGTCAACCTCGCTCAACAAAATCAGGCCCTTATCATAGGATGGAGACGAAACTCTGATTTTGAATTCTACAATCTTTGCTCCGGCAGATGACAAAGCCATAAAATATCCGTCAAATGTACCGATTTCATCCATCCTGAATTCAAGATTCTTCTTTTGGCTTACTACTTTGTAGTTGATGCTCCATTCATATCGGATATCCTTTTCATCACCATTAGAAAATTTAACTTCAGGATATATTGCAAGATTGGCAAACTGCTCCAATTCATACTCCTTTTTCACCCCTGAAATTCCTTCAATATTAGGGACTCCGGAATTGACGTTTTTGCCGGACTCATCTTTCCGGCATGAAAATGTTGCCAGAAAAGCAAAAGCCATCAATAAAAATAAAAACTTTTTCATACTATAATATTTAAATTAATCTTTGTCACACAGGCCAATGGGCCTCAGGAAATATTACACCGAATGCCGGCTCCGATTCAAAAAACTCTTTAACCTTCTTGAAGACTCTCAATATCCGGTATTTGTTTTCAATAATGTCTTTTTTACTGATCGGCCCCCCATATAATTCTATGAATTTCTGATATTTCCGTACATCATATTCACCAAGCCATTCCGAAAGGGAATACCACCATTCAGGCTTGTCCAAAGTGTTATTGAAACATATTGCAAGGCTCCTGAACTCAGACACGCCCAACTGCAAATCTTTGGTAGGTATCAATACTAACTTTATGACATAGGATCGATTTTCGTCTAAATTACGCCGATGGATCCGTACGGGAACAATCGCTGATGATTCTCCGGATTCAATCTGCCTGTTTTCGTCAATGTGGTCGAAATGACTACCTTCAAAGGCTGTAGTCCCGGAATTATCCACACTTACCCTGAAAGACAGAGGACGATGAGAAGGCCTCCCTATAATCTCAACTTTTACGGCAATCGTCGTATCTTTCAGTGAGAATGGTTCTTTTCCGAAAGAAAAATAAAGAGAATCCGTGACAAAATTGACTTTGAGATTGCCATTATAGACGAAACTCTCTTTATATGAGCAGGAAGCCGACAGCAATACCATACAAGACAGCAAAACAATAAATCGCATTATCTTTTTCATAGCCCGTTCTCCTTCTCGCTTTCAGGCGCCGGAAGTATATATACTTTATTCGAAGCCTTGTGTATATGACCGTCAACACCATTCATATCAAATCCGAAACGTTTATATGTAAAAAAGGCCTGCCCCTCTCCCCAATACTCCTTTACTATTTCTTTTACAAGAATATTTTCAAAGGCTTTTCTTGAAAAAATATCTTCCAATCCGATAGGATTAAGCCCTCTGGCGGTAACCACTTCATTCAGATAATTCCGAGCCTTCTCCTTATCCGTGTCATATTCAGATTCTGCCAGAATATAATACAATTCCGGAAGGCGGATAAGATTAATTCCCGGAATCCTACCGCTTGACGCCTGTTGGTTTTCATCATAATATTTATCGTACAGCTTTGAAAACGCTGTAGTGCCGGCACCCCAACGGCCTTCCGTAAAATAGCTCTGATATCGATAATCGTTATGAGTCGAGGTGTATGAATCCACAGCAAACAATTCCCTAAAATTGAGCCTTACGACATCTGTCCTGTCATCGATACGGATAGGCATAAGACGTTTCTTCACATCCATATACATCTTTGGTGCGTGAAGCCCCCAAAGACATTCGTCATTTGCAATATACCCATGGAAAAGACTTTTGATATTTTCTTCCCTTGTCAATTTATAGGCGCCTTTCAAAGCCTCTAATGCATAATGATTGGCAGCTTTATTATTCGATGCCCAATTATGCACCCTTGCAAGAAAGGCACAGGCGGAATAATAATCCATATACAGAGATTTGTTTCTGCGACCCGGCACAATAGTGGCCGACTTCAATGCTTCGATAGAAGCCTCCATATCGGAAACTATCATCTTGTAGGTTTCTTTTACTGTAGAATATGGGACAGGAGTATTTGTAAAATGTATAACATAAGGTATCGCCTTCGCTTCCGAATCGGAATAAGACGATGCGAAAAGACGCAGCATATCAAAATGGATAAACGCCCTGACAGCCAAAGCCTCTCCTGTAATTCTGCCCAGACAAGGATAATCCCGGCTTGAGGCATTGTCTATAATACTATTGGCCGAAGCTATCACATTGTATGCTGTCTCCCATACCTTATCAATTATGGCACGGACATCTGAATCGGTATATTTAAGGCCGATCGTTTTTGTAAGAATTGTTTCATTTGCCTGACTGTCATTATAATAAAGCTGTGCAAGTTCATCGATAAGGCCGAAAGACAGACTT
Organism: uncultured Bacteroidales bacterium; assembly: GCA_963548935.1. Lineage (GTDB taxonomy): Bacteria > Bacteroidota > Bacteroidia > Bacteroidales > UBA932 > Cryptobacteroides. The sequence goes on from CAUUVS010000001.1 coordinate 174,652, forward strand.
TCTCCGTAAAGATTCTTATCTGTCATCGAGGCATACACCCCATTCATGGCATCTATAAATCCCTGCTCGTTTTCAAACATCCTGTCGTTGTCGACAATACCTACAGTACCACCATCAAGGAATCTGCATGATGACAAGGCAAATAAACATAATATCATGGCAATCAATATATTTTCCGCCATTATACCTGTTCTTCCATCAAAAAAAGCCGAGCTCATAGACAATAAATTACAAATTAAGGGACATAGATATCTGAAATACCCTGGCAAAGGGATAATCGAGGCCGCGCTCCCTTCTGACCGTGGAAACATGGAACAAATCACCTGCAGATAAGGCAAACCGTAACTGACGGACATGAACCTTTCTGCAGAAAGATTCAGGGATCCTGTATGAAATACGCATAGAGGCCATGTCGAGCGCATATTCTTTTGCAGTAAAACGAGATGTGGCGGGCGTTATCTCACGAGAATCGATTCTTTTGAATCGTGCGAGATCGCCGGGTTGTTTCCATCTGTCATAAAACACTCTCCTGTCGACATTCGTCGTGGGATCCGCCCCTTCCACTTTCATAGCAAGAGTCTGATTGAAAACACTTGCCCCGAGCCGATATGACAACGTTACTGAAAAATCCATGTTCCTATAGGAAAAATCGCAGCCGAAAGCCCCCTGGACAGTTGGAGTCAAATCACCGACAACCTGCTTATAGCGATAATCATATTTATAGGTAAGTCCCCCGTCAGGAAGATAGAATACCTCTTTACCATTTGCAGGATTTATACCTGCAGAAATCATGACCTTCAAAGCCGTCATAGACTGTCCTTCCTGATAAAAGGCTTTAGGTAATGACGGAGAGGATGACTTTTCATTATTCTTGTTCTTGTTTTTAAGGTAATCGCTTATTTCTATAATACGGTTGGAATTATGGCTCATACTGAAAAAAAGATTCATATTCGAAGACTCTCTCCTGAGAACATTGGCCCTCAATGAAAACTCGATACCATCATTACGTATTTTGCCAAGATTTTCTTTGGAATCACGGAAGCCAATATGCGGAGGCTTGGCTATTGTCATCACTATATCGTTGGTAGTATTCCAATAAGCCTCTATGCTACCGCTAATCCTGTCCTTAAAGAAACCGAAGTCCATACCGATATTTCTTTTAAGGCTTCGCTCCCACCGGAGACGTGGATTGACCATAGCTACCGGAACTGCACCGATATTATTATCATATTGAAGATCAATGCTGTATCTATATGCCAATTTAGCTTGATAAGGACTGAATCCTGCATTTCCCACATAGCCAAGGCCGGCTCTCAGTTTCAGCATAGAGATAAATTCGGAATTTACAAATGCTTCATTATGAATATTCCACCCAAAACCCAAGGCTCCGAAAGGAGCAAACTTATTATCTGTTCCGAACAATGAAGAACCTTCATATCTTATAGACAAGTCTGAAAAAAAACGGTTATTCCATATATAATTCACATTGAGATACCCGCCGAGCATTCTTGAAATACCGGCCCCGCCTCCGGGATGACTTCCAGTTGCAAAACCGATCGACATCGACGGATGATCAATTTTATCCGACAAAACACCCAAGGAACTAAAAGAATTGCTCTTATTGTTTTTGGACTCGATATTGAATCCTGTTGTTATTATTAAAACATGTTCCTGCCATTTTTTGTCGAATACAAGAAAGGCATTTCCTGAAACCGAGCCGGCTCGACTCTCCGAATAATAGAAACTGCCTCTTTTAGCGGGATCGGAAAAATAGAATTTTTTGGAAAGCGGAGATATAAAATTCTCGGCAATCGAACTGCCTAACGAACAAGAAAGGGTGCCCTCTGCTCTAAGGCAACTAATAATATTCCATCTCAATTTAAAAGAATATACAAAACTATTGGAAGAATTGCGTATATAACTGCTCAAATTCTTCTCATACAACGGGTTGGCAGCAATAAAGGAGAGGTCATTATTCAGCGTACCGTCTTCATTATAAGCCCTGTCGTATGGATTAAGACGAACATAATCAGAGAAAGATCCATAAGGAACATCCGATGAAGAATTACGGCTGAAAGAGAGGACATTCCTGATAAACAGTCGCCTGAAATCTCCATATGTCAGATTCATACGCAGAGACAGTCCACGGCGGTCGGATTTATCCATTACCCCGACAATATCATTATAGCTGCCCGAGATATTATATCTGAACATCTTGCTGCCTCCCGAAAGCAAAAGATTATGATTCCGATTGAGTCCTGTCCTGAGAGCCATCCTCTTCCAATCAGTATCAACTCCCTTATTCACTCTGTCTTTTTTCGCATAATACTGTTTCTGCTTTGCAATATCCGAGCTGCTGCTTCCGGAAAAATTGCCATAAAGACCAACAAGTTTCTCATATTCAAGCTTATCCGCAGCATTCAAAAGATGATAATCGGACAAATCCGGAACAGACACCTGCATATTACAGGAATAGGATAATTGAAGCCGCCCTTCAGATGTAGGTCTCGTAGTGATGACCACTACTCCATTCGCAGCTTTTGCCCCATAAAAAGATGTCGCTGAAGCGTCTTTAAGTATAAAGATGGATTCAATGTCTTCGACAGGGAGATCGAATACCGAAGCAATATTGACTTCGGAACCATCCAAGACAAAAAGCGGAACGTTGGTATTATCCTCCTCGACAAAACTGCTTCTTCCGCGAAGAATCATTTCAGGCAGTTTATTTGGATTGGAGCCATTGGTTATATCTTCGGTTATCTCAAATCCCGGTGTCTTCAACCTTATAATCTCAAGAACATTGGAATGTACCAAATTCTCTATCTCAGCTCTCCTGATAGTATATATCGAACCGGTATAGCTGTTTTTCTTCCTGTCCACATAACCTGTAACTACAACATCGGCTACTGATTCGGAATTTTCAGCAAGAACAACAGAATATCTTGAATCTTGTCCAAGATCCAGTTTGTAATCGGAAAAACCGAGCATCCTAACAGTCAAAGACTTGACATATTGAGGACAATCAATTTTAAAATAACCGGAAGAATCAGTCACGACCCCCTCGGGTTTGCCATTGAGACCGGTATACAAAACACCGGCGCTTTCAATAGGAACACCTTTCTTATCATAAACATAACCGTCTATTGTCCTTAATTTCCCTTGCCCATGCAGCATCAAAGAAAGAAATAAGAATAAAATCAACGGAAATATCTTCAACGGCTCCGACATATTATATAATAATAGTTTACAAATTTATAACTATATTTTTCCATGAACACTCACTATTTATTGGTATTTTCAATAGACAAATACCCTGATATCATTATATCTTTAAACCTTACTATGACAAGGTATTGCATAAATAAAAAAAGTTCGTAACTTTATATACAATTGGAATTATACTTTATAACTTAAAACTGATATGTTGATTCAACCTTCTGTTTTACGCAATGAGCTTAAGGAGTTTTTTGGGTATGACTCCTTCAAAGGCAATCAGGAAGACATTATCAACCACCTTATCGGAGGTGGAAATGCCTTTGTGCTGATGCCTACAGGCGGAGGCAAATCACTATGCTACCAGCTGCCGGCTCTTCTGATGTCGGGCACGGCAATAGTGATTTCCCCACTTATAGCTTTGATGAAAAATCAGGTAGATGCCATTAGAGGGTTTGTATCAGGCAATGAGGGAATTGCGCATTTTCTAAACTCATCGTTAAATAAGGCCCAACTTAACGCTGTCAGGGAAGATTTGCTCTCCGGCTCCACCAAACTCCTTTATGTGGCGCCTGAATCGCTGAACAAGGATGAAAATATCGAACTTTTGAAAGGGACAAAAATATCTTTCTATGCTGTTGATGAAGCACATTGCATATCCGAATGGGGACACGATTTCCGCCCGGAATACAGAAAGATAAAGGCTATGGTTGATGAAATCGGCAAAGCTCCAATAATCGCACTGACAGCTACAGCGACACCTAAGGTGCAGAGCGACATACAAAAAAATCTTGGAATACAGGATGCAAAAGTATTCAAATCTTCATTCAACAGACCGAATCTATATTATGAGATTCGCGACAAAATAGAGCCTGAAAAAGATATTATCAAATTCATTCGACAGAACTCTGGCAAATCAGGAATCATTTATTGCTTGAGCAGAAAAAAAGTTGAAGAAATCGCACAGTTACTTAACATCAATGGCATAAAAGCGCTTCCATATCACGCCGGACTTGATGCCAAAACCAGAGCGGAGAATCAGGATAAATTCCTTATGGAAGAAGTTGATGTTATTGTGGCGACAATAGCTTTCGGAATGGGAATAGATAAGCCTGACGTTCGTTTCGTCATTCATTATGACATTCCTAAAAGCATTGAAGGCTATTATCAAGAAACCGGTCGTGCCGGACGAGACGGCAAAGAAGGTGTCTGCATAACATATTATAGCTACAAAGATATTCAGAAACTTGAAAAATTCATGCAAGGCAAGCCTGTCGCAGAACAGGAAATAGGCAAGCAACTTCTTATGGAAACAGTTGCCTATGCCGAATCTAACGAATGTAGACGTAAACTTCTGTTAGATTATTTCGGAGAAGTCTATCCCAAAGACAATTGCGGTTCTTGCGACAATTGTCTACACCCTAAAGAAAAATTCGATGGCCGGAAAGAAATATGTTTGGTAATCAGACTCATAAATTCATTGCCCGAACATTTCAAAATCGAGCATCTTGCGAATATTCTTGCAGGGGTTTCCAATGCTATGATAAAGTCCTATAAACACGATGAACTGGAGTTTTTCGGAGCCGGTGAAGAGCATAATGAGAAATTCTGGAGTACGGTAATTCATCAGGGACTGATTCTGCATTTTTTAGATAAGGAAATTGACAGTTATGGTCTTATTTCCGTGACAGAAGCCGGGCAGAAATTCCTACAATCCCCTCATACGGTTATGATTACAGAGGACAGAATTTTTTCAGGGGACTCCGATGATGATGACGATGATGATTTCGCCGCAAATGCAGCAGCTTTAAGAGGTGGCGGTGGCGATACTGTATTGTTAAGAATGCTGAAAGATCTTAGAAAAAGCATGGCCGGAAAGCTTCATCTTCAGCCGTGGGTCATTTTCGGGGACGCATCTTTAGATGATATGTCTATCCTCTATCCTATCACTATAGAAGAACTCAAGGGCTGCCAAGGAGTAGGGGAAGGCAAAGCCAGAAAATTCGGTAAAGAATTTGTTGAACTGATACATAAATATGTAGATGAAAATGAAATATCCCGGCCGGATGATTTCGTAATGAAATCAATTGCAACAAAGTCTACGAATAAAATTTATATTATCCAGAGTATAGACAGAAAAATGGATCTCGAAGACATTGCAAGCGCTAAAGATCTGGAAATGGATGAACTGATGTCCGAAATTGAAGATATTGTCAAATTCGGCACAAAAATCAATCTTGACTATTACATCAATGCAAATATAGACGAGGATGTCATAGAAGAAATATATAACTATTTCAAAGAAGAGGCGGAATCCGATTCTATAGAAGATGCTATTAAGGAGCTGGGCCCTGATTATGAAGAGATGGAGATAAGGCTAGTAAGATTGAAATTCCTTTGTGAAGTGGCAAATTAAATAAACTTTAACGACAAATCTACAGTTCTGTCTGGTGGTATGTATGCAAAAGAGGGAGCAGGGGTCAATATTGGCGACTGGTGGAAACCCACCATATTTCCCGCCGGAGTATTCCTATCGGATAGGGTAAGGATTATAGATTCAACAATTGACTGATTATGAAGACTTATTATTTTATTGCAACATTTTTGATTTGCAACATATTATTTGGATGCAGCTATCATTGCAAGAGAGAATTAGAATCATTCAGACAAAAAAACAGAGACTGGGCAGTAGTAGGGGTTTGGGAAGAATGTCCGGAGAAAACAGGAAAACCACGCATAAAAAAATTGATCGTACAAATCTATAACAGTGATGGAAATTTTCACATAGCACAAAGTAGAGATGAATTGGATATGAAATATCCTTCTTTATCCGGAGTTTGGTATACGGAAAACAATATCATTTACAGAAACAGATGTAAAGATTACGGTATTCAAAATTTAGGGAATCCTCATTATAAGGTGGAAAATGACACATTATATATAAAACATGATGGGGATAAAAAATGGATGAAATTAGTCAGATACAAATAAAAGATTAACTTATATTTCTTTCCAAACGACTTCAGTATCCCTTCTCCACCACGTTATCTGCCTTTTGGCATAATGACGTGTGTTGGTCTGTATCTTAGAGATAGCCTCATCCAATGAAATATTGCAATCGAGATAATCGAACATCTCTTTATAGCCCACAGTCTTTAATGCCGATAAATGCCTATATTGCGATAGAGAACGAACTTCTTCCACAAGCCCGTCATCAATCATTTCAATTACCCTTCTATCAATACGGCGATACAGTTCTTCTCTTGGCCTCATAAGACAAAATTTCTCAATAATAAAATTTCGTTTCTTTGGCTTTTTCAACTTGAATGAAGAAAAAGGCTTCCCTGAAAGAATACACACCTCAAGAGCTCTGACAACCCTTTGCGGATTGAGTAGATCTATTGTTTTATATGCCTGTGGGTCAAGTCTTTGAAGTTCCATCCTAAGAGAATCAAGACCTTCAGATACAACCCTTCGCGTCAAAGAATCACGAAGACTCTCATCAGCAGGAGGAATATCATCCAAGCCCTTGCACACAGCCTCAACATAAAAACCTGAACCTCCTGACATCACAAGAGTATCATGTCCATCATTGAAAAGACTTTCAATCAACCGGAGAGCCTCAATTTCATAGCAACCGGCGGTATAAAATTCCGATACTGTTTTTGTCCTTATAAAATAATGCTTCACAGCGGCAAGCTGAGAAGCATTAGGAACTGCCGTCCCTATTTTCATTTCCTTATATATCTGTCTTGAATCGCAAGAAATGACAGGAGAGCCATATTTCAATGCAAGATCAATGCTATAGTCAGTCTTGCCTACAGCTGTCGGGCCTACAATAATAACAAGTCTCTTCTGCATAAGAACTACATCCCTTCATTCTCATCATAGATTTCCTGTCCGTCTTCATCGTCTTCTTCCTCATCATCTTCAATATCAAATTCTTCCTCATCGTTCTCATCATCTTTTCTCCAATCGGAACCGCTATGAATATGTTTTTGCTCATCCGGAAGATCTTCATAAGCTACATATCCATTCTCAAAATCAATAGGAGAAGGTCCCTTTGTCTCTACAAGAGCAGGATATACAAGACAAGGCTTCTGCTCCACCTCTCCTTCGCAGGTCACAATAACACTTTTTTTGTTGGTGACATCATAGAAATAAATAAAAGAAGCAACCGCTTTCTTATAGATAGCTCCTAAAGTGACCTCATCAACAGCTCCGAAACCCAAATCGAACATAGCATATCTGGCTACAAGGCCGCCACTTGCATCAAGGGCCTTGAACTGAATCTGCTGGTCATGAGGGAAATCCATCTCATCCCTCATTATCTTATGGAAATCATATAAAGTCATTGAAGACTTTACTTCATATACCCTGACAAAACCTTTGATGTCAGGGAGTGAAACACGATATCTCAAAATCATAAATAACCTTAAGCAAATGTTTATCAAAGTTACAAAATATTTCCATCCCATTGCAAAATATTATGATTTTCGCTAATTTTGAAAATAGATTATGGCCGATAAAGGAAATAATATCCAAGATTTGTACAAGAGTATTGCCAAACCTTCGCAAGGACTCTATAAAGACAATGGAAGCAGATTCATTGCCTATGCATATCCGATTGAGAATGAAGAAGATGCAAAGAGCATAGTAAACAGTATCAAAAAACAGTATCATGACGCAAGGCACCATTGCTATGCTTACAGGATAGGACATCTCGGTCAGAAATACCGCATAAATGATGACGGAGAGCCTTCTTCTTCTGCAGGGAGACCGATTCTCGGACAAATCGACTCTAATGGCCTAAGCGATATTCTTATTGTGGTGGTCAGATATTTCGGAGGGATAAAATTAGGTATACCCGGACTGATAAGAGCCTATAAAACCTCTTCAGCCGATGCGATTGCAAATTCAGAGATAATTGAAAAAACAGCATGCCGCAATTATAGGTTGTCATTCGGATATATGAGCATAAATACAGTAATGACCCTCCTGAAAGATATGAACCTGAAAATCACCAACCGGTCATTCGGTGAAAGATGTGTCATAGAGACAAAAGTAAGACTTTCCCTTGAAGAAGATTTCAAGAGAAAATCAGAAGAAATACAACAATGCAACTGTCAAATGATTGAATAAATAAAACAACTTAATGAATATGTCAGGTAATTTAATTTCAATTCAGGATTTCTCCAAAGAGGAGAAACTGCATGTTCTCGAAGTCGCAAAAGAGTTCGAGACAAACAGGGAACAAAATTTTCTTTCGGGAAAAGTAATCGCCTGCTTGTTTTTTGAACCTTCAACAAGGACAAGACTATCGTTTGAGGCAGCAGTGAATCGCCTTGGCGCCAGAGTTATAGGTTTTCCTGATGCCAAAAACACAAGCGTAAGCAAAGGTGAAACCTTAGAAGATACTATCCGAATAGTTTCAGGCTACGTAGACATGATTGTAATGCGACATCCTATGGAAGGCGCTGCCGAAATTGCTGCCAATGTAGCTTCAGTGCCCGTTGTAAATGCAGGTGACGGAGCCAACCAGCATCCTACCCAGACACTTTTAGATATGTATTCCATACTTAAGACACAGGGCAGACTTGACAATCTTGATATAAATATGGTAGGAGATCTTAGATATGGCAGGACAGTACACTCTTTGTCAGAAGCCATGTCGGATTTCAACCCCCACTACACATTCATCTCTCCCGCCGAACTGAAGATGCCGCAAAAATACCTTGATTTCCTTGATTCAAAAGGTATAAAATTCGACACCGATCAGAGCTTGCAAGAAAATCTTAACAATTGTGACATTCTATATATGACAAGAGTCCAACAAGAACGATTTCCTTCAAAAGAGGATTATGACAGGGTGAAAGACACTTATAGGCTGACAGCATCTATGCTTGAAAATGTACGCCCTAACATGAAGATTCTCCATCCTTTGCCTCGTGTAACTGAAATAGCCACAGATGTGGATGCCACACCTTATGCTTACTATTTCCAGCAGGCAAGAAACGGAATGTATGTAAGAATGTCGGTTATTTCTTATTTATTGGGATATAGATAAAAATTTATTATATTTACAACGGTTATTTATAATAATCATAACTACATATTTAATTTCACTTAATATTTGATATGGCAAAGGTTCATGTTTTTAATGCAGGTCCATGTATCCTGCCTCAGCAGGCAATAGACAATGCAATTGCCGCTCTAAAGGATTTCAAAGGCACAGGTATCTCCGTACTGTCAGTTTCTCACAGATCCAAAGAATGGGAAGCAGTTATGGAAGAGTGCCGCTCTTTATGGAAGGAATTACTCCATATTCCGGATGATTATGAAGTTCTTTTTCTTGGAGGCGGAGCAAGTCTACAGTTCTTATATGTAGCCATGAACTTCTTGGAGCATAAGGCTGCCTATCTTGAAACCGGAGTATGGGCAAAAAAAGCTCTGAAAGAGGCCAAAGGACTTGGCGAAGCCTATGCTATTGCAAGTTCTGCCGACAAGAATTATACCTATATTCCTAAAGACTACAAAATACCGGAAGACATAGACTATTTCCACATTACAACAAACAATACTATTTATGGTACCGAGATAAAAGAAGATATTGATTGTCCGGTACCGCTTATAGCAGACATGTCCTCCGATATTATGTCCCGTCCTATTGATGTAAGCAAATACACACTTATATATGGAGGAGCACAGAAAAATGTAGGTCCGGCAGGAACCATCTTTGCGATTGTCAGGAAAGATGCTCTCGGCAAAGTCAGCAGATATATTCCTACAATGCTCGATTATAGGACACATATTGAGAAAGAGTCAATGTTCAACACCCCTCCTGTATTCTCTATTTTCGTGATGAATGAGACTTTGAAGTGGCTCAAAGGAATAGGCGGAGTCGAGGCGATACAAAAAATCAATCAGGAAAAGGCCGAGATACTCTATAATGAAATTGACCGCAACTCTATGTTCGTAGGTACGGCAGCCAAGAAAGACCGTTCTCTTATGAACGTCTGCTTTGTAATGGCTCCGGGCCATGAAGATCTTCAGGACGAATTTATGGCCTTTGCCAAAGAACATGGGATGGTAGGTATCAAAGGTCATCGTTCTGTAGGAGGTTTTCGTGCTTCTATCTATAATGCTTGCGAGAAAGAAGACGTAGAGGCTCTTGTAGCTTGTATGCAGGAATTTGAGAGTCTCAAAAAATAGAAGTGTTTTTTAATTTAATTTTTATATTATGAAAATATTAGTCGCTACACAGAAGCCGTTTTCATCAGCTGCTGTTGCAGGTATCAAAGATATAGTCGAAAAAGCAGGACACCGGTTTGCTCTTCTTGAGAGATATCCGGAACAGGACGATCTTATAAAAGCAGTAATCGATGTAGATGCTCTTATTATTCGCTCGGACAAAGTGACGCAGGAAGTTATCAACGCTGCTCCTAACCTCAAAATCATAGTGCGTGCAGGTGCAGGATACGACAATGTGGATCTCACAGCTGCAACAGCTCATAATATCGTGGTAATGAACACTCCTGGACAAAATTCAAACGCTGTTGCCGAGTTGGCTATCGCTATGATGATATTTATGTGCAGAAATCAGTTCACTCCGGCTACCGGCTCTGAAATAATGGGCAAAAAGGTTGGCATTCAAGCTTTCGGCAATGTCGGAAGACTTGTAGGTGAAAAAGCTTCAGCTATGGGAATGTCTGTTATGGCGATTGATCCGTTCATCCCTGCTGAGAAGATTTTGCAGGCAGGTGCCGTGCCGGCAAAATCACTTGAAGAGTTATATTCTTCTTGCGATTTCATATCGGTTCATATCCCTGCTACTCCGCAGACAATAGGCTCTATCGGTTACGACCTTATAACCAAAATGCCAAAGGGAGGATGTTTAGTAAATACGGCTCGCAAGGAAGTGATTGACGAAGATAGTTTGGCAAAAGCTTTAGAAGAGAGACAAGACATTAAATACATAACTGACGTAGCTCCGGACAATATTGCAGAACTCAAGGAGAAATTCGGAGTCAGAGTTTTCGCTACACCAAAGAAAATGGGCGCACAGACAGCAGAAGCCAATATGAATGCCGGTCTGGCAGCGGCCCGTCAGATTATAGATTTCTTAGAGACAGGTAACAAAAAATTTCAGGTAAATAAATAGTAAACATGGTAAGAGTAAAACCTTTTGCGGCAATCAGGCCACCTAAAAATATTGTAACAGAAGTTGCTGCTCCGCCTTATGACGTGCTGAATTCAGAAGAAGCTCAAAAAATGGCAGGAGAGAAATCATTGCTGCACATTACAAAGCCGGAAATAGATTTTAATCCTATATTGCCTGATCATGACCGGAGAGTATATGACAAGGCAGTGATGAATTTCAAAGAATGGCAGAAAACAGGATGGTTGGTTCAAGACAACAAACCCTGCTATTATGTCTATGCACAAACAATGGATGGAAGAACACAATACGGATTGGTGCTTTGCGCGCATACAGATGATTATGCGGAAGGCAAAATCAAGAAGCATGAGCTTACCAGAAAAGACAAGGAAGACGACAGAATGATTCATGTACGCATTCAGAATGCCAATATCGAGCCCGTTTTCTTTGCCTACAAAGACAACACCGAGTTAAATTCCATTATTGCTGATGTTGCAGCAGGCGATCCTGAATATGACTTTATAGATGAAAACAATTTCGGTCACACATTTTGGCCTATAACCAAGCAGAACACCATAGACAGAATCACTGATATTTTCACTGACGAGATTGATGCTTTTTATGTAGCTGACGGTCATCACCGAACCGCTGCCGCCGCACGTGTGGGAGCTGAAAAAAGAACAGCCAACCCTAAACATACAGGCAAAGAAGAATACAATTATTTTATGGCTGTATGCTTTCCGGAAAGCCAGTTGAAGATTTTAGATTACAATAGAGTGGTTAGAGACCTTAATGGTCTTAGTTCCTCCGAATTGTTTAAAGCATTGGAAGAAAACTTCGTTGTAAAAGAAGAGGGAAGCAAGATTTATCATCCTTCACATCTGCACAATTTTTCAATGTATCTTGAAGGCAAATGGTACAGTCTTGAAGCAAAAGCCGGAAGATATGACGACAAAGATCCTATAGGGGTTCTCGATGTCACTATACTTTCCAACCTTGTTCTTGACAAGATTTTGGGAATAAAGGACTTGCGCACAGACAAAAGAATTGATTTCGTCGGAGGCATAAGAGGATTGGAAGAACTTTCAAGAAGAGTTGACAACGGGGAAATGAAAGTGGCGTTTGCCCTTTACCCGGTATCGATGGAACAGCTTATAGCGATAGCTGACAGCGGCAATATCATGCCTCCCAAAACAACATGGTTTGAGCCTAAATTACGTTCCGGATTAGCCATACACAGATTGGTATAATGGGATGTCGAAAATAAAACAAAAACAAAGCGTGGCGACATCTTTATAATAGTCGCCACGCTTTGTTTCAATTTGCAATCCGGCAAGAGATTGCCATTCTGCCTATTTTTAATCTATTATTTCACAACGTAAATTCTAACAGAGACTTGTTTGGGATCATTACCCGATATCTGGCTCTTAATTGAGGCATCAATGCGGCCGATAGAACTGCCTGTATTCTTGACTGAAAAAAAAGCGTCCGGGGAAAACATTTTTTTAAGAGAGGTATATTCTCCCGGATCGGAAGCAGATTTTTTTAGTCTCAGCCATGGAGTAGAATCCGGATTCACTACATATGCTTCGTCGTAGTCGGTTATAGTGTATCCATGAGCACTCAAACTTCCGACTAACGATCTCGGAGTCATCGGAAAAGTAAATTTATTGGGTATGATACCATAGACTACTTGAACAAGATTGTCGCACCTCACAAGCAAAGAGGCAGTTCCATTAATAGTACTCTGTGAAAACTTTCCCATTACATCGAATTTATTTCCGCCTTTAGGTACTACGCGTAAAGATTCTATGGAAGAAGAGTTCCCTATCTTTTTTAGTACCGGAGTAATATTTCTGCTGGAATAAACCGTAAAGAGCAATAACTCTGGGAGAACAGCCCCCTCCTTAGCTAAATGCACGATTTCCGTATTAGATAACGACATGAAAGAGTTCTGATCGGCAACTATCCCGGTGAAGTCGTCATACTCGTCGTGGACATCGACTTTCACTCCGTTGGAGGGAGGGTTAGCAAGGGCATCGGCCAAGTTGCTGTAGCCCATACCGGCACCAAAATTCGGTGGATCTACAGTAATTTTCACATTATACCGATGGTTGCGCACTATGTTCACAGGATTTCCACTTGCATCTTTAAGCAATATCTTATAATAACAAGTAATATCTTCTCCGTATTGTATATAATCAGCCTTTACGATTATCGTCATGTGATCCGAAGCGGAGCAATTACGTTCGTAGATATATTGTACAGGGTTCGCCACGGTTTCCGTCCAGGCATTGTCATAAGGTAAACTATTGTCTCCCGTTGGACGGGGAGTAGAAGGGATGGCGACGGTTCCAATGGGAGAGGAGGGAGTTAGAAAGCCTGTTTTCGCACTGTTTAAGACGGTGAAACTTATATTTTTAATATAGCTTTCGCTCGTAACCCTTATCGCCGCAACAGAGCGCAGGAGCTTTACATTATCTTTTTTCGAATTCAGGGTGATTCCGTTGAACTCGACTCTGCTCCACATAAGAAGGGGCATGACTTTGTCGGTCCAGGCTGTTTTTCCGTGCAAAGTACCAGGGTCACCGGTCTTGAGACCAGAGATCGCCGTTGATTCATGGACACCGCCAACAATGCTACTGAAGTTCAGCCTATCCGTCAATCCATCGACAGTTCTGCCGTTAGCCACGATATGCAATATACGTTTTTTAGTCGTGGCTGGTAACCGTATGATGAACTTAGCCCCGGAAACTGTCTGGGTCAGAGAGTCTGGATGGACTTTTACTCGCCGGAAGAACTTTCCGTTTTCATCGAATACCAGAACATCCATGTTTTTGATAGTAACGTCAGAGAATGATTTAGTGGCCACGAAATTTTCTTGATCGGGTAGCGGGGCAACTACCGAAATATTCACATCGATATCGCCATTATTCTGCTCGCCCGAACTGCCGCTGCCGGGCAACTTATTGCAAGCAAATACCGGTAGCAGCAGGGCTATCATTAATATAATGTTTTTGATTTTCATCTATCTTCAGTTTTACAGTCATTTAAGGAATCACGGGAGCATGCATCTTGATTTTGGCCGAATGCTTTACACGGTCGTAAGTCAACGTGGCGACTTTCGTATAACCGCCGGTATTATAATGATCAACTCCATGATAAGTAGTTACGGTTATTTTTCTGGAATCCTCATACAGTTTTTGACCGCCTTGATTATTGAAATTAGTTCCATTTTGAATCATCGTACCACCCAAATAAGCAGTCATCATGAATCTCATCCAACGCGCATTGCCATATCGATACCAAGTAGAATAAATATCCAAATCAATTTTTCGCGGAGAATCTTGATCTCCCTCAAAAATAGGAGCATTGAAGAATACTGTCTCTCCCTGTCCGCCAGTCGCATCTCCTCCCCATTTGAGCAATTCTCTTCCTTTATAAGAAACACTTCTATTTAAAGCCCAACCTACTGCCTGTTTATCGTATGAGTTATTATCTCCGGTTTTATCAATATTGTTCCTTCTAAATTCTACAGCAATGTCCACGTCCGCACCGTCCCAGGTAAATTTCACCACGAAATAAGTGAATGGCGGAATAGTGATGATGATATCTTGGTAGACCTTGACGGTAACCTCGTAGTCAGGGCAGTCTTTGTGACGGAACTTTATATATCCTTCCCGAGGTTCGTCGATATCGTCCGCCGGGGTTCCGGATTCATTATGACGATGGGTAGTCATGGTAAGGATACCTCCTTCCAGGTTACCATCAGGCAAGGCATTATGCCTGTTCCAGCTGAGATCCTTGATCCACGTGCTACCATCGGAAGCCGTGGCGTTAGTGACCCTGAGATTATCTATGTTCCGCTCACCTCCGAATACCACCACATCCTGAGAATTGGTTGTGGCCCATACATTTCCTCCGGTAGGAGAGTTAGCATTAATCTGGTTGTCGTCTACGTAGATGTAGCAATTATCAAGATACAGGGAGGCTAACTCAAGGGTAGTGGTGTTCTGTACGATCACTCTTTCCCGACCGTAAGCCTTCATGCCTTTCTCTGCAGATTTTATATTACCCGCATCCGTTCTTGTAAAAGTCACATCGTAAGTTCCGGCGTTTCCGCTCATAACCGAGGCTCTGGCTTTGTCGAAATTGTTTACGTTTCTAAGAGCGCCGTTCGTCCCTACAATCCATTTTGGCTTATCCGGATTCGATTCGTCCACATAGTCGATCCCCCAGAGTTTCCAATTCCCGCCTGTGCATTCTATTCTGGCCTTGCGGGATGTATGAGTGTTAGGACAGAAGACCAAACGATCTACGTGGAAACTCTGATCGCTGCCGGAAGTCGGAGGTTGGTAAATTTTAATCGTACCGCTCTTCTCCGGACGCTGTGTAATAGGAATCTTCTTGATGATGTTCCCGGCTTTCACTTCTATCCAGGTCTTGCGAGGTCCTGTAATATAGTTGTATGTACTTACATCAGCACGAAGATCTACTTTCTTATTGGCAGCATCCGTCACCACGGTAAGCCAGGTATTTCCCGGTTCTTTGGTAACCGAGAAAGAGGTGGCGTTGGTATTCACGTAGACTTTGTCGGTGGCAGCCATATTGACAGAAGCCTTATCGACATAGAGTCTTGTACCATTGATGTCAGCCTCAATCTGTTCGTCCTTCCATGGCAAAATCTCTGAGGTGACCGTAAGCTCACCCTTAACTTCCAACTTAACGACAAGAATACCGTTGGCACGGTGAATATTCTTTATCGTAACACCTTTTCTGATAAAATGTTTGCCTCCTACCAATTCGAGATCCACATTGAATCGCAAATGTTTAGTGGTAACATCAGTCGGGTTGGGACTCAGATAGTCTGTACCTTTATGGGCCGGAATAACGAATTCCAACGTATTGCTCTTCTGCATGCCGGTAGCTCCGTTTATCGTAACAGAAAAGTTACCTCTCATTGGAACAGTGCTAACGACAGGATTATTCTTGTTAGGATAGAGACCTCCGTCCCAATTCAGGGTCGTAGGAACATCAAGAAGTTCAAAGGTATGTGTACCGGCAGTATTCAATCCTGCAGCCGTTGCAATTTCTACTTTTACCAAAGCCACATTACGTCCCAAAGGAGCCGCATTGGCTGTTGTGGTATGGTTAGCTGTTACATTTACTCCCTGTACGACCGAAGTTCGAAGTTCAGGAACAGACGGAAGGACACCGACCGAAGGCTTTGTCTCCCACATCTTAAGATCCTTGCGCATAGAGCCGCGGACAGGAGAAATAATCTTTCCTTCAAGGCTACTCTCTGCTGTTACCAATGCCACATCGTACTTCCCCGCATCTACTTGACAGGAAACCGAAGTCGCTCCATGAGTCAAGGACGGTACTTTTTTCTGAAACTGATGTGCGGCAGGACCATCCCCATCGAATAAATAAACTTGAGCATTACTGACAAGTTCACCTGCATTGGGCGCCTTAGTGAAATTGAATGCTATTGAAGTTTTGTTTTCCGCAGGATTCGAAAGTTCTGGATCTATCTCTTTGCCTGTGCATGAGAATGCAAGGCAAAGAATAGGTACCAAATATTCGATTGTTTTTATTTTCATCAATTACTTAATATTTTTAATAGACTTCTTATTTCAAAATCTTGAATGAAGCCGAATTGTTTTCAGATATTCCGACAGCCATGGCTCCTGAAGGATTGCTTACAGAATCGATCTTAAGTCTTACTGTCTTTTCTTCTGTGCTGCTATTGTACAAAACAACTCCGTTTACATTTACGGAACTGTGATTGCCATCTCCTGCAATAGTCAAGTCATGAAGGTTGGTAAATACATAATCTATACCTTCCTTAGCTGAAGATTTCTCATCTGCCACACACTTGACAACAACATTGCTGCCGGTTGCATTTGTAAGAAGGACTCCGTCAGTCGCCCTTATAAGGGATATCTTGAAAAATCCTGAGATTACACCATGATTGACTCTATGGTCTCCGAGAGATGCGACTGAAATGCAAGCCGGCTGATCTATAATAGAGCCTGAGCAAGAAAGCTTATCACTATCAAATCTCACATGAGAGCCACTCATACTGTAAATCTTATTGAAATTCACGACAACGGTCTTAGGAAGTTCGTATCGAGTATCTTCAAGCGTCTTGGCTGCAAAAGTAGTAGCCTTATCGCCGGATTTGAAAATGGCTCGAGGATATACTCCCATATCGAAATCAAGAGCATCTGCAGTTCCTTCACCGTAAACGCCATCCACAACTATGTTGGCTCCGGTAGAGTTGACAAGAGGCGTTCCGTCAGCTTTGCAAAGAGCAAGTTTATAGATGAGATCCCTTCCTCCTTCGACTCCGGAATCAGTTCCTGAAAGTCTTACAAAAGCTTCCTGGTCTTCAATACGACATACTCCTACAGCCTTCACAAGATAACTGTTTTCAGGATTGGAAAGTACTAGTCCGAATGATTTCTCGCCCTCTATCAGATTATTTGCCTTTATAGGAATTTCTATTTCCTGAGTAATCAGATAGCTGCCGACCATTCCACGAGAAGGAGTGAAAGACAAACGGCCTTGTATCGGGGAAAAATTATTCTTTACGGTTGCGCTTTGTTCACAAGTAGCATATCCTACGGTTACAGGTATCGGATTCCCTTCTTTATTTGTGGAATAACCGGTAAGTGTAACTGTAAATACGGCTGTAGCGATCCCTTTAACAGGCTTGGAAATTTTAATGTCCGAAACATACAGTCCATGTCCGAGTTTGACAAGACGACTACCTTCTCCGAAGAAAAGAATCTCTCCTGAAGTCACTGAGCAGGCATCGCGATATTTTGCCGGCTGATTGCCGCTTATATATCTGTCGAACTGCTTCGTACCTGTCGAAGAATACAGGCACACGCGTCCCTCTTCCGTAGAGAGCATTGTAACCTCTCCATTGTTGGCTACATGCAGTTTATCGTAATCGCCGGCCAAAGAGCGTTCGAACTCGGCTTGTCCATCAGGATGGATACGCACAAAAGTTCCTCTCTTGGATGAAGGTTCATAGATTGTAACCACAGATTCGCCGGTAACTTTATTCATTTCCAAACCGCGGACTGTTCCTGGAGTAACGCCTTTGAAAAGGAAAGTACCGTCATTACGCATCAATGCATAATGCGCATTTACCATTCCAGAGCCACCCACCAAAATATTTCCTGTCCGAGAAACACGGAAATCTTTTAGAAAAATCATATCTGAAGATTTGTCTGCAAATGTCTTTTCGAAAACGATATCTCCTTCCGGACGAATCTTGTATATAATTCCGGCTTCTTTTTCAGAATTTCCGGCTATGATTGCCGAGCCGTCATTAATGTTTGCACTAAGACCTATCACAGAGAAATTTTTAGCAGGAATAGGAGTAATATAGAACGGTTTGCCTTTCGGGTCGAGCCTTACGACAAAAGAACTCTCTCCGCTTTGACCGTTTCCACCAGAAAAAGCGGCTATGATGTATTCGGTCATTTCTCCCATCACTTCAAATTGATCGCAATATGCGCTGCCGGGTCTGGAATATTTATATAATTCTTTTCCGGTATTGTCTGTTTTAAGAACGAAACCTTGAAGACCGTTTCCTGAGTGTTCGTTTCCGGCAAAAACAAACGAGCCGTTTTTAAGAGATGCTCCTTTAAGGAAAATGCTGCCTGGAGTTCCACCGTATATAACATTTAAGATTTCGCCTTTGCGATTCACGATAGCGGCACATCCTCTGGATTGTCCGCTTTTCTTATCTAGAACAGAAGATCCGGTAATAAGAATACTATTGTTTTCCAAAACATTCATATAACATATTTTGGAAAATCCGCTCAAAGGAAGTGAATATACCACATCTCCGTTTCTGTCAAGCCAGATAATACTCCATATATTATTATTTAAACTTATCATGGCCACTTCGTCATTTTCCATTGTACAGTAATCCTGAACCTGACGTTCATTGCCATATGTCTTGTCGAAAATAACAGGCATATACTGCGCCTTTGCCTGAATATAAGACAGGCTTAAAAGGATGAAGATCCCAATCTTAACGATTATCGTTGTTCTCATATATCGAAAATTTATTTGTTTCTACCTCTTATTTAATATTACTTGACATGATATATTTCTACTTTTCTAGCAAGACGGTTGATCCACTTCCAGTCTATTTTTGTTTCAGGTTGGAAACTACCGAGTTCTCTATTCAACTGCTCTTGTGTCAGAAAAGTACGTCCATGCGCAATTACATTGAAATCTATCTCTTTACCATGTTCTATCAGATAATCGACAACTGCTCTCGCTCGTTTTTCAGAAAGCTTTATATTATAGGCGTCCGAACCAACCTCGTCTGCAAAACCATCGAAACGAAGATGCTCAAAACGATAGTCTCCCAGTTCAATAAGGAATCTGTTAAGTCTTTCCACAGATGCCGGAGTAAGTTTATCGGAATTGAAATCGAAATAAAGAGTCATAAGAAGACCTCCTGGAGCAGAGGATCTTGTATCGATATTCTCTGTTCTTACATTTTCTATTCCTCCGTTCATCAAAATATTTCCTCCTCTGACAGCCTGCTCTTCAGTCATGCCGTAGAAAGGCTCTTCCTCTTCATCAGAGATGATCTCATTATCTATCTTAAGATAATATATGTCATCTTTCGTTTCTATATTGCGATCAGAAACAAAGTATGCCGTATTAGCATCTATAGGGTAGAGATAATAATCGTTGTAGACGGAATTGACAGGAGCAGGAAAATGCTTTACGGCAGCGGATATGCAGTCATTCTCGAATGAGACACTGTAAAGGTCGTAACCGCCGTAGCCCGGATGACCGTTGGATGCAAAAATCAGACGTTCGTCATGCACAACCGGAAAAATCTCGTTTCCTTCGGTATTGATGACAGGACCGAGATTCTCTGGAATACCCCAAACTTTCTTTTCAAAATCCCATTTAGTCATGTATAGATCGAAACCGCCGTAGCCCCCCGGCATATCCGAAGAGAACAACAAAGTTCTACCGTCTTTCAGAAGAAAAGGCTGGGCATAAGAATAAGAATCGTTTTCTGCTTCTGCGAACAGAGGTGCGTACTTAGAGAATCTTCTGGAATCCTCTTTAATGGTAGAGAATACCAATTTTGTACGAAATGGCCTCAATTCTTTATCTACTAATTCAACTGAAATTTTCGACTTATCATATACGATCACCGTTGAAATCATCATCGAAAGATCGTTGTTGAACGTTACCGGTCCATTCTGCAGATCGATCGGAATTCTACGATAAAAATTGTTATAGGAAGGAGTATGGCTAACCATAGAGCCATTTCCCTTTTCCAATGAAAAATAGCGAGTTCTGTGAAAGAACAACTTGCCGGGATCATTGAAAGCACTGTAACTTATTGCATAAAAAGGTTTCCCCTGATAACTGCTTAACCAAAACTCAGAATTTTCTCCATTCATTTCGAGTCTTTCTGCATGATATCCTTTTTCATCCTTTATGCTGTGACGCATAGAAAGGGCCTGAAGCGTATTCTGATAGCGCTGATAGCGGCTATATGGATCTCTATATGCATTATCAAGACAAATTGCTTCAGCCTTGCGATTTAATCCCTGAAAGCGCAAAGCATCAATATAGTCGCAAATATCTTCCATGGTGAGCAAATCGGAACGCATCTCCAACGTAGAAGCATAATGTAATGACGCTGCTGCAAAATTTCTTAGCATAAAGTACAAACGAGCCATTTTAAGATGCAGCGAAGCTTTATTATCTGCATTTCCTTCTTTCAATAATGCCTCTTCATCAAGCATCATTGCCTTTTCGAAATTCTGACGGATAAAATTACGGTCTGCTCGTCTCTCTTTCTTGCTCATTTCTCGTTTGCTATTTTCTCCCGGCTGATTTGCGGAAATGCCTAAAAGTGGGAAAAAGAGTATCAAGAGAAAAAGAAGACTAATATTTTTCTTTGTCATTTTCAGCGATTATTTAATTAATTACCTGAATATATTGTATACTATAGATATCCCTACCTTAGTAGGACCTATCCAGTATTTTGTCTGTTTTCTTTCTATAGGGTATTCGGCATACTCTCCTCCAAGCATAAATTTGTCGTATTGAAGATGAGTATATCCAAAAGCTATATTGAAATCAACGGCAAAACGTGAATTGATCGGAAGTTTATAACCGAAAGTAACTCCCCCCGATACGCCCCAACCGCGACGACGTCTGCTGGTTTCCATTGATTTACCGTCGTAAAATCCTATATTGAAGTTGCCGTACATTGCATATGGACCTACATATAAACCATCCCATGAATCGTTGGTATAAAAGTTACGAGGATTAAAATACCAACGAAGCTCCAGAGAGCCTTGAAGAGCACGGAAAACCTCTTCATGTTTCTTGAACATGTATGGAAGCCAAACGGCTTCTCCATTTACAGTCAACTGCCTTGTCACAGGTATCTCTACGCCTATATTCGGGGAACCGGTCAGCCAATACGGAATATTGGTTTTGACACTCTGGGCGCTCAAAGAAAATCCAGAGAAAAGAAATCCGGCCACAGACAAGACTATTATTAAGAATCTTTTCATTATAATAAATTAATTTTGTTATAGAATACCAAGATCTTCATCTTGAATATCTTCGTTCCAAGGAAGTATTTCGACTTTCACTATCGTATATACATCAACAACGATAATAATGCGTTTATTGTGAAGAAGCCTTAATGGTTTTCCAGTATCCTTATTGACGACAGGCACCAACAAATCTTGGGCAACATAATTTCCGTCGGCATCATAGAACGAAAAACGAAGGGAAATAGGTTCCGGTTCCGACGTAGAGTCGTTAAAAATCGAAGGGAAATAACGGTAATCCACTTCAAAATAATTAGAATTGTTCTGAACAGGCACCGGACCGAGATTATATTCCATATCATTAGGTGTAAAACGCCTGGTAAGGGTATCTTCTTGCAATAACTGCCGGTTGGCAATACCTGATGCCACCATCTCCACTTTTTTTATCGAAGGAACATGGAATGGAGGATTCTTGAATTTTACGGTAATACGTCCCGTATAATCTACCAATCTTGCCGTATCTCTTACTACAATTCCTTTATGAATAATCTCCGGATTATGACCGGTATCGAACATTAGTGCCGGAGGTTGAGAATAACGATCCTCCTGAATTTTTGGCAGAGAGAAAGCCGCTTCACGAAGATTACTCTTGCCGTCAAACAGAAGACTGTCCGTGTTGGCATAGCAGAAAACTCTGTAACGACCAGGGTTCAGTTTAAAGCTGAAAACCCCCGTCTGCATTCGCGGATTATCCTCAAATGGCAGTGCTCCGTATTTCTCTGCAGCAAGATTACCGTTCACATCATATACCAATACGCGACAATCCTTTACCGAACGTCCCTCTATCTCAGGAACATAAAGAATATAATTAGTTTCGTCCTCAAAATAATCGTACGTACATGAAGACAAAAAAATCGCAGATAGCAATATGGTGATAAATATGAGAAGTTTGTGGTTTCTCATCAGCTTTTTTATTTCTTGTTTTACGTATGGTATACGTAAATAAATTATTTGTAAAATATTTATAAATTCTCCGGAGAGGGGCATATTCTCCCCTCTATCCGGATTTAAAACAAATCTCTACGTATTAAAGCACGAGGGATTCTTCTGTTATTGCAGCATTCCAAGGAATAAGTTCACCCATCTCCACTTTCAATCCACCTTCCTGTCCCGGCTCCGAAGGAACTTCCTTCTGGCCACCAGACTTGAGGGTTAATTTCACCTCGCGAATAGTGTTAGGAGAGAATTTACCCTTTGCAAGACCTCTCCAGTAAATTGTAGTAGGAGCATTAAGCTTAGTACCGTCAGCAAGAACATGACCATTCTTGCCTTCTGCAGAAACAACTATATAATATTGACGCTCAGATTTAGCGTTTTGAGTAAGCTGAGTATCCTCACGTCCATTATCATTAGGGAAGACAACAAGATCTTTCCACATCTTGAAATTACCTGAAATAATATTTTTGTCTGTACCATATCCATCTGTCGGATTTTGTGTTTTAAAGACACCTTCAGAAACTAAAATATTTTTAGTCGTAGATGTTTTAGCAACACCGCCAGTGTTTCCATCCATAGGAAGCATATAATCAGGAAGACGGTATACCATTATAGATACATTTTTAGTCCAGTCGACACCATCATTTCCTGTATTTGTATTATTAACACCTGCATCAGTATCATCAACATTCACAAGAGCACGAAGCATAGAAACTTCACGTTTCAATTTAAGATCGCTAACTATAGTTGTCGCACCATTGTTTATAATTACATTACTCTTACTTGCCATAAACACTTCTCCTGGCTCAACAAAAGGCTTGTTCGCAGGGGCCAGTGAAGCTGCAAAAGTCGGAAAGGATCCGCTCTTATGTTGAATCTTCAATGTGCTGACATTTTTCTCACGAACATTGAAACCATTCCAAATCATCTCAGATGCGCCTACAAATGTAGTAATATTCTGAGCAGGATTGGCATTAGCGACAGCAACTATGGTATATGTGCCTACAGGAACATCAGTATAAGTAAATGTTTTGGTTCCTGATGGAATAGCTGTTGTCTGGTAAGCATACTTGACAATTCCCGATGCATTGTAAAGAAGGAACTGAAGAGTCTTCACATTACTCCAAGAAGTAGTAGGAATAGCTTTGGAAAGAGGTGCCTTTACTCCTGGAGCTGCTTCAAAAGAGACAGTGAAAGCCACTTTTCCAGTGTCTTCTGCAGGTTTAGCAATCTCAGTTTTTTTATTGCAACCAACGAAAGCTACAAGCCCTGCAAGAACAATTAATAATTTTGTTTTCATTTTTTTGTTTTTTTTAGTTTTAAAAAAAGTATTGTATTTATTTAACAATATTAATCTTGAAATTTGGATATCCGGAATATGTCCTCAATAATACAGTTCATAAACAAGACAAAAACTCCGCTGAGACGTCTGACTGAATATAACAAATATGAGTAAACAACAGTTGTTACAGGGGAAAAAATCCTATAAATCGAACCTGTCAAAAGTGTTTTATTTACCAATAATAATTTATAATTCTTCATAAAATTTTGGTAAAGGTAAGACTTAAATTTTAAAAAAGCAAATCACCTCTTCCCAAGGGCGAGTCAAAAAGCAATTTCAACGTTTGCGGCATGACTCACAAACGTTGAAATTTCATATTGAATCCTCGTCCGATTATAACTCCCATGCAAGAGCAGAAGCCCCTAAAATAGCAGCATCCGATTCTTTCAACTGAGAGAAGACAAGCTTAACCTTATTTTTCCACAAAGGAAGGACATTGTCATTCATTGCCTTTTCAATCGGCCCACGCAAAAAATCTTTCGCCCTGGCAAGACCACCAAAAAGAACTATAGCCTCAGGAGCACTGAAAGCAATAAAATCAGAAAAAGACCTGCCAAGAAGAGTACCTGTAAAATCAAAAATCTTTAAAGCCATCTTATCGCCCTCCTTAGCAGCATCATAGACATCCTTGGATGTAATCCTGTCTAAACTCCTCAACGAAGAAGGCTCATCGCTCATATCCAACCACTCTCTGGCAGTACGAGCCACTCCAACAGCAGAACAATAAGTTTCAAGACATCCTGTCTTGCCGCAATTACACTGACGGCCATTATAACGAACTGCACAAGTATGACCTAATTCCCCGGCAAAGCCATCGTGTCCATAAACCATTTCTCCATTTATAATAATACCGCTGCCGACACCTGTACCGAGAGTTATCATTATAAAGTTTTTCATACCTCTTGCTGCTCCATAAGTCATTTCGCCCATAGCAGCAGCATTAGCATCATTTGTCAAAGACACCGGAATACCGTTCATCTGTTCCGAAAGCAACTTAGCAAAATGAATTGTCTTAGCTCCTCCCCAAGTAATATTAACAGCGTTTTCAACATCGCCCGTATAATAATTACCATTAGGCGCGCCAACACCAATTCCCCTGATAAGGCCCTCTGCGCCTGCCTCTTTGATAATCCTATTCAGAGCTTCTGCCAATTCGGCAATATAATGTTCTACTTCTGAATATGTATCCGTACGAATAACAGTTTGAGCCAATACTGTTCCCCTTGCATCTACAACACCGCATTTAGTAGTCTGACCACCGACATCTATTCCAATTACTAATTCTTGTGCCATTATATTTTATTTATGGGTTAATATCTAAGCGTTTTTAGCTGGTCTTGAGCCGATAAGCGCAAACCATACTATATACAAGACGGCCAGAACAACAACCCAATAGCTTGAGAGGAAGCCGAACATATCAGCTACTTTACCCTGAATAAGAGGAAGAAGTCCGCCACCGCAAACCATAATCATAAACAGACCGGAAGCAATAGATGTATATTTACCCAGACCTTCCACTGCAAGATTGAAAATAGCGCCCCACATTACAGAGGTACATAGACCGCAGAGAACAAAAAACATTACTCCAACAGGAATGGCCTCAAGAGAGAATTTCAATTCCGAAGTAATGGCAGGAAATTTAACCGTTGCAGAATCGCCAAGGAATATCCCGAGAAGGAGGAACAATACAGAAAGCGTTCCCACAAAAGTCATCATAGATCTGCTTGACACCCTACCGCCGAGAGCTCCGCCTAAAAGACGGCCACAAAGCATAAGGAACCAATACATACCTACTATAGTACCGGCAACAGCAGCACTTATGCCGATAGCAGGGGAAGTCATATAAAGATTTGCAAAGTTAGGAATACCGACTTCTACACCGACATAAAGGAAAATTGCAATAGCGCCGAACACAAAATGCTTGTATGAGAGAGCCCCCTTAATGCTATCAGTTGTCTTCTCTTCTGATTTACCGCCCTTATCTGCAACTGCTTCAAGTCCTGGTTCAGGAACTTCTGAAAGGAAAATGATTACAAATGCCAATGCAAAAACACCCATGGCAATAAACAATGCCGGATTAGCATCTGCGATACTCGTATCTTTGGTAATGTCACCTATAAGATAACCTACAAATACAGGACATATTGTGGCTGTAAGTGAATTCAGAGAACCTCCAAACTGAATGAGCTGATTGCCTTTCTTCCCGCCACCGCCTAAAGTATTGAGCATAGGATTTACAACAGTATTGAGCATACACATTGAAAAGCCTGAAATAAAAGCTCCAAGAAGATAAACGGCAAAACTTCCTGCTTTTCCTGAAAGGAATGTTATACATACACCGATAAAACCGACAGCAACTGCTGAAAGAGCTGTAAATTTATAACCTTTTTTAGATAAAATGAATCCTGCCGGGAGTCCCATAAATGCGTAAGCAATGAAGTTCGCTGCGTTACCAAGCTGTGACATAAGGTTGGAAGCACTGAACTGCTGTTTAACAATCACACCAAAAGGATTCTGAAGACCTGTCACGAAAGAAATCATCATGAACAGGAAAAACATTATCGCGATAGCGAGAATGTTGCTGTTTTTCTTTGTCATTTTATATTTGTTTTAGTTTATATTATTATCTGTTTAGCAAATACTTTCAACAATTATACCTTTAACCGTATCCAACAAAGTATTTACAAATGTACAAAATATTTCAATCCGACAATCGGAATTAAAATAAAAAACAGATACTTAGGGCTAATAAAACATATTTCCAATTCCGTCCAAAAGATAAAAAGAAAGACTGCGACCTTTCCCCAAAGCCGCAGTCCTATATATAAAACGAACTTAACAAATAGACATGAAAAATAATTTTCCAATGTCTTTGACAAAGATAGGCATTATTATTCTATTCGCAAAGTTTTCTTATACTTTTGAGTAAAACTATAGTATTTTAGTAAATTTATACCGATTTAAAACAATTTAGAAGTAACGATTTTACATTAATAAAACTATAGAATATTCATCCTCTTCAGTGTAAAAACATCGATTAAATTGAAGCAATGTTTTTTTCATTCAACAATTCACGTCCCTGGGGAGTATAAGCATATGCAATCCTGTCGGCATAAAATTCCTCCACCTTTCCACGTACAATTTTCATAGTACTGTTCACCATCCTATTCTGCTCGGTAAACGGTTCCGGAAGAACAGCAACGGCAGCAGGAAGCCACCTTTCCGGGAACATTCCGGCATGAACCCCACCCTTCTTATAAGAATCAATTTCAGACTGAATCTTTTTAAGCATCATTTCCTTTCCGGCTCTACTCTCAGGATCGACACCTGCATTCTTGGCAAAAGCCCTCAAGGCATCTTTATTCGGGACAATAAGCACAATAGTATATGGATCCTGATTATTGTGCATCACCACCTGATCAATATATTTAGAACCGTCTGTCAGAGAATCCTCAAAACCCTCCGGACTATATTTTTCTCCGTCGTGAGAAATCAACAACGATTTGAAACGTCCTACCACCCACAAATATTCAGGATCATTCATATAACCCATATCTCCTGTGTGTAGCCAGCCATCTACAATCGTATCTGCTGTAGAAGCCGGATTCTTCCAATAACCGGCCATAACATTCTCCCCACGAATAACAATCTCACCTTTAACACCAGGCTCGACTTCCTTGCCTTCCGAGTCACAAATCTTTATATCCATTGGAGTAACCACACGACCTGAAGAACCGAATATGGCATGCTCAGGAGAATTGGCACATATAATAGGAGTAGCCTCAGACAAGCCGTATCCCTGAAACATAGGCATACCGATAGCACAGAAATATCTCTGAAGTTCAATATCCAGCAAAGCACCGCCGCCGACAAAGAATTTCATCCTTCCTCCGAAACCTTTGCGGACATTCTTGAAAATAATAGCATCAAAAAGTGCAATAAGAGGTTTTTTCCAAAGCTGCAAAATACCTCCGCGATTATAATATTCCTTATTGTAAGATATTGCAAGTTTCAATGCAAAATTATAAAGCCACTCTACGAAAGCCCCTTTTGCTTTGATTCCGCTCTCAATATTCTTCTTGAAATTCCTTGCAAGAGCAGGTACTGACAACATTACCATAGGACGAACTTCATTTATTGCAATAGGAATATTCTTCAATGTGGCAAGAGTAGTCTTCCCAATAGGAACAGTAGCAATACTTGCACCATAAGACATCATGGTATAAAAACCGGCAACGTGAGCAAAACAATGATCCAACGGCAAAATAATAAGCATCACATCATCTACATCAACACCGATGATAGAATGGGCCTGCTCCACATTCGCCGTATAATTCCTATGGGTAAGCAAAATTCCTTTAGGATCGGCAGTAGTACCTGAAGTATAGCTTATATTTGCATAATCATCAGGACCTACCGATTTGTAGCGAGCTTCAAAAGCCTCTCTGTCTTCCTTTAACAATTCATCTCCGATAGACTGTATATCTTTGATAGGTATTTCCTTATCCTTGTATTCATCAATTTCGTCAAGTACAATTACCTTCTCAACAGCAGGACAATCCGACAATATATTTCTAATCTTGCGCAACTGGCCGGCTGAAACCATAATATATTTTGCATCGGAATGGTTTATTCTGAACAGGAGATCATTACTCTCTTCAAGTTTGATTGAAAGAGGTACATTCACCCCTCCTGCATACAGGATGCCAAGCTCACCGATAATCCAAAGATTACGTCCCTCTGAAAGAAGAGCCACTTTGTCGCCTTTCTCGAGACCGAGTTTCATCAAGCCTGCGCCAATACGGTACGCCTCAAGACGAGTTTTTTCAAAAGATGTTTCCTCCCAAACATTACCTTTCTTCTCTCTCAGAAAAGTATGTGAAGCAAATTCGCGGGTATATTTTTCCACGAAGTCAATAATGGTAATTCTATTTGCCATATCAATAATTATTTTGTATCAGGAAAAAGGCCGAATAATTCATTGTCTATCATTTCAGTAACAGCTTCAAAGTCTTCCGGTCTGTTACCGAATTTATAACGGTCGGCATCTATTATCAATAATTTGTCTTTATAATCTTTAATCCAAGTCTCATACCTTTCATTCAGGCCTGTGATATAGTCTATTCTTATGCTCTTTTCATATTCACGTCCCCTCTTCTGGATTTGCGAAACCAAATTAGGTATCGATGACTGCAAATATATAAGCAGATCCGGAGCCTTGACAAGCGACATCATAAGGTCAAAAAGGTCGGAATAATTTTCAAAATCTCTTGTACTCATCAAGCCCATAGCGTGAAGATTAGGAGCAAAAATTCTGGCATCTTCATAGATAGTCCTGTCCTGAATAATAACCTCGTTATTTTTGGAAATATCCACAACGTCTTTAAAGCGTTTATTCAGGAAATAGATCTGTAGATTAAAAGACCATCTTTCCATATCCTCATAGAAATCAGAAAGATAAGGATTAAAATCCACCGACTCAAATTTAGGTGTCCAGCCATAATGAGAAGCAAGCATCTTTGTAAGAGTTGTCTTTCCGCTGCCTATATTACCTGCTATCGCTATATGCATAATAATTTATTTTAATTTAGAAGCCCTGTAAAAGGTATGCAAATATATAACTATTTTATCATTTTCCTATTGTAGCCTGATTGCTATTCCTGAAAGACAGACTGCTCTATCGGCTCATAGTCCCTTCTCCAAAAAGACCGAAAAGCTCCGAATCAAGAAGATCCGTAATTTGTGAAAAATCTTCGGGGCAATTCTCAAAATCAAGGTTATCGGCCTCGATTGTCAACACCTTCCCTTTATAATCCTCATTTATGAATTTATCGTACCTTTCATTCAAGCCTCTGAGATATTCTATACTGATACCCTGCTCATACTCCCGCCCTCTCTTCTGAATCTGTGAAACAAGATGAGGAATTGATGATTTAAGATAAATAAGCAGATCCGGAGCCTTGACAAGCGACATCATAAGGTTAAAAAGATCCATATAAGTATCAAAATCCCTCTGAGTAAGGTTGCCCATAGCATAATTATTTGCAACAAAAATATAGACACCTTCAAATATTGTACGATCCTGAATAATAATATCATCAGATTTGGCTATTTCCAGAACATCTTTAAACCTCTGTTCCAGAAAGTAGACCTCAAGATTAAAAGACCATCTCGGAATATCTTTGTAATAATCTTCAAGATACGGATTATAAGTTACCGCCTCATATTTCGGTACCCAGCCATAATGCTGCGACAGCATTCCGGTCAAAGTAGTTTTTCCGCTGCCAATATTGCCCGCTATACCTATGTGCATAATCAGTTTAGTTGTGAAAAACAAATTTACTACTATTAGGACGAAACAAAAAATTATTTTATCAACAGTCTCATTCCTATTCTATAAATCAACTGAAACACTCTGGATCCCCGGCATCGAGTTCATAATCATCAGGTTCGTTAAACGGTTGAAGGAAAGGATTGTGTGTCCTTTCATAACCAATATTGGAAGAAGGACCATGACCGGGAAGAATGTCCACATCACCATCTATCCCCATAAGTTTATCCATTATTCCCACTATCAACTTGTCATAATCTCCATAAATATTGTCGGTTCTGCCAATACTGCCTGCAAAAAGAGTATCTCCGGTCAGAAGAATCTTATCCGCTTCATCATAATAGCAGACTCCTCCGGGAGTATGACCGGGAGTCCGGATTACCTCGAAACTCATCTCTCCGAAATTCAGAATATCGCCATCTTCTATATCGGCAGTCTCGAAATCCACATCAGGAGCCTTAAGTCCGAACACTTTTGAAACCTTGTCATTATTTTGAACAATTACCTCATCTTCTTTGCTCATATAAACCGGAATACCATAATGCCCGGCCAAATACTTTACCCCAAAGACATGATCGAAATGTCCATGCGTCAGCAATATGGCTATAGGAGTAATCCCTTTTTTCTCAATATAATCCTGAAACTCCGCCAATTCCTCATTATCATAGCAACCGGGATCAACAATAATACCTCTATTTGAGCTATCCCATAAAAGATAGCAGTTCTCCTGAAAAGGATTGAAAGAAAAATCTTTAATATTTATCATTTCCTTAAAAATATTATACAAAATTAAATAATATTGCTCGCCTTTCCGATTATTTATCTATATTCTTGTTAAATTTGTGTGATAAGGACTATTATATGGCAAAAAAAGAATATATAGAAATATATGGGGCAAAAGCACATAACCTAAAAGGAGTGAATATCGATATCCCAAGAGGTGAATTTGTTGTTGTGACAGGATTGAGCGGAAGCGGCAAGTCATCCTTGGCTTTTGATACTGTCTATGCCGAAGGGCAAAGACGTTATATGGATACCTTGAGCACATACGCCAAACATTTTATGGGTGTATTAGAAAAACCGGAGCTTGAAGAGATTAAGGGTCTTAGCCCGATAATAGCTATCGAACAGAAAACAACCGGAAGCAATCCACGCTCGACTGTCGGCACAATCACTGAAATTTTCGACTTCCTGCGACTTCTATATGCAAGAGCATCGAAAGCATACTCTCCTGCTTCAGGAAAAGAAATGATCAGATATACGGACGAACAGATTGTAAGCCTTATAATGAGTTCATATAAAGGCCGCAAGTGCTACCTCTTAGCTCCAATCATAAGGGGAAGAAAGGGACACTACAAAGACTTGTTCGATCAGCTAAGAAAGAGGGGATATACTGAAGTCAGGATTGATGGAGAAATTCTGGATTTAGGTAGTGTAAAAGCTTTGGACAGATATAAGAGCCATTTTATAGAGCTTGTTGTAGACAAACTAAAGCCTGAATCGGGAGATGAAAAGCGAATAAAAGACTCTGTAATGACGGCTCTCAATAGAGGCAAAGGCTCTGTCGCTATTATGGACATGGCAACAGGAATACTGCAACATTATTCAAAACATTTAGTCGATCCTGACACCGGATTGTCTCTGCAGGAGCCTGCTCCGCATTCCTTTTCTTTCAATTCTCCGGAAGGCTATTGCCCGCATTGCAAAGGGCTTGGATTGATTGTAGATGTCAATATGGACACGATTATTCCTGACAGGAGCATTTCTATTGCCGAAGGAGGAATTGTGCCTTTAGGAAAAATAAGAGAGACCAAGAAATTTGACATAATTCGCTCAATAGCAAGAAAATACAATTTCTCATTATATGACCCTATAGATGAGGTTCCGGATGAAGTCATATCACTGATAGTTTTCGGTTCCGATGAATTGTTCAGGGTAGGCGATGGTTCATCGTCAGAGATGGTTGCATTTCCCGGAATTGCAGGCGACCTCGACGAAAAAATCGTATGCCCCATCTGCCATGGTACAAGACTGAAAAAAGAAACCGATTATTTCAAAATAGACGGTCGTACGATTTCAGAAGTAGCCGCTATGGAGATGTCAGAACTAAAAAAATGGCTTGAGACTCTACCCACAAAATTGTCGGAAAGAGAAAACAAGATAGCAAGGGATATACTGAAAGAACTGAACGACAGAGTAGGTTTTATTTTAGATGTTGGTCTTGATTATTTATCATTAGATCGTGCGACAGCCTCATTATCAGGAGGAGAAGGCCAGAGAATAAGACTCGCCACCCAAATAGGTTCAAAACTTGTCAATGTGCTTTATATACTTGACGAGCCAAGTATCGGTCTTCACCAAAGAGACAACCGTAAACTCATCAATTCCTTGAAAGAACTAAGAGACGAGGGCAATTCGATAATGGTAGTGGAACACGATACCGAAACAATGATGGCGGCAGACTGGCTTATAGATGTAGGGCCAGGCGCAGGTGTGGAGGGAGGAAAAATCTGTCTCAACGCTCCTGTATCTTACATTCTTTATGGTAAAAAACCGGATAAAGATACACTTCGACAT
Organism: uncultured Bacteroidales bacterium; assembly: GCA_963548935.1. Lineage (GTDB taxonomy): Bacteria > Bacteroidota > Bacteroidia > Bacteroidales > UBA932 > Cryptobacteroides. The sequence goes on from CAUUVS010000001.1 coordinate 207,840, forward strand.
TGTATTTTAGGCCATTCCATGACTCTTGAATATCTAAAAGGGAATAAAAAAATAGAAGTGCCTACCATAAGAAGAACCGGTAACGGGGAGGTTATCGGGATACGCGGGGCAAAAGGAAATAACTTGAAAAATATAAATATAGATTTTCCTTTAGGTACATTTATAGGCATCAGCGGTGTAAGCGGAAGCGGTAAATCCTCACTTATAAATGAAACACTTATGCCGGTACTGAAAAATAAGTTCTACAACGCAAAACTAAAGCCTCTTCCTTATGAAGAAATAATTGGAATAAAGAATATAGATAAACTCATAGAAATAGACCAGAGTCCTATCGGTCGTACTCCGAGAAGCAACCCTGCAACATTCACAGGAGTTTTCGGAGATATAAGGGATTTGTTTGCAGACACTCTTGATGCAAAGGTAAGAGGTTTCGGAGCCGGAAGATTCTCGTTCAATATTCCCGGAGGAAGATGCGAAGAGTGCAAAGGCGCCGGCATCAAAGTAATAGAAATGAATTTTCTGCCATCAGTAAACGTGGTCTGTGACGAATGTCGGGGCAAGAGATACAAAGATGACACTTTAGCTGTAAAATATAAAGGCAAAAGCATAAATGATGTATTGGAGATGCCTGTAAGCGAAGCTTATGAGTTCTTCAAATCCATTCCGAAAATCGCACAGAAACTCAAGGCTATGCTGGATGTAGGTCTCGGATATATACATCTGGGCCAATCTTCAGTCACACTTTCAGGAGGAGAAAGCCAGAGAATGAAATTGGCATCGGAATTATTCAGAAAAGCAACCGGCAATACTCTTTACATTCTTGACGAGCCTACTACAGGCCTGCATTCCGAAGATATAAAGATTTTGCTGAAAGTACTCCAGCAACTTGTCGATCAAGGAAATACTGTCATCATCATTGAACACAACTTGGATGTATTGAAATCGGTCGATTACATTTTTGACATGGGACCGGAAGGGGGTCGCAAAGGAGGATACATTATTGCTCAAGGCACTCCGGAGCAGCTCGCTCAAAATCCGAAATCAGTCACCGGTCCATATCTTAAAGAAATATTAAAATAAGAATTATCAATATATGAAAGAAACAGAAAATACTATAGATATAGTCTGCATAAACACAGGCAAGACTCTGAAGGCAAAATTCGGAATGACTGTTAAAGAACTGATGAATCAAGCAGGTATAACTATCGTAAAAGACCCTAAAACAGGGATAGAGTATTCTATTCTTGCAGCTTTGGTAGACAATAAATTAAAAGATCTCGACTATAAGCTGATATTCTCACAAAAAATAGAATTTATCGGCTTCAATCATCCTGACGGAAGAAGAACCTATGTTAGATCTTTGTGTTTCGTGCTCCAAAAAGTGATAAGAGAGCTATATCCGGACAAATACCTGTGCATAGATCATTCACTACCTGCCGGACTGTATTGTGAGATAAAAGAGCAGAAGGTAGACGAACAAGGTAAACATCCGGACTATTTCATTAGAGATGAGGAGCTTGAGAAAATCAAGTCGATAATGTGCAAATACATAGACAAAGACCTCCCTTTCATTAGGAAAAAGATGTCAATCGATGAAGCCGAACAAATATTCCTGAAAAATCACCAGCCTGACAAAGCCAGACTATTCCGCTCATTGGGCAGGTTTGTATGCACTGTTTATAGTCTTGGGGATCAAATTGATACTTTTCACGGACCTCTTGCACCATCGACAGGATGCCTGCAAGTGTTCGATATTACAGGATTTAATGAGGGATTCTGCCTGCAGCTACCTCCTTATGGTGATTTCAGCAAGGTTGTACCTATGAGACGCCAATCCAAAATAGCAGCGTCACTAAAAGAATATTCGGATTGGTGCGATGTCTTAGGTGCAAGTGGGGTCGGTTCTCTTAATCAGGAAATCCTTAATGGAAATGCAATCAAGATAATCAATATTGCCGAGGCTCTGCAAGAGAGAAAATATTCTGCCATTGCCGACCAAATCGCAGCAAAAAAGAATCATATAAAGATTGTATTCATAGCAGGTCCTTCTTCAAGCGGTAAGACCTCATCTTCTCTAAGGCTGGCTCTTCAATGCAAAGTTTTGGGAATGAACCCCAAGGTTATAGAACTCGACAACTATTTTGTGGATAGAGCTCATACCCCAAAAGACGAGAATGGAGAATATGATTTTGAGGCTCTACAAGCAATGGACATAGATTTTCTAAATAAACAACTGAATGATTTGCTTGATGGCAAAGAAGTTGAAATTCCACAATATGATTTTAAAACAGGAGAAAGAAAATTTACCGGGAAAAAGATGAGTCTTGAAGATAAAGACATCTTGATTATGGAAGGGATACACGCGCTAAATCCGGAAATGGTGCCATTTGTGGATCAGACAAAGGTATTCAGAGTATATGTATCGGCACTGACATCATTGAATCTTGACGAAAACAACAATATTTCCACATCTGATAATCGCCTTCTACGACGTATGGTAAGAGACAACAGAACAAGAGGTATCAATCCGGAAGAGACGATTATGCGATGGAACAGCGTTCGCAGAGGAGAAGACAAGAATATTTTCCCATTTCAGGAAAATGCCGACGCACTGTTTAATTCAGCCTTGCTTTATGAGCTTCCTTTATTGAAATATTTTGCTGAACCGCTCCTACGAAGGATACAGCCCAATTCACCGGCACACTGCGAGGCGGTAAGGCTATTGAAATTCTTGGATTTCATAATTGAGCTTCAGCCTTCTGAAATTCAAGCCATTCCTCCTACTTCTATAATACGTGAATTTATAGGCGGCCAAACACTCTGACACAGTTCTATCAAAATGCAAAAGCAATTCCATGATAAAATAATTTTACAAAATATCGGCAATTAATACAGAATATGCAGGCACTATGGTTTCATCAGACAGTGTAATATTCTTGTCAGATATGACATCATAGGCAGTCTGAATACCTTCAGCAATTTCTGCATAATGACACCAAGGCACAGCAATGTCGTGTCCTGAATTATTAACAAACACAAACACCTTGCTCTCATCATCATACCTAAAAAAAGCGTATGTATTGTCTCTTGTAATAAAATGCCTTGTCTTGCCGCTATGAATCACTTTTCTGACTTTTCTCCAATTGAAAATACGAGCAGTATAATCATGAAGATCTGCAGCAGTACTATAATCGGCTGTGCTTGTTTTACCGGCAGCAGCACGACCTTCTTTAGTAAAAAGATCAATCTCATCACCGCTCCAGCCTCCGGGAAAATCAATCCTCTTAGCACCATCGCTCCAATCTCCCGATTTGCAGGAGAACATCATTTCATCACCATTATAGAGCTGAGGCATACCTCTCATTGTAGATAGAAGAGCCAATGCAATCTTCATCTTTGCAGGATCATGATTAAAAGTATCTCCCATGCGTGAGTGATCGTGATTCGCAAAAAATATAAGCATCTTGAACAAGTCGTGATAGACAAAATCATGTGACAGACAATCATATAATCTTGTCATACCATGTCCCCATTGGGGATTGTCTCCTGCCTCACAAATAGCTGCTGTCATTGCCTCCCACAAAGGAAAATCCATTATTGAAGGGAGGTGAGAATTAAAACCGTCTTTGTTCTCATTGCCACCTTGCCAATAAGCCAACTGTGGAGCAGATGTAGTCCAACATTCGCCTACAATATTAAGATTCGGATATTCGTCACATACAGCCTTGCACCATTTACTCATAGGCACCTTCTCATTGTACGGAAAGGTATCTACTCTAAGCCCATCGATACCAGCGTATTCCAACCACCAAACAGCCCACTGCTGAAAATATTTGAGAACAAAAGGATTATCCAGATTCATATCCGGCATTGAAGGGACGAACCATCCGCTCTCCTGTATATTCAAGTCATATTCAGAAGCATTAGGATCCATGTTTGTCGAAAAGGCAATATTGGTAGGAGTATATTTAGGGAAAACATGAACCCAATCCTTAAAAGGCAAATCTTTCATCCACCAATGCTCCGTACCACAATGATTAGTGACAATATCCATAATTATCTTCAAGCCTTTCGAATGAGATTTTTCCACAAATTCCTTGTAAAGTTCATTGTTGCCAAAACGAGGGTCTATATGATAATAATCTGCACAGGCATAGCCGTGATACGATTCGAATTTTTGATTGTCAAGCAACAGAGGTGTGCTCCATATAGCAGTGGCTCCTAATTCGCTGATATAATCCAAATGATTAATAATACCCTGAATATCACCGCCATGACGACCGAGATTTGCATTTCGATCAGCCTTTTCAAAGGTATCATCGGTAGAATCATTGGAGGTATCGCCATTGGCAAACCTGTCAGGAAAAACCAGATATACCATATCGGCATTTGTAAAACTTCCCCTTTCGGCAGATCCCTTATCTCTTGCCGAAATATTGTACGGATATTTAAAGGTCTTGTCTCCTTTTGAAAATACAAAGTAATATGTCCCCGGTGTTGCTGTCCTGCTGACAAATACATCGATAAAAAGATAATTCGGACTATCTGCCTTATGTACATTTCTAACTCTTACACCTTTGCCGCCCTCCAACCTGACATCATATCCGCAAATATCTTCCCCCTGCACCATAATCTGAAGAGGCATTTTCATACCAATCCACCAAGATAAAGGCTCAACTCTGGTTACCTCCCTCTCTGTGGCATCTGAAATATTATCAGGATTGAATGACTGACAAGCAGCAAAAAACATAGCGATAGCAAATATATATATCTTCTTCATAAGTAAGTCAAATATTCATTCTTGTATAACTTATTTCTTTAATATCCTGTATTCGTAAGGTTCCAAAGGCATTCTTTCTCCAGACCTCCCCATTTTTCCGGTCACAAGATTTCGGAAAGGCACATTGCTCCATCCTAAAGGCAAGGTTATTACCGAATTCTTGTTTCTCACATTGACCACTACAAGATACTTTTCTCCTCCTGAAAACTTTTCGTAGGCCAGAACATCATAGTTGGAAAATGAGACAGCCCCTGCTCCATGCAGAATAGGATTTTCTTTAAAAATCTTCAGCAACCTCCTATATTCCTGACGGACATCATTATTGGAAGTCCAATCGACCTGCTGATATTTGAAAAAATTGATTGTATCAGGATAAGCCACTTCCTGCTCTCCATAAACAAGAGCGGCGCCATTAGTAAACACAGTAGCCACAAAAGCTGCAATAGCTCCCTTAGTACCTCCAAATTCATCCACTGTGGATTTTTTAGTAGCCTCATCATGATTGGTTATAAAACGAAGTTTCACCTTTCCTGCAGGGAGTTTTGAATATTCTTCCAAATCAGCGTCAATAAATTGAGTGGCAGAACTGTCATTACAGAAAACATTCCTAAGCGTTTTCATATAATCCCAGCCATAATTCATATCGAAGCCTCCCTCAAAAGTCTTTGGTTCATTTCCCTCAGCAAGCATAAGAATTTTCCTGCCTGCATTTCCCCTAATAGCAGATATCGCCTCGGCCCAGAAATCGGACGGGACAAAATCAGCCACATCGCAACGAAAACCGTCCACACCGGCCTCATTTACCCAATAAAGCATTGCATCTATCATCGCAGCCCTCATCTGCCTGTTTTCATAATTCAGGTCAGCCACATCCGTCCAATCCGTACCCAGTGTATATATAACCTCTCCGAACTCATTCTGTGTGTACCAATCCTTATGGCTTTCCATCCATACATTGTCCCAAGCCGTATGATTTGCCACCCAATCCATAATAAATGCCATTCCTCTATTATGACACTCATCCACAAGAGCCTTAAAATCCTCGAACGTACCAAACTCCGGATTAATGGCCTTATAATCAGCTATGCTATATGGAGAGTTCTTTGATTTCACCTTCCCAATAGGATATACCGGCATTATCCAGACAACATTAGCTCCCAAAGACTTAATCGAGTCAAGTTGAGGCATTATAGCTTTCAACGAATTTGATGGAGCATATAGCCTTGGATTTATCTGATACATTACTACATCTTCAGGTGACGGCATTGAATATTTTCCCTTCTGAATATTGTTCGAACAAGAAAGGAAAGCAATCAATATTGTCGTTAATATCAATATTTTTTTCATACTCAGAATTTATTTTAATGAAAAAACCACAGATGAATAGGCTCCAAGACTCAATGTTTTTTGTTTTATCTCGGCAGTACCGTTTAAGAATACAGGATATGACAAATCATCATCAAGAAGCAATTCTTGATTAACACCGCAAAAATTATGCAATACCAGCATTTTGTCCGATCCGGATATCATATACCAAGCTGCTATGGAATTGAACTCGGAGTTGCTCTCGTTATAAACAAGATGCTTGCTCATATCACCGTATGCCATTGCAGGATAAGTATTGCGAAGCCTTAAGAGCCTTCTGTAAAGATTCAATAATGAATTTTTATCTTTAAGCTGGTTTTCAACTGAAATAGACGCACTTAGCATAGAAGCATCCACTTTGCCATTTACTCCTTTAATAGCCAAATTATTGCCTGCAGCATCCCACATCATAGGGGTACGAACAAACTCGTCACCATTATTCTTGGTACCCCAATACCCAAGTTCCTCGCCTTGATAAATATAAGGCTTCCCATCCGAAGTCAACAACACTGCTGCTGCCTGTCTGATTTTTGCAATATCCTGCCCAAGTCCGCTTGCCGCCCGATCTTCATCGTGGTTCGTCAACTTCGTAGCAGCTATGGCATCCTGTCTGTAATTCTTGTACAGATTGCGATAACCGATTATATCTTTTGCAAAATATCTTCCTGTCTCATTATTAAGAGCCCAGACAAGCCTGTTCCAATAGTCGAATTCAAAAAAAGCAGGAAGTCCTTTGTAATATGGCGCCACCTCGTTGGCTCCTGAGTATTGCTCTCCTACCATATAGATATCATCTTCATGGCCGGCAGACTTATAAGCCCCATTGCATCTGTCGTACCATTGCTTCAGGAAATCCGGATTCTCATTAGAGTTGGCGTTGTGATATATGTGCTTCACTGCATCCAAACGCAAACCATCAATTCCAATACCTATCCATTTATCCGCAGACAAAGCCAAATTTTTGAAAGGAGCGGACTTTGAAGCAACAGATGAATGGCCATAATTAAAATCAGCAAAATAACCTGTCCAGAAATGAGAATGATATTTGATTGGTTCAGTGAATATACAGTCCTCACAATCTTGTGCGTTTGTTAGCTTATAAGGCACACCAAAGTGAATAGAGCCTCCACCGCTTGGAGCGCCGAACTTCGTGCCTCCGGCCCATTGATTGTCGGAAGTTCTTAGCAGGAATCCCCAGTCAGAATCGAAATCCACCACTATCTCGAAAATATTTCCACCTTTATTGTAAAGCCTGTATAGCTGCTCTTTACCAAAATACAAGAACTTCATAACACTCTTGTCGGAATTCGATACTTGAGCAGCATCTGAGGAATTGAATACTGTCACTTTAGGAGCGTTGGCATCTGTCCAATCCACACTGAATCTGAACCTGCCTTTTGCGCCGAGACCGGCCTGTCCGGGAGCCAAAAACCACTGCCCCGAATCATAGCCTGCCACCCCTTCTGTAGAAATCATAGGTATATTGCCTGACACAATATCCGCTTTAGGGTTTCTGCTAAGTACATAATAATCGCCAAATCCACCTGGATAATCAGCCACTGCACTTTTGAACCAAGGATGCTCTACAGAGGAGTGATTCAAGACATAATCCATATAAATCTTTATACCTTTCTGATGTGCCTGAGAAATCAAATTCTTAAAATCATCTTCCGTCCCGTATACTGTATTGATAGCATTATAGTCCTTAACATCATAGCCATGATAAGATACTGCCGGATGTATAGGTGAAAGCCATAATGCATTAATTCCCAAACCGTCAAGATAGTCTAAATGCTGTATGATTCCGTTAAAATCTCCTATGCCGTCTCCATCGCTGTCAGCAAACGAATATATAAGCAACTGATAAGTAACATCTGACCTTTTATTGCCATCCCATTCTTCTGTAACAATCGATAAAGAACTGCTCTCCGTAGAAGAACCATTATCTTTTTTTTGGCAAGAAAGGATAATAGTAGCAGATAAAATTGCATATATGTATCTTTTCATAGCTACCAGTGTTTAATGCGATTAATAAAATATGGCAACCTGCAGTCCGGTCAGGGGCTGCAGGCCGTTAGAATATTTATTTAATAGAGCCTGTTCCGGCATTGAAATCAAGAGTGATTGTCTGTCCGGCCTTTACAGAAACATTAACCGGATCATCGCCTGTACCACGGTACTCAATCTTACCTTTGTTTACAATGAATTCTGCATGCCACCAGTCTCCGTCAGCGCTAAGAAGTGAACTTGCCACATAAGAACGCATATTTCCGTTAGCGGTAGCCTTAATTTTCATAACTTTGCCGTCTTCATTATAAGCATGAGTTTTTGCATCCCAAGAGCCGAATGCATCACCCATTCCGTAAACCGGAGCTTTCTCAACAACAAGTTTGCTATTCTTAACATCAACACCTATGCAATAAATGCCGCTTGTTGCAACAGTTACATTGCCACCATCATTGAAGTTAACACCTTCACCGACATTTGTTGTCAACTGATTGAAGTCCCCCTTCCATTCTTTTACAGGGCAGAATTTGAAGCCTTTAGCGGCACTAATATACCTTACGGCCCAGAACATACCAGGTTGGGAATGGAAAGGAATCATTGTTACAACACCGGCATTACCCCAATCCCAAGAACCGAACTCTTCTCCAATCATATACATTTCAGTGGCAAGGGTAGACTCTTTAGTGAGTTTTGTCTCATAAGAATAAGAAGCTCCGAGCGCCCCGCTTGAAAGTTTAAAAGTAAGAGTAATGTCATAAAGACCTGCCTTTTCAACCTTTATATTATCTCCGCCGGCAGCAAGCCCTTTGCCGTCTTTTGCCTTTCCGAGATTGGTCTCCGCCTTAACTTTTCCGGCATCGTCAAGAGTTATCTTCCAACCGCCGTAAGAAAACTTAAATTCACCGTTAGCCGGCATATCGCAATCTTTCACAGTATAGGTAATAACTCCACCGGCCTCTTTTTTTGTCATTGCTGTATATCCCCAGCTGTTCATAGCGCCTCTTACGCCCCATTCTACAGGAGCAAGGATAATCTGGGGACCACCTGCAAGGTCATTTGCTTTATTAAGATCAAGTACAATATGATAAAGACCTTTCTTGGTAACTTTCATTGCAGGAGCTTTATCGCCAGTAATGAGTTTTCCCTTAAAAATCTTCATATCAGGGTTGTCAGCATAGATTTCTTTTGTAAAGTCCGGTTTAAAATCAGCAAGAACCGCACTATAACGAACCCTCTTGCCTGCCTCATAATATAGGAGTTCGAATTCTTTGTTGGCATCGAGAACTACATATTTCTCGAACATACCTGTACGTTTTACTTTATCAACTTCATTGACACCGGCAGTCATCATATATTCTGACTTCAAAGCAGAAGCACCTGTTGCGGAACCGGCAACATAGAAACCGTCCTCAATTACATTGTCAAGGTTTGTCTTATTTTCCTTTTCGCAAGAAGCAAAGAGGAAAGACACGAGTGCAAGAGCACCCAAGATGTAAGTCAATTTTTTCATAATCAAATGATTAATAATTATTAGTTTATATCTTCGTATTTAGATTTTAGTTTAGTAGCTATTATCCTTCATATCCAGGATTCTGTGTCCAGATAGCATTGCCGTTCTCATCTCTGACGGATTTTTCAAGAACAGAATATGGAATTGGGAACCATTTGCGATATTCATCCGTAACAGAAACGTATTCAACATAAGAAGGATTATTGAATTTACCAAAACGGATAAGGTCTCGTCTGCGGATATTCTCCCAAGCGAACTCACGCCCTCTCTCATCAAGTATGCCGTTAAGGGTAAGGGCAGTAGGATAAGCCGCATTGAATGATGCCTTTCCATCAGTATCATAAGCAAATGCACGACCAAGCATCGTCTTGAAATCTTCCGTATTAACTTCGGAAGTACCTGTACCACCCCTTAAGATAGCCTCTTCTTTCATCCAAAGTACATCAGCATAACGGAAGAGAACAAAGTCGTTTTCGCAGAACTGATACTTCTTATCCTTGTCCACTTCGTATTTGGACATTCTGGCTCCGTCACCCCAAAGCGCTCCGCTTAAAGACTCCACTTCCTTTCGAATTATGGCCGGGTCTCCGTTCTCATCCTTGAGCAAAGTTGTACCGTCTGCATTATAGATAGGACCAACGAACCAACCCCAACGCTTTTCATTCTTAGTTCCCTTACCTTCGTTGCCTGGTCCTCTTACATCATTAGCAGCATAACGGTCAATAAAGCTAGGACGAGCACAGAAGCCATTCCAAGGCTTCTCAATAAGGCCCCAAGTTCCCTGATGACTATAATGTAGGGTAAGCATAGTGATGCGGAGCTTATTGGACATACTCCCATTGCTTCTGGCATCAAAATCACCATTGCCGTTTTCAACAATCACAAATATATTTTCTTTGCTACTGGAATTGTCAATCTTAAAATTAGAGAAGAAATCCGGTTCTATTTTATATGCGCCTGATTTAATGATCTTGTCACAGCAGCGTACAGCATTTGTGTAGAAGTCGCTTGCAGAAGACAACGTAATTGTAGTAGGTAGCGATATATTTGAAGGAGTACACCCGAAAGACTCGGCATTCAGATAAAGCCTGGCAAGAAGAGCGTATGCAAAACCTTGAGTGACACGGCCATAATAGGAAGCTCTATTGGCATCGTTCACTACAGGGAGATTTGGTGCATTCTTTTCAAGACAGGTAACAAGCCTCGACCATACTTTTTCAGGCGCCATAAGAGGTTCTGTCTTATCAATAAACTCCTCTAAATAAGGAATCCTACCGAAACAGTCAAAAAGCATATAATAGTAATATGAGCGCAAAGTCTCAAGTTCTCCGACATATTGATTATAAACAGCATCAGACATAACTCCCTTATTGTCACTCAAAGTAGAGAGCAATTTATTGCAAAGAACTGCACCGGAGATAGTTGTATTCCATATATTTTTGAAAGCATTTGCCATCGGATCCCAGCTATGAGTGTTGAGATTTCTCCAATAGCCGCCATCGGACCAGTGCTCGCCCGGCATACGTACCGGACAAAGGCATTCATCAGAAGTAAGAGATGCCACTCCCCAATATCCCCAATGATCATGAAGCCATTTTACATCAGCATAAGCCTGACCTACAAGAAGTACCACATTATCTTCATTTGACATCATATCCTCTGTGGTCGGATTACCATAATTCTTCTCGTTCAACCAGCCATTGCAAGAAACAAACAGAGGCAGAGCCAAGGCTACATAAATAATAATTTTTATAACATTTTTCATATGGCAAACAAATTAGAATAGAGATATATTGATACCGAAAAGGACAGTAGCCACCGTAGGGTAAAAATCGCAATAATCTATACCGGCATCCCAGACGCTTGTGGTATTGACCTCAGGATCTTGACCGCTATAAGCAGTGATTGTGAAAAGATTCTGCCCTGTGAGATACATTCTTACAGACTGTATATATTTATTCTCCTTTATAGGAAGATTATAGCCTATCGTAAGATTATCCAGTTTGATATATGAGCCGTTCTCAAGATAAAAATTAGAAAAATGCGATTTATCGGCATAAATAGTATTTGTTCTGCTTATGTCTTTCATAAACACATTTAGCGAAGTTGATGCTTGAGGACCGTAAGCCCAGCGCGTAAGATTGAGAATTTTATTGCCTACGACACCACGGAAGAATGCCGTCAAATCCCAGTTCTTGTAGCGTAACACATTGTTCCATCCGAAAGTGAAAAGAGGCTGCGCATTGCCTATAACCTGTCTGTGGCCGTCAGTAGCACTTGTCGAAGAAACGACTCCTCCAGCAGGAGTATTGTACATCCACGTACCATCAGACTTGAAGCCGGCAAAACTATATCCATAGAAAGAACCTACCGGATGCCCTTCGATAAGAATTTGAGTATTCGTATTCATCAAACCATTTTCTCCAACACCTCCGGAAGTCGTTTCCTTATAATTGAATCCCTTTGACGGGTCTGAAAGACGAGTGATATTATTCTTGTTGAATGATATTGTAGGAGTGGTTATCCAAGTGAAATTCTTGGTCTTGACAGGCACTCCGCTTATGGACAATTCCACACCATAGCTGTCCATCTGCCCGGCATTGGCAAGAAGCGTATTGAATTGGTATGGAGGAGTAGGTACCTCATAATCCCAGAGCAAGTCTCTTGTCTGCCTGTAATACACATCAAAGCTACCGTAAAGCCTGTTGTCAAGGAAAGCATAGTCTAAACCGACGTTGTACTCATACTTCTTCTCCCATCTAAGATCAGGATTGACATTCTGGCTCACTCCATAAGTATAGACATATTGTCCATTATACCAAAAAGTACCGCCGTTAGAAAGCATTGCAACAGAACGAAGGTCAGATGCCAGATTGTTACCTGTGACACCAAAGCCTGCACGCAATTTCAGGTCATTTATCCATTTCACATTCTGCATCCAGTCCTCACCGCTAATTCGCCATCCGGCGCTCACGGCAGGGAACAGCCCCCACTTATGATTTACACCGAATCTTGAAGAACCTTCACGACGCAAAGAAGCAGAAAAAAGATATTTCTCCTTGTAATTGTAATTTGCACGCAAGAATATAGCCGCCAAAGTATTGGAGTTCCTATATGAACTTGCGTTCAAGTATTTCTTTGTGGCGTCACCATTGCCTATCTGATAATATTTCGCATTATCTGTAGGAAAGCCCTTATTGGACACATCCATACCGTCATTAAAGAAATTCTGATAAGAAAGCCCCGCAACAGCAGCTACGCTATGACCATTGAAATTCTTAGAATAATCAATAGTGGTTTCAAACAATTTATTGAAATTGAAATTACTGCCGCGACCGGCCTTGCCTGATGCAGACTCATCTGTACTGATAGCATGATTGTACCAATATGAGCGGTTGTCACCCTCTTCGACAGCCCCGAATGCACTGACCTTAAGACCATCTATAGGCTTAATATTAATAGTCGCCTTCACAGAACCCCTGAAATAGTTGCCATCGCCATAAGACTCTTTCTGCGCCATATTCTCGATAGGATTGGACTGACCTGTTCCTGATGGAGAAAAATACCCTGATGAAGTGGTCTTGTCATAGACAGGATATGTAGGATTCACAATAGCAGCCTGCTTAAAATCTCCGCAGAAATAGTCGTTGCGATAGTGCATATAGGACATATCATATTGAAGTTCAAGCCAGCCCTGAAGAGCTTTCTGAGAAGCTGCAATCTTAGCTATTACCTCATTTCTATTCGAGTTCTTAGCTATACCTTCTGCATTCTTATAATTCAGAGAAGCCCTGTAATTAAATTTTGAAGAAGAGCCTACGATAGCGACATTGTGGTTATGAGCAATAGCCGCCTTGCGTGTAATACTTCTCATCCAGTCCGTATCATAACTATTGCCTTCTGCGTCTTTATATAACGTAGGTTTCACTTTGCCGCCGGAGAGTTCTGTTAGATTTCTGAACTGCTGAGGAGTAGCCATGCCTATATGTCCATTACGCAAAGACACAGATGCGTAACCGGAATATTCTACTTTAGTATTGGCTACATCAGAAAAATTTTCTCCCCTCTTGGTGGTAATGATGATTACGCCATTTGTTCCGCGAGTACCATAGATAGCCGCAGCCGAACCGTCTTTCAGCACATCCATAGAAGCGATTTCATCAGAAGAAATATTGTCAATATTACTTACAGGCACCCCATCGACAATGAACAGAGGTGATGTACCGGCACCCTTGTCAAGTGTGGAAAAGCCCCTAATCTGGATGTTGTAACCTGTGCTTGTAGGGTCAGAAGTAGTCTTGATAATATTCAAGCCGGCGACCTTGCCCTGAAGCAATCCCATCGGATTTGTCTTGACTCCTGCGTTGAAATCTTCCGATTTAATTGACGCCACAGAGCCGGTCACTTCTTTTTTCTTCTGAGAGCCGTATCCGATTACCACAACGTCATCAAGAAACATAGCATCTTCTTTGATAGTTACAGTGGCCGGAATCTCTGATGCCTTGAAAACCTGCGGGCTGTAGCCTATACAGCTTATCTCTACCAAAGCATCAGGTCCCGACACAGCCAAAACATAATCTCCGTCAAGGCCGGTTGAGGTACCGTTAGTTGTCCCCTGTTCCATAACAGTGGCTCCTATAACAGGTCCCAGAGCATCTACGACCTTACCTTTAATCTCATATCCGCTCTGTGCGAATACAGATGTGCCTGTCATACTTATGATTATGGCAATAGCAGCAGTGAATATTCTTTTCATTATAACTTTTTTGATTTGTATAATCATCATGTAACAATTAAGTTATTAATTTGCGCTTTTATCTTTTACAAAATAAACAGAAACAGCAGCCAGAAACATAAATACTCCGGCAAGCACAAGCATCATAGGAGTTTTCATATCGAAGAAATATTTAAGAATCAGGCCTCCTAAAGCCCCTATTACTATCTGAGGTATTGTAATAGTGAAATTGAATATTCCCATAAAAACTCCTGTTCTTCTGGCATCCAAAGCTTTTGATAGAATTGCGTATGGCATTGAAAGAATGGCAGCATAAGCTATACCGATACCGATCATTGGAATCATAAGAGCGAATTGATTATGCAGCAAAGGGAGGCAGCAAAAGCCTATTGCTCCAAAAAGAAGACAGACCGCATAAACAATTTTGTTACCAAATTTATTGGCAATATTTGTCATAAAAATAGCAGCTATACAAGCCGGTATTGGATATACCGCATTGAGGATTCCTACCCAATTGGATGCATCGGTGCTACTCAAAGCCATTCCCGCATTATTGGTCACCACTCCTTCAATAGAAGGAAAAAGGAATGTCCACATAATGAACAATGCTCCCCAAGAAAAGAACTGTGTAACACCAAGCTGAAGCATCACCTTAGGTGTTTTGCCAAGAAGTTGCAGAAAATTCTCTTTTGGAGCATTCTTGTCGGCATCTGCAATCCCATTGTACTCGGCAAATTCCTTTGGAGGGTATTCCTTGACTTTGAAGACTGTTACAAGAACAGAAATAAAGAGTAAGGTTCCTCCTATATAATATGCCCATGATATGGCAATAGGGACTTCCCCCGGATTCACTGTCATATCCACATCCATTCCTATCATTATCTTGGTGATTAGCCAAGGGAGAACACCTCCGATAACTGCTCCCAGATTTATAAGGAATGTCTGAATGACATAACCTTTTGTCTTTTGGCTGTCATCAAGCATATCCGACACAAGAGCACGGAAAGGCTGCATCGTCACATTGAATGACAAGTCCATAAACAATAGTAACATAGCTCCCATAATAAGAGGAGCGAATGCCAAAAAGCGAGGACAATTCGGCATCAGCATAAGAGCAATAGTCGAAATCAGTGCGCCTCCGAATATATAAGGCCTTCTTCTGCCAAGTTTTGTCCATGAATCATCAGACAACATCCCTATTATAGGCTGGACAATCATACCGGCAATAGGAGCCGCAAGCCAGAAAAGACTCAACTGACCGGTGTCAGCGCCAAGAGACTTAAAAATACTGGATGTATTTGAATTCTGTAAAGAATAGCCTATCTGAACTCCAAGAAACCCGAAGCTCAAATTCCATATCTGCCAAAAAGATAACTTTGGTTTTTGCATATAAGATGCCTTAATGTAAATATTATGTAGCCGACCTATTGTCTAAGTCGTTACAAATATAATTGAAACGTTTTATAATAAAAAGCTATTTATGATGAACGGACGGAAAAACACGATGAACGGTCATAATAAAACGACGAAATAAATTATCCATAATTCCGTGAGTATTCTGTGTTATTGGTGAAACGGAAGCTTACGCTCTGTGCAATTTGCAACATTCATTAGAAATATGTAAATTTATGCGGTAAAACAAACCTACTAAAATGAATAACCTAAAAACAGGCTGGGTAATAACAATTTTTGCAGCTGCTCATGCCACAGCAGCAATTGCCTGCAGAGCCATGAACATAGATGATGGTATAGCTCTGACAATTCTTACTATGGCAATGACTGTAATTATCTGCATCAGAAAGCATCTGAATGTAGAATTTACCTCTGTAAATGTGATTATGGTCAATATTATAGGTTATTTGCTGGGCATAACGATAGCGACAGTCATTGGCAAAAGAATAAGCTACTCTCCGGCAATACATGCAATATCGACATTTATCACGACAGAACTGCTCGGCTGGGGACTCCTTTGGTTCAGTTCGCTTTTCACGAACTACAGCAGGGAAGGAAAATCAGACATCGCATACAACGTACAAGTAAAATGGCTGTGCATAGCAGTAGGGGCGATCTTTTTTATGCGAATCCTAATCGAAGCCGTACTCTCGACCAGCCTTTTTGAAGAAGACGCTTTAATAAAATCAATTTCATCATTTGCTTCCAACACCATAGTTCTGCTAATTCTAATATCTGCAACAATATTATTTATCCAATATCTTCATCGAGGCAAAAGAAAATTCAATACTTTAGATATATTTATTGCTGTTTTTATATTTTTCATCCTATCATCTGCCGTATCTGCCATGATGGTTGGCTATGGGATGCCGCCTGGTATAAAAGAACCTTTTACGATTCAGAGATTTATTGAGCTGTTTATTGTTGCAATGATTAATGAAGCAGCCATATATTCCATTACTTTCTTAGTGGATTATGCTTTGGCGGCAAGACGAAACATGGAAATGGAGCGGGAAAAGGCCAATATGGCAAATGCCCAGTATATAAATCTGAAACAGCAAGTAAATCCTCATTTCCTTTTCAATTCGCTCAATGCCCTCGACTGTCTTGTCGCTGACAATGAAAACCATAGGGCTCGAAGCTATATCCAGAAACTTGCAGGAATATACAGATATATGCTCAATAATGAAACAAGCCCTTTAGTGTCGTTAAAAGAAGAAATCGGATATGCCAATATGTATATAGAACTCATGAAGTTGAGATTTCAGGAAGGCCTGAAAATTGAAATCGAAATTAGAGAGGAGGATTATGATAAATTTGTAGTAACATATTCTGTACAGATGCTTTTGGAAAATGCTACAAAACACAACTCCATATCTCCTGACAGACCACTCAAAATTCATATTACTTCAAATGGAGAACAGATTATTGTTAAGAATAATCTTTCGCCTAAGATAAACCCATCTTCATCGACAGGTTTAGGCTTGAAATATATACATCAAAACTATATAGACCTCAGCGGACGTGACATATCGATTGATAAGAATGATGAGACCTACACTGTGTCGCTACCGCTACTGTAATTAAATAATATAAAATGAAAGCACTTATAGTGGAAGACGAGCTGATGGCAGCTAAGTCACTTATCAAGACATTGGAACACAATTTCACTGATATTTCAATAGTAGGGACGACTACATCTATTGCAGAGACAGTATCTTGGCTAAACAATCCTTATAACAAGGCAGATATTATTTTCATGGATGTAGAGCTGTCAGACGGCAAGTGTTTCGAAATCTTCAAAAGGGCAAATATTACCGCCAGAGTAATAATGACCACAGCTTATGACAAATATGCAATCAAGGCTTTTGAAGTAAATAGCATTGATTATATATTAAAACCCATAGAACTTCCGGCTCTTGCAAGAGCTGTGGAGAGATGCCGACATACACCGGAACAAATCGATATCAATAAAATAATAGAGTCACTTTCTGAAAATTCCGCCATAAAAAAATATAAAGAAAGGCATTTGGTTCATTTCAATGATAGAGTTATACCAATTAAAACTTCAGATATAATATATTTGTTTTCAAAAGAAAAAGACAATCACATTGTAACAAGAGACAGAACTGTCTATGTAATTGATCAGTCGTTAGACTCGATTATTGAAGAGCTTGATCCAAGTCGGTTCTTCAGAATTTCACGAGGCTGCATAATCGCCAAAGAGGCAGTAGAAAGTGTAACAAAAATATTTGGAGGCCGTCTGAATTTAATATTAAAAGACGATATGGCCGTCAATAAATCACAAACATCCTACTCCGCTCCGGATCTAAACGTTTCGAGGGCGAGGGCTGAAGATTTTCTTAATTGGCTTGAAAAATAGTATTACCTTTGTAAAGGTTTTATGACAACCTTCCGATATGATTCTTTATAATTATTTTAGAATAAGCAAGCCTTCTAAGGCAACAGTAGCTGAAGGAGATATAGATAGCACGTACAAGAGATTACGGGCAAAAACGTTCTGGGGAGTAACTGCCGCTTATTGCATTTTCTATATATGTAGAATGGCGATGAGCGTTGTAAAACAGCCTATTATCGATGAAGGCATTCTGACACCAGGTCAGATAGGTCTTATAGGCTCCGCAATGCTATTTGCCTACGCTATAGGAAAATTCGCAAACGGCTTCCTTGCTGATTATTGCAATATACGGCGTTTTATGGCCATAGGCTTATTGTTATCCTCTCTTTGCAACCTTATCATGGGTGCATTGGGATTCCTTCACGGTTTGCCGGGATTTTCTTCGGCGCTACTTTTTATGGTTTTCGCAATCATCTGGGGGGTTAACGGATGGACACAGTCCATGGGCGCTCCTCCCGGTGTGATAAGCCTTTCAAGATGGTTCCCTCTCTCCAAGAGAGGCACGTTCTACAGTATTTTCTGTGCCACACCATATTTAGGAAAATTTTTATCTTTGGTGCTTACCAGCCATATAGTCTTGCTTATCGGCTGGCAATCAGGATTTATTTTCTCGGCATTAGCCGGTCTTATAGGTGTAGCAATAATATTGATATTTGTCTCGGATACTCCTGAAAGCAAAGGACTTCCATCAGTACAGCATCTTTCTTCGGAAAAAGTTCAGAAATCAGACTCCATGCCTACAAAAGATTTGCAGAAAGCCGTTATCAGACATCCGGGGATTTGGATTATCGCCATTTCCAGTGCATTTGTCTATATTACCCAATATGGGATTTCCAACTGGGGTGTGCTTTTTCTTCAGAAAGCCAAAGACTATACACTCAAGGATGCCGCTTTTATCATCGGTATATCTGAAGCAATCGGAATTGTAGGAACAGTCTTTGCCGGCTGGCTTTCCGATAAAGTATTCAAGGGTAACAGGCTAAAACCTGTTGTTCTTTGCGGCATAATCTGTCTTGGAACACTGGCAATGTTTATGTTCACCGGAGGAAGCATGGCAGCTAACATATTCTATCTGTCTGTAGCCAGCCTCTCTATTGCTGCGGTGTATTGTATCGTTGCAGGCCTTATGGCATTAGATATTGTCCCGAGAAAAGCCACAGGGGCAGCCTTAGGCGTAGTAGGGATTTCCAGCTACATAGCAGCAGGCATACAGGATATTATCAGCGGCTATCTGATCCAGAACAATATTTCCGATACTTCTGACTATAATTTCATACCTGTAACTATTTTCTGGCTTATAGCTTGTCTTATTTCTTTTTTATTGCCTATATTGACTTGGAAGTATATGCGACCGAAAATCATTAAATAATCTAATTATACTATGAACATTATTATTACACTGGACTACAACACCTCTTGGGGAGAGAAATTATTTTTGCGTAATGGCAAAAAGAAATGTGAAATGCGCTATATCTATGCCGGTGCTTGGCAGATTGATATTGAATCCATAAATAGCAATATCTACAGCTTTGAAGTATGGAAAAACAATGAATGCATCAGAAAAGAATGGCGTGGGCACGTTCTACCTACGATCAATTCAAAAGTTTTGAAAATAAGAACCAAATGGCAAGATCGGCCATCTGATTTACCTTTCTATTCGAGTATGTTCAAAGACGTGGTTTTCAGACGCAAGGCTTCGGTCTCCTCTAAAAAGGCCACGGAAGGAAATGTGCTTATTTCTTTTTTGAACCCCAAAATCAGGCCGGATCAGACGATTGCGATAACAGGTAGCGGAGACAAATTCGGCAACTGGACCAAATTCATCGCCCTTGATGACAGTGATTTCCCGGTCTGGAAAGCGACTTTGAATATTAATGAGCCTATTGAATATAAGTTTGTCATATTAGACAAAAAAAGCAAGGCTCCTCTTTATTGGGAAGAAGGTATCAATCATTTTTTAGCAGAGGTTCCTCAAAAAAACTGTGTTCTTTCTATTGAAGATTTGAATCCTGTTTTTGGTACAGAAGTTTGGAAAGGAGCAGGAGTAGCGGTTCCGGTCTTTTCTCTGAAATCCGAAAAGAGTTTTGGTATAGGAGAGTTTTATGACTTGAAAAAACTCGTCGATTGGGCAGAGATTACCGGTCAGAATATAATACAGCTTCTTCCTATCAATGATACAACAATGACAAGAACTTGGCAGGATTCATATCCTTACAATGCCAATTCTTCGTTTGCGCTTCATCCCCAGTTTATAAATCTTTCTGCTGCAGGTGTGCCTGAAGACAAGGCTTTCCACTCTCTTCAAGAAGAACTGAACGCATTGCCTGAGGTGGATTATGAAAAAGTCAATAATGAAAAAGACAGACTCTTGCGAAAGGCTTTCAAGAAAAAAGGAAAGGAATTGCTTTCTACAGAATCTTTCAAAGATTTCTATGCTAACAATGAAGAATGGCTGCTCCCTTATGCTGCATTCTGCTGCCTTAGGGATGAAAATGGCACTGCCGATTTTTCGAAATGGGGAAAATACTCCAAATATGTAAAGAAAAATATCCACGAATATATATCCGAGCACAAACTTGAGGCAGAGTTCTATTATTATGTACAATATTGCCTTGACAGTCAATTGAAAGAGGTTGTAATGTATGCTCATAATCATGGAGTGGCTCTTAAAGGAGATCTTCCTATCGGAGTTAGCAGGACAAGCGCCGATGCATGGACTCATCCGCAGCTGTTCAATCTCAATTCTCAAGCAGGTGCTCCACCTGATGCCTTTTCGGCTTTCGGTCAGAACTGGGGATTTCCGACATATAACTGGGAAAAAATGTCTGAGGATGGTTTCGGCTGGTGGAAATCAAGAATGAAGAAAATGAGCGAGTATTTCGATTGCTTCAGAATTGACCACATTTTAGGATTTTTCAGGATTTGGGAAATTCCTTATGACAATGTTCATGGTCTTTTGGGATATTTCAATCCGGCATTGCCATATTCCGGTGACGAACTAAGAAACAAGGGCTTCGAGATGTATGGCAGTCATTATTCTACTCCATTGTTAGATGAATGGGTGATACGCAGTATTTTCGGTGATCTTGCTGAAAAAGTGAGAAGCAAATATATAAAGGACGGCAGATTGGTGGCTTCAGTGGCAACACAGCGCAAGGTAGAAGCTCTTTTCAACAATGACAAGGGAGATAACAAAAAACTTCGAGATGGCTTTATGACCCTGTTGGACGATGTGCTATTTATTGAGGATCCTCGAAAAAAAGGGCATTATCATCCTCGTATCGCCGCACATTCTACTTATGCCTATATGGCATTGAATGATAATCAAAAAGAGGCTTTCAATGCTCTTTATACCGATTTCTTTTATCACAGACATAACCAATTCTGGAAAGATTCCGCTCTTTGGAAACTCCCTTCGCTTGTAGAAAGTACGGATATGCTTGCTTGTGGTGAAGATTTGGGTATGATACCTGATTGTGTACCTGAGGTGATGAGAAAACTCGGAATACTTTCTTTGGAAATCCAGCGTATGGCAAAAAATCCTGCCGAAGAGTTTGCCAATCCGGCTCAATACCCTTATATGTGTGTATGTACCACCGGCACCCATGATACAAGTACTTTGAGAGCTTGGTGGGAAGAGGATAGGGCGGCTTCTGAACGTTTTTATAGGAGAATGTTGGATGGGGCTGGAGAAATGCCATATTTCTGTGAGCCTTGGCTTTGTGAGAAAATTGTGCAGATACACTTGGATTCACCTGCAATGTTAGCAATATTACCTTTACAAGATTGGCTTTCTATTGACGGGGACGTGAGATATCAAGGAAACCCTTCGGATGAAAGGATTAATGTGCCGGCCATTCCACGATATTACTGGAAATACAGAATGCACCTGACCATAGAGAAGCTTATTGCTTCTTCCAGTCTCAATTCGTGCCTAAAAAATATGATAGCCTCAGCACATAGAGGGTAAGCATGTGGATTTTCAACTTACACTTACTTAGCCCGGGAAAGAACTTGGGATTTATAGACTATTGACTGATATATGGTTCTGGCAGCAAGATGAGCAAAATACGCAGCCATCAAGAAATGTATTGCCATATAGCCATCTTTTGAAAATGGAATAAGAGAAAACCAAACAGAAAAAAATGCCGCCACAGCCAAAATGGAAGCATTGCGAAGTGCTTTTGAAGCTGTGGCTCCTATGTAGATGCCGTCAAAAGTAAAGGCAGCGCATCCGACAATAGGCATTGCCAGAAGCCAGATAAAATACTTGCCGCAAGTAGCAATAACTTCGGTATCATTGGTCATAACCTTAAGGATAGGCTCGCCGGCAAAAAGATAAATCAAGGTAAAAGCCAATCCAATTGACATACTCCAGAGAAAAACTCCTCTCACTGCCCGTGATACCATATATCTATTATTTCTACCTATATATTTGCCTGTAAGAGCCTCTCCTGCAAAAGCAAAACCGTCAGTAAAATAAGAGAAAAGCATTAAAAGTTTCATCATAATGGAGGCTGTGGCAAGCAACAGTTCTCCATAACGAGCTGATATGACCGTATAACCGATATAAATGACTATAAGACATAGAGATCGGATAAAAAGGTCAGAGTTCAAAGACAGAAATTCTCTGAAACCGCTTCCTCCAAGCCAAATATTGTCTTTCGACAAGAAGCCGAATTTCATAGGATGATATTTAATCGCCAATACCCCAAGCACAAATACCAATCCGCAATATTGTGCTATCACCGTCCCCCAAGCAATACCAGAAAAACCTATCCCTTCAAATCCGAGAAATGGGATTCCTGTAGAAAGGATTATACTTGCAGCTATATTTACCCCATTTACCACCAAATCGGAAAACATGGCACATACACTGTCCTGCATACCTATAAACCAGCCTTTGAAAGCCATTAACGACAATGTCGCAGGAGCTGCCCATATACGTATAAAAAAGTATTGTATGGCAAGTGCCATTACAGCCTCTGAGGTTTTTACAAAATGAGATACAAGTTTGGCAAAAGGCAATTGCAATGCCAAAAGGATTACAGCAATTATTCCTGCCATAACAAGCCCCTTTGACAAAATACTATAAGAATTGCACATATCGCCACGACCATAAGCCTGAGCGGTAAGTCCGCCGGTACCGGCTCTTAGAAATCCAAAGTTCCAATACAGAAGGTCAAACATCATGCTGCCTATGGTAATTCCTCCTATGAGAGGTGCGGCGCTTCCGGATAATCCCAAATGGCCTGCTACAGCAATATCCACCATTCCAACAAGAGGGACGGTGATATTGGCAACGATACTTGGCACAGCAAGGCGTATGATTTCCTTATTAAGTGAATTCAAAATTTATCCTCCTATCTGAATTTAGTATCTTCTTCAAGCATTCCGAGATATGAATTATAACGTTCGGTACTGATAAGACCATTTTCAACTGCCTGCTTGACGGCACATCCGGGTTCGTGAGTATGAGTGCATGGGACAAAACGACAATTCCGGGCAATTTTCAGCATTTCAGGGAAATAAAAAGCTATTTCCTCTTTTTCGAGTTCAACGAGCCCGAAGCCCCTAATGCCGGGAGTATCAATGATGTAACCACCGCAAGCCAATCTATACATCTCATATAACGAAGTCGTATGGCGGCCCTGAAGATGAGCAAAAGAAAGTTGTCCCACTTTCGGGTCCAAAGAAGGATCCAAAGCTTTTATCAAAGAAGATTTGCCGACTCCGGACTCTCCTGAAAAAAGACATATCTTATCTTTGCAAGAAGCTCTCAATTCTTCAATTCCTTCGCCTGTTTTTACCGATGTCTCTATTATATCATAACCGGCAATATTATATATTCTATGAAAATCCGCAATCGCCTCGGAAGCTTCTTCCTTATACAGATCAACTTTATTCAGAACTATTGTAGCAGGAATACCATACACTTCACAAGTTACTAACAGCCTGTCAAGGAAAGGAAGCTGAATTTCAGGAAAATACAATGATACAACAAAATACGCCATATCCACATTAGAAGCAAGAACATGGGATTGGCGTGATAGATTTGTGGATTTCCTTATTAAATAATTACGCCTTGCCAATACTTCAAATATTGTGGCAGGATGTTTCTCATCAACAGCTTCAACCCCCATGCCTTCAGGTACTTCAGCTTCAAAAAGCACCTTGTCACCTACGGCAACCGGATTGGTGGCGCTGCTTTCTTTCAGTCTTATCCTGCCTTTAAGAACAGCAGGAAACGGAAGCCACTGCGAAAGAGAAGACAGCATATAATGACTGCCTGAATTTTTCACCACTGTAGCTTCTCCGTTTATTTTCATATCTTATTCTATTTGGAATACAAAAATAAGCATTTTTA
This sequence comes from uncultured Bacteroidales bacterium, assembly GCA_963548935.1. Lineage (GTDB taxonomy): Bacteria > Bacteroidota > Bacteroidia > Bacteroidales > UBA932 > Cryptobacteroides. Next base: position 232,475 of record CAUUVS010000001.1, read on the forward strand.
ATAAAGAGACAGTAAGATATGCTTGCACCTGCGTAAGTCTACATTTTCTTTTGCTATGAAGATTCAAAATGATTACTTTTGTTTTTATTATTTATAGGGCAAAAAATATAATGCCTTTATTTTTGTGAAAATAATATTGAAATTATGATAACAGAGTCACAAATAGAAATCTTGCTAAATGAACTTTTTGAGAATATAAAGTTCAACGACAAACCGGAAAGATTATATGAACCATTGAAATACATGATAGCGATAGGAGGCAAGAAACTACGTCCAAGGCTCTGTCTTACAACCTATTCCCTATACAAGGACAACTATGATGACAGTATAATGCAGCCTGCAGCCGCACTTGAAGTTTTTCATAGTTTTACATTGATTCACGATGATATAATGGACAAATCACCTCTGCGCAGAGGAATGGATGCTGTATGGAAAAAATGGGGCGAAGACTCTGCAATACTTTCGGGAGATGTGATGTGCATTGACAGTTATCGTAGGATATGTTATGCACCTTCGGATATACTTCCTAAAGTGCTTGCCCTTTTCAACAAGACTGCCGCGCAAGTATGCGAAGGTCAGCAGTTAGATATGGATTTCGAGCATCTTGACGAAATTCCGATGAAGGACTATATAAATATGATAGGACTCAAGACAGGAGTGCTTATTGCTTGTGCAGCAAAAATGGGGGCCATGATTGCAGGAGCGCCTGAAGACGAATGCGAAAATCTTTATTGGTACGGATACTATCTCGGTCTGGCATTTCAGATCGCTGATGATTATCTGGATGCCTATGGCGATGCAAAAGTATTCGGCAAACCTATAGGTGGGGATATTATTAATCAGAAAAAAAGTTGGCTCACTACACGAGCTCTTGAAAAATCCGGAGCCATGACTTCGGAAGGAGCATCAAATATTATGTCATCAAAAGGTATTGACTGCTCACATTCAGCCATCATTGAGACAATGAGGTCAGAGGCCGATACGGAAGATAAAAAATTAAAGAAAATAACAAAAGTCAAAGCAATATATAATGCTTTGGGAATAAATGAAGATGCGAAATATGAAATTCTCCGCCTAAATGAAAAGGCAATTGGTTTTGCTGCCAAGGCTTGCAAAGGAGTAAGGCTCGAAAGCCTGAAACGCTTTTCAGAGAAGCTGATAGGAAGAACAAAATAGTACGAAACCGTAAATCCAATTATATAATGAAATATAGCGAGCTGGAAATAATGGCCCCGGCAGGCAATTTTGAGTGTCTTCATGCTGCTATTCAAGGCGGTGCAAATTCTGTTTATTTCGGTGTCGGCTCTCTTAATATGCGTTCCCATTCCGCCAATAATTTTCAGCCTGAAGATTTGAAAGAAATTGTCAGAATATGCAACGAACAAGGCGTCAAGACCTACCTAACAATGAACATTGTGATTTATCAAGAGGATATTGAGCCTATGAGAGAGACCTTGGATGCTGCCAAAAAAGCAGGAATATCGGCAATCATAGCATCTGATATGGCAGCAATAGAATATTGCAGGCGGATTGGTATAGAAGTGCATATTTCCACACAACTGAATGTGTCAAATATTCAGGCTCTGAAATTCTATGCCAGATTTGCTGATGTGATTGTACTTGCAAGGGAATTAAACCTTCATCAGGTCAAAGAGATTTACAATACCATAATTTCAGAAAACATCTGCGGTCCTTCCGGAGAACTTGTAAGGATTGAGATGTTTGCCCACGGTGCCTTATGTATGGCCATTTCGGGCAAATGCTACCTTAGCTTAAACACTTATGGAGCTTCTGCCAACAGAGGCGCCTGTTACCAGCTTTGCAGAAGAGGGTATGAAGTGACAGACATAGAGACAGGAAATAAGCTTAATATTGACAATAAATATATAATGTCACCTAAAGACCTATGCACCATAGAGTTTATGGACAAAATAATAGATTCAGGTGTCAAAGTTTTCAAAATCGAAGGTCGTGCCAGATCTGCCGAATATGTCAAAAGATGCACATCCTGCTACAGAAAAGCTGCGAATGCAGTTTGCGATGGCACCTATACTAAGGAACTGGCAGCAGAACTTAAAGAAAAGCTTTCGGAAGTATTTAACAGAGGATTCTGGGATGGATATTACCAAGGAGCCTTATTAGGACAATGGAGTTCCGTCTATGGCAGCTCCGCAACTCGTAAAAAGGTCTATTCGGCCAAGGTGACAAATTGGTTTGACAAAATAAATGTTGCCGAGTTGGCAGTGGAATCCGCACCTCTGCATGTAGGGGATGAGGTTATAGCCATAGGTAATGCCACAGGAGTTGTGGAATTCAAAATTGAAGATATGAGGGTGAACCTCATGCCTGCTGAGGTTGCAGAAAAAGGTGTAAGATGTTCTGTGGCAATAGCCCCGTCATTGGGACGACTCCGCCGTGGCGATAAAATCTATCTCTGGCAAAACTAAATGTTCAGAGCTTTTTTCAATTGCTTGTCATAGCGAAGCCTGATTTTGATTCCGGCTTCCTGATAATAATAACGGACAGCTATCTCCTCTTCAATCCAAGGAATAATTTCATCTTTTTTCATAAATAAGAAATCTTCCTTTTCCATAAGCATTACTTTGTCCAAAGCCTCCAACTCCTCTTTAACCTTCTCATCCAACCCATCTTTTTTCAACTCGCTCTTCATCTGATCATAAAGAGCCTTCGCACTTGATCGATAATCAAATTTCTTATCTTTGGCAAATGCCACAAAATCATTGTATTCATTGAAATGAAAGTCTTCCAGTGCAGGAATACTTTGATGCCTTGAAGCATAATCTAAAGCATACTGCTCAATAATACCATTCAGCACCAATGAATAAACAAGACGGCTGTACTTGGGTGCATCTATCTCTATGTCAGGAGTAATACCACCGCCATCCCTTACTATCCTACCGCTACGTGTCTTGAATTCTTTTGTCAAAGAATCCGGTATATGCCCTACGCTTCCGTCTTCATTCCTATGCTCATAGTCAATAGCCTGAACACAACGTCCGCTCGGAGTATAATATTTTGCAGTAGTAACTTTTATCTGCCCGTTGTAAGGAAGAGGGACGATACTCTGTACCAATCCTTTACCATAAGTACGTTTTCCTATGATTGTCGCTCTGTCCAAATCCTGCAAAGCCCCAGCGACAATTTCTGAAGAAGAAGCAGAACCTCCGTCCACCATCACTATCATAGGCATCGTAGTGTCAATAGGTTCTATCATAGTATGATATTCTCTCTTATCCGCATATTTGCGGCCTTTCTGGGAAACAACCAAAGAGCCTTTAGGAACAAACAAAGATACTATATTGATAGCCTCTTGCATCAGACCGCCACCATTACCTCTCAAATCTAAAACGAGTCGTTTCATACCCTGAGCTTTCAACTTGTTATAGGCCGCCCTTATATCTCCGGAAACATTTTCCGTAAATCCTGTCTGCAATATGTATCCGGTAGTGTCATTCAGCATCCCTGAATATTCCACATCAGGAAAATGAATCCTCTCTCTTACGACCGATACTTCCTTTTCTTCACCTGTATATACTTTAAGAACCTTGAATTTTACAGTAGTTCCAGGCTTTCCTTTCATTCTGTCACTGCACTCTTTGGTCTCAAGCCCTTTTGTTGAAACTCCATCTATTTCTACGATTCTATCACCGCACTGTAGACCGTTCTTAACAGCAGGAGAATTCAGATAAGGCTCATTTATAAACACATAACCATCTTTTTCGGGTTTAAAAATAATAGCTCCTATACCTCCATAGGTCTTGTTTATCATCATCTGAAGATTTTCATTTTCCTCTTCAGGAATATAAATCGTATATGGATCCAATCCTTCAAGCATTGCATCTATACCTTTCCTTTCAATTCTTCCAAGAGGAAGAGAATCCACATAGGATTTATCCAATTCTTTTAAAATAGCATTGTTGATTTCCACCCACTGGCCTAACCGGAAGTTCTTGGATTGCCCGAAAACACTTCCGGAAACCACTATTGCCATTGCCGATAAAAGTATATTTCTCAATTTCATATTACACGTTTTCCTATATTATTTTTTGCAAATGCAATATTTTATTATCGTCATACTCAAACATCCATCCTTTCCTGATACGATAATTAAAACCTACCGATCAATCCGGGAAAATGCTTTTTGTAAACATTGTATAACATCAAGGCTATATTTCAAGTCTTGTGCCAATTAAACAAAGTTAGGAAATTATTGACCATATCACAATATTAAATAGAAGATGAACCATTAAGTTTTTACAATAAGTAAGTGAACATGATATAAATAAAAAGTCCTGATCAGACAAACTTAGTCAAGAATGACAAAAAAAGTTTATATTTGTGTTGACATGAAAAGACACAAATGTAAAACGAATAAGTACATTGAACTCACAAACGTATAGAAATAGCCCGGATATAAAAAAACACTTTAGCAAATTTAGAAGACTTGATAAATCAAACCCAAACAAACAACATTCAAGCGGTTATTGATTTTATGGTCAAAAAAAATCAATAAAAATAAAATTTAAACTATGAATAAATTAATATGCTATAGAGAATCTGTCTTCGAACAAATTAGACATGTTGATGAAAATGGTATTGAATATTGGTTGGCACGAGAAATGGCAAAAGTACTCGAGTATTCCGAATACCGACATTTCCTACCAGTAATAGAAAAGGCGAAAGAGTCGTGTGCCAATAGCAATAACAACCCCTTAGACCATTTCGAGGATATCCTCGAAATGGTCAGTATCGGATCTAGAGCAAAACGCCCTTTGGAATCCGTAAAATTATCCCGTTATGCCTGTTACTTAATTGTACAGAACGCCGATCCAGGCAAAGAGGTAGTGGCGAATGGCCAAACTTATTTCGCTGTTCAGACACGTATTGCAGAGATAAAACAGTTGGACGAATACAATCGTCTGACGAGCGAAGAAGAAAAACGACTCTTTTTGCGTAATGAACTGGCTCGCCATAATAGTCAGCTGGCTGATGCCGCCAAGAATGCCGGTGTTATTGAATCTCGTGATTATGCAATCTTTCAGAATCATGGTTACAAAGGTCTTTACGGAGGATTAGACGCAAAAGCCATACATGCCCAAAAAGGATTAAAGAAAAGTCAAAAGATACTTGACCACATGGGAAGTACGGAACTGGCAGCAAATCTGTTTCGCGCAACACAAACTGAAGAAAAACTACGTCGCGAAAATATAAAGGGAAAAACAAAGGCAAACCAGACACACTATAAGGTTGGGGAAAAAGTTCGGCAAACCATTAAAGAACTTGGAGGTACAATGCCTGAAGATTTACCCATAGCTGAGAGTATAAAGCGTTTAGAAAATAAGGAGAAAAAGATTATAAATAAAAATTTATAACTTAAAAAATTCTGATTCAGAAAACCTTTTGAAATTTTTATCTTAAATTTGCAATACTTCCTTTCAGATCGAAATGTGCAGAATCTTTTATTTGTATCTAACAAATTTAGCCCATCCTTTGTTTTCATCAGGTCTTAGAAACAAGGTATCATTTTCTACCTTATAATTAGCATTCCCAACATTCTGTATACTGTAATCTTTACATCTGTTTCTGTAAATGATATTGTTTTCCGTATACCAGACTCCGGACATGGAAGGAAATTTCATGTCCTTTTCTTCTCTGCTTATGGCTATATGAAAACTACCGTCACTGTTATAAATTTGTACTATCGGTTTATTAATACGTGGTTTTCCTGTTTTCTCCAGACATTCTTCCCAAACCCCTACTACTGCCCAGTCTCTGTTTTTTTGTCTGAATGATTCTAATTCTCTCTTGCAATGATAGCTGCATCCAAATAATATGTTGCAAATCAAAAATGTTGCAATAAAATAATAAGTCTTCATAATCAGTCAATTGTTGAATCTATAATCCTTACCATGTCTGGTTTTAGATAGAATAATATACCGCAAAAGTATTGAATTTTGAGTTTTTTTGCAAAAGAAAACACCTATGCCAATCGATAAAATTATTGCTTATTCACAGACTTTTGATACCTTTGCAGCGATAATAATAATGGTAAAAAAGCAGTATATGAAAATTATTTTTTCAACGGGCAACAGCTGCAAACTGCGTGAGGCTTCTGAAATATTAGGCGAGGGTTTTGAGCTCGTTACCCCAGCCGACATGGGTCTGTCAGAAGACATTCCCGAAACAGGCAATACATTGAGAGCCAATTCACTAATAAAGGCACAATATATTTATGATCGCCTTGGTAAAGATTGTTTTGCAGATGACACCGGCCTTGAAGTGGATATTTTAGGAGGTGCCCCCGGAGTGCAAAGTGCAAGATATAGTGGACAAAATAAGGATTTCAATGACAATATGGCAAAACTCCTTAAAGAAATGGCCATAATGGAAAATGAAGCTTCTATGGCAAGAGAGTATGGGATAAACACATGCAGAGCCACAAGGAAAGCCACATTCAGGACAGTCATCACATTGATTCTCAATGGAGAGAAACATTTCTTCGAAGGTGTAATGGAAGGCAAAATATCTATTTCAAGGGCAGGAGAAGGAGGGTTCGGCTATGATGCCATTTTTATTCCTGATGAACTGCCACAGATAGACAATAAAGGTAATATTATTAATGATGGGGCTATTGTGCCTAATACAGACAGGCTTACTGCGGCAGAAATATCAGAAGAACAGAAAAATGCAATTTCTCACAGAGGGAAAGCATTAAGAGCAATGGCAAACTTCTTGAAAGATTTTAAATCCGGCAAAACAGCATGAATTTAAATATAGAGCTTATTGTTCTCAATTATACCAAGTTCGGCGAAAATTCAATTGCTCTACACACACTTAGCAGAGAATATGGAAGACGCAGCTTTATGGTAAGAATTGGCAAAAATACGCCTATGGCAATGTTCTTACCGCTAAATATAATTGAAGCCGACATTGTGGAAAATCCGAAATCTTCTTTCATGGCAGCAAAAAATTTCAAATCCAGATCCTCATTAATCGGAATAAGAAATAACATCTATAAAAATTCCATGACATTGTTTATGAGTGAAGTGCTTTATCGAACAATAAAAGACGGCTCAAACGAAGAAGGCCTTTTCGATTGGTGCGCAAAATCGATATTGACGCTTGATGCCATAAGCTCGGATTTCAGCAATTTCCATATAAGGTTCTTGTTAGAATTGGCTGCCGCATTAGGGTTCAGCCCATCTATTGAAGACATTAAACCTTTCTGCAAACATAATGAACTGCTTGTCAGAAGTTTTCTCGTAGAAAGCCTTAGCAATTCAATGCTTATTCCCTTAAAAGGAGAGGAGCGCAACGAGATCTGTGAAGACCTGCTGCGCTACCTCGAATTTCATACAGAATCATCTATCAATATACAATCTCTTAAAGTCTTGAGAGAATTGTATAAAGATTAAATCTATCATTATATAAGCGGTTCTGCCGTCATTGCTTCAGGCTGAGGGATTCCCATAAGTTTGAGAATAGTCGGAGCCACATTGCATAATGCACCGTCTTTTACTGTCTTTACTTCATCACCGGCATTGATAACGACAAACTGTACGGTATTTAGAGAATGGGCTGTATTTGGTGTACCATCAGCATTGACTGCAAAATCGGCATTTCCATGATCTGCTGTCAGAAGCACCACATAATCATTGGCAATTGCCGCATCCACCACATTCTTTACCAACTTATCTATGCACTCAACGGTCTTGGTAATAGAGGTATATACTCCTGTATGCCCTACCATATCGCCGTTGGCGAAATTCAGGATAATCATATCCTCTTTGCCTGTATTGATGGCGTCAATCAACTTCTCTGCCACTTCAGGAGCGCTCATCTGAGGCAGAAGATCATAAGTCGGCACCTTTGGAGAATTAACAAGTATACGATCCTCATTTTCGAACTGAGTCTCGCGTCCCCCATTGAAGAAAAAGGTCACATGGGCATATTTTTCAGTCTCCGCAATTCGCAGCTGTCGTTTGCCGGCCTTAGCCACAGTCTCACCAAGAGTATCTTTGACAATTTCCTTATCAAAAAGAATATGTACACCGGTAAAAGATGCATCATAAGGGGTCAGACAGCAATAATACAAAGGAATAGTCTTCATTCCTTCTTCCGGCATATCTTTTTGCGTAAGTACTGAAGTAAGCTCACGGGCACGGTCATTTCGGAAATTATAGAATATGACAGCATCACCTTCCTCAATCTTTGCCAAAGGTTCTCCCGTAGCATCAGTAATCACTATAGGCTTGATAAATTCATCAGTAACATCAGCATCATACGAAGATTGTACCCCCTCAACTGCCGAAAAGAATTTTTCACCTTTACCTGCCGTAAGCAAATCGTAAGCCTCCTTGACGCGATTCCATCTTTTATCCCTATCCATTGCATAGAAACGACCGCATACCGTAGCAATCTTGCCGGTTGTTTCGGCCATCTTTGCCTCAAGCTCTTCTATATAGCCTTTGCCGCTATGAGGATCTGTGTCTCGTCCGTCCATAAAAGCATGCACATAAACCTGCTCTATACCCTGCTCCTTTGCAACTCTAAGAAATTCATATACGTGCTCAAGAGAACTGTGCACTCCTCCGGGAGAAGTCAGTCCCATAAGGTGAAGTTTCTTACCGCTCTTTTTAACATAATCATATACAGCCTTTATTTCCTGATTCTCCAGAAACGTATGATTTCTGCAGGCCATATTTATTTTTACAAGATCCTGATATACAACTCGTCCGGCACCAAGATTCATATGACCGACTTCTGAATTGCCCATCTGACCGTCAGGCAGACCCACATACTCTCCACAAGCCTGAAGGTGGCTATACGGATATTTTTCTCTAAGTGCGTCAATATTAGGAGAACCTTGAGTCCAGATTGCATTTGAATAATCATGACGGCCTTCTCCCCAACCGTCAAGAATCATTAAAAGAACTTTTCTGTTCATATCGATAACTATTTTATAATTTCGTACATTTGTACTTGCAAATATAAGAATTTGTAAGTATTATTCGAATAACAATTAATCACTATATATCTATGTACGACAAAAACAGGGATAAAAGAAATAAAAAAAGATTAGACGATTTTATTAAAAAAAATCGCGGATCAAAGACAAAGCGTCGTCAGGGGAAAAAAGCTCTTCCTGAATATACAGGTGTCGTACGTATGACACGAGAAGGTTATGCTTTTATCATAGTCGAAGGATTAGAAGATGATATTTTCGTCGGAGCCGGAAAGATGAGAGGGGCTCTGAACGGAGATATTGTCAGAATCGGTGTGATAAGACAAAGAAATGACGGTAAGAGAACAGAAGGAGAGATAAGAGAAATAATAGAACGCTCTGCCAAACCGTTTGTAGGAGTTCTTCACATCGTAGGGCAGAAAGCATGGGTGCTTATGCAAAGTAGAATGATGCCTTATGACATTTCCATTGATATTTTAGACAAGAACGACAAACCTGTTTTCAAGAAGAAAGGTTCAAAAAACAACTCTGCCGACAATAATAATTATAACGGCTCGCTAAAGCCTGTCGAAAAAGGGGAATACTCTGTAAAAGGCCTTTTTGAAATTATTGAAGGAGAGAAAAAGGAGCTTAAGGCCCATGCCGGAATGAAAGTTGCAGCCATAGTGGACAGTTGGCCGAAAGGCGAACCAAACCCTTTGGGACATATAGTGGATGTTCTTGGGGAATTAGGCGAAAATGATACAGAGATGCACGCTATATTGGCAGAATACAATCTGCCTTACCGCTTTGAACCTGAAGTGGAAAATGCGGCCGACAGTATTTCAGAGAAAATTACCGAAAAGGATATTAAGGAGAGAAATGATTTCAGAGAGACACTTACCTTCACTATCGATCCGGCAGATGCAAAAGATTTCGATGATGCTCTTTCATACAAGAGACTCGATAACGGCAATTTCGAGGTTGGGATCCATATTGCCGATGTGTCATACTATGTGACTCCGGGCTCCATAGTGGACAAAGAGGCGCAGCTTAGGGGCACTTCAGTATATCTTGTAGACAGGACTGTGCCGATGCTACCTGAAAAACTATCCAACAAGCTATGTTCACTTAGACCTAATGAAGAGAAACTCACATTCTCAGCTGTTTTTGAAATAGATACCAAAGGAAAAGTCTTAAACAGTTGGTTTGGAAGGACTATTATCAGATCTAATTACCGATTTGCTTATGAAACGGCACAGCAAATCATCGACAATGGTGAAGAGTCTTACAATATGGAACTTCGAGGCGGCACAGACGGCTCTAAAAAGACGACCAAATGTGAATCCGCAATGGGTGAAGGAGCATTTGAAGGCTGTATCATTTCAAAAGAGCTTAAAGAAGCCATCCTTAATTTATGGGCAATTGCCAAATTATTGCGTGCAAAGCGTTTTGCTTCAGGAGCAATAAGTTTTGAAAGACCGGAAATGAAAGTCGAGGTCGATGAGAAAGGAAGACCTATAAACATTTATCAGAAAATATCTAAAGAAGCCAACTGGTTGATTGAGGAATTTATGCTGCTTGCCAACAGGTCTGTGGCTGAATTCATAGCCACAGCCGGCAAGATGAATGGCAAAGAAGTCAAAAATCCCAAAACATTTATATATCGTGTTCATGATGAGCCGAATACGGAAAAATTATATGGACTCCGAGAGTTTGCCGGTAATTTCGGTTATCATACCGAACTTGGAGACGGGGATGGAAAGACTACGGCAAAAGAATTGAATAATCTTTTGGCTTCAGCTAAAGACAAACCGGAATTTATGGCTATTGAAATGTTGGCTCTCAGATCAATGGCCAAAGCCTGTTACAGCACTGACAATATAGGCCATTATGGTTTGGCTTTCAAATATTATACGCATTTCACATCTCCAATCAGACGCTATCCCGACACTATGGTACACAGGCTCCTGTCTTTGTACTTAAATAACTCGGATTCACAGAACAAAGATTATTATTCAGCCCAGTGTTCATACGCTTCCGAGAGAGAAATTATTGCCGCAAATGCAGAAAGAGACAGCATAAAATACAAGCTTGTGGAATATATGCAGGATAAGATTGGAGGAGAATATGAGGGGTATATTTCCGGACTCACAGAATGGGGTATGTATGTTGAAATAGAGCCTACCAAAATCGAAGGAATGGTGGCTCTTCGTGATATAAAGTCTGACTTTTTTGAATTTGACGAGAAAACATACAAGATTCAAGGAAAGCGGACAGGCGTAATATACAGACTCGGAGATCCTGTCAAAATAAGGGTAAAAGCCACAAATCTTGAACAGCGGATGCTTGATTATGAATTGGTTGAGACCGGAATTGAAGAAATGGCCGGAAAGACTGATAAAGAAAGGCATACGGAAGGAGATAATAAAGAAAAAAGAAAAGCCAAGATTAAAGCTGCAATAAAAGCTTCTAAAACAAAAAAGAAAAATAGCCAAAAGAAAAATAAAAATGACTGATTTTAAAAACGACTCAAGAATTGTCCTGACATTAGATGCAGGAGGAACCAATATGGTTTTTGCCGCAATGAAAGGTGGAGAATATATTAATGCTCCTATTACAACGCCTTCAAACTCTAATGATTTGGATCTGTGTTTAAAAACCATTGTTTCCGGCTTAAAAGCTGTTATAGGGCAGCTTGACACCAAGCCGGTTGCTATCAGCTTTGCTTTCCCCGGACCGGCAGATTATCCTAACGGAATCATTGGCGGTTTCCTCCCGAATTTCCCATCTTTCAGGGACGGAGTGGCTTTAGGCCCTTTTCTTCAAGACACATTCGGCATACCTGTCTTTATTAATAATGACGGAGACTTATATGGATACGGTGAAGCTATAGGCGGTGCGCTTCCGGCAGTAAATGCAAGGTTAAAAGCGGCCGGAAGTGCAAAACGCTACCACAATCTGATAGGATATACTTTTGGAACAGGTTTCGGTATAGGTACAGTGATTGACGGAAGGTTGAACAGAGGAGATAATTCCTGCGTCGAAACTTTCTGCCTTAAACATCCTGACATGCCGGATATTATAATAGAAGACGGCGTTGCTATCCGTGCCGTAAAGAGAGTATATGGCGAACTTTCAGGGGATGTGGGTCACAAGCTTGAACCAAAAGATATTAGTGCAATATGTAAAGGCAAAGCAGACGGAAATAGAGATGCCGCCATCAAAGCTTTTGACAAACTCGGCGAAGTGGCAGGCGATGCCATGGCTACTGCCGTAACCCTTATAGATGGAATCATAGTTATCGGCGGAGGCATTATGAAAAGTTCAGAATATATAATGCCCGGTATTCTCAGAAGTCTTAGGAGTAAAATTCATACTCTTGGAGGAGAAGAACTGAACAGAGTCCAGATGAAGGTGTATAATTTGGACAATCCTGAAGAATTTGCAGATTTTGCAAAAGGTGAAGCTAAAGAACTCAAAGTGTATGGAAGCAACCGCACCGTAATCTATGACCCTCAGAAAAGAATTGGAGTAATGACCTCCGAAATCGGTGCAAGCAAGGCCATTGCAATCGGTGCTTATACATTTGCTCTCAATCAATTAGACCAATAATTAATTTTTATATCATGTACCCTGTAAAATTCAAACCCTGGTTAAAGACTATGGTATGGGGCGGTGAGAAAATAGCCCCATATAAAGGAATATCCATACAAGACAAGAATATCGGAGAAAGCTGGGAACTTTCCGGAGTCAAAGGACATTTATCAGTTGCAACCAATGGACCTTTCACCGGAAAAACAATCAAGGAGCTTATCAAAGAATATAAAGGCAGATTAGTAGGCGAAAAAGTATATGCTGAAAATGGCGAGCAGTTTCCTTTGCTTATCAAGTTTATTGATGCTCGTAATGACTTGTCAATCCAAGTACACCCTGATGATGCAATGGCAGAAAGAAAATATGGAAAAGGAGCCAAAGGCAAGACTGAGATGTGGTATGTTATAGATGCTGAACCTGGCGCTTTCCTGCTATCCGGATTGAGCAAGGAAATATCTCAGGACGAGTATGTCTCTCTTGTTAATGAAAACAAAATTACTGATGTGCTTGTCAAGCATTCGATAAATGCCGGTGATGTGTTTTTCCTGCCGGCAGGAAGGATACACGCCATTGGAGCAGGTGCTTTTATTGCAGAAATTCAGCAGACATCCGATATAACTTACAGGATATATGATTATGGCAGGCTCGGATTAGATGGGAAACCTCGCGAACTTCACACGGAATTGGCCAAAGAGGCAATTGATTATAAAGTATATCCTGACTACAAGACTAATTATAAAGAGAAAAAAGATGCAGAGAATGAGGTGGTAAGCTGCCCTTTCTTCACAACTTCAATTTTCGATTTGGATAAGGCTACAGAAAAGGATTTATCCGGACTCGATTCTTTTGTCGTAGTTGTTTGCATAAGTGGTAGCGGTAAGATAATTGACTACGAACCAAGTGATTGCGGATGCTCAATAAATGAAGAGACTGTAACCATAAAACAGGGAGAGACTATTCTTATCCCTGCTTCGTCCAAGAAAATAGCATTTATCCCCGATAAGGCTATGAAAGTGATTACAAGCCACTTGTGATTTTTTTAAAATTATCTATATTTGCGAGGAACATTATCAATAACCTCAAGTTTAGAAGAATAGAAGATTACAGTAAATCTGTAAAACAATTCCAAATAATAAACCAAATACAATTTATTATGCGTAAAATTATTTTTACAGCCGCCCTTATTTTAGGCGCAACAATGATTTCATTTGCTCAAACAGACAAAACCGGCAAAGAGGTTCTAAACAAAAAAGGAGAAAGTATTCTCCCTGCAAAAGGAGACTTCGGACTTTCTTTTGACGCGACTCCTATACTCCGCTATACAGGAAATATTTTCAATAATACTACTGATAACGATTTTTCCACTCAAGGTCTTAACGCCGGTATTACAGGCCGCTATTTCCTTACAGACAAGTCTGCACTGAGGGCTACGGTCAATTTGGATTTCGGTACAACCCCTTTTAAAAATATAATAATCAGCGATGAGGATCCGCAGGCAAAGGTAACTGACACCAAAAAAGTTTCTAATACGGAAGTTGCATTGTCTTTAGGATATGAATGGAGAAGGGGTTACGGCAGACTTCAGGCTTTCTATGGAGGACAAGCTTTGATTACGTTCGATTCACAATCCACAAAATACACCTATGGCAATGCTTTGGAAGATGCAGGCGGTAATACTTCAACAAAATGGAACACATCAAATTTCGATCAGGCCAAGCTTAAAACAAGGGCTTTAAAGGAAACTTCCGGTCTGTCTTTTGGCGCAGGAATAGGAGGCTTTGTAGGTGTAGAATATTTCGTATTGCCTCACATAGCAATTGGAGGAGAACTCGGAATCGGTATGATAGGAAGGACCCTTCCAAAAGGAAAGCAAACTTCAGAAACCATCGTGAGCGGAAAGAGAAAAACAGAAAATTCTGAATACTATAGTAAATACACAAGTGATAAGGGATTCCACTTTACAACAAATTATAATGCTGTAGTATCATTATCTTTTTATTTCTAATAAATACAATATATAATATATCCCGCATCTTGAAGGTGCGGGATATATTTATACATAATGCGAGATTAATTCAAGCCTCTTGCCCTTACAAGAGCTAAAGGGTCAGGTTTCGCGCCTCTGAACATCTCATATAGTACCATAGGCTCTTCGCTACCGCCTCGTTCAAGAAATATTTTCTTGAACGCTTCAGCCACTTCAGGATTGAAAACACCTTTAGACTCAAAATATTCAAAAGCATCTTTATCAAGCACTTCCGACCAAAGATAGCCATAGTACCCGGCACTATATCCGCTATTGAAAATATGATTGAAGTATGTCGTCTTATAGCGAGGTATAATCTCTTCTATAAGCCCTATATTCTTGCAAACTTCATTCTCAAAAGATGCAATATCGATATTCTCAAGAGACTCAAGAGATAGTTCATGCCATTTCATGTCAAGAATGGAAGCTGCACAAAGCTCTGCTGTCATAAAGCCCTGATTAAACTTTTTTGCATTATTGATTTTATTCACCAATGAATCAGGAATAATCTCATTTGTTTTATAATGTTTGGCATAGGTAGCAAGGATTTCCGGTAAAAATGCCCAGTTCTCATTGAACTGAGAGAATGTCTCGACAAAATCACGAGCCACATTAGTGCCACTCACACTCCGATAATTACATTTGGAAAGGAATCCGTGAAGAGCATGTCCGAACTCATGGAACATAGTTTCCACCTCATCTACTGTCAACAGCGATGGCAGACTGTCCGTAGGAGGAGTAAAATTGCAAATATTCACAATAATGGGACGCACATCCTCACCAGCAGCATTTCTATATTGCTCTCTGAAATTGTTCATCCACGCACCTCCCCGTTTTGTATCTCTCGGATAATAATCACCATAGAATATACCTATAAGTTTCCCATCAGAATCTGTCAATTTATATTTTACCGCAGAAGGATTATAAGTAGGTATATCTTCAAGTTTTTCAAAATTAACACCATAAAGCCTATTGGCTACGTCAAAGACACCTTTACGCACGCTGTCGCACTGGAAATACGGTCTTGTAAGGTCTTCGTCAAGATTGTATTTAGCCTTACGTACTTTCTCAGCATAATAAAACCAGTCCCAAGGCTTGATACGAGCCCCTAAAGGAAGCAAACCGGCAGCAATATCTTTGTTCATTGCTGCCTGCATATCAGCAACTTCCTTTTTTGATTTCGCAGAGGCGGCAGCCATTATCTTTCCAAGAAAAGCATCCACAATCTCAGGAGTCTTCGCCATCTTATTATCCAACTGATACTCGGCAAAATTCCTGAATCCCATAAGTTTTGCCTTCTCGGCACGAAGCTTAAGAATTGATAGGCATAGCTCTTTGTTGTCATACTCGTTGCCGTTGTTGCCTCTTGAAGAATAGGCCTTGAACATTTTCTCTCGCAAGCCTCTGTCTTCGCAGGTTGTCATTTCCTGAGAATAAGAAGAAATAGGGATACCGAACTCTGCCTTGAATGCGTTATTCTCTGCCAGAAGATTATTGCCGAATTTCTGTTGCATGGTAGCAAGGCTCTTATTGATTTCTTTTAATCTTTCCTGATCCGCATCTTCAAGATCAATTCCATTACGTGTAAATGACCGGTATAGCTTTTTAAGCACCATCTGTTGCTCACGGGTGAGTTTGCTTTGATCGGCATCATACACTGCCTTGACTCTTTTGAAAAAGTCTTTGTTCATTAATATATTGTCCTCATGTTCTGTGAGCAAAGGGGTCACCTCTTCCATAAGTTCAAGGATTTCCTTAGTACCGTCAGACTCGGAAATATTGTACAGGATACCTGTCACCTTCGCCAATACTTCGCCTGAAAGTTCATACGCAGCTATAGTGTTTTCAAAATCGGCAGGCTCGGAATTATTGACAATGGCCACTATTTCAGCATTCTGCTGCCTTATACCCTCCTTAATTGCAGGCATATAATCTGCCGTCTTTATTTCTTCAAAAGGAGGGATACCATAAGGAGTATTCCATTCTTGCAGCAATGGATTCTTATGAGAACAGGAAATACCAATAGCCATAATTGAAATAAATAAAATTATTCTCTTCATTTTTACAGTAATTAATTATTAACCTTAACACCTTCTATGTCAATTAAAGTGAACTGAGCTTCCCCTCGATAAACTGTAAGGATACCGGTAACATCAATAGATTTGCCGTCAGCTGAAGAACTTGTAGGATCTCCTATGACAGCGCTGTCGATCTCCGTATCAGCAAATTTGCAATACCCGCTTGTCCTTATCTGAACAGGGGTGTTTCCAAGTGAGAAATACTGACTTACAGTGACAGAAGTCGCATATTTTTTTAGATTAGTCTTCACTTCTGCACTAAGCGGCTTGCCAGGCTCCGGAGTATCAAAGTCTCCTTTTTCCAAATGATTGAGAAAGCTGCTCTTGGACATAGCCCAAGTCTTCACCCCATAAGTCTCATGGCTAAGAAAAACTTTGTTTGCCTGATCTTTCTTGTCTTTGTTCGGATCAATATAGAGCAAGCAGAAAATTCTTTTATACTTATCAGTAGAATATGAAGAAACTGCTCCATAGGTAAGCCCTTTCAAGGTAATATATTTCCCTAAAAGAGGATTTTTGCTGTCAGAAGACAGAGCGGCAGACAATTCCGCTTCACTGACAACAACAGGTGAGACAGGAGTATCGACGGCTCCTCTGAATATATGTAGGTCAATAAAAAGCTGCACATCTATATAAGCTGTCTCATAAGCACCTGAAGGGTCAGAAAAACCAAGCTGAAGCATTCCTTCATATTCACCTATTGTCAGACCTTCACATTTCACAGCCACCCATTGCCCTATCTTATAATCATTGTAAAGACCTGATTTCCCTATCTTAAGCTCTATTGCGCCTGTATCATCCTGAATATATATACTACGATAAATATTACCGACCTGATCAGAGGAAATAACCTGACCTTTAATGACATAATCATTTTCAATCAAAACAGGGGTTTCAGCCTTAACATATAATGCCTTTACATCCTTTATTTTCGCATTTGCATCAGGCATAACCGGAACCTGCATTTCAGGTGTCTTATATCTCAAAGTGGTAACAGGTTCCCACTCAGAACAGGATACAAGCAGGAACAAAGCTGCTGTTATAGTTATAAATATATTTTTCATAAACTTAAAATCTGAAATAAATATTCAACATATAATTAAATCCGCTCATATAGAAATACTTCGAATCAAATCTGTAGTATCGCTCTTTGCTGACCGTCTTATCAACAAGTCTGTTCTGCTCATATCCTCCTGTCCTGACACTCTTATTGTTAAGTATATTTCTCACCTGCAAGCTAAATCCAAGCTGATATTTACGTTTGATGTACCATGATTTGCCCACACTTAGATTAGCTAAAAAAACCGGCTTAAATAATTCCTGAGCTGCCATATACTCAATCTCTTCAACGGTAACATTACCATCAGGCCCGGCGGTTGCATAGTCTGTTCTGTAAAGAGGATTCATATCCAAATAAGTTTTGCCGAAATAATTGACATCTGCATCGACAAACCAATAGTTTTTGTTCCATGACAATCCAAGACTTGAAGCCAATTGAGGAGTACCTGACACATAATGCCGGATTGTCTTGCCTGCCGCAGAAGGATGGCTCTTCCAATATGGAACCACCTCATCCTTGATTACGACTTCCGAACTGTTATCTATAGTCTGCGTCATTGTAGGATTAGAAGTATAAACATAACTTCCATAGCTCAAGACCCCTTTTACTGAAAGATAAGGAACAGGAGTAGGTACTTTAAAACCAAGTTCAATACCAATATGACGTTCGTCTATTCCTTTCATTGCAAAATTGGTAAAAGCATGCTGAAGGTCATCATAAAAGCTCATCACCTTACTCTGATCATTAATCGTTGTATAATAACCTGTTATACGGAAATTATACCCATTCATGGAAAGTTGGTAATTTATATCGGATGAAAACACTTTAGTGGAAACAAGATTCTCCATCAATGAATTTCTTGTCCTCGGAGAAATAAACGCCTGTCTGAATTTAGGAGCCTCATTAAAATAACCGATATTGGCATAAACTCTCATTTTGCCATTAATAGCATATTTTAATCCGAGTTTGGTTCCATAAGTAATAAAAGATGACTTCTTAGAAACACCTTTGGAATCATCAGGGAACAGACCATTCCTTACAAGACCTTCTTTCCAGAATCCTTCATATCCTAATTTCAGACCGGCATCTGCAATAAAATCGCCAAAAGAAAAACCTGCATTAGCCCAACCTCCCACATTATAGATATGGGCATAATAGTCATAACCGAACTTATCACCTTTTTTAAGGCTCTGAGCCTTGCCGTTAGCAATATAATAATCCAGATTATTCTGATATTTTGTCTCATCCGAAGCAAAATCTCTCTCGGCAAACTGATTGACATTCAAATAATAATCTCCACCAAGAAGATCATCGACAATCTTATAAAATTCCGTGCGATTGTATCTTGCATTAAGTCCTCCGTTAATAGAAAGGAAATCTTTGGCTCTCCATTTGGCCTTTGCCGCAAAATTCAAATCCTGTTGATCCGTACGTCTTTCTTCAACAATATACTTTGAGCGATTGCCGTCAGGAGTGGAATTCATCATATTTACCCTGTAAAGTCTATCCCAATCCACATGGGTTGTAGGGGCATAATCCATTTTCCATGCTTCTTTAGCCCAAGCATACTTAGAAAAATTCGTCCTATCATAATCAGGGTTTTCCATATAGAAATAACTCGGAAGATTGCGATAATAATCAGGACGTGGATCCAAAGCATCATACCAATCAAGCGCAGTATAGCCATTCTTGCCGAAACGATAAAGAAAAGTAGCGGATGCGCTCAATTTGGAAGACGGAGTAAAATCATATTTAAGAAATACAATAGGCTCGTGAGTCCTACGCACTCTTGCATTACGAATTTTACCATCCTGATAGCCCCAGTTGGAGTTATACATATTATCGCCCATCAAATCATATACTTCTTGGGTAGAGCCATTTTGAGCGCCTCTTTCACCCGGAGCCGCCATAAATGTCAGGCCAAGTTTATGTGCATCATTGAATTTCTTTGAAACAGAGGCATAGTATCCGAAAGAACGGTAGAAAACACCTTTTACCCAGTCGTTCCCGCCAAGCCTTGCCGATGCACTGAAAGCATAAGACCAACCATTGTCAAGAGGGCCGGAAGCATAAGTCATCATAAGCCTCAACCTGTATAAAGCGCTATTTGTCAAAACACTACCTCTCAATCCTTTACGGATATTATCGGCATCACCATATATATTTGTAACACCGTTATATCCGCCAAGAGCATAATCAGAAACTTCAGTACCGGCAACTGTCGATTTTGTCCTCGTAGCTTCATTGAGACCGCTCCACAAAGAATAAGGAGCATAACCTGTAACAGCATCGTTCATTCTCACGCCTGCAAGCATAACATCCTGACTTTCATTGGCATATCCACGCACTCTGAATCTAACCGAACTGAAATTATAGCTTGCGGTATTATTGAACACATCATTTTGGCCGAAAATAATCGTCGGACTGTCATTATATCCGCTCTCATCCATATCGAACTCTGCCAGTCCCATATCCTCGACATCAGAAGACATTCTTGAAGGGCTCATATAAATAGTAAACATATTTTTGATAGAGCCATCAATAATAGCAATATGAGATTTTATTTTAATATAATCCGATGCGTCAATAGCCAATTCATACATTCCATTGGAAATGTTTTCGATCAGAAAAGAGCCATCAGAAGCCGATACTGTAGATGCAATTTGAGTAGTACCGGAATACAACGCAATACCGGCATTGGAAATCGGGCTTCTGTCAAATCTGCTGACAATATTGCCTTTTACACCTCCGGTATGTTCCTGAGCCATAAGACCAAGAGCACAAAGAATCATACAGAAAGCAATAAAGATTTTTTTGAACATAGTATTTAGTTATCTATTTTTTACTTACAACAATATATGTAGGATAATGGTCACTATAACCTCCTACAAAAGAACCATTTGAAAATGTCCTGTATGGCGTGTCCTTATATGGGCCGTCTTCCTGAGTCATAAAAGGCTTATGAAATATTCTGGCATAATATTTCTTTTTAACAATAGGAACAATTTTAAGGCTGCCCTCAGGAGCATTTACAAGAGCATTATTAACCAATAGCAAATCAAATATGCTCCATTCTCCTTGATAAGCCAAAGAGCCGAAGCCAGCTTTGTACATCGAAATAAAAGGTGAATAAAAATCCGTTTCCCCGACTTCTGAGATATTCTCTTTTGCATGCATAAAAGTTGTCATACTCGGATCGGTAGGATTGTCATTCATATCTCCCATTACAACTATCTTGATTCCCGGATAATCCGCTTCCAATTTCATAGCCTCCTGATACATAATCTCTCCTCCTCTGCATCTAAGATCACTTCCTTTTCCTCCGATTCTTGATGGAAGATGGGCAACAAAGAATGCAAACATTTCGCCTTTGAGAAGACCGCGAACCATCAGAATATCCCTTGTGCGGAAATAATCCTGATCTTCTTTTGACATGTCAAAGTCGATTACCTTAGAATCAAATGTAAAAGGAATAGACTTACTGTCAATGACCTCAAATACTTCCGGTTTATAGAGCAGAGCGACATCGACGCCTCGGCGATCAGGGCCGTCATAATGTACAATCTGATAATTTGCCGCTACGATTTCCGGCTGGCTTACAAGATCTTCAAGTACATGGCGGTTTTCTATCTCGCTAACTCCAAGTATAGAATGAAATACTTTGTTCTCATCCGCCATTGCCTTTATAACCATAGCCATATTATGCAACTTCTTTTCATACTTTGCCTCTGTCCATTCGTTTCCGCCATCCGGCAAATATTCATAATCGTTTTTTCCTTCATCGTGATAGGTATCGAACAGATTTTCAAGATTATAAAAACCTATCACATAGCTCTTCTTGCCCTGGCCAAAAGCTCCGGACAGTAGAACAGTGAATATCAGCAATGTGACAACTACTCTTTTTTTCATATTAGTTCAATCATTATTAATATAATTACCAAGGCAGCCAATCCGGTGCCTGTGTTTCAATTTTTTCTGCAACATCTTTACCAACGATAGAAGGAAGGTTTGCAAAGAAGTCTATCCCTGTATTCTGCTCAAGCTCTTTAATTGTCATCGTATAGTCTTCAGGAGAACCGGATAATTTTGAAGAATGCTCCATATACACACCGCACCCACTATAATGACTATATTTCGCTAAAGAAGACTTTCTGCTATAGAAAAGAAGAGCCTTGTAATAGGCAATCGGGACAGCTATCGTCTTTCCATTCCTGTCTCTTATTATACTCGGATTGCTACCAAGAACACAACCGGTGACCACATATAGGGTATCCGATTTCTTACACAAATTACGTACACTTCCTTCCAATTTTGCCCAGATACCACCATTAAAATCATAATCTTGTGGTGTCATATTGGTAGAATAGAATGTCATGGCATTGTTATCGTAAGTGCCAAGCCTATCAGCAGAAGGAATCTGATGACCTCTTGACCAACCGCCTCCATATGTAGAGCCTATATATGCCTGTTTATCTTCAGGAAGCAAGGGATCGTAGCCCCAAGCATCTGTTCTCTTGCGATAAGTACCTATATTCCATGGATTGAGAGGATAAGCTACCCAAAGAGACACTTTATGGTCGTAATCCCAATAAAAAGAATAGTTTCTTGTAGGAATAGAACCTATCTTCATATTATGAACAAAGAATTCATAACCGTCATCCGGGTCTGTTACAGGAAGTTCCATCCATCTGAATTTTGCGGATTTTGCCCCATAGCTGCCATGTTCTCCGCCACCTGTCCCTCCTGCACCTTGCTGAACCAATTCCAAAGACCTTGTCTGTTTACCGGAATGCACGCTGATTATCACTTTCCTTGGTTCATTGGCAGTATTTTCAGCGAAATGCAAAATTATGGAAGACTTATTGCCGGTACCTTCTTTTCCATTGACAAAACTTAACCATTCGGCCTGACCGGGATCCGGATATGACGCGGTAAGCCTCCAACTGCCGGTAGCAGTTACTTCAAGGAACACATCTCCAGTCTCAGATTGGACAGGATTCTTCCTTACATAAAGTCCCAAAGTCTCATCATTGCTCTGACAAGACACTATACTAAGGGCAAATATCAGGGATGTCATCCATAATAAACCGCCGGATAGATGTTTATACTGCCTCATATTAGTTATTATTTTAGATAGTCAAAGGGCTGTCCTTTCTATCGGACACCCCTTTTTCAATAATTTATGTGTAAAAATTATTCAGCCTGAATACCAAACAAGGCAACTCTGAATTTTTCCCCGTCTTTTGTCGTAACGGAAAATTCAGTGTCATCCGCAAGTGGTGGCAGCGTTATACTATAACGGTCCTTTTCAGAATCAACGACAATCTTGTATGGAGAGCTGCCTGCAAAACCCGCATTTGCCCGTACTGCCTTTTCAGCAACAACGTCAGAACCTTTCTTAATCACCAAAGTTGTTTTTTCATTATTCCAAGCCACAGCAAAGAAATTCACTTTAGTTGTTCCCTTTTTAAGAGTAATTTTAGCGTTCCCCTGTTTAGCCTTTTTACCACCTGTCCCAAGTTTCAAAACCTTGATTTTATCTTTAGAACCATTGATAAAGGCTTCTTCATCATAAGCTTTGTTTCCCAAAGCCCAAGTAACATTGCTTTTAAGCTTTTCCGGATCAATCTGTGCCGGGCCTTCACCGCTCACCGTAGCGCTTACGACAATAATACTGATATATTTACCTTGTGAAGTATATAAATAATAACCACTGACCTCTACTGTCTTCCCATTCGCATCGGCAGGAATCAATTCACCCAAAGGAGCAACAAGGCTCCCGGTCTTGGTACCGGCTCCATCGACAGCCACATTATAATAAGCTCCTGAAATCGAAAGAGCACCTTTGAATGAAACCATTTCAACCTTAGTCGAAGCATAAGCATCGAATGCAGCGCCATTGAGAACCTTTGCAGTAGGATGCGACACAGCATTACCGGAAGATTTAACTTCAATGACAGGAGCAGCATCCTTTGTTCCTACCTGAGCAAAACCATTGTATGTATTCTTTATTCCCGTTACGACAACTTTGTCACCAACGGCGCATGATTTTGCATTATATACCAACAGGTAATCGGACCCCTCTTCAACAAGGACGGCATTCTTGGCTTTTGCCACAACCAGTACTTCATTGGTTTTGACAGTAGAATTATCGGCGGCCGCTGCCAATTGTGCAAGTGTTCCGGTCACAGTCGGTCCCGGAGTCGGTGTTTCGCCTCCAAGATTAAGCTCGACTCCTTTACTGAAATCAATTACTGCGCCGGCATCGGTTCCCGATTCCAATTTGAGATCATCAAATTTATAAGCACTTGCCACTGTAGGTTTAATACATATAAAGAGCTTATCCGTGCCGGAAGGAAGAGTAAATTTGAAAGAAGCAATATCCCAGCGATTGTTTTTATTGCCATTAGGAAAAGAATATCCGACTTTAATCCATTTCGTACCGTCATTGCTTATATAGACAGGAAATTCTTCGGGCTTGAAAGTATTGTCGATAGTCTCTCCTTGCTTATACTCACTTCTTTCTGCGCCAAAAGAAAGAATATAGTCACGTGTCTGTAGAAGCGTAATCAATTTGACTTCAAAAAATCCGTCGGTACCGAACCAAAGACTGTTTTTTCCTGATCCATTATAATCAGAATCGCCACTGTCAGAATTATGATTTTTAGCCGTCCTTAGAGAGACTCCTTTGAAATTATATTCCACATTTGCAATTCCTTTACCCTGTGCATTCTTCCATCCATCAAACTGGTCAAGGAAAGGATACCCATCATATGTACTGCTTCCCCATTTTTTCTTTACAGTCAACTCTTTATCAAAGTTATTGTAATACACGAGAGCATCGGTGGCTGGGCCGCTTCCTTTCTGCTTTACTTTAAGAGTCTTCGAGGCAAAACCAATATTGAATTTCACTGAAGCTTCTCTATCAAAACCTTTATTCTCGACAACCGTAACCTTTATCTTCTGAGCATCAGCAGAGCCTTTTCCTGACTTTGGTTCAACTGTCAGCCAATCTGCATTAAATTCAGCCTTCCAGTCTCTCGTAGCAGTAAGTTCAAAAGTTTTCGAACCAATAGCCTTCTCAAATTCCATAGTAGCAGAACTGAGCGACACATTAGGAGCGCCCAATTCTTTAGTTTCTTTTTTACAGCCGGAAAACACTGCCACAGCTGCTAAAAGCGCTAATGATAAATTTCTAAATTTCATGTTTGATAATTTTATGTTAATAGTTTTATTGGTTTAGGGGATTACAAATATAATTATTATAAATCGATTTACAATTTTTATTTCTTTTTATCAAACATTTGTGTTTTCCTGTCTTAATTGCATCACTGCAAATTCAATATAAAAAAGGGGCGACAGAAATCTGCCGCCCCTTAAAATTATCAGAATCAAGACTTATTTTGTCTCTTCAAATTTTGTCAATACGATATTGAATGATTTCTTCTTATAAATGCTTGTAAGGTAACCATAAATGTCTACTTTCTTACCGTCTAAAGCTGTCAGAGAAGTCTTTTGCTTGTCTGTAACAGCATAAAGAGAAATCTTCAGAGCCGATTCCCCTTCTACAAGGACATTTATATAGGAACCACTCACTTTAACAGTTCCGGCTGCCTTAACGTATTCGGCTGAAATTTCAACTGTCTTTCCGTCTCCCGTCAATGCCGCAACCTTTTCATTCATCTTAACAGCATTAAGAACAACCGGCGTAGGATATGTATAAGAACCTTTACTCATCCACTCGTCAAAATATAAAGTTCCTATCTGGGCTCCATAATGATATGCACCCATTTTACCTACAACCTTTCTTTTTTCGCCGATCTTTATCTTAGAATTAAATTTTTTTGAATAAACGAATACGACACCCGAATCATCTGCAAGCACATATCCCTGTGCACAATTTGCAACAACCTGACCTTCTATATGCACATCTGCGCCGGAAGTAGCTATAGCAGCAGCAATAGTAGAAAGTGCAGGTTCATTTCCCTGCTGAACAACAGATGTAACCACCACTGATGTCTGTACCTCTTCATTTCCTTCAGCATCCTTGGTCTTCTTCTTGGCCGTGAATGTAATCTCAGCATTACGTGGAGCCTCTATCACATTGTGATCAGTTGCATGGAACTTATAAGTAATCGAGCCTTCTGCGGCACTGGCTCCTACTAAAGTCAGCCAATCCGCACTAATTACAGGTTCCATAACCTCCCCCTTGAAAGAAGCTTTAACCGTAAAATCGGCGGCCTCCTTATCAAGTTCAACCATATCCTTATCAAGCTTTATGATAGATTTTATGATTTTCAACACTTTGACATCAACAAGTTCTATCGTCCCCTTATAATCTTTCTTTGGCCCTTGAACCAAGACGACGTCTCCTACTTCAATGCCTTTTTTCGCCCAATCCTTAGTACCATAAATCAATACTTCACCGGTATCATCCTTGATATACCAATTGCCATATTGCTGGCTCTCGGTAATCTTGGTACACATACCTTTGAGCATAACTTCTTTGCCGTCAGGCTGGTCTTTAACCTGCGAACAAGTAATGACGTCAGGGTCTCCACTACCCACCTGCTGTTTTACATTAATATATTGGATTTTGTCTCCAATCTTTATGTTAACAGTTGTCTGATTAGTATTTAATGTATTTTTTGCAGAGAACTTAACCACTGTTTCACCTGCCCCTCCATTCTTAGGACTGATCTCAAGCCATGTCGCTTTAGCATCAGCCACTATAGTCCAGTTACCCTTGGCAGTAATTTTAACTTCGTCAGAACCTCCTGCTTCAGGAATGGAAACATAAGACTTGGAAACCTGAAGTTCTTCAAGATTGCCAGGCAATTCTTTAGTACATCCGGCAGCCAATACTGCAATAGCAGCGATTGACATAAATAAATATTTAATTTTCATATTATTTCTCGGATTATTAATTAAACATATACTTTATACCCACCTGAGCATACCAGCACTGACCGATATTGTGCACAGGAGTCCATACCTGAGTATTTCCGTTTACAGCCTTAGGCGTGTTGAAAACCGGAACACCATCAGGATCTATTCTTCTCACCTCAAGGATTCTTCCTCCATTCAAGTCAGGATTCATCTGTTTGCTTACACCCCAGTTGGAATTAAAGAAATTCAACACATTCTTCACATCCAAGCTAAGCTGCAGAGTATTCACAGATTTTCCTACCTTAAGCTTGAAGTCACGAGCATAGCGCAGATCTACCCTATGTGTCCATGGAGAATATATGCTATATGCTTCAGCATATTTGCCCTTATTAGCGCTTAAATACTTATCCTTAGCCGCAAAAGCCCAGTAACGGTCAGCATCATCTGCAGAAGCAAACCTAATCTCACTGGCATTTCTAGGAATATATATT
Organism: uncultured Bacteroidales bacterium; assembly: GCA_963548935.1. Taxonomy (GTDB): domain Bacteria; phylum Bacteroidota; class Bacteroidia; order Bacteroidales; family UBA932; genus Cryptobacteroides. Next base: position 259,581 of record CAUUVS010000001.1, read on the forward strand.
GCGTCATAGTTATAGTTATCACCATTAAGATCGTTGGTATACATATAACTATAGTTGAATCCGCCTCTCCAGCCCTCATAGAAAATGCCGAAATGATTGTTCGATTTATCATTATACGATAATGAGACATAAACTCTGTCAGGAGTAACATACTGTGAATTATGAAGCACAGGATTATTCGGACCTTCTGTTGTAGGTATATATGTAAATGCAGAGCTCGCATCAGAGCCTGGCATACCTGTCAGTTCCTTTGAAACCGTATGCGTATAAGCGGCATTTATATCCAACCCTTTAACAGGCTGCATATTCAATTGCAAACTTGCAGTATAGCCATAACCTTGATTTGTATTGGAAAGAACATATGCAGATGTCTTGTAATACTGATAATCAGGAGCCATAACAGGTTTGCCTTTGTCATCTTTAATAACATTGCCTTTTTTATCAATTGTGGCATGCTGGGTTCCAGGGAAAATATGACGGTTGTCAGCTCCTGAAAGCCTTGCGAATCCCTCCGGTGATTTGATGTTAATATCTTTAATACATACCCCATTTACCGTTTTGTTAAATATAAACTCACCTGTAATACTTAATGGGAATGGTGTAGGGAAAGCATAATCGACAGCTATTGACGTTTTCCATACCTGAGGCATCTTGAACTTAGGATCGACCGATGCAATTGTGGAAGGTTTCACTCCATTCTCAGGAGAATCCATAGGGAAACGATTTGCATCGAGACTATTCAGCTTCTTGATGAGATCCTCTACATTAGTAATCATATCACCTGCAAAATTTGCAAGAAGCGGGTCAGGGGTTGCAACCCCTTCCTTATAACTTGTAGATATAGATGTTACATTCTGTATCATGCCTGAGTTGGTAGGCATATTGGTAAAGAACACAAGAGGAAGACGCCCCGTGAAAAGACCGCTGCCGCCACGAACCTTAAGCGATCTGTCACCAAAAACATCCCAGTTGAAACCGACACGCGGAGAGAATTGCACTTTTGTTGAAGGCCATTTGCCGGTATCTATTGTAGTACCATTGTAATCATAATCTTCAAGAATCTGTCTATTTGTCTTCAGATCCTTATTATTGAAGACAATGGTCTCAATTCTTAAGCCGGCTGTAAGTTTGAATTTCTCACTAAGGTTCCATTCATCCTGACCGTAAAGTGCAACTTTGCTGAAACGTACACGTGCAGCAGGATTTTTCTCCCCATCATAACCATAAGTAAGCGCCACTGTCTCAGGAGCAGCTCCGGTAAGGAAATCATTCAAAGAATTGTAGCGATAATACCCTGTACCGTTTCTCATATAAGAGTTGTCTGCCATCTGATATTCATAACTAAGACCTGTAGTCACTTTATGATCTCCAAGGAATAGAGTAACGTCATCTTTTGCAGTAACCACTCTGTTGTGAACACCATTGTTCCATGTAAATAATTCATATCCGGCACTCATATAAGGTGTAACTCCTGTCCCATCAAGAATATCGATGAAAGGAAACTTGGATGAATTCGTACCTCGGATATCATCAAGCATGGACATGGTAACTAAAAGCTGATTGGAAATTTTTTCACTGAAACGGCTGTTGAAATCCAATGAGAAGGTGTTTACCTTATTGTCCATTGAATACATAGAATTGGCAAAAGCCATTGAGTACTGAGACATTCTTGGTTGAGTAGTACGCTGTATTGCATTGGAAGAAGCTCTATTAGGAGAATTCCAAACCCGATTCAGCGTATAGTTGTAACGAAGAGCAAGCTTATGGTTTCTGTTAATATTCCAGTCAAGTCTTGCAAGAATCTTCCTATTGCTCTCATCAGCAGGGAAATCCGTATAAGAGCCTGTATCATAGCCATATTTTGTCTTCAGGAAATCAGACACTTTCTTCATGTCCGCAACAGTGGTACGTGATATGAAAGCATCGGCATTTCCCTTGCCGTCAGTAGATGGTCTCCAGCGGTTTACAACAGTTGGAACAAGACTCTGCTCATAATTCACAAAGAAGAATAACTTATTCTTTACAATAGGCCCGCCAAGAGTGAAACCATAAGTTGTGAGCCTATCCTTTTCTCTGGCCGAATTGATTAATTCAGACATAATAGCATCACCGCGCATATTCTCATTGCGATGATATACATAAGCGGAGCCTCTGAACTTATTGGTACCTGATTTGGTAATTGCATTGACGCCACCGCCGATAAAGTTGTTCTGACGTATATCATAAGGAGAAATAACAACCTGCACTTCTTCGATAGCATCTATTGAAATAGGACTGCCTCCACCCGGGAGCTTGTCGCTAAGGCCGAAATTATTATTGAAATTGGCGCCATCAACAGTAAAATTGGCTGTACGGCCATCGGTTCCTGCGAAACTCATACCATTTCCTCCGTAAGGTGAAAGTCTAGCAACATCCGTAATGCTCCTGCTGATTGAAGGCATTTGGAGAATTTGTGAATTTGAAATATTAGTGGAAGCTCCTGTTTTCTCTGTAGCAAATTTAGATGCCGGAGAAGCCACCACTACTGCCTCACTAAGCTGCTGTGCATCATCCTTTATTACAGAGTTAAGACTGTAAAGCTCTCCGAGCTGAAGAATGACATCCTTGTAGACTATCGACTGATATCCCAAACTGGAGATTTCAACAGAGTAAGGACCACCGGTACGCATACCTTGAATGGTATAACGGCCGTCATTATTGGTAATAGCTCCATATACGGTTCCTGATGGAATATGAGTAGCGACAACTGCTACACCTACCACAGGATGACCATCATTGTCAACCACACGTCCACCGATAGATGATGTGGTTACCTGAGCTGACGCTATGCCTACAATAAAAAATGAAAGCATAGCCAGAAAAGCATACTTTAAATAATTCTTCATATAAATAAATTAGTTTAATTGTTTTCTAATGCGAAGATAATACTAAATCTAATAGTACGAAAATTAAAACGATGCAGAATTAATTTTTTATATAATTTTAATATTTTTGTAATATCTAATTCATTTTCTTATCTTTGCGAAGAAATAAAATTGTGGACAGATTTGGCTGCTTGCAACCACATGAAAAAATGCTAAAAAGAATCTTTGCCTATAATTTTCAGGCGTATTTTTCTGTCATATCGCAAGCCACCTGCTGTCGTTATAAAATAACGATATCATGAATTATTTATTTACATCAGAATCAGTGTCAGAAGGACATCCGGACAAGGTTTCGGATCAAATATCAGATGCCATTTTAGACGAATTCCTGCGTCAAGACGAAGAGTCCAAAGTCGCATGCGAATCTTTCTGTTCTACAGGAATGGTAGTGGTAATGGGGGAAGTACGCTCTGAAGCATACGTAGATATTCAAACAATAGTACGAAACACAATCAACAAGATCGGCTATAACAAGGCTGACTACATGTTCGATGGAAATTCGTGCGGTGTAATGTCAGCCCTCCACGAACAGAGTGCAGATATTAATAGAGGTGTGGTGAGGACAAATCCTGAAGAGCAAGGTGCAGGAGACCAAGGGATGATGTTTGGGTACGCATGCACCGACACTAAAGAATATATGCCGCTGCCTCTCTCTCTTTCTCACAAGGCGCTTCGCATTCTTGCCGACATTCGCAAGACCTCCCCGGAGCTTATGCCTTATCTTAGGCCTGACGCAAAATCTCAATTCACTATAGAATATGACGAGAATAATAATCCTATACGTGTACATACAATTGTCATTTCAACTCAGCATGATGAATTTGTGGATCAATCTCTCGGAAAAATGAGTGTGGCGGAAGCTGTAAGACAATACGGCCGGGATACTGTCGATAAGGCAATGCACGACAAAATAGAAGAAGATATTAGAAATATACTTATTCCAAAACTTATAAAAAGCCTTCCAAAAGAAACAGAAGCCCTCTTTGATGACAAATTTATACTTCATGTCAATCCTACAGGCAAATTTGTAATCGGCGGTCCACACGGAGACACCGGGCTTACGGGTCGAAAAATAATTGTTGATACTTACGGCAGCAAAGGCGCACATGGTGGCGGTGCTTTCTCAGGAAAAGATCCTTCAAAAGTGGACAGAAGCGCAGCTTATGCTGCAAGATACATTGCCAAAAATATGGTAGCTGCAGGAATAGCAAAAGAAATGCTTGTACAGGTGGCCTATGCAATAGGAATAGCGAGACCGGTAAGTGTCTTTGTAGATACTTATGGGACAGCAGCCTGCGATAAAAAAGGCAACAAGCTTACTGACAACTATATAGCTACAAAAGTAACGGAATTGTTTGATTTGCGGCCTGCTAAAATAATAGAAAAGTTTCATCTTAAAAATCCTATTTATGAACCTACAGCGGCTTATGGACATTTTGGAAGACAACCATACCAAAAGACATTGAAGCTCATAAGAAACGGCAAAGAGGTAGAAAAACTCGTACAGTTCTTCGGATGGGAGCTTCTTGACTCAATAGACAAGATAAGATCATCCTTTGATATTTAATAGAAAATTATTCCTATATTTGCAGACGCTTTCTCGTGAAGAAAGCATTAATATTAACTTTTAAACAGATTCACAATGGCTGTTAAAATTCGTTTACAGCGCCGCGGAAAGAAGAATTTCGCATTCTTCCACATTGTAGTGGCAGACACACGTTCACCACGTGACGGTCGTTACATCGAGCAGATCGGCACTTACAATCCAAACTCAAACCCTGCATCTATCGTTCTTGACAACGATAAAGCTCTTGCATGGCTGAATGTAGGTGCAGAACTAACTCTCGTTACTCGTCGTATACTTTCTTATGAGGGAGTCCTTCTCCGCAAACACCTTGCAGGAGGTGTGGCCAAGGGTGCTTTTACCCAAGAAGAAGCTGACAAAAAATTTGCAGAGTGGAAAGCTCAAAGAGATGCCAAAATCGAAGCTAAGAAAAGCGGTTTGAGCAAGGCTGCTGCAGACAAGGCAAAAGCTGCTGCAGAAGCCGAAGCTAAGGTAAACAAAGAAAGGGCAGAAGCGCTCAACAAGAAGAGGGAAGAGGTTGAAGAAGCAGCAAAAAAAGCAGCTGAAGAGGCTGCTGCCGCAAAGGTAGCTGAAGACGCTACCGTTTCTCCGGCCGAAGAAGCCCCGGCTGAAACCCAAGAAGCCTAAAAACCATGTCCGAAGCGGTTGATAACAACTTGCTTAAGATTGCTAAGGTATTGAAATCAAATGGTACCGATGGGGAAATCATAATTGGTTTCCGTGAATTTGCACCAGAAGATATCAATCAGAAAGAACCGGTATTCATCTATTATGATGGACTTCCGGTTCCTTTTTTTATCAAATCATTTAAATTAAAAGGTACATCTCGTGCTTTTGTAAGACTCAACGACATTTTGAGTTACAAAGATGCAGAAGAAATTGTCGGTAGAGACATCTTTGCCGAAAGAAATACCCTTGAATACGATGAGAACAATTTTTCCGCTATCATAGGCTGGATAATCAAAGATGAAAACGGTACAATGGTTGGCACTATTGCCAACCTTGAAGAAATACCGGGCAATCTTTGTATACATGTGGAAACGAAAAAAGGACAGATAATGCTTCCTCTTCACGAAGATCTCATTCTGTCCTTAGATGAATCCCGACAAGAAATAATAATGACTATTCCGGCAGGATTATTATAATTCCAATAAAATATCTATTGACTAATATCAACCTTTGCCACAAAATGATCCATACAGAATAGCATAGGAATATCATTCCTGTTAGAAGTCAACTCAAAATCCAGAAAATCAAAATCTCCTAAGGAAGTAAGGTTCACAAGTTTCCAGTCCTTCAAGACTTTCAATACCCCTTTGTATTCGGCAAGATTCACTTCCACCTTCTTATCTTTCACCTTACCGCCCAATGTGGCAGTTATTGTCAGTTTGAGATAATCCCCCTCTTTAAATGCAGGAACAGCATCTCTTCCGAACATTACAATATTTGCAACATCATTGGTATTGTTAACATAACAGTTTTGAGGCATAGCAATTCCTGCTTCCGTAGATAAAAATATTATATCGTGTTCGGGCATTGTCTCTTTTTCAGATTGTTTAAACACAAGGAAACATTTCCCAATAGCGGTTGTATCAGCGACACAATAAGGTGAGCGGCTTTTATGTCCGGACTTATAGATAGTATCACACTTCATGGAAATCAGAAAACCGCCTAAAAATTGCTCAGACTTATTACTAAAACTATTGAAAACAAAACCGCCTTCGGCAAAATAAGACTTGGAATATAGGCTATCTTTAAATATATTGTTAAATTCAAAACTGCAAACTGCCGTATAATTAGACTGATAAGAACCTTTAAGACAACTTGTTATACATACTGCTCCAATCAATATCACTAATAACTTTTTCATATTTATAATATTTATTTAACTATAATATCCCCGACATATTCAGCCGGACCGGTAAGCCATATATCAGTAAAACCCATTCCATTATCTATCGGTCGGAATTCAACTGATAAAGAAGAAATTTTAGCAAGAACATTATACTTGCAAACTCCATTTTCAAGGGCAAAATAAGGTATACCGGACATATAAGCCGCAATTGCAGATGCTACAATTCCCGTGCCGCAAGCCAAAGTCTCATCTTCCACACCCTTCTCATAAGTCCTGACTTTCAGCTTGTTATCTTCAACACACATAAAATTGGCATTTGTGCCAATAGGGGCAAACCTCTTATCAAAACGGATTTTTCTGCCTTCTACCGATACATCATAATTTTCAATATTGTCCACCAATCTGATGAAATGTCTTGTCCCCGTATCTATAAAATACTCCTGCTTAGATATTTTCTTGAACTGTTTTACATCTTTTAGTCTCAACCTGACAATCTTAGGATTGCCTTTTTGAATAATCTGCGCCTGATGAGGTCCATCCGGCGCATCAAAATTAAAGCTCTTGTAGCCTTTGTCAGCAGCAAAGGCCACTATGCATCGACCTCCATTGCCACACATCATTCCGCTTGAGCCGTCAGGATTATAAAATTTCATTGCAAAATCATATGTGTCGCTATTTTCCAATAGCATCAGGCCATCAGAACCGAAACCGAGATGACGATCACAAAGTAATTGTATCTTTGCTGTATCCAACACAATAGCGCCATCTCTATTGTCCCCAATCAGAAAATCATTACCCGCACCATGATATTTGTATAAAGTCATCATATTTCCTCGCTTATCAATTGACACAACAAGGGTATGCCCTCCTTAATCTTTTCTTCATCCATAAAAGAGAAGTTCAGCCTCATAGTATTATGTCCGCTGCCGTCAGGACAAAAGAAATTGCCTGCCACATATGCGACTCCGGACGACAATGCTTTTTCGTAAAAAGCCACTGCATCAAACGTATCAGGTAGTATCAGATACAAAAACAAACCGCCTTCAGGAGAGGTCCAAGATACTTTTTCCGGCATATACTTTTCTAAGAGCCCAAGCATGGTATCTCTCTTGCCACGATACAATCTTATACTTTTTTCAAGATTCGCATCAAGCAGGCCTGAACCCATAAATTCAGCCGCCACATATTGGTCAAAAACAGGAGGGCATAAGTCAAGAGACTGCTTGCAAATATATATTTTTTCCAAAATTTCCTTAGGAGCAAACATCCAGCCTATACGAAACCCCGGAGCAAATATTTTTGAAAAAGAACCCAAATGAATAACCCTGTCCTGTGACATAGAATATATTGTAGGCAAGCTTTCGCCTTCGTAGCGTAATTCGCGATACGGGCAATCCTCAACAATCAAAAAATCATACTCCTTAGCCAAATCAATAAGAATCACCCTCTCCTTGAGAGTAAGAGTCTCTCCTGAAGGATTCTGAAAGTCAGGAATCACATAGAGAAACTTCAATTTTTTACCTTCAGCATTTACCCTCTCAATAGCATCAATAAAAGCATTTTCAAAATCCTCCAAAGCGCCTTTATGAGAAACTCCCACGATTTCGGCACGATAAGATTTAAATGACTGTATGGCACCAAGATAGGTAGGATTAAATGTCAATACCACATCTCCCGGATCTACCAGTATCCTGGTACAAACGTCAATCCCTTGTTGGGATGAAGATGTAATCTGTATATTATCAATCGGGACATCATACCTTTCGGCAAGTGCTTTTCTAAGTTCTATAACTCCTTGAGTGGCACCATACTGAAAGGCTTTTCCTCCATATTTGCAAATAACTTTGCTCATAATGTCATCAATATCATTGAGAGGAAAAGTATCTTCCGAAGGATATCCACCTGCAAATGAATATATTTCATCGAGTTTCACTCTACTGAAAATTTCCCTTACAGGAGATCTCATAAAAGAGGCTGTATCCAAAGAAAAGAATTTACCGTAGTTCATTATCTTAACAAATCTTCCAATGTTACAGAGGCAGATGTCTTACAATCTCTGTATTTCACAATTACAGGTGTATATAACTGGATGCCTGAATCTTTTCCGGGTCCTTTTGAAATAGGTCTGCTACCGGCAACAACTACAGCGCCTTCAGGAACTATAATCCTGCCATTGGTATCGGCCTTTATATAGTTTCCTGACACAGCATCATATATGGCTGTCGCCTTGTTGATTATAACACCGGTACCAATAACTGCATTTTCTTTAACTATCGTACCTTCATATATTCCACAGTTGCCTCCGATAAAAACGTTGTCTTCTATAATAACCGGCAAAGCACCTACAGGCTCCAGAACACCTCCCAACTGTGAAGCAGCCGATAAATGAACGTTTTTGCCAACCTGTGCACAAGATCCTACCAATGCATGGGAATCAATCATAGAGCCCTCATCCACATAAACTCCGATATTGATATAAGAAGGTGGCATTATTATCACAGAGGGGGCTATATAAGAGCCTATTCTTACTGTGGTGCCTCCAGGTACAATTCTTACCTTATCCTGCACTGAAAACTTTCTGGCAGGAACTGTATCTTTATCAAAAAAAGAAAAAGCGCCGTCACTCATATCAATAAGATTTCCTAAGCGGAAGCCACTTAGAATCACTTCTTTAATCCAAGTATTGACTATCCACTCATCACCTTTCTTCTCGGCAACCCTTATCTCGCCGGACTCAAGACGGCGACATGTATCATAAAATTTTTCTATTTCCGCCATAATTCCTCAATTGTTTTTTTCATAATTTCCATTGTCGTCATGGTGGCAGATGTAAGAGGCAGACGCAACTCATTGCGACATAACCCCATAAGAGACATTCCTCCTTTAACGGCAATAGGGTTGCTTTCGATAAAGCAATTATCGAACAACGGTATAAGCTTGTTATTCAACTTGACAGCCTCCGGAATATTACTATTCCAAACAGCCATAACAAGTTTTTTAATCAATTCAGGAGCAATATTAGATGCTACGCTTACCACTCCGTCAGCGCCGCAAGCCATCAAAGGAAGTGTCTGGTTGTCATTACCGCTTAAAACGCTAAAACCTTCAGGTGCAGCTCTCTTTATTTTCAAAATCTGATCAATATTACCGGAGGCTTCTTTGACCGCTATGATATTATTAATCTCTGCAAGTCTCAAAGTGGTGTCAGGCAACATATTGGCACCTGTTCTTCCCGGAACATTATATATGACGATACCCTTATCCGTAGAATCTGCAACTGCCTTGAAATATTGAAACATTCCTTCCTGAGTAGGTTTGTTATAATATGGCACAACAACCAAATAGGCATCAGGACAATGCGGCTCAAAAATTTCAATATTTTTCAAAGTCGCCGATAATGAATTTGTTCCACATCCGACTATAACAGGCAGATTGCCGGATACTTCTTTTGTAGCCTGAAGCAATTCCACTTTTTCATCATTACTCAGACAAGGCGTTTCAGCCGTCGTGCCAAGAGGAACCAAGAAATCGATTCCGGCCTCTTCCTGTCTTCTGACAAGTGACCTATAACACTCCAAATCCACCTCTCCATACTTAAACGGTGTAACAAGTGCAGTACCGCAACCTTTAATTATCAATGGCTTGTCCATATCAAACCTCCCTTATAAATAATTCCTTGAATTCATGAACCCCCTCAATCCCCTCTGTCATCAGAGCGGCACTCACAGCCCCCTCTGCAAAACCTTGACGGGAAAAAGCCTCATGCTCTATGGTTATTCTGTCATTCTTGCCTTCAAAGCCGACAGTATGTATGCCCGGCACTTCGCCTACCCTTACAGAAGCAATATCCACATGTGTTTTAATACCCTGCTCTACAACCAAAGCCAATGTCTTGGCAGTTCCGCTCGGAGCATCAAGTTTATGAATATGATGTTTTTCCACAATATAAGGAGAATAACCTCCCGAAAGGCCTAAATATTTTGAGACCATTTCAACAGCGGCAGTCATAACATTAATGCCCACAGAGAAATTGGACGCCCATATCATAGGAGTCCTGCATTTTTCAAAATATGCAAATACTTCGTTCTTGATGTCATACCAACCTGTGGTACCTATTACCACAGCCTTGAAATTCTCTGCCAAGAATTTGTAATTCTGCCTAAAAGCATCAGGGGTGGTAAAATCTATGCATACGCTTCCGGCAGCTACGGCAACATCAAAATTCTTGACATTCTCTGTAGCGCCAACACACTCTATTCCTCTTGAGGCCAATTCTTTTTCCACAATATGCCCCATTTTGCCATATCCTGAAATAACCACCTTCATAATACTATACCATTAAAATAATTTATTATGCAAGCCATTCACAGTTTCGACAATCTTGTCCTTATCTATAACGAAACTGATGTTCATAAGCCCTGCTCCTTCCGTAACCATATAAATATTGCCTGCAATATCCTTCATATCATCTATAAGTCTTTTGCACATTATGACATTTTTACCGACAACCGATACTTGAGCCTTGTCCCTATAACGTATAACAGAATACCTCTCGGATATTTGTCTTATGGCTTCTTCTATTCCGGATTGTCCCGATTCCAAAGTTAGCGAAACTTTTGATTCCGTAGCGCTTACCAAAAGCGCAGCAATATTGCACGAATTAATTATTCCGAATATCACGGCCAACATAGCCGATACTCCATCAAGTCTCTCCGAAGACACTACAAGATAATCTATTTCATCACGAAAAGCGATTGATTTAGGCCCGTCTGATATAGAGTCGTCTTTAACAACAGAAGAACCCTCGCAGTCCGGATTCTTGGAATTCAGCACTTTTATAGGAATATTTTTTCTTCTGGCAGGATCTATCGTAAGAGGATGAAGGACTCTTGCTCCAAGATATGCCATTTCAGCAGCTTCCTCATAAGATATTTCTTCAATTCTTGACGTTTTCTCCACAACTCTTGGATCGGCCGTCCTTATTCCATCAACATCTGTCCATATTTCAACCTTTGCAGCATCTGATGACATTCCTAATATTGCAGCAGAATAGTCCGAGCCCTCAAAACCTAAGACAGTCGTTGCTCCTGAAGAAGAGGATGCAATAAAACCCTGAGTAAGAATAATGTCACATCCTTTGGATTCTTCAGACAGAATTCTACGCACATTGGTCTGAGTTGCCTCAAGATCAGGTCTGGCACTAAGATAATTATCATCTGTAATTATCATCCTCCTTGCGTCCACCCAACGAGATTTGATACCATAAGCATTCATTGCATCGCTCACAATGGTAGAAGACAGCAATTCACCTGTTGAAATAATATTGGCCTGACTCCTTGGCGACAACTCTCCTATCATGCAAACACCTTTAACAAAGGCCTCAAGGGAGTCGCACAATCCTTGAATCCTATGCAAAGTTTCTTTCAAGATATCAGGTTTGCCTGCAAGCAGTTCAGAGGCAACAGAATTATGCCGCTCTCTTATTTGCGCAATAAGAGATTCAACTCCGGATTCTTGCTTCGCTTCAGCCTCGTCAGCAATTTCGCATAGCATCCTTGTCACTTTAGAAAAAGCGGACACCACCACTACAGGACGTTCCTTTAGACGTATACGGATTATTTCTATTACCCTCTCTATAGCTTCTTTATTCTGTACTGAAGTACCTCCGAATTTGCAAACTATCATAATATCATCAATTCTTTGTCAACAAATTTACGTTTTTACGGATTACTATTCTAATTCACAATAATCTCATCAACAAATAACCAGTCATTGAACGGCGCTTCTCTTTTCTTAGCCACATATCGAATATATCTGGCTCTCTCATTCATAACACTTCCGAAAACTATAAACAATTGTTCTTTTACGCAAGAGGGAACCTGATTCAAAATACTTGCTGTCTTACGAAAATTTTTTCCATCATCGGAAAGTAAGATTTCCACAGATTCCGGCAAGCCGATCCATGCTCCGTAAGCACTCATAAAAGTTGCTCCTACATAATGGATATCCGTATTCTTCTCCAAATCCACTATTACATCCACATCTTTATCATTAAATCCCAACCATCTCGGAGTGCCATGGCTGCAACCTCCTCTAAGTCCATCGGTAAGGGTGCCTTCCCCCACACCTGAATATTTATTTTCATATTTAGTATTATAGAAAACCCTTTTACCTACAGCAAGATGAGAGATAGGTTCTTTCGATTCCGGCCGGTCTCCGATTTCAGTCTCCAAAGCAAAAGAGTTATACCCTTTACTTAACATAATCTTACTGAACATTAATGCACGTTCTCTAAAATCCACATAATCACGTTTTTCACGAGGAGTCCACCCCACTTCAGCCAAAGCATAGAGCCTCGGATACAGCATATACTCTGTATGTTCGTCAGTCGGTATGTATTCTCTCCATAAATTTCCTTGCAAACCTAAGATTTTGCCACCGCTTTCGGCTTTTTTATCAATATTTTCCGGTTCGAAAGAATATGCCTTTTCCAAACTTATATAACCTCCTATGGACTCCGGTTCTTTAAAACCCGGATCCTGAGTATAATCCAAATAACAATGGGTCGTAGGGGAGACTATAACGTCAAGACCTTGCTCCAATGCCCTACGACATTGTCCCTCTCCTCTCCAAACCATAATTGCTGTTCCCTCATCAAGATTTTCGTGCAGAATCTCATCCCAGCCTATAATTTGACGCCCCTTGCTCCTTACAAAATCACTTATCCTGCCGATACAGTAATCCTGTAATTCATCTACATTTTTCAATCCGTTTTTTTCAATTGCCTCACGACAAATCTCGCATTTATGCCAAGACTCTTTCGAAGCCTCGTCTCCTCCGATATGAATATATTTCGATGGGAAAAGCTCCATTACCTCTTCCAATATATTACTAAACATCTCATAAGTTTTCTCATTTCCGGGACAGATATCCGAACTATATAAAGAAGAGGAGGGGTCATTCTTGTCCACCCTGCAGGCAAGACATGGATATGCTTCCAAAACCTCACGACTATGGCCGGGAATTTCTATTTCCGGAATGACGTCAATATGCCTAAGGGCAGCATAATTTACAATAAACCGTATATCATCTTTAGTCAGATATCCTCCGGAAGCATAAGGAGAGCCCTCTTCGGCATAGGCATGCATTGTTTGCCAGTCTTTCCATGTTTTACCTATACGCCACGCGGAAACGCTTGTAAGTTTAGGATAGGCATCTATCTGAATCCTCCAGCCTGCATCATCCGTAAGGTGAAGATGAAGAGTATTCATACGCAATAGAGCCATCATATCCAATTGCTTGCATATAAAATCCTTTCCGCTGAAATTTCTGGATAAATCCAGCATCATTCCCCTATATGGAAATCTCGGATAATCGATGATTGTACAATATTCAAATTCATCCGATACTGCTTTCATTTGCAAAAGACTTTGAATAGCATAAAAAGCACCTTTTACAGTAACAGACTTTACCACTATTCCATTTTTACCGATATTTATCGAATATGCCGAATTTCGACAAGAATTGTCCGAAACCCTTGCATTTATCATTGATTCAAACCTCTTGTCTCCTATATAAAAAATAACTGACGAAGCGGCTTTTCTCTTTGATTTCACAAAATGAAGAGCACAATTATCGATATAAGTTTCAAAGTCTTCAAAGTCATCACTACCTAATGAAGCATCGGTCACAATGAAATAAGAGACCTTTTCTGAAAGAGTCAAATGTCCTTTCCCTATCTCATAATCTGCCGGAGCAGGAATAAGAATCTGTGGCCCGACAGACAACAGAGCAGTCACTATGTAAGTTAAAAGCATGTTTTTATTGTTTTATATATTTTTATATAATTTTCCTGTGCCATCTCCAACTCCGAAAAAGTGATATACTCATCCGGTCTATGTGCTGTCAAAATAGAACCGGGACCACATAAAATCCGATTTTCAAATTTATAAAGCTGCGGAGCATCGCTACCGAAAGCAGCAATACTCGTTTCAAAACCATCAAGAACAAAGTATCTCATAGGAGCGTCTCCGCCAAACTCCTCAATTTCAATATCCTTACCAGCCATAGAACGCATTACGGAAGTCACAATGACATCGCTTGCAAAAGTGGTTCTGAAATAAATTCTGAAAACGACTTCAGGGCTCAATACGTTTTGAGGATTATCGCTTACAAGTTTTCCTATATTCCATACGGTTTTTCCAAGTTCAGTATCATCAGGAAAATCCACCATTCTTATTCGATCGATAAAGTCCACAAATTTTTCCACAGCGCTCTCTCCCTCTTCAGGATAACCGGAATGACAGCTTTTACCATGAATTGTCACTTTGAAAGATTTCGTGCCTTTACTTGCTGAAATCATTCTGTTTCTTGTAGGCTCACCTACGATCACGTATTTTCCACCGACACAATCACGGGAATAGGCTTTTGCTCCATACGAACCGATTTCTTCACCTGCTAATAGAAGAAGAGCAAAATCCGTAAAGCCTTCTCTTTCCAATTCACGGCACGCGGAAAACATAGAAAAAATCTGTCCTTTGGCATCACAGCTTCCACGACCGCGAATAACATCATTTTCAAAAGTGGGAGCGATATAAGGAGGTACCGTATCAAGATGCGTACAAAAATAAAACTGCGGCTCTCCCCACGAAAACAAAAGGTTCAGAGTGCCGTCACCAACCTCAAAACTCTTGACAGAATTTTTCGGAGTACGTAATCTTTTCTCAAGGAAAAGAGCTAATTCCCTTTCCTTGCCTGAAGTAGAATCAATACTTAATATATCTTTAAAAAGTTCAAAATCCATTATCTTCCGTTTAAAAAGAAATGACACTCCTCTTTAAAATAAAGCTCACTACTAAAAACATTCCCCGACAAGATATCTTTCCATGATATTAGCCATATCAACTATTGATTTAATAAAAAAACAACAAATCCTATACCTGTCAATAAAGCAAAAAGGAATGTAGATATAACCAAGAGCGGCAACATTGGATCAAGGTCATGATCGCTTTTTGTCCATACTCCGTGAAGATGACATATAAAAAGGGGTAATGTCAATACAAAAAGAAAATGCCAAGGATCCAAAAATCTCAGAAAACAGAAAATAAGCATCAGCACCCATCCGGAAGCGATAAGTATTGTCTGATAAATCCTCGAGCCTTTAAGTCCCAATCGGATTGCCACAGTCACCCTATTTTTGGCATCCGTACGCATATCTCTCATATTATTTACATTCAAGACTGCAACACAGAAAAAACCTATGGACAATGCAGGCAGCACTAAAAGACTATTGGGTATTTCATGAGAAGCAACAAAATAAGAACCAAGAACTGCTACAAGGCCAAAAAAAACAAGTACATAAAAATCTCCCAACCCCCTGTATCCATAAGGGTTTCGACCGAGAGTATATTTCATTGCGCCCAAAATTGCAGCTGCTCCGAGAAGCATAAGACAAAGAGATTCAAAACAAAATAATGTCCCGAATGAGAAATATACCATCAGAAGTCCTGATAAAATGCAAATACCGACAAAAAGACCTATAAGAAATTTCATATTACCGATTGTCATTTCACCTGTATTTAGGCTATATACAGGTCCCTGCCTATCTTTTGTATCAGTACCTCTGAGTACGTCCCCAAGTTCATTTGATAAATTTGAAAGTATTTGAAGAGACACTGTGGTAAGTAAAATAAATAGAGCCACTTTCCAGTCTATCCTATATTCAGAAACAGCAAGCAATATACCTAAAATTGAGCCGGCCAAAGAAAGCGGCAATGTACGAAGCCTCAACGAAGCTATTACTGAACTTATTTTCATAATCAATTTAATTTATCAAAAGACTGCGGTAGTCTTCTTGCCATGGGCAAAAATAACTTTTATATTCAATGTCAAGAAATGTGCGACAGCCTGAAAGAATCCCACGCTTCTCATATCGTACACGAACTGTTCTTTTGGAGGATGCCCCTTGGGACCCAAAAAATACCTGTATCGTTCTTTGAGCGAATATGCAGAATCTCTCCATTTAGGCACCGCCATATCCGGATTATAGTCAGCCAGAACACCAGGAGCAACCACTCTCGGAATACCTGCTTTGAAAGCCCTTACTCCATAATCCAAATCTCCTAAAGCGTGGTGATATCTATGATCAAAATTTCCAAGTTCTTTATATACAGAGCGCGGAACAAGTACGAAATTGCCATTGATTGTGAAACAAGGCACCGGAATTACAGATTCAGGCGCAACAATTTTATTAGTTCTCGTACGGCCTCCTGAAGTCAGATTGCCTTTAACATCAACAGCCGAACCTACAATAATAGCCTTGTTTCCAAGATATTGAGAATTTTCCATCATCGCAGCGATAGCCCCGTCTCTCAAAACAGTATTTATATTTGCCCAGATATAAAAATCATAGTCCTGTCGTGATGCGGTTTTCCATGCCAGCCTCATTCCTTGATTCCAATATTGCCGGCCGTCACCCTTAATAAGATGCACATCGGGAAAAACATTTTTTATAATGTCAGATGTCCCATCAATGCTACCATCATCGACAACGTATATATCAAAAATATATGGATAGAGTCCTCTCATTGCATCGATCTGATGATAGCAGTTGTCGAGAAAGGAGCATACCTTTTCTTTGCTGTTATAAACTGTCATCATTATGGCAATTCCGGATTCCATAATAACTAATCTAATTTAAGGACAGCCATAAACGCACTTTGAGGCACTTGAACTGCCCCTATCTGACGCATTCTCTTCTTGCCCTCCTTCTGTTTTTCAAGTAGTTTTCTTTTTCGTGAAACATCACCTCCATAACATTTGGCAGTCACATCCTTACGCACCTGCCGCACAGTCTCTCTGGCAATGATCTTGGCCCCTATGGCAGCCTGAATCGCAATATCGAACTGCTGACGAGGTATAAGGTCTTTGAGTTTAAGACAAATCTTGCGACCGAATTCATAAGCATGATCTTCATGAATAAGAGAAGAAAGAGCATCAGCAGGGTCTCCGTTGAGAAGAATATCTAATTTAACAAGTTTTGCAGGACGATACCCAATAATATGATAATCAAATGACGCATAACCCTTTGAAATAGATTTAAGCTTATCATAAAAATCGAATACTATTTCTGAAAGAGGCATCTCATATGTCAATTCTACCCTATCTGAAGTAATATAATGCTGATTTATAAGTATTCCTCTTTTGTCTAAACATAATTTCATAATCGGACCATAGAACTCGGTATTTGAAATAATCTGAGCTCTGATATAAGGCTCTTCAATTTTTTCTATCAGAGTAGGTGCCGGAAGACCTGACGGGTTGTGCACCGAGATAACACCACCCTTAGTGGTATATACTTCGTAAGAGACATTCGGCACTGTGGTGATAACATCCATACCAAATTCTCTGAACAGCCTTTCCTGAACTATCTCTAAATGAAGAAGTCCTAAAAAACCGCATCTAAAACCGAAACCCAAAGCTAATGAAGACTCCGGCTCATAAACAAAAGATGCATCATTTAACTGGAATTTTTCAAGAGCGGCACGCAGGTCTTCATATTTATCTGCCTGCACAGGATACATTCCGGCAAAAAGCATAGGTTTGACCTCTTCAAAACCTGCAATCGCCTCTTTGCATGGCCTTTCAACGTGTGTGATAGTATCTCCCACCTTTACTTCAGCGGCAGTCTTTATGCCGGATATAATATATCCGACATCACCGCAACTTACCTCTTTTGCCGGCTGCATTTTCAATTTAAGGACTCCTACTTCATCAGCGACGTATTCCTGACCGGTATTGAAGAATTTTACATTATCTCCAGATTTAATAGAACCGTTTTTTACCTTGAAATAGGCTATAATTCCTCTGAAAGAATTAAATACGGAATCAAAAATCAACGCCTGTAAAGGGGCATCCGGATCTCCGGATGGAGAAGGAATCTTCTCGATTATTGCATCTAAAAGAGGAGCAACACCCTCACCGGTACGTGCAGAAACCTTGAAAACATCTTCAGGGTCACAGCCGAGCAAATCGCAGACTTCATCTGTAACCACATCGACCTGAGCAGCGTCCATATCAATCTTGTTCAGTACAGGGATTATCTCAAGATTGTGATCCACAGCCTGATAAAGATTGGAAATTGTCTGAGCCTGAACACCTTGAGAAGCATCTACTACTAAAAGAGCTCCCTCGCAAGAAGCTATGGATCTGGAAACTTCATAAGAGAAATCCACATGTCCGGGAGTATCAATAAGATTGAGTTTGTATTTTTCGCCCTTATAGACATAATCCATCTGGATAGCGTGACTTTTTATGGTAATTCCTTTTTCTTTTTCAAGATCCATGCTGTCAAGCACCTGATTCTCCATTTCACGAGACATAACTGTCCTTGTCTGTTCCAGAAGCCTGTCAGCCAAAGTACTCTTACCATGATCTATATGTGCGATTATGCAAAAATTCCTTATATTTTTCATACTTAGCCATATTTAGGGCATTATTACCCTAAACTGCAAATATACAGAGAATTTTATAGATTTTTATTTTTAAACATTCGATTGTACAATAGTAAAGCGACGACTCAACATTTCTCTATCTCTGGCAGAGAGAGGTTGTATGGCTGTCCAGCGTGCCATTATGCTTTGTATCTTATCCATTCTCGTATTATTGTTTTTGTGGATTGCTCTTAAAGGTATACATCATCTACCTTTTAAAGCGAATTTTTGCATTTACTATATTGTAACGGATTTAATTTCTCGTTTTTGCATCTTATTCGAGGGAAGGAATGTAAGGAGGTGCTTCAAAGATATAATTTAATTAAGAAAATTGTGCAAAAATCACTTAGAAGAAGATTAATTCCTTCACTTCCATTGCGTTTTATTCATTATCTTGCTAATACCCGACATACATAAAGATAACCTATACTCCTGAAATCCAGAAATATAGGTTTAAGTGCCCGGGGCCGGGCTCGAACCGGCACATCTTTTAAGGACAAAGGATTTTGAGTCCTTCGCGTCTACCAATTCCGCCACTCGGGCCTAAAAGGATAAACTGTTAGGATTGCAAAGATATTTATTTTCAGACAAAAATCAAATAATACAAGATTAAGATTGTTAAAATATTATCTTTGTATATTCAATGTCGCAATATGAATAAGATTAAAATACTTTCGGATAGGTCGACTTCAAGCCATATTTTATTAGGAGAGACAGTAACGGATATCGTTCAATATCTGGAATCCTATCATAGAATATTTGTGTTGTATGATATTTCAGTCAAAGGATATGCCGACAAACTGATTCATAAAATTAATGACGCTAACGGAACTAACGGCAACCATAAGACAGTAGATTTTTTTGCGATAATCGCCGAAGAAGAAAAAAAAAGCATGCAGTCTGTTATGCAAGTATGCAGCTGGCTTTTGGAGAAAAATGCTGACCGAAATGCTCTGCTGTTAGGCATCGGAGGAGGAATAACCACGGATATTACGGGTTTTGCCGCTTCGATATACAAAAGAGGACTTCGGTCTGCATTCGTACCGACAACTATTCTATCTCAGGTCGATGCTGCAATAGGGGGCAAAAACGGAGTCAATTTTATGAATTATAAAAACATGCTCGGAACAATCCGTATGCCCGAATTTATTTTTGAATGTCCTGAAGTGCTTGAAACCCTATCATATAGGGATTTCGTATCAGGCAGTGCGGAAATGCTCAAGA
Organism: uncultured Bacteroidales bacterium; assembly: GCA_963548935.1. Classification (GTDB taxonomy): domain Bacteria; phylum Bacteroidota; class Bacteroidia; order Bacteroidales; family UBA932; genus Cryptobacteroides. Next base: position 279,660 of record CAUUVS010000001.1, read on the forward strand.
CCTTTATTATCGACAACAGAGATTATAATTATGAAAAAGCGGTCAGAATACTTTCCTTAATACATTCTTCCAAAGACAAAGAGTCCTCTATAAAATCATATAAAAAAGAGCTCTTAACTCTTATACATGCAGCCGCAGCTATTAAGGCAGATATTGTGAGCCGAGACAAGTACGAAAAAGGAGAAAGAAGAAAACTCAATCTTGGTCATACATTTGCACACGCCATTGAATGGCAGGCAAGTCTGACAAATAACCAGACAGGAGGAAGCAACAATATAAGTCACGGAGAGGCTGTAGCCATAGGTATTTCAATAGCAGCGGACTTGTCTCAGCAAATCGGAATATGCAAAGACAAGGAATTGGCTCGTAATATACAAAATGATTTTGTATCTTGCGGTCTTGCGACCACCTCTCCTTTTCAGACTGCCTCTTTGGCAGATGCTATGAAAAAAGACAAGAAGACAGAAGAAGGAATGATACACTTTATTCTGATTGAGAGCATAGGAAAGGTTGTCGAGAAAAATCTTGAAGTAGAAAAAGTATTGAATATCATTGAAAAAGATAAATGATTTGCATAACAATTCATAATAAGGATTATAATGAGATTCTGGAAATTCTTTCAGATCCTGAAGTAGAAATGGCGGAAATACGCCTTGACAGCTGCGAACTGACACAGAATGAGATTGAAGAACTTTTCCGGAATTGTGATTTGCCATTAGTGGCAACTTGCAGAATAAGCAGTTTAGTTGAAAGACTAAAATCAGAAATACCTGAAAAGTCTGACAGTAAAATAGAATCCCAAGCTTTCCAAATATGCGAATCAAAATTAATTACAGCCATAAAGGCTGGTGCTTCATACGCTGATATAGAAATAGAAGCACCGGCAATGATGTCGAAAAGAATCCGTCGGGAAGCCCAAGAATTCGGCACCTATCTTATCAGATCTTACCACGATTTCAATGGTACGGATTCATCTATTGCCCTTAAAGCCTTAGTGGAAAAATGTTTCGGTGTTGGTGCGGATATTGTCAAAATAGCCACCACAGCCATTTCCGAAAAAGATGTTGACAGGGTATTGAATTTATATAGAGAATTTGATGCCAACAAGCTGATAGCCTTTTGTATGGGTGAAATGGGCAAGAATTCCAGAATAGGGTGCCTGCGTAATGGAGCTCCTTTTTCTTATGCTTCGCTTGATGATGATGCTTGCGCGGCCTCTAGACAATGGCCTGTAAAAGAGTTCAGAAAAGCTGTATACGGAGACTTCGAGCCTGCAATTTTTGGCAATGATACCACACCAATAGAAATGCCATGTTCTAAAAGTATTGCACAGAGAGCTATAATTTCAGCAGCATTAGCCGAAGGAACATCCTTATTAAAAGGCTATTCGCCTTGCGGAGACAACGATTCCGCAATTTCAGTTGCCAGAGCAATAGGCGCTGAAGTCACCATAGGAGCACCATATAATAACAGGAATATAGATACTGACAACTCTGTTCTGAAAATCAAAGGTATCGGGGCTTCTATGGGCTGTTTTAAAGAAAACACACTTCACACGGGAGAATCAGGTTTTTTAACAAAAATAATGATTCCTATTATGGGAGTCATAGCCTCAAATAATGTACTAATCACCGGAGATGGGACTCTGAAAAACAGGCCCTTGAAGGGTGCACAAGATATGCTGAAGGCCTTCGGAATCAGCATTAACGGAGATATTCGAGACGGAGAGATACATATTCCTCTATCAATCAGAGGCTCATTAAAAGGCGGAAATGTTCGGATCTCAGGCAAAGAAGGCTCGCAATTGATTTCCGGCCTTCTGGCGGCACTGCCATTGATTCAAGAAAACACCATAATTCATCTTAAAGAGCCCAAGAGTATTCCATATATATTTATGACAATAGATATTCTGAGAAAATTCGGAATCATTATTGAAAGTGAGATGGAAGGTGGCGATGAATTCTTTGAGACACAGGACTGGACACTTTGCGAAGAGATAATATTCCACATTAAGGGCGGACAGAGATATAAGGCAAATGATATTGATATTGAGGCGGATTGGAGTTCAGCAGCCAATTTCCTTGTTGCAGGCGCCATTTTCGGAGAAGCATCACTAAAAGGTCTTGACACGGCTTCGCTTCAGGCAGATCTTTCTATTATGGACATTCTGGCACAAGCCGGAGCGAGTATGTCCCAAGAGGAAGAAAGCGGAATTATTCACATACACAAAGCTCCTCTGACCCATTTTGAAATTGACGCAGAGAATTGCCCTGACCTTTTCCCTATAATTTCCATTCTGGCAGCATTCTGCGAAGGTAAAAGCAAAATTGACGGGATCAGTAGGCTGGCAACCAAAGAAAGTAATCGAGGAAAGGCTATTTTAGAAATGCTGACGCAAATGGGAGTAAATGCTATGATTAAAGGAGACCGGATTATTATCGAAGGACATTCGCTTTGCAGTCGAAGATTGTCAGGCAAGATGCTGAAAGGTGGCAGATATTCTTCATATCACGACCATAGAATGCTAATGGCTCTTATGGTAGCAGGTCTTGGTGCAGAAACCGCCATTGAGATAGATGATACTGACTGTGTGAAAAAATCTTTTCCAACATTTATTGACTTATTCGAAAGATTATGAACACATTTGGAAGGAAATTCAGGGTCTCGATTTTCGGAGAATCACACGGAGAGGCTATAGGAGTTGTAATCGACGGCGTACAGCCCGGCATTGACCTGTCAGCAGAAGACTTCATGGCAGATATCTTGAGAAGAAAAAGCGGAGCAAATGGCACTACACATAGGATAGAAACCGATATTCCTGAATTAATCAGCGGAGTCTATAACGGCTGCACAACAGGAGCGCCTCTCACAATATTGTTTCGAAACAAGAATACGATACCCAATGACTACAAAATTTTCAACGAAGTGCCTCGTCCGGGACATGCAGACTATACTGCCGGTATCAAATGGCTTGATTTTAACGATCCTCGCGGAGGGGGACATTTATCCGGTAGGCTAACCCTGCCTATAGTAGCATCAGGCGTCATAGCTAAGAAAATGACAGGATACAACATAAAGGCCGAACTTATAGAGGTAGGGGGAGCAACATCGACTCAAATTTGGGAAGAGATGATAGATGAAGCTGTAAAAGCCAAAGACTCCATCGGAGGAATAGTTGAATGCAAGGTACTTGACTTACCCGCAGGACTTGGAGAACCTTTTTTTGATTCGGTAGAGTCAATGATTTCTCATGCCATTTTCTCTATACCGGGAGTACGCGGAATAGAATTTGGAGACGGGTTCAAGGCAGCAAGAATGAAAGGTTCTGAACATAACGACCCTTTTGATACTGCTGACTCTGATATAATGAATTTTCATGGAGCGCACTCTTCAAAAAACGGAGCAGGCGGAATCAACGGAGGAATCACAAATGGCAATCCGATATTGTTCAGAGTCGCCTTCAAACCGGCTTCCAGTATTGGCAGAGTACAGCAAACCTTTAATTTCAATACAGGGAAAATGACTTCTTTGCAAATACCCGGAAGGCATGATGTCTGCTTTGCACTTCGCACACCGGTCATTGTAGAAGCTATGACAGCTATTGTATTGGCTGATTTGACAAAAATGTTGTAAGTAAATTATTTTATGGAAGAACATCAAAATAATATAATTAATGACATAGCCTTAAAAGAATACAAAGAAGGCTTTGTGACAGAAGTGGAACAAGAATTTATCCCGAAAGGTCTGAATGAGGAAATAATAAGGATGATTTCAGGTATAAAGAAAGAACCTGAATGGCTGTTAGAGTTCAGATTAGGGGCTTTCAAGAAATGGCAGGAAATGGAACTCCCAAGATGGGCACATTTAGATATGCCTGAAATCGATTTTCAAGACATAATCTATTATGCTGCTCCCAAAAAAGACTCTGAAAGACCCAAAGAAATTGATCCGCAACTTCAAGAAACTTTTGAAAAGCTCGGCATTCCTCTTCACGAAAGAGACATTTTAGCAGGCGTTGTTGCTGTAGATGCTGTCTTTGATTCAGTCTCTGTAACCACCACTTTCCGGAAGACACTTGCTGAAAAAGGTATTATCTTCTGCTCTTTCTCTGAAGCCGTAAAAGAACATCCGGATTTGGTAAGAAAATACCTTTCCAGTGTTGTTCCTGTTGGGGATAACTATTATGCAGCACTTAATTCCGCTGTATTCAGTGACGGTTCTTTCTGCTATATACCGAAAGGAGTACGATGCCCTATGGAACTTTCAAGTTATTTCAGAATAAATGCAAAAGGCACGGGACAATTTGAAAGAACGCTTATCATCGCTGACGAAGGCTCCTATGTAAGCTATTTGGAAGGCTGCACAGCGCCGATGAGGGATGAGAACCAACTCCACGCAGCCGTAGTGGAAATTGTAGTAGAAAAGGATGCTGATGTCAAATACAGCACTGTCCAGAACTGGTACCCCGGAGATGAAAAAGGAAGAGGAGGAATACTAAACCTTGTGACAAAAAGAGGCTTGTGCAAAGGCTCCGGTTCTCATCTTAGCTGGACTCAAGTTGAAACCGGTTCAGCAATAACATGGAAATATCCTTCAACGATACTAAAAGGAGATAATTCTTCTTCAGAATTTTATTCCGTCGCCGTTACCAACAATTATCAACAGGCAGACACCGGCACAAAGATGATTCATATCGGAAAAAATACCAAAAGCCGTATCATAAGCAAAGGTATCTCTGCGGGACATAGCCAGAATAGCTATAGAGGACTTGTAAGAATGTTACCCGGAGCATCAGGAGCTAGAAATTTTTCACAATGCGACAGTCTTCTTATAGGTTCTTTATGCGGAGCTCACACTTTTCCGGAAATAAAGAGCGAGAATACTACAGCTATCGTAGAACACGAAGCCACCACTTCAAAAATAAGTGAAGATCAGCTTTTCTATTGCAATCAAAGGGGAATAGCTCCTGAAGATGCTATAGGACTAATCGTAAATGGATATGCCAAAGAGGTTTTAAGCAAACTTCCAATGGAATTTGCCGTAGAAGCTCAGAAATTATTGCAAATATCATTAGAAGGCTCTATAGGATAATTAATTATGTTTAGTATTAACAATATTATTTTTTCAATCGGAAGTAATGGCGTTAGCCTTATTGAGTTGTTTTGTGTAATTTCCGGCCTTATCTGCGTAATAATGGCAGGGCGCAACAACAAATACAACTTCTGGATAGGCTATATGTACAATATACTGCTATTTATACTATTTTGGCAGAGACACCTCTATTCGGCAATGCTTTTGCAGCCTATAGCCTTCGGTATCAACATATTCGGACACTGGAGATGGACTCATCCCAACAAGGGAGAAGAGAGTTCATCCAAAAAAAACGAGTTGAAAGTCACAAGTCTGACATGGCGACAAAGAGGATTTTTGGCAATAATTATATTTATTCTTAGCGCAATATGGGGATTTATTCTAAGCAAACTTGGGTCATACTGGTTTGCAGGCATTTTTCAGCCGGATCCTATACCATATCTTGATGCCTTTGCTCTTATGCTTACATTGTCCGCATTATTCCTGTCTGCTCAAAAAAAATGGGATTGTTGGATTTTATGGTTATTTGTAAATACAATTAATATAACATTGTACATCAGTGCAAGTCTTGTTTTTATGCCGATAGTAAGCGCTCTTTATCTTATTAACGGTATCTGGTCTCTATGGACTTGGTACAGATTATACAAAAAAGAAAATAATTAAAAGAAATGAATGATACATTATTAAAAATAACGAATTTGCACGTATCTATTGAGAATAAAGAAATTTTGAAAGGTATTGACTTAGAGATACGTAAAGGAGAAATCCATGCCGTAATGGGCCCTAATGGAGCAGGCAAAAGCACATTGTCAGCAGTCTTGACAGGTAAACCACAGTATATTGTCAATCAAGGGTCTATTGAATTTCTTGGACAAGATCTTCTAAAAATGTCTCCTGAAGAACGGTCTTGGGCAGGTATATTTATGTCTTTTCAATATCCTATTGAAATACCGGGCGTAAGTATTACCAATTTCATGAAAAGCGCAGTAAATGCAAGAAGAGAAGCACAAGGGCTTGAGCAAATGAAGGCAGGTGATTTTCTGAAACTCATGAAAGAAAAAATGGCTTTTGTCAAAATGAAACCCGAGTTTTCAAAAAGAGACGTCAATGTCGGTTTTTCAGGAGGAGAAAAAAAGCGTAACGAGATTTTTCAGATGGCAATGTTAGATCCTATACTTGCTATACTCGACGAAACAGACAGCGGTCTTGATGTGGATGCTTTGAAGATTGTTGCAGAAGGTGTAAATTCAATGCACACTCCGGAGAAATCTGCAATAATAATAACTCATTATCAGAAACTTTTGGAATATGTTGTACCTGATAAAGTGCATGTGCTTAAAAACGGCAGGATTGTCAGAACAGGAGGGGAAGAAATAATCGATATTATTGAAAACGAAGGCTTTGACAAATTCAGGGAGGATTGAATATGGGAAAGACAGACTATGGCCACTATGTAGAAACACCTGTGATTCAGTCTGAAAATTCAATAAGAATTGCAGCAGGAGAAAAATACAGAAAGGTGGTTCTACTCAAAAAAGGCAGTGACAATATACCTTTCAATCATATTATTCTTGAAACTGATTCATTCTTAGAAATCTGCTTTGTTATACTTCCCGGCGCCGATTTCGATTTAACGCTGATTACAGATATTGTAGGTCATGGAGCAAATGTAAACATTTATGGTACATATATTTGCAGCGGAGACGAAAAAGTAAGCATCACTACTGATATTCGCCATAGAGTATCGCACTGCATATCAAATCAAATGATTAACGGTATTGCAGGAGGAAATTCAAAAGCATCTTTCAACGGCAGAATTATAGTAGCCCCCAATGCACAGAAAACAGAGGCATACCAGTCCAATCATAATGTAGTGCTCTGTGCAAAAGCAAAAGTAGAAACAAATCCTCAGCTTGAGATTTATGCAGATGATGTGAAATGTTCTCACGGAGCCACTATAGGTGCCCTAAATGAGGACGAAATCTTTTATATGAGATCCAGAGGTATTTCTGAAGCTGAAGCAAAATTCCTACAGATGCTTTCATTTGTCTCTCCGATATTAAACAAGATAAAACAAGGAACGGAAAGAGAAAAAATCATGACTGAAGTTTCAAAAGCTATCAAAGAAATACTATGATAACACATCCCAATGTCAAAGTTAATTTAGGACTTAACATCCTGCGCAAAAGAAGCGACGGCTATCACGATCTTGAAACTCTTTTCGTACCTTATTATGGAATTTCCGATACTTTGGAAATCATAGAAGGTTATGATTTCAGTCATACATCAGCCTCTCTTTTTGCAAGGTACGGTCAAAAATTAGTCCAAGGAATATCCGCCAATGGAAAATTGATGATAAGCATTGCTTCAAAAGACGGTATAAATTGGAATCCTCTTGAAGATCTGTGTTCCAAAGCATACTTTCTTATGGATGAAAAACACAAACTCCCTCCTGTCAAGATTTTTTTAGAAAAAACCGTCCCTGTAGGAGCAGGTCTTGGAGGAGGCTCTTCTGATGCCGCTTTTACCTTGAAGATGCTTTCGGATATGTTTGAACTGCATCTCGACAATAATATTCTTGCAGAATACGCTTCGGAATTAGGAAGCGATTGCCCATTTTTCATTTATAATTCACCAATGATTGGGAGGGAAAGGGGCAATATATTGACGGCTTATGATTTACATAACATCAGTTTTGGTAAAGAAGATGCAGGCTGCGAATATGAATTAAAGTTAATCACACCACAAAATATTGCAGTAAGTACAGCTGAAGCATATAGAAATATTATTCCAATTGAAAATTCAAAAACTGGAATAAAACCTTTGGAAGAAGTTTTGCGCAAACCTGTTGAAGAATGGAAAAACCTGCTTTTCAATGGATTTGAAACAACAGTATTCAAAGTGCATCCTGAACTTGCAAAAATAAAACAATCGTTATACGATTCCGGAGCAGTCTATGCTTCTATGTCAGGTAGCGGTTCTTCTCTTTTTGGAATTTACAGAAAATAATATTGTTTGATTTCATATATATATTATGAGACACGAAATAAGAATAAATAGCCTGAAAGACCTTGACAAGTCTGCAGAACAATTTCTATCAGAGATAGGAAACAATAAACTAATTGCCTTTTATGCTCCTATGGGGGCAGGGAAGACAACTTTCACAACAGCTCTATGCCATAGGCTCGGTGTGAGAGAAGATGCTATAAGCTCACCGACCTTCGCTATCGTAAACGAATACAAGTCTGTTTCCGGAGCCACCATTTATCATTTTGATTTCTATAGGATTACTAAAATATCCGAAGCCTTGGATATAGGGGTTTACGACTATATTGACAGTGGCAATATGTGCATTATGGAGTGGCCGGAGAATATTGAAGAAATCCTACCTGAAGAGACACTCAGAGTAAATATTTCCGTCAATCCCGACAAATCCAGAACTATATGCTGGGAAGACTAAGCTGTCCTATCAGAACCAATCTGACTTATCAAGGAACCGATACCCGGCAGCTTCCATAATATGTTTCGGCATTATCTGCTCGCATTGTTCGATGTCAGCTATTGTCCTGCTAAGTTTTACCACTCTTGAAAAAGCCCTTGCAGACAAACCAAGATTGGCTATAAGGTTTTCCATAAGAGTCTTGCAGTCCGAAGAAAGAGGACAATATTTCTTAATCATCCTGTTTGACATTTCGGAATTGGTAAAAATATTGTCATTGTAAAATCTACGTCTCTGCACATTTCTTGCTGCAAGAACTCTTTGTGAAACAGAATAACTGCTTTCCGAACGATCTCCGGAAACCAATTTCTTCGGATCTACAGGATGAAGCCACAACTGAATATCAATCCTGTCCATAATCGGTCCTGAAAGCCTTGAAAGATAGGCTGTCCTCTGCCCCACAGAGCAACTGCACTTGTCTCCCTCTCCATAATAACCACAAGGGCAAGGATTTGTCGCTGCCACAAGCATAAACGAAGCAGGGTATTCCACTTTAGCCCGAAGACGCGAGACAACGACTTTCCTATCCTCTAAAGGACCTCTAAGTGCTTCTGTGACAGATCTGGGCATCTGAGCAAATTCATCGCAAAAAAGTATCCCATTTTGAGCAAGAGAAATTTCTCCCGGTCGGATATTTTCACCATTTCCTCCTCCTATTATGGCAGCTAAAGAAGCACTATAGTGTGGTGCCCTGAATGGCCTTTTCTTCATTAACCCCGGTCCGGGACGAGTCTTGCCGGAAATTGAATAAATTTTGCTTGTAACTATGGATTCTTCTCGTGTCATTTCAGGAAGAATACCCGACAGAGCTTTAGCCAAAGAACTTTTACCGCTACCCGGCGCCCCTATCATTATTACATTATGACCTCCGGCGGCAGCAATTTCCAACCCTCGTTTTGCTGCTTCCTGCCCAATTATTTCAGAGAAATCCATATAATCATACAGCAGATCATCATCAGTGCCGGAAGAAGAATCTTTACCATTATAATGGTCAATCAAATAATCTTCCAATCTATTACCGGAAAGGATATTTATTACATCATTCAAATTCCTAACAGAATAAATAGAAGTTTCATAATAACCATACACCTCTTTAGCAGATTCTTCAGGAAGAATACATCCCTTCAATCCCATTTTGATAGCAAGTTCAGCCATAGGCAACGCCCCTGCTACCTTCCTCAACGAAGCATCAAGCCCTAATTCTCCCATAATGAGATATTTGTCAATATCAGGAAGCTCACATTGTCCTGAAGCAGCAATTATACCAAGTGCAATCGGCAAATCATAGCCGCTGCCACTCTTGTGCATATCAGCAGGAGCCAGATTAATCACTATCTTTTTGCCGGGAATCCTGAGCCCTATAGACTGCAAGGCCGTCATTGTCCTTAGAAGACTCTCTTTTACAGCGATATCAGCAAGTCCCACGAGATGAATTCCTATCCCTTTTGCTATATCTACCTCAACTGTCACAGGCACAGCCTCTATCCCTATGCACTTCGCACTATAAATATTGATCAACATGGCTTTCTATTACTTTACAACCACCTCAAGAGAAGTCAGATAGCCATTCAATTTTATTACCTGCTCTCTCCCGTCTCTCCACAATAAAGGATAATGCCCCCTATCAAAAGAAGTAAAGGCAACATAGAATTTACCTCCTGACAGTTTTGCACAATTTTTTGATAGCATATACAAATTGTTATTCACAGCATATAACCGTTCATTGAGATATATTTCCACCCTTTTGGAATCATCATTTATCAAAGGGCAGGCATATTTATCATTTTCAGTATACAGATATACGGCACGCCCTCCGTAAGTAAATACTATTTCCCCAAAATGATTCAGAACAGTAGTTTGAAAAACATTTTTAGACCACCTCATTTTACATAACAGATAGATGTTATTATCAGAAATGACAAATCGACATTCAGGATTTTTGCCGGCAAAGACGCCTTTCAATTTGATCTTCCTGCCTGCAATATTCATAGTCAGGTTTTCATTGCGCATATACAGATAACAGATCTCACCTCGTATCAAACAAATATCCAAAATGTTATAATCTCCGGTAATTTCCATCTCTTTTTCGTTGCCGTCTCTAACTATAAACCATCTTTTCTCCGGCTTTCCTTCTTTCCAGTCAAAGCGATAATATATAAAACAGATGCCATTATCATAAAAAATAGCTCCGTTACTCGTAGGCTTGTCACAGATATTACCCAAAATTTCACCATTCTCACCTTCAAAAATAAGTTCTCCATTCTTCCTGAATGTAAATCCGGTTCCGTCAAGCCTTTTTCCTAAGGTATAAACATTATTTTCATATGCCATAAACCCTTTTATGGTTTCTTCTCCTTTATACCTGAAAACCTCTTTGGCATCGCACTTGATAATAGTCTCTCCTGAAAAAGAAAAATCCGTATAAATCTTATCTTCAACAAGCCTATGCCTGTCAGGTTCGGGACTGATAAGATATTCATCTCCCACAGGAATACTTTTTATTTTTTTGCCATTTGCAAACAATACTATGGAAGAACGTACATTGCCATAAGAAGTATCTCTTCTCCAATCATAGCCTATCGGAAAATCCACTCCCGTCACATAAATAATAGTATCTTTCTCTTGTTTGGACTCAGGCTCGGGCTCAGACACCTTTCCTCTATAATTATTTTCTCTTAGGACATCACTTCGTTTTGTACCTAAAAAATAGCCGCCATCCAATAAATTACATGAAGACACAGCAAATACAAGCATTATCAGAACAGTCTTTTTCATAAATATCAGTTTTTATTGCAAGCCAAATTAGACAAAAAAATCAAAGTCCTGAAATCTTATTCAAAAAGATTTCAGGACTTTCACCACATTATTATAAATATTAAAAAGTCACTATTTTTCTTTATTAAAGAATTAGTATAAAAATACTATAAAGAAGTACGCAAACCTATTTCAAAGCTCATCATCAAAGGTTGTTGAGTACGTATACTCATAGGTTGCTTACAATCGAAATAATAACGTAGACTCGGGTCTATATACAATCCAAGATACCTTGCTATCTTGAATTCAACGCCAAAACCTATTGCTGCCGACAACTGCACCCCACTGACCGATGCTGAATACTTGATTCTATCAGAAAAATTAAGAATTTTATATCTGTTTAAAACAGCTCTCTCCACAGTACCTCCGACAAAAGCGTAGAAATCAATATTTCTATTATCAAGCACATCGAAATAGACATTTAAAGGAATACCTATATACTGTAAAGAATGCCTTATATCAGAGTTGATAACCCTTGTCTTGACTCCGTCAGCAAATTCAGTATATATACCGGTAAACGTACGTTCCATTATTGAATAATTTAGCCCCGTCCCCACAGACCAACGATTTACCAACGGAATCCTCACACCAAAACCTACTGATACAGGAATAGAAAATACAGATTCTTTGCTCACCTGCTCTATAGTAGTGACCGTAGGTACAAAATAACCTGGAGCATTCTTCCTGCCTAATCCTGTGGCAGAACGAGGATTCCCATTGTTCTGCACATTTCCTCCTATAGAGAATGCAATACCTGCTCCGCTTTCATTTTGAGTATCTTCCCATTCCATTTGTGCAAATGCTTCTGCGTTTGTCTCCTGCACATCTTGTCCTACAAAAGCATCCTCCAGACCTGCAAGAATATCCTGTCTTACCAGCTCATCCCATCCATTTTCTACTGACAAATCCTCTATCGGCTCAAAATCATTTTTTGCAAATTTTTCAGCATCCGTTCTGTTTTCGGCGTTCTGATGCCTTTCCTTCGGTCCGGCATCGGCTAAAAGAATTTTAGCCCCGGCCCAAGACTCCTTACATAAAGGAGTTTGGGCCGGAACTGCCTTCTCTTCAACCTGTCTTATAATATTTTCAGAACTTGTTTGATTCTGCTCCGTCCTCTCGGCCAAAGCATTTATATTATCTACTACGTCAGAATCACTTCTATTCCAGATAAACACCCCCAAAGTAATAGCTGCCGCAACGGCAACTCCTAACGCTATTCTGCGCCACCTTAAAGCCTTCGTCTTCCGTGCATCGATTCCCTTAGCCACTGCTTCCCAGATGTGTGGAGGCACCTCCTCCTCTGCATTATCCAGCAAAGACTTAAACAGAATATCCATATTTTCTCTTTCTTTCTGCATCTTACAATTTCTTAATCTTTTCCTGCAATATCATACGTGCTCTCTGCAACTGCGATCTGGATGTCACCTCGCTTATATTCAAAGCTTGGGCAATCTCTTTATGCGAGAAACCCTCAACAACGAACATATTGAATACTGTCCTATATCCATCGGGCAATTTCATAACAATCTTCATAATTTCCTTATAGCCTATATTCTGAATCTGAGTAGAAATATCACTGCTCAAATTTCCGGCCTCTTCCAAGTCACCACTCAGTTTGAGTGCATCAGTCTTTCTGAGAGACATAAGTGCAGTATTTACAAAGATCTTGCGAGCCCATCCCTCAAAAGAACCTTCTCCCGAATAGCTATCTAACTTAGAGAACAATGTAATAAAACCATCTTGTAAAATATCCTCTGCCGGCATACGGTCACCCATATAACGAAGACACACAGCGAACATTTTCGGCGCAAGGTAATCATACAACTTCTTCTGCGCGGATCTGTCGCCTTTCCTACATTTATCTATGATTATCCGCACAAAAGACTGTTCCACCGGTTCAGGTTTATTTTAAGTTTCTCTCCGATTTAATAGATGCGGAATCATTCAAAAATGTTGCATAATAATCCGCCTTTTAATGGAGATTTTTCAAAATTAGGAAAATCCCGTGATTTTATAGTATTTTTGTAAGAATACAATAAAATATTATTATGCAACAAACTAATATGATTGCATATTGGCAAGTCTATTGCAATAAGATTATGGCTGTTATTAATTTTATGAAAATGATTAAGAAAATATTATACACTTTAGCTTTGGCAACAATATTTTCTTGGGTAACTACAGATTTATACGCCCAGAAAAAAACTGAAATACAATTGGTAGATGCCGTACAAGATTATATCGACGGTAACTATATGAAAGCCCTTGCAGGTTTCTCGAATATTGTATTGAACGATTCGGAAAATGATGCAGCATGGTACTATAAAGGTCTTTGCGAAATATTTCTCAATCAACCTGATGCAGCGAGGGATGATATAAAAAAGGCTATCGCTATCGACTCTTCCAATTTCTGGTATAGAGAGACTCTCTCAAGGATTTATACTGCAACAGGACAAAAAGATCTGGCGATAGCATCTTATGAACAACTGATAAAGGATTTTCCTAAAAAGACAGATATATTTTATAGTCTTGTAAATTTTTATTTAAATGATAATCAATTGGACAAGGCTCTCAAGACTATTGATGAGATTGAGGCCGTTGCAGGCAAGAGCGATCCGACAGTGATGACAAGATATAGGATTCTATTGCAACAGAACAAGCCGGAGCAAGCCCACGACGCCTTGATAAAATACAATGATGAATATTCTTCTCCTAAGATTCTATCAATGTTAGGCGACCATGAAATGGGAATGTATAATGATTCAAGCGCAATTGCATATTATGACGAAGCGCTTGTACTTGACAAAGATTATGCTCCTGCTATAATAGGCAAGGCAGAAACCTTTAGATTAACCCGAAAATATCCCGATTTTTTCCATTCCCTTAACGACATTATGGAGAATAACAATATAATGTCTGATACAAAGGCCAACTATTTTATGGCCCTGTTACAAAACTCCGATCAGCGTTTCACCCAGACTTTTAGGAGCCAGTTAGATTCAGCCTTATCTATAGGATTGGCTCATCATCAGAAAGACTCCATTATGTCTCAAACTGCAGGGATGTATTATGTTCTCACTCAACGCAAAGAATTGGCACATAAGATTTTAGAAGAGAATATGCAAAACTGGCCTGACAGCAAGTCAGCAGCTATTCTATACATAGAGTTACTTATGCATTCAGAAGAATGGGCAAAGCTGGCATCTGAAGCTGAGAACGCATATTCTAAATTTGATAATGACATTGATTTTCTCCAGTTCGCCAATGTCGGGCACTACAATCTTAAAGACTACAAGGCAATAATCCGTAATGGTGAAAGACAGATAGAAGCTGCCCCGTCTGACACGTCCGTAACATTGCCTGCATATTCGAATATCGGAGATATGTACCATCTGCTCGGAGATTCAAAAAAGGCATATAAATATTATGAAAAGGCTTTGAAAATCAATCCGAACTATGCTCCTGTTCTGAACAATTACGCTTATTACCTTTCGGAAGAAGGAAAGAATCTAAAAAAAGCATATAGGATGAGCAAAAAGGCTATTGCAAAGAATCCGGACAACGCTACTTATCTTGATACCTTTGGCTGGATATTGCATCTTATGCACAAGGATTTAGAAGCAAAGCCTTTTTTCAAGCACGCAATGTTATATGGAGGAAAAGACAGTGCTGTGATTCTACTTCATTATGCAGAAGTGCTGGATAGGCTCGGAGAAAAGGATTTGGCAGAAGTATATCGGTCTCAAGCTAAGAAAAAACAGATAGAAGAATAAAATGAATTTTAAGCGATTGATATTAACCATATTGCTTTTAACGACCATATTTCCTGCAATGTCCGTTTATGCCCAAAACACTGGCGTTCAGGAAAGCAGGAGGGCGAAGCTTCAAAAAGAAATTGAACTTATCGACAAGCAGCTCAAACAAAATGCGTCGAAAAGCAAGTCAGCCCTTTCAGAACTTGGACTGATAAGAAAAAAAATTTCAAATCGCAATGAGCTTATAGCTGAAAGTGACAAAGAAATCCGGACTCTCAATATTAAAATATCAGAAAAGAAAAAAGAAATAAATGCTCTTCAAGCCAGAATAGACACACTTTCCGATTATTATTCCAAACTTGTAAAAAGGGCATATATTAACAGAGATTCCAAAGTATGGTATATGTATATACTTGCCAGTGAAAACATAGGACAGGCTTTTAGAAGAATCGGATACCTAAGGAGTATATCAGACCGGATGAATGTACAGGCCAAGAAGATTAAAGAAATCAAATCAGAACTTGAGGCCGTGCAGGAAAGTCTTATTAATCTTAAAGCAGATGCTCAGTCCGTCAAAGAACAGAGATTAAAGGAAGTAAATGCACTGAAAATCGAAGAAAGAGCATCAAAGAGCATCATAGATAAGCTAAAGAGAGACAAGGCCGGATACCAGAAAGATCTTTATGCTAAAAGGAGACAGGTGGACGCCCTCAACAGGGAAATAGCAAGAATAATATGCGAAACCACAAAATCAACCTCCGGCAAAGCCGGCAGTGGCACATCCGGTAGAAAACCTGCCATTGATTATACTCTCGACAAAGAATTTGCCAACAACAAAGGCAAACTGCCATGGCCTGCAGAAGGTCCTGTCATTGAAAGATTCGGCCAGCACAACCATCCTGTGTTTACAAAGGTAAAACTACCTTTCAATAATGGAATCTCCATTGCATTGCATCAGGGGACTACAGTAAAGGCAGTGTTCAATGGTGTCGTAAAACAGATTGTCGTTATGCCGGGCTATAATCAGTGCGTATTAGTACAGCACGGCAACTACTTCTCTTTCTATTGCAAGTTAGACAACACTTACGTCAGGGCCGGCGATAAAGTTAAAACAGGAGATGCCATAGGTTCAGTAACTACTATTGACGGGACATCGCAACTACATTTCCAGATATGGAAAGGAACCAGCCCTCAAAATCCTGAGAACTGGCTCCGATAAATTAAATTTATTTCAACCCACAGGTTATCAACCGACAAGCCAAACTAATACATGTCGGTCAAAAGTCATATAACGAAGTTCGAACTCTTCTTCATATCCATCTTTATGGATAAACAACGCCTCTAACTCACCTTCTCCTTTTGGATGGAAGCGTTCTACCTCAATCTGCTCCGCAAAATCCACATTATATGCTGATACCCTTTTGAAAATGGCCTCTTTTGCACACCAGAATATCGCTAATTGCTCATTTTTGTTCTTGTGATCTTCATCGAGACTATTGATTTCTTCTTCTGACAAGGCTTTCTTTTCAACTGCTGAAAAGTCCCTGTCAAAGGATTCCATATCCACTCCGACATCTTCGGAATCGTGAATCAGAACAGCTACATATTTCTCTGTATGAGTTATACTGATATTCGTAACCAAATTTTCAAGGTAAGGCCTGCCATTGTCGTGGTGGCTAAGATACACCTTATCCTCAAATAGTTCATTCAAAAGCGCTCTTACAGCTAATCTCTGCTTTCTAAGCGATTCGCTCTGGAGGAATGAAATCTCTTCCATCTCATCTGAAGGGGTAGAACTTAGTTCAACAAGCTCCTGTTCTGTCTCAGTAATTTGCCAGACAGCTAATGTCGCATCATTTTCAAGTTTTTCTTTAAAATACAGTGCCATTATCTAATATAAGGTTATATACTATGAAGTTATAGGATCTGATTGCCCTAAATATGTAAGCCCGGTACGTGCTGAATAAAAAGATATAGAATACCCCTCGTCCAAGTCAAATCCTTCCGGACGAGTAACTACTATATATGAATCAGCAAATACGATCTGCGACAGCGGGTCATCTGATGACGGTCCCACAGTGTTTCCTTGATCTGAATTTATAGAACTGGGAGGCTCCATACTAAATGTTAATAATAACAATTGCAAATATAGACATTTTTTAAATATCACGAAAATACCACAAAAAGAAACTAATGGTAAATATTATGACTTTATCAAGATGTTATAAAATACCATATTTGAATCTGAATGAAATATTTTCTTGAAGTTCTGAAAACAGATTTGTATCTTAGCTGAAAATATAGAATATGGATCTGTTTTCGATTATATGGCTGGTTGTTGCAATCGTTTTTATTGCATTGCCTGCCGCCATTGACAAAAAACTAAAGAATGCCGGCCGTCAAGGGCAAAATCTTCCCGGAAGCAATAATCGTAAGTCTTCCAATCAGGGCAAATGGCCTATTCCATCGGTTAATCCTCAAAACAGACACGTCATCAAAAAGTACATAGGCAAAGAAGAGGCTGTTCAAAACGATGATTTTGTCTGGCAGAGAAAATCTGTGAACAACAGCCCGATCCAAGAGGGTGTAGAGAATAAGGAAACAAGTACTGAATTGCCATTGGGAGCAAAATCCACATCCAATCAAATAAAAAACAGTCAGAAAGTATCGTCAGGAAAATTTATCATCAATTCTAAAGATATGATAATATACTCTTCCTTAATGAATCCAAAATTCAAGGAATTTTAAGATAAACTCATAGGAAGTATTTACAACCACCCCAACTATTCCTGCAACTGCGGAATATCATCGATATCCGACAAAGCCCTTATTGGATGTTTATCACTATTCTTTGCTCCAAGACGGATAAGTTTACCTGACGTATTGATTATACTCTGTCCCTGTGGGGTAAGTTTTCTCATACCGTTATCATATTCCAATCGGGCTTTTTCCAAAGCCTTGCCCATTGCTTCGTATTTATCCATAAACTGCCCCACACGATCAATCATTTCATTGGCAAGTTCATAAACTTTCTCGTGATTCTGCGCCTGCGCCACTTGAGTCCAAGTCAGTCTGACAATCTTCAATGCCCCATACAAACTCTGTTCATCGGCAATATAAACATTCTGTTCAGCAGCCTTTCTCCACAAATCCGGCTCGGCATTTAGGGCAATCCAAAGTGCACCGACATTAGGGACGAACATTATCACATAGCCTGCAGACACCTTCGGGCTCTTGACATATCCGGCGTAATCCTTGGCAGCCAACTCTTTGATATGCCTTTTAATGCTTTCAATATGAGCCTTGAGGTATAATTGCCTGTCAGTTTCTGTTTCAGCATTTACATAATCTACATAAGAAGCCATAGACACCTTAGAATCTATAATGACTTCTCTTCGTTCATCCAAATGAAGAATAATATCAGGTCTCATAATTCCACCCGAATCTCCTCTGACCGGATGTCCGTCACTATCCACAATAACTGCTTGTGTGTCAAAATGAATCCCCTTAGTAAGCCCCTGTGCGGCAAGCAGTTCCTCCAGAATCGTCTCTCCCCAATCTCCTTGTATCTTATTGCCGTGTTTAAACGCAGCAGCAAGCTCGTCAGCACTTTTTTTAGCGGCCTCGCTATGCTCAATAAGGCTTCTAATACGCTCACGCATTTCTCCATTACGCTCAGCCTGCTCCTTACTGCCGGCCTCCATAACCTTTTTGAGATTCTCGATATTCTCTTTCAGCGGATTGACTATCTGACCTATGCTGTTATTACTGCTCTCTGAAAATTCCTTTTGCCTGGCTTTAAGCATCTCTCCGGTCTCCAGTTTCATCCGCTCGCTAATCTTTGCAATAGTCTCATCGAATTTGGCCTGTAAAGCCTTCATTGACTCCTTATGAGACTCATCACTCCTTTTCAGATCATTTTCATACCCTGCCTTCAAATCAGATTTAGCATTGTCAAGCATTTTGGCTGCATCGGTCTTTTCTTTCTCCAATGCAGCCTCAAGCTCAGCTACTTTAACCCTTGAATTGGATAATTCCGACTCCAATTTCGCAAGTTCAACCTTATAAAAAGCCTCTGTCTGCATCTTGACACTCTCTTGAGACTGTCTCAGTCTAATGTCAACAATATATTTTGCTATAAAAAAGGCAACAGCGGCCGTAAACACCAATCCGGCAATAAATGAAATTATTATCTCCATTTTTAAATTATCCTAACAAATAAATATAGCAATAATCTCTCAATTGGAGACAAAATTATAAAAATAAGCCTATAATTTTGCTATTCTTCCGATTTCCACAATCTGTGAGCCGGCTTTGTCAGCAATCACATAGAAGAAAGGACGATTCACAACAATATTTATTGGTTCAAGAGCAATATCATTTGATATAGAAATGGCAGAAGCGGTGGCGCCATCCTCATCTATAGAAATATATGCTATGTGCTTTGCTATTCCTTTTCCTCCAAAATTACTCAAAATCAACTCATCGCTATATTCTGAAGTGAATTTCGGGACTTTAAGAGAAATATTCCCCCATTTAACGGATTTTAAAATTGAACGGAACTTATTATTATCCAAGCTGAAGTCTTTCTCGTCTGAAGAAGGAAGAATAAATGTCATAGAGTAATCATTACTAAAAGGAACAATAACAGCAGAAAATGAATCATCCGAATAATATTTCAATAACCTGCTGGTATTCATAAAGCTGATGGTCGGCTTTCCTCCGTCATAATTATAGAAAATATTTGATTTTGTATATTTCTTTTTAAATGTATCTTTAATCCAAAGACCTTTAAAATACATGGCATTTACAATTTTCAACTCTTCATCCTTGCTGATATCAACTCCGATATTCGTAATCGAACTTTCTGTCTTTTGCGACACCCAGTCTTCTATCTTTGCTTTTACCTTATACTTGTCATTGAAGTTCATCTTGAAAACATCAGCACGATAAGTCTCGGATAAAATGTTTTCAAAACCGGAATCCCATGTTTTTTCCGTATTGAAAAATACTGCATTGGATAATTTTCCGACGGCTGCAACCTTATGATTTCTGATCAGCTTATTATAACGAACATTCTCATTTTTAAGTTTTTCACTCTCTGACTCTTTATAATTATTTGTCATACCTATTAACGTACTGATACTCAAAGGTGAGAATATGATATTTTTTTCAGGAGATTCTTTAGCCAAAACATTGAACCTGGCAAGTATCTTATCATTGACCTCGTTCATTCTTGCAATTTCAGCTTCTGAAAAAACCGCCGGCGACTCCGGGACATTAGTCTTGTTGCAGGCATATAGAACTGCAACAGATGCAAATAGTAATGTAAATTTTTTCATAATCTTTATATTAGGAATAAATAAATATTTAGCGCTGCAATATCCTCAAATTGCATGGTTGGCCTAAATATAAAAAAAAGAATCGATTTTCCAAAAATTTAAAAACTTCCTTCTTTGCCGGAGTTTGACACTTTTCGCTAAAAAAATAAATTTGCTCCAAAAGCAAGAAGTAACGATATTTGCTGAAAGGGTGTCAGCCTGCAAGGCGCAGGATAGGAGAACATTCTTTAAACCAAATAACATAATATAACTCAAACTATGCATAACATTCTTATAACCATGGCAATAGTAGTAGCTACAATGCTTGGAGAATCGAAAAATGTAAACAACAGACTCAACCTTTACTCTCCTGATAGGAGACTGAGAATGGAATTCGCTCTTACTGAAAACGGCACACCTGAATATTCATTATTCCTGAATGAAAAATGTATCGTAAGACCCAGCAGGCTTGGCTTTGAATTGAGAGGCTCTATAAAGTCAAACAAGCTGATATTTAGCGATACGAGGATTTCTAAGACAGATGAAAAGCCGGTACAATCCATGTACGACAATTTCACGCTCTTAGGCTCAAGCTCCGACTCTCTTGATGAGATATGGCACCCGGTCTGGGGCGAGGAATCCGACATCAGGAACAATTACAACGAACTATGCATATTCCTTAAGCAAAAAGATTCATTTAACAATCTGAATATCAGATTCAGACTTTTCAATGATGGTCTCGGCTTCCGCTATGAATTTCTTGAAGGAAATAATTTCAGCTATTTTGTTATAAAAGACGAGCTTACGGAATTTAATATGGCAGGAGATCATAAGGCTTGGTGGATTCCGGGGGATTATGACACCCAAGAGTACGAATATTTAGAAAGCCGTCTTTCGCAAGTCAGCAATCTGCTTCCTGCCAATCTACGCGACAATGCCTCAAGAACGCCATTCTCTATAAACGGAGTCCAGACTTCTCTGCAAATGAAAACAGATGAAGGGTTATATATCAATATACACGAAGCCGGTCTTATAGACTATCCTTGCATGCACCTGTTGATAGATAGCAAAACAAATTCTTTGAAGGCTCACCTGACACCTGATTCACAAGGATGGAAAGGCTATATGCAGGCTCCTTGCAATACTCCTTGGAGGACTATTCAGGTCACAGAGACGGCAACCGATATGCTCCGGAGTCGAATCGTGCTCAATCTTAACGAGCCTTGCGCCTACAAGGATGTCTCATGGATTCATCCTATAAAATATATGGGAGTATGGTGGGAAATGATCTCAAATGCAGGGACTTGGGCATACACAGATGATTTTCTGTCTGTCAGACTCGGAGAGACTGACTATAAGAATGCAAAACCTAATGGAAAACACAGCGCAAACAATGAAAATGTAAAAAAATATATAGACTTTGCTGCAACACACGGATTCGACGCCCTTTTAGTTGAAGGTTGGAATATAGGTTGGGAAGACTGGATGAACAAGTCTAAAGATTATGTATTTGATTTTCTAACCCCATATCCTGATTTCGATATTGAAGAACTCAACAGATATGCCCGTCAAAAAGGCATAAAATTGATTATGCATCACGAAACATCCTCATCCGTAAGAAATTACGAGAGACACATGGAAGCTGCTTATAACTTAATGAACAAATACGGATATGATGCTGTCAAATCAGGCTATGTAGGGGACATCCTGCCAAGAGGAGAACACCATTTCGGCCAATGGATGATTAATCATTATCTGTATGCCGTCAAAAAAGCAGCCGAGCACCATATTATGGTAAATGCCCATGAAGCTGTAAGACCTACAGGGCTTTGCAGGACTTATCCTAACCTCATAGGCAATGAGTCCGCTATGGGAACCGAGTATCAGTCATTCGGGGGCATATCTCCAAAACATGTAACAATCCTGCCTTTCACAAGGCTTAACGGTGGCCCTATGGACTATACTCCGGGAATATTTGAAATGGATTTAAAAAAATTTGCGAACAACAATTCTCACGTAAACGCAACTATCGCAAATCAACTGGCTCTTTATGTGACAATGTATTCTCCTCTTCAGATGGCTGCTGATTTACCTGAACATTACGAAAAGTTTATGGACGCATTCCGGTTTATAAAAGATGTGGCGGTAGACTGGTCCGAAAGCCGCTACCTGCAGGCTGAACCCGGCGACTATATCGTTGTGGCAAGAAAGGCAAAAAGCACAGGGCAATGGTTTCTCGGAGGAGTTACAGACGAAGAAAAAAGAGATTTCAATATTAAAATGGATTTTCTTGAAAAAGGGAAAAAATATGAAGTCACAATATATAAAGATGCTCCCAATGCTCATTATAAGACCAACCCTCAGGCCTATACAATTATAAAACAAAAAGTCAATTCTAAAGACACAATTAAGGTCACTGCTGCCCCGGGTGGAGGATTTGCAATGTCATTCAAAGAAATATAAAACTAGCCAAGCTATTTGCCGATAGAAAAACGAAGTCCTGTACGAAGACTGAAATTAAACGAGCGATCTTTATAAACAGTCTCTACAGGACTATTATTGTCAAAATGATAGCTGAAACCCGGTTCTACATAAATACTAACAACACCGCCAAGAGCATAACCACAACCTATAGTAGTATTGACAGACCATTGCAAAGGCTTGACTGTTAATCTTTCCATACCGGACTGAACAGGATTGTCCGATGTATAATAATCAGTTCTCGTCTGTCCGTAGACACATTTTTCAACCATAGCTCCTGATGAAAAATAAATTTTTCCTTTTCCTTTTGCAAAATCGAATAATCTAAGTTTCATATTAATTGGAATGCCGACATAATGAAGCGTCTGCTTCGTCTCATAATGACTTCCGGAAGAGCCGGACGTCAAATTTGACACGAGTAAAGTATAGTTCAGACCGGTTTCTATGCCAATAGCTTCTGAAAGTCCATAATCTATGGACAAGCCTATCCTTATTGGCTGACGATGCCTTATATTTGTCTTAATTTCTCCACCATTGCTATTAATCAGAACATCTGAAAATTTTTGAGAACATAAACCTGATGCAGCCGACCGTGCCATCATAGCGGCATCAGAACCATAAAGACCATCATATCCTTCATGACGCCTCCCTGAGCCCACCGAATTTGAGGAAAAAAGACCCACTGACAACCTTCCGGCAAGACGACTTGGTTTTTCAGTCTCATAAGGCCATATTTCGACATCATTTACCTTTTCATCAGCGCTTTCCAAGACACCTTTATCATCTGATACCGTTTCACTATCAATGGAAATTAAATAATTTTCAAGAGTATCGGTTAAATAAGAATCAGTATCTTTGATATCATCAACAGGATTCTCAAAAACAACGTTTCGCTTAATAGCAACATTATGAGCCTGTTCTGTCTTTTCTAAAACATCATTAGAAACGAGTTCATCTGCTATAGAAGGTACTTCTACCAAAGCGTGCAAATCCTCTATTGCAACAGCAGGAACATGTTCTCTTGAAACAATGATAGCAAAGAGCACGCAAGCTGCAGCAGAGACCGATGACAATAGCCATATAATATTTTTTCTTGAACGAGACTTCCACTTATTTTCTACAGAAAGACTAACTTCCTCCCACAAACCTTCAGGAGTTGTCTTTTCATAATTTTCAAGAGATTCCCGTAACTTATCTTGCCAATTATTTTCCATTATTCAGGTAGTCTTTAATCTGTTTTGCCAACAGTCTTTTAGCTCTATGATATTGTGAAAACGAGGTATTTTCAGATATCCCAAGCCCGGAAGCTATTTCCTTATGACTCTTCTGTTCAAAGACATAAAGGTTTAGTACAATCCGGCAGCCTTCAGGGAGTCCTCTTATCATTTCATAAAGTTTCTCCGGTGGAACCATATCTATATCCGGTTCGTCATCCGGGACATCCGGCAAAGTCTCCGAATATGACATAAAGCCTGTTTTATTTTTCTTTCTAAGGAACATCAAAGACTCATTGACAACTATTCTCTTCATCCAAGCTTGCAGCGAACCCTCTCCCTTATATGTAAATTTATCTATTGATGTAAATATCTTCACAAAACTGTCTTGCAGAATGTCCTTAAGGTCATTGTCTTCACTTATATAGCGTGCACAAACAGCAGTAAGATACCGCACATTCCGGTCATATAGCACCTTCATTGCAGCGGCATCTTTTTTTCTGACTTGTGAAATCAGAGTCTGTTCATACTCCTTTGCTATACGCACATACTTATAAGTTACATCACAGCCGCTCTGCTTTCAAGAACTCTTTCAGGAAGACTTGTCACAATTTTAGTCTGTCCTGTGACATAATCGAATGTCACCACTTTGTCCCCTCTGAAAGAACGGTATTTTATTTTGAGTTTGACAGTTTTTCCTTTAGTATCAGGCAAACTTCTGATATTAAATGCAATAATACCTGTAGCTTCTCTTCTGTAACCGGCCACATCGCCGTTGGAATCATGACGCAGTTCCAGTTCATACGGGTCTTTAGGATTTGTTCCGGTCAGCATATTTACATAATGCACCTTGCCGCTATCTCCCCAAATACCATAAAAGCATATTGTGATATAACCATCCTCAACTATTGTAATCCAATTGTTTACAATTTCTATAGGAGCAGTTCCAAAGACCTTGTCATTGTCAGCGCCGGCAGTAGGCACAAGAGCTTTAGTGCGGATACTATCAATCCAATTTACTTTGACAGCCTGATTGTATGGTGCAGCGGATTCTTTAACTTTCAAGACATTAGCTAAAGCACGGACTTCCTTTTTACCAAATGGTGATTTTGATAAATTTACAGGTTTTAGTGTCGTCTTGTCATCAAGTTGTAGAAAACACGAACCATCTGAAACAGGCTTTACTGTAACTAAGACATTAGGATAATACATCGACCGATCGTAGCCCTTATTTTTATCACAGGATATTAACAATCCTAACATAACGGCCGATACCGATATTAGTTTAAAAAAAGTTTTCATAGCATTTGCATTTTATATTACATCAATATAATGCAAAAACCATGAAAACCTTGTAAAAAAATTTTGAAATTCATCCCTCACAGTGAGGATTGGCATTTCATATTTGTCCGCAGACTCACTGTTTCGAGATATTCTCACGCATATCGGTATCGGCTTGGATATTCTTCATGCGATAATAATCCATGATACCGAGATTTCCATTGCGAAAAGCCTCAGCCATAGCCAAAGGCACCTGAGATTCAGCCTCAATCACCTTTGCACGAGCTTCCTGAGCCTTGGCTTTCATCTCCTGCTCTAAGGCAACAGCCATAGCACGACGCTCTTCAGCACGAGCCTGAGCAATATTCTTGTCAGCATCGGCTTGATCCATTTGAAGAACTGCACCAATATTCTTGCCTATATCGATATCAGCTATATCAATGGAAAGAATCTCAAAAGCCGTTCCTGCATCAAGACCCTTGCCAAGTACAACCTTGGATATAGATTCCGGCTTTTCAAGCACTTCAGCGTGGCTTTCAGCAGAACCGATAGACGAAACGATACCCTCACCGACTCTTGCCAGCACTGTCTCCTCTCCTGCTCCTCCGACAAGCTGATTGATATTGGCACGGACAGTAACTCTTGCCTTGCATATAAGCTGGATGCCATTCTTGGCGACTGCGGTAACCGGCGGAGTGTTAATTACTTTAGGATTAACAGACATCTGAACGGCCTCGAATACATCACGACCGGCAAGATCTATTCCGGCAGCCGTTTTAAAGTCTAAAGGAATATTTGCCTTATCAGCAGAAATAAGTGCATTCACAACCTTAGGCACATTTCCTTTAGCTAAATAATGTGCCTCCAACTCATTTGCTTTCAGAGACAAACCAGCCTTGGTGCCAGTAATCATAGCTATTACGATAGTCTTTGGATTAACTCCTCTCCAGCGCATCAGTATTAATTGAACCAATGACATTCTTACTCCGGAAAGGATAGCCTGAAACCAAAGCGTTACAGGGAAGAACCATAAAAGCACGACAAGCGCAAGGAATATTATGGCTGCCCAAATGATAAAACTTGACATATTTTTTAGATTTTGAAATTATTGACAATTAATTTTCCTCATTATATGGCTTAACGAATATCTTGTTGTTTTCAATACGTGCCACCTCTATAGGAGTGCCCGCATCAAGCATCCCTTCCAATGAAGTAACTTCGCAATTACGGTCGGAAATATATGCAATCCCCATAGGGGCCAGACGAGTTATTGCCTTGCCTCTCATTCCAACCTCAACAGGAACTTGAGAGACCGCTTTTGAGTCTATAACAGTGTCTAACTCAAACCGTTTCCATGTTTTGGCACGTAATAGATAAGCAAGAAGAGCAGCGACCAACAAAATATTTATGGCAGTCACCGCTATACCGGTGCTCACACTAACATAGGCAAATCCATAGTAGCAGGAGCCGGCTAGCGAAATTACGCCGAGAATACCGGCAATCCCGACTCCGGGAATAACAAAGACTTCTGCTAAAAGAAGCAGAATACCAACTATAATCAATAGTATTATCAATCCCATATTTCAATAAATATTTATGATTTCAAATATACATAATCTATTTAAAAGATTCTACCGATATGGCAGATAATCCTATTGTTTAAGGTAACCTGCAATAGTGTTCGCCTGCATTCTCAATCTCTTTGGCTTTTTGAAGAGTAATGAGCCTACCATCATTGAAAGCCACTATCAAAGCATTCTTAAATCCAGCTTTCTTGACCTTATTCAAGTTTGCAAGAACATCCTCATATTTTGAGAACAAACCCACAGAATAAGTATACTTCAAAGATGGACTCATTCTCCAGAAAACAGGACTCAACCCATTAAGCCGGCTCTCCTCAACTTTTGAAGAGGAACTGAAAAGTTGAATCTGATATATCAGGCCTTTTGGAAGAGAATTATCTTCTGCAAAACGCCCTTCCGGAAGTATATTGAAAGAATAATCAGACTCAGCTTTAGGTACTGCGACCTTCATATTGAAAGAAGACCCCATAGAATTGCGAGAAAAGGTATATCCGGTAGATGCTCCTACTACTTCTCTATCAGCTTCTTCCTGCATTTTCTGAAGGTCTATCATGATACCGCTTGACAAAAATTCCATTTCTATCTTCTGTAGCTGGTTTATAGCAGTGGCTAATGAATCCTGAAGCTCCTTGAGAATAGCTTCTTTTTTCATAATAGCAGCAACTATCTCTTTTTTATCAGCTTCTGAAGCTTCGGTCAATCCCTGCTTTGATTCTTCAATAGAATTTCTTTTTGAATCTATCATATTTCTTAAAGACCTGACCTGATTCATCTTGTTAGCATATAGACGAGTATCCTTATTCTCCGGGAGATTGCCGGAAACAGCTGACACATTGTCTATTCTGGAAGGGTCTGCAACCGGATCAAGGCTAACTATTTTCAGTAATTCCCCTTTGTCGGAAATTGATTTTCTGACCGGCATTCTGTCATACTCAAGAACATAGATAAAAACACTATCCGGAGAGGTTTCCCTATTTGAAGCAAACATAGAATAACGCCCATCGGGAGTATTTACAAACAGGAAATCATCGTAAGGCGATGAGTACGGGAACCCCATATTGACCGGTACATCCCAATCGTTTATTTCTTTATTCCAATTTGATACATAAATATCATATCCCCCCATTCCATATAAGCCTTTTGAAGAAAAATACAATGACTTGCCATCTTCGGAAAGCATAGGATAAATCTCACAAGACAAAGATGTAATTTGCTCATTGACAAGAGATGGGGCCGACCATATACTATCATGATAATCAGTTTTATAAATATTCCTTATACCATCCGTATCCTTTGCTGAATAATAAATAGTTTTTGCGTCATTCGGTATATATACGGCATTCGGGAAGTCTCCGTCCGCCAATGTATCAAGTTTATTAGGAAGAGGTCTCCAGCTATTTTCAGAGAGAGGGTAGAATAAATAAAAATCCTTGATCGAAAATTTCTGTTTTGCCACAACAACCGGCCGGCTGCAATAATCAAGCATATTTTTGGCATTCTGTGACATAAGCATAGAACTGCATGTATCGATATATGATGCAGAATCAGGAAACAGTTTTTTGGCTTGCTCTAAAGTTAGAAGCGCTTCGTCAAAATCATATTCAAGCCGTAATGAATCTGCTTTGGAAATAAGCCGGGTAATAGAAATTTTTGGAGTTGAAGGTGTTGCGGGAATTGACGGCATTGTAGGCTTGGCTGCCGGCTCTACAAATAGAGATACTGAATCAATTTCCAAGATGTCCGGAACCGGAATACAGGATTTGACGCCTTCCTTTGTTCTCGCAACAATTGTCACACAGGCAAAACAAAAAGAAAGCAATAAAAAATATTTCCTGAATATTTCCATACAGAACACAAAGTTAAAATCTGTTTTAA
Source organism: uncultured Bacteroidales bacterium (assembly GCA_963548935.1). GTDB lineage: Bacteria > Bacteroidota > Bacteroidia > Bacteroidales > UBA932 > Cryptobacteroides. The sequence continues at coordinate 308,574 of CAUUVS010000001.1, forward strand.
TTTTTACAAAGAACTTACAGATGTTATTATATAATTAACACAAATAACATTAAAAGAGTTTATTTGTTTAGAAAAAAGTAGTAGATTTGCAATCTATTTGCCTTGATACGGAATAGTATCCGTAGATTTTAGAATAAAATAATTTAAAATATTTAACAATGCAAAGTAAAGGTGCAATAAGACTTGTTGCCATTCTGCTTGCGATTGCCTGCCTTTGGCAATTATCTTTCACTGCTGTGACAAATATACAGGAAAGAAAGGCAGCCAAATACGCCGAATCAGCTGTTGCCGCAATAGAACAGTCGCCAGCGTTCAGCAAAATAGCAGATGCCGACAAAGAGTTCTTCAAGGACTCTCTCACAAAAGAAAAGAACAGAGCCTATCTTGATTCTGTCTCCAATGAAAAGGTATATTTCGGATATACCTACAAAGATGTAAAGAGTAAGGAAATAAACCTTGGTCTGGACTTAAAAGGAGGTATGAACGTTATGCTTCAAGTACAGCTTGAAGATCTCGTAAAAGCTCTCGCAGATGAAAAAGCTCCATCCCAGTTTACAGAAGCTTTAGAACTTGCGAAGAGTCGCAGCGTAAGCTCAAGAGCTGATTTCATCAGTCTTTTTGCTGAGGCATGGAAAGAAGTAAGCAACGGACAAAGATTGTCTCAGGTTTTCGGAACTTATGAAATGAAAGATCGTATCAAGCCGGAATCAACTGACGAGCAGGTAATAGACATTATCCGTAGCGATGCGGAAAGTGCCATAAGCAATTCTTTTAACGTTCTGAGAAATCGTATCGACCGTTTTGGAGTTACCCAGCCTTCTATACAGAAGCTCGGCAATAGTGGTCGCATTCTTGTAGAATTACCGGGAGTCAAAGAGCCTGAGCGTGTAAGAAAACTGCTCCAAGGTACGGCATCTTTAGAGTTCTGGACTACATACGACTATACAGAAATAGCCTCTTTCCTAAGCGAGGCAAACAGCCTTCTTGCTCAGACCTTGTCTGTAGAAGATTCTGATGTCGAAGTTCCTGCTGTTGACGTCACAGCTAAGGCTGATACTGATTCTCTTCTCACTCAGGAGATTACGCAGAATGCTGAAAACGAAAAAGCATTAAATGAATATAAGAAACAGAACCCTCTATTTGCTATTCTCCAGCCTTCACAGGCCAGAGGAAATGCCTGCATAGGTTTCGCTCAGGCCATTGACACTGCCAAGGTAAATGCTATGTTGAAAATGCCGAGGATAAAAGAAATTTATCCTTCCGGATTCAAACCAATGTGGTCTGTAAAACCGTCTCAACAATTCAAAAATGCTAATATTTATGAGTTAATTGCCATCAAGGCTAATTCTCGTGACGGAAAAGCTCCGCTTGACGGAGGCGCTGTAACAGACGCAAGAGTTTCTTACGATGGCACAGGCAGAAATCAGGGAAATCCTACCGTTTCTATGACAATGAATGCCGAAGGAGCAAATATTTGGGCTCGCCTTACAAAGGACAATGTAGGCAAGCAGATAGCTATTGTTCTTGACGGACTTGTTTATTCTTATCCTACGGTTCAGTCTGAAATAACAGGAGGAAGCTCACAGATTTCAGGCAACTTTACTGTTGAAGAGGCCACTGACCTTACCAATGTTTTGAAATCAGGTAAGCTCCCTGCACCGGCAAAAATCATTCAAGAACAGGTAGTAGGACCTTCTTTGGGAGCAAAGTCAATCAAGGCAGGTATGATTTCTTTCCTTATAGCTTTCGTTCTTGTACTTATTTACATGGTGTTCTTCTATATGGGGGCCGGTATTGCAGCTGATATAGCATTACTCTGCAACGTGCTCTTCCTATTTGGAACATTAGTATCTTTCGGAGCAGTGCTGACACTGCCCGGCATTGCAGGACTCGTACTCACAATGGGTATGGCTGTCGATGCCAATGTGATTATTTACGAACGTATCAAAGAGGAACTTGCTGCAGGAAAAGGTCTTGGTAAGGCTATCGCCGATGGTTATTCCAATGCCTATTCCGCTATTATCGACGGTCAGGTGACAACACTTCTTACCGGAATCGTACTGTTCATCTTCGGTTCAGGTCCTGTTCAGGGTTTTGCCACTACATTGATTATAGGTATTATCACTTCCGTACTTACTTCTATCTTTATCACAAGACTTATCTTTGAGGCAAGAGCTCAAAAAGGCAAGAGCATAACATTTGAGAATAAGCTTACAAAGAATTTCCTTAAAAATACCCATGTGGATTTCATAGAGAAGAGAAAATATTCTTATATTATTTCAGGAATACTTGTTATTTTGTCAATTGTCTCTATAAGCACAAAAGGATTTACCTATGGAGTAGATTTCAAGGGAGGTAGAACCTATGTTGTAAGATTCGACCAGCCTCAGACAGCTGAAACAATAAGAAGTGCTGTTGAAGGCGTTTTAGCCGGCCAGAACTCCTCTGTTGAAGTGAAGCAGTTCGGTGGACCTACGCAGATGAAGATTACTACCAGTTACAAGGTTGAGCAGGAATCTACAGAAGTAGATGCTGAGGTAGAGCAAAAGCTGTTTGAAGCTATAAAAGGCTTCTATTCTGCTGATATGACTCTCAATGAGTTCAAATCCACCCTTGACAACCCTAACGGTATCATCAGTTCAGACAAGGTAGGACCTACTATTGCAAATGACATGAAGCGTGATGCAATGATAGCTGTTCTTCTATCCTTATTGGTTATTTTCGCATATATAGCGTTCAGATTCAAAGGATGGACATGGGGCTTGGGCGGAGTCGTTTCTTTAGCTCACACAGCCATTATCGTTATTGGTTTCTTCTCATTCTTCTCAGGAATACTGCCTTTCAATCTTGATGTGGATCAGACCTTTATTGCAGCAATCCTTACTATTATCGGATATGCCATCAATGATAACGTGGTTATTTTCGACCGTATTCGTGAATACAAGGGATTGCATCCTAATACAGATTTCAAGACAAATGTCAATACGGCACTGAATGCCACTTTGACTCGTACAGTAAACACTTCAGTATCTACTCTTATCACTATGCTTGCAATCGCAATCTTCGGTGGAGAGTCTATCAGAGGTCTTGCAGTAGCCCTATGTCTTGGTATCGTAATAGGTACTTATGCTTCTATCATGATCGGTACTCCGGTTATGTTCGACGCTACCAGAAAAGTTGGAGAAAAGGCTTCAAAATAGCTTTTGACAACATATATTTAAAAGGGGCTGTATCAAAATCTGATTTTGGTACAGCCCTTTTTAAAGTGCGTCAATGTGCAAAATACTATTTTCGAATTGCCTGATAACTGATATTCATTTCTTTAAGAGCATTCAGCAGATCTGTGGAAACAGCTACACTGAACTTGTTGGAAAGAAATTCTATACGATATTTTGTTGCCGGGTCAAAAAGGTACATCGTAAGGGGGATACTACCTTTATTGTTCTTAAATGTCTTAACAAGGCCGGCCCTGAAATCAGGATTCAGCATCGGAGTTGTGATATTTATAGCAAAACCTCTCAAAAGAGTATCCGTAATATTACCAAGCAAAGATATTTTCTTTACTTTAAATTCATAAGGAGTGTTTTTCCGGGCATTGTCGCCATTTTGACGAGAAAAATACTTTTCACCGATTTCTCCTTCTATATAAATTGCAGAATGAATGGACATATACTGCATAAAAGCCTCATGATCTTTGCCGAAAAGCGCCAGTTCGTAGGAACCATTATAGTCCTCGATTACTGTCTTGGACCAAGGCCTGCCTGTTTTGGTCGTCATGTGCTTAACTGATATTACCAATCCGGCAATCGATACTTTCATTGGGGTTTTCTTCATCTCACAATCATTGACAAGAGAGTTCAAATCTCCAATTTTACAAGTCGTGAAATTATCTAATTCGAATACATATTTATCAAGAGGATGTGACGAGAGATACATCCCGACAAGTTCTTTTTCTTTCTGAAGAAGTTCAAGCTGGTTTTCTTCCTGAAGAAGTTGCGGAATTTCAGGTTGTACGGGTTTTAACTCTTCTATATCTCCAAACAAAGAAGCGGCATCCTGAGCTGTCCCCTTACGCATTCTCTCTCCATAAGTGATCAGCTCATCGGCAAATATATTACCATTGGAACAGGGAAGAAAATAACGTGTTCTGGCATATCCGAAAGAATCCAAAGCTCCTGAATATATAAGAGATTCCAAAGATTTTCTATTAACCACTCCCGACATCCTTTCCATAAAATTAAAAATATCAATGAACTTGCCATTGGTATCTCTATCTGAAATTATTGCTTCAACTATATTGGTCCCGAAACCCTTCATTCCACCAAGCCCAAACCGAATATTGCCTTCATCATTTACCGTGAAATATGAGTAACTCTCATTGACATCCGGGTTTAGGACAAGTATTCTGCTTTTCTTACAGTCATCCATTATCTCTTTTATCTCTTCCATATTGGAAAGATTCTGACTGAGATTGGCAGCCTGAAATTCGGAAGGATAATGAGCTTTTAACCAGCCTGTCTGATAAGAGACCCAAGCATAGCAAGTCGAATGCGACTTATTGAAAGCGTATGAAGCGAATTTTCTCCAATCTTTCCAAATCTTGTCAAGCACATCTTTAGGGTGACCATTTTCTATTCCACCTTTAATAAATTCGGCATAAAGAGACTCAAGTACATCTAATTTCTTCTTTCCCATTGCCTTACGAAGTTTGTCCGCCTTGCCTTTGGAAAAGCCTGCCACCTTTTGGGAAATCCTCATCACCTGCTCCTGATAGACTGTAATCCCATAAGTCTCATCAAGATATTCTGACATCACGGGAAGATCATAACCAATCTCTTCTTCACCTCTCTTTCGTGCAACAAATGAAGGAATATAATCCATCGGGCCAGGACGATACAGGGCATTCATCGCTATAAGATCTTCCAAACGCTGTGGATGAAGACGCATTAGCCATTCCTTCATCCCTCCGGATTCAAACTGGAATACGCTCTTCGTATCTCCACGTGAAAACAATTCATAAGTCTTGACATCATCAACAGGAATAGCCTCTATATCAATATCTTTCCCATATCTTTTTTTGATTATTCCAAGAGCTTCATTTATAATCGAAAGCGTCTTGAGCCCGAGAAAGTCCATCTTTAGCATTCCCACCTCTTCGATATAAGAACCTTCATATTGAGAAACCCATACGCTCTGGCCGGTAGCCTTGTCCACCCCCATTGTTATCGGAATATAATCCGTTAGATTGCCCCTTCCGATAATCATTGCACAAGCATGTATACCGGTCTGCCGAATACTGCCTTCTAATTTCAAAGCATACTCTATCACCTCTTTAATCAGATCGGAGCCATGCTCGTATTCTTCTTTAAAATCAGGGACATACTTCAAACAGTTTTTCAGAGTAACCTTGTAAGATTTTTCCGCCTTTCCTTTTTTGAATTTCTTTCCATCCTTTTCAAAAACCACTTCCCCCTCATCAAGCATATCGCCATCATGATATTCTTTTTCATAAGGTTCATATACGACAAAAGGACGGTCAGGAATCATTTTACTAAGACGATTAGACTCATCTATCGACAAATGGCTTATTCTGGCAACATCTTTAATAGAGCTTTTTGCCGCCATAGTCCCGAAAGTAATAACATGAGAAATATGATCTATGCCATAGCGTTCCTGTACATATTGAATTACCTTATAACGACCTTCATCGTCAAAATCCACATCAATATCCGGCATAGAAATTCTCTCGGGATTGAGAAAACGCTCAAAAAGCAGATCATATTTGATCGGATCCAGATTGGTAATTCTAAGACAATAGGCAACTGCCGATCCTGCCGCCGAACCTCGACCAGGCCCCACTGAAATGCCATTGTTCTTTGCCCAATTAATGAAATCCTGAACAATAAGGAAATAATCCGGAAATCCCATTCTGGAAATTGTCTTCAGTTCGAAATCAAGACGTTCCTGATGCTCGCTGTCAAGTTCTCCATAACGAAATTCAGCTCCTTTATATGTCAGATGACACAAATATGCCACCGAACGGCAAAAATCATCTCCTCTATAATTGCCTTTCTCATCATTTCTTCCGGCATCAATAACATCTTTATAAATTTCATAATACTTGTCAATTGAAGAAAGAAAGTCTTCAGGAAGATCGAAAACAGGCAACACATGATCTCTGTCTATCTTAAATGACTCTATCTTTGAACAGATTTCCATAGTGTTTTCAAGAACTTCCGGATGATCAGGAAAAAGGGCACGCATTTCCTCTTCACTCTTCAGGTATTCCTGCTGAGTATAGCGAAGCCTGTCCGGATCATCAATAAAAGCATTCGTTGTAAGGCATATAAGCCTGTCATGCGCAGGACCATCTTCTTTCCTTACGAAATGAACGTCATTTGTCGCTATCACCTTGACCCCATGCTTTGCGGCAAGTTCCATTATGATAGGAACATACTCTTTCTGTCCTTCATATACATCCATAGACTGACCCGGAACTTCAGTCTTATGGTACATTACTTCCAGATAATAGTCTTCGCCAAATACTCTTTTATGCCATTCTATAGCCTCTTCCGCCCCGGCAATATCTCCGGCAAGTATCTTTCTCGGAATCTCTCCGGCCATACAAGCCGATGAGCATATAAGATCTTCATGATATTGTTCGAGCACTTCGTGTGATACCCTCGGCCGGTAATACATCCCCTCAATATGTGCAGTAGATACTATCTTCATTAGATTCTTATAGCCATTATAATTCTTTGCCAAAAGAATAAGATGATAGTAGGTCTTGTTGAATTTGTCCTTGAGTTTGTGATTTCCTATAGAAACATATATCTCACAGCCGATTATAGGCTTTACGGAAGGGTGTTTCGCTGCAAAGCGATAGAACTCTTTTATACCATACATATTGCCATGGTCTGTAATGGCAATAGCCGGCATCCCAAGCTCTTCAGCCCTATTGAAAAGGTCTTCTATAGATGAAAGTCCGTCAAGAATCGAGTATTGAGTATGTACGTGAAGGTGAACGAAAGACATGGTTTATATTGAGAGACTAAAATACTAAGATTGCTTCTACAGGATAATGATCTGATATATAATTTCTTTCTGCATAAGGCTTGTTTATGACCTCGAATATCGTACAACTGCTGAAACCGCTGTAATAGATATGGTCAATCGTCAAAAATGTTTTACCCCATCCGTTGAAAGTAGGAGACAGGTCAGTGCTTACAGCAGTATCTCTGGCTCCTTTCATTTTCAATTTAAGACTTTCAAGCACAGTATCTTCAGGCTCCACGTTGAAATCACCTGTCAACACCATAGGATAATTTTCAGAATTCATCTCAGCAATTTTTTCAACAATTAATTTCAATCCTTTTTCTTGAGCCTGACGTCCCACATGATCAAGATGAGTATTGACATAGTAAAATTTCTTTCCCGACTTCTTATCTTTCATTAAAGCCCAAGTGGCCGTCCTCATACAAGCAGCATCCCAGCCCATAGAAGGTCTGTCAGGAGTTTCAGAGAGCCAGAAAGTACCCCATTTAATAAGTTTTATACGACTTGTCTTATAAAAGATAGCCATTATTTCTCCTTTATTCTTTCCATCCTCTCTACCGACTCCGACACTTTTATAGCCTTTGGTAAACTCTTCCATATATTGCTTCTGATAATCGTATGCTTCCTGCAATCCGAAAATATCCGGCTTCTGATCCTCTATCATCATTGCAGATGCAGGGTAACGATATTTCCAAGAATTGGTACCATCATCGGCCTCTCCCATTCTGATATTATATGATATGACTTTCAACTTCTCTGGTTTTATATTACCGGAAAAGGCAGGCGAAATAGAAATTGCTGATAACAGCAAGCAAACTAAGGATTTATGTAATTTCATAATTATTGTGTGATTTGGAAAGTCAAATTTACAAAATAATATGCTACTTTTGTATTAATAATAAAATCTCTTTTGATGACAGAAGATAATTTCAGCGATATAGGAAAAATAGAGGCTATTGCAAGACTCTATAAAGAAACGTCTTACAGACCTACGGACAATAATTGTTTCAAAACTGAAGGTTCGTCATATATTTGTAATCACTCCGGAATATTTCTTGAGGGAGTGGATTTCAACCTTGTATATTTTCCTCTCAAACATCTTGGATATAAATCTGTCATTGCCGTTCTTGGAGAAATATATTCTGACTTTGCTCATCCGAAAATAATGTCCATACGACTTGGAATATCTTCCAAACTTGATTTCAAGCATATAAAAGAATTGTGGTCAGGTATTACAGCGGCTGCTTCAGAACATAAACTAAGCCATGTGGCACTCGACCTTGCTCCTTCCAATAATGGACTATGTATAAGCATTTCGGTTGCAGGGGAAACATCTACGAAGATTGCGCAAAAGAGACCCTTGCCTGAAAGCAAAGATCTTATATGTATTTCAGGAAGTGTAGGCGGTGCTTTTTTCGGTATGCAGGTACTTGAAAGAGGGCGGAAGAATTTCGATCAGGACAATACCCAACCTGAATTGGAAAAATACAGGATGATGATAGGTTCTTATCTAAAGCCCGAAATAAGCCCTTCTACGGTTTCTTATATGGAAACCGACGGGATATACCCTTCTTCCGGATATCTTGTCTCTAAGGGGCTTTCTGACGCCATCAAGAGACTTACTGCGGACACCGGACTCGGAGCTAAAATTTATGCAGACAAAATACCTTTCGAGGGCAATAGTTTTGAATTGGGTAGAGAATTTGATATCGACCCGATATCAGCTGCAATGAATGGTGGAGATGACTATAGATTATTATTTACAATACCTATTATGCAGCTTGAAAAATTCAGAAGAGATTTCCAGACTTTTGATATTATCGGTCATCTTGCAAGACCTGAAGTAGGGGCTGTCTTAGTCACTCCGGAAGGGATAGAATTACCATTGAAAGCCCAAGGCTGGAATGACTGATAATGAATAAGTCCCGGAATTTGAAATTTTCCGGGACTTATTCAAAAACAGATGAAAATTTACAGCTTTCTCAATAAATTACTCATATTCACCTTATTATCTATAATATTACGGAGTTCTGCAATAGCAACTCTCTCTTGTTGCATAGTGTCCCTGTCTCGCAGAGTCACGCAATTGTCCTTAAGAGTATCGTGATCAACAGTAACGCAGAATGGAGTGCCTATTGCATCCTGACGGCGATACCTCTTGCCTATGCTATCCTTCTCGTCATATTGATATGCAAAATCGTACTTAAGTTCGTTTACAACTTCCTGTGCTTTTTCAGGAAGACCGTCTTTCTTGATAAGCGGCATGACAGCAACCTTGACTGGAGCAAGAGGAGCAGGGATGCTAAGTACAACCCTTGTTTCTCCGTTTTCAAGCAGCTCTGATTTATAAGAATGAGAAAGTACGGCAAGGAACATTCTGTCAAGACCAATAGATGTTTCCACGCAATATGGAATATAGCTCTCGCCGGTTTCAGGATCAAAATATTGTATCTTTTTGCCTGAAAGTTTTGCATGATTTGAAAGATCAAAATCCGTTCTCGAATGTATTCCTTCCAATTCTTTGAATCCGAATGGGAAATTAAATTCTATATCGGTTGCAGCATTGGCGTAATGGGCGAGCTTCTCATGGTCATGGAAACGATAGTTTTCATTGCCCATACCTAAATTCTCATGCCATTTCAAACGATTTTCTTTCCATTTTGCAAACCATTCCATCTCTGTTCCGGGCTTGCAGAAGAACTCCATTTCCATCTGCTCGAATTCTCTCATCCTAAAGACGAATTGACGGGCGACAATCTCATTTCTGAAAGCCTTACCAATCTGGGCAATCCCGAAAGGAATTTTCATCCTGCCTGTTTTCTGAACGTTCAGATATTCGACAAATATTCCCTGAGCCGTTTCAGGACGAAGATATATCTTGTCATCTTCTGAATTGCTCATCTGTGTGCTGAACATAAGATTGAACTGACGCACATCTGTCCAGTTGGCTGTACCTGAAATCGGGCATACGATACCGCAGTCAATGATAATCTGCTTATATGCAGCAAGGTCATTTTTCTTCTCCGCTTCTACATATCTGTCATGCACAGCTTCATATTTGGCCTTTTCTCTAAGAACATTTGGATTTGTCTCAAGAAATTTAGCTTCATCAAAAGAATCCCCAAATCTTTTACGTCCTTTCTCAACTTCCTTATTGATTTTTTCTTCTATTTTACCAAGAAAATCTTCAATAAGATTATCAGCCCTATATCTTTTCTTTGAGTCTTTATTATCAATAAGAGGGTCGTTGAAAGCAGCCACATGCCCGGAAGCTACCCATACTTTCGGATGCATAAACACACACGAATCTATACCTACAACATTTTCATTGAGACGGGTCATTGCTTCCCACCAATATCTTTTGATATTATTTTTAAGCTCGACTCCCATCTGACCGTAATCATAAACGGCTGCAAGTCCATCATATATCTCGCTGGAAGGGAAAATAAAACCATATTCCTTGCAGTGAGCTACAAGAACTTTAAAAAGTTCATCTTGTGTCATCATATCGTATTAATTTATTATTTCAATAATCAATAGGTAGGCTGCCTCAACAGCCAGAAACTTCAATCTGCGAAGGTAATCATTTTACCTCAAATATTTCAGGAAAATCATCTATAAGCTTATCAGATGCTATCTGCCTCAAAGGCATTACAACAAAATCCCTTTTTGAAATAAGAGGATGCGGAATAGTCAATAAAGGTAAAGATAATCTGTTATCGCCATAAAAAAGAATGTCTATATCTATTGTTCTGGCACGATATATCCTTTTGCCATAAATATTATATTCTGGACGACCTATCCTCCCCAATGCCGATTCAATCCTTTTGCATTTCGATAAAATAACATTGCAATACAATTCAATATCCTGACCTGCATCAGGTATAGTATAGCATATTGCACAATTCAAAAAAGTCCCTCCTTCGGCCTCACCCCAAGGCTCTGTCTCAATAATATCCGAACAACGGCTATATGAGGTTCCAAATTCATTATCAAGACAAGATATCGCCTCAATAATATTTTTCCTGCGTTCTCCTAAATTTGAACCTAACGACAGATACACTTCTATAGAACCCATGTTATCAAAAATCATCAATTCCCAACTCAACTTTCGCCTCTTCTGAAAGCATGCTCCTGTCCCATGCAGGCTCAAAAACCAGATCTATAACACATAAAGTCACGCCCGGAACATCCTCTACAGCAGTCTTTACATCCATAATCACTTCATCTGCCATAGGACAATTAGGCGCTGTAAATGTCATCTTGATGTATACCTCGCGCTTTTTATTGATATATAAATCGTAAATAAGCCCAAGATCATATATATTGACAGGTATTTCAGGATCATATACCTGCTTCAGCGCAAGAACAACATTAGAATAAAGAGGAGAAAGTTCTTTTACATCTTCAGCTGATAAAATCTCTTTACCATTATCCGATGGCAGAGGTGATTTTTCTTTTGAATCTGAAGAAATCATCTCTGAAGCAATAGCTCTTATTCTGTTAATCATCGCTACAAGACCATTTGATCTGGTCGGAGACAAATTCTCCTTTAATCCTATCTTGTCCACAAATGAAAAATCATCTCCTGCAATCTCTTCCGGGGTTCTGCCGGAATAAACACTGATAAGAAGAGAAATGATTCCTTTTGTAATTATGGCATCACTGTCAGCAATGAAAAATATTTTTCCATCCTTAATTGTATAGTCAAGCCATACACGTGATTGGCAACCTTCTATAAGCCTGTCTTCAGTTTTTTTATCGTCAGGATAACCTTCAAGAGATTTACCCAAATCGATAAGATATTCATATTTGTCAAGCCATTCATCATAAAGAGAAAAGCTCTCGATAATTTCATTTTCTTTTTCCTGTAACGACATTTCCATATTATGACAACATTTTTATCGCTTTATTCAGCGATTTAATGAAATATTCTGCTTCTTCCATTGTATTATACGGAGCAATAGAGACTCTAAGCATTCCGGTAACTCCAAAACGATCCATAAGAGGTTCTGCACACATCTGGCCGGATCTTACTGCAATCCCTAATTTATCTAAAATAAGCGCTATATCTTCATGATGAATCCCCTTGACAGTAAATGAAAACAAAGGGATTTTATCTATTGTTCTATGTGGAACTCCATAAATACGCACTCTTGAATCCTTTATAAGAGAATCCAACAGAAAGTTTTTTATGTCTTCATTATATGATATTAAATCATTATTATTCAATGAGTTAATAAATTTATACGCCGATTTTAAAGTAGGTATTGAGTTAATATTTTGGGTGCCTGCCTCAAATTTGCCCGGGAGCGGCGCAAATGTAGTCCCTTTAAAACTGACATTAGATATCATCTCACCTCCTCCCATATAAGGAGGCATCCTATCCAACCACTTTTTCTTACCATAAAGGACACCTATCCCTGTAGCAGCATAAATCTTGTGTCCGGAGAACACATAAAAGTCACAATCCGAATCTTGAACATCTACTCTTTTATGAACAATTCCTTGAGCACCATCTACTAAAACAGGAACATTGCGATTATGAGCGATTCGTATTATTTCTTTGATCGGATTTACAATACCGAGAACATTGGAAATATGAGAAACAGCTATAATCTTTGTCCTTTCCGTAATAAGTTTATCAATATCCGGTACATTAATATAGCCATCATCATCAATCGGAATAACTTTCAAAATAGCGTTTTTTCTTTGGCAAAGCAACTGCCAAGGGACAATATTTGAATGATGTTCAGCCTCTGAAACTATTATTTCATCTCCTTCTCTTATAAAAGCTTCACCGAACGAATAAGCAACTAAATTAATAGAAGCTGTAGCCCCCGAAGTAAAAATAATTTCCTCCCGGCTTGCAGCATTGATAAATTCTTTTGTAGCATCTCTTGCGGCTTCAAATCTATCAGTTGCTTCTATTGCCAAATTATGAACAGCCCTATGTATATTGGAATTGTATTCAAGCGCCAGCTCTTTCTGAAGTTCAACTACGCTATCAAGCCGCTGAGCAGTGGCAGCATTATCAAAATATACAATAGGTCTGCCATAAACACTTTTTGACAGAATAGGAAATTGTTGCCTTACATCCGATACTAACATTGTTTTATCAATATTCAAATTACAAATTTAATAAAGTAATCTTTCTTTTAACAGGAAATTAGTATAATTTTGTAATAATAAAGACAACTGATATATGTACAACTATATAAAAGGAATAATTACAGAGCTTACACCGGCAGAAGCCATTCTTGAAAGTTATGGAATAGGATATAGCATTCAGATATCATTGCAAACCTATGAAGCATTAAAAGGAAAAGATAGTGCAAAAATTTATCTATATCACCATATAAGAGAAGATGAAGAACTTTTCTTCGGCTTTGCAACTAAAGACGAAAGGGAACTTTTCAAATTACTAATCAGTGTATCGGGTGTGGGAGTCTCAACTGCCAGAATGATGCTTTCATCACTTACCGATGATGAAATAAGAAATGCAATAATTGCAGAAGATGTAAACACCATAAAAAGCATAAAAGGAATAGGACTAAAAACAGCACAAAGACTCATTCTTGAACTTAAAGATAAGGTAATAAAAGGCGAGGGAGCAGAGACAACTTTACCAATAATAGAGACAGACAACAACATATCAAAAGAAGCATCAACAGCCCTTATTATGCTTGGATTCAGCAAAGCAAGTATCAACAAAGTTCTCCCCGGAATCATTAAAAACAAACCCGGAGCAAAAGTAGAAGAGATAATAAAAGATGCACTTCAAAGACTTTAATTGTTCCACGTGGAACAATTATCTTCTAAAATAAACAAGAAGCACAGAAATATCAGATGGTGAAACACCTGAAATTCTTGAAGCCTGTGCAATAGTACGTGGAGAATATTTCTTAAATTTTTGACGGCATTCTATAGACAATCCAGAAACCTTATCGTAATCAAAATTATCAGGAATTTCAAGATTTTCTAATTTAAGCATCTTATCAGCTATTTTCTGTTCTCGATCTATATAACCTTGATACTTAACCAATATTTCAGCGGACTCAATTATTTCTTTTTCATAATCAGGAATAATATAAAAATCGTGTCTTTCTTTTGTTCCACGTGGAACAAAAGAAAGCAATTTATTTAAAGAGACATTTGGTCGAGAAAGAATATCTGCAATTTTTTTAGGCTCCGATAAAGGAGCTGAGTCAATAGAAAGAAGATACTCATTAATCTTATCTGGCTTAAGATTGACAGATTTAGAAAAATCAATCAAGTTACTTATAGAGTCGTATTTTCTCTTTACAATATCGAAACGCTCGTCAGAAGCAAGACCGATTCTATAAGATTTTTCAGTAAGCCTATAATCAGCATTATCCTGTCTAAGTAAAATTCGATACTCTGCACGAGAAGTAAACATTCTATAAGGTTCGTCCACCCCTTTAGTAATCAAATCATCAATTAATACTCCTATATAAGCCTCATCTCTCTTGAGAATGAAAGGTTCTTTTCCAAAAACCTTGAGATTAGCATTAATACCTGCCATAAGCCCTTGTGCAGCAGCTTCTTCATATCCAGTAGTTCCATTTATCTGACCGGCAAGAAAAAGATTTTCAATAATTTTAGACTCTAATGACGGTTTAAGATTAATAGGCTCGAAATAATCATATTCTACAGCATATCCAGGCTTATAAATTTTTGCGTTTTCAAATCCTTTAATAGCATGAAGGGCATCCAATTGAATTTGCAAAGGAAGAGAAGATGAAAATCCTTGTAAATAATATTCATGAGTATCTATTCCTTCTGGTTCCAAAAACAACTGATGAGAATCCTTATCTGCAAATGTTCTTAGCTTATCTTCTATACTGGGACAATAGCGAGGACCTTTTCCATTTATAACACCGGTAAACAAAGGAGATTCGGAAAATCCTGATTTAAGAATATTATGAACATCAGAATTGGTATGGAAAATATAACACGGCAATTGCTTGGATCCATTTTGAGCGTTTGATAAAATAGGAAGATAAGAAAACCTATCAGGCTCTTCATCTCCATTTTGAACAGCAGCAACAGAAATATCAACCGAAGTAACATCAATTCTTACCGGAGTACCGGTTTTCATTCTTGAAGTAGAAATACCTGCATTTAACAATTGTTCAGTCAAACCATAGGAAGCAAATTCACCTATGCGACCTCCTTCGAAAGAATTTTGCCCAATAAATATTTTGCCTGAAAGAAAGGTCCCTGCAGTCAAAATAACCGTTTTTGAATTAAAAAATGCCCCTGTCCTTGTAAAGACTCCGGAAATAATCGATTCTCGGAGAGCAAAAGAAGTTACAATATCGATGTAAATATCTATGTTACAATTACTTTCAATGATTTTTCTCCAATTATCCGAGAATGCTCTTTTATCACATTGAGCACGCGGACTCCACATAGCAGGCCCTTTCGATCTATTTAACATCCTGAATTGAAGAGTAGACATATCCGTTACAATACCTGTATAACCTCCGAGAGCATCGATTTCGCGGACAATCTGTCCTTTTGCAATTCCTCCAATAGAAGGATTGCAAGACATCTTGGCAAAACCGTTCATATCAGAAGAAATCAACAGAACAGATGATCCCATATTAGCAGCAGCCATTGCTGCCTCACAACCGGCATGACCTCCACCAATAACTATTACATCATACAACTTACTCATACATCCATAGACTTTAACAAATCGAGATATTGATTTTCTTTGGCACGCATTATCTTCTTATCTGAATCC
Organism: uncultured Bacteroidales bacterium; assembly: GCA_963548935.1. GTDB lineage: Bacteria > Bacteroidota > Bacteroidia > Bacteroidales > UBA932 > Cryptobacteroides. Next base: position 324,403 of record CAUUVS010000001.1, read on the forward strand.
GTATGGTCATCATAGCCTATAAGATGAAGAAGTCCATGCACAATAACTCGATGTATCTCATCATCAAAAGGAGTCTCATATAACTTGGAATTATCTCTGACAGTATCTACACTAATAAATAAATCACCTGATAACACTGAATCTTCACAATAATCAAAGGTAATTATATCGGTATAATAATCATGGCCGAGATACTTCTTATTAATATCCAAAATATATGAATCGGAACAAAAAATAATATTTAAATCTCCTATCCTTTTGGATTCATTAGAGGCTGTTTCTTTAAGCCATTTATTCGTAAGACGCTTCCTTGCATAAAAAAAAACAGTGTCCTCAAGAAAATAATGTATCATAAACAAGAATAATTTATGCAAAAATACAACTAATAACCAAAAAATTTGAAATAAAAATTATTATTTATAACTTTACACCGCAAACCGAAAATAAAAATAACATTATATGGAAGTTAAGAAATCACAAAAGGCAAGTCTGGAAAACAAAAGATTGCTTTTTACTGAAATCGGCCTCGTGGTTGCCCTTCTTGCTGTATGGGGTGCTTTTGAATACACTACCAAAGATGCAAAAGTGTCCACTCTTGAAGTCGGAGAACAAGTAGTAGAAGTTGAAGATATGGTTCCTATCACACAGGAAACACCTCCGCCACCGGAAGCAGCTCCAAAAATCCCTGTACTTTCCGACCAGATCGACATCGTCGATGATGAAATAAAGATTGACGATGATATGTTCCAGAATCTTGAAGATAATCCAAATATGGGCGTAGAGATTATGGACTATATAGAAGATGTAAAGGATGAAGTTGTAGAAGATGATGCAATTCCTTTCCAGCTTGTAGAAGAAAAACCATCATTCAATGGCGGAGATGCCAATGAGTTCTCAAAATGGGTAAATGCAAGATTGGTTTATCCAGAAATTGCCAAAGAAAACGGCGTTCAAGGCAGGGTTACACTTCAGTTTACCGTAAATGCAGACGGTACAGTATCTAATGTAAAAGTACTTCGCGGTGTTGATTCATCATTAGATAAAGAAGCTGTACGTGTAGTATCAAGCTCTCCAAAATGGAAGCCCGGCAAACAGAGGGATCGTCCGGTAAAAGTTACATATACTTTCCCTGTAATATTCCAGCTACGTTAATAAAAAGCTAAATATAATACAAAGGCTGTCCAACAAGGGATAGCCTTTTTCAATTATACGAAAGTATGAACAAAGAGATACAAACAGAAAAGGCAGTCTTTATCGGCATCATAAAAGATGGTGACGAAGAAAGAAAAATAATGGAATACCTTGAAGAATTAGAGTTTCTTGCTGAAACAGCAGGAGCTACAGGGGATAAAAAATTTATTCAAAGACTTCCAAAACCGGAAAAAAGCACCTATATCAGAAGTGGAAAGCTACAGGAAATAGCTGAATACTGCGAAGAGAACGAAATTAGATATGCAATATTTGATGACGAACTCAGTGGTATGCAGCAGAGAAACATTGAAAAAGTTATCAAAACAAGTATGGTTATTGACCGTACAAGCCTTATTCTTGAAATATTTGCCCAGCGTGCCAAAACATCTTATGCCAAAATGCAAGTAGAACTTGCCAGATACAATTATATACTTCCAAGATTAGCAGGAATGTGGACCCACCTTGAAAGACAAAGAGGAGGAATGGGTACAAGAGGAGGAATGGGAGAAACTCAGATAGAAATCGACCGCCGTATAGTCAAGGACAAAATAACAAAATTAAAGGAACAACTGAAGAAAGTGGACAAACAAATGGCTACACAAAGGGGCAATAGAGGCTCTTTAGTGAGACTTTCTCTTGTAGGATATACAAATGTAGGCAAAAGTACTTTAATGAATCTTATAGCTAAATCTGATGTATTTGCCGAAAATAAATTATTTGCGACGCTTGACACAACAGTAAGAAAAGTCGTGATTGAAAATGTACCATTCCTGCTAAGCGATACCGTAGGATTTATACGTAAACTCCCCACACAACTTATCGAAGCATTTAAAAGCACATTGGATGAAGTAAGAGAATCAGACATACTTGTTCACGTAGTAGATATATCTCATCCTGATTTTGAAGAACAAATGGAAATAGTAGAAAAGACATTAATGGATATTAATGCATTCAATAAACCTATATATATAGTATTCAACAAAATAGATAATTACAAATATGAAGAGTATGATGAATTTTCTTTAGAACCTAAAACAAAGGAAAACAGGACATTGGATGAACTGAAAAACAGCTGGATTGCAAAAGAAAAAACACCTTGTATCTTCATATCTGCAAAAGAAAAAATAGGTATCGAAAAATTAAAGAATGATATATATAAAATGGTAGCTGAAATCCATGCCGGCCGCTATCCATTTAATAATTTCTTATGGTAATTTTTAGCGAAAACATAAGATGATAAGAAAATTTTAGTCTGAAAGTTGAAATTATCAAAAAAGAGCCACATCCAACTCTTACAACGAGTAGATATGGCTCTTTTTTTAGGATTAATGTCTATAAATTTTCGGAATACTCATTATATTCTTGAAATATCCTTTTAATTTATAAAACAATATTATTCACTGAATTTAGCTTTAAGGAATTCTCTATTAAGACGTGCTATATGCTCTACGGAAATACCCTTAGGACATTCCATTTCACAGGCACGTGTGTTGGTACAGTTACCGAATCCAAGTTCATCCATTTTAGCAACCATTGCACGAGCACGACGTGCAGCCTCAGGACGACCTTGTGGAAGAAGAGCAAGAGAACTTACTCTTGCACCAACGAACAACATAGCAGAACCGTTCTTACAAGTAGCCACACAAGCGCCACAACCGATACAAGAAGCAGCATCCATACTCTTTTCAGCTACATCATGAGGTATAAGCAGATTGTTTGAATCCTGTGCAGCACCTGTACGCACTGATACAAAACCTCCTGCCTGAAGTATCTTATCAAAAGCAGTACGATCCACAACAAGATCCTTAATAACAGGGAAACCGGAACTTCTCCAAGGCTCGACAGTAATTGTCGCACCATCCTTGAAATGCCTCATAAACAGTTGACAAGTAGTCACATGATCATCAGGACCATGTGCCCTTCCATCAATATATAGAGAACATGCTCCACAAATTCCCTCACGACAGTCATGATCAAAAGAAACAGGACCACTACTCTTACACCCTCTTTCCACAGCAACAGGATCCATACCTTCTCTTATAAGCTGTTCATTAAGAATATCCAACATTTCCAAAAAGGAAGCATCCTCTTCTATACCTGAGATATGATATGTCTCGAAATGGCCCTTGGCCTTGGCGTTTTTCTGACGCCATATTTTCAAATTAAAATCCATTCCAATTAATCTTTATAGTTTCTGGTAGCAACCTTAATGAATTCATATTTAAGAGGTTCCTTATGTAATTCAGGCTCTTTGCCTTCACCCTTGTATTCCCAAGCAGCAACATACATAAAATTCTTATCATCCCTCTTAGCTTCTCCTTCAGGAGTCTGGCTTTCAGTACGAAAATGTCCTCCGCAAGACTCATTACGATTAAGCGCATCCCTAGCCATAAGTTCTCCGATTTCAATAAAATCAGCAAGTCTCAAAGCCTTTTCCAATTCCTGATTGAATTCCTCGTTTATGCCGGTCACGCAGACATTATTCCAAAACTCCTTGCGAAGCTCTCCAATCTCAGAAATAGCCTTCTTTAGACCTTCCTCATCCCTAGCCATTCCTACATATTCCCACATAATGTGTCCAAGTCTCTTATGAAGAGAATCCACAGTTTCCTTTCCATTTATAGAAAGAAGTCTGTTAATCTTTTCACGTACAGCATTTTCAGCCTCATCAAATTCCTTTACGGAAGTATCGGTTTTAGGCTCTGCAAACTTATTGGACAAATAGTCTCCAATAGTGACAGGAAGCACAAAATAACCGTCAGCAAGACCCTGCATCAATGCAGAAGCACCAAGACGGTTACCACCATGATCAGAGAAATTTGCCTCACCTATAGCATAAAGGCCGGGTATAGTGGTCTGAAGATCATAATCTACCCAAATACCGCCCATTGTATAATGAATGGCAGGATAAATCATCATAGGCTCTTCCCAAGGGCTTGAAGCGGTAATCTTCTCATACATCTCAAATAAATTGCCATAGCGCTCTGCAACTCTCTGATGCCCTAAACGGGAAATAGCATCTTTAAAGTCAAGATAAACTGCAAGACCTGATTCATTGACACCGAAACCTGCATCGCATCTTTCTTTGGCAGCACGAGAAGCCACATCACGAGGAACAAGATTACCGAAAGCAGGATACCTGCGCTCAAGATAATAATCCCTATCCTCCTCAGCTATCTGAGAAGCCTTTATCTGATGCTTACGTAGCTTTTCAACATCTTCCTTCTTCTTAGGAACCCATATCCTTCCGTCATTACGCAAAGACTCAGACATAAGAGTCAGCTTACTCTGTTGCTCTCCATGTACAGGAATACAGGTAGGATGAATCTGTGCAAAACAAGGATTAGCAAAGAATGCTCCTTTCTTATAGCACTGCCAAGCAGCAGAACCATTACTGTTCATGGCATTGGTAGAAAGGAAATAAGCATTTCCATAACCACCTGTTGCAATAACCACAGCATGAGCGCCGAATCTTTCAAGCTCACCTGTAACTATATTTCTTGCAATAATTCCCTTAGCTTCACCATTAATAATCACAAGGTCAAGCATCTCATAACGAGGGTAACTCTTTACCGTACCAGCAGCAATCTCCTTATTAAGGGAAGCATAGGCACCTAAAAGAAGCTGCTGTCCTGTTTGTCCCCTTGCATAGAAAGTACGACTAACCTGTACTCCTCCGAAAGAGCGATTGGCAAGATACCCGCCATATTCTCTGGCAAAAGGAACACCCTGAGCCACGCATTGATCAATGATATTGGCACTAACTTCGGCAAGACGATACACATTTGCCTCGCGGCTACGGTAATCACCTCCCTTGATTGTGTCATAGAAGAGACGATAGATTGAATCATTGTCGTTCTGGTAGTTCTTGGCAGCATTTATACCACCCTGAGCAGCGATTGAATGTGCTCTTCTTGGGCTGTCACTGATACAGAACACCTTCACATTGTAGCCAAGTTCTCCTAAAGAAGCAGCGGCTGAAGCTCCTCCCAAACCTGTACCTACAACAATAATTTCAAGCTTCCTTTTGTTGTTCGGACTGACGAGACGAATTTCGGATTTTCTTTTTGTCCATTTTTCGGCCAATGGTCCGTCCGGAATCTTTGATATAAGTTTATCGGCCATGTTATAGTTATATAAAAAATTGATTTCAAGAAACTTTATGCAATTTTAGTCATTTTTATCGTATTCCACAAAATTATATCTGTATGAATAATAAAACTTAAGCATTATAACATAAAAACTGCAAATATTTTCGAGGAAAATTTATTAATCAAGACTCAAAAAGATTACCTTCCTCATCATCAATATTTGATGAATTATAATCCTGCAAACCGCAATGTCCATAAGCTAAAGCAGTGGCAATACGTCCTCTTGGAGTCCTCTGGATAAAACCTTCCTTAATAAGGAAAGGTTCGTAAACCTCTTCAATAGTACCCTGCTCTTCTCCCACAGCGGTAGCTATGGTATTAACCCCTACCGGCCCTCCTCTGAATTTGGTAATAATAGTATGAAGTATCTTATTGTCAATCTGATCCAATCCTCTTTTGTCGATATTCAGAGAATCGAGAGCATATTTTGCAATAGGAAGATCAATATGTCCATCCCCTTTTACCTGTGCAAAATCTCTTACCCTCTTTAAAAGAGCATTGGCAATACGTGGAGTTCCACGACTCCTCAATGCTATCTCATTAGCAGCAGTATCGTCAATACCTACCTTAAGAATACCGGCACTTCTTTTGACAATCTTTACAAGTTCTTTGGTATCGTAATACTCAAGGGCAAAATTAATACCGAAACGAGCACGCAGCGGAGCTGTAAGCAGACCGCTTCTGGTAGTAGCCCCCACAAGAGTAAAAGGATTTAGAGCAATTCTTACAGACCTTGCTCCCGGCCCCTTATCGATCATAATATCTATAACATAATCTTCCATAGCCGAATAAAGATACTCTTCCACTTCCGGAGACAGCCTGTGTATCTCGTCAATAAAAAGAACATCCCCTGTCTCCAAAGAAGTAAGCAGACCGGCCAAATCTCCAGGTTTATCAAGGACAGGTCCTGAAGTGATTTTCATATTTACTTCTAATTCATTGGCTATTATATGTGCCAAAGTTGTTTTCCCTAAACCCGGAGGTCCGTGAAAAAGCACATGATCCAAAGACTCTCCCCTAAGTCTGGCAGCCTGAATAAATATTTTCAAATTGAATATGGTATTCTCCTGACCTGTAAAATCTGTAAGTTCCTGAGGTCTGATAATTCCATCTAAATCCTTATCTTTGTCTGAATTTGATTTATACGGATTAAAATTATCTTCCATTTTAATATTATATATATACAAATATAGTTTATTTATTTATAATTGATGATTATATTATTAAATCTGTTGATATGTTGATAATATATTACAAATAATTATAAATCAATTATATAATACTGTTGAAAACCTTTATGAATCTTATGTATAAGTTTTTGGTAGAATGTTTATTAAATATTTGTTTTTATCATTCATAGCCTGCTTTTAAAAATATTATTGTTTTTCAAAATTTAGTTTTTAATATTTATCAACAAGTTATTAATAGGTTTTCAACTATATAAAAAGCGTAAATGTTAATTTGTCCGAAATCGACTGCCTTATTGGCTGAACATATCAATATTTCAGATATTTCTTATTGCAGCGGATTGTTTTTGTCTGCAAGATGGTTTGTTTTTTCTCAAATAGCTTCAAAAGGAACTCATCTTGTTATTATGCCTGATAAGGATTCAGCGGAATATTGTGCCTCTGACTTTTATAATCTTATTGAAGGTGACAAGGTATTTTATCTGCCTGATTCAGGAAAAGGTGTTGAAAGAAGCAATTATAAATCCAGTCTTGGAGTTCAAAGGACTTCTGCCATAGGGCGTATAATAAATAATAAAAATGATTTTTTTGTAGTTGTTACATATCCGGATGCTATTTCTGAGCCGATACCTTCTATTAAAAAGATAAAATCTTACATTATCAAAATAAATAAAGGAGAAAATGTTTCCTATGATGAGATAAGGATAAAATTGACTGAAATAGGTTTTGAAAAAGTTGATTTTGTATCAGCTCCCGGACAATATGCTATAAGAGGTTCAATTATAGATGTATTTTCTTATTCAAATAATAACCCATACAGAATTTCATTTTTCGGTAATGAAATTGAAAAAATAAATATTTTTGACTGTAATTCCCAATTATCCAAAGAAGAAATCCTAAATTTTGAAATAACTGCTGATATAGTGTCCGGTGAAAATGAAGATACGGAAAGCCTTTTTGATATTATTTCAAAAGATACTCTATTGTGGTTAGATTCTTCAGATATGTATAAGGATAAAGAATTTTATAATAGGGTATCAGGATTTAAAAGAGTTTTTATAGACACTCCTGTCGGATTGAATGGTGTAGAGCCTATCAGATTCGATGTATCTCCGCAACCTGTATTCAATAAGAATTTTGAGATACTTACAGAAGACATAAGGAGTAGACTTGAAAATAATTATAAGGTTTTTATATATGGAGAAAAAAAATCGCAGCTTGATAGGTTAAAATCTATTTTGTATGATAATGAAGGAATTCTTCCTGAATTTATCTCAGGTAAAAATATACATAAGGGATTTATTGATAATGAAAGTAAAATATGCTGCTATTCTGATCACGAAATATTTGATCGTTTTCATAGGGTAGCGATAAGAAGGACTGTGGAAAAAAGTGAAAGACTTACAATTAATGATTTAAGTTCTTTCAATGTAGGAGATTATATTGTCCATATAGATCATGGTGTCGGTATTTTTGGTGGTCTTGTGAGGCTTAAGGATGACAGAGGCAGGCTTAGGGAAGTTGTAAAACTTATGTATAAAGATGGAGACGTGGTATTTGTATCAGTCCATTCGCTTCATAAGATTTCCAAGTATAAGTCAAAGGATGCAACTCCTCCTAAAATAAATAAACTTGGTTCAAAAGCATGGCAAAATCTCAAATCCAATGCAAAATCAAAAGTAAAGGATATAGCAAAGGAGCTTATTCAGCTATATGCCAAAAGAAAGGCTTCAAAGGGTTTTGCATATTCTGCGGACACATATCTTCAGGAAGAACTTGAGTCTTCTTTTATGTATGAAGATACGCCTGACCAGATAACAGCCACTAAGGCTATTAAAAGTGATATGGAAGATATAAGTCCAATGGATCGTCTTGTTTGCGGAGATGTGGGTTTCGGCAAGACTGAAATAGCTATCAGGGCGGCATTCAAGGCTGTAAGCGACAATAAGCAGGTAGCTGTTCTTGTACCTACTACCATATTGGCTCTTCAACATTTCAATACATTCAAATCAAGGCTTAAAGATTTGCCTTGCAATATAGAATATGTCAGCAGGTTAAGGACGGCAAAGGAGATAACAGATATAAAGAAAAGAGTTTTTGAAGGTAAGATAGATATTCTTATAGGTACTCATAAAATATTTAGCAGCGGATTTGAATTTAAAGATTTGGGTCTTCTTATAATAGACGAGGAACAGAAATTCGGAGTCAGCGCCAAAGAAAAACTTCGTAAAATAAAGGCTTCTGTGGACACATTGACACTAACTGCTACTCCTATTCCAAGAACTCTTCAGTTCTCCCTATTGGGAGCGAGAGATTTGTCTATAATAAGCACACCTCCTCCCAACAGAATACCTATTCAGACAGAAATTATATTATTTGACAAAGATGAAATCAAAAGTATAATTGATTATGAACTCAATCGTGGCGGTCAGCTATTCTTTCTTCATAATAATGTTGAAGAACTATCTGCTATCCATGACATTCTTAAAAGGCTTGTTCCGGATATGAGTATATGTATTGCTCATGGACAGATGGAATCGGGAGAACTTGAAAGAAAAATATTGGGTTTTATGCAGGGTGATTACGATATGCTTTTATGTACCACTATTGTAGAAAATGGTCTGGATATTCCTAATGCCAATACCATAATTATAAATCAGGCTCAGAATTTCGGTCTTAGTGACCTTCATCAACTTAGAGGCAGGGTGGGAAGATCCAATAAAAAGGCTTTCTGCTATTTGATAGTGCCTCCATTGACAACAATCAGCGATGACTCCAGAAGAAGGTTAAAAGCAATTGAGGAATTTTCAGATCTTGGCAGTGGCTTCAATATTGCAATGCAGGACTTGGATATAAGGGGAGCAGGTAATCTTCTTGGAGCAGAACAGAGTGGTTTTATATCTGATATGGGGTATGAGGCTTATCAGAAAATTTTATCTGAAGCTATGGAAGAACTTGGTGTAGAGACAGGTCTTACTTCAAAAAATGTTAAAGATACTTATGTTGAGGACTGCACGATAGAGACTGACCAGATAGCGCTTATTCCTGATGAATATATAGATATAACTGCCGAGAAGATGAGAATCTATAAAGAGCTGGACTCACTTGCAGGAGAAAAGGAACTTGATAGGATGGCAAAGAGTTTGGAAGACAGGTTCGGTCCTATGCCGCAAGAACTAAAAGATCTTTTCACCATAGTGAGAATAAGGCATCTTGGAGAAAAATTAGGATTAGAAAAAATAATAATAAAAAATGGAATACTAATTGCTTTTTTTATAACCAATCAGATGTCGGCATATTACAGATCCGATACTTTTTCAGATATTCTTAAGAAAATCAGTCAGGAAAATAGAATTTTTGAACTAAAGCAGACAGAATCAAAACTTAGAATAATATCAAGGAATATAGATTCTATTTCAAAGGCTTATGAAACATTGAAAAAATTATAGATATTAGGATATGGCAAATCTTATAATAGATATAGGAAATACAGCTGTCAAAGCTACATGGTCGGACAGTATGACTTTGGGTAAGACTTTCAGGTATCAGGGAGAAAAAGTCAAAGACTTTATCATATCTCTTACTAAAAAAGAAAAGCCGGAAGTAATGGTAATATCTTCTGTATATGATATTTCGCAATATGATTATGAGATATTCAAAAATTCTTGCACAACATTATTGCTTCTTGACGGTTCTCATCCTGATATTTTAAGAAAACATGGACTTCCGAAATACCTGACTTACGACAGGGCCGCATCGATAATTGCCGCAAAATATCTTTTTAAAGGAAAACCGATTACAATATTTGATTTGGGTACAACGCTTACTATCGACTTCATTGCATCTGACGGCTCTTATTCAGGAGGTAATGTTTCATTGGGCTTCAGGACGCGATTCAAGTCTATAAACAGATATTCTAAAGCACTTCCTTTGATAAATACTCCGGAAAAAATCAATGATACAGGTACAACTTTTGAAACCTCTATAAGTTCAGGAATCGTTTCGGGCATAATGTTTGAATTAGAGGGATATATTTCAAGATTTCCTGAAAATATAATAGTATTTACAGGTGGCGATGCGATTTATTTTGCAAAAAGAATGAAAAACTCGATATTTGTAATTTGTAACCTTGTTTTAATGGGTTTAGCATTAATAGCTGACGAATATGTCAAAAATAAGTTATAGAATAATTCTATTTGTAATATTGACCTTTATTCCTGTACTTGATGTTTTCGCACAGTCGGGAGCATATAGTTCGTATTCTCCATATTCAGTATTCGGTATAGGAGATATTTCTAAGGTATCTACTGCCTATAGTAATGGAATGGGAGGCGTGGGAATTGCAGGTCGTGACAACAGATACCTCAATTATATGAATCCGGCTTCTGTTACAGCTATGGATACTCTATCATTTATGATGGATTTCGGTCTTTATTCACAGAATAAGATTTTTCGTCAGGGAAATTTGAAGTCAGCAAACAATTCATTCAATATATCCAATATTGCTTTTTCAGCTCCGATATACAAAAAGTCTGCAATGGTTTTTGGTATTTGTCCATTCAGTAATGTCGGTTATAATTTTTCATCCAATAAGGTGGATCCTGAATATGCCGTATTGAGTTCTTCTTCAGCCGGAGACGGTAGCATATACCAACTTTTCGGAGGAGCAGGCGCTACTCTTTGGAAACATCTTTCCATAGGGGCACAAGCTATTTATTATTTTGGAAATATCAACAAAAAGACCAACATGGATTTTTTGGGTTCATCTTTCAGGGATATTTCCAGCGGCTATATCGTTCAATTGGATGGATTTGCCGGAAAGTTTGGATTGCAATATGAAATCCCAATAAAAGATATGTATATGACAATAGGCGCTACATATCGTACCGGGAGCCAGCTTGGAGGCTATGTGAGAGAATATAAGATGGCTACCCTTTCTAAAATTACCGATACTCTGAAATACAATATAGACACTCTTGCAAATACTCGTAAAGTACGTATTGCAAGTGAGTTTGGTGTAGGTATTTCATTTCATAAGCCGGAAAAATGGAATTTGGAAGTAAATTATACATATTCCGACTGGACTCGTTCAGGTTTTGATACGACAGTTGGTTTTGCCAATGAAGGAGAATCAAAATTCTCTACCACATTCTCTCAGTCCATAAGGGCAGGATTTGAGTATATTCCAAACAGGAATGATATCAGGTACTATATGAGAAGATGCGCGTATAGGGTAGGAGCATATTATGACAAAGATTATTACAAACTTGATGGTAAAACAATAAACTCGTTTGGTCTGACTTTCGGATTTACTCTTCCTGTTTTTCGTTTATATAATGGAATGTCATTTGGACTTGAATTAGGACAAAGAGGAAGCTTATCGGGTAATATGATAAGAGAGAGATATATGTCTTTCTCGGTAGGATTTAATATTCATGATATTTGGTTTAGAAAACATAGGTACGAATAATAATTTAAGTAGATGATTGCTATGAGAAAATTGACTGTTATCGCCATTTCGGCAATTGTGGTTTTCCTTAACGGAAATGTATTGAAGGCTCAAGGTAAGTATGGTGCCGACAGTGCTGAATGTATAAAGTATCTGTCCTATTACAAGGAGTACTTTAAGCAAAAGAATTATCAAGAGGCCCTTCCTAATTGGAGAAAAGCCTACAAATTGTGTCCTCCTACGGCCAATCAGACTATGCTTATCGATGGTACCACATTGATACGTAGGCTTATTGGCAAGAACACAACCAATGTGAAATATCGTAATTCGCTGATAGATACTCTTATGACTCTTCACGAGACAAGGGCTAAATATTATCCTAAATATGCCGTAACTGCTCTCAATAACAAGGGGACAGATATGTCAAATTATATGAAGAATAATCCTGAAGCTCTTTATAAGGGACTTTCGGATATTATTAAAAGAAATAAAAATCAGACAAAGACAAGTATCCTTTTGTTCAATTTGAACTCTGCTATATCTCTTTATCAGGAAGGAAAACTTAGTACTGATGATGTTATAGCTACATATCAGAGAGATATGGCTATTTTGGATGCTTCAAATCCTGCTTCTGAATCTGAAAGAGAAATGAACAGCAAAGTAAAATCTGATATGGAAGGCCTGTTTATTTCAAGCAAGGTAGCCAGCTGTGATAATCTTATTGCTCTTTTCACTCCAAGATATGAGGCTGATCCTAAAAATATCGATCTCGTTACCAATATAGTCAAGATGATGAGTTCAACTGAAGACTGTACCAATAATGACCTTTACCTGAAGGCTGCAACTTCTATGCATAAACTTCAGCCTACAGCCCAGTCAGCTTACTTCTTGTACAGGCTCAATGCGTCAAGAGACAATGTAGCCGTAGCCGCAAAATATATGGAAGAGGCAATTGCTTCTGATGAACTTGATCTTTCAACCAAGGCTGCATATAATTATGAGTTTGCAACATTCTGTGTTAAAAACGGTCTTACTGCAAAGGGATATGCTGCAGCGCAGAAATCTTTGCAGCTTGATTCTTCTTATGCAGGCAAGGCATATTTCCTTATCGGGACAATATGGGGCACGACTTCTTGCGGAAGTGACGATATTTCAAAGAGGGCTCCATATTGGGTAGCTTGTGATTATATGCAGAAGGCTAAGGCTGCTGATCCTACACTTACGGATGAGTGTAATAGGATGATTAGTCAGTATAGCGTATATTTCCCTCAGACTGCCGATGCATTTATGTATGACCTGACTAATGGTCAGTCATATACAGTGTCTTGTGGAGGTATGCGAGCCACTACAACCGTAAGAACTCAGAATTAATACATTTTCTTGAAAAAGTTTGCAAATATGATTTTGATGATGGCAACCGCAGTTGTGGTTGCTTTCATCATTTTTTCGTGCAAAAAAAAATTGTCTGAGGCAGAAAAGCTAAACCTTGACTCTACGCCATTGCAGACTGTAGATAGTATGTATATGCTTCAAACACAGAACGGTAAAGTTCAGATGAGAGTAGAGACTGCTTGTCTGCAGAGGTTTGAAAATGATACCGCTTCTTACGAAATTTTTCCTAAAGGAATAAATGTATTTGCATATAAGGAAGACGGGGTACTTGAGTCTACAATCAAGTCTGATATGGCAAGACACGATAAGAATAGGAATGATGGTTCTGAACTTTGGGTGGCTTTTGGTAATGTTGTTATCAAAAATATTGTCAATCAGCAGACAATGGAAACCGATACGATTTATTGGGACAGGAAAAAGAAGGAAATATACACTGATTGCTATATTAAAATGTTTTCTCCCGATGGTTTTATGCAAGGCTATGGTATGCGTTCTGATGAACGGGCTAGAAATTCAATTATACTCAGACCTTTCGATAGTTATGGCATAGTCGTAAGAGATAGCGCCGATGTTGTCATCGATTCGGTTAATTTTATTGGCCCTCTTTTAAAAAAATGATGATGAATTGCAGGAAAATTGCTATCTTCGCACCCCATAGATCCTTTTGATTATTAATTTAAAAAAACATAACAATGGCGGTTCTTGAAAAAATACGAGTTAAGTTCGGCATCGTAGCGTCTATTATTATCGCTCTTGGCCTTTTGTCGTTCATTATAGATCCTAACGAGGTGATTTCTGCCTTCCAATCCATGTCTTCCAGAAATGATGTTGGAAATATTAACGGCAAAGCTATTTCCTATACTGACTTTCAGGAGGAAAATGATAAAATGACAAAAGTAAATGAGATTATGTCCGGTTCTTCTGTACAGAGCGCTGATCAGCAGGGACAGGTTAGAAATGCTACTTGGCAGGATCTTATTTACAGGTATCTTTTTGTAAAGAAAGCTCGTGCTGCTGGTATAAATGTAGGTGATGATGAGATTGTTGATTTGACAACTGGTTCGAATCCTTCACCTCTTATCGCACAAAACCCTGTTTTTTTGGACGAAAACGGTAATTTCTCCAAGGAACAGGTAGTTAAATTTGTACAGGCCATATCTTCTGATCAGACAGGCAATTTAAAGACCTATTGGCAGTATCTTCAGAATTCAATCATTAACCAGCAGTATTTTGAAAAATACAATGCTTTATTTTCTGCCGGCAATGTGGACAATGCCCTAACATTGAAAAAGAAGATAGAGGAAAATAACACAACAGCTAATGTGGACTTTGTGATGGTTCCTTTTGGTTATGAAATGGATTCCACTATAGTTGTTTCGGAAAGCGAAGTAAAGAAATTTTATAACTCTCACAAGAAATTTTTCAAACAGCCTGCCAGCAGGGATATTGAATATGTTGTATATGAGGTAGAGCCTTCAGAGTCAGATATTGCTAAAGCAAAGCAAGAAGTTGCTGAAATTTACAATGACTTTGTATCAACGGATAATATGAAGAATTTCCTTATGAAGAATTCTGATCGTCCATACTCTGAATATTGGTACAAGGTCGGGGAGTTGAGGACCATTGCTCCTGCCATAGAAGATTTTGTATGGAAATATGGTGCTTCTGTTTCTGATATCCTTACTAAGGACAATACTTTTTATATAGCAAAAGTCATGAATACCAAGAGGATTCCTGATTCTGCCTATGTAAAGCATATTTTACTACAAGGGGAAAATTCAGATAAGAAAGCTGACAGCTTATTAATGGTTCTTAAGAAAGGTGAAAATTTCGCTAATGTTGCTGCTTTTAATTCTGCAGATACTCGTTCCGCAGCAGACGGTCAAAGGGGCAATTTAGGCTGGATGACACAGAATTACATGCTTCCCGGTTTTGAGTCTGTACTTACAGCTTCTATAGGAGTTCCATATATTGTCAAGACTCAATACGGAACGCATATTGTTGAAGTTACCAAGAAAACGTCTCCTATTGTTAAAAAGCAAGTAGCTATTTATGAAAAAGAAGCTTTTGCCAGCAAAGAGACATTTAATGAGTATTATAGTAGGGCTAATAAATTTGCAACTGCTGCAGCCGGAAGTTATACCAATTATAAAAAAGCTGTTGATACGCTTGGAGTCTACTCACATACGGTAAATGCTATGCTTGAAAACAGTGATAAGTTGGGTGCTATCGAGAATACTAAAGAGATTACTCGTTGGGCTTTTGAAAATAAAGCCGGTAAGGTATCGGATATAAAGACAATAGACAATAAATATTTCTTTATTGTCACTGTAAAGGCTGTACATAAAGAAGGTTATGCCGGAGTTTCCGAGGTAACTTCTTCTATCAGGCAGCAGCTTTATCAGGAGAAACTTGCTGTAAAAAAGGTTGCAGAGGTAGCTGAAAAGATAAAAGGCCTTGAAGATATGAGCTCTATTGCTGAGAAATTAGGAACGACTGTAAGCAGTCAGAGCGGATTAGCTTTTTCTTCAATGAACTCTTATGGTCTTGATCCTAAGTTTATCGGTGCTGTGGCATCTGCCAAAGAAGGCGTTATTTCAACTCCTGTTGCAGGTAGTATAGGTACTTATGTATTTAAGGTAACAGGTCGCGATACAGGTGCTTTCTATACAGAAGACGATGCAAAGAATCGTGATGCTCAAATGTCTCAGTATCTCTCCCAGATGATTATCCCTGTTATGATGCAGGATGCTGATGTAAAAGATAACAGAGCACGTTTTTTCTAAAAATATAATTTTTACCAAAAGGTAATATAAAATGGGGCTAACTAATACAGTCAGCCTCATTTTTCTTAAAGGTCGGAGTTATTTTTGTTTCCAAACATTGAATTCTTAGCGACTTATTTTATATATAAACCAGTACGTATATGAAAGACCCCCGAAAACTTTCGGGGGTCACATCAATATTGTCAGACCACTTATATTAATTATACTAATATTCTGGCGCCATCACTGATAACTACATCATAAACCTTAGGTTCGTGTCCGAATTTCGCTGCAAACTGCTCTTTTGCCGTTGCAATAAAGGTATCATACAATTCTTCTTTGACTAAATTTATTGTACAGCCACCGAATCCACCTCCCATTACTCTGGAACCTGTAACATCACATTTGCGGGCGAGTTTATTGAGGAAATCAAGTTCTTCACAACTTACTTCATATAGTTTACTAAGTCCGAAATGAGTCTGATACATCATTTCACCCACAGTTTCATAATCATTTCTTTCAAGTGCGTCGCATACATCCAGAACTCTTTGCACTTCACCGATGACATATTCAGCTCTCATAAAGTCTTCTGATGGAATCTGATCGCGAACTTCGTCAAGCCAAACCCTCTTTGCATCGCTGAGAAATTCGACTTCAGGATGATTGTTTCTAATAGCTGCAGCTGTATTCTCACAAGATTGTCGCCTTTTATTGTATGCTGATGATGCCAGCTCGTGCTTTACACAAGAGTCAATGAGAACAAGTTTGTATCCTTTTGGATCAAATGGAAAGTATTTATATTCCAATGTCTTGCAGTTGAGACGAATAAGACTGCCTTTCTTGCCGAAAACAGAAGCAAACTGATCCATTATGCCGCATTTGACTCCGCAGTAGTTGTGTTCTGTGGATTGCCCTATTTTAGCAAGGTCGAACTTGTCGATACCATTTTGGAAAAGGTAATTTATTGCAAAAGCAAATGTGCTTTCAAGTGCTGCAGAAGAAGAAAGACCGGCTCCAAGCGGAACATCACCGGCAAAAACAGTATCGAAACCTTCTACCTTTCCTCCTCTTTTCAATGTTTCTCTGCAAACTCCGAAAATATATCTGGCCCATGCCTGCTGAGGCAAATCTTCTTCGTTGAGACCGAATTCAACATATTCATCGTAATCTAGAGAGAAGGCATGTACTTTGTCAGAGCCATTTAGTTTGATTTCGGCCACAATACCTGCATCGATAGCACCCGGAAAGACATAGCCGCCATTGTAGTCTGTGTGCTCCCCGATAAGATTAATCCTACCTGCAGAGGCAAATAATTTTCCCTCTTCTCCAAATAATGTTTTGAATTTTTCTTGGATTCTTGCTTTAATTTCCATTTTTATGTTTTTTAATTGGATTATCAGTTAATAACTCGCAGCAATAATACGGTTGTTTACAAATATAGCATATATTCAATTATATTATTACAACAGATCTATAATTTTTGATTACATCAGAGGATCTTTGATTTTTAGAATTATAGGGAGATGGTCACTTACGCCTCCAAGATATTTTGGACCCGAATATGTTCGTAATGGCTTAAGGCCCGGATGAATATTATCCCATATCATAAGAAAAGGAATGGAAATTACTTTCATTTCTGAATTTTTATGTATTTCTGATACAAAAAACATATCTATAAGTTCCCATTTTCCATTGAATCTTATACTTCCCATACCCATATCTGATAATTCAAGGGCTTTGTTTATAAGAGTTCCGGATTTGCCCCATTTGTTAACTGATATTTCGGAACATAGCCTTTGAAACAGCCTGTTTTCAGGCGTATCATTGAAATCCCCTGTCACTATGACCGATTCTTCACCTGCTGCGAAAAGAGAGTCTGTAATCTCTCTTAAAAGCTTTATGGCAGCTTCTCTTTTCCATTTAGTGTCCGGCCCTCCGAATTTTGAAGGGTGATGGTTTACTAATATATTTATCACAGACATCCTGTCATTCTCGCTCTTGTTTAGTATTTTTAGTTTAACCAATAGAATATCCCTTGTTCTAAGACTGTCATGAGGGAATTTTTCGGAATAACCGGAGACTCTGCAAGATTTACTGCTTATCAATTGCATTGTCTCTTTTCTGTATAATAGCCCGACATCGATACCCCTATGGTCAGGAGAATCGTAATGTACTATGTCATAGTCCATTTTTCGAAGAGCTGTGTTCTCAATCAGTTTTTGCAAGACGAAACGGTTTTCTATTTCTGCAACACCAATAAGATCCGGTACTCTACCCTCCTTGTCTGCTATCCATAGTATTGACTTTGCTATGGCGCGACATTTATTATTGAATTTGTTTTTTGTCCAATATCTGCTTCCTCTTGCTGAAAATTCGTTGTCAGACTTTCCTGTTCCACTGTCTTTGTAGTCAAAAAAATTCTCAAGATTCCAGAACATAATCATCATATCATCTTTGTCACCGCTGCTTTTTGTCTTTGCTATCGGTGAGCCTATAATGTAATTCATTATAATAATTGTCAATATAAAATTCATAACTATCTTTTTTGCAAATAAGGTCAATATCAGCATTACTATATTAAATAATTATCAATTTGTCACCCAAAAATCTTTAAGCCACAGATAAAAAGAGTAACTTTGTACGATTCTTTATAAGAAAATAACGATATGTCACTCAAATGCGGTATAGTCGGACTTCCTAATGTGGGAAAATCGACGCTTTTCAATTGTATAAGTTCTGGCAAGGCACAGAGCGCGAATTTCCCTTTTTGTACAATTGAACCTAATTTAGGTTCTACAAATGTCCCGGACAAGCGTCTGGAGGTTCTGACAGATATGTGCAATCCTAAACGTACTATCCCTGCCACTGTGGATATAGTTGATATTGCAGGCCTCGTAAAAGGAGCGAGCAAAGGGGAGGGTTTAGGTAATCAGTTCCTTGCGAATATTCGTGAAACAGATGCCATTTTACACGTACTGAGGTGTTTTGACGATTCTAATATTGTTCATGTTGATGGTAGTGTGGATCCTGTAAGGGATAAAGAGGTCGTGGATGCAGAATTGCAGATAAAAGATATAGAGACTATCGATACTCGGCTTGCAAAGGTTCAGAAACAGGCTGCGGCCGGCGATAAGATGGCCAAGAAGTTGGCTGATTTGCTGAACAGGTACAAGGAAGCCTTGCTGGCAGGTAAGTCTTGCCGTACAGTTGAATTGCGTGATGCAGACGAGGAAAGTCTTGCCAATGATTTATTTCTTCTGACCAATAAGCCTGTGATGTATATATGCAATGTAGATGAGAAGTCTGCTTCTTCGGGCAATGAGTATGTGGATGCCGTGCGTGAAGCTGTCAAAGAAGAGAAAGCCGAGATTCTTGTTATTGCGGCAGGGGCAGAGGCCGAAATAGCTGAAATTGAGAATTTTGAGGACAGGCAGATGTTTCTTGAAGAAATGGGGTTAAAGGAGTCCGGTGTTGCGAGGCTGATTCAGGGAGCTTACCATTTGCTGAATTTACAGACATTTTTCACTGCAGGTTCTGATGAATGTCGTGCTTGGACGATAAATAAAGGAGATAAGGCTCCTCAAGCGGCAGGTGTTATTCATAGCGATTTTGAAAAGGGATTTATTCGTGCTGAGGTTATCAAATATGATGATTTTGTAAAATATAAGTCAGAATCCGCAGTTCGTGCCGCAGGAAAGTTAGCTACGGAAGGAAAGGAATATGTAGTTCAGGACGGTGATATAATGCACTTTCTGTTCAATGTATAAATCAGCTTGGAATAAAGCTATGATGACACTATGATGTTGGATCCGCATTTTTGACTATTTCCATTATTTCCTTTAAGATAGGAATATTCAATATCTTAAAAGACAAAAATTATTCGGAATAATGAATGGAGATTATATAGGTGTCAGAAACTGTTTTATCTGAAGAATTTTTTTAACCAGTCGCTATCTACCTTTGCGAACCCTGTATCAGGTTTAATAGAGGGGTTGCGTCCCAATATGCCACGGCAGTCTTCATATACATTGAAACCAATATTGATGACTTTCATAAGCCCTTCCTGTGGGAAAGAAAGAATAATTTCATTATCGGCTCCTTCTAACTTAAAGAATTTGAATGGAGCATTCATAATAGCTTCAGATTTGGATATGTCAGCGATTTTTTCCGTCATCTCTAACTTGGTGACATATTTGCACATCTCAACGACTGTATCATCCAATCCGGAGTCATGAATATTTACCTTTTCAATCAAAGAACCGACATCATCTACTCTTCGGAGCAAGTAGCCTTCCATTTCTCCACTCTCCTGCATCTGATTGGAGATAGCCTGCATCTTAGTTTCTATTATGCTTCTATCTTGTTCGGATACAGAATTTTCAGGAAAAAGCCATACCATAATCTTGCTTGCAGGATCATGGTATAGTGTCCGGTATGGTTGAAGATTCAACTGACCGCAATCAGGACATGTCCACACAAAAAGAGACCCATCCTTGACCTTTGCTTTAAGTTCAGGGGCGGAACTGACATTTATTCTGTTATATGAAATAAAGTCGTGCTCTTTTCCGCAGTTTGTACAGCAGGCTTTCACTTCTTGTTAATTTTAATCTCAAGTTCATCAAGTTGAGATTGATCTATCAGTGATGGTGAATCTATCATTACGTCCCTGCCTTGGTTGTTTTTAGGGAAAGCAATGTAGTCTCTGATTGAATCGCAGCCTCCGAACAATGCGCATACCCTGTCAAATCCAAATGCGAGACCTCCATGAGGAGGTGCTCCGAATTTGAAAGCATTGATAATGAAACCGAACTTATATTCAGCTTCTTCAGCACCGATTCCTAACACTTCAAACATTCTTTTTTGAACATCGGCATTATGAATTCTTATAGAACCTCCTCCGAGTTCAGAGCCATTTAGAACAAAGTCATAGGCATTGGCACATACTTTTTCCAGATCTTCTTTCTTATTGCTATAGAACAGATTTTCGTGTTCAGGTTTAGGTGCTGTGAAAGGATGGTGCATAGCATAGAAACGCTCGTCTTCTTCGCTCCATTCCAGCAGAGGAAAATCCACAATCCAAAGTGGGGCAAATTCTTTCGGATTTCTTAGCCCTAATCTGTCGCCCATCTCTATACGGAGAGTTCCGAGCATATTCTGCACCTTGCGGCGATTGTCGCCACTCATTATCAGCACCAAATCTCCCTGCTCTGCCTCAACAGCTTTCGCGATTTTCTGCAAGTCTTCTTGAGAATAGAATTTATCTATAGAAGACTTGATGCTACCGTCATTATTTAATTTTATATAAATCAGACCTTTTGCTCCAACTTGGGGGCGTTTTACCCAATCGGTCAATTCATCAATCTGCTTGCGCGTATATTCAGCTGCATTATGTACTGCAATAGCTCCGGTATAGTCGGCTTCATCGAGAATGGAAAAGCCTTTTCCCTTTACTGCTTCGGTAATCTCGTGAATCTGCATACCAAATCTTATGTCAGGCTTGTCAGAGCCGTATTTTTCCATAGCTTCGTACCAGCTGATGCGAGGAATAGGATTTGCAATTTCAACATTCAATACATTCTTGAAAAGAGTTTTCATCATTCCCTCAAATGTATTCAGAACATCCTCCTGCTCTACAAATGACATTTCGCAGTCAATTTGGGTAAATTCAGGCTGACGGTCAGCTCTTAGATCCTCATCTCGGAAGCACCTTACTATCTGGAAATAACGGTCATAACCTGCTACCATCAGCAGTTGTTTGAAAGTCTGCGGAGATTGAGGTAGGGCATAAAATTGTCCGGGATTCATTCTTGAAGGGACAACGAAGTCTCTTGCTCCCTCCGGAGTGGATTTGATAAGATATGGTGTCTCGATTTCTATAAAATCTTTGGTGTCCAGATAGTTGCGAACCTCATGAGCAATTTTGTGCCTTAAAATCAAAGCATGCTTAAGGGGATTTCTTCTAAGATCCAAATATCTGTACTTTGCCCTTATATCCTCTCCTCCGTCGCTTTCATCTTCAATTGTAAAAGGCGGAGTGACAGATTTGTTCAGAATAATGATTTCACTAAGGCGAATTTCAATTTCACCTGTATCCATCTTGGGGTTTTTACTCTGTCTTTCTACAACGGTACCTGTAGCCTGAATAACATATTCTCTCCCTAAAGAGGTGGAAGTCTCCACAAGCGTCTCTGAAGCATCAGCTTCCACAACCAATTGGGTTATTCCGTATCTGTCTCTGAGGTCGATAAATGTCATACCTCCGAGTTTCCTTGATTTCTGTACCCAACCTGCAAGTGTAACCTGCTGGCCGACATTATCTATACGAAGTTCTCCGCAAGTTTTTGTTCTGAACATATTGTTTGATTTTTAATTATCGGATTGATTTATTAAGGCAATATTAAAAATAATAATTGTTGAATAATTAGCAAAATTAATAATTTTAGAGGTATTTCGCATATCTTTGTCTACAATATATTTATTATGGAAGTTAGAGCAAAAAAATCACTTGGCCAGCATTTTCTTACAGACCGGTCAATAGCCAAAGCCATAGTTGACTCTTTGATAGTAAATCATAGACAGAAAGAGCCTGTACAGGTACTTGAAATAGGTCCCGGAATGGGAGTGCTTACTTCTTTTTTGTTGCAGCGTTCTGAAATAGACTTGAAATTAGTAGAGATTGACAGCGAGTCTGTAGAGTATCTTTTAAGTCATTTTCCTGATATGCCAGGTCGCCTTTTTCAGGAGGATTTTCTTAAAATGAGGTTGGATAAAATCTTTAATGATGATTTTATGGTAATAGGTAATTTCCCTTATAATATATCTTCACAGATTTTTTTTAAGATTCTTGAAAATAAGGAAAGGATTCCGCAGGTCGTATGTATGATTCAGAAAGAAGTTGCCGAGCGTATTGCCGAGAAACCCGGGACAAAGATATATGGTATTCTTTCAGTACTGCTTCAGGTGTGGTACGACATAGAATATCTGTTTACAGTAGGTTCGGGCGCTTTTGCTCCGCCTCCAAAAGTGCAGTCCGCTGTGATAAGACTCCGTCGCAACAACAGGACAGAACTTGGGGTTGAAGAATCCTTGTTCAAAAATATTGTAAAGACAGCTTTCAATCAGCGCCGCAAGACTCTGAGAAATTCATTGAAGCCGCTTTTGGGAGAAAAGATGGCAGGCATATCTGATAATCCTGTCTTCGACCTGCGTCCTGAGCGGCTTTCAGTCGAAGACTTCATGTCTCTTGCAAAAATGCTTGAAAAATAATCAGACCACCTCTGACAATTTTTTGGCGAGTTCCAAAAATGCCAGTCCATCCGGTTTAGAAGACAAGGCTGCAGGCTCTCCGGTATCTCCGCATTCTCTGATACTCTGGACAATAGGTATTTGTCCTAATAGAGGTATATTGAATCTCTTTGCGATTTCTATTCCCCCGTTTTTGCCGAAAATATAGTATTTGTTTTTCGGTAGCTCTTCCGGAGTGAACCAAGCCATATTCTCTATAAGTCCGAAAATTTTTTTATTCACTTTTTCATTACGAAACATATTGATACCCTTTTCCACATCGGCAAGTGCCACTTCTTGAGGAGTCGTGACGATAACCGCTCCTTCCATAGGGAGATCATTTACAAGGCTTATATGAATATCTCCTGTCCCCGGGGGCATATCTATCAGAAGAAAATCCAAAGCTTCCCATCTGACTTGTAAAATCATTTGTTTAAGGGCATTGCAAGCCATAGGTCCTCTCCATATCAAAGCTTGTCCCGGCTGTGCAAAATATCCTATCGACATCCATTTTACGCCATATTTTTCGATAGGAATAATTATTTCTTTATTGTCTTCTTCCATTGCTTCAGGCAGAGCGCCTTCTGTGTTAGTCATCAAAGGAACAGAAGGCCCGTATACATCAGCATCCGCCAGCCCGACTTTGTAACCGAGCCTTGCCAGAGCTACTGCAAGGTTTACAGCTATAGTGGATTTACCCACACCGCCTTTGCCGGAAGCGACACCTATGATATGACGTACATTGTTGATTTCGTCTAAAGTAAGATCATTTACATTATTGCTTTTCTTCTTGTTTGCAAGATCTTCTTCTTTGACTACAGCTTTTACTTCGACTTCAAAAGCCTTTGGCAGATGCCTATATAAAGTTGCCCTTGCGCTACCTACGAGATATTCCGTGAGAGGATCCCTATGCTTGGAAAAAGCTAGAACAACTTCTACCTTGCCTTCATTTACAATGATTTCCTCTACCATCCCAAGTTCGACAATATCAATATCTCCTTTACCCGGATGTTTTACATTACGAAGTAGGTCAAGTATTTCTTTATTATTCATAATCAGTCAATTATATTCATTTCATCAATAAGTCTTTTTGCACCTCCGAATTTATCTACTATAAAAAGCACATATCGGATGTCTACGCAGATGCATCTCTGGAGGTCTGGCTCAAACATAATATCGCTCGACATGGATTCCCAATTGCCATCAAAAGCTAAACCAATCAATTCTCCTTTAGCATTCATGACAGGGCTGCCGGAATTTCCTCCTGTTATGTCATTATTGGTCAGGAAGCACGTGTTGAGCATGCCTCCATTATTGGCGTATCTGCCGAAATCCCTCGTATTATAAAGTTCTTTAAGTTTGATTGGCACCCTGAATTCATAATTATCCGGATCTTCTTTTTCAATAACTCCTTTTAGAGTGGTATAATGCTTATAGAGTACCCCATCTTTAGGAGAATATGATTTCACCGTGCCATAAGTAAGTCTCATGGTATTGTTTGCATCCGGATATGAAGGTTCTTTTTTCTTCCATTCCATTAGTCCGGCTGTGAATTTTTTTGAACCTGAAGCTAATTTGTTCCGTACTGCCATCTTTGGAAAATATGCTTTTACCAACACATTGGCAATGCTCTCTTGAAGAGCAATCGAGGGGTCTTTATACAAATCGGCCTGATTTGTGATTTTTGCCGCGGACAGATTTTCGGCACTGGCAAAGACGCTTTTGCTGAAAAGATTTTCTGTATATATGTCCAGATCCATGTTTTTGAAATCTCCGATTCCGTCAAGATAATATTCAGGATCAGCATTGTCACGATAAAATTTCAGCAGTGCTTTTGTCATCTCTTTTTCTAAGGAAGTGTCATAGTTTTTGAATTGTTCATAAGCAGCGTTCAGTGCACTTTTTATAGCGATTGTCGTATCTGCATTTTCATCCTTTAGTTCTTTTGTCAAAGCCTGTAAAAAAGCGTTGGAAACATTAATGGGACCTATATTGTTGACAGATTGAACCAAAAGAGTTTGTGCTCTGGAAGATTTTGCAGAGATGGTCAAAGCTGCTTTTATCTCATCAAGGGAAGAACCGTAGGCTGCTTTCCTTTTATTGCATTTGCCTACCCATTTCATAAATTCAGCTTCTTTACGACGCTCCCTGCCAATGATGTCTAATTTATCTACGGCCAACTGTTCTCCCTGCCATTTTTTCCATCCGTTGGAAGATCTTGCATACTTATTGGCATATTTAAGTCGTATAGCCGGATCGGATTCCATGCCTTCCATCATGATTTTCTGGCGTACTGTTCTTGCTTTCACTGCCAATCCGTAACCTGCCATCATATCTTCTAATTGATCAGCAGTCTGAAACCTTTGAGTCTTTCCGGGATATCCCATAATCATAGTGAAGTCGCCTTCCTGTATTCCTTTTAAAGATATTGTAAGTGACTTTGCAGGTCTGTATGGCACATTTTCATTAGAATATGCAGCAGGTTCGTTATCTTTTCCTGCATAGATTCTGAACATTGAAAAATCGCAGGTGTGTCTCGGCCACATCCAGTTGTCGGTATCACCGCCGAATTTGCCTAATGATACAGGGGGAGCACCGACAAATCTAATGTCATTATATACTTTATAAACAATTAGATAAAATACATTTTGGTTATAAAAATCCACAACTTTCACTTCTCTGCCGGGATAATCGGCCGCGACTGCTTTCTCATATTGTGCAGCGGTTTTTCTCATGGTTTTCAAGGCAATAATATCCTTATTGGTACTGTCCTTATAGTGTTGTAGAGCCTCATCATAAGATTTTGTAATGACTTTTGTCACATCGGTTATGCTTTCAAGAAAGGTGACTGTAAGTCCCGGTACGGGGATTTCCTCCTTGTCCGTCATTGCCCAAAACCCATCTTCAAGATAATTATTATCTGTTGACGATAATTTTTGAATAGAACTATATCCGCAGTGGTGATTCGTGACCAATAAACCTCTGTCTGAAATCATCTCACCGGTACAGCCCCCTCCGAAGTGGACTATAGCATCTTTAATTGAAGAATTGTTGATGCCGTAAATCTGTTCCGGAGTAAGTTTGCATCCAAGCTCTTTCATTGTCTTGCTGTTCATTTGCTGCAATAATGGCAGGAGCCACATCCCTTCATCTGCTTTGGCTGATACTCCAATCATCAAAAATGCCGTCAAGGCATAAATTATTTTTTTCATTCTATAAATATTTGTCATAAAATCTTGTTGGTACCGCAATCAGATACAATAACGGCATATAAAATACGAAGATACAAAATAATGCTTATATCAGTTATTATATTGCATCAAATAGATTTTTCTCAAGTTCTTTTGGGTGAAAACTCATTCTGTGCCAAGGGGTATAGCCATACTTTCTGATAGCCTCGATGTGTTCTTTTGTCGGATATCCCATATTCCTTTCCCAGCCATATTCCGGAAATTCGGATGCAAGTTTTTTCATAAAATCGTCCCGATATGTCTTCGCGAGCACTGAAGCCGCAGCTATTGATGCAAATTCCGCATCTCCATGAATTATTGTTTTATAAGAATAATTATCAAAAGGCTTGAACTTATTGCCGTCAATAAGTAGAAAATCCGGTCTTGTCTTAAGATTTTTGACAGCTCTTTGCATGCCTGCAATCGATGCGTTTAATATGTTGATTTCGTCTATCTCCTCTACGCTGACTTCTTCGACGGCCCAGTCTATAGCCTCTTTTTCGATAATAGGCCGCAATGTCTCTCTGGCCTTTTCTGTCATTTTCTTGGAGTCATTGAGCAGCTTATGGTAGAAATCTTTCGGAAGAATAACAGCTGCTGCATATACAGGTCCTGCCAATGGCCCTCTTCCTGCCTCATCACATCCTGCCTCAATCAGGTCTGCATTGAAATATTGTCTGAGTTTTATATTGTTTGGCATATCTTTATTAACGATATGCTAATTTACTGATTTTTATTTTTAATTCTTTGCTTAAGCATAGAAATCATTTCATCCTTGTCTTCTATCCTTCCTGAGAGAACCTTTATCATAGCCTTATGAGATTCAATCTCTTTATCCTTGGACGATAACCGACTTTCATATTCTTCTATTATTTTACGAAATCTTTCTTCGGATGAGGCTTTATATTCTTCAAGTACTTTATGAGTTTCAGGTTCAGGAGAATATCCTAATACAATTTCTTCGGTTGATGCTCCTAATGATTCGGCAATATCGTGAATATGACTATTGATAAGTTTTGTCTTTCCCTTTTCAATACTTCTGTAAGTTGTTCTATCCATACCAAGTTTATCGGCCATTTCCTTTTGAGAAATGCCGCATTTCTCCCTGTGTTTGGATATGTGCTTTTTTATGCTGTTGTCGTCAATCATTCAATCCGATATTTTTTCAAAAATAAATCTGAAAATCGACAAATTTGGCAGTGTTTTTCGCTTCAATGATGTTATAAAATCATCATTTTATTAAATAATCAGCACTTTTATTAAAAAATGATGAATTTTTTAAGTCACTAAACGTATTTTTAAGCATTTTTACTTGCTATTGGTTTTGCTATGTCTCAACTTTGTGTCAATAAAATTTTAAATGCCATGAAGAAATGTTCTACATTCGAGTATTATGAAATCTTCTCACGTATGCTTCTGGAAGATAAAATATTTATGGATTCCAATATCTCTTTCAATATGCTGTGCTCATGGATAGGTGCAGATAGGAAACAATTGAATGCTTATATCAAAAAAGAACTCGGTTTATCCGGAGAATGCCTTATGCAGACTTATCGTGCTATGGAGATGGAGCGCATAGCGGATAAATACAAGATATAGTAAATAGTGTTGTTATTGGATAATTATTTTTTTAGATTTGCAAAGATGTGCGGTTGATTCCGGCATCTTTATACACCAGAATTAGTATTAATAACACAAAATTAATTATGAAAGTTTACAACACAAAAGACATCCGCAATGTGGTCCTGCTTGGCAGCTCGAAGTCAGGTAAGACCACATTAGCGGAGGCGATGCTTTACGAAGGCAAGGTTATTGACAGACGCGGTTCTGTTGAGGCGAAGAACACTGTTTCGGACAAAACGGAGTTTGAACAGACAAATCAGAAATCTGTTTATGCCACTCCTTTGTATGCTGAATTTATGGATACGAAATTCAATATTATCGATACTCCGGGTTCAGACGATTTCAGCGGTGGTGCCATAGCTTCTTTTAAAGTATGTGAGAACGGTGTTTTAGTTGTAAACGCCCAACATGGAGTAGAGGTTGGTACAGAGATTTTTGCTCGTTATGCAGAAGACTATAATGTTCCGCTTATCGTTGCTGTGAATCAGTTGGATTCCGAGAAGGCAGATTGGGATCGTACAATATCTTCTCTTAGAGAGTCATTTGGCAGCAAGCCTGTTATTATTCAGTTCCCTATCAGTGTCGGACCCGGATTCAATGGGTTCATTGATGTATTGAAAATGAAGTATTATGTTTTCAAAGATGAGAACGGAACGCGTGAGTCTTTGGATATACCTGCTGAGTATGCCGATCGGGTAGCAGAGCTTAGGCAGGAATTGATAGAGAAGGCTGCTGAAGGCGACGATACTTTGATGGAAAAATATTTTGAAGATTCTTCATTAAGCGAAGATGAAATCCGCTTAGGGCTAAGTTTCGGTATCAACAGGGGGGATACGATGCCGGTTTTCTGTCTTTCCGCTAAAAAAGATATAGGAGTAAAGAGGCTTATGGAGTTCACTATAAAGACAGCGGCTTCTCCTCTTGATACAATTGAAAAGACTGTTGAAGGTAATGAGGTGAAGTGCAATACAGATGGTCCTGTAAGTGTATTCATTTACAAGATAGACGAAGAACCTCATTTGGGAGATGTGTCTTATTTCAAAGTTATGAGAGGTGTCCTAAAAGAGGGTGCAGATCTTATTAACCCTGAGACAGGTAACTCTGAAAGACTTTCAGCAATATATGCTGTGGCAGGAGATAAAAAGGAGAAGGTGACTCAAATTAATGCAGGTGATATAGGTTGCGTTATGAAGCTGAAAGCCGGCAAGACCGATACGACCCTTGTTGAGCAGGGAGGCGAAGCTATTGTGCATATGGTATTTCCTGATGCCAAGTATCGTTGCGCCGTGAAAGCCAAAGACAAGAATGATGACGCTAAAGTGGGTGAGGCTCTGAACAGAATTGCTGCTCAAGACCCTACCATTCAAGTTGAATATTCAAAAGAATTGCGTCAGACAATCTTGAGCGGACAGGGAGAGCAGCACATCAATCTTGTCAAGTGGAGATTGAAGAATGAGTTTAAGTATGAAGTGGAACTATCTGCTCCTAAGATTCCATACCGTGAAACTATTACAAAAGTGGCTACTGCACAGTATAGGCATAAGAAACAGTCAGGAGGAGCCGGTCAGTTCGGTGAGGTTCATCTCTTAGTCTGCCCTATTGTCGAGGGGGTTCCTTTTACTAACAAATTCAAGATTGACGGCAAGGATACTGTTCTCAATGTTAAGTCTCAGGAGTCATTCGAACTGGAATGGGGGGGAAGACTTGAATTCTATAATTGTGTGGTCGGTGGAGCAATAGATGTAGGCTTTATGCCTGCTATTTTGAAAGGTATCAACGATAAGATGACAGAAGGTCCTCTTACCGGCTCTTATGCACGTGACATCAGGGTCTATGTGTATGACGGTAAGATGCATCCTGTGGATTCTAAGGAGATTGCGTTCATCCTTGCTGCACGTAATGCTTTCAAGGAAGCCTTTAGGAATGCCGGTCCGAAGATTATGGAGCCTATATACAATGTAGATATTATTACTCCAAATGATTATGTGGGGCCTTGTATGTCAGATCTTAACGGACGTAGAGGAGTGATTGTGAATCAGGATATGGAGAAGGGTTTCACAGTGCTTCATGCAAGAGTACCGTTAGCGGAGATGTACAGATATTCCACTGCACTTAGTTCTCTTACAGCAGGCTCGGCAACTTTCAATATGATGTTTGCAGAATATCAGCAGGTTCCTGCCGATGTGCAAGCCAAGCTTCTTGAAGAGTATGCCGCTCATGAGAAAGAGGAAGAGTAATTTTATAGCCCTAATTCCTTTTTCATGTTTCGGAGAAGGTCAAAGGCTTGAAGAGGTGTCATATTGTTCAAATCAGTGGCTTTGAGTGAGTCCCGCAAAGAGGATAGAGTCGGGTCATCGAGTTGAAATAAAGACAATTGCAGGGTGCCGTCACTTTCGATGGTGCCCTCTTTTATGTTATATGCCTTCTTTATTTTTCCAAAATCGCTACGATTGTTCTTTTTCCCTTCCATATCGGTTTCTTCAGAAATTGCTTCTAATGCTGAAAGTGTTTTTTCAGCAGACTCGAGTACTTCACGTGGCATTCCGGCAAGTCTGGCCACATGGATGCCAAAACTATGAGCAGTACCTCCTTCTTCAAGTTTTCTTAAGAATATGACTTGGCGGCCTATTTCTTTTACCGCTACATGGTAATTCTTTACTCTTGGGTATATTCCCTCTAAATCATTCAGTTCGTGATAGTGTGTGGCGAATAATGTTTTTGCGCCCAAGCCATATTCGTGAAGATATTCTACAATGGCTCTTGCTATTGACATGCCATCGTAAGTGGATGTACCTCTTCCTATTTCATCAAGCAGTACGAGAGATCTTTCTGAAAGGTTATGCAGAATCATTGATGTTTCAAGCATTTCCACCATAAAGGTAGATTCTCCTCTGGAAATATTATCGGAAGCTCCTACTCTTGTAAATATCTTGTCAAAGTATCCTATTTCGGCAGAGTCTGCCGGTATAAAAGAACCAATCTGAGCCATTAGTACGATAAGGGCAGTTTGTCTTAGTAATGCTGACTTACCTGCCATATTTGGTCCGGTAAGTATGATTATCTGCCGGTTTTTGGAATCTAAATATATATCATTCGGCACATACTCTTCTCCGGGCTTCATAAGTGTCTCGATAACAGGATGCCTGCCTGCTTTTATATTTAATGAAAGGCTATCGTTCATTTCCGGTCGGCAATATCTGTTGAGGTCTGCCAATTCTGCAAATCCTGCAAGTATATCAAGTTTTGAAAGCCTTATGGCATCTTCCTGAATGTTTCCTATCTCCTCTTGTATTTTTTTTACAAGTTCTTCGTATATTTTGGCCTCAAGGGCATAGATTTTTTCTTCTGCACCTAAAATCTGTTCCTCGTATTCTTTAAGCTCTTGTGTTATATATCTTTCGGCGTTTACAAGAGTCTGTTTGCGAATCCATTCCTCCGGAACCTTGTCTTTGTAGGCATTTCGTACTTCTATATAATAGCCGAAAATATTGTTATATCCTATTTTTAGAGAAGGAATGCCTGAAATTTCGCTTTCTCTCTGTTGCATTTCCAAGAGATAGTCCTTTCCTCCATGGGCTACTGCTCTTAGGTGATCCAATTCTTGATTGAAGCCGGAAGCAATTACATCTCCTTTGCCTATGGCAGCTGCAGAATCTTTAGACAGGGTTCTGTTTATCTTATCCAATAGATTCGAGCATCCTTTGAGGCTTTGGCAAATGTTGTCAAGTGCTTCAATTCCATGATTTGAGCATAATTCCCGTATATGCGGAATTTGTTCCAAACCTCTGCCGAGCTGAAGAACCTCTCTTGGATTTATTTTACCCGTAGCTGCTCTTGAAATGATTCTTTCCAAATCACCGATATTGCCTATATATTCTTGAATTTTATTCAGAGTCTCTTTATTTTCTATGAAAAATGAGACGACATCGTATCTTGAATTAAGTTCTTTTATGTCCATTATTGGCATTGCCAACCAGCTTCTAAGCATTCTGGCTCCCATCGGAGACGAACATCTGTCAATAACGCTGACAAGAGAGACTCCATCAGGACCGGATGAACTGAAAATTTCCAGATTTCGAAAAGTGAAACGATCGAGCCAAACAAATTTACCTTCATCAATCCTTGAAATAGATCTGATATTTTTAAGTCCTGAATGTTGGGTCTGTTCAAGATACACAAGAATAGCCCCCGCAGAGCAAATTCCGAGAGGCGCGGATTCTATTCCAAACCCTTTCAAAGAATCAGTTTCAAATTGTTTTTTTAACTTTTCGGTTGCAGAATCATAGACAAAGGCCCATTCCTCAATAGTCGATATATAAAGATTTTCACCGAACAGTTTGCGGATCGCCTTTTCTGTACCTTTTGTTACCACTGTTTCATGTGGATTGAAAGAGGATAACAATGTCGAAATATATTCAGCGGAGCCTTGCGCCAATTTGAATGTCCCGGTGGAAACATCGAGAAAAGCTATCCCGCAAAGATTTTTTTCAAGATAGATGCCTGCCAAAAAGTTGTTTTCTTTTTGCTCAAGCATATCGTCACTGAAAGCGATACCAGGTGTAACCAATTCTGTAACACCACGTTTGACTAATTTCTTTCCTACAAGTTTCGGATCTTCCAATTGATCACATACAGCCACTTTGTAGCCTGCCCTGACTAATTTAGGAAGATATGTGTCAATGGCATGATGTGGGAAACCTGCCATGGGCAGACTGTCTTTGTCTCCGTTTGTTCGTTTTGTAAGCACTATTCCAAGAACTTTACTTGCCAGAACAGCATCGTCGGAATAAGTTTCATAGAAATCTCCGACGCGATAGAGCAATACCGCTTCAGGGTGCTGTGCCTTTATTGAAAAAAACTGTTTTATCAGTGGAGTATCTTCAATTATTGTATTTTTAGCCATTGTCTGATTATATCGCTTATTGTACAAATTTACAATTTTTATATTGTTTTTGAGAATTTGCAAAGATTTTCAAAGATGAAATATAAAAGAGAATCATTAACTTTGAAACAATTATGATACGAGTACTTATTATTACATATTATTGGCCGCCTTCAGGTGGTTCCGGAGTCCAAAGGTGGGTAAAATTTACAAAGTATCTGCCATCACAAGGAGTTATACCGGTTATATATACGCCTGATAATCCGGATATTACCTCTATAGATCGAACACTTGAAGATGATATACCCCAAGAGGCCGAAATCATAAAAAGACATATAACTGAATTTTATTGGTTATATCGTCTTCTCAGGGGGCGTAAAGCTAAAGACAAGAAAGAAGTAAATCCTATTAACGGAGGCAAGAAATCTCTTCTTCAGAAACTGATGCTTTTTATAAGAGGCAATATGTTTATTCCTGACCCTCGTATTACTTGGATGTGTCCATCTGTTCGTTTTCTTAAGAGATACCTTAAAAAGAATCCTGTAGATGTGATAATAAGCACCGGGCCTCCCCAGTCTATGCATTTAATAGCAATGAAGGTTGCAAAGGCAACTTCCACGCCATGGGTGGCGGATTTTAGAGATCCATGGACCAAGATCTTCTATTTCAAGCATCTTCCGCTGTTACCATTTGCTAAAAAAAAGCATAATAAACTTGAAAAGACTGTTATAGACAGTGCTGATGCCGTAGTGACTGTTTCCCCTACAATCCGGAGAGAATTTCAGGAAATGACTTCAACTCCGGTTCATCTTATAACCAATGGTTATGACGCCGAGGATTTTGAACAGATAGTTGAGCCTGACGGCTTTTTCAATATTACTCATACAGGTCTTTTGGTAAAAGACGGTAATCCTCAGCTGCTTTGGCAAATTCTGGCAGAAAAATGCAGGAAAGATGAGGAGTTTGCGAAATATCTTAGAATCAGGCTTACCGGCAATATCGATAAAGAAGTCCTTGCCTCTATCAAGGCTTCCGGTTTGGAGGATAAGATGATAAATCTTGGTTATCAGAAACACTTGGTAGCAATAAGGGAACAGAAAAATGCTTCAATGCTTATACTTCCGCTTAGGGAAGAGCCAGAGAAGAAAGGGATTCTTCCCGGTAAATTGTTCGAATATTTAGCATCGCGCCATCCTGTATTATGTATAGGTCTTGCTGAAGGAGATATAGCAAAAGTCCTTGATGAGACACATTCGGGAAGAGCCTATGAGTGGGACGATAAGTCTATGGCAGAATATATAGACCTTTGTTGGTTGAACTTTAAAAATGGCAATTATGGCAATCAGGAGGCAGATATTCATAAATATTCAAGGAAGGCTCTGACAGCTGTAATGGCATCATTACTAAAATCTATTTCAGAACAATATAGAAATGAAAATAAATAAGAAAATAATAACCTATGTTGGTATAATGGCATTTCTTGTTATACTTGCATATGGTTTTGTTCCTCAAGTGCTTACCGGCAAGATAGTTAATCAGAGCGATATATCGGGCTTTGTCGGTATGGCGCAGGAAGCTAAAGAATGGGATGCCGCTCATCCTGATGATAAGACAGCTTGGACAAATTCTATGTTTGGAGGGATGCCTACCACCATGATAACAGGAAATAAGGATGGCGATCTGACTATCGGTATCTACAAGCTTCTATTGGTGGGGAAAAGACCCGCAAGTTATCTGCTTATATCATTGATAGGGGCTTTTCTTCTTATGTTGTCTCTCGGTATTAATGGTATTGTCGCTGTAGGTGGAGCGGTGGCAGTGACCTTCTGTTCATATAATATGCAGATAATTCAGGTAGGGCATAATTCCAAGATGTTGGCTTTGGCTTTTTTACCTTGGGTGCTTGCTGCTGCCATATTCACTTATAAAAGCGCTCTCGGAGGATATGGAAAGGATAATCCGGTAGGCGGTTGGAAATCATGGCTTCCAAATACATTTTTAGGCGCCGTCCTATTTGCAATGGCTGTAAATTTTCAGATAAAGGCGAATCATATTCAAATTACATATTATCTGGGGATTATACTTTTCTCATACGTTATTGTACTTATAGTCTGGTTGTTGTCCAAAAAGCAGAACCATTATTTGATAGGCCGCTTTGTTGCTGCTTCGATGCTGCTTTTGGTTATAGGGTTTTTAGGAATAGGTTCTAATGCAAACAAACTGATAACCACTTATGACTATACTAAGCATACAATGAGAGGAGGCTCGGAACTTGTTGCCGATAAGGATAAAGGCAAATCTTCCGGTCTTGATATAGAATATGCAACGGCTTGGTCTTATGGTTGGGAAGAATTGCCAAATATGCTGATTCCCGATTATAACGGAGGGGCTTCCGCAACTTCTGTTAATCCGGATAAATCAGAGACGGTCAAATTGTTGCGCAGTGCTGGTCAGCCTAATGCCAAAGAAATAGCAAAGGCTCTGCCTATGTATTGGGGTCCTCAACCTTTTACCGCAGGTCCTATGTATATGGGAGCTGTTACTGTTTTTCTGTTCATATTAGGGTTGTTGCTATATAAGGGCAAAGAAAAATGGTGGTTGCTGATCCCTACAATTATAGCTATTCTATTGGCGCTTGGCAATCATTTTATGCCATTTACAAAGTTTTGGTACGATTATATTCCGTTTTATAATAAATTCAGAACGGTGTCTATGGCCCTTGTCATTCTTCAATTTACTTTGCCGATGTTAGGATTTTTAGTATTGGACAGGATAATAAAATCCGAATATGAAGAAAAGGCTGTGATTAAGGCAGGGCTTATATCTCTTGCCGTGACTGTAGGATTTTGTCTTATTGCCATGACAGGTATCGGTCGGACTTTTACCGGCCATTCAGACAGTGGGCAGCAGGATATTCTTGTCAAGGCCTTTATTGCTGATAGAAAAATGCTCTTGAGAAACGATGCTTTGATGGCTGCCATAAATATAGTCGTTACTTATATTTTGCTTTGGTGGACATATTGGAAAAAGGATATCGAGATAAGGAAGAACCGAAAGATTTTTGCAAAAATTGCCATTTGTTTTTTGGTAATAACAAACATGTATTCTGTGGGGAAACGCTATCTCAATGCAGGACATTTTGTTTCACAAAGAACTTTTGACAAACAGTTTGCGGCAAGGCTTGTTGATAAGGCTATTCTTGAGGATGATGCCTTAAGTTATCGAGTTGTGGATCTTACTACTAATGTATTTAATGATTCTCATCCGAGCTATTTTCATAAGAATATCGGTGGATATAGTCCTGCAAAACTTCAGCGTTATCAGGATTTGATAGAACATTATCTTACTCCTGAACTTAATAGTATTTACAATGCTTTGAAAGATGCAGGTACAGTTGAAGAGGCTCAGGCTGCACTGCCGGAGCTTCCTATTTTGTCAATGTTGAATGACAAATATATTATTATTGGGGAAGACACCCCTCCTCTTGTAAATCATAATGCTTTCGGCAATTGTTGGTTTGTGGATTCTGTGGTTTGTGCGAGTTCGGCAAAGGAAGAAATAGAGAAGATAGGAGCTATTGATTTGAGGAATACTGCTGTAATGACCGAAGCTTCGAAATCGCTTCAAAATTATTCTTATAAAGATTCTGCCTTTTCTCCGGATGATTTTATATTATTGAAAAGCTATACTCCCAAAGAATTGAAATATAGCTATAAATCAAATTCTGATAGGATTGCAGTCTTTAGTGAGGTTTATTATCCTGATGGGTGGACAGCTTCATTGGAAGATGGTACTGCTTTGGAAGTTGTCGGGGCTGACTGGATTTTGCGAGCAGCTTTATTGCCTGCCGGAGAACATGAACTTACTATGAGATTCGAGCCGAAATCCTATAGGTTAGGTTCAGGTATTTCTCGTGCCTCATCGATACTATTGCTGATTTTCCTTGTTTTAGGTACATCTGCCATGTTTTTGCCTTGCAGAAAATACAAGATATAGTCCTAATTATTTTCTCTTATATACGGTAAATTCAAAATTGAAGCCCGTTCCCTCGTCGGTACGGGTTTCGCTTTGTGATTCCAATTCCCAGATATCAGGATCTATTTTTGGAAAAAAGGTGTCGGCATTTTCAATAGTGGTGTGTACGTGTGTTATATACAATTTATCCACATTAGAAATGGCCTCGCAATAAGTATATCCTCCTCCGATAACAAAACATTTTTCAAAACCATCAGCTTCTTTGTAGGCTTCTTCCAACGATTTTACAACAGTAATATTTTCAGGTGCGTCCGGCCAAGGAAAAATCGATATGACGATATTTTTTCTTTTAGGCAAAGGCTTAGAACCAAGTGACTTGAAAGTCATATAACCCATAATTACAGGAGAGCCTAAAGTGGTCTTTTTGAAGTATTTTAAGTCTTCAGGCAAATGCCATAAAAGGTCATTATCCTTTCCGATAGCCCAATTGTCGGCAACAGCCACTATTATTGCTTTTTCCATTTTTATTATATTATTAATACCTTTTTCTATACTGCCACAGGAGCTTTTATTTTCGGCCAAGGTTCGTAGCCTTCAAGGCGGAAATCTTCATATTTGAAACTGAAAAGATCAGTTACTTCCGGATTTATAATCATTTTTGGCAAAACTCTCGGCTCCCGGCTCAATTGCAAGTCCACCTGTTCAATATGATTCAGATACAGATGAGTGTCACCGGTCGTATGAATGAACTCTCCCGGTTGAAGCCCGCAGACTTGAGCAATCATCATTGTCAGAAGGGAGTATGAGGCAATATTAAATGGCACGCCAAGAAAGGTGTCCGCACTTCTCTGGTATAGTTGACAAGAAAGTTTTCCTTCTGCTACATAAAACTGGAAAAGGCAATGGCAAGGAGGAAGAGCCATTTTGTCTACCTCTCCCGGATTCCAAGCTGAAACCAGAATTCTTCTTGAGTCGGGGTTGTTTTTTATAGTGTCTATCACATTTGCAAGTTGGTCAATCGATTTGCCGTCAGGCGTAGGCCAACTTCTCCATTGATGTCCATAAACAGGTCCTAAATCTCCGTTTGTATCAGCCCATTCATCCCATATCGAGACTCCGTGCTCCTTTAGATATTTGATATTGGTATCACCTGAAATAAACCAAAGAAGTTCATAAATAATCGATTTCAGATGTACTTTTTTTGTTGTAAGAAGAGGAAAACCTTGTTGGAGGTCGAACCTCATCTGATAACCGAAAATACTTTTTGTACCTATTCCTGTCCTGTCCTGTTTTACAACTCCATTGTCTCTGATATGCTTTAAAAGGTCAAGATATTGCTTCATGATTATCTATCTTATCGACAATGAATATATTATGGCTTCCCGGTAGACTTCTCCCTCTCGTAGTACGGTAGAAGGGTATTCCGGTTTGTTCGGTGAATCAGGGAAATGCTGGCACTCAATGGCTACTGCATCGTAATCATTATAAATTATCCCTTTTTTGCCTTCAGGGCAGCCTTTTAGCCAATTTCCGGTATATATTTGTACTCCCGGCTGTGTTGTAAGGACATCAAGGCATATTCCGCTTTCAGGAGAATATAGCTTTGCCGCATTCTGTATCTGTCCCGGCTCGTAGCCATCAATTACAAAACAATTATCATAGCCTTTGCCATAATTCAATGCCGGAAAATCTGTTTTTAAATCTCTTCCAATAGGTTTCGGATTGATAAAATCCATAGGAGACCCGGCTACCGGCTCGGATTCACCAAGGGGAATCAATGTCTCGTCAGTAGGCAGATATTCAGAAGCGTTAAGTTTAAGTTCGTGCTTTAGAATATCCCCTTTGCCATTAAGATTGAAATATGAATGATTTGTCAGATTAAGCACAGTGGGGGCATCAGTTGCTGCGGTGAAAGTCAGTTTGAGAGTATTTTCATCATCCCATTCATAGTGTGCCACAATTTTGAGGTTACCGGGATAACTGGCTTCTCCATCTTTTGAATAGTAAAGAAACTCTACGGCATCACCATTTATACGGCTTTCCCAAACCTTGTTCTGAAAGCCTTCCGGCCCTCCGTGTAAATGATTCGGCCCATTATTGACAGGTAGCGAATAATCTTTTCCATCTAAAGAAAAATGCCCACCGGCAATACGATTTGCATAGCGGCCGGGGCATTTACCTGCACAAGGCCCGTCACCGAAGTAGTATTCCGGCTTGTCATAGCCGATAACAACATCCGTTAATCGGCCATTCTTGTCAGGAACGACTATTGACACGATACCTGCCCCTATATCAGACAGTTCCACATAAGCACCGCTATTGTTTTTTATGATATATTTATAAATATCAATACCCTCACCGGTTTTACCCCAAAGTATTCGCTTTATATCCATAATCTTTAATATTAAACAATGAAAGCCGGAAAAATATTACCGACTTTCAAATTTATGGTTTTTCACCAATAATAGCAATAAGAGCGAGATTATATTTTCAATGGCAGAGTCGAAAAAACAAGTGCACGTTGCGCTTTTATATTGAAATTTCAATATGTTTTCAATGATATTGTGCAATTGTTTCTTTTTTTTGTGTCATAAAATATGGGAAACCTAAATTTTGTAAAAATTATCTTTCTGTTGCGGATTTTAATTATATTTGTATAAACATAAAACTGATGCTGCTGGCTATTTTTGGCTTTCTTGATTTATCATTTACGGACATTCTGGACATCCTTTTGGTTGCCCTGCTAATATTTTCTGTTTTTAGATGGCTCAAAGACTCGGCTGCAATGAACATTTTCCTCACAATCATATTTATATATGTTCTTATGGTTGTTGTCGATGCTTTGCACATGAAGATGATGAGCAAGCTTGTAAGCACATTTATCGATGTTGGTGTGTTGGCGCTTATTGTGATTTTCCAACCGGAAATAAGACATTTTATGATGAAATTCGGGGCGGGAGCCAAAATAGGCTCGAAAACAAGAACCGTGGTGAATAAGCTGTTAGGTCTCTCCAAAGGAACAATGGACAATTCTACGGTAAATGAAATTACAGAAGCATGCAGGACAATGTCGGAGCAAAAGACAGGGGCTTTAATTGTTATTCCGCACGAAATCAATATAAATTATATTATAGAGACAGGAGACAAGATAGACGCGTTAGTAAGCCGCAGGTTGCTTCTGAATCTTTTTTTTAAAAATTCGCCACTACATGATGGAGCAGTAATAATAAGCGGCGATAGAGTCGTTGCGGCGAGATGCACGCTGCCTATTACGGATAAGACAGATATTCCTGCAAAATTTGGAATGAGACACAAGGCGGCAATAGGAATTTCAGAAGAGACGGACGCCGATGTGATTGTGGTATCGGAAGAGACAGGGGACGTGTCATTTGTCAAACAAGGAAATGTAACGAAAGTAAACAATCTAAATGAACTGAAATTGCTTTTGGGAGCCGCCTTGTCAAAAGAAAACACCGATAAGATAACTTAGAGATGGTGGAGAATAAAAATAAAAGATTAGAGGAGAAATTGGGATTCGACAGGGTCAGAAAGGCTATTTCTGACAGGTGCAGTACTGAATATGCTGCAACAATAGTCGATAATGAAGAGTTCTCTACAAATCCTTCGGAAATAAAAAAAAGATTACAGCTTACAGACGAGATGAGATTAATCGTTATGTTCGAAGAGTCTTTCCCTGCAAGCGGATATATAGATTGTACAGTTTTCCTTAAAATGCTTGAGCTATCAGGATCAAATATCGACCTGATGTCATTGGGCAAATTGAGGACTATGCTTGATACGCTACGCAAAATTACCGCGTTTTTCTCCGGTATAAAAGATGGCATCTATCCTAATCTTAAGAAAAAGATGTCTTCTGTAGTGATATTCCCTGAAGTAAGCCGTAGGATCGATACCATATTGGATAAATTCGGCAATGTAAAAGATACTGCCTCTGATCTGTTATATGAAATTCGCAAGGAATTGAAGGAAAAGGAGGGGGCGGTATCGAAAAGAATGGCCGTTATTCTTAAAAAAGCACAGCAGGAAGGAATTGTGGACAGTGATGCCGGTGTATCGATAAGGGATGGGAAAATGCTGATTCCTGTAAGCTCTGCAAAAAAGAGAAAACTTCAGGGCTTCATTTATGACGAGTCTGCTTCAGGTAAGACCACATTTATAGAACCTGCCGAAATTGTGGAGTTGCAGAATGAAATTAACGAGCTTCATTTCTCTGAAAACCGTGAAATATTCAGAATCCTTTATGATTTTACAGAGTTCTTAAGGCCATATTTACCTGAACTTCAATTAGGGGCGGTATCCCTTTGTGAACTTGACTTTATAATTGCAAAAGCCCAGACATCTCTTGACTATATAGCAGGTCTACCGTTAATTTCAGATAACGGGGAGATGAATCTTAGAAAAGCCAGACATCCGCTTCTTGAGAA
The DNA here is from genome assembly GCA_963548935.1 of uncultured Bacteroidales bacterium. Taxonomy (GTDB): domain Bacteria; phylum Bacteroidota; class Bacteroidia; order Bacteroidales; family UBA932; genus Cryptobacteroides. Next base: position 365,977 of record CAUUVS010000001.1, read on the forward strand.
AGCTCTCAAAAAAGAGCATAAAGAGATAGTGCCTCTTACAGTCACATTGACCCCGGACAAGCACATTCTTCTGATTTCAGGACCTAATGCCGGTGGTAAATCCGTATGTCTGAAGACTGTAGGCCTTCTACAATATATGTTCCAATGGGGAATGCTGATACCAACTTCTGAAACGTCCGAAATGGTGGTATTCGACAGGATTATGGTGGATATTGGAGACGGTCAGTCAATTGACAATGATTTGAGTACGTATAGTTCTTTTCTTGAAGAAATGAAAGATGTCCTTAAAACAGCTGACAATAAAACTCTTGTGCTTATTGACGAATTTGGATCAGGGACAGAACCTGCTGCCGGTGGAGCGATTGCAGAGGCTATATTGAACAATATTGACAATAAAGGGGTATATGGGGTCATTACCACTCATTATACTAATTTGAAATTATACGCTTCCGCAGCAAATACCGGAGTGATTAATGGGGCAATGCGATTTGATGCAAAAAATATCGCCCCTCTTTTCCAATTGGAAATAGGACTTCCGGGCAATTCGTTTGCATTTGAACTGGCCAGGAAAATAGGCCTTCCAGAAGAAATTGTAAAAGATGCAGAAAACAGGGCAGGTGAAGAATTTGTTGGCATTGAGAGAAATCTTCGCAAAATTGCAAAGAATAGAAAAGCCATAGACGATAAGTTACAGAGAATACGTAATACCGACAAAACCCTTGAAAACATTACCGGCAAATATTTGAAAGAGCTGGAAGGAATCAGGCAATTGAAAAAACAAATTATAGATGATGCCAAGAAAGAGGCAGAAAAAATAGTGCGGGGAGCCAACAAGCAAGTAGAAAACACGATAAGGACCATTAAGGAATCACAGGCTGATAAGACAACGACAAATGAGGCTCGAAAAGAGCTTCAGAATTTTATGAATGCTCTTTCCGAGAAAAAGAAACAGGAAGAGGCAAGCCACGATGAATACATTGAGGAAAAGATGCGCAAACTCAAAGAAAGAGATGCAAGAAGGCTTGCCGGAAAGGCAAAAAAAGCTGATGATAAGGAAAAAGAAGAAGCCGCAAGACAGGAAGCTGAAAAAAGAAGAATAGAGGCGTTCAGAAATGGAGTTCTTAAAGTTGGCGAGAAAGTGAGAATCAAGGAAAATGGTATGGTGGGAGAGGTTTCCATTGTCTCAAATAAAGCAGTGACTATAATTATTGGAAACATCAGCAGCAAGATGCCTATAGATAGGGTTGAAAGAATTACATCCAATGAATTCAAAAATGCTGTAAAAGAAATTGCTAAACCTCCTGTAATGAGGCTTGAAGATGATTCCATAAGAGAAAGAAAACTCAATTTCAAGCCTGAAATCGATGTCAGGGGTGAGCGTGTAAATGAAGCAATGGAAACGGTGATGCGTTTTGTTGATGATGCTATCATGCTTGATATGCCTTCTGTAAGGATAATACATGGCAAAGGTACCGGGGCACTGAGGGAAGAGCTTCAGAAATTTTTGAGGACAGTGCCCGGTGTGGCAACCGTAAAAGACGAACAATTGCAGTATGGAGGAACAGGGGTGACAATAGTGACTTTCGGATAATTCGGGACAAGAAGATGGCTTTTATAATTGAAGCCGAAAGCTGTAAAACAGCGAATTTGTCAGGAAAAATCAGAGAGGGCATGAGGGGAAAGAAATGAACAAGAAAGAAGAGTTGGGGAGAAAAGGAGAAGAAATTGTATGCAAATATCTTATTGATAACGGCCATACGATTTTAGAAAGAAACTGGAGATGCGGACATCTCGAGATAGACATAATCTCTATAAACAAAATTGGAATACATTTTGTTGAAGTAAAGAGCAGGGTAGCTCCTATGCAGGTAGCGCCGGAAGAAAATGTAAATAGGGGAAAACAGAGAAAAATTGCAAGAGCAGCAATAAAATATCTTGCACAAAAAGCCCCCGGTGATGATATTGAGGTTCTTATGGATGTGGCAGCCGTAAGTTTTGAGGGTGGCAGGACTTGTTTGGATTATTTTGAAGGGGCGTATGTCCCGACATATTTATAACTTAAATAACACTATACCTATAATGAAAGATAACCATTATTGCGTTATAATGGCCGGTGGCTATGGAAAGCGATTCTGGCCAATATGCAGAGAAACTCTGCCAAAACAGTTTTTGGATATAACAGGCAACGGCAATTCTTTTGTAAGAGCTGCTTATGATAGATGCGCCGGTCTTTTCAAACCTGAAAATATATTCATTATAACTCTTGAAAAATATCGCAGATTAGTCGAACAACAGATACCTGAACTTCCAGAAAAAAATCTTCTTTTAGAGCCTTATGGCAGAAAAACAGGGCCTTGTGTAGCATATTCGACCTATACTATTCTCAAGAGAGAGCCTAATGCCGTAATGACGGTTATGCCTTCCGACCTTGTAATATCCGACAATGAGCAATTTACCCATACTATTTTAAAGGCTATGGAATACGCCGAAGCCCATCCGGTACTTATGACTTTGGGAGTAAAACCTACACATCCGGATCCTAATTACGGATATATTCAGATAAAGGGCGGAGAAGAAGCATATTCTGACGATGTTCCCATGAAAGTTAAGACATTTACAGAAAAACCGGATGCCGCACTTGCAGAAGTATTTTGGAAGAGTGGTGAATTTTTCTGGAATTCCGGTATTTTCGTATGGCAGGCATCTGTAATCAAGGAAGAAATGGAAAAATACATGCCCAATATAACGAATCTTTTTTCCGGCTGGAAAACCACACTTGGAAGTACTGCGGAGGCGGTTTTTATTGAAAGAGTTTATACGGATAGCGAGAAGATTTCCATAGATAACGGAGTAATGGAAAAGACTGATATCGCTTGGCTTTTTCCAGCCCGTTTCGGATGGAGCGACATTGACAATTGGGAGACATTTTACAAGCATTATGCCAATAAGGATGCAGATAATAATGCCTGCAATTCAAAGAATACTTGTCTGGAAAATGCCGATGGCAACCTTATTATTTCACAGGACAAAAATAAACTTATGGCAATAAAAGGTCTTAAAGATTATATTGTTATCGACACAGAAGACGTGCTTATGATTTGTCCCAAAAATGATGAAGAATATAAAGGTTTTTTGACAAGGACGGCGATGCCGGGATATAATGAATTTAGATAATGACTAATTATTAACCAATCTAATAAAATTGTATATGAGAAATATTACCAACGAATTTCTGAAAGATGTAAAAAAGGTTTTGGAAGACAACATCAGCAAATTAGGCCACAAAGTGGCAGGAAATCACGATTCGGTTATTGACGGAGGATCTTTGTGGGCATTGTCGGCAGCTTTTAAGGCTTTTCATAAAAAAGATTATCTTATGGAAGCGACACAAAGAAAAAATTATTTTATTGAGCATTTTCTTGACCATAAATACGGAGGAGTTTATAACACTCTCAATGAAAATGGAGAGAGGCTCGATACCGACAAGTTGTTAAAATCACAGGCAATGGCAATCTATGCTCTCAGCGAGTTTCACGCTGCGACAGGAGACGAAGAAGCATTAAAGGCGGCGAAAAATATTTTCAAAATCATTGAAAAAGAATTTACGGAGGCCGATTCCTGTTATGCCACACAGCGTGCAAGGGATTTTTCTCCAAAAGAAGGGAAAGACTGTATGAAAGGAAAAGTCATGCTTCTTGAGGCCTATACAAGTTTCTATAAGGCAGCTGCAGATAATGAAGTAGCGGAAAAGATAGAACGTTTACTTAATCTTATATGTGACAATATTGATGGCAAATGTGCCGTTTCGGCGTGGAATATATTGGATGCTGCTTTTGTTTTAAGAGATATAGACACCATAAACAAAGTACGTGCAAGTGCGTTGAAACTTTTTGCCGACAACAACAAAGCCACAGCTTGCTGTTCAGAAAGCCTGCTTTCAAAACTATGGATGTGGAAATACTGCGGACTGCATACCGATATGGCAGAAATTACAACCGCATGGGAAGACCTTAAAAATAAGAAATACGAAGATGCTGATGCCGGATTTCACATTGTCCGTACTTGTCTTGGCATAATTGACATTATATAACGGGGCTATTTCTTCGACTTGTCAATCCATTTCCATAGCAGATACACCACAATTCCCCAAGCAATAGATAGAGCCATATATATCCAATATGGTAATTCGGTGGCGATGGAAGTCTTGTCGGTGTATTTGTCGAAATCAGGAATATCGGTATAATAATAGGCTCCGGCCCCAAAATCAAGGTCGTCTTGTAAGCCAAGACCGTGTATCATAATATAGAATGTAAAAAACAAGGTGGTGACTATCAAAAGAATAGTCGCCACCTTAAATATTTTATTTCCTTTCAACATACCCGATTAATTCAAGACAATCAGTCCAATACCGGTATAGGGAAAAATTTGCCTGAAAGCAGCAACCAGACCGCAAAATATGTCAAGGCCATATTAAAGAACTGGCCGGCTATATATAGCCATAGAACTTTTCCTCCCTGCATCTGTTTTACTATTTCTTTGAAATTAGTATCTAAGCCTATGCTTGTGAATGCGAGGACAAAAGCCCAGTTCTTGTATTGATCTAACACTTTATTTATGGCGGAGACTTGATCTGAACCGAAAACTGGCTGAATTATGAAAGAAACGACAAGAGAGGCAACGAAGAAACCAATGATGAATTTAGGAAATCTGTACCATATTTCACCGGCACCGACTTGGGCGTCGATAGTCTTATCGACTTTAGTCGCAAAGAAAACCGCAACACCGAATGCAATAAAGCCGATAAGTATATTCTGAATGGATTTAACCAAGACAGCAGCTGTCTGAGCTTCTCCGCCAAGGGCTGTGCCGGCCACAACAACAGCTCCTGTACTATCTACGGTGCCTCCGATAAGAGAGCCTCCCATAATAGGGGACATTCCTGCCGCCTTTATTATAATTGGCTCAAAAACCATCATAATAATAGTAAAAATGATGGAGATTGAAACTGCAATAGACAGGTCATTTTTCTTGGCATTTGAAGCCGCAGCTGTAGCGATTGCAGCACTTGTACCGCATACGCTCGTGGCGGCAGACAAGGTTATGACAAGAGGTTTGTTGCCTATTTTTAAAACTTTGATACCTAAGTACCACATAAATAATATTACGATAGGAGTCACTATCCATGCTATTCCCAAACCGTAAAGGCCGAATTTGGCAATATTAGAAAAAAGGACGGAAAAACCCATTATAACTAAACCTGTTTTGATGTAAAACTCAGTCTTTATTGCAGGTTTTAACCACTGTGGAACTCCTACGGTATTAGATATAAGAAGTCCTGTCAGCAATGCCCAGAAAGCCCATTCAAGATACCTATTCAGTGTATATTCGGCAGCAATAAGCCTGACAATCAATGATATTGCAAAAAGGACAAGAAATGCAGGGATGTATTTTTTCAATTTTTCACCCTGAAGTTTTACGCCAATTGCAAATAACGAACCAAGTACTAATATTGTGGTAAGCGCTTTGCTCCAGAATGTCCATGAAGTGACTTGCTGCCCTAAAGGAACAACTTTGGATGTCGCAGTTTCTGAAAGATTCTCACCAAAAGTCCATGTGGCGAATTTGATTGCTGAAAAATCGAAAGCTTTGGTAAGGACAGCTATTGTGGCTATTGCAATCACAATGAATCCAATCCAACAAGCCAACCAGTCTTCTTTTCTCCACAGATCCGATGGCTTAGTCTTTTTTATGTTATTATCCATAATTCAGTAGGTTTTAATACAGTTTTTAATTATCAAGGGGCAAAGATAATCAAAAAAAAGTAAAAGCACATACTAAATTTTATGTATGAAATATCTAATCTGTCAGAATGAAGCTCTGAAAAGAGGTCCGAAATATAATTTTTCAACCTTTATACCACTTGAAATAAGATTATTCAATGAAGGTCCTGTATTCCAATCAAATTGCAAGCCGATTTCAAATTGATATGGAATCCATATAAAATGTGCAGCCTTTGCAATCACATTTACTCCCAAAGAGGCGAGTCCGCCATTCAAAAAACCTCTATATAGAGACAAAAAAGTATAGTCTATATGTGGGGAGACTACAAAATGGGTGATATAGGTAATAGGAGCAAGAAAAGAAATATCACCTACATAAATAGGCATAGGGTAATCGGCGGTTATCTTTAACTGATTGCCTGATATGGATGCTATATGATTCGATATATTTTGAGTAAAACCTCTTGGCATCGTAGAAACATAATTTTCTCCAAAAATGCTGTTCTTATAAAACTGATGCTGGTACGTAGCAGAAAGTTTGAGCCCATGAGACTTATAAAGACCCGGTATATAGCCATATAGGTAAGCATAGATATTAGAAGCATACATATCTTGCATATATAATCTTACATTATAACCGGTCTCCATCCCTATTCCTAAACGTGGATAATCCAGCATCTTTGGCCGAGTTTGCATAATATAGCCTGACATTGAAACTGTAAGCGTATGCATAAACACATTGTCATCCGGAGTATAATTAAAGAAAAGACTTGTTTTAGGGCTGATAAGAGGCTCATTATAATAAATCAAGACTTCGGATTTATCGAATAGATCATTGCTGAATCTATATCTTATTCTGGGTGTAAGCCCTCTCACAATACCTCCGGAAGAGAATTTAAACGGAATATAAGTATTCACAGATGCACTTAAATGAGGAAAATTACTGTTCTTCACCATAACTCTTTCTATCTTTCTACCTTGGTAAAGCACAGTCCGCCTGCTGTACTGATAAGCATAACGGTCATTAAAATCAGCTTTAAATTCAAACACAGGATAAAGTCCGGTATAAGTAAAATTTATATGACCGCCATGAAAATACTTTGGCTGCCCTGGCAGTTTGTTATAAGAATAGCCGATTGAACCATAAGCGGTTCCAAGAATATTCTGAAAATAAGCCATAGCTCCGGGACTTACAGTACTATATACAGAATTGAAATTGATAGAAGAAAAATTATCATTATCAAAATATAAAGGAGCCCAAGAATGGAAATGAGGTATTCCGGGCACTTTTCTATATCGCTTCGGAGCAGAAAAGACGGTTTGAAATGTTTTGTTACCATCAGGCCAAGCCTCACCTTTTGAAGCAGCTATTGCCTTTTCTTGAGCAGTCAATGCTTCTGCGACTTTATATTTATGTACAACGCTGAAGTCCACTTTTTTATAAAGCAGCTTATCAATAGCCGTTTTATGGATTCCCCTTTCATAAGTACCCGATGAAATATAATACAAAGTATCACCTGCATGATTAAAATGTCCGTCAGCAGCACCGTATTTTGTGGCAGTCAGTTGTAATATCGTATCATTCCGAAGTGAATATATTTCATCGACCCCTGTTCTGTCACTGGTAAACATAACATCTTCATTGTGCGAATGCAAAGCCCTGATAGATGCTGCAATTGGGGGAATAATTTGTCGCAGTCTATTATTGTCTGAATGTGACAATCTGTAAAGCCCGATTCCCTTATCTGAAATACCGCTGACAATTATCTCTTTTCCTTGCCATACGGCTTGTACAAATTGCAGAGAATCAGGAGAACGCATCCTTCCTTTCTCTTGACCGTCGACCGGATCCATAAACACTATTTCAGAACCTCCATTGATAGGATAATCTATGGCAGTCAAAATACTCCCATCTTCCGATACAGAGGGATTGTAAAGTCTTCCTTTCTTGGTCAGATCAAAGATATGTAGTTTGTTGTCGGCAAGATTAATATATCGTATTCTTGAAGACATGTTCATTTTCCATCTTTTGTCTGAAATAGGCTCACTCCAGTACAAGCGGTTTAGGACCGGTGAAAAATAAAGATAGCCAAAATTGCCTGCAAACGGCCTTAAACTTTTTTCCTTGCCGTCAGCACTTAGACACACCAATGAAGCAGAATGGATATTGCCGGATTTAACAGCCAAAATATTTTCACCGGAATGCAGAAAATTATTTTTTATAGGCAGGATTTCTTTGTACGAAATATAGAATTTTGACGGTTTGGTCAATGTCTCGGATTCAATAAAAGGCCCTCTATCAAGAGCTTCATCATTCCATATTTTCTGAAAACCTAACATTATTTCTTTGAAAGACTTTTTAAAACTAAGGCCTGAAACATCCTTTATCCCCTTTTGCATATTGAATAATCGCCAAGGTTTTCTGCCGGCATTTTCAAAATATTTTGACATATATAGAGGATCATTATAAAAATACCTTGTGCCTGCGAGTGTCAAATATCCGAGAGAATAGTGGTCAGGGGTAAATTTGCGGAAAGATCCATAGCGCCACCTATACCAGTTGCGATAATCTCCGCTATCAAAAGCCGACATATAATAATTTAGAAAAAATGCAGAACGACCTCTGCCATATCCGGTCAATGCAGTCTCTGCCACCACTGCATCTCCCTCCATCAAATGAAGTCCCGGATAGACACCAACAGCCAATCCTGGCACGATTTCACCTAAAATCCAATTGAAAGGTTTGAAAAACCGGTCATATCCGAACTGCATTTGCGACAAATGGCGAGACTCGTGTATTGCCAGATTTTTTGCCCAAATGGATGCTTCTGCCCCATCTTGAGAAGGAAGTGTATATAATTCCATGCGTTTAGGCGCCCAACTTACCATACCGTTCGATATGGCAGTAAATGGCCTTATAAGTACGGGCGTCCTTTTTTTATATTTTTCTCCCGGAATATAACCTGACGACCATGACTCTGCAGGTCTATATTTTTCAAGCAGGTGGCCATATACTTTAGTCAAAGAATCCAGTCCTTGAGGATATATCAATGTAAAATGTGGAGTGCTGGTATAGTACCATTTTACCGATGCCGGCTCGGACCCTCCTGTATAAAATTGAGCCCTTGCATTTTCTGCATATAAAAGGCAAAAACAAAGCAATAATATTTTTATTCTTATGGATTTCATCCTCTCAGCCACTAACATATTCCGCAAATCTAAGAATTTTTAATTATTTTTGCAGTCAATGTTCAATAACAAGCATTACCTATGCAATCATTTCTTCTGATACTCACGCTTCTGGGTTCTGTGGCTATGTTCCTTTTCGGTCTTAGCCTACTAAGCGGAGGTCTCCAAAAAATTGCAGGGGACGGATTGAGATCCTTCCTTGCCTCTATGACATCAAGTCCTATCAAAAGAGTATTTACAGGAATAGGCGTTACGGCTGTTATCCAATCCTCAACTGCAACCACAATCATGGTTGTCAGTTTTGTTAATGCAGGACTGCTGACTCTGGCTCAGGCTATTGGCGTGATTATGGGAGCCAATATAGGAACCACTATCACTTCTTGGATAATGGCTCTTTTCGGATTTTCATACGATTTGTCTACTATATCGCTTCCTCTTATTGCAATCGGATTTGCGATGACACGTAGTCGTAGCAATCAAAAAATCAAAGATTTGGGAGACATTTTGATAGGTTTTGCTTTATTCTTTCTCGGATTTGCAAAGCTTAGAAGTTCGGCCGGACTACTTTTCGAGCACCTTGACTTGTCGGGACTTCAGGCATGGACACACATAATGTTAGGTCCTATCAATATTTCCGTTTTGCTTTTCCTTGTCATCGGTACCGTGATGACTATATGTTTTCAGTCATCTGCCGCCACAATGGCGATTATCATGCTGCTTATCACAACGGGAGTAATACCTTTTGAAATGGCGGCAGCTATGATTCTCGGTGAAAATATAGGAACCACAATTGCAGCTAATGTGGCAGCATCAGTAGGAAATTCCACATCAAAGCGTGCGGCTATGGCCCATACGGTTTTCAATGTCTTCGGAGTAATATGGGTATTGTGCATATTTCATCCTTTTCTGAATTTCATAGGCCATGTAGTGTCTTATTTCGGTCTTCCGGACCCTAATACGGCTGATTTGACCGATACTGCAAATATTTCATCGATAAAATCATCGTTGCTGTATAGCGTTACTACTATGCATACTCTCTTTAATGTGGCTAATACGTTGGTTTTAATTTGGTTTATACCTCAAATTGAAAAATTGGTCTCTCTGATTATTCATAGTAAAGATGAAGAGGTATTCAGGCTGAAATATATTCAGGGAGGTCCTCTCTCTACCGATGAACTTTCTTTAGATGTAGCAAAGCAAGAGATTGTACATTTTGCCGAAATATGCTATAGCGGATTTGGTTATATAAGAGAAGCTATAAATGAACAAAAAGGAAGCAGATTTGAAGAATTACGAGCCAAGTTGATCAAATACGAAGGTATTACCGACAAAATAGAATTTGAAATAGCATCATATCTCAATCAGGTTTCTGAGGGAGAACTCTCCGATAGGTCATCAAAGAGAATTAGGGCTATGTATAAGATTATAGGAGAGTTGGAGAGTATCGGAGATTCCGGTGAGGCCATAGGCAGAATATTAAATCGCAAAATCGAACATAATCAGACATTTGATGACGAAAAACTCAAAAGGCTCAACAGAATGCTTGATTTTTTGGATGATGCTTACAAAGCCATGATAGAAAATATCAAAATTCCGCTGGCAAATCTCAAAGATATTACAAATGCTCAAGATGCAGAATATAATGTAAACGAATACCGCAATACCCTGCGCGAGGAGCATATTCTGAATATTGAAGAAAAATCGGATTATAATTATCAGACCGGAGTATTCTATATGGATATTATTGCGGAACTTGAAAAAATAGGTGATTTCATCATAAATGTATCAGAAGCTCAGATTGGTGCAAATGAATAAAGAACCACTGTTAATATGTCTTATTATACTGTCAGTGTTTACCTGCTGTAAAATCAAGACTAAAAAGCCTATTGTTCTTCAGGCTGAAAATATGGAAAGGACAAGAGATTTCCCGGTTGTGCAGACTCCCGGTGTTATAACAGAGCCTTTGGAGCGGATAAATTATATGGCAGAGCATCTGTGGGACAACTTTATTGATACATCAAGCATCTGGCTCAATGACTCTATCCATATAAAAGGAGTGGAATTGCAGAAAATTGAAGAGCAAATGGGTATATATGCTACATTGCTGGAAAGTATTTCACTTGAGCAGGCGAAATCATCAATATCTGAATTTTTTAATAAAATTGAAGCAAACAACAGGATTGACACAGCTTCAAATATTCTGAATGCCATTTCTATGATTGTGGCAAAATATTTCTATGATCCTAATTCGCCTTTAAGGAATGAAGATATTTACCTGCCTTATATACAAAAACTTGCCTCTTCGGAATTGACACCGGAGTCTATGCGTCATGCTTATTTGTATGATGCAAAAATGTGTGCTCTTAATCAGGTGGGTTCAAAATCTGCAAACTTTGAATTTACAACATTAGAGAATAAAATATATAGTCTCTATGGTATAAAAACACCTTATACCATCTTGTTTTTTAGCAATCCGGGATGTCAGGCTTGCAAAGAAATAATAGAAGTTCTTACTTCCAATTCCAAAATTGCAGATTTGCTGAAAGAAGGAATACTTTCAGTTGTGAACATATATATAGATCATGATATTGATGAATGGCTTGCATACGCCGATACATACCCTAAAGAATGGTATAACGGTTATGACCATAAATATATTATCAGAACAGACAGAATATATAATGTCCGGGCAATTCCTTCGTTGTATCTTTTAGATAAAGATAAAAAAGTGATAATGAAAGATGCGATCCCAGAAAATATTTTTGTATGGTTAGACAATATCCACTGCCGGACACAGCATGCGGACGGAGCAGATGGCACGGGAGATTAACAGTCCATCGGAAACGTCTATCCAATAAACCAATAGCTAACATCTCAATTGCTATTATCGTCTGCCGTAATGGTAAAAAAGATAATTAAAAGTTTATGACTATCTTTGGCGGAATTTATAAAGCTCATTAAAATGTTCGGATCTTTTTTGAATCTCTCACGCTTCGGGCATTTTATATAAAATTGAATAAAACATTATTTATGAATATAAGTATTAAGGATTTAACGATGACATTTTTAGTCATCACATCTTTATTTATTGCTTCTTGCAACAAAAAAGAATACGATATAACAAAACCGCAAAATAAAGAAACGGAAAAAGAACAAAAGCCGGAAGAAAAGGTAAAAGACTTCTTCCTTAAAGCTACTGTAACAGAAAACGAAACAACCTCCGACTTTGAATCAGGAAAAAATGTATCGCTCTTTCTTCGGAATGAAGAAAACGAATTGACAAAATTCACTAATGCTCCGGGAGACAAAAAAGAAAATAAAATCCGCTTACCTGAAAAAGGGAACTCCTTTGTTTTGTTCGGCTGTTATCCTGCTTCGGAATTATCAGATCCCGAGAAATTCCAATGGAATGTTTCCGAACATCCTAACGAGAAATTGCTTATAGCAAAACCTGTAAATGTCGTTTCCGGACAGAAAATCGCACTCTCTTTCAGGCCTGTTCTACATGAATTAACTGTAAATCTTAAAGGGAAAAATTTTGAAGCAACAGAACAATCGCTCATTGATAATGCAGATATCGCGTTGAAAAATGTAATCCCGGTTGCAGAGTTCAATCTCTTAGAAGGCAAACAGAAAGCAATCAAAGGAGAAAGGGTAGAACTTAAAAGAAAAGGAGCATCAGTGACATTCCTTATTCCGGAACAACCTGCAAAAGACCTTTTGATTAAAGTTGCTTTAGGCGGTAAAGAATATGAATTCAATTTTGCAGAAACAGGTTCGGGTTTATTGGAATCAGGTAAGAATACCGTAAAGGATCTGACTATTGAAAAGAAAAAAGAAGAGCACGAACAAGGCCCGGAACCGGAAGAAGATGTAAAAAATAAAACTCTTTTAATATCCGGTGTAAACATACCTGCATTGAATGACCCGAAGTGGGAAAAGATTGGCGGTAATCCTGATATGCTCGGACTTAAATGGACGGAGGGTTGCGGTTGGTATGATTGCGACAAAAAAAATCCGAATAAAGGAGGTATAGATTCCGATATGTGCTGGGCGGCAGGATCTTCCAATATGTTACATTGGTGGTTTGATAGGAATAAAGCATATATTGAAAAGTTTGAAAAAGAGAACAATATAAAGATACCTCGTAAGTATGAAAACCATTTGGAAAGCGAAATATTTCAGTTATATAGAAACAACTTTCCTAATAAAGGCAACAGTCCGTTTACTGCGCTTAATTGGTTTATAAATGGGTATAGGAGCACAAAACAGGGTGCCGGATATTTTAAAAATATATTCGGTTCCGATAATTCATTAGTCGTTGTCGATGGTATCGGCCCTGAAAATTTTGCAGGAGTATTGATAGATGCTTTTAAAAATAATAAATGTGTCGGTTTTACAATCTATGGTAGCGGAATTCGACAAAGAAGGAAAACCTGCTTTTATCTATATGGTCAATAGCAACGATCAAGAGGCTTTTCTTATGAGGAAAAAACTCAAATATGATGGTGAATTAATCTATATGGAAGGCAGTGCACCAAACTCTTTTAGTTTTTATTTGTGCGATTACCAGCTTTTAAGTTTGGGAACCGAAAAATGGGAAGCCAAATACGGTAAATTGTAATTCTTTGAACAAGGGTAAAATATCGTTTGTTCGGCTTCTCTGTGCGCCCCGTCAGAGAAAAAGAATAATTTGATTCATTCGTTTTTTGCAGGAGGCATTCCTTTTATTATTGGGAATGTCTCTATTTTAATATAAACTTATTTAAAATCCATTGAAAATTAAATAATTAGTTGTACCTTTGCAGTCCGCAAAAATATGCGGAGATTATAAATTATTAATAAACAATTAATTAACAATTCAATGCCTGGATTAATTGGAAAGAAAATCGGAATGACTTCCGTTTTCGGTGCTGATGGAAAAAATATTCCATGCACCGTTATTGAGGCTGGTCCATGTGTTGTCACGCAAGTTCGTACAGTAGAGAAGGATGGTTATGCCGCTGTGCAGCTTGCCTATGGCGAAACTACAGAAAAACATGCCAGCGCCCCTCTCAGAGGGCATTTTACAAAGGCAGGAACCACTCCAAAGCGTAAGCTTGTCGAATTTCCGGCAGACTTCGATGGAGAGCTAAAGTTAGGTGACACACTTACAGTTACAGATGTATTCAAGGTGGCTGATTATGTGGATGTTGCCGGTACTTCAAAAGGAAAAGGATTTCAAGGTGTCGTAAAACGTCACGGTTTTGCCGGTGTCGGAGGAAAGACCCACGGTCAGCACAACAGACTTCGTCACCCTGGTTCAATGGGAGCGTCTTCTTGGCCTTCACGCGTATTCCCCGGAATGCGTATGGCAGGTCATATGGGTAACGAGAGAGTAAAGGTGCAGAACCTTGTTGTTATCAAGATTATCCCTGAGAATAATCTTTTGGTTGTTAAAGGCTCTGTTCCAGGAGCTAAGGGATCATATTTAATTCTGGAGGCTTAGTCATGGAATTGAAAGTATTGAAAATTGACGGAACAGAATCAGGAAAGAACGTTGTTCTTGATGAAAGAGTATTCGGTATTCAACCGAATGAGCATGCAATCTATCTTGACGTTGTGCAGTATCTCGCAAACAAGCGTCAGGGTACTGCAAAAACAAAGGATAGAAGTGAAATTGCGCACAGTACCAAGAAATTGGGGCGTCAAAAAGGTGGCGGCGGTGCTCGTCATGGTAGCTTGAAAGCTAATATTTTTGTGGGCGGTGGTCGTGTTTTCGGTCCTAAGCCTCGTGATTATTCTAAAAAACTGAATAAGAAACTCAAGCGGCTTGCAAGATTCTCTGCTCTTTCGCAGAAGGCTCTTGATAATTCTATTATCATGGTAGAGCCGTTTATGATGGAAGCTCCTAAAACAAAAGAGTTTATTAATATCCTTGCAGCAATTAAAGCAGGAAACAGAAATGTACTCTTCGTGTTGCCTGAGAATTCAGATAACATTTTCCTTTCATCTCGTAATCTTCAGGGCGTAAAGGTTATTACAGTCAACGAAATCAACACATATTCTATAGTGAACGCACGTTCATTGGTCTTGGTTGATGGAGTTCAGGATATTCTCGCCTCAAAGGTAAACAACTAAAATTTTTGAGAAATGGGAATAATAATTAAGCCAATAGTAACAGAGAAAATGACGGTTCTTGGCGAAAAATTGAACCGTTACGGTTTCATAGTGGACCGTTCTGCAAATAAGATTCAGATCAAGAATGCTGTAGAGCAGATTTATAATGTCTCGGTAGAATCGGTTAAT
This sequence comes from uncultured Bacteroidales bacterium, assembly GCA_963548935.1. GTDB lineage: Bacteria > Bacteroidota > Bacteroidia > Bacteroidales > UBA932 > Cryptobacteroides. Next base: position 381,234 of record CAUUVS010000001.1, read on the forward strand.
ACCCTTAACTACTACGGCAAGAGGAAGTCTCGTTACAGCAAATCGGGTGTTCTCAGAGGACGTACCAATCACTTCAAGAAAGCGTATGTTACGCTTGCAGGTGATGACAAGATTGATTTCTACAGTAATATTTAAGGTATTAAGCAATGGCAGTTAGAAAATTTAAACCGACAACTCCGGGACAGAGGAACAAGGTAATCAGCGCTTTTGACGATATTACCGCAAAGAAGCCTCATAAGGCATTGCTTGAGCCTCTTAAGAGCACCGGCGGACGTAATAATGATGGTCATATCACAGTTCGTTATCGTGGTGGCGGACACAAGAGAATGTATCGTATTATAGATTTCTTACGCGACAAGGATTCTTGCAAAGCTACCGTACTTACAATTGAATATGATCCTAATCGAAGCGCTCGTATTGCGCTGGTAGAATATGAAGATGGTGAGAAGAGATATATCCTCGCACCTAACGGACTTAAAGTGGGACAGGTGATTGCTTCCGGTTCAGGAGTTGCTCCGGAGCTTGGCAATGCACTTCCTCTAAGTGAAATTCCGGTTGGTACATTGGTCTACAATATTGAGCTTCGTCCCGGTCAGGGAGGAGCTATGGCACGTTCGGCAGGTACTTATGCGCAACTCGCTGCACGTGAAGGAAAACATGCCGTTCTTCGTCTGCCTTCAGGCGAGACAAGAATGGTGCTGGTTTCTTGCCGTGCTACCGTAGGAACAGTGTCCAATCCTGAACACAATCTGGAATCGTCTGGAAAGGCTGGCCGTAGCAGATGGCTTGGTCGCAGACCTCACAACCGTGGTGTTGTAATGAACCCTGTCGATCACCCGATGGGTGGTGGTGAAGGTCGTGCGTCCGGAGGACATCCAAGGTCACGCAAGGGTCTTCCTGCAAAGGGCTACAAGACGCGTAATCCAAAGGCGACTTCCAACAAGTTCATTATTGAAAGAAGAAAGAAATAACGGAATAAAACTTTAGAGATTATGAGTCGTTCTTTAAGAAAAGGTCCTTATATCCAGGGAGCCCTGGAAAAGAGAATTCTTGCTATGAATGATGGTAGCAAGAAAAAAGAAGTAGTCAAGACATGGTCACGCGCAAGCATGATATCTCCTGACTTCGTAGGCCATACAATTGCTGTTCATAACGGAAATAAGTTTATTCCTGTATATGTAACAGAAAATATGGTTGGTCATAAACTTGGCGAATTTGCTCCAACGAGAACTTTCAGAGGCCATTCCGGCAACAATAAGTAATTCATTAAAGAAATTGAATTATGGGAAAACGTAAAAGATTAATGGCCGAGAGGCTGAAAGAAAATAAGAAGCATACAGCAATCGCTAAGCTTAAAGATATACCTACATCTCCTCGCAAGATGCGTCTTGTCGCAGACAATGTAAGAGGTGTGGAAGTGAATCGTGCAATTGATATATTGAAATATACAAAGAATGCACCTTCTGTTAAACTGGAGAAAGTCCTTCGTAGCGCTATTGCAAACTGGGAGGCAAAAAATCCAGAAAACGGAAAAGAACTTGACAATGGCAATGTATATGTGAAGACCCTTATGATCGATGAAGGCAGGACTCTTAAGAGAATCCGTCCTTGTCCTCAGGGGCGTGCCGGTAGGATACGTAAACGTTCCAACCACATTACCGTTGTACTGGATGTAAGAAAACCATCAACAGTGGAGGAAAAGTAATATGGGACAGAAAACAAACCCTATAAGCAACAGAATCGGTATCACCCGTGGTTGGGACTCTAACTGGTGTGGTGGTAGCTATGCAGAAAAGATTGCAGAGGATTATAAAATCCGTCAGTATCTTGTAAACCGTCTTTCAAAGGCAAGTATTTCCAAGATTGTCATTGAGAGGACGCTCAAACTTATTACAGTAACCATTCAGGCAGCAAGACCCGGTGTCATTATAGGCAAGGGAGGTACTGAAGTGGACAAACTCAAAGAGGAGCTGAAGAAAGTTACCAAGAAAGATGTTCAGATCAATATCTTTGAGGTGAAGAAGCCTGAGGTTGATGCCAATATTGTAGCTGATAGCATTGCTCGCCAGATTGAAGGTCGTGTTTCATATAGACGTGCTATCAAAATGGCTATTGCTACAGCGATGAGAGTAGGCGCTGAAGGTATTAAAGTTCAGATTAGCGGCCGTGTAGGCGGAGCTGAAATGGCAAGAAGCGAAATGTTCAAAGAGGGTCGTACTCCTCTTCATACATTCCGTGCCGATATTGATTATGCACTTGCGGTGGCTAATACCAAAGTCGGTGCTCTTGGTATCAAAGTATGGATTTGCAACGGAGAGGTTTATGGCAAGAAAGACCTTTCTCCTAATGCAGGTCTTTCAGCAGCTCAGACTCGTCCGCAGAATGCTTCTCAGCGTGGTCGTGGCGAAAGAAGCGGTGGCCGTGGCGGTCGTCGTGGAGCACGCAAATCAGTTGCTGCTGAGACAAAGGCAGAGTAAATATTGCAATAACACAGGAATTTTTCCTAAATTTGAAGAGGTTGTACCGAATTGTTATTTCGGTTCAGCCTTTTTGAATATTTTATGGCAAATTATTATTTTATTAAAAATTCATATTATGAAAAAGACATTATTAATACTTCTTTCATTAACATTTCTCATGGCTTGTTCCACAAAGACCAGAACAGTTCTCATAGGTAAATTCGCTCCTGATGCAGTTGATTCTGTTATGGTTACGGTTGATGAATTAGGAATTGACACCGTCTTGAATATTCAAAACGGCCGGATCAGGATTGAACTTCCTTCCAACAAAGCCGTTGCCGGTATGATTGGTTCAAAAAAATATTATCCTGAATTTTTTGTTCTTGACGGGACTACTGTTACTTTTGATTTTACATCTGAACCAACGGTCTTGATTGTGGAGCCTAAATCCATTAACAAATCCCTTTCTGAACTGAATGTGCGGGCAAAGGAGATTGATGCCAAATACACTCGAGAAATAATGACAATTCAAGCTGATAGTACTCTTGAGGATTCAGCAAAGCAGGCGAGTATGGAGGCAAAGCAGGATGAGATAATGGATGAATACGCAGCGCTATACAAAGATATCTTTAGGGGCAATAAGGACAATTATCTTGGGGTGTATGCTATGTCGATGCTTCAAAGTATTTTAGGGCCTTCCGAATCAAAGGAAATGTTGAATATGTTAGAAAAAAAGGTAAAAGAGACAGGGATTGTCAGACAGATGCAGGAGCAATTTGAAAAGAGCGAGTCTACAGCAGAAGGAGCGATGTTTACTGATTTTACGGTAGAGCAGGGCCCAGGCAATAGTATAAAGCTTTCAGATTATGTTGGCAAAGGCAAATACGTACTTGTTGATTTTTGGGCTTCTTGGTGCGGCCCTTGCAGACGAGAGATTCCTAATATTAAGAAAGTGTATGACAAGTATAAAGGGGAGAAGTTCGAGGTGCTGAGTGTAGCTGTATGGGATAAGCCTGAAGATACAATGAAGGCTTTAAAAGAAGAAGGCTTGAAATGGCCTCAGATAATTAATGCACAACGTATTCCTACTGATATTTATGCAATAAACGGTATCCCTCATATTATTCTTTTCGGACCGGACGGTACTATCCTTAAGCGTGGTCTTAGGGGGAAAGATATTGAAGCTGAAGTTGCAAAACATGTAAAATAATCTTTAACATTCCTTTAAAAACAATATAAAATGACGCATTAGCTTATTGCTTTTGCGTCATCCTCATTTTTATTTAACTTTGTCGTTCTGTAATGACAGTAAAAGAGAAAATAGCGCTTTTCCCCCACAAACCCGGGGTTTATCGGTATTATGATGCTGATGGTATTGTCATATATGTCGGTAAGGCGAAGAATCTTCACAAAAGAGTCGCTCAATATTTTGTGGATCCTTCCAGACTAACTCGAAAGACAAGGGTATTAGTGTCAAAAATAGCTGATGCACAATATTCTGTAGTCTCATCCGAGGCTGATGCGCTTCTTCTTGAGAATAATCTAATCAAGCAATATAAGCCCAAATACAATATCCTTTTAAAGGATTCGAAGACCTATCCTTGGATATGTATTACCGGTGACGAATATCCTAAGGTATTTCTTACTCGCAGAATTCAGAAGAACGGTTCTAAATATTTTGGGCCTTATAGTTCTGTTATTCATGCCAGAAATCTTTTAGAGATGTTCTCTGATATATATCCTCTTAGAACCTGTAACTTGAAAATAGATTCAGAAGCTATTATTCATCATAAATATCGCCCTTGCTTGGAATATCATATCGGTAGGTGCAAAGGCTGCTGCATAGGGGGGATTTCTCGAAAAGAGTATAATGATAATATTGAAGAAATAGCCGGAATGTTGAAAGGCGGAGGCAGAGAAATGATAAATCATTACAGGTCTTTAATGGAAAAAGCTTCAGCTTCGCTTGATTTTGAGCAGGCGGAAATATATAAGCATAAAATGTTGTCCATCGAAAAGCATTATTCTAAATCTGTAATAGTAAATACTTCTATGGTGGATGCAGATGTATTCTCTTTAGTATCTGATGCCACAGAATCTTTCGGCAATTTTATGAGAATCCGTGGAGGCGCAATCATCCAATCCCTCAATCTTGGATTCAAGATGAATATAGAAGAGACAAAGGAAACCGTCTTAAGTTCATTTATAGGGGAGATAGAAGCTAAATTCGGGGAGTTATCCAAGGAGGTTATAGTGCCGTTTCTACCTGATGTTGAGATAGATGGTATTGATTTTAGGATACCTTTCAAAGGAGATAAACTTTCATTGTTGGAATTGAGTACCAGAAACGCTAAAGAGATGAGATTCAATGCAATGAAGCAGAGAGAGCATACAGACCCCGACACTTACCACCGGAATGTTCTTGAAGAACTCAGAAAAGCGTTGGGGATGAAAGAGCTTCCGGTGCATATTGAATGTTTTGACAACTCCAACATTCAGGGTACGAATCCTGTTGCTGCATGCGTGGTTTTCAGAGATGGCGTACCATGCAAGAGAGATTATAGAAAATTCAAGATAAAGACGGTTGTAGGAGCGAATGATTATGCTTCTATGAAAGAGGTTGTCAATAGGCGTTATTCAAGAATGCTTGCCGAAAATCCTGAAGATTTGCCACAGCTTGTCGTTATAGATGGTGGTAAGGGGCAGCTCAATTATGCATATCAGGCTTTGGCAGAGCTTGGAATTACTGATAAATTTACGGTGATAGGTCTGGCAGAAAGATTGGAGGAGGTAATAAGAGTCGGAGATCCGTATCCTCTTTTTGTGGATAGGAACTCACAGGCTTTGAAGATTCTACAACATATAAGAGATGAGGCTCATCGCTTTGGAATTACTTTTCATCGTAACCTCAGAAGCAAATCTCAAGTGGCTTCTATCTTAGACGGTATCAAGGGGGTTGGAGCGAAGACAGAACAGAGACTGATAATGCATTATGGCAGTGTGGCAGGAATAGCTGAAGCATCACTGGAAGAGCTTACGGAATTTTTAGGCAAAAAGGATCTTGCCGGCAGAATAAAAGATACATTGAGTGAAGAATATTAAAATGACAGAGAAGAAATTTAATCTTTGGTTCAGTATTTTTTTGCTGGCCGGAATGATAACAGTTGTCATTATAGACACATTATTTGAAATCAAGAATCCTGATGCAAGGCTTGCTATGCTGTTGATAGCCGGTCTCGGAGCAGTAATGGGAGTGGTCAATATAGTATTGTCGGCAAACGGCAATATCTGGACCTTTGTTTTTGGTCTTGTGGATGTGCTCTGTTGTTCTATAATATATTTAGACAGCGGGATAATTGGAACTTTCGCTCTTCATGTCTTATATTTTCTACCTATGCAGTTTGTCGGTTGGTGGCAATGGCGCAAAAGAGGAGCAGGTGTAAAAGCAGAACTGAATGATAAAGGAGAAATGGAAACAGCCAAAGTGAGGGCCAGACGATTGTCTCTAAAGAATTGGGGGTATTTGGCTGTAGGATTTATTGTCGGTACATGCATTACGTATTTTTTGCTTTATTTTATTGATCTTTCTCAATTCAATGCCGGTCATATAGTTGAAATAGACAAATCGAAGATTCTTTTAGATGCTGTAGTTGTGACATTGAACATTTTGGGGCAGGTGCTTATGTCAGTAGCTTATATGGAGCAATGGTATATTTGGAATCTTGTAAATATATTTTCTATACTGTTGTGGGTGAACAGGTTGGCAAGTCCGGAAGCAGGGGGATATGCTATTGTAATGTTAATCAAATATATCTTTTATCTTCTTAACTCGATTAATGGATTGCGGATATGGTTTCGTCTAAGTAGAAAGGCTGCTTGACTCTACTTTTATGACCTTTTCGGGTAAATCCTTTTATTTTTGGATTTTTTTTACTTACTTTGCATTTCGTCATAGTGTATGACAAGGTTTTGTAAACAAGTGTATTTTTAAAAACATAAACTTAAAAAAAAACAATTATGTCACACGAAGAAATTGTAAAAAAGGTTAAGGATATCATTGTTGATAAGTTAGGTGCTGAAGAGTCCGAAGTGACAGAGCAAGCTAGCTTTACCAATGACCTTGGTGCAGATTCTCTTGACACTGTCGAGCTTATTATGGAGTTTGAGAAAGAGTTCTCTATTAAGATTCCGGATGAGGATGCCGGTGCCATTTCAACGGTTGCTGATGCCATTAAATATATAGAGAATAAGATGGCTTAATAAAGCGCTGAATATTCCAACTATATATATGAATTGGGGCTGACTAATTTTTTAGTCAGCCTCAATTGTTCAAATATCGGAATTATCGTTGTCTCTAAATATTAAATTATAGGTAACTATTCTCACGTATTAGTTTTTAGGGACGGCAAATACTATTTTGCATTTCGGTTTATCTTTGGCTGATGTAGGACCTTGAAGTATTGCACGATAGAATCTGTGTGAATCCATCATGGAAATTTTCTTTGTTGCCGATACTTTTGAAGAAGAGTACATCTGCTGTAGGTAAGCATAGTTCATATAATTGTTATAGTAGTTGCCATAACCTCCGTATCCTCCATATCCATACCCACCATAGCCGCCATATCCATTATATATATTATTGTAGTAGTTATTGTACATCATATTCTGTAGCATGGCGTTGTTATTGCTGTTTGCATTCGATGCGGCTTGACGATTCGATACTGTCTCGGTTGCCATGGCAAGAAGCCATATATCATAGTTTTCTATTTTCGCCATGTCTTTCACTTTTAGGATTTCCTGAAAGTGATGTGTAAGATCCGGAGCATAGTTGCATAAAGACCTGTTGATCGCGCCCTTGTTTTCATCTTTTACGCTTGAATCAGTAATGCCGGCATACTTTATTGATTTATCCTTGACAATACGACAAGTCGGGCTTAAAGTAGTAGGATAATAAGCCATATCTTTATAGTTATCAGGAAAAACAAATGGAAGTACTATGCTTGCCTTGCTGATAACTATTTTTGAAGGATCTCCATATTTTGATATTATTTCCATTGCCTTTTTTCTGAGGCCGGAAGCTTTTATTACAGGTTTTACCCCTTGACCGCCTTCAAAATATACTTTGTCTGTGGCCTTGCCTTTAAGGATTGTATTTTCTGATTCTGACATATTATAAGCCAGCTGAGGATGAGTTTTAGGACTTGTTGTCTTCGTCCCTCTGAATCCTGAAATTTTCAATGGACCCAACTGAAAATAGAAAGTTGTATCTATACGACCCCTCTTGTCATATTCTGCTGAGAAAGATAATTTTGCATAACTTCCATATATTGAATAATTGGCAATATCTATAGGCAGACGGAACATATTGATTCTTCCACCATTTCCCATAGGGGCATCTGTGGATATGAATATGCCTGGAAACTTCTTTGTATAATGGGAGATGCTGTCTAAATCACTCTGGAGTATGTTCATATATTTTTCTCCGAAAGCTTTGCTGAAATTGAATGACAATGAATCCTTGCCATTATATACAGGCACTCCGTCGGTTAATCTTGTTGTGCCTATTTTCAATTTAGGATAAGAGGCTTTGAAATTAATAGCTTCTTTTAATTCATAAACATTGACATTTTGAAGTATGTTGGCTTGTCGGGGATTGCTGCATGATATGGAATCGTTAACAGCTGAAAAATGAAAATTTTTGAACTGTCTTGTTCCGGGTTTGCCGAAGTCAAGAGTGTCATTGAGAGGGACAAGTGTAAAAGCACAGGCCCTTGTTGTCAGGCCGAAAGTCTCATCCCTTACTGCACCGAAAGCGAATTTATACAGGCTGTATGCTGAAAGGCTGTCAGGAGTCTGCATCTCTATGTCATCTATGTCAAACTCGGATGAATAGACGTCGTATTGCTGATTGGTGGCCAGATATTCATGACCAAGTTGTTCATTCTTGCTAATGCACGAAGAAAAGCATAATGCCGATGCCGACACAAGTATCGTGTAGCATAGTTTTCTAAAATATTTAGAACTCATCACTTATAGCTGATCGTAAAATTCATTATATATATCGATATAAGAGCCGTTTTCTATTGCTGCTTTGTTGTATTCAAGCATAGGCAAGGCTCGTTCCCTACAGTATGCTGCAACATCATTATCGATATTGTCCGAAGCAAAGATGACGCCATCTGCATACTGTACGGCGGTTTTAGCAAGATTTGTGCCACTTGGGTCAGCAAGGAAAGGCACTTCCGTTTCGCTTGCATTACCAAATGCAATGAGTTTGTTGAAATTGGGTGAGAAATTCTCTTTAGGTGTATCTTCATACAATGAAACCACTATTTTGCTTTCAGAGAAAATAGGGTCATCGATATAAGCTTTCTTCAGGTACATCGGCAAAAGGTGTGACATCCATCCGTGGCAATGTATTATATCCGGCACCCAACGAAGTTTCTTAACTGTTTCCAAAACGCCTCTTGCGAAAAATATTGCTCTTTCCGCATTATCCTCAAAGAATTTTCCCTTTTCGCTGCGGTATACTTGTTTTCTTTTGAAATAGTCTTCATTGTCAATGAAATAGACCTGTATTCTGGCGGCTGAAATAGAAGCTACTTTGATAATCAAAGGTCTGTCGACATCATTGATGATAATATTCATGCCTGACAGGCGTATAACCTCATGAAGCTGGTTCTTCCTTTCGTTGATACAGCCATATCTTGGCATAAATGAACGTATTTCTCTTTTTCTTTCCTGAATGCCTTGTGGCAAATACCTGCCAATATTTGCTTCTGAACTTTCCGGCAGGTATGGAAATATCTCTGAATTGACGAAAAGTATTCTTTTTGCAGATTCTTCCATATTATGGCTAATAAAATTAAAACAAAGGTAAGAATTTTTTTTCATATTTTTATAATTCACTATATTTGGAGTCAATTTGGAGTAATATGTCTAATGGTGAAAAAAAACTGGTAAGGAAGAGATTGGCGAATGCCTATCTGTCATCTGTTATCAGTATAAGTCTTGTTTTGCTGCTTGTCGGAGTAGCAAGTATGCTTATGGTCAATACTGAAAGAGTGTCAAATTACTTCAAAGAGAATATGAAGGTGTCAGTGCTGATAAGGCCAGAAGTCTCTGAAGCAGATGCACAGGAATTTCGCAAGAGCCTTGATGCCCTGCCTTTTATCAACAGTACTGAATTTATATCAAGGGATAAGGGAGAGATAGAAATGAAAAAAATGCTTGGCGAGGATTTTCTTAGCGTGTTCGAGACCTCTCCCATACCTATATCCATTGATCTTACTCTAAAGGCTGATTATGTCTCCGATGATAGTCTTAAGGTTGTAAAATCCACAATATCATCCAATAAGATAGTCGACGAGGTGGTGTATCAGAAGTCTTTGGTGGATACGCTGAATGACAATCTTAGAAAGATTTCTCTTGTGTTGGGTATTTTCATAGCTCTATTGCTTTTTATTTCTTTTGCTTTGATTAATAATGTGATAAGGCTTAGCGTCTATGATAAGCGGTTTACTATTCACACAATGAGGTTGGTAGGAGCCACAAAGGGATTTATAAGAGGACCTTTTTTATTGCAGTCGGCTTTTTTAGGTGTCTTTTCTGCTATAATAGCAATATTGATGCTTATTGCCATATTATATTTTATCAGGAATGAATTTGTGCAGCTTTTCGAGATATTCAGACTTGAACTTCTTTTGGAGGTAATAGGAATTGTGGTTGCATCAGGACTTTTAATATGTGTGCTTAGCACGTATTTTGTCGTGAATAAACTTGTTACTATGGGAAAAGATGAACTATACTATTGATATATATTTTTAGAATGATTGAAAATAATGAAAAAATGCCTATTACCCGAAAAGGGCTGAGGCTATTGCTTGCCGGAATGATTGTTATGCTTGCCGGATATATCCTTATTGCAGGCGGAGGCAGCGATGATCCGAAAGTGTTTAATGAGGCGATGTTTGATTTTAGACGCCTTGTTTTGGCTCCATTGGTGATTATTTGTGGAATAGTCGTTGAGATTGTTGCTATAATGATGGTTTCAAAAAAAGATAAGAATTGATTATGGAGTGGTGGCAGGCTATATTGCTCGGCTTTGTACAAGGATTGACCGAGTTTCTCCCTGTAAGCAGCAGTGGGCATCTTATGATTTTCAAAGAGTTGTTGGGTGTTGATGGCGAGGGTTTTCTTGATTTTACTGTTACTGTTCATTTTGCAACGGTGTTAAGTACGATTTTTGTTTTTTGGGGAGCTATATGGAAATTGCTCAAGGGCTTTTTCAAATTCAAGATGAATGATGAGATGGATTATATCCTGAAAATTGCAGTTTCTATGATACCTGTAGCTATTGTGGGGCTTCTGTTTAAGGATAAGGTGGAGGGGCTTTTCGGTGAAAATCTTTTTACTGTTGCGATTTTTCTGATAATCACAGCGGTTATTTTGTTTGTATCTGATAATTTTGAACTTTGGTCCGGAAATTCAAGGTCTGGTTCGGTAAACAAGGATTCTAATAGTAATGCAGCTGTTTTGAGTTCAACTCGGAATGGTATTTCATATTGGCAGGCATTAGTTGTTGGTATCGGTCAGGCTTGCGCTGTGGCTCCGGGACTTTCTCGTTCAGGTACTACTATTGCAACAGGGCTGATTTGCGGTGTTAAGAGAGAGGTTATGGCGCAATTCTCTTTTTTGATGGTTCTTATTCCTATTATAGGAGAACAGATGCTTGATTTACTTAAAGGATTGACCGGTAAAGCTCCAATGGCTTCAGGTATTGGAGCGATGCCTCTGATGTTTGGTTTTGCCGCAGCTTTTATCTCCGGTCTTTTTGCCTGCAAGGCGATGATTGCCATTGTCAGAAAGGCTAAATTGACATGGTTCGCCTTGTATTGCCTTGTAGCTGCTCTTATGATTCTGATTTTTGCATAAAATGGCAGAAAGGACTTATACTTATTTTGTTTCTGATGTGCATCTTGGGCTTGATGTTAAAGGGATGAAAGATAGGGAGTCCCGATTTGTCAGTTTCCTAAACTCTATCCCGAAGGATACTACGGAATCTTTATATATGCTCGGCGATATTTGGGACTTCTGGTATGAGTATCACGATGTTGTGCCTAAAGGATATGTCAGGGTGTTTTCTGCTTTGCTTGCTTTAATGGATGCCGGCGTCAAGGTTTACTTTTTCCCGGGGAATCATGATATATGGTGCTATCATTATTTTGAGGAAATGGGTATTAAGGTCATCGAGCAGCCGTATATCGTTGAAATTGCAGGAAAAACTTTTTTTATTGGACATGGTGATGGATTAGGAAGAGGGATGAGGTGGTATAAACTTATGAGATGGGCCTTTCATAATCGTTTTTTGCAGGTTATGTTCAGTTTTCTGCATCCTTGGATAGCATTTCGTCTCGGAAAGGGCTGGTCAAAGAATAGTCGGCTCGCCAAAAGTGTTCCATATAAATTCAGGAATGAAGAAGAACCTTTGTATAAGTATGCTGTTGAGGAGTCTTCACGCAAGACTGTGGATTATTTTATTTTCGGGCACTATCACGATAGGGTGGATCTGTGTCTTCCGACAGGTGCCAGATTACTTATACTGAAAGATTGGATGGACGGCGGTTCTTATCTCAGGTTCTCCGGAGTTTCAGGTATTGTAGGATATTTTCCGAATATTGAATAGTAGAGATCAGGAAATTCGCCGCTTTTCCATTTTTGTATAAGTTCTTCAGTGTCACGGTCTTCTCCGTAGGGGTCATAATGCTTTTTCATATCTGTACCGAAAAGTTTGGCCAGACCCTGCCAAAAACCGGCGGCTAATCCGTTTTTGTAATATTTTATTATTTCGTAAGAGGAATGACCTACTTCTCTATCAATGAGTCTCATCATAAGCTGGCCTTGTGATATTGTCATATTCCTTGCTGTCTTTTCATAAGAAGTAAAAATCCTTCTCTGGAGATCGTTTACATACTTTTCTTTTTGTCTTTTGGTAAAGTTCCGAACCTTGAATGTGCTGTCTGCTTCCCTCACGAGCCTCTGTGCAACAAGAGAATAAGGATAGACTTTTGCAAAATTGTGCACTAAGCGGTAATATTTTTTCCAGTCTTTCTTATTGGCATGGCTGAAGGAATATGATGGTCTTAATGTGGCGATATAAGTGGTGTCTTTTCCTTCTACCTTGTAATGAAGGTAGTTTCCGTTTTTGAAGTCTTGCGAAAATATATAGGCATCATTTGTTCCTATTATTGCTATTGTCAGGAACAGATAGGCTGCTTTTTTTATATATTTACACATTATCTTTAGGGTTGTTTTTTGAGTATTGATATACCGTAACCGTAAGTCGTTCGGCAATCTTTATGCCATGGCAAAGGTAGTTATATTATTGCATCAAGTATCATAAAATAAAAATTGCTATATTGAAATTTCTTTGTGTCGAAAAGTATTGCAATATTTTTTCAATATAGTATCTAAATTATTGACGTACTTGATTATAAGCTTCTGAAATCTCGGTCCAAAATGTTAAAATATTTTTCAAAAAGTCTTTTGTTTTTAAATATTTTTACTATCTTTGCATTCCTAAAATTCGCTAATAATTATACAAATAATTGATTTATAGTGATTTAGGTTTTTGCGAAATATTTTTAAAGTAATACAGCAATGTTACAACCGAAGAAAACCAAATTCAGAAGGGAACAGAAAGGCGTGATGAAAGGTAATTCCCAAAGGGGACACCAACTCGCTTTCGGTTCTTTCGGTCTAAAGACCCTGGAAAATTGTTGGCTTACAGCACAGCAGATTGAAGCTGCCCGTCAGGCTATATCGCGTCAAATGAATCGTGAAGGTCAGGTGTGGATCAGGGTATTTCCTGCTAAGCCATTCACCAAGAAACCTTTGGATACTCGTATGGGTAAAGGTAAGGGTGATCCTCAGGGATTTGTGTGTCCGGTAACTCCCGGCAGAATTTTATTCGAGGCAGAGGGTGTTTCCCTAAGTATTGCAAAAGAGGCTATGCGTCTTGCAGCTACAAAACTACCTGTTGCTACGAAGTTTATTGTCCGCAGGGATTATGTGGAATAATTTAATGGAGAAAGAGGTATGAAATCAAAAGAAGTACGTGAAATGTCCATTGCCGATCTTAAGGATCGCATAGGAGTAGAAAAAGCGAACCTTGATTCTATGAAGATGAATCACGCTGTCTCTCCATTGGAGGATACATCAGAGTTTAAGAAGAAGAGAAAGGATATCGCAAGGATGATGACCATTCTCGCTGAAAAAGAAAAACAACAGAACTAAAAATAAATCTCTATGGAAAGAAATCTTCGTAAGGAAAGAATAGGTATCGTAGTCAGCAATAAGATGGACAAGACTATCGTTGTTGCTGTTGGAACCAAAGAGAAGCATCCTATTTATGGGAAGTTCGTAAAAAAGACCACTAAGTATGTTGCTCAGGATGAAAAGAATGAGTGCAGCGAGGGGGATAAGGTTCTCATTATGGAGACTCGCCCTCTAAGTAAAACAAAAAGGTGGAGATTAGTTGAAATTGTTGAAAAAGTTAAATAGCGATGATACAGCAGGAATCACGTTTACTGGTGGCAGATAATAGCGGCGCAAAGGAAGTTCTTTGTGTGCGTGTTCTTGGGGGAACCCACCACCGTTATGCAACTGTAGGCGATAAGATTGTCGTTGCAGTGAAGAGCGCGGTCTCAGGGGGAGACGCGAAGAAAGGTACAGTCTCTAAAGCTGTGATAGTTCGTACAAAGAAGGAAATCCGCAGACCGGACGGTTCTTATATCCGTTTCGATGATAATGCTTGTGTCCTTCTCAACAATGCCGGTGAACTCCGTGGCACCCGTATTTTCGGTCCTGTTGCAAGAGAGTTGCGTGAGCATTATATGAAAGTTGTTTCATTGGCACCGGAGGTCCTTTAATAGTATATGAGTATGAAAAAGTTACGTATAAAGAAAGGCGATACTGTGTATGTCAATGCCGGTAACGATAAGGGCAAGACAGGAAAAATTCTTGAAGTTATCAAGGATAAAGATCGTGTTGTAGTTGAAGGTGTCAATTTGGTAAGCAAGCATACCAAACCGAATGCCAAGCAGCCACAGGGTGGTATTATCAAGCATGAAGCAGGGATTCATGTTTCCAATGTTCAGTTGCTTGACCCTGCCAAGAGCACATCTGCGAAACCTGTTCCTACACGTGTAGGATATAAGTTTGTTGATGGCAAGAAGGTTCGTTTTGCTAAAAAATCAGGAGAGGAGATTAAGTAATTATGGCAAAGAAGACTAAAAATAACGCTCCTGCAGAGGTTGTTGCAGTGTCTGCAGGATACGTGCCTTCACTGAAGAAGGTTTATAAGGAAGAAATTGTCCCAGCTCTCAAAAAGCAGTTTTCATATACTACTGTTATGCAGGTTCCCAAACTTGTCAAGATAACAATCAATGAGGGTATAGGAGAAGGTGTTGCTGACAGGAAGATTGTTGAAGAAGCTGCTGAGGAGCTTTCAATGATAGTTGGACAGAAGGCACTCGTTACAACATCAAGAAAGGATATATCAAACTTCAAACTTCGTAAGGGTATGCCTATCGGAGTTAAAGTTACACTTCGTGATGCAAAAATGTATGAGTTCCTTGAGAGGCTTATTCGTGTGTCGATACCTCGTATCCGCGACTTCAATGGTGTTTCAGAAAAGTTGGACGGAAGAGGCAATTATACACTCGGCTTGAAGGAGCAGATAATTTTCCCTGAAATCGATATGGATAAGAATCCTAAGATTCATGGTATGGAAATTACATTTGTGACTACAGCTAAGACTGATGAGGAGGCTTATGCTCTTCTTAAAGAATTCGGCCTTCCTTTCAAGAAACATAACAACTAAAAAAATATAAGATGGCAAAAGAATCAATGAAAGCTCGCGAAGTTAAACGCGCGAAATTAGTTGCAAAATACGCCGAGAAGAGAAAAGCTCTTAAGGAGGCCGGTGATTGGGCCGCTCTTGACAAGCTTCCGAAAAATTCTTCACCGGTGCGTCTTCATAATCGCTGCTCTCTTACAGGACGTCCGAAAGGATATATGCGTGCCTTTGGACTTAGCCGTATCCAGTTCCGCGAGATGGCGAGCAACGGGCTTATTCCGGGCGTCAAGAAGGCAAGCTGGTAGTTTTAGAAGTAGTTTTATCTACATATTATTTATTAATTAACAATCGGATATCGGGTACTTAAGTGCCGATAATCTTTAAAAAACAAAGAAATGACTGATCCAATTGCAGATTATCTCACAAGGATTCGCAATGCTTATCTTGCAGGAAACAAGGTAGTTGAGATTCCGTCTTCAAACCTGAAGGTGGCAATGACGAAAATCCTTTTTGAGAAAGGCTACATCCTTAGCTACAAAGTTGTAGAAGGAAGCCCATGCAACACGATTAAAATCGCGTTGAAATATCACCCGCAGACAAAAATGCCGGCTATCAAGAAAATCGAAAGAATTTCCAAGCCGGGTTTGAGGAAGTATGCAGATGTGAATAATATGCCGAGAGTCCTTAATGGTCTGGGTATAGCTATTCTCACTACTTCGAAGGGCGTCATCACTGACAAAGAGGCGAAAGATCTTAATGTCGGTGGCGAGTTATTATGCTATGTATATTAATTTAAAACCATCTGATAATGTCAAGAATTGGTAAATTACCTGTAAGCCTTCCGGAAAAGGTGAGCGTAGAGATGCTTCCCGGTAACGTTGTGAAGGTTAAAGGACCTCTTGGTGAGCTTACTCAGGCGATTCATCCTGATATAACAGTCACCATTGAGGGCAATGAGGTTAAAGTCTCTCGCCCTTCAGATGCTCCTGAGCACCGTTCAATGCACGGACTTTATCGTGCTTTGATCAACAATATGGTGGAAGGAGTATCCAAAGGATATGAAATCAAGCAGATATTGATTGGTGTAGGTTACCGTGTTGAGGTGCAGGGACAGCTCCTTGTTTTCTCTCTCGGTTTTTCTCACGATGTTCAGTTTATGCTGCCTAAAGAAGTTACCGCAGAGGCTCCTCAGATTAAGAAAGGAGAGAATCCTATTCTTATCCTAAAGAGTGCGGACAAGCAGCTCATCGGACAGGTTGCGGCTAAGATTCGTTCTCTCCGTAAACCGGAACCTTATAAGGGTAAGGGTATTAGATTTGAAGGCGAACAGCTTCGTCGCAAGGCCGGTAAGACTGCTGCAGCTAAATAATTAGGAGGAAAGAATTATGGCTATTAGTAAAATAGAAAGAAGAAAGAGGATTCACTACCGTATTCGTAAACACGTTAACGGTACTGCTGAAAAACCGAGAATGGTTGTTTTCAGAAGCAACAAACAGATTTACGTACAGGTTGTTGATGATGAAAATGGTGTAACTCTTGCCGCTGCCGCTTCCAATGATAAGGAGTTGGCTGCACAGTGCAAAGGCAAGTGCGGAAAAGAAGCCGCTGATATTGTAGGGAAGGCTATTGCAGACCGTGCCATTGCGAAAGGTATTTCAGAGGTTGCATTTGACCGTGGCGGTTATCTATACCATGGTAGAGTTAAAAGTTTGGCTGAAGCTGCCCGCAATGGCGGCCTTAAATTCTAATCGTAACTATGGCAAATACAAATGTTAAAAGAGTAAAGACATCAGATCTTGAATTGAAAGATAAGTTGGTTTCCATTCAGAGAGTGACCAAGGTTACCAAGGGTGGACGTCATTTCCGTTTCGCTGCCATTGTTGTGGTAGGCGATGAGAATGGTGTTGTCGGTTATGGTTTGGGTAAGGCCAACGAAGTGACAGCAGCAATTCAGAAAGGTATTGAGGATGCTAAGAAGAATCTTGTCAAGATTCCTATTATTAACACCACAATTCCTCATGAGCAGAGCGCAAGATTCGGCGGCTCTGAAGTGTTTATGAAACCTGCAGCTCCCGGTACAGGAGTTAAGGCCGGTGGTGCCATGCGTGCTGTCTTTGAGTCTGTAGGTATTCAGAATGTGCTTGCGAAGTCAAAAGGGTCATCAAACCCTCATAATCTTGTTAAAGCTACTGTGGCTGCTCTGACAGAAATGAGAGATGCTTACACGGTAGCCGGACTTCGTGGAATTCCAATGAGTAAAGTATTTAACGGATAGGAGGAGAAGAAATGGCAGATACAAAATATCCACAAGTAAAGGTTACTCAGGTTGCAAGCAAAAATGGTGCTACCAAAAGGCAGATCGCAAATCTTAAATCATTGGGCCTTCACAGAATAAATCATTCTGTAGTGCTCGAAAAGAGTCCGGTTATAGCAGGTATGATTACCAAAGTGCAGCACCTCGTTGTTGTAGAAGAAATATAGGAGGAACTACAAATGAATTTGCATAATCTAAAACCTGCTAAAGGTTCTGTTAAAAAGAATGTTAAAAGAGTTGGCCGTGGTCAGGGCTCAGGCAAAGGAGGTACTGCTACACGTGGTACGAAAGGTGCTAAGTCTCGTGCGGGATACTCACACAAATTAGGATTTGAGGGCGGACAGATGCCTATTCAGAGAAGGCTTCCTAAGTTCGGATTTACAAATCCTAATAGAGTAGAATATGTTGCTGTGAATGTTTCTACACTTCAGGCTCTTTCTGAGAAATTAGGAGTGAAGACAATTGATAGAGAGGTGCTTGCCGAAAATGGTATAGTATCTTTGAATAAGTTGGTTAAGGTGCTTGGCAATGGTGAATTGAAAGCCAAGCTTGAGGTAACCGCAAACGCTTTCTCAAAGTCAGCAATCGAAAAAATCGAGGCTGCAGGAGGAAAGGCAACAGCTGAATAGAAATGAAGAAATTTATTGAGACAATCAAGAACATCTTCAAGATTGAAGAGCTACGCAAGAGGTTGGTTTATACTTTCCTCTTGGTGCTCGTTTATCGAATAGGATGTTTCATCGTACTTCCTGGTATCGATGCTACACTTCTTGCAAGCCTTAAGAGCAGCGCAAATGAGGGCCTTGTAGGTCTTCTGAATATGTTCTCTGGCGGTGCTTTCGGTAATGCTTCAATCTTTGCTTTGGGTGTGATGCCATATATCTCGGCATCCATCGTGATTCAACTTCTCGGAATGTTTGTCCCTTATTTCAGGAAACTGCAAATGGAGGGAGAAAGCGGCCGTAGAAGGATGAATCAGCTGACTCGCTATCTGACAATAGCCATACTTGCTATACAAAGTCCTGCTTACCTTGCTCAGGTACACAATCAGATACCGGGACAGGCTTTTGTGGCTGTTAATCAATTGGGCTGGAGCAATTTCACATTCAATATAGTTTCTACTATTATTTTGATGGCAGGCTCTATGTTTGTTATGTGGCTCGGTGAAAGAATTACAGATCGTGGTATCGGTAATGGTATATCATTGATTATCATGATTGGTATCGTGGCTCGTCTTCCATTTGCTCTTACTGCTGAGATTGGTGAAAAACTTCAGACAACTAATGGCGGAGCTCTTTTCCTGATTCTTGAGTTTGTGGTATTGTTCCTTGTGTTCGTTGCCGCTATAGCTCTTGTTCAGGGAGTGAGAAAAATACCTGTACAGTATGCTAAAAGAGTAATCGGTAATCGCCAATATGGTGGTGTCCGTCAGTATATCCCATTGAAAATCAATGCTGCAGGTGTGATGCCTATCATTTTTGCACAAGCTCTCATGCTTTTCCCTATTTTTTTCTCAAAATGGGATGCAACCAGAGGACTTGCTGCAACATTGGGTAATTATACCGGATTCTGGTACAACCTGATATTCGGCTTACTTGTCGTTATCTTTACATATTTCTATACAGCTGTTACTGTAAATCCTACTATGATGGCTGAAGATATGAAGAGAAACGGCGGATTTATACCTGGAGTCAAACCGGGAAAGAAAACCATGGAATACATCGACTCTGTTATGTCGAAGGTGACATTGCCTGGTTCAATTTTCTTGGCTATAATTGCTATCCTGCCGGCTATCGCTATGATTTTCGGCATCAACAACCAGTTTGCAAGCTTTTTCGGAGGTACATCTTTGTTGATTCTTGTAGGCGTTGTTTTGGATACTCTCCAGCAGATTGAAAGTTATTTGCTGATGCGTCACTATGATGGGCTTATGAAAACAGGTCGTCTTAGCGGTCGTTCAGGAATGTAAAATAGATGATTGAAGGAAGATGGTCAAACCAAAAACAGAGGAAGAAATCGAATTGCTTCGTGAAAACGGATTGCTTGTCTCCAAGACATTAGCAGAAGTCGGCAAGGCTGTAACTCCGGGTATTACAACTAAAGAACTGGACAAGATAGCCGAGACTTTTATCCGAGACAATGGAGCAGTACCGAACTTCTTAGGTTATGATGGTTATCCCGCTTCGATCTGTGCTTCTGTAAATGATGTGGTCGTACACGGTTTTCCGTCAGACTATGTTCTTAAGGAAGGAGATATTGTATCAATTGATTTAGGGACATTATTGAAAGGTTATAATGGCGATTCTGCATTTACTTTTCCTGTGGGAGAAGTGGATGAAGAGACTCTTAAACTCCTTTCTGTAACAAAGACATCTCTTTACAAAGGTATAGAAAAGGCGGTGGCGGGAGGCAGGACCGGAGATATTGGACACGCGGTGCAGTCGTATGCTGAGTCATTCGGCTTTGGTGTTGTCAGAGAGCTTGAGGGGCATGGGATCGGCAAGAATATGCATGAGAATCCCGGAGTTCCCAACTACGGACGCCAAGGACATGGAGCAAAGCTCGTCGAAGGAATGACTATATGTATCGAACCGATGATCAACGCCGGAACCAAGGGTGTGTATCTTGGAAATAATGGCTGGGCGGTGCATACCGCTGATCATAGAAAATCGGCACATTTTGAGCTAACGGTTGTTGTCCGTCGAGGAAAGGCCGAACAACTATCAACCTTTGATTATATCGAGAAGGAATGTAATATTAAATTTTAAGTGAAGTTTCAATGTCAAAACAACAGGCAATAGAATTAGACGGAATTATTGTGGAGACTCTGCCTAACGCAATGTTTAAGGTAGAGTTGGAGAATGGTCATGTGATTCTTGCCCACATCTCCGGGAAGATGAGACAACATTTTATCCACATCCTCCTAGGTGACAAAGTTAAAGTTGAAATGTCACCTTATGATTTAACAAAAGGAAGAATATCCTTCAGATACAAATAAAATTTTTTGCAATATGAAAATCAAGACATCCATTAAAAAGCGTAGCGAGGACTGCAAGATCGTAAGGCGTAAAGGCCGTCTTTATGTGATCTGCAAGAAGAATCCAAAGTTTAAAATGCGCCAAGGATAATATTCAGTTGTATAAACAAATAAAGTAAATATAGATTATGGCAAGAATAGCCGGTGTTGATTTACCTAACAACAAAAGAGGAGAAGTAGGTCTTACCTACATCTTTGGAATCGGCCGCTCTTCAGCAAGAAGGATTCTGGATGAGTGCGGTATCGATTATGACACAAAGGTCAATGAATGGAGCGACGATGATCTGTCAAAGATTCGTACACTCATCGCATCAGATTATAAAATCGAAGGCGAGCTTCGTTCATCTGTCCAGATGAATATCAAACGTCTTATGGATATCGGTTGCTATAGAGGCATCCGTCATCGTATCGGACTCCCAGTACGCGGTCAGAGTACAAAGAACAACGCACGTACAAGAAAGGGTAGGAAGAAGACTGTTGCAAACAAGAAGAAAGCAACCAAGTAAATTCTGAGAATTATGGCAAAGAAGACAACTACAGCAAAAAAGAGAGTCGTTAAGGTAGAGGCTGTCGGAGAGGCTCATGTTTCATCGACATTCAACAATGTCATTGTCTCCCTAACGAATAATGTAGGCCAGGTAATTAGCTGGTCTTCAGCAGGTAAGTGCGGATTCAGAGGTTCTAAAAAGAATACTCCTTATGCCGCTCAGATGGCAGCGGAGGATGCTTCCAAAACAGCTTTCGATGCTGGTCTCCGCAAGGTTAAGGTTTATGTTAAAGGCCCAGGTGCCGGTCGTGAGTCCGCTATCAGGACTATCAACAATGCCGGTATAGAGGTAACGGAGATTATCGATGTTACTCCGATGCCACATAACGGATGCCGACCAAAAGGCCGTCGTAAAGTTTGATTCATTATTTTAAAGATTAATTACTATGGCAAGATATATCGGACCAAGTACAAAGATTGCACGTAAATTCGGTGAACCTATTTTCGGAGCTGATAAGGATTTTGAAAAAAGGAATTATCCTCCGGGACAGCATGGTGCAGCCAGAAAGCGTGCGAAGAAGACTACCGAGTATGGTACTCAGCTAAAAGAAAAACAAAAGGTCAAATATATGTATGGTGTTCTTGAGAGACAATTCAGAAACACCTATAATAAGGCGATCCGTATGCCGGGGCAGAGAGGTGAGAATCTTATTCTTCTTTTAGAATCCAGATTGGACAATATCGTTTATCGTCTCGGATTTGCTCCTACAAGGGCTGCGGCAAGGCAGCTTGTACTGCACTGCCACATCACATTGAATGGAAAAGTCTGCAATATCCCGTCCGCTAAGGTCAAAGCCGGTGACGAGGTAGCAGTAAGAGAAAGATCAAAGAGTCTTGAAGTTATCCAGAATAGTGTTGCTTCTGCATCAAAATATTCTTGGCTTGAAGTGGACCTAAAAGCTCTTAACGGCAAACTTCTTAATATTCCTTCAAGGGCGGAAATCCCTGAGAATATTAATGAGCAGTTGATAGTCGACCTTTACTCTAAGTAATAATTAACACCAAAAAAGAAATATCATGGCAATCTTAGCATTTCAAAAACCAGATAAGGTGATAATGCTCGAAGGCTCCGACACCGTAGGCCGTTTCGAGTTCAGGCCATTGGAGCCCGGATACGGACAGACTATAGGTAATGCTCTTCGTCGCATTTTGCTTTCTTCTCTGGAAGGTTTTGCTATCAGCTCGATTAAAATTTCCGGAGTGGATCAGGAATTTGCTACAATTCCGGGGGTTATCGAAGGTATGCAGGACATCATTCTAAACCTAAAGCAGGTAAGATTCAAAAGAATGGTGGAGACTGTTGATTCAGAGGTGGCAAATATAACGGTAAGCGGCAAGCATGAGTTTACCGCAGAGGATATATCTAAAGGATTGTCTTCTTTCAAGGTGCTGAATCCGGAACTGCATATATGCTCTTTAGAGCCATCTGTAAAATTGGAAATCACACTTACAATTACAAAAGGCAGAGGTTTTGTCCCTGCTGATGAAGAAAGAGAAGAGAATGCTCCTATAGGGACAATCCCTGTTGATGCAATCTATACTCCGATACGTAAGGTTAACTGGTCCGTTGATGACTGGCGTGTTGAACAGAAGACTGATTATGAAAAGCTGAATCTGGAGATTGTGACGGATGGTTCAATAACTCCTAACATGGCTCTTCAGTATGCAGCTAATATTCTCATCTATCATTTCAAGTTCTTTACAGACGATAATAAGCTTGCACTTGAAAGTGCGGTTGAGTCAGATTCTAAAGAATTAGATGAGGAGTCACTCCGTATGAGGCATCTTCTTCTTACCAAACTTTCAGATATGGGGCTATCAGTGAGAGCTTTCAATTGTCTGAAAGCTGCAGATATAGATACTTTTGCTGATTTGGTTTCTTACTCTAGGGCAGAACTGATGAAATTCAGAAACTTTGGAAGGAAATCGCTCAACGAAATAGATATTCTGATAGAGAAGATGAAATTGTCATTCGGAATGGATGTCAGAAAATATAATATTGAACCCAAGAAAAAGAACAACGTTTAATCATGAGGCACAATAAAGCAATAAATCATCTTGGACGTAAGAGCGGACACCGCAAGGCTATGCTTTCCAATATGTCTTGCTCTCTTATCGAACATAAGAGGATAACTACAACAGTTGCAAAAGCAAAAGCTCTTAAAATGTATTTGGAGCCGCTTATCACAAAATCAAAGGATGATTCGACTCATTCACGCCGAATAGTTTTCAGCTATCTTAAGGATAAGAATGCAGTTTCTGAGCTATTCCGTACAATAGCTCCGAAAATCGCTGATCGTCCTGGGGGATACCTTCGTGTACTTCATACAGGCTTTAGAAAGGGAGATGCAGCGGAGATGGCACTGGTGGAATTCGTCGATTTCAACGAGGCTGCTCTTAAATCCGCTTCTCCAAAGAATGAAGCGAAGAAAACTACTCGTCGCAGCCGTGCAAAGAAAGCTGATGCTACACCGGCACCTGCAGAGGAAGTGGTAAAAGAAGCAGAAACTCCAGAGGT
Organism: uncultured Bacteroidales bacterium; assembly: GCA_963548935.1. Taxonomy (GTDB): domain Bacteria; phylum Bacteroidota; class Bacteroidia; order Bacteroidales; family UBA932; genus Cryptobacteroides. The sequence continues at coordinate 404,968 of CAUUVS010000001.1, forward strand.
TGAGTAACTTCATCAAAGGGAGTTTAATCTTAATAATAAAGCCGGACTTTATGTCGAAAAGATGTAAGGTCCGGTCTTTTTTGGTTTAAATGCAGGCTATATTGTAAATAAAAATGCCTGAAAAGGAAATAAATTTTTATATTTGCAAATCGAAACATGGCAAGTTTTGCTATGAAATAAAAAACGTTTTATAAAATATTATTTAAAAAGTGTTTCACTTATGAATTATCTGTTCTATCTCGTACCGGCAGCTTCTATAATTGCACTGCTATTTGCTTGGATATTTTTTCGTCAGATGATGAAAGAAAGCGAGGGGTCTGCCACAATGAAAGAAATTGCACAGTATGTGAGAGAAGGGGCTATGGCATATCTGCGTCAGCAGTATAAGGTCGTACTTATAGTCTTTTTTATTCTGGCTGTCTTTTTCGCTATTCTGGCCTATGGCTTTAATATTCAGAACCCTTGGGTGCCGTTTGCTTTTCTTACAGGAGGTTTTTTTTCAGGATTAGCAGGCTATATCGGTATGAAAACAGCGACATTTGCATCTTCTCGAACGGCAAATGCTGTTAGTAAATCGCTCAATTCCGGTCTGAAGATAGCATTTCGTTCAGGTGCTGTAATGGGACTTACAGTGGTAGGTTTGGGATTGCTTGATATATCTATATGGTATTTTATCTTGCAAGCTGTATATGATCCTTCTGAGTCGCAAAATTTGGTGGTTATCACTACTACAATGCTTACTTTCGGTATGGGAGCTTCCACACAGGCTCTTTTTGCGAGAGTAGGAGGCGGCATTTATACCAAAGCGGCTGATGTTGGGGCTGACATCGTCGGCAAGGTAGAGGCAAATATACCTGAAGATGATCCGAGAAATCCTGCCACGATTGCAGATAATGTAGGCGACAATGTAGGTGATGTTGCCGGTATGGGTGCTGACCTTTACGAATCCTATTGCGGATCTATTCTTGCAACAATGGCTCTCGGAGCTTCTGCCTTTTTCGGAGATACCGAGATGCAGACGAAGGCTATATTAGCTCCTATGTGCATAGCAGCTGTCGGTGTGGTATTATCGATTCTTGGCATATACGCTGTGCGTACCAAAGACGGCGCCGGGCTTATGCAACTGCTAAAATCTTTGAGTGTAGGTACGAATCTTAGCGCTGTGCTTATTGCTGCGTCTACATTTGGCATATTCTATATTTTGGGTTTCAATAATTGGTGGCAGCTTAGTCTTTCAGTTCTTTCGGGGCTTATTGCCGGTGTAATAATAGGCAAGGTTACAGAATATTATACGTCACATTCATACAAACCTACACAAAAATTGGCAGAAAGTTCTCAGACAGGTCCGGCTACCGTTATTATCGGAGGCGTAGGACTTGGAATGATTTCTACTGCCATTCCTGTAGTGACAATAGCTGTGGCTATCCTGCTGTCGTTTGCATTTGCGACAGGATTTTCATTTGAACTTGGAGTGTTGAGCAATGGGCTTTACGGCATTAGTATAGCAGCTGTTGGAATGCTTTCAACGCTTGGAATAACTTTGGCTACCGATGCTTATGGTCCGATTGCGGACAATGCCGGAGGAAATGCCCAGATGAGTGAGCTTGATCCTGTCGTTCGTCAGAGAACAGATGTTCTGGATGCTTTGGGAAACACTACTGCTGCAACCGGAAAGGGCTTCGCCATAGGATCTGCCGCATTGACCGCTCTTGCCTTATTGGCATCATATATTGAAGAGATAAAAATAGCGCTTGATAATATCGGTAGATCTGTGCTTAGAATAGGGGATAGATTGGTGGAAGTCTCCACTGCTACTATACCGGATATTGTGGAGTATTACAACATTACCCTTATGAATCCGGTCGTTCTTACAGGAATTTTCATTGGTGCTATGATGGCTTTCCTTTTCTGTGGCCTTACTATGAATGCAGTAGGCAGGGCGGCTCAAAAAATGGTAATAGAAGTGCGTCGCCAGTTCAAGGAGATAGCAGGTATCCTTGAGGGCAAGCAAAGGCCTGACTATAAGTCTTGTGTTCAGATTTCCACAAAAGCGGCCCAACACGAAATGGTGTTACCGTCTGCTATGGCAATAATGGTTCCAGTGATTGTCGGTATGCTTCTTGGACCTGCCGGAGTTATAGGACTTCTTGCCGGAGGTCTCGGTGCCGGTTTTGTACTGGCTATTTTTCTTGCCAATTCCGGAGGAGCATGGGATAATGCCAAAAAATATGTGGAGGATGGTAATTTCGGCGGTAAGAATTCAGCATGTCATAAAGCAACTATTGTCGGAGATACGGTCGGTGACCCTTTTAAAGATACATCAGGTCCTTCATTGAATATACTCATAAAACTTATGAGTATGGTATCAATTGTTATGGCAGGACTTACAGTTCTGCTGCATTGAAAGGTCTGGGGCGGCATAACAGCGGGGGCAACATTCGCCTCGTTGTCATTATGAGGGCTTTGCCCGTAATAATCGGCCCTATTCGTTTTCGCAGATTCCTCACTCCGTTCGAGAAGACAAAAAATAGTTCGGGATGACAACGTTACGATTCAATATTGTTGCAAAGACATTATAGTCAATTTTTTTTATTACCTTTGAGGCAAGTCTAATTAAAATATAAATATTATGAAAAAAAATATTGCAATTTCTATAGTTATTTTTTTGATAAGTGTCATTACAATTATTGTATCTTGTAAAAAACAAGTATCCGAAACAACTGTCATATCTGAAACAGAAATTGAAAACCCATTCAATTTTGTCGGAGAAATGCACAATATCGGACTAGATTTTGTTTTAGGAACAGTTACTAAAACAAAATCTGCAACAGTTTCCGAAAAGGAAATAGAAAAGATTACAAACATATTTTGTAAAAAAGTGTTTTTAGAAGATGAACGTTTTTTTGAAAATACGGTCACAAAATCAGGAGATTATTACACCTCAAAAAATAATATAGAAGATAAAGAGGTTATATTGTCTGAAGAAGCCACTAAATATTGTGATAAAATTATTACCGTTTCACAAACTAATGATTATGAGTATATAAAAGAGCAATATTCTTTATTTGAAAAAGATCTTTTAGGTCACAATTCGTATAATTTTTCCGAATATGAAAAATCACTACTTTTATGTTCAATCGCTGTAGGAAAATACAGTAATGAATATTGGAAAGAGAATCTGATAAGTACTAAAAGTGCATTTGGGAATATTGTTGGTGCAGATTTAGGGGGAGCTCTTATTGGTATGAAGAGAAGAGCGATTGAAATTGTAATTTGCGGAGCGATTGGTGGTGTCGGATGTGGACTAGCCGCAGCTGGCAGAGCAGCGTTAGGACCTGCAGTTGCGGCTTCAGCATTAGAAGGACTGGCAGAAGGCTGTGGCGCTTTGTTTTAACAGGTAAAGAATTATGATTGTAAATTGTATAATTGTCACACTGATTGCTTTTGCTTTGAGTTTTGTCTTTTTAGGCAAAACGATATTGAAGCGAGAGTGCTATTTGTCAGTAGCATTTGATTTGTCATTAATCCTGATTGGAGCCAATTGGAATAACATTAAATCGTTTTTTGCCATAATGATTCTGCTGTCAGTTCTTGTTTTATATTTTCTCATATTTTATTATATGATATATGAGAAAAAAGAATGCGACAAGATTTGCTGTAAAAGTCTATATGACAAAGTGCTAACATATATCGGTGTTATATTGTTTGTCATTACAATGAATGTCTCATCTGATAAATTAATTTTAGGCATTCTTGTCCTTTATATTTCAGTAGAAAGAATAATCTTTTATATCCGTAACAAATCAGTGGTATAATAGTTAGTCATATACGGTGCGACAAAAGGCAGAACAACATTTTGTGTTCTGACCTTTGTTTATGCAGATTTCTCCGTCGCTCTGCTCCGTTGGAATGACAAGGAGGTCGTTCGGTATGACAGCTCTAAGTCTTCTTGACTCTATCTACTCTTTCTGAAACGAACTTTTTTTGATTATCTTCAAAAGAATTGGTAAATTGCAGAGTTGTTGAAATAAACTTTTGATGATATGAAACGAATAACAATTAGAGACGTGGCGAGAGAAGCGGGTGTGTCTGTAACGCTTGTTTCATTTGTTATGAACGCCAAAAGAGACAAAGACGGACGTTTGGACTGTCCTGTCAATCCTGAGACGGCCAAGAGAGTGCTTAAGGTGGCAGAAAGACTTGGTTATAGAAGGAATTTTGCGGCGGCCTCTCTAAGAAGCGGCAAGTCCAATACGATAGCCGTAATTCCTACAGATATTTCAAATAAATTTTTTGCCGGTATCTCGCGCTGTATCGAAGATATGGCACATAAATATGGATATACTGTTTTCTTTGCCAGTTCTGATGAAGATGCTCAGAAATTAAGTGATGTTATGGATGCAGTTCTGGCCCATAATATCGATGGTGTTATTGTGGCTCCTTGTACCGGAGGTGAGGCTGCTATTCAGAAAGCTATTGATGCAAAGGTGCCTGTAGTGCTTTTAGATAGAGATATTGAAGGCTTCAATGGTGTAGGTAAAGTACTTCTTAATGATACTGAGGCCGGTCGCATGGGAACAAGTCTTATGATTGAAAAAGGCTATAGAAATATAGAGATGATTTCATATACGCTTGGTATCTCCAGCCTTTCTGAGAGGGAGGCCGGGTATCGCAGGGCTATGATGGAACACGACCTTTATGATAATGTACGTGTTCATTATACTACCTACGGAGATGCTGCAAATGATGTGGAGAGATTCATCAAGAGCGCGGTTGAAAGAGGCGTTGAAGGTTTTTTCTTACCTACATACTCGTTATCTGCATTGGCTTTATCATCAATGAAAAAACTTGGACTGAAAACTCCTGATGATCTGGCTATCTTAGGTTTCGACGAAAGTGATATATACAGTTTGTATGAGAATACTGTAACTCATATTGTACAGCCTCTCAAAGATCTTGGAGAAAAGTCTGTTGAGGTTTTGAGTTCCATGATTAAAGGGCATGAGGCACAGAACATCAGGTTGGCGCCGCAACTTATACTTGGCGGCTCGACAGACAATATTATAAAAAATAATAGAAGATGAAACACTTTACACTACCAAAAGATGGAGGCCTCATAGAAGCCGGATTGCCTAAGGGTATTCTTCATTCTTATGAAAAGATCAATACGGAAATTTATGATGATTCCACAGCGGCCAGCGACAAGATTGCAGAAATTATCATTAAAGCAATCAAAGATTTTGAAGCTGCCGATCTTGGCAGAAACTTTAAACTTGGTCTTACGACAGGTGTGTCACCGGTATCTTTATATCGATGGTTGACAAGAAGATATGATGAAGGTAAGATTTCTTTTAAAAATGTGGATATATTCTCCATTGATGAATATTATCCTGCATCGATTGAAGAGGCGCAGAGTAGAAATCATAAGCTGCATGAGGCTTTTTTGGATAGGGTAGATGTTAAAAAAGAAAATATCCATATACCTGACGGAACCGTTTCTCAGGATAAGGTTTCTGAATATTGTGCCGAATTCGGCAAAAAGGTAAGGGGTCTTGATCTGCTTGTAATGGGAGTTGGAGAGCATGGACAGGTAGGTTTCAACGAATCAGGCACTTCAATTAAGAGTCATACACGCACGGTCTTGTTGTCTTATAGTTCCAGAAAGAGTCAAGCTCGCAACTTTAACGGAAATCTGAAAGATACACCCAAGTCTGCTATTACAATCGGCATAGATACAATGCTTTCGGCAAAACGCATTATTCTTATGGCATGGGGAGAAGATAAGGCGACAGCTGTTGCAAAAGTGGCAGAAGGTGAGATGGATTCAGCTTGGCCTGCATCATATCTTCAGAGCCATGACAACCTTACATTGTTTGTCGATGAGACCTCTGCCGGTCAGCTTACCAGAGTAGTCGCTCCTTGGATGGTAGGACCTTGCGAATGGACACCTAAATTTATCAGAAAAGCGGTAGTATGGCTGTGCGGCAAGGTGGGTAAACCGATTCTTAAACTTACTCATCAGGATTATATAGAAAATTCTCTTGGTGAGCTTCTTGAGCTTTTCGGTCCTTATGACAAAATTAATATAGGGGTATTCAATGACCTGCAGCATACAATTACAGGATGGCCTGGAGGAAAACCTAATGCGGACGATACTACAAGGCCTGTAAAATCAAATCCTTTCCCTAAGACAGTGCTAATCTTTTCGCCACATCCTGATGATGATGTGATTTCTATGGGAGGAACATTTATCAGACTTGTAGAGCAAGGTCATAATGTCCATGTTGCTTATCAGACTTCCGGAGATGTGGCTGTTCATGATGATGTGGTTCTTCAGCACCTTGATGCAGCATATCAGCTTGGCTATGCCGACAAGTTTGCCGAAGTTGAGAACATAATAGCTTCTAAAAAACCCGGTGAGCCAGAGCCGAGAGTGCTTCTGGAAATGAAGGCTGCTATCAGAAGAAGTGAAGCAAGAAGCGCTGTCCGTTCTTTCGGTCTAAATGAAAACACGAATGTTCATTTTTTGAATCTTCCATTCTATGAGTCCGGTGGAGTCACTAAACTTCCGAGTACACAGGTCGATATAGATATTATCAAGGATTTGATAAAGAAATTGCATCCTGATCAGATTTATATGGCAGGAGACCTTGCAGACCCTCATGGAACGCATAGAGTGTGTACAGAGGCGGCAATGGATGCTATCGAGCAGCTGAAAGCTGAGGGGGAAAACTGGTTGAAGGCTACGACAATATGGCTATATCGTGGAGCATGGATGGAATGGGAACTTGGAAGAGTCGATATGGCAGTGCCTCTTAGCCCTGATGAACTTATAAAGAAGCGCCATGCTATTTTCCGTCACCTTTCGCAGAAGGATATTGTTCCTTTCCCGGGAGATGATCCAAGGGAATTCTGGCAGAGAGCGGAAGAGCGTACACAGAATACCGCTTATCTTTATGATAAATTAGGAATGGCTGAATATCAGGCTATTGAGGTATTCTTAAGACTTTGTTAAAACCACATGGATATATGACAGTCGAAGAGTTAAAGAAAATAGCTTCGCAAGTCCGCAGAGACATTGTGAGGGAGGTAACATCGGCCCAATCCGGTCATCCCGGAGGGTCGATGAGCAGTACGGATATACTTACTGCTCTTTATTTCAGTGTTATGAAACACGATCCTGCCACGTGGACAAGAGACGGCAAGGGACAGGATGTCTTTTTGTTGTCCGCAGGGCATATTACTCCTGTTTATTATTCATTACTTGCCAGATCCGGCTATTTTTCTGTAAGCGAACTTAATACCTTCCGTAAGTTCGGGACAAGGCTTCAGGGGCATCCGTCAGTAGAAAAAGAGCTTCCCGGAGTTACTCAGGCAGCAGGTTCTCTTGGACAGGGACTTTCTGCAGCGGCAGGTATTGCTCTTGGAAAAAGGCTTGACAAGGACAATAATTTTGTGTTTGTTCTGTGTGGTGACGGGGAGAGCGAGGAAGGGCAGATCTGGGAAGCCGCTAATTTTGCGGCTCATCTCGGCTTGGATAATCTTATTGCTATGACAGACTGGAACGGTCAGCAGATTGACGGTATGGTAGATGATGTCGCAGGACTCGGAAATCTGGAAGTCAAATGGAAAGCATTTGGTTGGGAAGTTATAGTAGCAGACGGTCACGATTTCGATTCCATACTTTCAGCTTTTGTATCGGCTAAGGCAGCCAAAGGTTCAGGCAAGCCTGTTATGATACTTTTTCGTACCGATATGGGCAAGGGGGTCGATTTTATGGCAGGAACTTGCAAATGGCATGGCAAGGCTCTTTCACAGGAGCAGTGTGACGAAGCATTAAAACAACTTCCGGAGACTTTAGGAGATTTTTAATATGATACATTATACAGATACAGGTAAAAAGGATACCCGTAGCGGATTTGGTGCGGGATTGTATGAGGCAGGTAAAGCTGACAAGAGGGTTGTTGCCCTTACAGCAGACCTAAAAGGCTCTCTTAAAATGGATAAGTTTGCCGAAGAGTTCCCTGACAGATTTTTCCAGTGCGGTATAGCTGAGGCCAATATGATTGGTACAGCTGCAGGCTTGGCAATTACAGGCAAAATTCCTTTTGCAGGATCATTTGCTGAATTTGTGACCGGCCGTGTATATGATCAGATCCGTCAGGAAGTGGCTTATGGCAATACAAATGTAAAGATTGCTTCTTCACATGCAGGTATTACTTTAGGAGAAGACGGCGCTACCCATCAAACTATGGAAGATATAGCCCTTATGCGGGCTCTTCCCGGTATGGTGGTTATCAATCCGTGCGATTACAATCAGACAAAGGCTGCAACTATCGCTGCGGCAAAATATGCGGGCCCTGTCTATCTTCGTTTCGGCCGTCCTGCCGTACCTAATTTTACTCCCGAAGATCAGGTGTTTGAGATAGGGGAAGCAATAATCCTTAACGAGGGCAAGGATGTGACTTTATTTGCCACTGGACATCTTGTGTGGGAGGCTCTAAAGGCTGCCGAGATTCTTGAGTCCAAAGGTATTTGCGCAGAGGTAATAGATATTGCCACAATTAAGCCATTAGATGAAGAAGCCGTTGTTTTATCTGCATTAAAAACCCGTGCGGTTGTTGTTGCGGAGGAACATAATAGCGCCGGTGGTTTAGGAGAACTTATTGCAGGAGTTCTTGGTCGTAAGGCTCCTACTGCCATAGAGTATATAAATGGCGGTGATCGTTTCGGCCAGACCGGCACACCTTCCGAGCTTATGGCTGCCTATGGTCTTGACGCCGCTCATATTGTTGATGCAGCCAAGACTGCTATGAAGAGAAAGTAATTGTAGAGGATTTACGCCCAAATGTAAAATTCGTGCATCAGGCGCTGATATTCAGAGGTATAGGAATTATTCTGATGGATTGTTAATTCCTCTTCCATGATGTCAGAGCGATTTCTTGAAAATTCGACCACTATCCTTGAAAACGTTTTTCCGGCTATAGTTCTTATTCTAATGATTCTGAATACATATAACCCACAATAGCGGCTATATCTCAAAAGTGCAGCTTCATTGTCAGAGGGAAGAATTATTGAAAGAGTACCTGATTCGGAGAGATGTTCCGATGCAAAATCCAATAGTAGCCTATATGAAAGAGGTGCATTATTTTGTTTTTCGCAATCAATTGTGGAGGCGTGTCTGGCGGTATTTTTTCTAGTATCCGGATTTTGTAGAGAGGCATCGTAATATGGCGGATTCGATACGATGATATCGAATTGTCCTTCACACTCCTGCAATGAAATATTGGCTGCTTCTATTCTCTCGTGCCATAGTGAATTTTTAAAATTTTGCTTTGCTTCAAGGTAAGAATCCTTGTCGATATCGACGCCTAAGATATGTACATTAGCTTGTTTTTCTAACCTCTGTGCCAGCATCAGCGCAATTGTCCCGGTTCCGGTTCCTGCATCTATTACAGATAGCTTGTTTTTTGTTTTTGCAAAGTCTGTTGTTGCCGGAATAGTCGCTAAGGCTCCGAGTAGGACACCATCGGTATTGACTTTCATAGCCGATTTCTCATTGATTACATCAAAGCGCTTGAAACTGAATACAGACATTTTAATTATCGATATTCGACCTATTGGTCTGATTCAGAAAAGAGACCATCTCTTATAAAGAGAGACCTGTCACACATTGATGCCAGTTCCGGGTCATGTGTTACAATGATGATGGTTTGTCCGTATTTATTTCTTAAACTGAAGAATAGTTTATGAATCTCATTTTTTGTGATACTGTCTAAATTGCCGGACGGTTCGTCTGCAAACAATATCGATGGCTTGTTGATCAGAGCTCTTGCAATCGCTACTCGTTGTTGCTCTCCTCCTGAAAGCTCTGATGTTTTGTGATTGATTCTTTCTGAAAGTCCGAGATTATCCAGTAGTTCCAAGGCATCGACTTTTGCATCTTTTTCGGATCTTCCGGCTATGAATGCAGGTATCATCACATTTTCTAATGAAGTGAATTCCGGCAAAAGATGGTGAAATTGGAATACGAAACCGATTTCTTTATTTCTGAAAGCTGATAATTGTTTTTCTTTTAGCCTTAGCACATCGACTCCATTGATTTCCAAAGAACCGGAATCGGGAGTCGACAATGTTCCTAAAATTTGCAGAAGTGTGGATTTTCCAGCACCTGAAGCCCCCATGATTGACACCACTTCAGATTTTTCTGCTATGAAATCAATACCTTTTAGTACTTTCAGAGTGCCGAAAGACTTCTCAATATTTTTTGCTTCTATTATCATTGTTATATAAAAGTCCGACCTTTGACCAATAAGGTACAATAACATTCAAATATAAAGAAAAAAGGCTTTTTTAGAAAATTTTGTTTGTCGGATAGATATTGATAGAGTCAATAAGCAACACAAATTCATTTATCCGTTTCTGTTTGATGTAAGCTAAAACGACAGCGAAGTCCAGTATGTATGACCGGAGACTTCGTCGTCGCTTTAGTTATTCTCCTTCCTCAATGAAAGAGTGGCAGGAGGTAAGAGATTTTTAAGGTAAAGGAGTGCCATCCCTCTTAGTCACCGTCAGCGTGGTGCCATCCCAATTCAGGAAAGTATGGTACACCTTGCCTTTTTCCACCGTTCTGCCGGGAAGGGAGTTGGTGGAGGTTTTTTCGCTGTAATTTGTCAGTTGCAATTTCCCCTGCATTGACTCGATTTGAGGCGTGCTGACCACCCAACGGTAGAAAACCTTCTCGGTACCGGTAGCCAACTTTTGACCGTAGAGAGGACAAGATTCTGAGTCATTGATACTAAAGCGAACGCATGCCTTGTTCTTCCAATTCGAGACACTGGAAGTAACCGTGCCCGTAGCCACGTCCATTATTACATCTGTCGTTCTGTAGTGATAGCCGTTCCAGATAAAAGAGATTGCAGACTCAGCCGGATACATAAATTCTACCCACCTCGGCAAATCCATCTCGGCACCGGAGCTGTTCTTTAGGTGGAGCGCCATAATCCAGCCCATGTGCTGGAAGTTCAGTTTGAGGGTACCCAACTGGGCTTTTGTCGTGTTCTTGGCAGAGAAGAGAAGCATTGGGTTGATGATGCCGGCTCCATAGGTTCCTGTTTGATTTAACGTGACATTATAATTTTCGTCCGTAACAATCTCGTAGTTCGTCGTCCCATTATTGAAATAGCCGCTGCCAGCGTCAATCGGATGTTTTCTCTGATACACGGCATAGAAATCGAAGGTGTCTCCATCTCCTATCTCGGAAGGCATTTCCCATGTGAACGTAGCCGTTTTGCCGTCGGTGCTGATGCTGGCGGCGTCAATGTTTGCGTCTTTATGGTAAAAGTTGCCGCCCTTCTTGAAGCAGAGCTTAAGCTTGTCCGTGGCAGTCCACTTCATCACGACGCCCGAAACGGCAGCGCCGTCGCTCTCATAGGTGGCGCGAGTGTCCGGCTCCTCGTCCGTAGTCTCCGGCATGGTGGCTTGTAGGGTAATAACACTTGTGTGGTTCTCTTGTACAGCTTCTTTAAACTCTTGCTTGGAGCAACCTGCCGCAATCATGACAAGGGCTGCAAGGATGAAATTGAACTTTTTCATTTGTTTTCGTTTTTGATTGTTACACTTACCAGTCTTCTCCCGGCAATTCAGGTAGCGGAGTGGTGCTTCCGCCAAGAATATTCTGAGAAGTCTCTACTTCGATGACCTCGATTTGCGGGGCGGTGTACTGTGGTTCCGCACCCTGCGGGAATGTGTTTTTCTTGTTCATGTTTACGATTAATTAAAAGATTTATATATTAAAAATATCTTTCTTTAGGGCAAAAACCGGTATACGACTTTTATTCATAACAATTCTGTTGTAAAATTAAGATTAAAAAAGACAGGATATAGTGTTCTAATCGGACAAAAAAGTATGATAATCGGACATCCTGCATGTGCCTCGATTTTTCCAATCGGACATTTTATCGCTGTAACTCATTGATATTCACAAGAAATCCATGAATGCTATTACAGGCGTTGGCGGATATCGTCTTTTATGCTTCAAAAGGAGTTTCGAGGCATTTTACTTTTTTATGCCAAAAGAAGAATTTTTCAAATTTTTGTCGTAACGTTGCACTTGCTTTTTGACTCTACCCTTTTTGACTCTACCGATTGATGACGCTTACTTCGGATATTTTTCTTAAATTCGCATAAAAAGGATTTGACTATGGACAAGACGTTCAACATATACTGCGACGAGAGTTGCCACCTTGAAAATGACCATAAGAATTTTATGTTTCTCGGGGCTGTCAACTGTGCTTACCCTCAATTGCGCCGGCATACAGAGAGAATCAATGAGCTTAAGGATAAACACAAGTTCAATGCTGAGATAAAGTGGTCACATGTCTCAATGTCTAGGATTCAATTTTACCTTGATCTGGTGGACTATTTCTTTGATACGGACATTAAGTTCAGGGCTATTGGTATCAATAAATCGCAGATTCGCTGCTATGATTTCAACAGCAATTACGATGATTTCTACTACAAGATGTACTACCAGTTGTTGAACTATAAGGTCGACACAACGAATCATTATAATGTGTATCTGGATATCAAGGACACCTTGTCTGCAATAAAAGTGCGCAGGCTCAAGGAGATTTTAAACGTGAAATTCGGAGTGTTTCGCAATGTACAAAATATCCGCTCGGAGGAAAGCATTTTTATGCAGTTGGCCGACTTTCTAATGGGCGCCATATCTTATAATGCCAACGTATATCAGAAGCAAAATAAGGCTAAAGTGATGATTCTTAATAAGATCAGCAATCATGCGAATCTACAGAATCTTGCAGAGACCAATTACTCCGAAAAGTTGAATCTATTCTTTATATACCTGAAATAGTATGCCTACAAATCTTCTTAAAGCTTATAATCAGTTGCTGGAATTAAACAGCCTTGATGAATACCAGCGCACGGAATCGTTGAAGGGCATATTCAACAGGGATATCGTAAGCAATACGAACTTCGCATTCCGGACGAAGAAGCTTAACCCTACCCCGGCCGAAGGCAAGGACACTATGGAAAGGCTTTTCCGCCATCTTACTACAGTCATTATCGACAAAAAGACGAAGAAGCGTGAATATGATTCCTCACGTTCAGTACGTTTTCATTGGCTGAAATACCACTTGGAAAAAAAAAAGTCCTCAAACATGTTCGTATTTTCTGTGGATGAGCCAGAAGGTGTCCGAACATATATATGGGATAAAGATGAAGATTATGTTATAGTGCTCGAACCATTGCGCAATAAGGATGAGTATTATTTGCTCACAGCTTACCATATTGAGGGTAAGGACAAAGCTAGAAACAAGATGCCTAAGAAGTGGAAACGTAGATTATCAGATCTTAAATAAAAGCAAAAGACGCAGAGCATCAGCGGCTTGCGTCCTTCGATTTCCTTTTCTCAACTGAGAAATGAACTCGGTTACAAAGGTAAGAATTTTTTCTATACAGTCAATACTTCCTATAAATAAATACAAAGTGCAATTTTTCTTCAAAATTTTGCTTTTCTAAAAATCCGATGTATCTTTGTAGTCCCTTTTGGGAAGTTCGCTTTTGCAAAAGGGCCTGAGGGGCAAACCTAAAGGTTTATTTTCGGGGTGTGGCGCAGTTGGCTAGCGCATCTGGTTTGGGACCAGAGGGTCCTGTGTTCGAGTCACAGTACCCCGACTTCAAGGGACGGGCTAATATCTTTAGCCCGTCTTTTTTTGTAAGAAGTCTATTAGACCAAGATAGAGTTTTATGTAGTAAATACATTTATCTTTAGTTTTGTTTTCTTATTTGCATTAATTCTATAAATTATTAAATTTGCGTAAATGTATTGTAATTATTAATAGTTAAATTTGATAATATTATGGTAAAGATAGCTACGAGTGCAACATTTACGGAATTGATATCAGGAAATAAACCGATTGTTGTGGATTTCTGGGCTACGTGGTGTGGTCCATGCAGGGCTCTGTCTCCAATAGTTGATGAAGTTGCAGAAGAATATGATGGCAAGGCTGTTGTCGTTAAATGTAATGTTGATGATTGTGAGGATATTGCGGTCAAATATGGTATCAGAAATATACCTACTCTTTTATTTTTTAAAAATGGAGAGATTGTTGAGCGTACGGTCGGAGTGGTTCCTAAAGAAAAAATTACCGGCCTTATTGATGGGCTGATTTAATAATTATCTAATTTTATATGTTATGAGACGATTCTTTTTGTCTGTTATCGCTATAGTAGCGGTTACGTCTATGACGGCTAATGCTCAGATTGTTCGTTTCGGTATTCAGGGTGGTTTTACATCTTCAAATTCGACTGTTAAAAATTTTGATACGAAATCTGTGTCTTTGTATCAATTCGGTATGGCTTTAAATTTCCCTATTGCAGCTGGTTTTGCAATACAGCCGGCTTTGGTATATCAGATGAAAGGGACTTCTCTTGACAAGGCTATCGATGCAGGGATTATATCGTCTTTTCAGTCTCTTGAGACAAAGGTCGGTTTCTTGGAATTGCCTGTTCAAATTCAATGGGGACCTGATTTGGTTGCTTTCAGACCGTATGTTTTTGCAGAACCGTTTATTGGTATAGGTATAAATACAGAAAATACTGTCACTACAATTAACTCCATTAGGACGAATACGAGAGATTTTGCAAAATCTGCCCAGAAGCGTATGGAATATGGACTTGGGATAGGTGCGGGACTTGAATTTTGGAAAATTCAAGTTTCTGCAAGATATTTCTGGAATTTCGGTTCTCTGTATAATGGAGATTCTTCTTTTGATAATTCCAATATGGTAGCCAATGTAGTTAAAACGGCATTTAAAGAAAATAAGAACTTCAGCGGAGTTACGGCATCTGTGGTGCTTTTCTTTTAATATTTATGAATAAGGAAAAGAAGCTTGTAATATTCTGTTCTGCAAGTTACGATATTGATCAAGTTTATAATCAAGCTGCACGTGAAATAGTCCGTGCGGCTTGTTTGCGAGGATATACCATCGTATCAGGTGGAGCAATAAAAGGCACAATGGGAGTTGTTGCCGACGAAGTTAAAGCATCTGGAGGAAAGCATATAGGGGTGCTTCCTCATTTTATGGCCGAGTTTAAGTATCCGGATATTGACGAACTTATCTGGACAGATAGTATGTCCGAGAGGAAAACATTGATGAGAGAGGGGACGGATGTTGCTATAGCGCTACCCGGAGGAATAGGCACGCTTGATGAACTTGTTGAGACTCATGTTCTTGCAAAGCTTGATAAATATCACGGCAGAATATTCGCGCTTAATATTAATGGCTTTTTCAATCCGCTTAAAGAACTTTATGCCCATTATGTGGCTACCGGTATGATGACGGAGATTGATAGGAATATAGTTAAATTTACAGATAGCGTAAAAGAACTTGAGGAGTATCTGTAATTGAATGGATATTAAAGATATAAGGAAATATTTAGAGGCCGAGATTCAAAGTGTGGAGGAGATGATAGAGTCTTCTCTTAAAAGCGATATTCCACTTCTGGATATTACAAATAAGTCTATATTGTCACATCGCGGTAAGATGATGAGGCCAATTCTGGCTATTCTTATCGCAAAGGTCTGTTCGTCAGGGCGTATAACTGAAGATACCTTGCGATTTGCCGTTGCTTCGGAATTGCTTCATAATGCAACTTTGTTGCACGATGACGTGGCTGATGACAGCTATAGTCGAAGAGGAGTACCTACAGTGATGTCGATCCTTGGCGGTAGAGTCTCTGTACTTTTGGGAGACTATTGGTTAGTCAAGGCAGTCGATAGGATATTACAGTCCGATTGTAATAAAAGCGAGGTTATAATGCTTTTTGCCAACACCTTGAAAGATCTTGCAGAAGGCGAAATGCTTCAATTGGATAAAGCCTCGTCTTGTGATACGGAAGAATCGGATTATTATCGGATTATATATAATAAAACAGCTTCATTATTTGAAGCGGCGGCTGTTTCGGCTGCAATTTCCGTGAAAGCTGATGAAGAAAAAATCAAGGCGGCAAAGGACTATGCTGTCAATATTGGTATGGCATTTCAGATAAGGGATGACATTTTTGATTATGAAATCGGAAATAACTCCGGTAAGCCGACAGGTATTGACATAAAAGAGCAGAAAATAACTTTACCTTTGTTGGGGGCTTTGTATTCAGCAAATGAACAAGAAAGTAAGGCTGTGCGAAGAAAAGTGTTGGGAGTTCATGAACATCCGGAGTATCAGCAGGAAATAATTCAATTTGTATTCAGGTATAAAGGAATCGACTATGCAGTGAAGAAGTTGGAAGAATTTCTTGGGAAGGCTATAAAGGCTCTGGAAGCTTTTCCTGATGGAGAGGATAAAGAGTATTTGACAATTCTTGCTAATTATGTTGGAATAAGGGAAAGATGAGATTTTCAGATATAAGGGGACACGAAGATATCAAAAAAGCATTTATCGGTATGGCTGATAGAGGCCGGATTCCGAATGCTATCCTTATGCATGAAAACGAAGGAGGAGGCGCTCTTGCCCTTGCTTTGGCATTCATACAATATGTCAATTGTAAAGAGCGCACCGGAGGGGATTCCTGTGGGCATTGTGCCTCTTGTCATCAAAATTCAAAGATAATTTTCCCGGACATACATTTTACCTTTCCAATAACTACAGGGACCAAGGTTTCCGGTGAGGCAAGCAAACTTATTTGCGACAATTTTGCTGCATACTGGAAAGAATTGGTTTTGAAGAATCCATATTTTCTTGAAAATGAATTGTCTTCGGCTCTGGGATTTGAAAAGAAGTCCGGCATAATATCAAAGTCTGAAGGTGCTGCTATACTTCAGAAGTTGTCATTGTCTTCAGTTACAGACGGCTATAGGGCAATTATTATTTGGCTTCCTGAAAAAATGAATGCACAGACAGCAAATATGCTTCTTAAATCAATAGAAGAACCGGCTTCCAAAACAATATATATTCTTATCACTCATTCTCCTGAAGATGTTTTACAGACGATTTCATCGCGCTGTCTTAGGATAAGAGTGGCTCCTGTAGATAGGAAGGATGTTGAAGAGACTTTGAAAGAAGAATTTTCCATAGTAGATGAAGAGGCCGTAATCGCTGCGGAATTTTCAGGAGGAAGTGTCGGTATTGCTTTGCAAAGCCTTTCTGAAGGCTATGAAAATATTGAGATAAAGGATTTATTCAAAGAACTGATTCAGAACTCATTGGACAGAAATTACCTTTCGGCTCTTGAGACCGGTGAAGCAATTGCAGCTTTGGATTCACGTGAAAAACAGAAAGCTTTTTGTACCTTTGCAGGTGAATGTCTCAGGAAGATATTTATGATTCAACAAGGCATGGAAGAATTGGCCGGTGTGCTTCCTGATGATATGGTTTTTTATGAAATTATGGCTAAAAAGTGCAAGAAGTCTTTTAGTCGCAATGCTTTGGCAATAATTGGAAGTGCCGGCTATATGCTTGATAGAAATGTCAATCAGAAAATTATTTTTACCAATCTTGTCAATAGATTGTTTGTAAATGTTTGATTTTATGGAAGAAAACGAGAATATACGGTTTGACTGCAATAGAGGCTGTTCCATAAGTCGCAATAATGATGGGGAGCTTGATTGTCGCTATAGGAGCGGATGTTGCAAGTTAGAAGAATATAATTGGTTAGACAAGGTGAGTCAGGAGAGGTATTCTGATTTATTTGAAGTCAGATTCAAGAATACCCGCAAAGCGATTTATCGTAATGATTCAGGTCAGAATATCAATATAGGCGATTTTGTTATCGTTGAGGCCCAGAGTGGTCATGATCTCGGAATCGTTGTTATGGAAGGGCCATTGGTCGGTAGGCAGATGAAGTGTAAGGGGATTGACAAGTCCAATACAGAGTTTAAGAAAATATATAGAAAGGCTAAGCCTTTTGATCTTGAAAAATGGCAGGAAGCGATAGCCAGAGAGCAAGAAACCATGATACGCTCTCGCCAGATAGCTGTAGAACTTGGCCTCGATATGAAGATTGGTGATGTCGAGTTTCAAGGAGATGGCACAAAGGCCATTTTTTATTATATTGCTGACGGCAGAGTGGATTTCAGGCAGCTAATCAAGGTTTTTGCCGAAGAATTCAGGATTAAGGTTGAAATGAAACAGATAGGCGCCCGTCAAGAAGCCGGTCTTATCGGAGGTATAGGTATTTGCGGTAGGGAGTTATGCTGTGCGAATTATATCTCAAATTTCAAGTCTATTTCTACCAATGCGGCAAGATGTCAGGACTTGTCTCTTAATCCGCAGAAACTTGCCGGACAATGCGGAAAATTGAAATGTTGCCTTAATTATGAGGTAGTTAATTATCTTGATGCCCAGTCTCGTATTCCTAAGGTTGTTGAACCTCTTGAATTTGAAGATGGCCTTGCATATCTTGTCAAGACAGATATTCTTAAGGAAGTGATGTATTTTTCTTATGAAAAAGGTTCTCTTGCAAACATCTATCCTTTAGAAGCCTTTGAGGTTAAGGAGATCATTAAGATGAATCGAAATGGCATAAAGCCGGAATCCTTGAAAAATGAGCCTAAGCCGGAGCGTCCGGAATTCATTTCAGCTGTAGGAGATGACAGTATTACCCGTTTTGATAATTTGAATAATAAAAAACGCCGACGCAATCGCAAGAAACCGAATAATGAATCGGCAGATACCTCACAAAATAATAGTAGTCATTACCACAGCAAAGATCGTAAGGGGAAGATTCACACGGATTATCATCCTAATAGCACGAAGGAAGTTTAACCTTTAATGTTTTTTGAAATTGTATAATACCAATATCATTTTGTCTGTTGTCGTTATTTTAATGACATTCGGTTTGTGTTCTTGTTCTAAGCCAAACACTGAAGAGATATATGCAAAATCCTCAGATAGAGATGATTATGGGCGTTATGAATTTGTATTGGATATGTCGGATTCTTCTGCTATCGGATATGGAGTTGATTTGCTCATCCCGATGGAATGCAGTGATAATATTTTTGAAGGGTTTGAGAATATGTCGCTTAATATGATGTGGGAGTCTCCTGGACGGATTTTTTTTGAGGAGAATGTATGGCTGTCTGGGAATGATTTGTCAGCGAGCTATCGCTATTCGAAACTTTTTATGGTCAGATATAGGTCCGGCATCTTGCCTTATGATTATGGGCAATGGAAATTGTATATATCGGTGCCGGAGGAATTTGTAAATAGATACAAGATTCCGGGGATAGGAGTCAGACTGGTAAGAGAGATATAGTATGGGTCACGATAAATTAAGAAAATTCAAAGAAAACGAGTCTTTTGAATGTCTTTTGCAACCTTTGTCTGAAGAGGTTCTGGACCCCTGTAAAGGTAACGGATTGGTACTTAAAGATCATCCGGTAAAAGGTAAATGGAATTCTACTATGTTTGCCAAAGAACAGCCGATTATCTTGGAACTCGGTTGTGGAAAAGGTGAATATACGATTGATATGGCGCTTAGAAATCCGGATTTCAATTATATCGGATTGGATATTAAAGGGGCGCGTCTGTGGAAAGGCGCTAAGTATGCCACTGAACATAAATTGCCTAATGTGGCTTTTCTTCGTACAAGGATAGAGTTTATCGAGGCTTTTTTTGATCGAGGCGAGGTGTCGGAGATATGGCTTACTTTTTCTGATCCGCAGATGAAGAGCGAGAACAGCCGTCTGACAAGTCCTCTTTTTCTTGATAGATACAGATCCTTTCTCAAGTCCGGCGGTGTGGTTCATCTCAAGACTGATAGTATGTTTTTGCATCAGTATTCCAAGGCTGTTATTCTTCAAAACAATATGCAGATGCTTTTCAGTACTGAAGATTTATATGGCGAAGGACGTGCATTATTGAGTCTTAATGGTAATTCCGCCGCTTTGTATTCAGTGTGTGGTGAAGATGCAGTCAATGCTCTTTTCCAGGTGCAGACTTTCTATGAGAGGATGTTTCTGAAACAAGGCCTTAAAATTACTTATCTATCATTTGTGATTGACCATGAAGGCTCTTTCAAATATCCTGAATTTGATGCGGACTATTGGAAGGTTTTAGAGAAAAACAGGCTTTAGAGAGTCATTTCATCATCCTCTTTCCAATTCACGTCGAATATCCTTCTCCTTGATAGTCTGCCTCTTGTCATATTCCTTTTTGCCACGTGCAAGTGCAATCTGCACTTTAGCGTAACTATTATCGGCAATGTACATTTTTGTTGCGACAATGGTAAGCCCCTTTTGCTTAACAGCTTGACGGAGTTTAAGAAGTTCGCGTTTGGTAAGTAGCAGCTTACGATCCCTCATAGGTTCATGTTGCCCCCAAGAGCCCCAAAAATATTGGGCTATATTCATCCCCTTAACATATAATTGTCCTTTAGTGTCAAAATAGCAATATGCGTCCACTAAAGAAGCCTTTCCTGAACGTATGGATTTTATTTCCGTACCGACGAGTACAATACCGGCTTGGAAGGTCTCTAAAAACTCATAGTCAAACGAGGCTCTCCTATTGTTGATCTGAACTCTCTTATTATCTTTTTGTGCCATATCAATGTTAAAGGACAACAAAGATACCATAAAAAACCGTAACTTTGTAATTATGAGAAAAATCAACAAGTCAATATTGCTTGGAGACCGTCCGGGAATCCCACCGATGGCAGAATTGCCGGAACCGGAGATAATCAATATCGAAGATATTGTTAAGGCTTTTGATAACAAAGAGATAGACCTTATCTGCATATTGGGGCCAACTGCTTCCGGAAAGACTCGTTATGCTGTGAATTTTGCCAGGCAAATAGCCTCTGTCAGATCTGGTTCTTCCTCTATTGCGGCAGAAATTCTTTCGGCTGATTCTCGTCAGGTTTATCGTGGAATGGATATTGGCACAGGTAAGGATTTGTCCGAATATCAGGAGATCCCTTATCATCTCATTGATATAGCGGAAGCCGGTACAAGATATAATATATATGATTATCAGCTTGCCTTTGAGAATGCCTATCGAGATATAGTTTCAAGAGGAATGATACCTATATTATGCGGAGGTTCAGGACTTTATATAGAGGCAGCTACTTGCGGATACACTTTGCCGCAAATTCCGCCTGACCCCGAATTAAGAGCTAATCTTGAGAAGTCCGATATAGAAGAACTTAGGGAGAAATTAGCCGAATTGAGACCATTGACAGATAAGAGCGTAATGGAGTCCAAAAGAAGAGTTATAAGAGCATTGGAGGTGGCATTTTATGAGCAGGAACATCCTGTCAGGAGAACGTCAATTTTGCCTAAAAATACTTATTATATCGGAACTCTTGTTTCCAGAGAGGATAGAGTGGCAAGGATTGACAGAAGACTTGACGAACGACTTGCCGAAGGGATGATAGATGAAGTCAAAGGGCTTATAGATTCGGGAATAGCGGCAGAAGATCTTGTGTATTATGGTCTTGAATATAAATATGTCACGCAATATGTTATTGGAGTATTGAGTTACGAAGAAATGCACATTCTTCTGGCAAATGCAATACATCAGTTTGCAAAACGCCAGATGACTTGGTTTCGTGGGATGGAACGCGATGGACGTTGTATCCATTGGGTTCTGCCATAATCCTTTAATTTAGGAAAATGCCCAGCCTATTATACCCTTTTGTCAGTATAGCTCCAAGAATGTCCATTATACCCTAAATCAGATAAAATTAAGATATATAAAAACAAAAAAGGACAGCTTATCACTATCCTTTTTGTGGTCCCAACAGGGCATGATCCTGTGACCCCCTGATTATGAGTCAGATGCTCTAACCAACTGAGCTATGGGACCCTTTATGTAAAGTGGTCTGAAAACCACTTTACAAATATAACACTTTTTGACCATTCTACATCAATTTTATATAAAAACCTATGCCAAAATAAGCTAAAAAGGTCTTTTGAATCAATTGAAGCAGATAATCAATAATGTCAGACTTTAATTTCTACCTCAACGCCTGAAGGAAGTTCGAGTTTCATTAGAGAATCGACAGTCTTTGCATTAGAATCGTCGATATCTAATAGCCTACAGTATGAGTTTAGTTCGAACTGCTCACGAGCCTTTTTATTCACAAAGGTAGAGCGGTTTACAGTGAAAATCTTTTTGTCGGTAGGAAGTGGAATAGGGCCACATACCTTTGCACCGGTAGCAATCACTGTATCAGCGATCTTCTTTGCAGACTTGTCAAGCAGCATATGATCGAATGATTTGAGTTTTATTCTTATTTTCTGACTCATATCAATATTGTTTACCGTTTATAAATTAATATTACTCGTCATCATCAGAGAGCTTGTAGCCACTCTTTTCTATAATGTCCTTAGCAAGGCTTGCAGGCACCTCTGAATAGTGGTCGAAACTCATTGTACTGGTTGCACGACCTGATGATAGCGTCCTAAGTACAGTGACATAACCGAACTGTTCTGACAGCGGAACGAAAGCACGGATAATCCTTGCGCCATTGGCAGTTGTATCCATTGCGTTAATTTGTCCGCGACGACGATTAAGGTCACCGACAATGTCTCCCATATATTCTTCAGGAGTCACAACCTCAAGGTTCATGATAGGCTCAAGAAGAACCGGCTTGGCTTTAGGACAAGCGTGGCGGAATGCCATTCTGGCGGCAATTTCAAATGAAAGCTGGTCTGAATCGACAGGGTGGTATGAACCGTCAAGAAGAGTAACCTTAAGTGACTGAACCTCATAGCCTGCAAGAACACCATTTGCCATTGCTGACTCAAAGCCTTTCTGCACGCAAGGTACATATTCTTTAGGAACGTTACCGCCTTTAACCTGATTTTCAAACTGAAGTCCTGAAACGCCCTCATCTGCAGGGCCGATTTCAACTATTATATCAGCGAATTTACCACGACCGCCGGACTGTTTCTTGAACAACTCTCGATGCTGTACCGTACCTGTAATAGCCTCTTTGTAATTGACCTGAGGAGCGCCTTGATTGATTTCAACGCCAAATTCACGACGTAGACGATCCACGATAATATCCAAATGAAGTTCGCCCATACCACTGATAACAGTCTGACCTGTCTCGTGGTCTGATTTGACAGTGAAAGTAGGATCTTCTTCAGCAAGTTTGCCGAGAGCAATACCCAACTTCTCAAGGTCATTCTGAGTCTTAGGCTCGACTGCGATACCGATAACCGGATCAGGGAATTCCATAGACTCGAGAACTATAGGATGATTTTCATCACATATAGTGTCACCTGTACGAAGGTCTTTGAAACCTACAGCTGCACATATGTCACCGGCCTCTACGAATTCGATAGGATTCTGATGGTTTGAGTGCATCTGATATAGACGAGCAATCCTTTCTTTCTTACCTGTACGTGTGTTATGCACATAAGTACCGGCATCTACTCGTCCGGAATACACCCTCATAAAAGCAAGACGACCCACAAACGGATCAGTTGCAATCTTGAAGACTAAAGCGCAGAATGGTTCATCGACTGAAGGCTGAAGATCCTCTTCTTCTCCTGTGTTAGGATTCGTACCTACTACAACACCTTTGTCAAGAGGAGAAGGAAGGTAACGCATGACAGAGTCCAAAAGGAACTGTACACCCTTATTCTTGAAAGACGAACCGCAGCATACAGGAACAATTTGCATAGAAATCGTACCCTTGCGAATAGCTGCAATAATTTCATCCTCCGTAAGAGATTCCGGATCTTCAAAATATTTTTCCATAAGAGCTTCGTCGCATTCCGCAGCTGTCTCAACGAGCTTGTCTCTCCATTTCTCTGCCTCGCCCTGAAGTTCAGCAGGAATGTCCACAACTTTATAATTTACAAGAGCTTCACTATTGTTGTCATAGATGAGAGCTTTTCTTGCAATCAAATCGATAATACCCTGAAGCTTGTCTTCAGAGCCTATAGGAATACAAATAGGCACGGCATTGGCACCGAGTTTTGAATGAATTTCTTCAACGCACGCAAAGAAATCCGCACCGACACGGTCCATTTTATTGACATAAGCAATTTTTGGAACGCCATACTTATCCGCCTGACGCCATACAGTTTCCGACTGCGGCTGAACTCGTCCGACTGCACAGAACGTGGCTACTGTACCATCAAGTACACGCAGAGAACGTTCCACCTCAACAGTGAAATCAACGTGACCGGGAGTGTCGATAAGGTTTATCTGGTATGTCTGGTCTTTGTAGTGCCAGAATGCAGTTGTAGCAGCGGAAGTAATGGTAATACCACGCTCCTGCTCCTGAGCCATCCAGTCCATGGTTGCAGCGCCTTCGTGTACCTCACCGATTTTGTGTGTTTTTCCTGTGTAATACAGGATACGTTCTGAAGTAGTCGTCTTACCGGCATCGATATGAGCCATGATGCCGATATTCCTTGTGTATTTAAGATCTCTTTTTGCCATCCGACTAAAAGATTAGAAACGGAAGTGGGCAAATGCCTTGTTGGCCTCTGCCATTTTGTGCATATCTTCTTTTCTCTTGAATGCACCACCCTCGTTGTTATAAGCCGCCAAAATCTCTGCGGCAAGTTTTTCGGCCATTGAATGACCTGAGCGCTTACGGGCGAAGTTTATCATATTCTTCATAGACAGCGAGACTTTTCTTTCCGGTCTCAACTCCGTAGGCACCTGGAAGTTGGCTCCTCCTACACGACGTGACTTAACCTCGATTTGAGGGGTTACGTTTTCGAGAGCTTTCCTCCAAATATCTAAAGGAGCCTTGTCAGAATCTTTCATCTTCTCGCCTACCATATCAATGGCATCGTAAAAAATAGAATACGCGATACTCTTCTTTCCCTCTAACATAAGATTGTTCACGAAACGTGTTACATTTGTATCGTGAAACTTTGGATCAGGAAGCAGAATCCTCTTTCTAGGCTTCGTTTTTCTCATTTTTCAGAAAATTAATTTAATAAATAAAATAGATTACTTCTTAGATTTCTTTGGCTTTTTGGTGCCGTAGAGTGATCGGGACTGTGTCCTGCCTTCTACACCGGCTGTATCCAAAGCGCCTCTAAGGATGTGGTAACGTACACCTGGAAGATCTTTCACACGGCCTCCACGAACAAGCACAATGCTGTGTTCCTGAAGATTGTGGCCTTCTCCCGGTATGTAAGCATTGACCTCTTTCGCATTTGTGAGTCTTACCCTCGCAACCTTACGCATAGCTGAGTTAGGTTTCTTAGGGGTGGTGGTGTAAACACGCACGCAAACTCCGCGTTTTTGAGGACATGCCTCCAGTGCACGAGACTTGCTTGAATATTCAAGCGTCTCGCGTCCTTTACGGACAAGTTGTTGAATTGTTGGCATAAATGATTGTAAATCTTTAATTTATGTTTCTCCCTATATTTTGGGAACTGCAAATATAAGCATAATATTTTAATTTAGATGTATTTACGAACGGAATATTCAAGTTATGCCCTATGAAAATCAATGAGGCCGTCAATCGGATTCTGAAGAATACGTCCGGGATTCATGCCATAACCTATAGCGGTATCAGTTAAAATGTCGCTATTTGAATAGGCTACGGAGCCTACGCAGTTAAAGCTGTATTTGTTATAATCGGAATATTTTGAAACTATATTTTTGAAAAAATCATCAAAAACTTTTTCAATTAAAGAGTGACAATAGTCATATTTCAATTTGTTATCAGTTACATATTTGCAGAAACCGGCACAGAATCTATTTGGAAAAGGTTTAGAGTATATATTGCTAATAATCTCATCATCGCTCATAGATATAAGAGCTGCAAGTTCATTTCTAACTTCCGGTGGCATATTTCCACGAATGTAGTCCTTCAAAAGCTCTTTTCCAATATTGCCCCCACTGCCTTCGTCGCCCAAAATGAAGCCTAATGAAGGTATTTTAGAAACTATTTCCCTGCCGTTATAGATACAAGAATTCATCCCTGTCCCTAAGATTGCTGCAAAACCGCTCTGTCTTCCCAAAAGTGATCTGGCTGCGCCTATAAGGTCATTAGATACAAATATTTTATTGGCATTTGGGAAAATTGAAGATAAAATGTTGCTGATATCCTTTTCTATGGATTTCAAAACTCCGGCTCCATAATAATATATCTCTTGAATATCTCCCGGTGAAATTTCTTTCGGCAGTGATCTCAATATATTGGTTTTAGCCTCTATTTCTGTCCCATACAGAGGATTATTGCCAAGGGCTTCATATATAATAGGCGTACTGCTATTATCCGGCAAGCAGGCCCAAGTTATTTTGGATGATCCGGAATCGGCTATCAGTTTCATTGCATCGATTTGTTATATCAAAACTCAAGAATAACAAAATTCCTTTAAATTTCCTATATTTACAAAAAAGACTGATAATAAGATGTTAAAAAACAAAGCTTTTATTTTGGTTGCCCTTACCATAACCGCAAATAATTTTATATCATTCGCTCAAAAAGGTTATGAGCCTGCTCCGGACTCTCCTATAGGGGTGCATGCTAAGCAGGGTGGGGACAAATATGTCAGAACGCCGAATTATGATCTGGCGTCAAGGTTTTCCACAAAACATGTTGGCCGGATGGTATTTTCTACCAGAATCAAGCC
Organism: uncultured Bacteroidales bacterium; assembly: GCA_963548935.1. Lineage (GTDB taxonomy): Bacteria > Bacteroidota > Bacteroidia > Bacteroidales > UBA932 > Cryptobacteroides. Next base: position 431,549 of record CAUUVS010000001.1, read on the forward strand.
TAATTGGTTCAGGGATTCGGATAAATTCTGGTATGAGTGGAAGACTTCAAGAGGTAGCCGGTATTATATTGTGGATGCTGCAAATGGTAAGAAATCAGAGATTTTTGATATGTCTCGTATAGCGATGCAATTGTCAGATACTATTCGTGATCCGTTTGATGCCAGTCATATCCATTTAATAAATCTGAAACTTAAAGATGATAAGGCTTTCACTTTTGACATCAGGAGTTCTATCTATATTAAGGATAAGAAGGATTCGACAAAAACCGTCAAGAAGGTATTTCATTTTGAATATGATATAGCTTCTCGAAAACTTAAACAAATAAAAGAAAAAGAGAAAATATATCCTGACTGGGCAGCCGTTTCACCTGATGGGACGATAGGTCTTTTTTTGAAGAACCATAATCTTTTTTATATGGATTCGACTAATCTTCGTAAAGCCGCAAAAGATGAAAAGGATAGTACTATTGTCTGGCATCGGCTTACCGGAGACGGCATAAAAGAGTTTAGTTGGGGTACAGACAATTATAAAGGCAGCACTACTGCTGACACCACGAAAAAGGAATACCCTTTGGGAGTGGTATGGAGTCCTGATTCTAAGCATTTTGCAACAATGAAATGGGATATGAGGCCGGTTAAGAATATGTGGGTAATCAATTCTGTTGGAAAGCCAAGACCTACATTGGAAACATATAAATATCAGATGCCTGGGCAGCCGGGACCTAAAGGGGAGTTGTATGTTTTTTCAATGCCGGACGGAACTTCCAAGAAGATCGCTATCAATGCTTTCAAAGATCAGGATATTATGCTTCTTTCTGCTGATACCAAGCAGAAGGATGCTTATAAAGATTATTATTCTAATTTATGGCTTGGTGATGAAAACAATTTCTGGCTATATAGGCTTAGTCGAGATCTGAAAAGAGTTGATCTTTGCAGAGTCGGTATAGGAGAAGATTCGACTCATACTGTTATTAAAGAGAGGCTGAATACTTATGTAGAATTCAGGAAGCCTAAAATTCTTGATAATGGCAATATCATATTCTGGTCTGAGCGTAACGGTTGGGCTAATCTATATTTATTTGATAAAGATGGAAGAATGATTAAAAATTTGACGGAGGGGGCATTTCACGTCGAAGATGTTCTTGCTGTCAATTCCACGAGTATAATTTTCAGTGCCTGTGGTGTTCAGGATAATGAAAATCCGTATCAGATTCATACTTATGGTGTTCCTCTTTCCGGTGGGAAGCCAAAGAAATTGGATATGGACGATATGGATGTATTGTCTTATGTAAGCGATGACGGAAAATACTTTATAGCCAATTATTCGAGAGTGGATTGCAAGCCTGCCGTAGCTCTTTTCAGCACTGCCGGCAAGAAGATTTCAGACTTGGAGGAAGCCGACTTTTCATTGCTTTTTGAGGCCGGATATAAGTTCCCGGAAAGATTCAAAGTAAAGGCTGCTGACGGTGTGACAGACTTGTATGGAGCTATGTACAAGCCGTTTGATTTTGATTCTACAAAGATTTATCCGGTATGCGATTATGTATATCCAGGACCTCAGGTTGAGGCAAATAATATTTCTTGGAGCAAAGGTTTTACAAGGACAGACCGTTTAGCCCAGCTTGGATTTATTGTTGTGACTGTCGGCAATAGGGGAGGTCACCCTAATCGCTCCAAATGGTATCATAATTACGGTTATGGAAATCTTCGTGACTATGGACTTGAAGATCAGAAGTATGCATTACAGCAGCTTGGAGCACGTTATTCTTTTATGGATATGAATCGTGTCGGTATTCATGGGCACTCAGGGGGAGGTTTTATGTCCACAGCCGCTCTTCTGACATATCCGGATTTCTTTAAGGTGGCGGTATCTTGTTCCGGTAATCACGATAATACGATATATAACAGGTGGTGGAGTGAGCAGCACCATGGAATATTGGAAAAGATCGACAAAGGAGACACTTCTTTTGTATATAAGATAAAAACAAACCAAGAACTTGTGAAAAATCTTAAGGGACATCTGATGTTGTGGACAGGCGATATTGATGATAATGTACATCCTGCCAATACTATAAGGGTTATGGATGCCTTGATTAAGGCTAACAAGAGATTCGATGTTATGTTTTTGCCCGGTCAGAGACATGGCTATGGTAATATGAATGATTATTTTTTCTGGAGAATGGCAGACTATTACTGCGAATGGCTCATGGGAGAAAGCAGGCGTGGCGAAGTAGATATTAAAGAAATGAATAACGATTGAAATTATGGATCCTGACCTTGAATGGACTGTTATAACCATTGACGGTAAAATCGCCTCGATATCAAATGATTTCAGAGGAGGTGAAATTGTTTTTTCGGAATTGGCCAAAATGCCTTACAAGTCTGTAAGAGAGGTTTATTGTCGCAAAATCAATACTTTACAGCTTTTTGAATTGTCAGATAAGGTCAAATGGGACGATCTCAGGCTTTTTGGTACGGATTTCCAAATAATGGTATGGAAAAAACTATTTGAGCTTACTCATTCGGAAAAAGGATTTGACAATCCGTTACCGGCTCTTGTCAGCTATTCGGATTTTGCAAAGAGCATAGGCAAAGGTTCCGGAGTGCGGGCTGTGGCTCATGCAATCGGTCTTAATCCTATTGCGGTTATTATTCCTTGTCATCTGATTATCCCTAAAGCAACGATGGAGAGGCTTTTAGCTATGCAGAGCAGCAATCTGTTCAAGTGGAGGGCTTTATATACTTTGGATAGTAACATTGATTACGGTGAATATGCTTTGGGGGCAGCTTTGAAGCATAAACTTATAGGCTTGCACCTCAGTCGGTAAGAATGTTGCACTGCTACTCGTATATAGATGGGATGTCATCTTATTATGCAGATTTCTCCCTTGGGTCGGAAGGGTAAAGAATTATCGGAATGATAGACTTTATGTTAGAAAAAGTCACAAGTGCCGGTCAAAATTTTGGCTAGCACTTGTGACTTAACTTTGTTGCAACGTATATATCTGCTAACTCATTAAGATCTGTAGTTGAATAAGCACACCGGGCTTTACAACGTTTGTCAAGGAAAGAATATCACTGGCAAATGTGACTTTTAGAGCCTTAGTGGAAATACAGTCAGATGGCTATAAGGAACAGTTTGATTAATAGTATTCCTCAATATTCCAAACAAAAGCTCTAAGACCAAGATCCGGTGCTGCTTCATCCTTAGCCTTTATGGCTGACAGTATCTCTTGCACCTTTGCATCATCTACTATGCTAAGAATGGCGTGATTTTGGACAGGCCAAGCGTGATTGCCAAGATGAGGCTCTCCATTGATACTGCCTCGTCCTGAAATATCTTCCCATCTTGTAAATCCCCTCTGCCCGAACTTCTCAAGCAATAGGGCTATTTCTTCATTGAATGCCTGATTATATGATATGAATATTGCTTTCATGATATAATAATTAATTGTTCTCGGCTAATTTTTTGGCGGCCCTCCTTTCTTGTCTGGTAGCGAATACGCAATAGACGGTAGGAATCAGCACAAGGGTGATAAGTGTGGACACAGTAAGTCCCCAGCAAACAGTCATACCTAATGAACGCCACATCTCCGAACCTTCTCCTCTACCGGCAGCAAGCGGAATCATACCCAATACGGTAGTAAGTGTGGTCATCAATATAGGACGTAGACGGCTTTTGGCAGCAGTCACAGATGCTTCAATAACATTCATTCCTCTTTCTCGCATAAGAATAGTGTAGTCAATAAGCACAATACCGTTTTTGACCACAATTCCCAACAAAATAATAATGCCTATCATAGCCATTACTCCAAGAGGTGTATTTGTGGCCCATAGCCCTAAGATAACACCTGTAAATGCGAATGGTACTGAGAACATAATGACAAACGGACTCATGAATGATTCGAACTGTGAAGCCATTACCATATATACAAGTATGACAATCAATATCATAAGTATAGTCAGGTCGAAGAACATATTCTGCTGTTCCTCAAAATCACCTGCAATTTCCACTGACATGTTTTTAGGGATAACGGTGTTGTTTATAATACTCTTTGAAGATGCTACAGCTTCGCTGAGAGCATGTCCCGGAGCAATGGCCCCACTTATTGTGATATATCGCTCTCTGTTTTTTCTTTCGATTGTAGGAGGAATACGTGTTTCTTCCACTGAACCTAACTCTTTGATTTTTATGCCTTTGCCCATAGAATTATAGACAATGATATTCTCAATGTCTTCTACGCTGTTACGGAATTCTTTGGCGAATCTCACACGGATATTGTATTCGTCACCTTCTTCACGATAGAAAGAATTGACACTACCTTTCATGGCGGCACTGAAGGCAGCTGCTGCCATTGTGGAATTTAACCCATTCAGAGCAAGTTTTGTCCGATCAAAATCGACCTGATAGCCGGGAGTGTAATCGTCCCTGCTAAGCGTTACTTGGGAGAAAATTTTATCATCTAACATTTTTTCCTGAAGTTCTCTGGCTATCCTGTCTGTTTCTTCGAAATCATAGCCGTATAGCTCGACATTGACAGTGGAAGAACTGCCCATACCTCCTATTCCTTCAAAAACAGTAGCTTTTTTAATTTCAGGATAATCCCTCAAATCTTGCCTGATAATTTCCATGATTTCTGATGCAGATCTTTTTCTCAATTCCATGGAGCCAAGATTGATATTCATTGACATGATATTAGAGCCTGTAGCCTGAAGATTGCCGTATGTGTTGCTTGAGCTTGCTTGGCCGAAATTGTACTGAAGTATTTTGATTTCAGGTATTTCATTTCTAAGACGTTCGGCAAGTTTTGCTGAAAATGCGGCCGTTACAGACTGTTCCGTGCCTACGGGAAGTTCAACTTTTACAGTTATTCTGCCTTGGTCGGCAGTAGGGAAAAATTCTGTTTTTATTCCGGGTCCAAGAACTGCCAAAACAAAAATAAATATACCTAATGCACTGAAAATAACAGTTTTTCTGTGTATTACAGCCCAGCCTACGAGTTTTGCATAACCATTTGAAATCTTGTCAAGAAAACTATCTACAGGATTGAATATCATACTGTGGAGTTTACCCGTTTTTGATCTGTTCTTAAGCATTCTGGAACAGAGCATCGGAACTAATGTCAGAGCAGCAGTTGTGGATATGATCATTATTATACTAACTATAAATCCAAGCTGTTTGAACAGAAGACCGGCCATACCTGAAATCATTGTCAGCGGCAAGAATACGCATAGCATTGTTAGTGTAGAGGCAATTACGGAGATTCCCACTTCTGAAGTGCCGTGTACAGCAGCTTCATTAGGTTTTTCTCCTCGCTCAAGGTGGGTTGATATGTTTTCCAAAACCACAATAGCATCATCCACTACCATACCTATCGCTATTGACAAGGCGGACATTGATATTATATTTAAAGTATTGCCTGTTGCAAACAAATATACCAAAGAGCCCAAAAGCGCAATCGGAATAGACAGTACAATAATAAATGTGGCTCTCCAGCGACCAAGGAAAATATAGACAACCAACATAACTACCAAAAGAGTAATCAGAATGGTTTTTTCCAAAGAATTTATACTATTTATAATATTGTCTGAAGAGTCTATGATAGATGTAATCTTTATATCTGAAGGAAGAGTTTTTTCGAGTTCCTTCAATTTTTTCTTTATAGCCTTTATGACATTTACAGTGTTTGCTCCTGACTGCTTCTGAATAGAAATGGTGGCAGACCTGTTGTCTCCTGTAGGATTTTCCCCTCCAAAGGAAGTGTATGATTCCTGGGATTTTTCCTCAAGACCGTCTTGTACGGTGGCTACATCTTTCAGATAAACAAGCTGACCGTTTAATGAACTTACTACAATATCGAGCAATTCTGAAGGGTCTTTAAGTTCTTTCTCGACCCTAAGGGTAAATGTCTCTGAACCGATGTCTATGTTGCCGGAAGGTATGTTCTTGTTCTCTGCTGCAATGATTTGTGATATTTTTTGAACAGAAAGTCCATAAGCATCGAGCTTGTTCGGATCGCAATATACTTGGATTTCCCTTTTTGGCGCTCCGTTTATAGAGATTGTACCTACTCCATTTACTCGTCCCAAAGGGGTCTTTACCTTGTCTTCAAGGATTTTTGCCAATCCCGGGGCGCTTTCTTCAGCAGTGGCGGATAAAAGTATTATTGGCATATCTTCTGCACTGAATTTGAATAGTACAGGTACCGATGCTCCTGCGGGTAGTACTGAGTTTATTAGGTCCAGTTTGTCCCTTATATCATTGCTGGCTTCGTTGATATCGGTGCCATATTCAAATTCCAGAGTTATTACAGAAGTGTTTTCACGTGATGACGATGTCATATTTTTTAGGTGCGCAACACTGTTTAATGAATTTTCCAGAACTTTCGTCAGGTTGTTTTCAATATCAGATGCACTTGCTCCGGGATAAGACGAAATAACCATAACGACATTGGCATCGAAGTCCGGGAACAAGGCTATCGAAGTGTTGATAAGGGAGAAGATTCCGAATATCGCGAAAGCCATAAATACTAAGGCTGTCGTGACAGGATGCTTCACCGCTGATCTGTATATACTCATATTGTTGGCTTTTAATTGTTAACTACTTCTACCATACTTCCATTTTTTAGGCTGGAACTACCTTTTGTGGCCACGATATCGCCTTCTGCGACTCCTTCAAGTATTTCATAATAATTGCCGAAATGTCTGCCCAATGTTACAGGACAGCTCTTGACCGTATTGTCTGGTTGAAGTACAAATACGTGCCTTTGCCCTGAACCCTGCATTTTGACAACTGCTTCATCAGGCAATGTTATGCTGTGATTGATACCAAAAGTAATCATTACTTTGGCATACATTCCAGGTCTTAGCTTCCTATCGTTGTTGTCAACTATTATTTCTGTTAGGAAAGTGTGTGTGGTAGCATCGATAGTCGGATATATCCTATTGACAGTGCCTTTGAAAGTAGTGTCAGGCAGAGCATCTACCGTAATATTTACTTGCTTTCCTTTTGCGATGGCGGTATAATCGCTCTCGGATATGCCTACAAGAAGCTTGACAGGGGAAATCTGCTGGACTACGTATATAGGTCTGCCCATAGTGAACAGATCTCCTTTGTCATAGTTACGAGCTGTTATGACTCCTGACACAGGAGAACGCAGTATTGTGTTTTCATATAGATTCTGATATGAACTTCTACTTACCTTCATTGATAGTTCCATAGACTCATAATTCGATTTTGAAATTCCTCCTTCCTTATAAAGTCCTTTGGTTCGGATGAATTCTGTAGAATCATTTGTGAGCTTCAGTCTGGCTTGATTGAGCTGCACCTTGTCCATTTCTGCGAGAATTTGTCCCTTATTTACAAAATCGCCTATCTCTACATTGATTTTCTGTATTCTTGAGCCGCTTATCGGAGCAATGTTATTTACTGCATAAGCCTGAATTGTGGAAGAGTAAACTTCATTCTGCGGCACATCTTGAAATGAGGCGCTATAAGTCTCGATTTTTATAGCATCTATATTGGAAGTTTCTTTCTTTTGAACCATAGTCTTGCCTGTGTTGTTGTTGCATCCTGCGAATGCAATTATGATTCCGGCAATAACAATATTTCTAAATATATTTTTCATAACTATTATTATTACAATTAATTAATCAATGAACGCTGAAGGTTTGCATTACCATTTTCGTCAATAAAATCGCAGCCAATTGTCTGTTCTAACTGGGCTTTGGCAACAATAAAATTATATATTGCCTGTGACTCTGCCAATTTGGCCTGAGTCAGCACCAATTGAGCATCATTAAGGTCTGTCAATGTATTTTTGCCTAAGTTATAGGATGCGGCAGAAATATCATAAGCCTTCTGTGCCATATACACTGCTTCTTGTGCCGAACTATAGCTCTTCATGTTTGTTTCCATTGTTGTAATGTATTGTCTTATAGCTATTTTTATTTGCCTTTCGGTATTTATCCTTTGTAGATTCAGCTCTGTCGCTTGCACTTTAGCCTGCTTCAAATCACTATACCTTTTCCCTCCTGAAAAAATAGGGATTGCTAAACTTATTCCTACATAAGAGTATGGTGTCCAGCGATATTCGCTGAAATTAAAATCATTTGTCATAGCATTCGTACTATATGAGAAATTAACAGCTAAAGAAGGCAGATAAGCGTATTTCTGGAGTTTTACGGTTTCTGCAAGTTGTTCGGCCTGAATAGCAAGCTGACGGATTGAAGTATTTCTTTCCACTCCTAAAGAATCAGGTTGATGTATGTCAAATAACATGTTCTTGGAATAGTCTGTTAGAGAGCCTGATATGTCAATATTTCTATCTAAATCCATACCTATAACGGCTTTAAGCTGCCAAAGAGCCAATACAATCGAACTTTCAGCATTGTAAAGATTGGGTATTGCATTAGCCACATTAGCCTTTGCCCTTGTGTATTCAAGTTCGGATGCTTTAGATGCTTTGTATTTTCTTTCGGTTTGTTTGAAATTTTCCAATGCATTGTTATAGACGTTTTTATATACATTGGATGCTTCTTTTGCCAAGAGAACGGAGTAGTATGCTCTCTTTACCTGTGTGATCATATCTAATCTTGAAGCACGGGCTTTTTCTACTGCCAGTTCGACGGCCTCCCCTGAAATTTTGATACTTTCCCACAATTGAGCATTTACTAATGGCATCGAAGCTGATATGCCTGCTTTGTAGGTGTTCCATCTGCCGACTTCTATACCATTATTGGATGATGGTTTCTTCCCTGAGCCTCCTCCTCCCATCAATTTGCTCATGTCGAAGTCCATATACATTACCTGTTTCTTGATAGTCCTTTGAAAAATAGCAGAGGCATCAATTTTGGGAAATAAGGCAGCATAAGCACCTTTTATAGCATACCGGGTTCTCTCTATCTCCTTATCAGCTACCTGTACGGCTATATTTTCGCTTAATGCTATTTTCAGAGCATCCTCAAGGCTGAGCACCACTGTAGAGGAGTCCGGTGTTTGAGCTTGTTCCTCGATGGCATTTTCATATACCGGAACAATCGGTTCTGCTGTGCCTGACAGCAATCCCATAGATACAATTAATGTTTTTATCACCATATCCGAATGATTTATTATTTCTATTTATTTTTTTGATTATTAATGAATCTATTATATTCTTCCCAGCCTTTTTCGGAAAGAATGGAACTTTGAACCATGTTTATAAAAGATGCGGAAAGTCTTTTATTGGCGAATTTCTTTCCCTTTATAGGCATTTCGCCGTCAATATAATTGACCATTGTCTTGTGTGTCATCGCAAGCAAGAATATCGTAGTCTCGATATCGATATTATGTTTGAAATATCCTTCATCAACTCCTTTGGTAATATATTCTTGAATTGTTTTTTTTAGAACCGTAATCCTTCTTGAAGCATGTTCTTTCAAAGTGTTAGGATAATATTTTTTTACATCGCCCATTATCCTTTTGTCGGATGTGAACAATTTCTTTTTTTCCATTTCATATAATATCGTTGCCATTACTTCAACAGGATTTTTGTCCTGAAGCAATAATGTGCAGTGGTCGATTTTCTTTTTAAGGTGATAAGAGATCACTTCGGCAACAAGATCTTCTTTTTGCGGATAATATTGGTAAAATGTCTTTTTGGAAATACTGATATGTCTGCAAACATCATCTATTGTCACATCTCTAACTCCTCTTTTTGAGAAAAGTTCGTCAGCAGATTTTAATATTTTGTCTTTTATGTTTTCACTCATAGTCATATAATCTTCCACTATTTATAGCAAAGTTATACAGCAAATACTTAAAAACAAAATATTTTACAAGTTGATTTTATTAATTGTTGCTAAATTGTTGATATTTAATTACTTATAAAACGTAATGAGAAACTATAAAATTACAAAAGTTTTTGAGTTTAGATTATTCTTAGCTTTTCAAGCGCTGCTATTATGCCATCTTCTTCTACGGAGAGAGTGACCATATCTGCCGCATTTTTCACGTCCTCTTTTGCATTACCCATTGCGATACCGATGCCGGCAGTATGGAGCATTCCCTTGTCATTGCCTCCGTCTCCGAAAGCAATGGTTTCGGCTGTATCGATTCCATAGTGGCTACAGATTGTTTTTATTGCTCCGGCCTTGTCGATCCCTTTTGGGACTATATCCGAAAATGAAGGGTGCCATCTTGGAAATTCAGCATTATGGACAAAAGGCATGTATAGGTTTTGCTGTTCTTCGGCCGTAGCATAGATTGTTACCTGATAAATATTTTCCTGACGTGCTATAGCTTCAATATCCATATATTCCGGAGGAGCTATTTTGATGAGACTGAACATTTTCCATGAAAGGTCGTTCATCATGTTGATTCCGCATTTTGAGTCGCAGGCTATAAATGCCGGAATCTTGTTTGCATTGCTGATTTGCGCAATTTTCATGGCATCTTCCTTGTCAAGGGGATTTCTGTATATAATATTGCCTCCTGCAATAATCAGAGCGCCATTCATTGAGATGATTCCATCAAATGGGAAGTCCCTTAGATTGTCAATGATTTGTGGTGGACGGCCACTTGCGATAAATAGTTTGATGTTCTTTTTTTTCAGGGCATAAAGTGTTTCTAATACTCTGTCTGTCATGCTGTGGGTGTTCATGCTTACCAAAGTACCGTCAATATCAAAGAAAATGGCTTTTATCATAGTATTATTTCCTGAAATGTTGTGTCTGTCAACAGATTTTCCTTATTTATCTCAGGCTTTTAGCGTAATGTGTAGGCTCTTTTTTGATTTCTTTAGGAACAATAACCATTGCCGGTTGTTTTCTGATATAAGCATAAATTAGAAAGCCAATGCCGAGCAGGACAAAAGGGATGCTAAGCAACTGCCCCATATTCAATGCCATTGATTCTTCAAATGCTACCTGCGGCTCTTTGATGAATTCTATAAGGAATCGCATTCCAAAACAAATAATCAGGAAAATACCTATGTAAGTGCCTCTAAATGTTTTTGAAAGCTTGAATTTGTATAATAATATCAGGAAAATTCCTAAAAGCAGATAGGACAGGGATTCGTATAGCTGTGTGGGGTGCTTTGGCTCGGTCTCCCCTTCAAGGTCGAAGATAAAGCCCCAAGGGAGAGAAGTGATATTGCCATATATTTCTGAATTGAACAGGTTGCCCAATCTGATGAAAGCTGCTGCAAATGCGACTGCTATTGCCAAATGATCCATAATCCAAACAAAGTCGAAATTATATTTTTTGCCATAGCGTGCTGCGAACCAAATCATTGCTATTATAAGAGCGATAGCTCCACCATGACTGGCCAAGCCTCCTTTCCATGGCATGAATATCTCTAAAAATCCTTTCAGACTGCCTAAATAATAGTCAGGCTGATAGAAAAGGCAATGACCGAGTCGGGCACCTACGATTGTGCCTATAAGCAGGGTGTAAAGCAGAGGATCTAAAAGTTTTTCATCTATTCCTTCTCTTTTGAAGAACCATTTGAATATGAACCATCCCAAAATGAATCCTGAAACGAAAAGGAGGGAATACCATCTCAATCCGAATTTTCCTATATGAAACAGCACCGGATCAACGTGCCAATGAATTGCAAGTAAGTCAAACATATTATATTGTGTTTATTTGCAAAGATAATATTTACTGATGAGAATTTTGGGGCATTTTAACATAAAATTGTTAAATTTGCGTAATGCTTCGGGCGATAAGTCCAAATAGGTTTAGATAATAATCATAACAAATTATATTATGCAGCAATTTATTGATAAGTATGACTTCACAGGCAAAAAAGCTATTGTGAGAGTCGATTTTAATGTGCCTCTTGATGAGAATTTCAACATCACGGATGATACTCGTATCCGTAGGGCAATGCCTACACTCAAGAAAGTTCTTGAAAAAGGCGGTTCTCTGATTATTATGTCGCATCTTGGTCGCCCTAAGAAGGTAGATCCTAAATTTTCTCTCAAACATATTATTGACTGTGTTTCTGAAAATCTTGGCGTTAAGGTTCAGTTTGCAGATGATTGTATGAAGGCTGATGCGCAGGCTGCTGCTCTAAAGCCGGGTGAGGCTCTTATGCTTGAGAATCTCCGTTTCTATGCTGAGGAAGAAGGTAAGCCGAGAGGGCTTGCAGAAGATGCTTCAGATGAAGAGAAGGCTGCTGCAAAGAAGGCAGTTAAGGAAAGCCAAAAAGAGTTTGTAAAGAAACTTGCTTCTTATGCAGACTGCTATATCAATGATGCTTTTGGTACTGCTCATCGTTCTCATGCTTCTACAGCGTTGATAGCTAAGTATTTTCCTAACGATAAAATGTTCGGCTATCTTATGGAAGGTGAAATCGAGGCTATAGAGAATGTGCTTAAGAATGCAAAACGCCCATTGACTGCGATTATAGGCGGTTCAAAGGTATCTTCAAAACTTGCGGTACTGAAAAATCTTGTAGGCAAAGTGGACAATCTTATTATCGGTGGCGGTATGGGATATACTTTTGTGAAAGCGCAGGGCGGCCGGATCGGAAAGTCTCTTCACGAGGACGAACTTATTCCTGATGCTCTTGAAATATTGAAAGAGGCTAAAGAGAAGGGTGTGAACATCTCTCTTTCAGTGGCTACCGTTTGTGCTCAGGAATTCAATAATGATGCGGAGCAGAGGATCTTCCCTATTGCTGAGATTCCTGCAGATTGGGAAGGGATGGATGCCGCACAGGCATCATTGGATAACTGGAAAAAGATTATTCTTGCTTCCAAGACTATTCTTTGGAATGGCCCGGTAGGAGTTTTTGAAATGCCTAATTTTGCTAAGGGGACTCTTCAGATTGCAGAAGATTTGGCGGAAGCTACAAAGAACGGTGCCTATACTCTTGTAGGTGGCGGTGATTCTGTTGCTGCTGTGACTCAAATGGGCTATGCCGACAAGGTAAGCTATGTTTCTACCGGAGGCGGAGCAATGCTTGAGGCTATTGAGGGCAAAGAACTTCCTGGTATAGCAGCCATTAGAGAATAATTCTCTTTCTTTTTGATGCCTTTTTGTCATTTTGGAATAGTAGAGAGGTTGTTATATATATTCTGATACCAAATAATACAATTGGTGTCAGAATATTATAATTATATTTGCGATAAATAATTTAGATTTATGACTATAGAGTATCCTTCAGGACAATGGCAAGATTACGAACTTATCGACTCAGGTAATTTTGAGAAGTTAGAGAGATTCGGAAGATATTGTCTGATTCGTCCTGAGCCCAAAGCTCTGTGGGATAAGACATTGTCCAATAAGGAATGGGAGAAGACCGCACATGTTAAGTTTGCTCCGGGAGCAGGATTCGGTAGGGCAGGAAAGGAGGACAGCGGCACTTGGAACTTTCTTAAAAAAATGGATGATCAGTGGTATATAGATTATAAAGGTTATGCCAAAGAAAAATGGCCAGGCTTTTCATTGAGACTCGGATTGACTGCATTCAAACATGTCGGAGTATTTCCTGAGCAGGCTCCTAATTGGGAATACATCTATTGCAATACCAAAGCTTTAGTAGAGAGGGCCAAGCGAGAAGGTCTGCCTGCGCCAAAAGTATTGAATATGTTTGCTTATACAGGTGCAGCTTCATTGGCGGCAAAGGTTGCAGGCGCCGATGTGACTCATCTTGACTCCGTACGTCAGGTAGTCACTTGGGCCAGAGGAAATATGGAAGCCAGCCATCTTGACGGTATAAGATGGATCATTGAAGACGCCATGAAATTTGCAAAGCGTGAAGCAAAACGAGGCAACAAATATCAGGGAATAATATTGGATCCTCCTGCTTATGGACATGGTCCTGATGGAGAAAGGTGGAAACTTGACGAGTGTCTTTTCGAAATGATGAAAGCGGTATCATCGATTTTGGCTCCACAAAATAGTTTTATGGTGCTTAATCTATATTCAAACGGATTTTCTGCATTATTGGGTGAGACCGTGGTCAATCAGGCATTTGGGCTGAAGATAGGAGATGCTGAAGTTATGAGCGGAGAGCTTTCACTTAAAGACAAATTCGGCAAATCTTTGCCTCTTAGTATTTTCGTCAGACTTAAACGTTAGCGCTACGTTTGTCTTTAACTACCATTCTGCATCTTTTCCATCTTCTAAAAAGTACAGATATATAAAATGGGGAGATGAGAGCGAATTTCAGAAGATCGGATATTTTCAGGCCGATTTGCGCAAAAGTAATTTTGCTGCGTCTCGATTCGGAAAAAATAGATAGGAATTGGCAGATAAGAGCTTCGATAAAAGGGCTTTTCAAAGGCCGGCTTGTATAGAATCCGAATAGGTCTCGGAAATTCATAAGTCTGTATGCGTAACTCTTTACCGATATTTCTGCCATCGTCGATCCCTGCCTGTTTACTCTGTGTAACAGCACGGCCTTATTGTACATTGCACAACTTGTCGACAAATATAAGGCTCTGGCAATGAATTCATTGTCTTCATGTAGCCTGCCGGGAATGAATGATATACCGTATTTTCGGATAAAATCTGTCTTGTATAAATACATCCATACAGGGGCATTGAAATATCTGCCTACATTGTGATAGAATATTTTCAGATATTCAGCTCCGGAACATTTTTCAATATTAAATCCTTTTGGGAAATAATATGGCTTGTCGTCAGTTGCAGCATTGAATCCTGCAATTTCAACTTCTTTTTTTACGGCAAAATCCATCATCAGCTTTAATGCTCCCGGCAAAAGATAATCGTCACTGTCCAAGAAATAGATATAATCGCCTGTGACTTTTTTCAATCCTGAATTTCTGGCACAACTCTGGCCTGAATTGGATCGGGTTATCGTGATCATATTATTGTGAACAGCCTGATATTCGGCAAGGATTTCTCCACTGGAATCTGTCGAGCCGTCATTGACGCATATAACTTCAAAGTCTTTAAAATCTTGAGAGAATACCGAATCTAAGCATTCTCTCAAGTATTGTTCTACATTATATACAGGTATGATAACTGATAATCTCATCTAACTTTCAACTGCGCCTTTGATTATTTTTTCAAGAGAATTTATAAGTTCTTCAGCAGATTTTGTATCATCGAATTTCTTGTAGGTGTCAGCAAGATAATAAAGGCAGTTGCAGCATAACTCAAATTCATCTTTGCCCATATCATAATATTCAATATAGAACCGGATTGATTTTATCAACTCTGCGCTCATTTCATCTCCAAGTTTCTTACCTTTATCAATAGCGCCTGCTTTCATATAAGCTTCTACCATGCCTATAACAGAAATATCATTTTGATAAAATCCAAGACAGATTGTTTCTAAAGGATAGGATGCTGCAGGAACCGATTCCTGACATTTGTCGAGAATGGCAATTGCTTTGTCCTTTTTACCTGCGGCAATGAACTGGTTGGCAGCATTGAGGAAAAGGTCTCGCTGTGGCAATACGCCAAGGAATGTGTAGAGGTTTTGGTAGTCTACAAAATAATCCTTTCTTTTAAGAGCATCCCATTTGAAAACACTGTCCATCTGGTATTCAAGCTCGTTTATGTCGACTTTACCAAGACCGGAAGTCGTTATTTTGTTTCTTATCGGTACAAATTTGCTTGAAAAACTTTCATACATAAGATAGTCTTTGAGACCGATATTGATGTCTCCGCCCTGACTAAGCATATTGATTGGCCTGTCCCATTGGTAGGATGACAGAAGGTCAAGCATAAATAGCTCTGGCTTGGACAGGTATTCCTTGCCTTCAGGAATTGAGATTACGATCTCATCAGGTATCGAGTCAGCAAAAGATTCAGAAAGGATTCCATATTTGAGAACATTTTCTTTATTTACAGGAATACTCATCTTTCTGGAAACTATATAGTCTTCCTTGCTTCCGTCTTCAAGGGTTATTTTGGCTCCCGGATGTCTGAAAACGGCCATCACATCAGCTATAGGAATTATCTGGTTGCGGGTATCATGTATTCTTATGAACTCGTTGGTACCATAAAGGTATTGCTGCGGACCTACTTTGAGATCAAGAGCAGGAGAATCATTTATTGTGTATTTCATTTGCCCGATATACCAATCTGTGCCGAGCAGGGAGGAGTTGGCGATACGCACGTCTGTCCTGATTCCTTCTACCTCTTGTGCATACCATAGAGGGAATGTATCGTTGTCTCCGTGAGTTATCAGAATGCCGTTTCGACCTACTGAATTGAGGTAATTTGTGGCCATTTCAACAGCAGTGCGACGGTTGCTTCTATCGTGGTCATCCCAGTTTTGCTGTGCCATAAGAGCCGGGACTCCTAATAAAAGCAGGCTGACAACAGAGGCTGTGACAACCTGATGTTTTCCTTTCAGGAAGTCCTGAATCCATTCATATATGGCTGCTACGGCAAAACCTATCCATATAGCGAAAGCATAGAATGAACCTGCGTATGCGTAGTCTCTTTCTCTGACTTGATATGGTGGCTGATTGAGGTAGATTACAATAGCTATTCCCGTCATAAAAAAGAGCAGGAATGTCAGCCATGAGCCTCTTTTGTCTTTGTCGAACTGAAAGAATAGTCCTATTATTCCTAATAATAAAGGTAATAGGAAATAGTGGTTTTTGGCTTTATTGTGCTTTAGTATTTCAGGGGCATTGTCCTGATTGCCAAGGCGCATATCGTCCAATGGTTTTATTCCGCTTTCCCAGTTGCCATAGAAGATTTCTCCGGGACTTGGACTGTGTATGTCATTCTGGCGTCCTGCGAAATTCCACATAAAATATCTCCAATACATCCAGTTTAGTTGGAAGTCGAAGAAGAATTTAAGATTGGTGCCGAATGTGGGTTTTTTGTATTTGCTCCCTGGTATATCAGTACCCTTTCCGTCCATATAAGACTGGTAGAACTTGATATATTTGTCATTCTGGTTGTTCCACATTCTTGGGAAGAGCATTTTGCTTCCGGAAGAATATTCCGCTTCAACAGGACCGGTTACGTGCTTATATTTTCCATTGATTAAAGTCCAGTATTTTGGCGTTTTAAGAGAAGCGTAAGGCGATCCGAAATATTGTCCATATATAAGCGGTGTTTTGCCGTATTGTTCTCTTGAAAGGTATCTTATCAGCGAAAATGCGTTGTCCGGTTGGTTTTCATTTGTTGGTGTCATCACAGAGGAGCGAATGACTACAATGCTGAAAATTGAAAATCCTATTACTATTGTGGTGAAGCAAAGCAAGGTTGTCGTCCAAAACACCTTGTTGGCCTTATAAAGTCTTGAAAGTCCCCAGAAAGATGCAGTAAGCAGCGCTATTACAAAAAAAGCCGCTCCTGAATTGACAGGAAGTCCAAAAGTATTCACAAACAAGATGTCGGTATATGCTGCGAATTTCGGGAGATAAGGTATTATAAAAAATAGTATTGCTGCAAGAATTATTACGGAGATTAGAAAAATCTTGACGTATTCCCAGAAAGTGTAATGCCCTTCTTCACGTTTTCTGTAGAAATACATAAATACAATGGCCGGTATGGCTAATAAATTTAGCAAGTGCACTCCGATAGAAAGTCCCATAAGGAAAGATATAAGCACTATCCATCTGTTGGCATAAGGACTTTCAGCCTGTTCATACCATTTGGTCATAGCCCAGAATACCATTGCAGTGAATAGCGATGACATTGCATAAACTTCTCCTTCTACTGCTGAAAACCAGAATGTGTCGGAGAAACAATATGCGAGAGCTCCTACCGCGCCACTGCCATATATCGCTATTGCCTGTCCTATTGAATAATTGCCATTGCTTGCCGGCTTGAGCATTCTCTTGGCAAAAAACACAATTGTCAGATACAAAAAGAATATGGTAAATGCGGAGCACAAGGCGCTCATTGCATTGACTGCGATAGCTGCATTTTCAGGAGCGGCGAATATCGTGAAAAATCTTGCAATCAGCTGGAATACCGGGTTTCCTGGAGGGTGTCCGACTTCAAATTTGAAAGAAGAGGCTATAAATTCGCCGCAGTCCCAGAAAGAGGCAGAAGGTTCTATAGTGGAAAGATAGGTGAAAGCTGAAATCAGAAAGATAATAGCAGACACGATATGATTCCATAAATTGAATTTTTTAATATCCATACTTTAATATAATTCCTAAAACAACAAATATACAAAGAGATTAGTTATCTTTGCAAAAATAAAGCGGTTGTTTTGAGGAAGTTGGTTTTTTGTTGCCATTAAATTAAAGGTTATGCCGGACAACGATTGGAAAAAACGTCTTGGAGTCGTTTATTCTACAAATCCTGATTTTAGTTATCAGGAAAATTCCGATATTGAGGTAGAAACACTTACACCTTCCCGTCAAAAGCTGATTGTGGGTATAGACAGGAGGAATCGCGGCGGCAAGCAGGTTACTATAGTTTCGGGCTTTGTAGGGGCTGAATCGGATTTGAAAGAGTTGGGGAAGACCCTTAAGATAAAATGTGGAGTCGGAGGCTCTGCCAAAGATGGAGAGATTACAGTCCAAGGCGACCTTAGAGATAAAGTCGTGGCTTTATTGCAGCAGATGGGATATAATGCAAAAAGGGGAAACTGATGCCTGTTTCAGCTGAAATTTTTTCTGTTGATACTGTTCGGATTGAGCCAGTCTCTCAGGCTTTCAGGACAGGACAGCTTAATATGTCTTCAGTTCCTTTAGAAGTTCCAGTCATAGCGAAAGACTGGGCTGATCTGCCTGTTAATTGGATTACAATAGCAGTATGCACTATAGCCGTAATCATTTTTCTTAATAGTTTTATAAGCCTTATTCCATATATTCTCGGAGGTTTCCTTAGATGGAAAGAAATTGTGCATCTGGAGAACAGCGTCGGGCTTACAAGGGATAGGAATACTATAGCCTTTATCGCATTCTTGATAATTGTCTTGGTGGCATCACGATTTGAAATATATTCTCCGAATTATTTGTTGCGATTGTCTCCGGATTTAAGAACTCTCGGAATTTTGGGCGTTTTTGTTATTTTCTTTTTACTTAGGGAGTGTATTATAATTTTGGTTTCTATTTCTGCAAGAAATCCGGATCAATACGGGGTAGCCAATAGGGCGATTTATAATTTTATGATATTTGTTGCAGTGCTTTTGCTTGCAGTCATTGTGGTAGCACGTGTTTTTGGTGCAAGCTATATTGTTGCCAGAATATCTATTATTGTTGCTCTTGCTTTGTCTTATATTGTTTTCCTGATCAGAAAAACACAAATAATGTCAAATGCTTGCGGTCAAGTCGCAGCATTTTTGTATCTTTGCAGCCTTGAATTATTGCCGGCAGGACTTTTAATAGCTTCAAATTTTGTGTTCTAAGCATTTATTGTCCTATAACAATGAAAAAAATGAAAATTAACAAAATATTGATTGCTCAGGGAGCTCCAAGCAATATTGCCCCTTATGATGAGCTTAAAGAAAAATATAATGTCGATATAGAATTCAGGCCTTTTTTCCTTATAGAACCTTTATCTTCCAGAGAGTTCAGGGCGCAGAGGATAAATGTACTTGATTATACGGCGATTGTCTTTTCGGCCAGACATACTATCGATGCTTTTTTCAATCTTTGCGAAGAGTTGAGGGTGAAAATCCCGGATACAATGAAATATTTCTGCACTACTGAAATAGTGGCGATGTATCTTCAGAAATATATTGTGTATCGCAAACGTAAAATATTTTTTGGGACAGGTTCTCCGGCATCAGTGCTGGAGCAGATAAATACAAAGCATAAAGATGAAAAATTCTTGATAACCACTTCGGATTCAAATAATAACGATGCTCTGTCTGATTTGTTCAACAAAGCGGGTTTGGATTATAAGAGTGCGGTTTTTGTGAAATCCGTTTCTCAGGATCTGAAAGATATTAAGTTGGATTCGTATGATTTGGCGGTGGTGTGCAACCTGTCGGATATGAAGTCTTTGCAAGAGAATTTTCCTGAATTTAAACCCGGCGCTCTGAAATTCGGGACTTTCGGCAGGCAGATTGTAAAGGCTATGGAAGAAGCCGGAATACCTGTTGAGTTCAAGGCTCCGACTCCGGAGGCTGCATCTGTTGTCAAAGCTATTGAATTATATTTGGAAGAAAATAATAAATAATATGTCTGATGTTCCGCTGCTAAGAAATACCTTGTCTAAAAAGGAAAGGTTAAGCGGCAAAGCCGGAATCGAACGGTTGTTGTCAAAGGCGCATTATGGCAATGCCAATTGCATCAGATATTGTTTTGCTGCCGATTCTGGCGAGGATTGCAATAGAATAATGGTATCAGTGCCAAAGAAATTATTTCATAGGGCGGTTTGGAGAAATCTGCTGAAACGCAGGATAAGGGAGAGTTATAGGACGCAGAAGAGTTTGCTCCCTGACGGTAAGGGTATAGATATTCTTTTTATGTATAATTCTAAAGACATTTTTGATTATCGGTCCGTAAAACTTTCTATGGAAAAAGCTCTTAAGGAAATTTCAAATTCTGTGTCAGATGACAGTAATTTTTGAAATATTGAAAAAGATAGGTAATGCGCCTTTCCTCCTGCTTATATGGTTTTATCGGGTGGCAGTCTCTCCTTATAAACCGCCGACTTGCAGGTTTACCCCCACATGCTCTCAATATGCACTTGAAGCATTTAGAAAATATGGACCTTTCAAAGGATTCTATCTTTCTGTAAAAAGAATATTCCGTTGTCATCCATTGGGAGGCAGTGGGTATGATCCCGTTCCTTGATTTTTTGTAAAATTTACCTTTTATGCCTAAAAAAAAAGATATTAAAGTAATGTTTGACAGTATTTCCAAAGACTATGATAAGTTAAATCATATCTTGTCTTTAGAAATGGACAAATTGTGGCGGCAAAGATCCATCAGTAGGATTGTGAACCGTAATGGTGATGTGAGTGTTCTGGATATTGCTTGCGGAACAGGGGATTTTTCGATTGCGATTGCAAAGGCTATTCTGAAAAAGAAAAGTAGAAACAAACGAGCCTCTTCTTCCGGCCATGTAACAGCTGTGGACATTTCAGACGGAATGCTTCAGGTTATGGAACGTAAGGTGGCATTAGAACATCTTGAAGAGACAATTACAATTGAAAAAGGGGATGGCGAAAATCTTCGTTTCCCTGATGCTTCGTTTGATCGAGTGACAATGGCATTCGGTATCAGAAACTTTGAAAATAAGGAAAAGGGGTTGAAGGAAATGTTGAGGGTACTTCGGCCGGAAGGAAAGTTGGTGATACTGGAATTGTCTCTGCCTGACAACAGATGGATGAGATTTCTTTTTAATCTTTATTTTTTAAATGTTATTCCGCTTATCGGTGGATTCTTGTCAGGGGATTTAGCTGCATACAAATATCTTCCTGATTCTGTGCGAGGTTTCCCTAAGAAAAAGGAATTTATGGAACTTATGACATCTTGCGGTTTTAGACGTGTCAGACATAAATCCTTTACTTTCGGTGTTTGTCGTATGTATATTGGAGAAAGATAGAAGTATCGAAAGTCAAAAAAAATCTTATCTTTATAAAATATCATTATCGAATATTTAATATGGTTAGATTTTTTTCTATAGCCGCATTGTGCTTGCTTACTCCTATGGCTATCGGTTGCCACAACATGTCAGAAACACCTATCGTTGAATTGACACGTAATTCTGCATTTACAGGATGCGGTAATAGTAATGAACTTTTTACTCAGATTAAAGTTTCAAGCAAGTCCGGTTGTAAAATCAGGTCGGTAGATGTTGTTCTTAACGCTATCGATGGGGATGTGACGGCGGTTGTACTTTCTTGTGGCGGTAATATCGTTTCAAAATTGCCTGTCGTTTCGGGTAAATCAAAGTACAGGCTCAAATGCGGCGTGAAAGTGGATTCGGTCGGTATTATTAATGTCGGTGCTGATGTTGCTGGGAAAGCTATTGAAGGTAATCATGTATCGGTCGATGTCTCAAGTGTTTCTTTTAGAGGGGCTAAAGTCTTTCCTGAAAATCCGGAACCGGCATCTCGTGAGATTCTCCTTGGTCGGAAATGCCTCTTTATGCCGGGTGATTATGGCTCTAAAAATTACCGTATTCCGGCTCTCAGGGTATTATATGACGGCAGTATTCTTATTGCGAACGACAAGCGTAAATACAACGAGACTGATCTCCCCGAAGATATCGACATAGTTTCGCGTCGTAGTACTGACGGAGGACGTACATGGACGGAGCCTGTTACGATAGTTGAGGGAAAAGGTGTCGGTAAAGGCTTCGGAGATCCAGTGCTTGTGCAGGCTGCTGACGGGAGTGTGATATGTGCATTTGTCGGTGGCTCCGGACTTTGGAATTCAACGCCTGAAAATCCGCAGAGGTCATATATCGTTCGTAGTGATGACGGAGGGCAGACGTGGAGTTCTCCTTTGGATGTGACATCGCAGATTTGGGGGAAATCAGCTGAGAGGAAGGAGTGTCGGATGGGGCACTCTGCATTTTTCGGCTCCGGTACAGGTCTTCTCCTTACCAAAGGAAAACATGCAGGAAGAATAATGATAGTTTCAGCTGTGACCACAAAAGATAACAGACTTGACAATTATGCTTTCTATTCTGACGATAACGGGCACACTTGGACGGTGTCGGAACGTGCATATATTGGAGGTGACGAGGCGAAAGTGGTAGAACTTGCCGATGGCAGAGTTTTGATGAGCATACGTCAGAATGGTAAGCGTGGATATAATATTTCTTCGGATGGAGGACATACTTGGGGTAAACAGCAGCTATGGGATGACATTTGCACAAATGCTTGTGACGGGGATATTATACGTTATGACAGAAATACTCTTCTTCATTCCGTACCCAATTCCATGAAACGGGAGAATGTGAGTATTTTTGTAAGTACGGACGAGGGTAAAACATGGCCATACAGCAAGTCTATTTGTCATTATAATTCGGTATATTCTTCTTTGGCTGTACTGCCTGACGGAACGATAGCAGCTTATATTGAAGAAAATCCTGCAGGTGCCTGTGAGATGTGGTTCCTCAATTTCTCATTTGACTGGCTGATGAAAAAATGAAATTTAAAGCATGAATGTTATGGAGAATTCAAAGCATTGTCTGCCATTGATAGGCGCACAAGTTGTTTTGGGGCAGGAAATTGAACTTCAAAGGCTTGAGAAGATATTTGTTGCTATGCGTAGCTGTAGCATGAATGCTTGTTCTATCCCAATCAATGATTTTTTGTTATCGGAAGGAGCTGATTCTCAACTCGAAAAAGTTATTAAGGCAGCTTCAAACAATAATATTGCAATCTATTTAAAATTCGAACTTACTTACGAAACCTCTAAAAAAATATCTGTTCTCAAAGAATTTGTCAATATCATTGAAGAAAATCCTATCATAGGAGGCTGGATTATTACAGTTTCTGATGAAGAGGGATTGCAGGAGGATTGTACTGAAATTCTTCATAATATTGCCGAGCTTATAAAAATGGATGATAGAAATATCGAAATTATCCTTGATTGTGGTAATATTATTGAGACTGCCGGCAGATTAGATTTTGAAATTCTTAAAAATGATTTTTCAGGTTTCGGTCTTTCGGTTGTGCCGGTAAAAGATTTTGCTTCATATTCTCGAAGACGGTTTAATCTTTTGCTCTCGGCTGCTTGTGAAATGCTTAAAAATGAAATAGGCGATAGTTCTTTATGGATAACAGGACTTCAGTCTGGAAATGATGGCGATGCTCTAAGCCCTTCTAAGGAAGAGATAGCACAGTGGCTATGGACAGCTGTCGGTCATGGCGTGAAAGGAATTTTTTTCGACAAGCTGAATGTTCCGCAAAATGGTATGAAGGCAGGAGGTGTGGCTCTGATGAACCTATTGGGAGAGGCCTCCGAGAAAGCTTTTGCTATACAGGAAAGTCTGGCCGCAATCAACGATAATGCCGAATTGTTTACAGGAGCAGAGCCGGTAAGAGAGCCTATTGCTATTTTATATACAAAAGAGTTTGTATCTCAAAGCCTCTCCGGCAATCAAGCCAATATTGCAATGCAGTCGGTTGTGGCTGTTTATGACATTCTTATGGAAAATGGTATAGCTGCCGGCATATTTAGTTTTGGTGCATATAACTGGAGTTTGGATGATTACAGGGGGAGATGTATAATTGTCTCCGGTCAGGAAATTGTCCCGATGAAATATTATGACGATATTCGCAATTTTGTCAAAAAAGGCGGAAAACTGATTGTAGAAGGCAGGAGTTTTTATTTTGATGAGAATTTATATTGCAATTTCTCCAAAAACATATTTCCGCTTTCAGATGTGTTTGGCGGCAGAGCTGTGGAATTCAATGCTATTGAGGGTAACGAGAAGCTAAAGATTGAGGATAATAAATTATGGGTGTACAGGTGGTATGGGTTTTTGAAAAATGAAGCTTCCGGTGAGACCCTGCCTTTTATAAGAAATAAATATGGCCGCGGCCGTGTAACTTGGATTCCTTCTGTAATTTTCTTGGGAGCTATCAATACGGGGCATCGGAGACGAATTTCCGGATTGATGATGAAAGAAATTGAATTTTTGTCAGAAGAGTTACCTATAAAATTTCGTCGCCGCAGGTCAGGTATTACCATACAATATCTCAAGAAAGACGAAGGCTATATCACAATAGTCTCTAACAAGGGGCAACATCGTAGAAAAGTGCGTTTCAGGACAAGGATGAAAGTTGAGAAGCAATTGTTTTCCAATATAAGATATGACAGGAAGGCAAAGGCTAAGAACAGGAAGATAAAAGTTCGCTCGCAGCACACAGCAGCAGTGTTGTGGAAATTGTAATAGTTAAATTATGTATAAAAATACATTTATATACAAAGAAAAGTTTGGATTTGAGGCGGGTGGTGAAATTGAAGAACTTAGAGTGGCTTATCACTCATCTTCTGAAAAATATGAGGGGCAGAAAGTAGTGTGGATATGTCACGCATTGACAGCTGATTCCAATCCTGAAGAATGGTGGCCAGAACTTGTCGGGGAAGGCAAATTGTTCGATACGCAGAAATATTTTGTAGTATGCGGTAATATGCTTGGTTCCTGTTATGGATCTTCAGGACCGTCAAGTATTGATCCTAAAACAGGGAAGCCATATTTTCTGAATTTTCCGAAAGTGACGGTAAGGGATATTGCCAGATCTTTGAATATGCTTAGGGAATATATAGGCATTGAAAAGATTGATTTGCTTGTAGGCGTCAGTATCGGAGGTTTTCAGGCTCTGGAATATTCAATCATGTATCCTGAAGCTATAAAAAAGGCTGTTTTCATAGCAACACTTAGCAGGGTGACGCCTTGGCTTACGGCATTTGAAGAGTCTCAAAGAATGGCTTTGGAGGCGGATTCGACCTTTAGGGCTTGTGTTGATCTCGATGGGGGCAAGGAGGGACTTAAATGCGCCAGAAGCATTGCGTTGCTTTCATATCGCAATGAAGATGGTTATAACATTAGGCAATGGGAGGATTCCGATGATGTGATATTTGCAGATAAGGCAGCTTCATATCAGCGTTATCAGGGACTTAAACTTGCTAAGAGATTCGATGCCTATTCATATTGGTATCTTTCTTATAGTGTCGATAGCGACAATGTAGGTCGTGGCAGAGGCGGTGAGGACAAGGGGTTGGCAATGATTAAGGCCGAGTCCACTGTTATAGGTATTGATAGTGATTTGATATTTCCGGCGTTAGGCGTGAGGAAAATGGCCTCCAAGATTTCCGGTTCCGAATATTTTGAGATAAAATCCGAATTCGGCCATGATGGATTTTTGTTGGAGAGCGAACAGTTGATAAAAATAATTACACCGATACTTGAAAATATATAATTGATTTTTGAAATTGTAAAACGAATATGCAAGTATTGAAATTTGGCGGTACATCCCTTGCGGATGCTGATAATATTCAAAAGGCTTCCGAAATTGTTGCGGAGGCTGTCGGTCGTGACAGAACTATCGTTGTGGCATCTGCTATAGTTGGTTGCACTGATGCTCTGATTCAAGTGGGGCGTTTGGCTTCGGAGCATAATGAATCATATAAGGATATTCTGTATGAGTTGCAACGCCGTCACAGAAATATAATCAAGACTCTGCTTCCAATCGAGAAGCATGAGGAGTCCCTTGAATCTTGTGATGAGACTTTTGATTCCATCAATAGCATTGCACATGGAGTTTATCTGCTTGGAGAGCTTAGTGAGACCAGTCTTGATGCTATTCAGGGCTGTGGCGAATTGATTTCCAGCAGAATTTTGGCGACGAAACTTGCTTCTATAGGCATATCTACAAAATGGGTGGATTCTACGGAAATCATAATAACTCATCATGATAAGACTAAAAATATCGTTGATACGGAGAAGACTTATGACAATATCCGAAAAATGATAGAGTCCAATCCCATTAAAGAACTTTTTGTCGTGCCCGGATTTGTCGCAGGTGATGGAAAGGGGCGTAGAGTGACTCTCGGGCGCGGTGGCTCTGATTATTCTGCTTCTCTATATGCTGTCGGGAGCAAGGCCCGGGCTCTTGAGACTTGGAAAGATGTCCCCGGAATGATGACGGCAGACCCAAAGATTGTTTCTTCAGCGTCTCTTATAAAACATATATCATACAGGGCAGCGCTTGAATTGTCGCATTTTGGAGCTAAGGTTATTTATCCTCCTACAATACAGCCTGTTGTGTCGGAGAGGATACCTATATATGTCAAATGCACCTTTGATCCTGATGGCGAGGGGACGATAATTGAACAGAACCCTCCGAAAAGCAAGAATAAGATAATAGGCATATCCAATTCCGATAAAATAGCTCTTATCTCATTGGAGGGCAGCGGGATGGTAGGGGTTCCCGGATTTTCATACAGGCTTTTCCAAGTACTTAGTGAAAATGATATAAGCATTATTTTAATTACACAGGCTTCTTCTGTCAATACAATGTGCGTTGCCGTTGCTGAAAAAGATGCGAGAAAGGCTAAAGAAGCAGCTGACAAATGTTTTGCTTATGAAATTTCTTTAGGAAAGTTAAATCCGTTAAAAGTCGAGACAGGATTTTCTATAGTGTGTCTTGTGGCTGACGATATTATGAGTCAAAGAGGTACTACCGGTCGTATGCTTGCTGCTTTGGGCAAAAGAAGTATAGGTTTGAGAGCAGTGGCGCAAGGCTCATCTGAAAGAAATATATCTGTGATTATTAATTCGGATGAGGTTCATTCTGCTATAAAATGTATTCATAAGGAATTTTTTGAGACATCGAATTATATTGATATAAATCTGTTTATTGCCGGTTATGGCACTGTGGGCAGGGCTCTTGTGGATATTTTGAAGAAAAATAGAGGAGATATTGCCGGGCGGACGGGGAAAAGGCTTCATATTGCAGGTATATCCAATAGCAGGAAATATATAATTGACAAAGAGGGGATAGATCCTTCAGATATTGATGATTTATTGCAAAATGGAGAACCTGCTACAAATGAGGCTTTTTTCGAGGCTTTGGCCAATATATCTTTGCAGAACTCTGTTTTTGTGGATTGTACGGCCAGCTCCGACATATCTTATAAATATATTAATCTTTTTGCTAAAGGCTACTCTGTGGTGGCCAGCAACAAGATAACTTTTGCTGCTCCATATCTCCAATATAAGGCTCTGAAAAATGCTGCTGTGGAGAATGGGGTGTCTCTGAAATATGAGACTACCGTAGGCGCTGCCCTTCCGGTGCTGGAATCTATTTCCAGAAGTCTTAATTGTGGAGATGAAATTCAGAAGATAGAAGCCGTGCTTTCAGGGACAATGAATTATATATTCAGCTCATATAAAGGCGGTGAGGATGGAAAGACATTTGCGGATATAGTACATTATGCTCAAGAGGCAGGATATTCAGAACCGGATCCGAGACTTGATCTAAGCGGTAGAGATGTTCTTCGTAAATTGCTTATATTGTCGCGTGAAGCAGGTGTTGGTATTGATGAAGAAGATGTTGTTGTCGAGCCTGTTTTGGGGGATGATTTTTTTGCCGGAAAGGTAAATGAATTTTACGAAAAGCTCGCTGCCAATGAGAGTGTTTTTGCTTCTTCGTATAAGGAGGCTGCGGAGAAAGGTTTAAGACAGAGATTCGTGGCGTCTTTGATTAAAGATCCGGATTCTCCTAAAGGATATGTGGCATCAATGTCTTTGAAAGCCATAGGTCCTGACAATCCTCTTTATAATCTCTGCGGCACGGATAATGCGGCGATAATTACAACTGCTTTTTATCCGTCTCCATTGATTGTTCAAGGGGCTGGGGCAGGTGCATATCAGACGGCAAGCGGAGTGTTGAACGACATCTTGCAATAGTTGGTGTTGTATTGATAAAAGGACGAATTAAAGCAAACGAATTATGAAAGTTGCAGTTGTTGGTGTCACCGGTTTGGTGGGCACAAGAATTATTGAAGTTCTTGAAGAAAGGGGTTTTCCTGTATCAGAATTGATACCTGTAGCCTCTGAGAGGTCTTTAGGAAAGAAAATTATATTTAAAGGAGAAAATTATGAAGTTGTAAGCGCTGAAAAGGCAATTGAGTCTAAACCTGAGTTGGCAATTTTTTCTGCCGGATCTATGGCTTCATTGGAGTTTGCTCCTAAGTTTGCTGCAATAGGGTGCAGAGTTGTGGATAATTCTTCATGCTGGAGAATGGATCCTACAAAAAAACTTATTATCCCGGAGATAAATCAGGATGTTCTGACTTGTGATGATTATATTATTGCCAATCCTAATTGCTCTACTATACAGATGCTTTTGCCATTGGCTCCGCTTCATAAAAAATATAAAATAAAGAGAATAGTTGTTTCAACCTATCAATCAGTTACAGGTTCCGGCAATAAGGCTGTGGCTCAGATGAATGCTGAAAGGAACGGGGAGAAATGGGGGGATTATCCGGCATTCTATCCTTATCCAATAGATGAGAATGTGTTGCCTCATATTGATTCTTTTACGGAAAACGGATATACAAAAGAAGAGATGAAGATGGTGAATGAGACACATAAGATATTGCGTGATGATTCGATAGGAGTTAGCGCCACTACTGCGAGGGTGCCGGTACTTGGCGGTCATTCCGAATCGATTAACCTTGAATTTGAAAAGGATTTTGAAATAGATGATATTCGAAATATATGGGAGAGTTCTCCCGGTATTGTGGTACAGGATGAGCCGTCAGAGAATATATATCCTATGCCTCTTTACTCTCTTGGCAAGGATGATGTTTTCGTAGGGCGACTGCGTCGGGATTTTTCACTGGCAAGCGGCATCAATTTCTGGTGTGTTTCAGACAATATCAGAAAAGGTGCTGCGACAAATGCAATTCAGATAGCTGAAGCTATGATTGATAAGGGTTTGCTTCCAAGATATTAAAACTAATGGATATGTTTTCAAAAGAAATTTATGTCAGACGTCGTCGTGTCCTTATAGACAAGATGACCGCTATGTTGCCGGAAGGTAATAGGGGTATTGTGCTGTTTATTGGTAATGTGGATGCTCCGGCACAATATAAGGATAATTGTTATAAATATCGTCAGGATAGCTCTTGGCTATATTATTTCGGACTTGATGAACCAAGATATGCAGCGATTCTGGATTTGGATAGCGGGGATGAGACTATTTTTGCCGATGATGTGGAGATTGGGGATATTATCTGGGTGGGACCTCAACCGTCCATACAATCTTTGGCAGAGAGTGTCGGGGTAAAGTATTCTAAACCGTATGCTGCTTTGGAAGATTATGTTGCCAAGGCAATTGCGAAAGGCAGGAGAGTACATTTTCTCCCACCTTCAAGGTACTATAATATAATGAAACTTGCTTCGTTGACGGGTTTTGGATATGAAGAAATTTCTAAAGCAGGCGATGTGGGCAAGGCTTCATTGGATTTGGTAAAGGCGGTTGTGTCTATGAGACTTGTCAAAGAGGCTTGTGAGATTGAGCAGATTGACAATGCTTGCGCTCTTGGCTATAAGATGCACACAGTAGCCAGAAACAGCATAGCTCCGGGGATTGTGGAGCAGGAAATTGTAGGCAGGATGGAAGGGATTACGCTTAGTGAGGGCTGGGGTGTCTCTTTTCCCACTATTCTCACCCAACATGGTGAGACTTTGCACAATCATTTGCACGACAAGGCGGTAGCTCCTGGTAAACTTATGGTGATAGATGCAGGTGCGGAAAATAACATGCACTATGCTTCTGATTTTACGAGAACTTACCCTACGTCAGGCAAATTTTCGGCAAAACAAAGAGATATTTATCAGATAGTATGCGACTGCAATGAGTTTGCTTTTTCTATTACTAAGCCGGGTGTCTCTTATAGGGAAGTGCATATTGCCACTGTACGTCTTATGTTGGACAGGCTTAAGTCTCTTGGACTTGTCAGAGGAGATGTGGATGAAATGGTTGCAGAGGGGATTGCAGGAATGTTTATGCCTCATGGACTCGGACATAATATGGGGCTGGATGTTCACGATATGGAGGATTTCGGTGAGGATTATGTGGGGTATGATGATGACCAGAAAAGAGCATCGCAGCTTGGCTTGGGTAGTCTCAGAATGGCACGTAGGCTTGTTGCAGGCAATGTGATTACGGATGAGCCCGGGATATATTTTATACCTGCGCTTATTGAGAAATGGAAAGCGGAGAAAATGGGTAAAGATTTTATTAATTATGATAAATTGAAGTCTTATTATGATTTTGGCGGAATCAGGATTGAGGATGATGTGCTTGTGACGGCAGACGGCGCAAGAAGATTAGGCCCTGAAAGACTTCCTGTCCTTCCTGATGAGATAGAGAGACTGATGTCTGAATCGTGTCGCTGATTATGTTGACGAACAATTTTCTTCCCTGCTTCTGGCTATCGCTATAGTTATAGAGACTTGTTAAATGTCGGCACTAACGGCTGCTATTGGTCAAGTGTTTCGTCATGTAATCATCAAGGGTTCTACATGTTATTATCCTCCGGCTACGTGGGTCCACTGAGACATATCGAGCGTGTGGTAGGCAATAACTTGCGTCCAGTCAAGGAATAATTTGATTCATTCGGTTTATTTCAAGCCGGCATTCCTTTGTTATTAGGGATGCCGCCTATTTTTTATCTGTTTTGGACAATATTGAAAGAGTTTGGACAAAATTCAAATTGTTTTTATCGGAAGATTGGAAATAATTGGATGATTAATATAGCTGGCTTGAAGATAATTCAATAGATTTGCATTATTAACTACATAATATTAATATGCGATTGATAAACTGTTTGGCAATTTCGATTGCGTCGGCTATTATAGCTTTTTTTTGTTGCTCGTCAAAAGAGTTCGCCTCTGTAAATAATAAAGGCAAGGAGGGTACGGGAACTTCTATTAGTCTTCCTGATCCTCCTGCAGTGCATCCGAGGTTATACATCAGGGAAGATGAAATATCTGCCCTTAAGGCAAAAATGCTTACTATCGATGGACAGAAAATACTTTCTGCAATGTATAAGATTGGTCTTGACAGGACTCCTGCTGAAGAAGCGGCAGAGAAAGACAGAGGTTTTCGTTATTATGCCAAGATGCGCGGGGTGACAATGAGAGCACAGTTGCATGCGCTTCAATATCTTGTCAATAACGACAAAACCGAAGCAAGGACAGCAATTGTAGAGATGCTGGACACTCTTAAAAAAACTAATTTTCCTACTAAAAATGATTTGTCCAGAGCAAGCGGCGCTATGCTTATGGTCGGCGCTATTGTCTATGACTGGTGTTATGATCAGATGACTTCGGACGAGCGGCAGGCTTATATTAAGGAATTTATCAGGATTGCCGGTACTATGGAAAGCGGCTATCCTCCTAAACGTAATGAGCCGATTGCAGGTCACTGCTCCGAATGGATGATTCTTAGGGATATGCTTTCAGCCGGAATCGCTATATATGATGAGTACCCTGATATGTATAATTATGTCAGGGAAATGCTGGTAGAGGATTATTTTGATGTCAGAAATTTTATTTACAGAGGAGGTAACTATCATCAAGGCACCAGTTATGTCGATGTAAGATTCAGCAATGATCTTTTCTCCTTATGGATACTCGACAAGATAGGAGCAAAAAATATTTATGATCCTGCTCAACAATATGTTATGTATGATTTCCTGTATCGGCGTCGTCCTGACGGTATGGTTCTTCCTGCCGGAGATGTCAATCATGTAAGAGTCCCATGGATTTCTTATGCCCTTCCTGCAATGTTGGCTTCAAGTTATTATAAGGACCCTTATCTTGCCTACGAGTTTGAGAGGAAGCAGAATCTTGAGGCTCACTGCTTGATGTTTAATTTGTTGTGGCGAGATTTCAATCTTAAAGGCATTCCGCCTGATGATCTGCCTTTGACCAGATATAGCGGAACTCCGTTTGGTTGGATGCTTGCACGAACAGGCTGGGGTTCGAACAGTGTTATTGCTGAGATGAAAGTCAATGAAAACTTTGTCGGGAATCATCAGCATCTTGATGGAGGTTCTTTCCAGATATATTATAAAGGTCCTCTTGCAATAGATTCGGGATTATATCAAGGTACAGATGGCGGATATAATTGTGCAAACAATAAAAATTATACCAAAAGAACCATAGCTCATAATTCTCTTTTGATATATGATCCGTCAGAGATATTCGAGTGTTATAATTATGGAGGTGCTGACAAGACTGCAACTGCCGCAAATGACGGTGGGCAGAGAATGCCAGGCAAAGGCTGGGATACTTGTCGTTCTTTTGCCGATTTGCTTGGGGAAGATTACACTGTCGGCAAGACTTTGGCGCATTGTTTTGGCCCCGATACCGTAAAGCCGGATTTTACATATCTTAAAGGAGATATTACAGCAGCTTATTCATCAAAGGTAAAGGATGTAAGGCGTTCTTTTGTATTCCTTAATCTTAACTCTGATGTGATTCCTGCAGCTTTTATAGTCTTTGATCATATTGTGGCGTCTGATCCGTCATTCAAGAAGTATTGGCTTATGCATTCCATTGAAGAGCCGGAGATCGAGGGTAATTCATTTACTGTAAAAAGGACATTGAATGGGGATTCCGGTATGTTGAAATGCGATATGCTTTTGCCGGAAAGCGCTAATATATATAAGGTTGGAGGAGAAGGTAAGGAATTCTGGGTATTTGGGAAGAATTATTATACTGCTCCTACTGCAAGAAGACCTGATATTGCAAAAGAGTACGGGCAGTGGAGAATTGAGCAGACACCATCAGTGGTCGGGACTGAAGATTGCTTCCTTAATGTTATGCAGATAGCTGACAATAGTATTGGAAATCTGCACGAGGTTCATAAAATCGATAATGAATATGTGGCCGGAGCTATTGTTGCTGACAGAGGAGTTATTTTCAATAAAACAGGGAAAGAGTTTAAAGATGCGTTCCGTTTCACTGTTGAGAAGGGTATTGGTAATGTAAATATGTTGATTACTGATTTGTATCCGGGAAAGTGGTCTGTCTATAAAGATGGCGCCGTATTGAATACCATAACAGTCAAAAATGAAGAGAAATGCTGTTATATAGAGATTGGATATGGAAAATATGAATTAAATTATCTTGATAAATTATGAAAAGAACTCTAACCGTTTTTGTATTGGCATTTGTCGTGCTGGCTTGCAGTGTCAAAGAAGAAGCCGGCAATGTCAAAGGCAATCCTGACGATATCCAGCTGATACCGGAAAATGGACTTGAAAACCTGATTGCAAAAGATATTTTTGAACTGATTAATATAGACTATCCTGGACTGGAAAAAGTTAAAAAATCATATCAAAAAGGGGAATTGTATCGGGCTGCATCAGATCTCTTGGAATATTATCGTACAAGGACCGGAATAGATAATATCAATGTCGATCTTCTTACTCCGAAAGTGACATCCAATCAAATTAATATGGCTGATCAGGCGACTCCTGATGCCGGATTCCGTTTTTATGTTCACAATTATTCGGAAAGTATAGATCCGAAGACTGGTCTTGCTAAATATTGGTCTTTCATGAAGAATGGAAATATTGATTGGAACTTTACTCCTGAAGGTGTTACAGATCAGGAGTGGTCTTATCAGAAACACAGGTTGCAGTGGGTGCTTCCACAGGCAAAGGTTTATCGTGTCACAAGAGATGAAAAATATATCCGGGCTTGGAAAACAATTTATGGCGACTGGCTCAAGACTTTTCCTTGTCCTGTAGGTAAGAATGGGCGCAAGGATTACCAGTGGCATGGTCTTCAGACCACATCCAGACTTATAGATCAGTTGTCAGCATTCGACTATTATAAATATTCGGTAAACTTTACTCCTGAATGGCTGTCTGTTTTTCTGAAAGGACTTTATAATCATGCCGAGAATATTCTTGCCAACCCGGTTAATGTTGAAAACAGCAATATAAGACTGGCACAGTATAAGGCTCTGGTTATGGCAGGAATACTTATGCCTGAATTCAAACATTCGGTCGAATGGCTGGATTATGGGGTGCAAGGGATCGGTTCAAGTTTAGTTGCACAATTTAATGAAGATGGAGTGCATAATGAATTGGATCCGAGCTATCATCTTGGAGTTGTGGCTGATTTCATCAACCTGTATCAGCTTGCTTTGGCAAATAACAAGACGGATAAATTTCCTGCGGATTATTATGCATATTTGAAAAAGGCTTCCAAATTTATTATGGATATTGTTTACCCTAATTATTCTATTGATAATTATAACGACACGCGCTGTGGCTCGTCATTTACCAAGAATGTGATTCTTAGGAACTTGAAAATATATTCGGATATTTTCCCGGATGATGAAGAACTGAAATATGCTTCTTCTCAGGGAAAGAATGGCAAAAGGCCTTCCAACGATGTGAAAATATATGATAAATCAGGTTATTATATGTTCCGAAACGGTTGGGAGCCATCTTCAATGATGCTGGTACTTAAAAATAATTATAATCCTGAAAACAAGTGGCATTGCCAGCCTGACAATGGTACAATATGTCTTTATAATAAAGGACGTCGTTTTTTACCTGACGCCGGAGTGTTTACTTATGGCGGAAGTGCCGAATTGAACAAACTTCGTCAAATATTCAGAAGTACTTCGATGCACAACACAATGACTAAGGGGACATCGACTATTTCTTCTTCAAGAATGAAAGGCGAGTTTTTAGGCAGCGGGTCTTATGACGGGATAGAGTATGTGGTGACTAAGAATGATTCTTATTCTGATTTGTCACACAGGCGTGCAGTTTTCTTTGTTGAAAAAAAGTTCTTTGTGATTATAGATGAGGGTTATGGTTCAGGTGATGGGATAAAGGTGAATATTGCATTCAATCTTTGTCCGGCACCGGCCGATGTTGTTGCCGATACAGGTTACCCGACCGGAGAATATGGAGCGCATACAATATTTAAGGATGGCAATAATATGGCTTTCAAGACATTTGTTGAGACAATCAACGGTTATGAAGCTATCAACAATACAAACTATTTCTCGGATGTGATAAACAAAAAGACTCGGAGGCGTTATTATAGAGTAGGGATAAGAAAGAGTGCATCAAAGGCTGCAAGGTTTATTACCGTTATAGTGCCTTTCGGTGAGGTTTCGTCTTTTGATTCAATGAATATTTCCGCCTGCTTTACAGATAATACCGCAGGAAATGCCGGAATGTTTCATGCTGATGGCGCTTCTGCAAAAGTAGTCATTGACGGGAAAACTTATAATATTTCATATAAGCTATAACATTATGATACGATTTTCAAAATATATTTTAATTTCTTTTTTGGCACCTATAATTACTTCATGTGCCGGAAATAATATCGATTCTCTTATAGATAAGGATTTGAAGAGAGCCGGAGAACAGCTTTCACTAATGTCTGAAAGATTTGATACGGCAGCCGTTACCCCACGTTCTTGGGATAATGGTGTGTATAAACTTCTTCCTAAAGACTGGACCTGTGGCTTTTTCCCCGGTGTCTATTGGCTTTATTATCAGCTTACAGGAGATAAGACTATTGAGAAGGAAGCGCTGAAATTCACTGCAAGGCTTTCGGATATACCTGCTATCAAGACTACGCATGATCTTGGTTTTATGGTATTTTGTAGCTATGGAAAGCAGTATGAGGTAGAAAAAGACAGCGTATCGGCTGCTGCTATCGTAGAGGCATCAAATTCTCTGATAAGTCGTTTTGATCCTTCGATAGGGCTTATCAGGTCGTGGAACTTCGGCAAGTGGAATTATCCTGTAATAATAGACAATATGATGAATTTAGAAATGCTTTTCTGGGCCAGTGAATATACAGGTAATCCTCAATATAGGGATATTGCGATAAAACATGCCGATAAGACAATGGAAAATCATTTCAGGGAAGATAATAGTTCTTATCATGTTGTAAGTTACAATAATGACGGTACTGTCGAGTCAAAGGGAACACATCAGGGGTATTCCGATTCTTCATCTTGGTCTCGCGGTCAGGCTTGGGCTCTTTATGGATATACTCTTTGCTATCGTTTCACAAAAGATAATAGGTATCTGGAACAGTCCGAAAATATTGCTGCATTGATTATTGATAATAAGACAACTCCGGAAGACCATATTCCATATTGGGATTATGATGCCCCTAATATTCCTGATGAGCCGAGAGATGCTTCTGCGGCTGCTGTTACGGCTTCAGCCTTGTTGGAACTTCAACTCTATGTGGATAAAAGTCTTGCCAAAATTTATAAAGATTATGCGGCAAGCATTATTCGTTCTTTGTCTTCTCCTGAATACCTTGCCGATAAAGGCGATAATGGTTTCTTTATTTTAAAGCACAGTACGGGGGCGGCGTCATTGGGCAGTGAGATAGATGTTCCACTGGTTTATGCAGACTATTATTTTCTCGAAGCATTGAAGCGTTATAGAGAACTTAATTAGAATTCGGTATGAAACACATTCTTTCATTGTTTTTTTTGTGTGTCTATTTGTCGCTTTCTGCTCATGAGGCTACGGAGGTTTTCAGTCTCCTGAAGACGGATATACATGATAAAGACAGTTTGTTATCTTATTTCAGAAACCGTAAGAGAATTGAATTGCCCGGATTTTCCGTTGAGGACAAGAATACGGAGGAGGAGCAGAAATGGGCTGAAGAGGCTTTAGAGCATCGCTTTTTTGTGCATAGTGGATATCAGCCTTCATTCTTTTATGGTGATGACATAGATTGGCAATATTGGCCTGTCAAGGACAATGAACTTAGGTGGCAGTTGCACAGGACGAAATGGTGGATTCCTCTCGGCAGGGCATATAGGAATTCGGGTGATGAAAAATATGCGAAGGAATGGGTTTCTGAATATATAGACTGGATTAAAAAAAATTCTTTGGGAGATGATTACAATGAATCTAATGCCGGTGATCCGCAGACAGCGGATAATATGTATTTCGCTTGGCGTCCTCTTGAAGTAAGCGATAGGATTGAGGCGCAGATAATACAATTTCAGCTTTTTCTACCGTCAGTTTATTTTACAGGAGATTTTTTGGCAAGTTTCCTTACCAATTATCATAGGCATTGCGAGCATATAATGGCAAATCTCTCATCTAAAGGCAATCATCTCTTGTTCGAGGCTCAAAGACTATTGTACGGGGCTATATTTTTTCCTGAGTTCAAAGATGCTGAAAGGTGGAAAAACAAGGCTGTTGAAATACTTAATAGTGAAATCAAGAAGCAGGTATATAGCGACGGAATGCAGTATGAACTTGATCCTCACTATCATTTGGAATCAGTAAATATCTTTTTAAAGGCTCTTTGTATTTGCGATGCAAATGGACAGAGGGGGGCTTTCCATAGGGATTATATAGACATGTGCCGTAAGATGATAGAGGTGATATATAATTACTCGTATCCTGATTATCATAATCCGATGTTCTCCGATTTCCATGGTCAGAGGGATATGATTCCTTTATATACAATGTGGTCGGAGGTTTTTCCTGAAGACGAGATGATGAAATGGCTTGCTACGAAAGGGCATGAAGGGAGAGTGCCCGATTACACATCAAGAGCTTTTGATGTGGCCGGATATTATTGTATGAGGAACGGTTGGGACAGTTCTGCAACTGTTATGGTTATGAAGGCCGGTCCGAAAGGAGAGTGGCATTGCCAGCCGGACAACGGGACATTTGAATATTGGAGAAAAGGGAGGAACTTTTTCCCGGATTCGGGTTGTTATGTCTATGGGGGAGATGCAGAGATTTTGCAGATGAGAGAATGGTTTCGCCAGACGGCTATACACAATACTTTGACCTTGGATGGCAAGAATCTTGAGACTACGGATTCGCATTTAGTGCTATGGGAAGATAGTCCTTCCAAAACTGTTTGTGTGGTGGAAAATCAGTCTTATAAAGATTTGAAGCATATAAGAAAAGTGACATTTTTCAAAAACGGAAGAGTGATAATAAAAGATTTTGCTACAGGTAAGGCAGCAGGTAAGGTTTCTATTCGTTATAGTTTGCCTCCTTGCGAACCAATAGCCGTCTTTAAGAAAAATACAGTTGCTACAAATTTTGACGACGGCAACAATATTGTGCTTAAGGTGAAAGCTTCTAAGTGCGGAATGCTCATGGAAAGACAGGAGGGACGTATATCTTATGAATACAGGCATTACGAGTCAAGACCTGCTTATTCATATACGGTAGATAAAAAAGCAGGGGAGAATGTGTCTTTTACAACAATCATTACCCCTGCTTCCGAGTAATATTAAGTTCGTGATTACTTTTCTACCCAAATAGGGGAGCTCCAACCCCATTGACCGTCACGCTGACGTACTCTGACATAATAATAGTCGGTGTCTCTTGTCTGCTCGTTGTCTGTCATAAACGTACATATTGAGAATGCTTCTTGTGGACATGCACGGCTGAATTGTATTGCTTCGCCCAGCCAGCCCCTCATAAAATGAGCTTTGGAGCCTTCCAAAAGTTCCTTGAGAGTATATTTGAATTCTTTTCCATTGAATTCTGCTGAAATTGTTCCGTCTGCCGGCATTTCAAGATCAAGTATAATTCCTTGCATGGCCGGTGTCATAGTATTAGGATTTTTTGTGGAATACATATCCAATTCTATGTGCCTTTCATCACTGTTCAAAACTCTGTTTACTCTTGTCTTGAATTCTGATTCTCCGGGTTGAGGTGAAGTGAAAGCTGCCCCACGAAAACAAGTTTGATATGACAGAATTTTGCCACCGGATACCTTGAGCTGCCCAAGCCAGTGTACATACTCTTCCTCTCTGTTCCATCCGAATTCAACTTTTAATTTAGCCCTTACGAGGCCGCTATTTTTGCAATCGACTGTGTGAGGTCCATTAAGACGTGCTATGCAGTCGGAATTTTTGATAATATCAACGTAATCAATGAAATTCTGAGCTTCTACGGCAACAAAAATATCTCTTTTAGATCCTTTGACGACCTCGCCCGGTGAAGCCCCGTTGATACTGAAATCAATCTTTATTTTGTCACCTGTAACTCCGCATATATGTCTTTTGCCCATATTTTCCCAGATCTGTTCTCTATCCAAAGATGGGGCATAAACACCTATTCGGCCGTCACCATAACTTCCCGGATAGCCTGCGTGTTGGTCTGTCGAACACATTATCCCGAATTTGTGTCCCTGCTCTAAGCCATATTGCACAGATCCTTCATAAACCCTGGGTCCCATATCGTGCAAATAATCATAATCTCCCATATCGGATTCGGCGAGACCATGCCTTGAGAACATTTCCACAAAAGGGGTCTGTGGATCACCATCTATAAAGCCCTTCCAATTATATCCTCTGAAGCCTGTGATATATCCCATGTGGTGCGGGGTGACATAGCATTTATATTTCTTGAGTTTGTTTTTCAGATCAGGCACAGAATCGGCTTCTATCAGAGGTGTTTCATAATCATAGCATAATGCTACGTGGTCTCCCGATTCCATAGAATGGCATTCATAAGAGATGAATGTTAAAAATTTTTTCGGAAGATTCCATTCTTTCAGTTTCTCTACATATTTTTCCCAGCCTCCTTCTCTTAGCCTTTTGAATGCTGATTTATGATAATCTATAACCCAATCTAACCTCGGG
The DNA here is from genome assembly GCA_963548935.1 of uncultured Bacteroidales bacterium. Classification (GTDB taxonomy): domain Bacteria; phylum Bacteroidota; class Bacteroidia; order Bacteroidales; family UBA932; genus Cryptobacteroides. The sequence goes on from CAUUVS010000001.1 coordinate 471,553, forward strand.
TCTTCCATTTTGGGAATGTCTGGCCACATGGCATGAGGTGTCACCGAGCAGAAATCCAATTGTTCTTTTGCTGCTGCAAGGGCATCGAGCAAATCACCGTGTCCGTATGTTACGTTGCAATGATTGTGTATGTCTCCCCAGTATATTTTCAGATCTCCTATAGCGTCAAATCTTTTTCTTGCTTCATTTGGTAAGCGTTTCAAATCTTTGCCGGGAGTTCTGGCACAACTTAATATCGAACCAGTTGCGGCAAGACCTAATGCAGTCCAGCCTGAAACTTTAATAAATCCTCTTCTGTCCATATATCATTATTTAATAATTATCAGTATCATCCACCTCTTTACGAAGTTCTTCCAGTTTCTTGTGCATTTCTTCTTTTACCCGAATATATTTCGGGTCATTATAGATACTTCTCATTTCGTGAGGGTCTTTTTTGAGGTCATACATTTCCCATTCATCCACATCGTTATAGAAATGGATTAGCTTATATCTCGACGTTCTTATTCCATAATGCCTTTTTACAGAATGCCATGAAGGGTATTCAAAATAATGATAATATACAGCGTCTCTCCAATCCGCAGGAGCCTTGCCATTGTGCTCTAAAACAGGTTTCAGAGATCTTCCCTGAATATCTGACGGGATAGCGATTCCTGCAAAGTCAAGTATTGTAGGCGCTATATCTATATTCATGGATAAGGCCTTGGATACTCCGCCTTTTTTTATTTTTTGGGGGTAACGTATAAGCATTGGGGCGGTAAAACTCTCCTCGTACATGAATCTCTTGTCAAACCATCCGTGCTCTCCGAGATAGAAACCCTGATCTGAAGTATATATTATAATTGTATTGTTCAATTCCCCTATAGAGTCAAGATAGTTTACAAGCCGGCCGACATTTTCGTCAACACCTTTTACAACGGAGCAATAGTCTTTCATATATTGTTGGTATTTCCATTGTGTCATTTCTTTTTCGCTTACATTGCCAAGCATAGATTTATATTCGGCAATCCTTGAAGCATAAGTCTGATTCCAGCGTTTTTGTTCTTCAGAATTCATTCTCTCGTAAGCGGCTTTCATTTGAGAATGGCTGTTGCCCTGATTATTCGCTCTTTTTACATCATCTATGTTTGCATTATCTGTGGTCTCAAGTTCGGCATAGTCCTTACCAAACTCTTCTTCTGTCATGATTTTCAGATCCCATTGCGGCCAGAGATCTTTTGCAATGGACATTTCTTGCTCTTTTGCAGCGCTTCCTCGACCGGAATAGTCATCGAAAAGTGTTTTCGGCACCGGGAATTTGTGATTGTCATAAATCCCCAAATGCCTTTGTGCCGGCATCCAATTGCGATGAGGTGCCTTATGGTAGTACAGCATTGCAAATGGCTTGCTTTTATCCCTGTCATTAAGAAAAGATATTGCCTTATCTGTAATAATATCGGTTACATAACCGCTTTCAACTTTTTCAATGCCATTTTCTATGAACAATGGAGAATAATATTCTCCTTGTCCTTTTAGGATACTCCAATAATCAAAGCCTTGAGGTTCTGAGTTAAGATGCCATTTGCCTATCATAGCTGTTTGATAGCCTGCTTGTTGCAGAAGTTTAGGAAATGTTTGTTGATCTCCGTCAAAAGTTTTGGAATTGTCGGTAAATCCGTTCTTGTGACTATACTTACCTGTAAGAATACAGGCTCTGGAAGGCCCGGAAATAGCATTAGGAACGTAGAAGCTTTCCATTCTTATACCTTCTTCTGCAAGACGGTCTAAATTGGGTGTCGTGATAACCCCTCCATAGCAACCCATAGCCTGCTTAGTGTGGTCATCTGTCATTATCAGTATAATATTCGGCTTTTGCTCAATATTATTTTTATCGGTTCCGCAAGAGGCTATTGCCAAAAATGTAAGCGGCAGTCCTGTATATTTTAAATAATTTTCCATAATCAGTCTAATATTTTTCCCGGTATATCGTGGATTGATGGTCTTGAAGGCTTAACCTTATTGTCTTTCATCCATTCAGCCAAAATATTCCGATGATTTTGCAATACATCATTATAGTTCTTATTATGAGCCAGATTGTTTTCTTCTAACTTGTCATTCGCAATATCAAAAAGCTGTTCTCTGTTTTTGCCCAAATTATAAAGAACGTATTTATATTGCTCTGTGCGAAGCATCCAGCCTCTGGTTTTGCCTTTGTCGAAAGTTGTTTCGCAAACAATGTATTCGTGGCCTTGTTTTTGGTTCCCCTCGATTATCGGAATAAATGAACGGCCCGGAAGATAATTTTGGGGTGATACTCCGGCAATTTCACAGATGCTTGCGAAAATATCTATACCATTGCTGATAAGGGCATCAGATGTTTTGTTTGAAGTCTTTTTCTCCGGCAGGGCTACCACAAGCGGTATGTTTACCACCTCTTCATAAAGAGCGGATTTCTGATTCCAATGATGTGCTCCTATACCGTCGCCATGGTCGCTGGTAAAAATTATAACAGTGTTTTTCCAGAGGTTTTGATTATCGATTTCATCGATTATCTTGCCTATTTCCATATCTACTTTTTCAACAAGCCTGAAATAGGCGTATCTGTACTTTTGCCAATCTCTTTCTGTGTAACGTACCGTAGGATAGGCGGAATAGTTGTCGTACTTCTCTGTAATTATCACGTCCGCATCGTCATCATTGGCTTTGAAATTCTTAGGGAGGGCAGGTAGGAGAGAATTTTCCGGAATATCGATATTGCCCCAGGGGAGGTTCTGTTCTCTGGCATATTCGCATATATTATGAGGGTTGTCAAAAGATGCAACCAAAAAGAACGGTTGTATATGATTTGATTTTAAAAACTCTACACAAGCTTCTGCCAATCCGGGATCTTTGTGGTCATATATTTTTTTGAAACCGTATTTTCCATCCGGAATTGATGGCTCGTTGACATGCCACTTGCCTGCATAAACACACTCGTAACCGGCAGTGTTGATGATATTTCCCAGTGTCTTTGTCTTAAGAGAATCGCAAAGCTCTGCTCCATTGCGTATCATTCCTATACCTTCAGGGTAATGTCCGGTAAACATAGCTGTTCTTGAAGGTCCGCTGAGCGGTGCTGTGCAATAAGCATTTCGAAACACAACGCCATGAGAGGCGAGCTTGTCCATATTAGGAGTGGAAAGATCTCTATTGCCTATATAACTCATGGCTCCTGCTGTCTGCTGGTCTGTTATTATCAGGATAATATTTGAACGCTGACAATTTTTATTTCTTTCGGCTGCCGAGAGTTGGCATATAAAAGGAACCATAGCTCCTGCGGCAAGACTTCCTGCGGCTATTTTATTAAGTTTCATATATTCATTATTTATATTGGTTTAGGTACTATCGGTCTGCGGTCATTATTTAATTCCAGCCCTTTCTTGTAAAAATCTTTATAAATATCATCGATTGCAATGTATCCTATATCTGCAAGGATGCCTCTTATCATAAAACCGGCATCTTCATTTTTTTCAAAAGGCAGATTTTTAAGTTTTGATGCTAAAAAATCAGCCTCTTTTAGTATCATTTCCCGTTTCGACTTGTCTTTAGAAACACATTCGAGAGCCGACAGCCATACTTTTCCATTCTTTCCGCACCCTGCAACGGCCATTTTATGTATGGCATTCTGATCTCCAAGATATGCGCAAGCTAAAGAGGCTTCAGCGGAAATATAAGGATTGGAGTCTTCCATAAGGCTTTTCAACTCGTCAGGACAACTCTTGATTTTGCCCGATACAATTAGGTTTGCAAAACCGCATACTCCCCAGAAACGTATATCATCACATTTTGACCCTATATAAGATATTAGTTCTTTATAATCCTTAGGTTCGGCAACTCCTGCAAGTTCTGTCGCCCTATACAGCAATTCCAAAGGGTATTCTTCTTTTCTGACTTTCTCGTAGAGATTCACCTTTTCGCGAGAGGTCGGCAGGAAGAAACCTATATCCTTGCTTTTGCGAATATTGTCGGCATTGGCTTTTCTGAATTTTTTTAGGATTTTCCCATAGGCCTTTTTGTCTGCAAGATTTATGGTCTCAAAAGGGTCTTTTTCCAAATCAAACAGCATTTCGGCAGGATGATGATTGTATGGATAGTTGTATAATACGGAGGAGTCTCCGCTTTCAATGATTAGTCTGTCCCAAGCCTGATTTGCAGGCATTCCCCATTGATAATAGTTCCTCAATGCAAATTGTCGGTAAGGTATATAGCTCCTGAAATATTTGAATCTCTTGTCTCTTGCAACCCTCATCGGCATAAAATGATGTAATTGATTTGAGCAGAAAGCAAAATCGATCTCTTTTTCATGTTTAGAGGCATACATGCCCATAAAAGGTCTGCCTTGCATTTGCTCCGGCGGTTTCACTCTTGCTATTGAAAGCATTGTCGGAGCAAGATCGATGAAGTTTACTAAAGAATTGTCCTTTGAGCCGGGTTTGCTTTTAAACAAGCCTGTATATGCCGGAGGAATGTAAACGATCATTGGTACATGAAGGCCGGTTTCAAATGGAAGACCTTTCCCTCTTGGCAGGCAGCCGCCGTGATCGCTAAAGAAGAAAATAATTGTATTTTTATCCAGTCCTTTTATCTTCAAATCTTTTAGGAAGAGTCCCACCCATTTGTCAATATCTTGAACTCCTTCAAGGTGAGCGGCATAATCAGATCTTATTTCCGGCATATCCGGTATGTGTGACGGCAGGATAAGACTGTCAGGGTTTATACCCTCTAAGATATAATCACGTCTGCCTTCAGTGTGAAACGTTCTGACAATTCCCATATGAGATCTGACCGAATTGAAGACAGCAAAGAAAGGCTGTCCTTCTTTTCTTGAAGGACTGTTATAAGAAGCTTTCGCGCTGCATTCATCCCAGCATTTTTTGTTGTCGATAGTCGTGTTGTAATGTGTCTTGCTGTTATTTGTACAGTAATATCCGGCATCTCTCAGATATTGTGTGAAAAATATCCCGTAAGGGGTATCGAAAGGATATGGATGAAGATCCATACCGTAAGAGGTTGCATAGCAGCCTGTAATCAAGGATGATCTTGCAGGTGAACTTTGTGGGGCCGTTGCCCAAGCATTCGTGAACAAAATGCCCTCTGATGCAAGAGAATCGATAACCGGAGTATTGACATTCTGGTTACCATAACATCCGAATTCATACCAGCTCGTATCTTCAAATGTGAGCCAAAGTATGTTGGGGCGTTGTTTTTTAGCATCCTGAGAAGTTTTCTGCTCATTTGTCTCCGCACTGATAATAGGCACGGAAGATAGCAAGAAAACTGCTGCAAGAGAGCATTTGTTCTTTTTCATAATTGAATTTTATCAGTATCCGAAGTTATTGACATTCCCTAATGCGGGATTTACCTGCATTTCGTCAAGCGGAATAGGGAAAAGTTCGTTTTTGCCTTTAACAAAATTATCTCCTGCTACATATTTGCCTTTAAGCGCCTTTGGCATTTTTGTCTGTGCAAGCTGCAAGGCATCTCCAAGAATACCCCAGCGGATTAGGTCGTATTTCCTCTGACCTTCGAATGCAAGTTCAAACCCTCTCTCCCAATAGAGGGCTGTTCTGAATTTTCCTGCCTCATCGCTATCGTCGATGAAAGCAAGGTTATAGACTTTCGGCGCTTTCATCAGTGAGGCATAGTTGATTGCATTTATAGGAGTTGCATTTGCACGTACCCTTACTTTATTGAGCAGTGTCCATGCTTCGGTTGTGTTTCCTGTCTCATTATACGCTTCGGCTGCCATAAGTACCGCATCTGCATAACGTAGAGGGCAATAATTTACAGGAACATTGTTCGGATTGACTGAACCGAGAGGCATCCACTCACGTCTCCATTTTCCGGGATACCAATTGTCTATCTTATTTTCAACCTTTTTGTGTACTTTGTTCTTTTTATCCCATTTATACTTATAAGTACACACCATTACATCTCGCCGTACATCTGTATCTTCAAAAAAATCTTTCCATGCAGGGAGTACACGGAAGAATGCATTTGCACGTCCCATAACAGTATTGGCATTAACATCCTTTGCGGCATCTACTTCCGGTCCATTCCATGTCCCCCAAGTACCGGCATTTTCAGAATATGATGCTCCTGTAGGATTAAATGCTATTTCCCACAGGCTTTCCTTCTGATTAAGCACTCCTTTGGAATATCCTTTGAAAAGCTCGACAAAGCCTCCTTCATAAAAACCATTATATCCGTTATCTTCAATTGCTTTGAATTCTTCTATAACTTTTTCGAAATATTTTTTTCTTGTATCGTCATCAGGTCTTGTTATTGTACCGTCAGTCTGTACAGCAAAGCCGGCACGTTGTAGATAGACCCTCATAAGGAGTGCGTTCGCAGCTGCTCTGCAAGGTTTTTCCGGGGAAGTTGTGGCGTTAGCGGGCAGGAGATGCTTTTTGGCAAAATCAAGGTCTTCGATTATATTCTTATAAATATCTTCTCTGCTCATCCTTCCTTTGAATGCAGAAGCATAATTGGAAGTACTTGTTGTTTTATAAGGTGCGTCACCCCAGAATTTGATTATATCAAAAGCCAGAAAGGCTCGTAAGAATCTTGCTTCGGCATCTAACTGTTTAAGATAGTCGCTTTCAGCATATTTCGGCATTGCTTCTATGCCGGCTATTGCCACATTGGCCTGATCTATTTCGGCATACTTTCCTATCCAGAGTTCTTTTAGCCATGTATTTGTGCTTTTAACCTGATAATGGGCAATATCCCTTCTTGTGTTGTCTGTGTCAGTGCCTTTAATATAATATATATCATCGGAGGTTGGTGTGGCCATTTCAAATTGACCGTAATGTTTTGTGGTTGATAAACCGCTATATGCACCTATGACAGCCAGTTTTGCTTTTGATTCTGTCGTAAAATATGTTTCCTTTTCGTAATATGATATAGGCTTTTCTGTCAGATCGCAAGAAGAAAAACTCAATAGCAGCACTGCTGCGATTAATATATTATTTTTCATATTGTCAAAATTTTTCATGATTTTTTGAATATTAGGTTCGGCACATTTTAGAATGTGATGTTAAGACCTAATACAAATGAACGGCTTCTTGGGTATCCTCCGAAGTCAACGCCGGGAGTAAGTCCGCTTCGGAAAGTAGAAACCTCAGGGTCAAAACCGGAATATTTTGTCAAAGTAAGTAAATTGGAACCGGTCGCATATACCCTAAGGTTGTTGATACCGGCCTTGTTTACAAATTTTCTCGGTAAAGTGTAACCTATGGTGACGTTATTGAGTTTAATGTAAGAACCGTCTTCGATTGCCCAAGAATGTATATACATACTACCCTGCTCGCTATCATGCATTGAGGCGAAAGTCTTGCCTTCGTTGATGGCTGCCAATTCAACAGGGTCGGTCACTTTCTTACCGGCTGCATTGATTGTCATAAAACGTTTATCCGAGCTTGCAACAGCGAGAGCATTCCTGTTTTCTTGTCCTATTCTGCTGTTGGTTAGCTTTGTGGCATTGAAAACGTTATTTCCATAATTGTATGTGATATAGATGCTCAGATCCATATTCTTCCATAAGAAAGTGTTGTTGATACCTCCGTAGAACAGAGGAAGGGCATTACCGATAACAGTTTTATCTGATTCTGTTATTTTGTTGTCATCGCTGCCGTCAAGATTTTTGAATTTCCAATCTCCTGGTTTTACATCACTTTTCTTTCCTCTATATGGGATGCCGTCTTTTAAAGTATATTTTTTCGTGACCGCATCATAGTTGAAATCGGAAACTTGATAGATACCGTCTGTTACATATCCGTAGAATTGTCCTAAAGGTTTGCCTTCCTCTACAATATGAGTCTTTTGGGAATATCCGAAAGCTGCCTCCCAAAGTTGTACTTTGTCTCCGGATAGTTTTCTTACAAAATTGGCATTGTGTGAGAAAGTGATAGCAGTTTTCCATGTGAAATCCCTTTTTGCGATATTTATTGTGTTAATGGATAGGTCTATCCCCCTGTTTTCTGTTTCACCTGCATTCATGGTCATTGAGGAATATCCTGAAGATGAAGGTATTTTTGCGTTAAGCAGAAGATCGCTGCTTCTATTAATATAGAACTCTGGTGAGATTACTATTCTCTGATTAAGGAATCCTATGTCGAGTCCTATATTGAATGTCTTATTGGCTTCCCAGCCAAGATCAGGATTAGGAATCTGTTTTGACACGTATCCCGACTGATTTGAGTCCCCGTTGGGATAAAGTACAGATCCCATTATAGCAAGGCTTTGATAACTGTTGATCCTATTGTTGCCGGCCAAACCATAACCGGTTCTCAGTTTCAAATCAGAGAATATTCTCAAGTTCTTGATGAACGGTTCTTCTGAGGCCCTCCATGCTGCAGAGAATGCAGGGAAGATTCCCCATTTGTGATTTTTCCCAAATTTTGAGGAGCCATCGGTTCTGACAGAGGCTGAGAACATGTATCTGCCTTTAAGCGAATAATTTATTCTGGAAAAGAATGATAGCAGTTTGTCATCGTAATTTTCATAAGAAGAAGCCGGGGCCGGTCGGCCGAGCGACAGATCTGCCAGACCGATTTCATCATTTGGAAAATTCGAGGCTGCGGCAGTAAAATTCTTTGTCCAAGAAGAAACCCATTCCTGACCAGCCATAACCGTAAGGTCGTGGATATTTTTCTTTAAGTTATAAGTCAGTACATTGGATGTCTGGAAGCTTCCATATTCAAAGTTCGAAAGGCTTCCGTGAATGCTTGACCTTTTGCCGAAGATAGACTTGTCCCCATAGAACAATTCTTTTCTGACAGTCTGGTATCGCATACCTGTGGTATTACTGAACGTAAGTCCTTTAAATATCTTATAGGTAATTCCTCCGTTAGCCTGAATAGTCCTTCTGATCTTATTATTGGTTTCTTCGGATGCTGAAAGCAGGGGATTCTGCATTACATTGCCGGAGTCGTCTTTAATTAATTCATCCTCATCTTCGAGTAGAAGGCGGTCATCTCCTTTTATACCGATAGTTGGTCTGTACTGGAGGATGTGCTGCATTTTGTTGAATCTGTCTCCTGTCCCACTGCTCCCGTCACCGGAGGTGCCCATACCATAGATCTTCCTATAATCATAGTTAATGCGTGCTTTGACTGTGAGCCGGTTATTTATTTTATGACTAAGACTCATTGTGATATTATGCTTTTTGTTTCCACTATAGACCATAGCGCCTTGTTCATCAAAGTAGGAATATGCCATATTGTAATGCATCTTTTCAATACCTCCTTCGACGCCTATTCTATAATTCTGGACAACAGCATTTCTGCCTAAGGTTTCTTCTTGCCAGTCTATGCCTTTGCGGTTGATATAGTTGCTCTGCAAATCACTGAATTTGCCATATATTGACTCGAATTTTGTAACACCTTCGTTAAAAGAATCATCAGTCTCTGTCTTGTAAACTTTTCTTTCATAATCAGCCAAAGCAAATTCATAAGGTGACAGCACTTCCAGTTTTTTTGCTAATTTTCTTACACCTATATATGTGTCAAAAGTGAAATTTGTTCTGCCTTTTTTACCGCCTGTCTTTGTGGTTACTACAACAACACCATTAGCGCCTCGTGCACCGTAAATAGCAGTAGATGCGGCATCTTTCAGAATATCGATTGTTTCTATTTCAGTAGGATCCAACGAGGATAGACCATCTTCAGATGGGAACCCGTCTATAATATATAGAGGTTCATTGCTTTGTGTAATGGAAATTCCTCCGCGAACCCTTATGGAAATGCCGGCATCCGGAGAGCCTTCAGTCTGTGTAACTCTTACACCTGCCATGCGCCCTACGAGAGCCTGTGTAATGTCGCTTGTAGGAATCTTGGATAGTTCTTCACCTCCTACAGAGGCTACAGAGCCTGTCAGATCTTTTCTTTTTATAGTGGCATAACCTACGGCAACAACTTCTTCAAGCATAAGAGCATCGGCTTGCATTGTGACATTGATTACTTTTCGCCCTTTAACACTGATTTCTTGGTTTTTCATTCCCAAATAAGAGAAAATCAGTACTGCGTTATCAGGATTGCTGACATTAATAGAGTATTTCCCATTGATGTCGCTGGTTGTGCCTACACCGGTGACCCCTTTTAATGTAACTCCGGCTCCGATAATCTCAATGCCTTCAGAATCCGTCACTTTTCCTGTGACAACAAGGTCTTGGGCCATTATTCTACCGCTTCCTAAAATTATAAGAAAGAACAATAGAAACAAAAATTTCTTTCTGTCCATAAATTGGTTGATTTGTTTTGTTATTATGTGTTGTACTAAGACAAAGGTATCCTATATATACCTTAGAGACTTTTCAAATCATCCAATAATATTTTGTTTTTGTTTAATTTGCCATACTCTGTCGGAAGACAACCTACATATTTCTTGAAAGAAGTGGCGAAATATGACGGAGAATTGAATCCGACTTTTGTACTTATTTCGCTTATAGAATATTTTTGTTCGAGAATAAGGTGGCAAGCTTTGTTGAAACGTATTTTCCTTATAAATTGTGCAGCAGATTCACCTGTAATGGATGTTATTTTAAGATATAGGTTTGATCTGCTCATATACATAGCTTCTGCAAAATCGTTGGACGAAAATGACTCGTTGTCTATATTTTGTTCAACTACTTCTATCGCTCTTTTCAAAAAGTCTCCATCAATTGAATTGGATGTTATTTGATCCGGTACAATCTCAGTATTTGCGGAATAACGATGCCTGAAACGATCACGAGTTTTTAATATGTTTGCAACTTTTACTTGCAATAGACCAATAGAGAATGGTTGGGCAAGATATGCGTCGGCTCCTGCTTCAATATTTTTCTTTTCTTCATCGACAGAATCCTTTGTCCCTAATATTATTACCGGAATATGACATGTCTGAATGTTTCTTTTAATGTTTTGACATAGTTTCAGGCCGTCTACTCCAATAAGGTTTCTGTCTGCTATTATTATGTCCGGCTCATTTTCTTTCACCATTTCCAATGCGGAGGTTCCGTCTTCGGCATACTTTATCCGAAATGATTTTGTGAAGCTTTCAGCTATATACTTTCTAAAGTCAGAATCTGCAATTGCAATCAAAATGAGATTATGTGAATCCTCTTCTTCCTGTGCATTTTCATCATCATTTAAGGCGTTTCTTGTAGCATCTGCGAGGAAGTATGGCAAATTCTCAAGCTCTGAACTCCTTGGGGCATTTCCTACAGCAGCAAATTCTTCAGGGGAATAAGATGATAAAAGTGCCGGAATTTTTATTGAAATATCTGTGAAACTATTTTTCTTACTTTCTATAGTGACTTGTCCGTGATGCAGTTCCGCTAATTTCTTGACAATTGCCAGACCAATCCCGGATCCGCTTCGAGTCTCGTCAATCTGATAGAATAGGTCAAATATGTGCGGTAATTTATCTTCATCAATACCGATTCCATTGTCGTGTACGGTGATTTCAATATAGTCCGCTTTCTGTTTCAACGATAGTTTTATAAGCCCGGATTCGGGAGTAAACTTAAAAGCATTGCTGATAAGATTCATAAGAATCACCTCAATGACATTTTTGTCTATAGGATATTGAATGCCGCCGAGATCGGAGTCGAAAATATAATCCAAATCTCGTTTCATCGCCTCTTCCTCAAACATTGAGAAGCATGCGCTTGCAATAGCATCCGGATCTTCATTGCGTATTTGAAGTTTTGCCAGTCCCTGTTCTGCTTTACGGTAGTCGAGCATCTGATTAACTATGTGCATTAGTTTCATGCCGCTTCTACGTATGAATCCTAACTTCTTCTTCTCAAAATCATCTACGTGTCCGTGTTCTTCTATTTCATTCAGAGGAGATAGAATCAAAGTCAGAGGAGTCCTTAATTCGTGTGAAAGATTAATGAAAAAATTGATTTTCTCTTGTCCCAATTCCTTTATTCTTTCTTTATCTTTCTTTTCCATTTCCAATTGGAGGCTAATACTCATCCTATTGATTATGAATATGATAATCATTAAGACGATTGCAATACCCGAAAGAATAAAAAATGTTTTTGCCAAAGATGTCTGCCACCAGCAAGGTTTTATGGTGATAGGAAGAGAAGCGTAACCCTCACAGATTTTTCCGTCATTGTTGGAAGATTTTAGTTTGAAAACATATTGTCCGGGATTCAGATTAGAGTAGCTCACTTCTCTGCTTTCTGTTTCAAACCATTGTTTATCGAATCCTTCAAGGGTATAGTAGAATATATTCTTGCCATGTGAGAGTGGATTGGATACCGAAAACTCTATACTGAAAATCTTGTCTTTGGAGGAAATAATCACATTTTTAAGATCGCCTTTCTTATCTCTTGTTACATTATAAGAGCCTGACGGTTTTATCTGATTATAAAAAACAGAAATGTCTGAGATGAACGGATTAGGAGAATAAGGATTATCGGAAACTTCTAAAGGATTGAATAATGTAATTCCTTTAAGACCTCCGAAATAAAAATATCCGTCTCTTCCCTTATCGCAAGATTTTACTGTAAATTCATTGTTGGTATAGACGTTATTATATACTTTGAATTCATTATGAAATGGATCCAAGCAGCATATACCGCTTCCTGTGGACATCCATAGTATATGATTATTGTCTTCAAGAATGCCGAAAACATCATCATTCGGCAGCCCGTCTTCAGTGCAAAATCTCTTGAATGATCTTTTGTTATTTGAATATTTAAATAGCCCTTTGTTGGTACCCACCCAAATTTCTCTTGATGATGTTTCCATCACATAGTTGATATAAGTATCTGTTGCAGGGCTTTCCTTTCCATTGTCAAAAGAGAAAACAGTTTTTCTGTTGGCATCTGCCATATATAAACCGGAATTTGTTCCAATCCATACAGCACCGGAACTGTCTTTGAAAAGATAGCTTATGAGAAGATTGTCAAGACGAGGCTCCAATAAATTAATATTATGCTTGCTGAATGTCTTTTTTGTTTTGTCAAAAGAGAATAGCCCGAAATTGGAACCGGCCCATAATGTGCCGTCATCCTCGTCCAGTATAGAGTAGCATCCGTTGTTAATCGGATATCTTTCATTGATATTATAGATTTCAGCTCGTTTTGTTTGGATGTCTATATGGAAGATGCCTCCTAAGTGAGTACCTACATAAAGCCCTCCTGCTCCATCTTCAGAGATACATTTTATGTTGTCTGAAGTTCTTATGCCATTAGCCGTTTTTATGTATGCTGAACCGAATCTTGTCAGCTCTTTAGTTGTATGGTCATATCTTATCAGACCATCGTCGTTTGTCCCAGCCCATATCACTCCGGAGCGTGAATCTGTTTTGATGCAGCTGACAAAACCATATATTTCATTATTGTCGCTTTGCTGAAGTTGTATTCTGCTGAATCTATCAGAGTAGCTATTATAATAATTTACACCTCCGAAGTAAGTTCCTATCCATACCCCGTCTTGATTGTCAATAAAAATTGACCATATTGAGTTATGACTTAGTGAATTAGGATTTTCATTGTGCCTGTATTCACAGAAAGTGCCTGTTATGTTCTCATATACGGAAAGTCCGTCATAAGTGCCTACCCATAACCTTCCGTAACCATCAGATTTCAATACCCTTATATAATCGGACATAATATGCTTTTCTCCATTTTTTGAGAAATGCTCTGTTATATTCAGTTTTTGGTCAGTCTTGAACAGTCCGTGCCCATGAGTGCCGATCCAATATCCTGAACCATCATCAACCGGTACAATTGATGATATGCCATAATTTTTGAAAACCTCAATCAGGCTTGTACTGATATTATTATAGATGAACAAGCCTTTGTCTGTGCCTACAAGCAAACCATTGTCTATCTTGCATAGGCATCTTAGGTGTTGGCCTGAAAATCTTTTGTCGGTTTCAAAAGATAAAGTCTTTTTGTTGAAAAGGATAAGTCCATTGTCTGAACTCAAAAGAAGATATCCGTTATCTTCAGTGATGCTATAAATATTATTTCTTTGTCCTTGAATAGAGTAATTGAAAAATCTATTTAAACTGAAATCAAATAATGAAAGGCCGGATGATGTTCCTATCCATAGATTTCCTTCTTTGTCGGCATAGAGAGAATTTATAGAACTGTCATCAATTTTAGTGGAATCTGATAAACTTGCATAGAATGTCTTGAATTCATATCCATTATATCTGTTCAGACCATTTTGAGTGCCAAACCAGATATTGCCCTGACAGTCCTGTGTTATGGCTCTGACAGTGCTTTGGGAAAGTCCGTCTTCAACAGAAAAATGTTGGAAAGAATAACCGTTATCAGTAGCTCTTGCCGTAATTGTTAGCATGAGTAAAACTGATAATATGACGATTCTTATCATTGTGATACGGTTTTACAATTTCCAAGAAGCATTTGCAGGCATTGAGCCGATTTTGCATTTTATTGCAATAAAACTGGCTAATGTTATTCCAATAGGCTTGCCAAGCGCTATACCCAAGAAATTCCTGAACCCCCTTGTCCAAGCATAAATAGGAATTAGTTTCATAATAATTATCCGTCAAGATAGTGTTCTCTGCTCAAATATGATCCGTTCATTGTGATTTTAGCACACAAATATAATCAAAATAGGCTATAAAAGGCATTGAATTTACCACCTATCGTAAGCTTTTGCCAATTAGTATTATATTTTTTTGGATAGGGGGAAGTTAAAGATTATTTTTGTCAATATTGTTTTTGATAAAATACTTAGATTATGGGACTATTAGAAGGAAAAGTAGCATTGATAACAGGTGCTGCAAGAGGCATTGGAAAAGCTATCGCGTTGAAGTTCGCCGCAGAAGGCGCCGATATTGCATTTACTGATTTGGTAATAAATGAGACGGCAGAAGAGACTGTAAGAGAATTGGAGTCTTGCGGCAGAAAAGTCAGAGCTTATGCTTCGAATGCCGCCGATTTTGAAGAGACTCACAAGGTCGTGGAAAATGTTTTTGCTGATTTCGGAAGAATAGATATTCTTGTAAATAATGCTGGTATCACCAAAGATGGTCTTATGCTGAAAATGACAGAGTCACAATGGGATGCTGTCATTGCGGTTAATCTGAAATCGGCATTTAATTTTATACATGCCTGTAACCCTATTATGATGAGACAGAAAAGCGGCTCTATTATAAATATGTCTTCAGTCGTAGGTGTCCATGGCAATGCGAGCCAGTGTAATTATGCTGCATCCAAGGCAGGTATTATAGCTCTTGCCAAGAGCATTGGACAGGAGATGGGACGCAAGGGTATCAGGGCTAATGCGATAGCTCCCGGTTTTATCGATACTCCTATGACGCAGGAATTGCCGCAGGAGGTGCGCAATGAATGGATACAGAGGATTCCTCTTCGTCGCGGCGGCAAGGTGGAAGATATTGCCAATGTTGCTGTTTTTCTTGCCAGCGACTTGTCTTCTTATGTAACAGGGCAGGTTATTCAGGTTGATGGTGGTATGAATATGTAGGCTTATATTGGTGGCTCGGTAATTTGATAATTGTTAAAGAATTAATTACGATTATTTAATTCGAATTCAAATATTTTTCCTTCCTTGGGCGTATGTTCAAGGAAGGATTTTTTCGTGTCATAAGATCTATTTTGGATTTGGCATTCCCCAGATTTTGTCAGATCTGCTGCCGGCGCCTGCTATCTGATGAGAGACATATTTGCATTTATTGTCTATATGATTTGCCATATACTTATTTTTCTAAAAGGACACATAATCCGATGTCTGACAAATTTAATTATAATATTCAGAGGAGGATTGATGCTGGTGACAAGTTTGGCCCTTATAAATATTCTTTTGCCTGCGCATTGTTCTTTTATAGTTCCTCTTCCGGGTATAAAGAAATAACAAAGTCATTGAAATATAGTAATAATCTGAATTCAGGCAGGTTTTTTTCAATAATGCTTGGTTGCGCGCTTGCATCTTCCGTTCTGTTTTCGGATATTGATTTAGTGATGCCTGTGCCACTTCATTTTTCCAGAAAATGGCATAGAGGATATAATCAGGCTCAGATTGTTGCAAAAGAAGTTGCGGAAATTCTCTCGGCGAGACTTGTAACTTCTGTTCTTGTTCGTTCTTCAAGAACAAAATCCCAGACAAAACTTCGGGTATCAGATAAATATGATAATGTGAAAAACGCTTTTCGTGTCAACAAAAAGAGTCTTATGGAATGTGTTTCGGGTTGTGACAGAGGAATACATATTTTGCTGATTGATGATGTATTTACTACAGGGGCCACTCTTGAGGCCTGCCATTATGCCTTGAGTGAGTCATTGATTTCATTATCAGTCGATAACTATCGAATAAGTGTGGCAACCTTGGGTTTTGTCTGTTGAAATACTGATTATGTTAAAATATTTTATTTATATGGTTATTTCTTGCGACAAACTTAGTATATTTGCAAAGTCTATTCGAGATATGCAGGTTTTGTGATCTCATAGGTGGGTATGCTTTGGTGGTGGAATTGGTAGACACGAGGGACTTAAAATCCCTTGGGCAGCAATGCCTGTACGGGTTCAAGTCCCGTCCGAAGCACAAGATTATATTTTAGAACATAAAGGGACTGTATCAAAATTTGATTTTGTTGCAGCCCCTTTTTAGGTACGTCGGAATTTTGGCAATCAATGTTGCGGTTTGAGTATTAATGATACACCGCTTTTATGTTCTTTAGAAATATTTTTTCTCTTCGTGATCGAGGACTATAAAAATAAAAATCATTATTGTGAATGCCCATAGTGAAGAGCCTCCATAACTAAGTAGAGGCAAAGGGATTCCGATGACAGGCATAATACCTATAGTCATACCGATATTAATAAAAAGATGCATAAACAAGCAAGAGACGACACAGTATCCATAGATTCTCGTAAAGGATCTGCGGCTTTTTTCGGCATCGGTAATAATTCTCCAAATCATAAAGACATACAGCATTATAACCAAAGTACAACCTGCAAATCCCCATTCTTCTCCAATAGTGCAGAAAATAAAGTCAGTGCTTTGTTCCGGAACAAAACCATAAGTGGTTTGGGTTCCTTTTAAGAAACCTTTTCCGAAAAGTCCTCCTGAGCCTATTGCAATCATGGACTGATTAACATTATAGCCAACTCCTGCAGGGTCTTCTTTCATACCTAATAATATTTCGATACGTTTTCTCTGGTGATCCTGAAGGACACTGTCGAATATAAATGAAGTTGAAAAAATAAGGATAAGACCTCCGATTGTGGCAATTATAGAATAGAGATTGAAAATATCTTTATTAATATATTCCTTATGAAAATATATAGGAATGGTTGGTACAAATGCTGCCAATAAAA
Organism: uncultured Bacteroidales bacterium; assembly: GCA_963548935.1. Classification (GTDB taxonomy): domain Bacteria; phylum Bacteroidota; class Bacteroidia; order Bacteroidales; family UBA932; genus Cryptobacteroides. The sequence goes on from CAUUVS010000001.1 coordinate 488,879, forward strand.
AGTATACAGGATTTATCTTTATCAGCCATCCCCAGCGGTGGTCAGCAGCAATGTTCTTGAGCAAGTCGTTGTCATGTAGATTGTCTCTTGCCGCTTCAGCAGCATTACCGGCTATCTGTGCCGCTTCCGGTGCTATAGTTTCGCATAACCAGTGCCAAAACATAGGGAAGAATGACATTATGAGAATGAAACTACCATAAATAATAAGCCATTTTCCTATTTTGCCGGAATTGAGCGCGTTACAGAAGGTCGCAATACCGAGTAAAACCAGAATTGAGATATATGGAGAGGCGGTAAGTGTAAGGATAAATAGTAGTATTGCTACGCCTATTAAAATAAGAAACCAGCCTGAAAGACCTTCTCGATATAGCATGAAAATAAAGCCGGTATAGACTAAGGCAGAGCCTGTTTCGCTTTCGGCCAGAATAATCATCATTGGCAGTGCGATAATAAATGCCGTGAGTGCAAAATATTTAATCTCTGACAATTTATATTTCGGCCTGCTCATAACAAAGGCCAATAATAGGGAAGTAGATATCTTCGATATTTCTGCCGGCTGAAATCTTACAGGACCGAATTCAAACCATGATTTGGAACCTTTGACTTCGATTCCCAAGAAAATCACTGCTATTAATAGCAAGATTACAAAAATATAGAAAATCAATGCACCTCCCTCCCATAATCTTGGAGGAATCAGAAATAATATGGATGCTGCCAAGCCTATACCTGTTAAAATCCATATAAACTGTTTGCCGCTCCTTACATTCCAGTCTAAAAATTTTGTCGGCTCGGATGAATGAATAGAGGCATAGATATTAATAAGTCCAATGATTACTAACAAGATGTAGCAAAACACCAACTTCCAGTCATAAGACTGCTTTATACTCCTTCCCTTAAAGCTACCGTTCATCCTGATAAGTCTTTACTTTTGACTTTAAATTTCCGTTCAACATTTTAGCCTCCAATGGTTTTCTGTTCTCGCAAATTTTTCCGGTCAAGTATTTTTCTACTATAAGAGAAGCAATAGGGCATGCCCAGGTAGCTCCGAATCCTCCGTTTTCAATATAAACTGCTACGGCAATTTTAGGATTTTCTTTTGGAGCAAAACAGATAAATACAGAATTATCATCCCCTCTGGGATTCTGTGCAGTACCGGTCTTGCCACAGATGTCTAATCCGGGAACAGCTGCAATACCAGCAGTCGCTCCTGAACCGAATTTGCTATTGACAGCTCTCCACATACCATTAATTACATTACTGAATTGGGAGGTATCAATCATAGTATAATTCTTCTTTTTGAATTTTCTATCGAGTTTCACCCCTTCGGATTCTTTTATGATATGAGGAATCATATAATATCCTCTATTTGCAATAATCGCACTAAGGTTGGCTATCTGAAGAGGAGTTACACCGATTTCTCCCTGACCTATAGACAAGGAGACGATATTAGTGAATTTCCATCCGTCTTTGCCGTAAATATTGTTATAATATTTTGCTGTAGGCAAAGTACCGCCAAGCTCTGCAGGAAAATCACTACCTAATTTTTCCCCGAATCCGAAACTCATCACGTATTCACTCCATTTGTTTAAAGCTTCATCAATACTCGGATATTTCTTGTTTTCTAAAATATTTTTCAGGACATAACAGAAGTACCCATTGCAAGACATCATAATAGCTTCTTCAAAGTTTAGAGGAGATCTATGGGTATGACAACCCAATTTCCTGTTCCCGAAGTAGTAACCGTTATTGCATGGATATGTATAATTAGGTTTCAATACTTCTTCTTGCAAACCGATAAGTCCATTGACTAATTTGAATACTGAACCCGGAGGGTAAGGGGCTTGTACTGCTCTGTTGAACATAGGTTTGTGCGGATCTTTTATTATCTCTCCGTAGTGCTTACCTATATCTGCCAGTATGTTTACATCAAGGCAAGGACTGGATACGAGTGTAAGTATCTCTCCCGTTGACGGTTCTATTGCTACAAGGCTGCCTACTTTGTTCTGCATCAGAAGCTGTCCGTATTGCTGTAAGTCAGCATCTATTGTTGTGTAGACATCATGACCGGGTATTGCCTCAAGATCCATTTCTCCATCTTTATATCTGGATTCAATCTTATTGCGTGAATTTCTAAGATAAATTTGATAACCTTTTTCTCCTTTAAGTTCTTTCTCTCTTGCTGCCTCTATACCTGTTTTGCCGGCATAGTCTCCAGGGCGATATTCTCCATGATGTCTTTTTATATAATTTGCATCAACTTCTGAGACATAACCAAGAAGATTGCCGCCTGCATTGATAGGATAGTCTCTGATACTTCTGGACTGTCCTTTGAAGCCCGGGAACTTGTATTGGACTTCTGCAAAACGCATATAGTCTTCAGGTGATATTTGTTTCAGAAAGGTCATTGCCTGATAACCGATCTTTCTCTTATTCCTTTCGTATTCCGACATTTTGTCTTTTATGAAATCTTCTTGAATATTAAGGATTTTTGAGAGGATTGCGGTGTCGAAAGGTTGGACTTCCTTAGGGGTTACCAAAATATCATAGGTTACCTTATTCCCGACTATTATTTTGCCGTTGCGGTCGTAGATAATACCCCTTGTAGGATAAATTATATCATAGACCATTGAATTGTTGGAAGCGTCTACCTTGTATTTGTCATCAACTATCTGTATCGCAAATAACTTTGCGAGCAGGACAAAAACTGCAATACCTAAGCCTATAAGCAATTTATTGTCTTTTGTCAGTTTCATTTTCGGTCATCATTTATAGTAAAATTCACTATGGCGACTGAAACAACCGTACCTGCGGCCAATGATGCAAAGAATCGTCCCATAAAGAAAAGAAAGGTTCTTATTGCAGCCCCGTCAGCTATAAGGTATATAAGAAGAAACAAACTCTGTGGTATTACAACAGCAGAAACCACTTTGCCTAAACCATTTCTCTTAATAGAGAAAGTATCATTTCTTGAGATCATCTCTTCTCCGAAAATAAAACGTATAATGGTTTTTCTGCAAAAAGCAACAGGTATTAACGCAAGTATATTAATTCCTATAACTCCTTCTGAAAACAGGTCTATGACAAGTCCGGTGGCAAAAGCGATAAACATTGAAACGACCGTATCTATTTTTGTGGGAAGGCATAATACCATCACTGGAAGAATAGTAAGCATAATGTATGGGCTCAAATTGAAATAATTTGAAATTACCAGTTGCGCCACAATGAGAATACAGTATGTAAGGAAAATTTTTTGTTTCATATCATTCTCCTCCTTTCTGTTTTTCTAATGATTCTATTTCATCTCTTCCGGAATTATTCACAACGATAACGTATCGTACGGTACCTGGATCTTGGAATAATCTGACGTTGATATTGCGAGTCGCACCATTGACTATTTTGGCATCACCTGTTACACCAAGAGGTATGTCAGGAGGAAAAATAGATGAGTGACCACTGGTATAGACAGTATCGCCCGGTTGAAATTTGAACTGAAGAGGAATCGCTTTCAGAACCGTATTGTAGGGATTTTTTCCATTCCATACCAAAGGACCTACAGCCCCTTCATGGTTCAGTCTGGCACTGATACTAATATTGGTATTCATCAATGAAATAGCATAGGAATAATGTTTGCTCACAGCATCCACAATACCGATTACTCCTTTTGAAGTGATAATTCCGGACTGCGGTCTGATACCTTCAGCTGACCCTTGCCCCAGAATCAGATAATTGTGTTGCTTGTTCTTGCTGACTTTAACTACAGTCGCAGGAATATATTTAAATCCGATACTATCAGCGAATTGATTCAAAGAGGTGTCGATATGCCCGTTATTTACAAGAGCTTCATAACTTTTAATTTTTTCTATCAGCTCGAAGTTTTCTTGTGCCAGGGATTCATTGGCATTTTTAAGAGAAAAATAATATTTGATGGATTCCGAACCTCCCCATACTTTTCCCATAAAGGAGTGTACCTGTTTGGAAATGAGAAAGTTCTGTAAGATTCCATTGTGATTTAGCATATTTAATGCAGCAATCTCCATTAAAATGAAGATTGCTGCATTAAATATTGTCTGCATTATGTTTTTCCCTTTTGGCATTTATCTCATGAGGAAGGAATAATTGGTTGCATTTTTCAGAGCGATGCAAGTACCTCTTGCTACAGCCCTCAAAGGATCCTCTGCAACGTGGAAAGGAATATTGACTTTTTCAGTAAACCTTTGGGCAAGACCTCTTAGCAAAGCTCCTCCTCCTGATAGAAACACTCCGGCCTCAACAATATCAGAATATAGTTCCGGAGGAGTCTGTTCCAAAACGTGAAGGATAGAAGACTCTAATTTAGCGATTGACTTGTCAAGACAATGAGAAATTTCCTGATAAGTGATTGTCGCATCGACAGGATGGGCTGTCATAAGGTTAGGTCCTCTTACGACAAATGGTTCCGGTTCTTCTTCAAGCTCCGGCATTACAGCCCCAACGGCAAGCTTGATTTTTTCTGCAGTAATTTCTCCTACACGTATATTGTGCTGCTGTTTGAGATAATACTGTATATCATTGGTGAACACATCTCCTGCCGTTCTGATGCTGTCTTGCTGTACTATGCCTCCAAGAGAAATAACTGCAATCTCTGTAGTACCTCCACCGATATCCACAACCATATTGCCTTTAGGCGCTTCCACGTCAAGACCGATACCCAAGGCTGCTGCCATAGGTTCATAAATAAGGTATACATCGCGTCCTCCTGCATGTTCCGAAGAGTCACGTACGGCCCTTATCTCCACTTCGGTACTACCTCCCGGTATGCCTACCACAATTCTAAGATTAGGCGTGAACAAGCTTCTGCGCCTGCTGTTTACTTGTTTGATGAAACCTCTTATCATTATCTCCGCTGCATTGAAATCAGCTATTACGCCATCTCTCAAAGGGCGTATTGTCTTAATGCCGGGATTCACCCTCTCGTGCATCAGTTTGGCTTTCTGTCCTAAGGCAATGCATTTGCCGGTATTGTTATCCATTGCAACAATACTGGGCTCATCAAGAACTATCTGATCTTTCTGGAAAATGACTGTGTTGGCAGTTCCCAAATCAATAGCAAGTTCCTGGGTCAAAAAAGAAAATGCCATATCTTGTTCGTCGAATTATCTGTTAAACATAATTTTTGTAAAAATACAAAAAAATATCTTAATCGAAAACAGATTTGTATCTTTGCATAGATATACATTGTATTTTATGGGCAGAAAAATATATTTAGTGGCTATGGCTGCCGGACATGGTACAAGGATGGGCTCAAAGACACCCAAACAATTTATGTTGCTTCGGGACAAGCCTATATTGCAATGCACTATTGAGAAATTCATATCTGCCTGTCCCGGCATCAAGGTGGTAACTGTGTTGCCGGAAGATTATATACCGGTATGGAAAGCTATATGTCTGAAAAATAATTTCATATATCCGCAGATTTTGGTTAAGGGGGGGATAACTCGTTTTCATTCCGTAAAAAACGCACTGAAGAGAGTACCGGAAGGAGCAATTGTAGCTATCCACGATGGGGTGAGGCCTCTTTTATCTGTTGAAATGATCGGCTCGATGCTTAAGAAAATAGAAACAGAGCCGTTATGTAAGGCCTTGATACCGGTTATACCTGCTTTTGATACGCTTGTGGCTTTAAAGGATATAAGTCAAGATAATGTGGAGGCGTTTGAGAGGATAGAAGGGATTAAGATTGATCGTTCAGAGGTTTTTGCCATACAGACTCCTCAGATATTTTTGTCTGAAGAGATTAAAAGCGCATATAATAGCCAGGCATATAATACTGAATTTACTGATGATTCATCAGTAGCGTTGAAAAACAATTTGCCCCTAACTTTTTGCCGGGGAGAGAGACTTAATATTAAAATAACGGCACCGGAGGATCTTGCCATTGCCGAATGTCTGTTGAATATCCGTAAGACGGGATATTAATTTTATTTCTGGTTTTCTTTCAGTGTGGCAGAGAAACTGGTACTATGATAGTCTTTGACCCAAATCTGGCGGTCAATAGCTTCATCGAGGGCTATCATTGTGTCCGTGGCTTGAATATACGGAATCTTCTGAATCGTATTTAATAGAACCTGCATAAGGTGGTCGTTGTCAAAACAATACATCTTTACAAGCAAGGCGTATTGTCCTGTCACAAAATGACATTCCACGATTTCCGGTATCTTTTTCAGGCAAGCTACAACTTCATTATATTTATTGGCTTCAGAAAGAGAAATACTGATAAATGCACATATATTCAGACCAATTGCCTGAGGTTTGACAAGGAGACGGGAGCCGGTAATCACGCCATTGCTTTCTAATTTCTTGACTCTCTGATGAATAGCGGCACCTGAGATTCCGCACTCTCTGGCTATTTCTAAAAAAGGCATTCTTGCGTTTTTTACTAGAAATGAGAGAATCTTTTGGTCTGTCCTGTCAATGTGATATATAGCCATAACTTAAAATTGTAAGTGTTATGTACAAATCTACATAATTTTTTAATAATACGATTGATTTTGGGTTGAAAACTTAATAACGGATTTTCCAATCGTAAGTGCAATGTAATAAGATAAAAAAATATAATTAAAAAACAGGAAGAACCGTTATTTTTTATTGATACTACGACGGAAAGGCTTTTTGGATGTAGGCTCCGAATTCGATATAATCTTTTTGCAAGCCTCTTTTGTAAGGGAAGCAGCATCGGTACCTTTAGGTATCTTATAATTTGAGCCTGCGTGTTTGATGTACGGCCCATAACGCCCATTAAGAACCTGAATATCACTATCCGTATATTCGGCAATCACTGCATTCAATGTCGGTTTGCTGTCAGCTTCGGCTATCACTTTAAGACATTCTTCCATAGTTACTTTCAGCGGATCCGTCCCTTTTGGAAGAGAATAATTTTTTTCTCCGAATTTTAGATAAGGACCGAATCTTCCTTTGGTGGCTATGATTTCTTTCCCGTCACTTGAACCTATTATTTTTGGAAGTTCAAATAGTTTCAGAGCTTCTTCAAGAGTAATACTTTCAATAAGCTGTCCTGTCCCCAACTTGGCAAATTGCCTGTCTTCTCCTTCACCTTTTTGTACATACGGACCGTACTGGCCGAATTTTGCCACAATACTTTTGCCGTCTTTCGGGTCAATTCCTAAATCCCTTGAAACTTTGCTATACTCTTTATTGCTTAGGACTTCTTCTATTTTTTCATGGAAAGGTGAATAGAAAGATGAAATGACACTGTTCCAAGCCATATCTCCGGCTGCAATCTTATCGAAGTCCTTTTCGACATTAGCCGTGAAATCATAATTCATGATGGTTTCGAAATTCTTTACAAGATAGTCTGAAACAATAACTCCTATTTCTTGCGGCAGCAGTTTGCCTTTTTCGCCCCCGACTGTTTCTATCCTCTCTTTTTCTTCAATAATGCCATTTTTAAGAATAATGTCTGTAACAGGGATTTTATCTCCTTCCTTGTCGCCTTTTATTATATATCCTCTACCGGTGGTAAGCGTAGAAATAGTTGGGGCATAAGTTGATGGTCTGCCTATTCCCAATTCTTCAAGCTTCTTGACAAGAGACGCCTCGGAATATCTGCTTGGAGCTGCAGTGTACTTGCCACAGGCAGAAATACTTTCGGCGGACATTATGCAGCCTTTTTTGATTTCCGGTAGGATTATATCTTCCTCATCATCTTTTGTGTCATCTTGCCCCTCAATATATACCTTCAAGAAACCGTCAAACAGAATCCGGCTTGCCTGAATAGAGAAAAGCTCATCCCTTTTGTCAGAAGCTACCTTTATATCTGTGCGTTCGAGCTTGGCATCAGCCATCTGTGAGGCCAAAGTACGTTTCCATATAAGGTCGTAAAGTCTCTTTTCCTGTGCAGACCCTTCAATATCAGTATTTTCGATATAAGTTGGCCTAATGGCTTCGTGTGCTTCCTGTGCACCTTTTGCCTTGGTTTTGAACTGTCTGCTATGAGCATATTCTTTTCCATAATTTTCGGTTATGAATTTTTTTGCAGTGCCGATAGCCATAGCGGAAAGATTGGTGGAATCGGTTCTCATATAGGTAATAAGACCTCTCTCATAGAGTTGTTGTGCAACTCTCATTGTCAGGCTGACCGGAAATCTTAGCTTACGTGCAGCTTCCTGCTGCAAGGTTGAAGTAGTAAACGGAGCTGCAGGAAATCTGTTGCCGTCTTTCTTCTCGATACTGCTTACTCTGAACAAAGCATTCTTGTTGTCTTCTAAGAATTTGCGAGCTTGCTCTATATTATCGAATTTTGTATTCAGGGTAGCATTGACCAATGTGCTTTCAGGTGTCCCTTCCGGGTGAAAAACAGCATCGACTTTATAGAATTGTTCTTTTTTAAAAGCAATTATTTCTTTTTCTCTGTCTACAACAAGCCTTAATGCCACACTTTGTACTCTCCCGGCTGATAACTTCGGCTGGATTTTTTTCCATAGAAGCGGTGATAATTCAAAACCTACAAGCCTGTCGAGCACTCTTCTGGCCTGCTGCGCATCGACTAAGTTCATATCTATTTTGCGAGGGTTCTCAATGGCTTTCAGGATAGCGTCTTTAGTAATCTCGTGAAATACAATTCTTTTGGTATTGTTTTCTTTAAGTCCCAAAGTCTCGAAAAGATGCCATGATATTGCCTCTCCCTCGCGGTCTTCATCGGATGCCAACCACACAATTTCGGCCGAATCTGCAAGTTTCTTCAATTCAGATACCACCTCCTTTTTCTTAGCAGGTACAACATATTCCGGAGCAAATCCATTGTCGATATCAACACTTAATTTTTTGTCCTGCAAGTCTCGGATATGTCCAAAACTCGGTTTGACAATATAACCGCTTCCAAGAAATTTCTGAATTGTTCCGGCTTTTGCCGGAGACTCGACGATAACAAGATTCCCCTCCATATTCAACATTTTAAAATTATATTAAAACCTAATCTTCAGTCTATTAGTGATTTAAGTGTAAGATTCAATACTTTTTCCTATATAAATAGGTGTTTCGGATTGCAAAGTAAAGAACAATCGAGGCAATTTTCAAATTTTATAGTTATTTTTGTCTTTATAATTGTGAACAAAATTTATAATGGCAGAAAATAAAAATAAGAATATTATTGTAAAATGGTTGTGGAGACTGCTTTTCTTTATACCTGTAGGACTTATAGTCGGTTTGTTGCTGATAGTCTGGTTGTTTGCTGATATTCCTTCATTTGAAGAATTAGAAAATCCTGACAGCAAGCTGGCAACTCAGGTTATTGCAGAGGGCGGAGAGATTCTTACCACTTTTCATATTGAGAACCGCTCATACGTGAATTACGATGAATTGTCTCCATATCTTGTACAGGCGGCAGTCGCTACGGAGGATAAGCGTTTCTATAATCATTCCGGAGTGGATTTTAAAAGTTTGGGAAGAGTCTTTTTCAGGACACTGCTCATGAGAGATTCCAGTCAAGGTGGCGGCAGTACAATTAGTCAGCAGCTTGCAAAAACATTATATCCCAGAGCTGATGTGAGCAGCAGGATACCTGGAGTTTCCACAGTGAGAATGGTATGGATCAAATTGAAAGAATGGATTACTGCGGTAAAGCTTGAAAGAGACTATACCAAAGATGAGATTGTCAATATGTATCTCAATGCCATATTTTTTGGCAGCAGCGCATACGGTATCAAGGCAGCATCCCAGACCTTTTTTGCGAAGGACCCGATAGAACTGAATATCGAAGAAAGCGCTGTCCTTGTAGGAATGGTGAATAAGCCTACAAGATACAATCCGGCCCTGCATCCTGACAAGTCTCTTGTCAGACGAAATTTTGTGATCGGTCAGATGTGTAAGGCCGGATATATCGACAAGGCACAAAGAGACTCTATACAGCAGATTCCTATTACGATATCTTATCAGGTACAAGATCATAATGCCGGTCTGGCACCGTATTTCAGGGATATGTTGCGTCGTTATATGAAAGCTGTAAAGCCAAGACGTTCTGATTATGATATCAGGGAAGATTATTCAAGAGATTCTCTTTTATGGGCAATTGACCAATTATATGGCTGGATTGAGAAAAATAAAAAACCGGACGGATCAAAATATGATCTCGATAAGGATGGTTTGCGTATTTATACTACGATCAATTATAAAATGCAGAAATATGCCGAAGAGGCTGTTGCAGAGCATTTAGGAAAAGACCTTCAGCCTGCTTTCCGTAAAGAGATGAAATACAAGAAGAACAGGCCGTTTGCAGATGAGGTCGATGCCAAGATGACAGGACGCTTAATGAATCAGGCAAGAAAATGGAGTGATCGTTATCGCATAATGAAGAAGGAAGGGCTTAGCGAAAGCGCTATACTCAAAAGTTTTTCCGAGCCTCAAAAAATGAGAGTCTTCTCTTGGAACAAGAATGGCTATATAGATACCACTATGACCCCTAATGATTCTATAAAGTATTATAAATCGATACTTAGGGCAGCATTTATGGCAATAGAACCCGGTACCGGACATATCAAGGCTTATGTCGGAGGCCCTAATTACCGTTATTTCAAATATGATAATGTCAGTCAGGGCAAGAGGCAGGTCGGTTCTACTATCAAACCGTTTCTCTATACTTTGGCTATGCAGGAGGGAATGACACCTTGTGACCAAACCGTTTGTATGCCTCAGACATTTATTGTGGGCAATGATACTTGGACGCCACGAAGTACTGACAGGGAAGAATGGATTGGGCGGACCGTAACCTTGAAATGGGGGCTTACTAATAGTTCCAATAACATTTCTGCCTATCTTATGAAACAGTTCGGACCTCATGCTATGGCACAGATGATGCGAAAAATGGGGGTTACAAGCTATATAGAGGAAGTCCCGGCTTTGTGTACAGGGCCTACAGACCTTAGTCTGTATGAAATGGTTTCTGCCTATAATACCTTTCCTTCAAGAGGTATCTACGTGTCGCCTATTTTTGTTTTGAGGATAGAAGATAGTCAGGGTAATGTTATAAGTGAGTTCAATAATCGTAAGAGAGAGGCTATCAGTGATAAGGTTGCCTATATCATGGAGATGATGATGCAGAATGTCGTCGATAACGGAACAGGTATCAGATTGAGGTATAAATATGGCATAAAAGCTCCTATAGGCGGCAAGACCGGTACTACCAATGACAATGCTGACGGATGGTTTATAGGTTATACGCCAACCATTACGGCAGGAGTATGGTGCGGAGCGGAGGATCGCCAGATCCATTTTCATAATAGCAAATTGGGGCAGGGAGCCAATATGGCGCTTCCAATATGGGCATTGTTCTATAAAAAGGTAGTGGCAGACGGTTCTATAGGTGTTTCAGAGTCAGACACTTTCTTGGCTCCTTCAGGAGTTAGTGTAAATATGGACTGTCAGGATATGGAGGAGCTGTCAGAAAGCAAGTCCGACAATGAAGCGGAATATTATTTTGATTAATTATTGGATTGATTTCATTAAATAATACTATGGGAAAATATAATAATATCGCAGTAATATATGGCAGCGACACTTCTGAGTGGGTGATTTCTTGCCGTAGCGGTGAATTTGCCGCTTCCCGTATTGATGATACGAGTTATAATGTCTTTGAAATATTTGCCCGGTTTGGCAAATGGCAGCTTGTGGCTTTTAAAAAAAAGGATTCCATGAGGGTGACATTTCCAGAAGAGGCAAGGCCGGAGGTTAATAAGAATGATTTTTCAATAAGCATATATGGTGAAAAGATAAAGTTTGACTATGCTTATATCATGCAGCACGGTGCCCCCGGCGAGACAGGGCAAATTCAGGGTTATCTTGAAATGCTTAGCGTACCATATAGTAGTTGCTCTTCTTTTGTCTCGGCTGTTGTTTTTGATAAATATGCATGCAAAAGCTATCTTAAAGAGGTTGATTTTGTCAAATTTGCCCCTGATGCTTTTGTGCGAAAAGGTGATGATATAGAAGTCTTTTCAAAAAAGACACTGGAGCGTTTAGGGACACCTTTATTTGTAAAGCCGACAGGTGGAGGTTCGAGTTTCGGAATTACAAAAATACACAAAGGAGAAGACCTTGAGTCGGCTATCAATTATGCTTTTACCGAAGGAGATACCGTAATTGTCGAGAAAGGGATTGTAGGCCGTGAACTGACCTGCGCAGCCTATAAAGACGGCAATATAGTCAAGTCTTTGCCTGTAATCGAGATAATAACTGAAAATGATTATTTCGATTATGATGCTAAATATAATGGCCATAGTCAGGAAGTCTGTCCTGCTGAAATTTCTTCAGATCTTGCAACTCTTATTCAGGAGACGACTCAAAAAATATATAGGTATTTAGGTTGTAAAGGTTTAGTAAGGATGGATTATATTTCTGCAGAAGATGGTCTTTATTTTTTGGAAATCAATACCATACCAGGAATGACAAGCGCTTCCCTCGTGCCAAAAATGGTGCGTGCGGCAGGTATGGATATAACATCTTTCCTTAGTACAATCATAGACAATTCATAATGCTTCTTACGGATTTTCTAAAAGATGGAATAGATCGACTTGAAAGCATTTATCCGGTCAAAGAGGCTCGTTCCATTGTGATTATGCTATGCGAATCATTGCTCGCTACAAAAAATTATACACATATAGTCGAACCGGAGTTTGAAATACCTGCTTCTAAGGAAGATGCCTTGAGAGATGCTGTTTACAGGCTTTCTAAAGGTGAACCGATACAATATGTCGTTGGGTCTGCAGAATTCTGCGGACTTTCTTTTCGAGTGACAAAAGATGTGCTTATTCCACGTCCGGAGACAGAAATGATTTGTCGTCAAGCCATTAAAATCGGTAATATGATTCATCGTAGCCGTATTCCTTATGGCAGGAACGCCAAACCGGTAAGAGTATTGGATTTGTGTACAGGTTCAGGGTGTATTGCGTGGACTGTGGCTCTATCGATTCCTTGTGCAAAGGTTACTGCCGTTGATATTTCCGATTCTGCTCTTGAGGTGGCTCGTAATCAGGATTTTTCCGTAAAATTGAAAGAGACAGGCGCTGAAGCTCCGAATTTTATTCAAGCTGACGTGTTGGGGATGCCGACAGGTGATATCGGAGGGGAATATGATTTGGTTCTTAGTAATCCTCCATACATTATGGAATCGGAAAAGTCCGATGTCAGACACAATGTACTCGATTATGAGCCTTCTATTGCCTTATTTGTACCTGATGATGACCCACTGCTGTTCTATAAAGCAATAGCTGATTGGAGTCTGCGATTTTTGAGCAAAGACGGTGTGGGGATGACTGAAATCAATGAGGTATTAGGGCGTGAAACAGAGACTCTTTTCAAAAAGTCAGGTTTTTCTTCTACTGAACTTGTTAAGGATTTTTATGACAAAAATCGCTTTATAATATATCGAAAATAATCAGGTGCCGTATAAAGTTTGGAAATCTTCACCAATTGTTTTTGATTTTAAAAGTTAATATCCGTTTTCTTTTTCTGAAAACGGATATTATTATGTTGCTTTGCATAAAACTAAAAGCTTATGAAAAATAATATTAAAATCTGGAAAATGTTGCCTTCTATCAAGATGGCTGAATTGTTGATGACCGTGGGGTTGGGATTGGCAATGCTATTTTGTAATTCTTGTGAAATTATTGACCATAGCGGAGAGAAGGGAGTCACCGATGCTCCAAAAGTAGAACTTCGGATGGGAGAAGTTGCCGGGATATTGTCGGAAATACCGATTGCCTTGCAACAAATGCAAGAAGTTCACGATGCCGTGACATCTTCGTCAGTCAATGGTTATGACGATGAATATACTATGAAAGACTTGTTCAGAAGTCCCGGTGCAGGTGTTGGGGATGATGCCACAAAGTCAGACGGTGGCAAATCTTATGAAAAGCCGCTTAAAGATATGTTCGCAGAATATTTTGCTACAATACAGACCAAAGCCGGTGCAGGCAGTCCTTCGCCTGAAGAATATCTTAAGGCCTTAATGGACTCTGATATGCAGATATATTGGCCTTATTATGAGAATTGGGATTCGAAAGCCTTACCGGTAATTACATTTGATCCCGAAGATGGCTCTGAAAAAAATATCGGCTATCAGATAAGTATGGCAGATGATGGTTCAAGGAAAGTCGAGGAAGTCATTGTTGATGAAGAAATGGCTAAGAGCCGTCCTGTATGGGTTATCAATAGAAATGATGATAGCGGATATACATCAATTGAGATGCTTAGACGCCGGGATCCTGATTGGGGCTCCGGTGGAGGGGAAATCATCATTGGAGGAAAAAGTTTTGTTGATGACAGTTCGGTCTGCTTGGCTACAGGAGAGTGCTCTGTTGTAACGAATCCAGCTACTAAATATGGAAACTCTGCCTATGGCGATAACTCGGAAAATTCGACTCATTTATGTGAAGAGGGATATTCTTCAACTGGTTCGGAGCCCAAAAATCGAGTGTTGAAGTCGTTGATTCTTAAGGATTTCACAATGAATAGGAACTTTGATCCTTGGTTTGCGGGGGCTTCGGAGTTTTTTGTAAAATGCGGATGTGTAGAGAATTTTACAGCCTCTACGGAAGCGGAATTGCTGCTTTACAATCCGGATATAACTGATTTTATGATTGTTGTCAAGAGAAGTAAGGTCGGTAAGCCTTGTCCTTTCAATGCTCTGCTTGTGTCAAAATGGACGGAACAACTTGATTATTGTGCATTTATGATTACTGAGGATGACGGAGGTACTAAGAAATCGTGGAAATGCGAAGCCGGTGTAAGTATTAAATCTAAGAAATATGGTTTGGAAATATCCCTCCCATACAATTCCAGAGATGATATTGTTTGGAGAGGAAAGCTTGCCGGTCGTTATTTAGAAGAGTATAGTGGACAGAAATGCAATTTCGGAGATGTAAGCCTGACTTTTGAGCTTGCCGAAAAGGTTTACGGATCGAATTTATAAAGATGATGTATTCCATGAATACACTGTAATCATGGTTTGAGAATATTATCTGCTATTAGGCTCGGTAACTGTCATTTCGCAGACTTTGCAATCAAAATTCAAGGCTAATTTTTTGCCGTTATTCAGTAGGTATAACGTGGAATTGTCTTTGGAATTGTGATGTTTGGGGCACATACCGAGCTCGTAGCGGACACAATATTTCGTCCTCATCAGTTCTGCGTCCGGTCTATGTGTCAGTTCAAAGGCTTTTTCAATAAATTCAGCCCCTTTTGAACGATAGACTGATTCGGATAGGCTATTGGCAATGTTCGACTTATACGAAAAGGTATTAGAGATAGTAGCAACCTCCTTTCTTCCATATCCCTTTTCTATGGAATCAGCCATTGGGATAGCCTTGCATGCTATATTGTCAAGTTGCTTTGCTAACTCTCTTCTCACCGAATTGATAAAAGCTGTCGCCATATATGGGATATTCCTGTTGGAGGTGTTGATGGTCAGTGATTTTAGCGAAAAATTATAAATTCCTGACTTTTTGCTGATCTGGCTGATGATAACGGATTTCATCCTTTCCGTATCTTTTGCCGGTTCTGCTGAAATAGTCTCTTTGAGACAAGCCTCACGCCCGTCTTCTGTTATTGCCTTTGCCAAAAGTATATAATCGCCTTTTGAATTGTCAGAGATGATAATGTCTGTATTCGTTTCAATCGCCCTGGTGCAACTGTTTTTTTCAAGTTCTTTTTCAAATGCGATGCTGATGTTTCTATATAGTAATGTGCCTGTCTTAATTCCGGAGACAGGTTTACATCTTATTGATAAGCCGTTACATACATCCCCTCTGAAGCCGATAATCTTATTTTCTGTGACAAAAGAGAAACCATCTCCACTTGTGAGTATGAGGCTTTTTGACAAAGGCTTGACAATCAAATTCATATTTCCATTGTTCATTCTTTTGACAGTACTGACAGTACCGATTGCTTCACCCATACTCTTTGGAGTGTCCATTGCAGACCACTTACCCCTTTTGCCATCTATGAAAAGCTCTGTATAGCCCCTGTTGAATGTCTTTGTCGGATCCGGTATGAAGCCTTGAGAAATCTTGCCGAAAGATGCTCTGGAGTATTTGCAAGGCTCTTTACTGCATAGTTCGTCCAAGGCCATTGAATATTCTCTCACCACATTTTTGACATAGGATGAATTTTTCAGTCTGCCCTCTATTTTGAAGGAACATATCCCACTGTCTGCCAGATCTTTTATTCTGTTTTTGAGATTGTAATCCTTAAGTGAAAGTATGGCCTTGTTGTGAAGAATGACATGGCCTTCAGAGTCGATAAGATCATAACGTGAACGACAGGCCTGCACACATTCGCCCCTGTTGGCACTTCTGCCTGTTAATTTCTCTGAAAGATAGCATTGTCCGCTATAGCACACACACAAAGCTCCATGAACAAAAAACTCAAGTTCGCAGTTTACCGATTTTCTTATGGCGATTATCTGTGATAAAGACAGTTCCCTCTCAAGGACTAATCTTGAAAATCCTAAACTTTCGTAAAATCGAGCTTCTTCCGGTGTCCTTATAGAGCATTGTGTCGATGCGTGGAGTGGTATGGAAACTCTTGATAGTCCTTTATCCGTACATTTTAGAAGTCTTGCCATGGCCAAATCTTGTACTATGACGGCATCTGCTCCGGCGTCCTGTACGTCAAGCATCAGTTTATAAGCGTCGTCGATCTCTTCCTCAAAAAGTATTGTATTCAATGTGATAAATACTCTGACTCCGAATTTGTGTGCATATTCACACAGTCGTCTAATATCTTCTATAGAGTTTCCGGCTGCTTTTCTTGCCCCGAAATAGGGACCTGCTATATACACAGCATCGGCACCGCAGTCTATGGCCGCGATGCCGATTTCAGTGTTTTTCGCCGGAGCGAGAAGTTCCAGATGGACCATATTTCTCCGGTATGCCTGTATTATTTGCTCAAAGCGTCGATATAAGCCTTTGCATCAACTCCGGCAGCTTGTGCAATCTTGTAATATTCGATAGCTTTTGCATTGTTTTTCTGGCCCTGATACAGAGCTCCGACAGTCAATGCTATAGCACCTGCATTCTTGGCTTTAGGAGCGAGTTTAAGGTATTTTGAGAAATACTCTATAGCCTTGTTGTTGTCGTTGAGTTTTGTCGCTGCTTGACCTGCGATAAGATATGCTTGAGCATTTTTGGTATATTCTGTAGATTCGGAAGCTTGAGCTATGGCATCTGCATATTTTCCGGCTTTCAGGCTTGATGCAGCCTTTTTGAGCAGGGCTGTGCCGAGAACTTTATTGGCATTTTCACCCTGACCATTGGCATCTGCAATTTTTACAAATTCTTTTGCACCTTCAAAATCACCTATGCCGGTAAGACATTGTACGAGACGAAGAGCCGCCACAGCATTGGTGTTATCAGTCTCCATTACCTTTTTGTAACCGGCAATGGCACTTTTCATATCTTTTGCATCAAAAGCAGCATTGGCGGCATCCATATCTTTCATAATGCTGATTTGCGGAATAAGCTCAGAGGCCTCTTTCATCACATCTGCATTGTTATATTTCATAGCCATATCGGCTGCTTCGCTGATTTTTGCAAGAGCCTCTTCAAAATTTTTATTATTGTATAGGTCTTTGCCTATTGACAGAATAACACCTGGAATGGCATTCTTGCAGTTGGCAACGACATCTTTTCCTTCTGCTCCACAGGCCTCAGCCAATGAAAGGGCCCTATTGAAATTGTCAAGCGCTTTCGTTTTATCACCGATGGCTAAAGCTTCGGCTCCATTATTGTAAGCTTCAACAGCTGATGATAAGTCTTGCGCCGACATCATTCCGACAGTAAAAAGTGCTGTCACGATTGTAAGAATAACTTTTTTCATTTTATTAGTAATTTATTTTAATGTTTTTATTTGCAATACCTATTTTACAAAAATAGTATATTTTATCGTAAATTTGTAGAAATCTACTATAAAATGAGCAAAAATTACATAATGTTTTTATTTTTATCCATTCTGGCTATTTCAATAAGTGTGCCGTCAGCCGGATTGCCGACCCTTCCTCCCGATAGCAAGATAAAGGCAGGAACTTTGGGTAATGGTATATCTTATTATATAGTAGCTAATTCCCAAGGAACGGGTAAGGTGGATATTGCTCTTGTGCAAAAGGTGGGAAGGCTTGATGAGGATAAAGAAAATGCAGGTGAGACTGTAGTGAGGGCCAGATCTTCCATCAACGAACTGCCCCATTTCATCGAACATACACCATTCAGATTTATGTATGGCAAATATATATGGCCGGGAAGTGACGGCTATGTCAAGGTATCCGACAATGCAACGGTATATAAATTTTCAAATCTTAGTAATGCTGCAGGACGGGAAATGGTTGATTCCACTCTTCTGATGGTGTTTGATATTATAGGCAAGGATTATGACGTGATGAGAGAGGTATATACGCCGGAAAATCAAGCAATAATAGTAGCCGGAGATGTGGATGTGCAGGCTATTTTGGGTAAGATGAATATATTGTCTATGTTGGTTATCGACAAAAAGGGGAGTGTCAGACATCGTAAGTATGGGTGGAGCAGCACCGATAGTCCTGAATATGTCTCCATGCCTGTTGTCGATAAGTCATTGGCTTCAATATCTATAGATTACAGGTTGCCTCGATTGTCGAGAGAAAACATGTCCACTGTACTTCCTCTTGTGTCTTCAAGATATTTTTCAGAGCTTAGCGTGTTGTTGAAAAAGAGGGTGTCAAGGGCATTACGTCAGGAAGGAGTGCCTGTTGCGTATATAGATTTCAATTATAAAGGTAGCGCTTCATCTTCCGGCGATGAGCATTATACTATTACAATTGCAACCGACAGGAACAATCTTGTTGCAGCAACTGCTGTTGTTGCAGGGGTTCTTGCCGAACTCGATGTGAACGGAGCTGCTATGGGAGAATACTACGATGCTGCCAATGAGGTGATTACGTCTATTCGTCGCTCTTCTCTTTATGGAGATGTTGCTAATGGTGATTATGTGGAAATATGTACTTCCGCCTTTCTTTATGGTGCATCTCTTGCCTCTCCTAAAACCAATTTGGACTTTTTTATAAATAGAAATATCGATAATGAGGCTTCTCTTAGTCTTTTCAATAATTTTGTTTCAGCCATACTCGATAGGTCTGTTAATTTGAGATTGATTTGCTCTGCAGATGATGCCGTGGCTATTGAGGATACAATAAAAAATACATTTTTTGAATCATGGAACAAAAAAGCCGTTGATGTACCATGTATCAATCATATTATAAGTCACAACGACACAATCGGTTTCCGTCCTCAGCGTTTCAGAGGCAAAATAAAGAGTGTTGCGACAGAGCCTGTATCGGGCGGCAAACTTATAAGTTTTACAAATGGTATTAAAGTTATTTATAAGAAAATCGCTTCTTCCGGAAATATGCTTTACTATTCATGGCTATTGAAAAGCGGTTATTCTCAGATACCTGAACTCAATAATGGAGGCGGAGCTTGGCTGTCGGATATGTTTAGGCTATACAATGTTGCAGGAATGACCTCCGAGAGATTTCAGGATATGCTTTCGGCAAATGGTATAACCATAGATGCAGATGTGTCCGTAGCGGATTGTTTTATAAGAGGTTCTGCCCCTTCCAACAGGCTTACATTGCTGCTTAAAGCTATTTCCGGTCTTGCAAATGACAGATCTGTCGATACGAAGGCTTTTGACTATTATATTGAATGCGAGAGGTTGAGACATAAATATTCTATTGGACTTGAAGAGAATAAGGCTGCTGTTTTAGACAGTATTCTTACGCTTGAAAATAAATTCTCGGAATATAAGAGAAATGCTTGTTGGGATAAAAATATTCAGGTAAATGCGGAAAAATTTTATTCGCAAGCCTTTTCCAAAATGAATAACGGAGTATTGATAATAACAGGCAATATTGATGAAGCTGTGGTAAAAAAGGCCTTGCCGCAATATGTTGCCGGATTCAAGGTAGGGAGAGGTTCTAATTATAGATCCAGAATACACAACAAAAATATTGCAGGTAGGGCTACGGTGAAGAAATATGGTAAAAAGCCTTCAGTAAGCATTGCATTATCGGCCCCCCTCAATCAGACTTCTGAAAATTATATGGCGAGTGTTATTGCAGCTTCTGCATTAAAAGATGCCGTGGCGAAGGCTGCTGTCATTTATGGGTGGACTCTTGATTCGGAATGGCATTTCTCAATGTTCCCGGAAGAAACTTTTAATGTCGATTTCTATCTTACAAGGGCTTCTTCCAATGGGCTGCCTGCTTCAATGATGCCTTCGGATTCTTCAGAAATGGTATTGGTTGCAGTAAGGAAAGCTATCTCCAAACTTGGCTCCGTTGGGATAGAGCCAAATTATTTAGCTACCGGTAAAGCTGAAATATTGGGTCTTTTTACAAAGTGGAAAAATGATCCTGCTATAATGAGATCGCTAATTGAGCTGCGTTATGCTTATGGCAAGGATTTGATTACAGGTTTTGATTTTAGACTGAAATCGGTTTCTACCGAGATGGTAAACAATATTATTAAGGCTCTGTCGGAGGGTTCTGCAGCGGAGTATATCGTCAAGTTGAAAGATTGCAATCCTGTATATGAAGCGATATTGCCGGAGCCGGCTTTTCCTCGTGTACCGGAAATGAGACCGGCCTGCGATTTTACATATCCTTTCGGAAATATGATAGTGCCTTTAGATACGATTGATTTGAAAGCGCTTGAATTGCAGCCAATGCGTTATTATGAGCCTGATTCTTCTTATGTTCTTTTAAAGCGTAATGATGAATTTGTCCCTTCGGCAGATAGTACGGGCAAGTCTGCTACTCATTCCGAGAATCCAAAGGCCAATAACCCCGATACACTGATGAAAGCCAAAGTCTCCCCTGATAGCTTGTTGCTTAATACAAAGACCTTTTGAATAAAATTATTATGTCAGATAAAAAGAAAAATCCTTTTGGGACTATAATTCAGATAGGAGACTGTATCGTATCGGAAGATGTGGTAACCGAGTTTTTTGCTTGCGATTACGAGAAATGTCATGGTCAATGCTGTGTGGTGGGTGATAGTGGCGCTCCCCTGAAAGAGGATGAAATAGAGAAAATAGAAGCGGAATATGATAAATTTTCATCTCTTATGACTCCGGAAGGCATTGAAGCTACCAAGTCCTATGGCTTTTTCGAGGTGGATATAGACGGTGATTATGTAACCCCAACCATAAAAATACCACATAGGGTTGAAGGTCTGGATTATATTCCCGGAGCAGAAAATGGTGTAGTGGGGACTTCCGGACTTGGAGATTGTGCTTATATACATTATCAAAATATCTCCGGAGACGGTGCGACATCCTGTTTTTGCTCGATAGAGAGATGCCATTGTGATGGCGGATGCTCTTTTCGCAAGCCTATTTCATGCTGGCTCTATCCTATTAGAATTACGAAACTGAGCAATGGCACCGACGCATTGAATCTGCATCGCTGGAGTATTTGTAGTGATGCTTATATCAAGGGTAAACGTGACAATATCAGAGTCTATCAGTTTCTTAAAAAGCCACTGACAAGCCTTTACGGCGAAGAGTTTTATAATGAGCTATGTGCAGCTGCGAACTATATCAATCAATCGGAACAATCATTTTGATGATTTATTCCTCGTTCTGTTTTATCAGATTCATAGCGGCATCATAATCTTCTGCATTGACTTTGACTTCAATACCGTTGATTGCCACATTGATTGAAGGATATGACGAAGCCTGTCCGAAAATATGAGCTTCTATCCCATTGGCCCTGAGCATTCCGACTGTAATTTCGGCGCTCATAGCATCGCTGAACTGTGCGACAGTCTTGAATTCTTGTTCCATAATCTAAAAATTTAGTCCGGATTACTCCGGTGGTTATTAATTTTCGTCCTCTTCATTATGTCGGAATTTGTATTCCAGACCATATACGATTCGGACAACGTCTTTCCTCAAGCCTTCCAATTGAAATCCGGAAACAGTTCTGGTAAATGTAATCCTGTCTTCATACATTCGGCTAAGGCGGTTTATAGGATTTTTAAGACGGAAAGTCAGATTTTCTCCATCTTCCTTTTCAAGCCTGTATCCTTTTTCTTCCATATATGCAAAAATTCCGTTTTTTATCTCATCATAGCTTCCGGACACAATTGCATCCTTTTTCATAAAACCGAACATCGGATAAAATGCCGCCACTACCCCGAACATCAGTGCAATTTGCCATAATGAGTTATAACCGTTGCGGAACATCGTCTCTATACCGGGCCCTACTAATTTCAGCATCACCAATATCGACATAATGATAACGATAACAAATGTGAAATAGAAAAAGTATTTTATTGCTCGTACGATATATTTCATACTAATTGTTTTTATAAAATGACCGAATTATTATAAATATAATTTTTTGTATTCAGCCCGTCAATCAGACAGCCAATATTATTGTAAATATAATAAATTATTAAATCTAATGCTATTTTGAATACAAATAATTAGATTTGCGATTATATCGGTATATTTGACTAAAAGTGGAGAAGTATTATTATTGATTATATGACGAGTTGATAAAATAAATAATTACACATGAAGAAATTAACACTATTTATTCTAATTGTTTTGTTTTTCGGTTGTTCTACCGAAGCACCTGAAGCCTATGAACCTGTTCCAACGAAAGAGCAGTTGGCTTGGCAGAAAATGGAAATGAATATGTTCTGCCATTTCGGTCCGAATACTTTTTCTGGTAAGGAATGGGGGGAAGGAACAGAACCCGAAGATATTTTCAATCCTTCCTCACTTGATTGCAGGCAATGGGTTGCCGTTGCCAAGTCGGGTGGATTTAAAGGTATTATAATAACGGCAAAGCATCATGATGGCTTCTGTTTATGGCCGAATCCGGAAAGCGAGCATACCGTCGCAAAAAGCTCATGGAGAGGCGGCAAGGGAGATGTGCTTAGAGATTTGTCAGATGCTTGTGCAGAAGGCGGAGTAAGGTTCGGAGTGTATATTTCTCCTTGGGACAGACATGATCCCAATTATGGGACTCCTGAATATAATAATGTGTATGTCAGGACATTGGAAGATGTCTATTCTAAGTATGACAATATTTTTGAACATTGGTTCGACGGGGCGAATGGAGAAGGCCCTGATGGCAAGAAGCAGGTTTATGACTGGCCGGCTTTTTACGCAGTAATAAGAAAGATGCAGCCGGATGCTGTAATGTTTGGTGATATTGGACCTGATTGCCGTTGGGGAGGGAATGAAAAAGGTATTGCAGGTTCTACAAACTGGTCTCGTTTGGATACTGAAGGTTTTGGTGCAGGGGAAGATGCTCCTTGTCCTGACACCCTGAATACCGGCAATAAATACGGTGCCTTCTGGATTCCTGTAGAGATGGATGTATCGCTTCGAAAAGGCTGGTTCCATCATGCAGATGATGCCCCGAAATCTATTCATCGATTGCTTGATATATATTACAAAAGCGTAGGTCGCAATGCTGTCCTTTTGCTGAATGTGCCTCCTGATGAGAGAGGTTTGATATGCAAAGAGGATTCTCTTAGAATTTATGAGTTCAGGACTGCTCTGGACAGTATCTTCAAAACAAATCTTGCAAAAGATGCTATTATGGTTGCCGATAAATGCAGAGGACGCCGTTTTGATGCGAAAAATATCATTGACGGGAATTATGACAGTTATTGGACTACAAAAGACAATGATAGAAGTGCTGTTCTGACCTTGAGTTTTGCTGGGAAAAAGCGTTTCAACAGAATATTGATACAGGAATATATACCTCTTGGGCAGAGAGTCGATTCTTTTCATATAGAAGCATTGGGTTCTGAAGGAAATTGGAAGACTATTGCTTCTGAGACGACAATAGGCTACAAGCGTATTATACTTACCGATACAATAGAAACCGACTCTATAAGGCTCGTGATAGATAGTTCGTTAGCTTGCCCTATAATCAACAATTTGGAGGTTTATTACGATGATATTTTTGATTCCCTGATGAAGGAATAAAGAATAGCATTTTTTTTGTAAGTTTGTAAAAATGTAATATTAAATATAACGATTATGGAAAATGATCCAATTCTCGAACGTCGTGAGCGTGAAGCATCCGAATCGAAGGCAAAAAGCTTGAAAACCATTATGTTGCTCCTTGCAGGCGTTGCAGTTGTCCTTGCAGTTTTGCTATTTTATATATGGCAGCAGAAAAATGCTCTTGTCAATGCTTTAGAGGTTGAGAAACAGGACCTTACGGAGCAGATGGAAAGTCTTCAGCAGGATTATGCCGGTCTGTCATCAGATTATGACTCTATCAATTCACAATTGGATACGTCAAGGGCGGAAGTTGCACACCTTATAGATAAGATAAAGAAAACCGATGCAACCAACCGTGCAAAGATGCGTCAATATGAAAAGGAACTTGGTACATTGAGAAGTATAATGAGAAATTATATAGTCCGGATCGACTCTCTCAATGCCTTGAATCATAGATTGACGGCTGATGCTGCTGCTGCAAGGAAAGAGGCTGCCGACAGTAGGAGGGCAAATGAAGAGCTTACGCAGCAGGTCGAAAATCTTTCAGACCGTGTTGCTGCCGGTTCTGTCCTGAAGGCTATGGGGCTTAGGCTTGAAGGTTATAATGGTTCGGATAAGATAACCGACAGAAGCAGCAGAGTTGTAAGGCTTCTTACATCTTTAAGTTTAGTAGAGAATGAGCTTGCTCCGAGAGGACCGGTCAGAGTCTATATCAGAGTGAAAGATCCGGATGGTATCATACTTACTAATAGTGACAGGGAATCATTTGCCTTTAAAGGAGAGACTATGGTCGCTTCTGCTTCCAGAGAGGTCGATTATGAGGGTAGGCAGGTGGATATGAGCATATATCTCAATGGTATCGGCAAATTTGTCAAAGGAATATATACTGTTGAGGCTTTTACCGAAAACTCAGCTCTCGGCTCTGCTGAATTGATGCTTAGATAATTGTGATTTATATCCACATTCCGTTCTGTCGTAGTTTTTGCACTTATTGCGGTTTCTATTCTGAAATAGTACCCAAATGCTTAAATTCCGTCGCCGGGTATGATTATACCAATACTGGGATAATGGAGCAATATGTGGAAAAGGTTTGCAAAGAAGCCTTATCCCGTAAAGAAGATATAAAAAAGACGTTATCTGTCAATACATTGTATATAGGAGGGGGGACACCGTCTGTGCTCCCTCCTTATATGTTTTGGAAGATGCTTGACGTACTTAGGGATTATGAGCCTTTCGATGAATTTACTATAGAGGTAAATCCTGAAGATATAATCGAAAAAGGTATTCTTTATGCCAAAGAACTCAAATCGGTTGGAGCAGATAGGATCAGTATGGGGGTTCAGTCTTTTGATGACGGTGTTTTGAAATGGATGAACCGCAGGCATGATTCATATTCAGCAAAAGAAGCATTCAGTATATTGAGAGATGCGGGATTTAAAAATATCAGTATCGACCTTATATTCGGTATAGGGCAATTATCTGACGATATGTGGATGGATACAGTCAATCAGACCTTGCAGTTGTCTCCGGAGCATATTTCAGCCTATCAGCTTTCAATAGAAGAAGAGAGTGCTCTTGCTTTGAAAATAGCAGAAGGACAGTATTCGGAGGCTTCTGAAGATCAGTGTCGCAGGCAATACGATATTTTGTGCACACTATTAAGAAAATCCGGTTATTGTCATTATGAAGTGTCAAATTTTGCACGATCCGGCTATGAGGCAAGGCATAACAGTGCATATTGGCATCGTCTTCCTTATGTTGGCTTAGGAGCTTCGGCACATTCTTTTTTGGACAATAAGAGGAGTTGGAATTCTTCTTCCGTCTCTGATTATAAGCCTGATTATGAAATTCTTGACCTTGAGGACGAGAGGGTTGAAACTATTATGCTAAGTCTTAGAACATCCGAAGGTATCGACAAGGCTCTGCTTATGGAAACATGTAGGCCTGAATTGGTAAATAATTTATTGGATGCTAAAGCTCTTGTAGAGGAAAAAGGCTGTATTCGTATTCCGGAAGACCACTTTTTTGTATCGGATGAAATCATAAAAGAACTAATCTGAATAATTATCTGTATCTTGCATATATATCTTTCAAAGCTATGGAGAATAAATATTTTTCAAGAATTGCCGCCTTGAGGGCTATTATGGAGAAAAAAGGTTGGGATGCTGTAATTGTTACAGGTTCGGATCCTCATAATAGTGAATATCCTGCTAAAAGATGGAAACAGGTTGAGCGGCTTAGCGGTTTTGCCGGAGAAGCAGGAGATATGGTCATTACTGCTGACCATGCCGGGCTTTGGACAGATTCGAGGTATTTTATTTATGCCGAAAAAGTCTTGAAAGATACCGGAATACAATTGCATAAAACTAAAATTCCGGGAGAGATACCGGCTTCAAAGTGGCTTGCTGAATATGCTTTTCCCGATGAGGATAAAAGGATTGTTATAGCAGTTGATGGGCTTTGTATAGCAAGATCGGCTATTGATGAAATAGAAAAGGCAATGTTGTCTGAAGGGCGTCATAGAGGAATTGATGATGGAGGCTATACAATTGTCAATGTTCCGGATTTTATGGATATGCTTTGGGAAGATAGACCTGCAGTGCCTCATAAACCGATTATTACTGTCAGTGATGATATTGTAGGAGAGTCCAGACAAGATAAGATATTATGGCTCAGGAAATTTCTTATAGATAATAATTGTACTTCAATATTGTTGACCTCATTGGACGAGATAGCCTGGCTGCTTAATGTACGTGGCTCTGATGTGGAATATAATCCGGTTGTGATATCTTATCTTATAGTATCATTAGATGGTGTCTATTGGTATGTTCGCAAGACCCCGTTGCATGTTTCGGATGATGAGACAGTATCGAGTTTTGGAGAGCTTCAGAGTGAAGGCGTTGAAATCTTGCCCTATGACGATATCGATATTGGAATAGGGGAGTTTCTTACCGGGGCATCTTCAGATAGAATATATATAGATAGAGGTAAGGTTAATTTCAATATAAACAGTCTCTTGGAAGATTCGGAGAATGTATATTACGGTTCATCTCCGATATCTTTAAGAAAGGCTGTGAAAAATGATGTGGAAATAGAAGGCATGAGAGAGGCTCATATCAAAGACGGTCTGGCAATGGAAAAATTTCTGTATTGGCTTGAATGTCTGATGGAAACAGGCTCTATTGTCAATGAGAGAGATGCTGCCGATATGCTTGGGCATATTCGTTCATCGATAGAGGGATATCGTGGTGACAGTTTTGAGACAATTTCGGCTTATGGCTCAAATGCTGCTTTGCCTCATTATATTACACCTGTATCCGGGGGTGCTCTACTTGAAAACCATGGTCTGTATCTTTGCGATTCGGGCGGTCAGTTCATTTCAGGCACAACTGATATAACCAGAACCATTCCTTTAGGCCATTGTACTCCAATGGAAAAAGAAGATTATACTAAAGTTCTCAAGGGACATATTGATTTGGCTATGGCAGTTTTTCCTGTAGGTACTGCCGGGTGCCATATAGATGTGCTTGCAAGAAATCCTCTTTGGAGCAGTAAATGCAATTTCGGACACGGAACAGGGCATGGAGTCGGATTTTTCCTGAATGTGCATGAAGGGCCGCAAGATATAAGGCAGAATTTCAATAGTCAGCCTCTTCTGCCGGGCATGATAACATCAGATGAGCCGGGTATCTATCGTGAAGGACAATATGGTATCCGGCACGAGAGTTTGCTTCTATGCAAGGATGCCGGTTCGAATGATTTCGGCTCTTGGTTAGAGTTTGAAGTGCTTACCCTTTGCCATATAGACACATCAATCATCGTCAAGGAACTGCTGACTTATGATGAAATCGCTTGGCTGAATGCTTACAACAAGAGGGTCTATGATACACTTTCTCCTTATCTCCCGGAAAATATTTCCGTATGGCTTAAAGAAAAAACAATTGATCTCGCCATTGTTTGAATTAATAATCAAAATTTATAAAAATAATGGCGGAAACCTTGTATCGATTTCCGCCATTTAGAATCTCTGATCCGGTCTTAAATCAACATATTTGCTTGTAGAAATGCATTGATTGCAACAGAAACAAACATAAGGAAGATTATGACTGCGACAATCGCTCCTATGACTTTAAGTCTTTTCATCCATATCTGACCACTCCAGCCTACTGTCTGGAACATACTCCAGAAACCATGTGTGAGATGCAGAAGTACAGCCACAAACCAGATAATATATATGGCCAATACCCACCATCTTCCGAATGTCATTGTAAGAAGGCTGTAAGGATTCTCTGCTTCTGCTCCCATAAATTCCTGAAGCTGCATATGAGCCCAGAAGTGTGTGAGATGGAAGAAAAGAACTCCGAGTATCACAATGCCCAATACAAGCATATTCTTGGAAGACCAAGAGTCAGCCGAAGCCTTGCTTTCCACATCATATCTTTTGTATCCGCCCCTTGCCTTGATATTATACCAAGTCAGGTAGATTCCATAAAAAATGTGGAGAATGAAACCTAATGCAAGTATCGGCACCATAATGGTAATAATAGGAGTTGACATAAAGTCGCATCCTAACTGAAATAACCCGTCTCCTGCCGAGAAAAGTTTGTCATCAGCCGCTGAGGCTCCAAATTTTCCTGCAAAGGAGTCAATTACAGAAAAGAAATTGATTGTTGCGTGAAGTAGAAGGAAAATAATCAGGAAAGCGCCGCTTATTGCCTGAATGAATTTCCTGCCGATTGAATAGTGGAATGCGTTAGCCATTATTGTTTAAGATTTTTCAAACATTTATAAATGCAAATATAGGTCGTTTCTTGCAAGTTTCATAATATTTCCATCAAATTGTTTTTCTTATAACTGATTATGAAATTTTTGTGCTTTTTGCCAAAAAATTTATTCAATCATATAATTATTTCATATATTTGTCACATATATAATAACCGATGGCGTGCAATTGCCGTATTTTAAATAATACTATAACACGAAACTAATTAATAACCATATTATTAATCTAATTTTTTATGTCTAAATTATCGCAAAAAATCAGCTTTTTAGTTTTGCTGTTTGCTGCAATGTTTATTTTTAGCATAACAGCGACTGCACAGAATCTGTTAATTAAAGGTGTTGTTCGTGATGTGGGAGGAACTCCTCTTGCGGGGGCAGTCGTGTTTGTGCCGGGTACTTCAATAGGGACACAGACTGATGATGCCGGAGAATTCAAGCTCAGTGTTGCCCCTAATTCTGAAGTTGTCATTTCTATGCTTGGATATGAACAGCTGGAAATTAAAGTGAAAAATGCCAATCTGATTGAAGATTTTGTTCTTAAAAACAGTGAGTCTTTGAATGAAGTGGTTGTGACCGCCCTTGGCGTGGCACGTGAGAAGAAAACATTGGGTTATGCAATTCAGGAGATTAAAAGCGGAGACTTGCTTTCATCCCATGAAACGAACATTACAAATGCTCTGACAGGTAAGGTGGCAGGACTTCAGATTATCAGATCTTCAAATGGTCCCGGTTCTTCTTCCAAAATTGTACTTAGAGGAAACAATTCTTTGACGGGCCTGAACCAGCCGCTTCTTGTTGTCGACGGTGTTCCTATGGATGACTTCATCGGAGCAGCCAATAATGACTTCTGGAACCCTTCTGCCGATATGGGTAACGGTCTTCAGGATATAAATCCGGAAGATGTCGAGTCGATGACAGTTCTGAAAGGAGCTTCGGCTGCTGCTCTATACGGTTCAAGGGCAGGTAACGGAGTTATTCTTATTACAACCAAAAAAGGACGTGCAAAACCCGGAATAGGTATTACTTTTTCAAGTTCTCTTACCGCAACGAGTATTTTTACAAGCCCGAAGATGCAGGAAACATACGGTCAGGGAACACTTGGCAATTATGATGTTAAGTCGGGTATGTCTTGGGGACCTGAAATCAAAGGCCAGGAATATCTTAAATGGAATGATGAGAAAGGTAAGATGACAGCCTATAATAATGTCGACGGATTCTTTGGAACAGGGTTGAACTCTACCGAGAACATCAGTTTTTCACAAAAATACGGGAATAGTTCTTTGTATGCTTCCATGACAAGAATGGACGATAAGAGCATGATACCGGAAGCCGGCATCAATCGTACGAATATGATGTTGAGAGGTGTTTCCAATTTCGGCAAAGACAAAAGATGGACTTTCGATGCAAAGGTTCAGTATATAAAATCCAATGCCAAGAACAGACCTATTTCAGGCGCTAACGCTTCCAACTCTTTTATTCAGATGTATACTCTTCCTATTTCTTTGGACGTAACGGAATTTAGCAAAGCAGTCGATGAAAAAGGAAATATGTTCTGGTTTAATGCTCTTTCCGATATGAACCCATACTGGATTGCGAAGTATAAGACAAATAAAGATATGAGGGATCGTTTCCTTATGTATGCTTCCTTGAAATATCGTTTTACTGACTGGTTGGATGTTGAGCTTCGGGGAGGTACGGATATGTACAATACTGAAACGGAGAATAAAGTTTATGGAGGAAACCCTAAGCTTGCCGGAGGAAAAGGAAGTTATGAGTTGTCGTCAAGCCGATTTTTTGAAAACAATTTCTCTTTTCTTTTCACTGCAAAAAAAGAGAATATTTTTGGTGAATGGGGCGGAGCGCTTACTTTCGGAGGTAATCTTATGGAAAGGGAGAGCAAAGGGCTCAATTCAAGAATGCCGGAATTGAATATCAGAGATTATTTCAGTCTTAATAATGCTCCTGTCGGGAAGCATCCGTCTGTGGGCGAAAGTTATTCGCATCGCAAGATGAATTCTCTTTATGGAACAGGACAGATTAATTATGGAGGATTCGTTTATTTGGATGCCACTTGGAGAAATGACTGGACTTCTACCTTGAGCAAAGCGAATCGATCATTCTTCTACCCGTCTTTGTCTCTCTCTTATGTCATAAGCGAGATGGTAAATAAATATTGGGAGATGCCTTCTTGGTTCTCTTATGCCAAAGTGAGAGCTTCTTACGCTATGGTGGGTAATGATATGGATCCATATCAGCTCTATAATGAATATAAGATAGGAACCGGCCCGACACCGCTTTCGACTCCTCTTGCTTCTTTTACCAGCGATGTTTTGTTTAACTCCAACGTAAAGAACGAGTTGATTAAATCATGGGAGGTTGGCGCCGATATCAGATTCTTTGACAACAGATTAGGATTCGACTTTGCATGGTATAAGTCAAATGCGACAAATCAGCTGATAAACCTGCCGATGAATAAACTTTCCGGCTATACTGCAAAAAAGGTGAATGCCGGAAATATTGAGAATAGCGGTTTTGAGTTAATAATAAATTCGGTACCTGTAAGGACAAGAAACTTTGAGTGGGGGTCTAATCTTAATATTTCGCATAATAGCAATAAGATTATTGAACTTGCTGACGGAGTATCAGAGTATAGTCTTGGCTCTTTTGATAATTTCAGTATTGTTGCAAAAGTGGGAGGGGAATACGGAGAGATATATGGTTCTAAATTTGCACGAGTGGAAGATAAGAATAGTCCTTATTATGGCAAGATGATTCTTAATACCGATGGTCTTCCTACATCTGTTAGTGACAAATATCTTGGTTCTCAGAATTCAAAAATGTTGCTTGGATGGACAAACTCGTTTACATATAAAAATCTGTCGATGTCTTTCCAGATAGATGCAAGATTGGGAGGAAAAATCTTCTCGGGGACTCTTATGAGCATGCAGTATGCAGGTACCGCTTCGGAGACGGCTGCAAATGGACGTGTTGATAACCTCGTTCTTGACGGAGTTATTAAGAAAGATGACGGAACGTATGAGGTGAATACCCAAAAAACCACTACTGAAAAGTATTGGAAGCAAATAAGCGGTAAAGCCGGTGGTAATCTCGGTATTACAGAGGCTAACTTGTATGATGCTACCAATGTTCGTCTTCGTAATCTGTCTCTTGCTTACTCTTTGCCAAAAAAGATATGCAATACCACTGGTTTCTTGCAGTCTGCAAAAATCGGAGTTTCCGTTACGAATGTGTTTATGCTATACAGTAAGATGAAAGGACTTGATCCGGAGTCTGTATATGCTACTTCAACCAATGCTACAGGTTTTGAGTATGGAAGTACCCCTACGGCACGTAGTTTCGTATTCAATATTACACTTGGTTTCTAAAATAATAGATTGACTATATGAAAATAAATATGAAAACGAATATGAAAAGTAAATTGATATATCTTGCCTTTTGTGCTTCAGCGGTTGTGGCTTGTACCGACTTTGATTCGGTCAATAAGAATCCGTATGCGGTAGGCAAGGATGCTGCCAAACCTTATTATTCTTTTAACAAATCTATTATCGCAGATCAACAGAACCCGAATGATGCGGAACGTGTTTTTGTCCTTCGTTGGGCTGCAGCTGCACGTCAGGACGGGGAGGATGGCGCAGGCTTCTCTATGGGAATACGCAAGCCTGACTATACAGAGTGTCTATACTCTATAACAAGTACAGCGATAGTATCTGCAAATCAAGCCATTGATTTGGTGGATTATCATATTGAGAACAAAGTGGCTGCTGAACCGGAATTTCCTTTTTATAAAAATATAAAGGAATTTGCGCGTATCTGGAGAGTCTATCTTATTAGCGAGTTCACAGATAGTTTCGGTCCTATGCCGACAGAAGGATTCAAAGGTACGAATCCTGAATTTAATAGTGTGAAGGATGTTTACTATTATATGTATTCGGAGCTTGCCGATGCGGTATCCAAAATAGATCTTTCTGCTAAACCGGAAAAGGAAAGCGAGGCTGAAAAGTGCGATCCTGTTTACGGCTTTAATCCTGAAAAATGGAAAGCTTACGGAATTTCTTTATGGATGCGTTTGGCCATGAGACTTTCAGAGGCGGATCCTCAGAGAGCAAGGACTGAATTTGAAGCGGCTAAGGGTGCCGGTGACGGTATCAAAACAGCAGACGGTACATTCAAGGTAGTGGAGAACAATGGTTGGGATGAGCTTACTGGAGTTATGACACGCACTTGGGATATACAGACATTAAGCGCAACTGTAGCTAACCTCTTGACCAATTTAGGAGGAGCTAAAACTGTTGATATTCTTGCTGATCCGGAAGAAGTGCTATATAACAAAAAACCGGATGTAACGGCAACTTATTCTTCATTTATAAAGGATGCTCAAACATACGTGGGAAGATATTATCCTGATGAATGGGAATTGAATTCGGACAACCCTACCAAAGGATATTTCTTTGACGGAATTCCTTCTTATATTGATCCGAGAGC
Organism: uncultured Bacteroidales bacterium; assembly: GCA_963548935.1. Lineage (GTDB taxonomy): Bacteria > Bacteroidota > Bacteroidia > Bacteroidales > UBA932 > Cryptobacteroides. Next base: position 522,218 of record CAUUVS010000001.1, read on the forward strand.
TTTTGAATTCTTTTATCTTCCTGGTGACTATGGCAATAGAAAGCTTTTTGGAGAGAATAAATTCCCTTATCCTGGTCATAAGGATTATGGAAGAACTTTAGGATGTATGCTTCAAGATGAAAAGACTGTGAGGCCGGGTACGGAAATCGATGCCAAGTTCTGCTGGAACGGACTACCGGCCGGTTGGATAGGAGACGATAAACTTAATAAAAATGGTATTGTTGCCGGAGCTAAGATAGAAGGTAAGGAGTATAATCCGGGCGGATATGTAGGAACTTATCCTGCATTGGCGGGCAAATATCGAAACGGTACGCAGTATCGTATATTCTTCGGGCCTTGGGAGACTTATTTCCTTTTGGCTGAAGCTGCACAAAGAGGTTGGAATGCCGGTATGGGGGCAGAGGATGCTTACAATGCCGGAATTAAATCGAGTCTTGAGTTCTATAATATGGGTGATTTCTATTCTGATTATATCAATTCCGAAAATTATAATAGAGTAGGGACATCTGTGAAATTCTCTCATACTGTCGAACCTGCTTCATATAATATAACTCGTAAAAATGGTTATACAGGGGCAGATGAAACAGTTCTGTACAATTATCCTGATCCGACAAAGATTCTGTATAAAGGTAAAAAGTTGAATGATGAACTTACAAAGATTATAACGCAGAAATTTATTGCCAATATGCCTTATCTGCCGTTGGAAAACTGGTCGGAACATAGGCGTCTCGGACTTCCTTTCTGGGAAATTCCTGCATCTTCTTCTTTGATGGAAACCATGCCTGACTGGACCAAAGATTCGTATAAAGAAGCTCAAAAACCGGGTTATTTCCCACAGAGAATGGTTTATCCTAATTCTTTGAGTAATGCTGATCCTGAAGGATATAAGAAAGCCTTAAGTCTTATGGGAACAGATAAGAATGATGCTCTAACTCCTCTATGGTGGGCCATAGGCGGACATTGATAGATCTTGTTCTGCTGCATATTTTTACGGCAGGTTATAATTGATTTTAACTTGGAGCTTGCCTGACAATAAGGCAAGCTCCTTTTGGATATAAAACATAATAAGATGAAGAGGATATTGTTTATAGGTATAATTTTTATGCTTTCAATACCGGCTATGTGCCAGAATCTTGATAAAGAAGCCGCATTAGAGGAAAAGATGTCTTGGTTCTCTGAGGCAAAGTTCGGAATATTTATACATTGGGGGATTTATTCGAGAGGAGATTGGTCTGAAAGTTGGTCTTTTCATAATAAACAGGTGACTATGGATGAGTATTATTCTCAAGAAAAAGATTTTACTGCCTGTAATTATGATCCTCGGTTTTGGGCTAAGTTGATAAAAGAAAGCGGAGCAGCATACACTGTTATAACCTCCAAACATCATGACGGTTTTGCTCTTTGGGATACAAAAGCCGGAAATATCAGTGCTGTCAAGACTTCTGCTGCTGCAAGAGATGTGCTTACTCCTTTTGTCAAGGCCATAAGAAAGGAAGGAGGCATAAAACTCGGCATTTATTATTCGCTGATTGACTGGTCGAGAGATGACTATCCAAATGTCTACAGAGAAGGTCCTCCAAGGTATGATATTAATAAAGAACCTGCTATATGGCAGCATTTTCTTGATTTCAATAGAGCACAGCTTGATGAATTGCAGGAGGCTTATACTCCGGATTTATATTGGTTTGACGGAGATTGGGAATTTTCTTCCGAGCAGTGGGATGCTCCGGAAATTGTAGGAAGGCTTAGGAAAGCTAATCCTAAAGTAATAATTAATTCAAGAATACAAGGTAACGGGGATTATGATACACCGGAGTTGGGGATACCTATAGTAAGACCCAAAGCTAAGTGGTGGGAAACTTGCATGACGATAAATGATTCATGGGGATACAGAAAAGATGACAATAATTTCAAATCGCTTCAGACTTGTCTTTCTATGTTTGTGGATTGTCTTTCCAAAGGCGGGAATCTTCTTTTGGACATAGGACCTCGCAGTGACGGCACCATTCCTCAGCAGGAAGTGGAATTGCTTAAAAATATGGGAAGATGGATACGTAAGCATAAAGAAGCTGTCAATAAGACTATTGCCGGTCTTCCTGACGGACATGTTCTGGCCAGGACAACATTGAATCTTAAAGGAGATGTCATATATGTTTATTTACCTTACAGGCCTATAGAGAATATAGAGTTGAAAGGCTTGAAAAATAAGATAAATAGGGTCAGGGTAGTCGGCTCAGGCGCTGAATTGTCATTCAAAAGATATAATGATGCCGATTGGATAAAAGTACCTGGCGTATATTATATAGATGTTCCCGAATCTGTTCTTGATGAAAATGTAACAGTTCTTGCTATAGAGCTTGATAGGCCTGTCGAAATTTATCGTGGTGAAGGTCAGGTTATTGAATTTAATGAATAATATATGATTATATATGAGATCTATTATTAAATCATTTGTTCCCGCATTATTGATCTTTTTCTCAATAGGACTTAAAGCACAGCCTGTCTGCAATGCTTATTTTACTGAAAGCAAGATAAAAATTGATGGAAAGCTTAATGATAAGGCTTGGAAGAGTGTCGAGTTTGTAACGGATTTCTCTGATATTAGAGGGAGGGAATTTCCTGCTCCGGTCAAAAAGACAAGCGTGAAGTTCTTGTATGACAATAATTATCTGTATATAGGAACTATCCTTAAAGAAAACAATATCAAGGCGAAGCTGACAAAAAGAGATGACATTGTCTGGAAGGATAATGATTTTGAAGTCTTTTTGGATCCTTTCTGCGATGGTAAATTGTATTATGAACTTGAAGTAAATGCCTTAGGTACTGTTATGGATCTTTTGATGGAGAAGCCATATAAAGATGGAGGCTCGTTTTTGCTCAATTGGGATATAAAAGGGCTTGAAATCAAGGTCGGATGTAATGGTACTCTGAATGATTCTTCTGATGAGGATAAAGACTGGTGTGTTGAAATGGCTATACCTTTTGATGCTTTGAGGAGGGATTTTAAGGATCCGAGAGAAAATAAGGTATGGCGTATGAACCTTTCAAGGGTGCAATGGATACAGTCTGATAAAGAAGAGAACTGGGTGTTGTCCTCTACCGGAGTAGTTGATATACATCATCCGGACAAATGGGCTTATCTTAGATTTGTTTCCGGCCAAGAGGCGCCCCATATATATGCAAGAGAGGTAAAGAATTGGATGTGGGAGCGTCTTAGACCGGATTGGACAGAGAGTGAATACAAGCATCATTTTACTCTTGCAAAGTCTTGCGGTATAAGCGCCGTACTTTTTGAAGGTTATGATGAAAATATATATCGTATTTGTAAAGAATCGGGTTTGGAGGCTCATTACTGGAAGTGGACACTCAATAGAAAAGAGCTTATGGCAAGTCATCCTGAATGGTTTGCCATAAGCCGTAACGGTAAATCTACTGTCAAAGAACCTCCTTATGTGGATTATTACCGCTTTTTATGCCCTACACATCCCGGAGTGGCTGAATATTTAGCAAAAGATTATTTAGAACTTTCCGAGCTTAAATATGTCGATGGTATGCATTTGGATTACGTAAGGTTTCCTGATGTCATTCTGCCTGTGAGTCTTTGGAAAAATTATGGCATAGAACAGATTTCCGAACTTCCCGAATATGATTTTTGCTATTGCGAGCTTTGCAGAAATACTTTTAAAGAGCAGACCGGCCGTGATCCTCTTTGTGAAAAATACCCAATGGAAGATCAGTCTTGGATAAATTTCAGATTGGATGCGATAACAAAAGTAGTGGCTGTAGTACACGATACTTTGAGGGCGCATGGGAAATTTTTGTCGGCAGCTGTTTTTCCCGGTCCTTCCATGGCAAAGAAAATGGTGCGTCAGGATTGGGGGAACTGGTCATTGGAAGCATTGTTCCCTATGATTTACAATGGCTTTTATAATGAAGGCCCGCAGTGGATAGGACGTTCTGTGAAAGAAGGCGTTAAGGCTCTTGAGGGTAAGACTCCGCTTTATGCAGGACTTATGTTTCCTGATATTAAAGGAGAAGATTTTGAAAAAGCTCTTGATGCCGCATTTTCTAATGGAGCTTCAGGCGTTTCTTTTTTTGACGGACCGGACGATGAATATCTGTATCGTCTTAAAAAATATTTGGATGAGCATAACTACAAATACTAAAGTTATATGAGAAAAATAATATTTATGTGTTTTTGCTTTGCATCGGCAATTCTTGTCTTTTCCTGCGGCGCCAAGTGGAAATCTGATGATTATCTTAATTGGATGTACAAGTATATGCCTGTGCAGGATAGCCTTGGGTTTGAAAGATCATGGTGGATGTCAAATGTGGAAAAAACATTAGAGATAAGAAAGAGAATGTCTTGGAATATTCCTGAGAGAGAGTTCCGTCATTTTGTACTGCCACTTAGAGTAAATAACGAGTATCTCGATGATTTTCGTACTATTTATGCTGACACTCTGTGCAATAGAGTAAAGGGAATGACTATGGAACAAGCTGCGCTTGAGATTAATCACTGGTGCTATGAACAGGCTACTTATCATGGCTCTGATGCAAGAACCATGTCACCAATGGATGTTGTCAGGAGCGGGCTTGGTCGTTGCGGAGAAGAATCCGTCCTTGCCGTTGCCGCTTTGAGAGCTGCAGGGCTTCCTGCAAGACAAGTATATACTCCAAGATGGGCACATACTGATGACAATCATGCGTGGGTGGAAGTATGGACTGATGGAGAATGGCATTTTATGGGAGCCTGCGAACCGGAACCGGTATTGGATCTCGGTTGGTTCAATTCTCCTGTGTCAAGGGCGTTGATTTTGACCACCAATGTGTTTGGTGACTATGACGGTCCGGAAAGTGTGATAGCAAAGAATGAATGTTATACAAAAATTAACTTAATAAACTCTTATGTCCCATCCAGAAGAGCGGAAGTGACAATTGTGGACACTCTCGGTAATCCGGTATCGGAGGCTATGATTGATTTTACAATATATAATTATGCGGAATTTTGTACTGTCGCCAATATGTCAAGCGATATTCACGGTAAGGCTTGTATAGATATGGGATTGGGCTCGATGCTTGTAAGGGCATCGAAAGAAAATATGTTCGGATTGGCTGTATTGGATTCCGAAGCAGCTACAATAGTGCTTAACCATAAGGTAGGGGAGGTGTTTTCTGCTGATTTCGATATAGTTCCTCCTCAGGAGAATCCTTTGCCGTCAAAGGCTACGCAAGAACAGATAGAAGAAAACAAATTGAGGCTCGAAAGAGGAGCGGAAATAAGAAATTCTCATGATCATACCAATCCGTCTCTAACTTTATTTAGAGAAAAATATGGAAAAAAAAGTGATATTCTGCTTGGTTATTTGAGCAAGAAGGACTTGGATGATGTGTCTTATGATGTGCTTGAAGATGCTCTATTGTCTCTTCCTGATACAAGAAAGGATGTGCTTGGCCCAAGAGTAGAACTTGAACATCTTCTACCTTTCAGACGTGATGTACTGATGTTAGGATTGGACAAGCATCTTAAATCTTTTGATGATGTGGATAAATGGGTTAATGCGAATATCAAAATCCTGACCCATAAGAATTGTCTCAGATTGGTTATACCGCCGGCTGTTGTCCTGAAGTCGAGATGTGCCGATGAGCGTTCTATAAAAGTTTTCAAAGTAGCCTTGTGTCGTTCTGTTGGACTGCCTGCTGCTATAGATGACGTGACAGGGAATACAAGTATGGAACTTGCGTCTATGGACAAGGGAGGTTTTAATCTAAGTTACAACCGTAGGAACAAAGTCCCTGAATATTATAGGGATTTCACTGTCAGCAGATTCGACAATGGCGGATTTCATCTTCTGAATTTCGGAGATGATACCGAAGAAATAAGTCTGGATAAAATGAAAATACCTGATTTGGAAAAAGGGTATTATTGTGTTACAAGCGGCAGAAGACTTCCTGATGGCAGTGTGTTGGCCCGGCAGGATTTCTTCAATATAATACCTGAGAGCATTGTAAATAGGGAGCTTGTTGTAAGAACCGTCAAAGAAGAAGCAAAGGTGATTGGTAATTTTGATCCGAAAAGGCTTGAGATAACGGATATTAGCGGTAATCATCATAAATTTTCCGAACTTTCGGGCAAGGAATATTATCTGATAGCCTTATTAGGGCAGAATGATGAACCGAGTATGCATGCTTTAAGGAATTTAAAGAATTTTATGCGGAATTCCGGAAATAGCTCAATAACTTTGCTTGTTTTTGGAAATACTTCATTGGATGGTATTTCGGATAAAGTCATTACTTGTAAGGATAACACAAATATTCAGGAATATCTTGCTTCTTCTGTAACAGGTATTACCGGTACCAAGCCATTGATTATGCTATGCGATCCGAAAGGAAAGGTATATTATATCTCACAAGGCTATAATCCTGTATTGAATGCAAATTTGCAGGAAAGAATTAGACCTCTTGTAAGGAAATAAGTTTCTTGCAAGTTTCATAATATTTCGATAATTTTGTTATTTGAATAATAATTTAAGATATGTATAAAAGGGTACTTCTCAAGATTAGCGGTGAGAGTTTAGGTGGTAATGAAGGTAAGGGCCTGGATACGGCAAGTCTTGAGGCTTATGCCGAAGAGATTTCTTCTGCTGCAAAGGCAGGACTTCAGGTTGCTGTTGTGAATGGCGGAGGTAATATTTTCAGAGGACTTCAAGGTGTTGGAAAAGGTTTTGACAGGGTGGATGGAGACAAAATGGGGATGTTGGCAACAGTTATAAACTCTATAGCTTTGTCGATGTTTATAAAGGAGAGAGGAGTTGAGGCTAAAGTGTTTACAGCTACTCCTATGGAACCTGTTGCTGATTATTATATGACAGACAAGGCTGTGGATATTCTTGAAAGAGGCGGTGTGGCGCTGATTGCCGGAGGTACGGGGAATCCTTTTTTTACTACGGATTCAGGTGCGGCATTGAGGGCTTTGGAAATAGGTGCCGATGCTCTTCTTAAAGGTACAAGAGTGGACGGAATCTATACTGCTGACCCTGAAAAAGACCCTGATGCAGTAAGATATGATGAAATAACTTTTGACGAGGCTATGGAAAAGCATCTTAAGGTTATGGATCAGACGGCATTTGCTTTGTGCAGAGAGGGCGATATGCCGATAATTGTTTTTGATATGAATGCCAAAGGTAACCTGTCAAGAATACTTGACGGAGAAAAAGTAGGTACCTTGGTGCATCTATAATATTAACCGAAAAGATATTTCAGCAATGTTACCAGAGAACGCAAAAGAAATTTTAAACGTAGCCGATGGCAAGATGAAAGATGCTGTCGCATTTTTGGAGGAGGATCTTAAGACATACCGTGTCGGAAAGGCTAATCCGTCGATTTTCAATAATGTTTTGGTCGATTATTACGGTACTGACACTCCTATCCCTCAAGTAGCTTCGGTGTCGGCCCCTGATGCCAAGACTCTGCTTATTCAGCCTTGGGAAAAGAGTATGATTCCTAAGATAGAGAAGGCCATACTTGATGCTAATATCGGAATGACACCTCAGAATAATGGAGAAAATATTCGCTGCAATGTGCCTGCCCTTACTGAAGAAAGGAGGATTGAACTTATCAAAAAGGCTAAATCTGCTGGAGAAAGCGCCAAAGTTGTTGTAAGGAATGCAAGGCGTGATGCTGTTGAGATGCTGAAAAAAGCTCAAAAAAATGATGGACTTCCTGAAGATGCACAGAAAGAGGGTGAAGAGGAAGCACAGAAAATCACAGACAAGAACATTAAAGAGATAGATTCACTTATTTCTGCCAAGGAAAAGGATATAATGACTGTCTGATAGATTACGATTTTTCAACTTCGGGCTTTATCAATGTTATTATGGGTAATAGTCCGAAGTTTTCTGTTTGTTGCCGGATTTTGACATTATGAATAATGATTTGGATTTGATTCCCGTATCTGACTGGGGGTGTTTTACTTTTCCGGGCCATATTGTTATTGCCGGGCCGTGCAGTGCAGAGACTGAAGAGCAGGTGATGGCAACTGCGTATGGTCTTAAAGAGTTGGGAATAGACGTCTTTAGGGCCGGTATTTGGAAACCGCGTACTCATCCCGGCTGTTTTGAGGGGAGTGGTGCAGTAGGCCTAAAATGGTTGCAGCGAGTCAAGCGGGAACTTGGTATGAAAGTATGTACTGAGGTGGCAGGAGAGAAACATGTCGCAGAGTGCATAAAGTTCGGAGTCGATATTTTGTGGATAGGAGCGCGAACTTCCGCTAATCCTTTTTTAGTGCAAGAAATAGCCGATGCTCTTCATAATACGGATATACCTGTGTTCGTCAAGAATCCTGTCAGTCCGGATGTGGATTTGTGGTCGGGAGCTTTGGAAAGACTCAACAGGGCAGGTGTCAGAAAATTGGGTGTTATACATAGGGGTTTTTTCTCGTCAAAGAAAATGCCATATAGAAATGACCCCGATTGGAGAATTGCCATAGAGATGAAGACTCGCTATCCGGAAATTCCTTTTTTGGCTGATCCGAGCCATATTGCAGGAGATAGTAAGTATTTGCTTGAATTATCGCAACGAGCCTTGGATTTGGGACTGGATGGGCTTATGATAGAATCTCATAATCATCCGGAATGCGCTCTGAGTGATGCCGGTCAGCAGATTACTCCGAGTCAATTAAAGGATTTGCTTCAGGTATTGACTTTTCGAAAAAAAGATACGGATGCTCCCGGGTACAAAGAGGTGATAGGGCAACTGCGTACTCAGATAGATATTATAGATGAGAATCTTCTTAATCTTTTGAACTCGAGAATGGAGCTTAGCCGTAAGATTGGAGAGTATAAGAAAGAACACAATATTGCTATTATTCAGACCTCAAGATGGGATGATATCCTGTCCGATATGATAGAAAAGGGAAAGGTTTCCGGTCTTTCGGAGAAATTTGTCGAATCTTTGTTCAATATTATTCACGAAGAGTCTGTCAGGACTCAGAATGAAATTCCCTCAAGCGGTTCATCAGAGTAGTTTCAAAGATGTTTTTTTCATGATCGGAGAGGAATCCTACTTGTATTGGAATCTGAAAAAGCTTTTCTTTTAGTGTGTCAGGCATTTTTTTGTAGTTTATTACTCTTTGTGAGTCTTTTTCCGTTGTAGTGATTATTGCTGTAGGGAAATTCTTGGCTGCCGACATTATCCTTTTTATATCGATAACGGAATATTTGTGATGGTCTGCAAAGTTGAACCTTTTGACTACCTGATATTTATCGCTTAGAAATTGCCTTAGCGGAGTATCTTTTGCTATTCCTGAAAATAGAATAAGTTTTTTGGAATAAATATATCTGATATCTCCTTCGGGATAGACAGGTTTTATCGGACAATATTGTATGGAAGTAAATAATATAGTTATTTTTTTGCCTTTTTTGTCTGTTCCTTGGCAGGTTTTTGCATCATAGTCATTAATCTCAAGACTTTTTATCCAATTGAGTTTATCCCAGTCTTCTAAATAAGAAGGGCATTTCGTGACAATTATAAAATCAGCAAAATGCAATCTTTCCGGGAGATCGCGCAGCCTGCCGAAAGGCAGTAGATTGTCTTTATTTATTGGCCTATTGTAATCTACAAGTACTATATTGACATGAGCCTTTAAATCTCGGTATTGAAAAGCATCATCCAATACAATAATATCGGATGGCGGTATTTTCTTTGTTCTGCACTTTCTACCTTTTCTTGTCGTTTCGAGCTTTTCCGGGTGGCAGAGATAGTCGCATCCTTCCAATCTGGATCTGTCAACAGCAACAGTGACTTCCGGAAATTTCTTCTTTATCTGAAGAGGCTCGTCCCCTATGAAAGATGCCGGACCTTTTACCGTGACTTGCTGAAAACCTCCGCTGGAACGCTTATGGCCTCTCGACAGTACTGCAATATTTTTGTGCGCCCAATCTTCGCTTTTCAGAAGAGTGGATAGAATCATCTCTGTATGAGGAGTTTTTCCAGTACCCCCTGCAGCTATATTGCCTACACAAATTGTAGGTATTTCGCAAGTATGAACTTTCCATACTCCGCTGTCGTACAGAGCGTGCCTGATTTTCAGAATTAGATAGTATGGTACTAGAATTATCTTCTTCAACATAATTTACAAAGATAGTATATATTTGAGAAATAGTGTGAAAATCCTACTTAAACTTCATATACATTATTATTCTTTGCAGTAACTTTTCCCCATTTTCTGCTTATACTATCTAAAATATCGAAAAGTTCATCAGGATTACCGGTTGTGACAAGCTTCATTCTTGTTTCTTTGAAATCAGGCAGGCCTTTGAAATAGCAGGACAGGTGTCGTCTCATTTCCAGAACACCTGTTATTTCTCCTTTGAGTTCAAGCGATAGCTTCAGGTGTCTTTTTGCGAGCGCGACGACTTCGTTTACGGATAACGGCTTTTTATTTTTTCCTGTAGTTATATAGGTTTTGATTTCATCAAAAATCCAAGGATGGCCGAAAGATGCCCTACCCACCATTATTCCGTCCACACCATATTTGTCGAAGGCCTTCTTTGCTTTTTCTGGTGAAGTGATATCTCCGTTTCCAATTATAGGAATATTCATTCTCGGATTGTTTCTGACCTTTCCGATGAGTGTCCAGTCAGCTTCCCCTTTATACATCTGACATCGTGTTCTTCCATGTATGGTAAGCGCTTTTATTCCTGTGTCTTGAAGTCGTTCGGCTATGTCTACTATTATTTTGGAATTGTCATCCCAACCTAACCTTGTTTTGACAGTGACAGGCTTTTTGACGGCATCTACAATCATTTTTGTAATTGCTACCATTTTGTCCGGCTCTTTCATCATTCCTGAACCTGCTCCTCGTCCTGCAATCTTGTTCATCGGGCAGCCGAAATTTATATCGATCAGGTCGCACCCGTGTCCTCCGGCAATTAGGTCTGCATTATCTGCCATTTTAGCTGCTTCAACCATCGCTTCCGGATTATTTCCATAAATCTGGATTCCTATAGGAGCTTCTTCTTCAGAGGTCTTCATCTTTGCCACAGCTTTTGATGCATCTCTTATCAGCCCTTCGGAAGGTATAAATTCGGTATAGACCATATCGGCTCCGTACTCCTTGCAGATTACTCTAAAAGAAGCATCCGTCACATCTTCCATAGGCGCCAAAAGCACCGGCTTATCTCCCAAATCTATATCCCCTATTTTCATAATGATACAAATATAGTGTATTTTCCAATCGCAAGAGTAATAAGGGAGCATTCAAAGTGGCCTGATTGGCCGGTAAATTTGTTATTTTTATACATATTAATGATTTTTATTTCTATAAAGGTTTGACCTTTATTGTATATTCATGGATGTTTTGTATTTTTACAAAGTTTTTGGTTGGTCTGTTATATTAATTATTGTAAAAACATGAAAGAAATAAAGACGATTGCTGTGCTTACATCAGGAGGAGATGCACCCGGTATGAATGCCTGTATCCGTGCTGTCACCAGATCAGCTATATATAATGGATGGAAAGTGTATGGAATCTATCGTGGCTATGAGGGGCTTATCAATGGTGAGTTCAAAGAATTGACGACCGAGAGTGTCAGCAACACAATTCAACGCGGTGGCACAATGCTAAAGACTGCGAGAAGCGAAGATTTCCGTACACCTGAAGGTCACAAGAAAGCCTATGATATGTTGGTGAAATATGGTGTGGATGCCCTTATCGTTATCGGAGGAAATGGTTCTCTTACAGGCGCTCAGGATATTGCAACAGAATTTGATTTCCCTGTCATAGGTATTCCAGGTACGATAGATAATGACCTGTATGGCACAGACAGGACTATAGGTTACGATACTGCTCTTAATACCATAGTGGAGTGTGTCGATAAGATAAGAGATACCGCAAATTCTCATGACCGTATATTTTTTGTTGAGGTAATGGGACGTGATGCCGGCTTTTTGGCGCAGAATAGTGCGATAGCTTCCGGTGCTGAGGCCGCAATTATACCTGAAGACCAGACCGATGTCGATCAGCTTGCTCAATTTATCCGTAGAGGTGTCCGAAAAAGTAAAAACAGTTCGATTGTGCTTGTATCGGAAAGTCAGAAGGATGGTAAAGGCGGAGCTATGTATTATGCTGAAAGGGTGAGAAAAGAGTATCCTAAATACGATGTTCGTGTTACCATTCTCGGACATTTGCAGAGGGGAGGGACTCCAAGCGCGTATGATAGGATTTTGGCCAGTCGAATGGGGTATGCCAGTATCGTAGCTCTTAGTGAAGGACAACGTAATATCATGATAGGTGTAGATGATGAGGAAATCGTATATGTGCCTATCAAGCGTGCTGTCAAACGTGATAAACCGATAGACAAAGAGCTTATCGATGTTTTATCCGCGCTTTCTATATAGATTTTGATAAGAACCGATCTATCTGAACATATACTTTTATACAGTGAGTAGTTTAATTATGAAAAGCATTATTTGTTTGAGTTTGTTGATCCTCATTTCGGTGTCTTGTTCTAAGAACGATTCTGTCTTGATAGATGCTGCCAATGAAAAAGTGGCCGGTTGCTATCAATATATCTCATTGACATGGAAGGGGCAGGCTATAGACTTGAATGGGGACGGGGTTCTCAATAGCGATATAATAAAAGAATATGAGGGGTCTGTGAATAGCGAAACGGCAATAAAATCCGGAAAATCCGGGATTGTGTTTCCTCTTTCTAACGTTGATAGGAAACAGGTGATATTAATAGATATTCCAATTCAAGGCTTGCTTTTTTTTAGACCTGCGGGAAAATTTAAATGGATGGCCGGAAGGAACTATGGAACACGAACCCCAATGTCTACAGATTATTTTTGTGAATCTTCAGGGAAAATCAGATTTGGTTTTATCGATTCTTTCCCTCCATCAGTTTTGGCCGGGAATGGTTATGAAGAGGTGGATCGCTTGTCTAATTTCAGGATTATTGACATATCGGATGAAATCTTGACTTTCAAGGTAGATTATACCCTTTATGACTTTGCTACTAAAGGCACTGTGACAGCCCCTATCTACGCTGTTATGCGTAGGACAACCAAAAGAGTGAGAGACTGATTATATAGATTTTGATAAGAACGAAATAATTCTTACCTTTGCGACCCCTATAATGTGTAGGGATCGCAAATTTTATTTTTATTAACCATTAAAGATCAAGACAGTGGACACACAAAGCTACAAAACGGTATCGCTCAATGCAGCGACTGTGAAGAAAGAGTGGGTCGTCATTGATGCAACGGATCTGGTACTCGGACGTCTTGCTTCCAGATTGGCTCTTGTCCTTCGCGGCAAGAACAAACCGGGCTTTACTCCTCATGTTGATTGCGGTGACAATGTTATCGTTATCAATGCAGAGAAAGTAGCCCTTACAGGGAAGAAGATGACTGACAGGGTGTACAAACGCTATACAGGTTATCCTGGTGGACAGCGTTTTACAACGCCAGCCGAAATTCTTCAAAAGAGACCTGCTGAATTGGTCAGGAGAGCTGTTAGAGGCATGCTCCCTAAGAATCGTCTTGGTGACAAGATTATAAAGAATCTGTATGTATATGCAGGTCCTGAGCATCCTCACCAAGCACAGCAACCAAAAACAATTAAGTTAAACGAAATTTAAACAGAGCAAATGGAAAAAACAGTAAACGCCCTTGGAAGACGTAAATCAGCTGTGGCTCGTGTTTATGTGGTAGCCGGCAAAGGTGACATCAAAATCAATGGTCGTGAACTCAAGGATTATTTTCCTGAAGAGTCTCTCCAGTACATTGTGAACCAGCCTTTTGAAGTAACCGGTACCGCAGGTCAGTTTGACGTAAAGGCAAACCTCGACGGAGGTGGAGTCAAAGGTCAGGCAGAGGCATTAAGACTCGGTATTTCTCGTGCATTAAGCGAGATAGACAGAGAGGCTTATCGCCCAGCCCTCAAGGCCGCAGGATTCCTAACCCGCGATGCGAGAGAAGTCGAGAGGAAAAAGCCTGGTCAGCCTGGCGCACGTCGTCGCTTCCAGTTCAGCAAGCGTTAATCGCTTCTTGCAACTGATTTACATCTTTGCACAGTCAGGTGGAAAATCTTCGGATCTGTCTCAGGATATGAATCCTGTAAAGCTGCTTGAAGATTGCCTAGATTGCGGAAAATCCGGAAGATCGGTTTGACCGCTACTTCCGATTGATGAAGAGAGCCCGACAGGCGCGGCAAAAGCCTGAAGGGATAGTTTTAAAACAAAACAAACAATTTTAAAATGCCAAGAACAAATTTCCAAGAATTACTTGATGCAGGTGCACATTTCGGGCATCTTGCTAGAAAATGGAATCCTAAAATGGCTCCTTATATTTTTATTGAGAGGAACGGAATCCATATTATTGACCTGCACAAGAGTATTGTAAAAATAGATGAGGCTGCAGAGGTAATGAAAGAACTTGCACGTTCAGGTCGCAAGATTCTTTTTGTAGCCACCAAGAAACAGGCAAAAGAGATTGTGGCCGAAAAGGCTTCATCTGTAAATATGCCTTATGTTACAGAAAGATGGCCGGGCGGGATGCTCACAAACTTCCCGACTATTCGTAAAGCCATCAAAAAAATGAATACCATCGATAAGATGAAAGAAGATGGTACTTTTGAAAAGCTTGCAAAGCGTGAGCGTCTTCAGGTTGATCGTCAGAGGGCAAAACTTGAAAGGAATCTTGGTTCTATCAAGGATATGAGCCGTCTCCCATCGGCACTTTTCGTGATTGATATTCAGAAAGAGGCTAATGCAGTAAGAGAAGCCAATCGTCTCAACATTCCGGTTATCGCTATGGTTGATACTTGTTGCGATCCTAACCCTATTGATTACGTGATTCCGGCTAACGATGATGCTTCAAAGTCTATCGAGTATATACTCGGCGCTCTTTGCGCGGCTATTCAGGAAGGATTGAGCGAAAGAAAGCTTGAGAAGGAGAAAGAGGCTGATGTCTCAGAGCAGCAGGCAGATGAAAAGCCGGCAGCAAAGAAACTTCGCGCCCGTAAGAATGCAAAACCTGTAGATGTTGAGTCCGAGGTTCCTGCAGAAGAATAATAAATCTTTTAAAATTGACCACTATGCAGATTACAGCAGCAGACGTAATGAAATTACGTAAGATGACCAGCGCCGGAATGATGGATTGCAAGAAAGCCCTTGCTGAGGCCGAAGGCGATTTCAAAAAGGCTGTGGACATTATCAGAGAGAAAGGTAAGCTCGTAGCTGCCAAGAGGGCTGATCGCGAGACTTCTGAGGGTGCTGTTCTTGCCCGTGTAAACGGTAGCAAAGCAGTTCTTGTATGCCTTGGTTGTGAGACTGATTTTGTATCAGCCACTCCTGATTTCAAAGCTTTGGCTGATGAAATTGCTGACGCAGCTATAGCAAATCTTCCTGAGAACAAAGATATCCTTATGGCTTCCAAGTGCTCAAACGGTCATACTGTTGAGGAGGAAATTTCAGCTCAGACAGGCAAAACAGGAGAAAAACATGTACTCGCTTTTTATGGCAAGCTCGATGCTCCGTTCATTGCTCAGTATGTTCATTTCAATAATAAATTAGGTGCAATTGTTGCTTTCAATAAAGAAGTTTCAGAAGAATTGGGAAGAAGCATAGCCCAACAGGTTACAGCTATGAATCCTGTTTCTGTTTCAGCAGAAGATTGTCCTAAAGAAATAGTTGATAAAGAGCTTGAAATCTATAAGAAGCAGATGGAAGAAGATCCTAAGATGGCCGGCAAACCTGCAGCGATGCTTGAGAATATAGCCAAGGGTAAACTTCAGAAGTTCTTCAAAGAGCAGACTCTTGAGGAGCAGGATTTTGTACAAGGTGACGAGAAAGTCTCTGTTGCCAATTATATCCGGTCAATAGACAAGGATGCAAAAGTCGTTGCTTTCAAGAGATTCTCTCTCAGCGATTAAGAGTTTTTGATTATATGTAAGCCGGTCGGAAACGATCGGCTTATTTTTTATAAAAAATGGAAACGCTGTTTTTATTTTATGTTTTGTGGTTTTTATATCTATTAATTTATTGATAATCAATAAAGATGTATGGCTCTCGATTCACATCGAAAGCCATACGCAATTCTAACCTAAAACTTAACCTATGAAAAAACTATTCAATAGAATTTATTGCAATATTCGTGCCGAAAACCGCAATTTTTATTACAAAACATAAGAAAATTGCAGCTATTTGAAATTATTCTTTATTTCAATCATTTTTATGTTTTTCTGTATTGGATACAGAAACCTGATCTTTTGTATTTTTATCGACTGTGGGCTTTGATGCGTCATCAAGTTTTATGGTGATTATCCTGACAGGATTAATCGGCAGGTCACGATTATTAGTGGCAACTCCTGCTATTTTGTCAATAACATCAAGGCCTGATACCGTTTCACCGAAAACAGTATATTCACCGTCAAGCTGGGCACAAGTTTGAGGATTCTGTACAATGTAGAATTGTGAACCGGATGATTCTTTTTTCGGATTTGCTGCATCGCCTCTTCTTGCTGCGGCAAGAGCTCCCTTAATATGTTTATATTCAGGAACAAATTCTGCCGGAATCGTATAGTCCGGCCCACCTTGTCCGTATTTTGATACCATTGCGGTGTCTTTTGAATATGGATCCCCTCCCTGTATCATAAATCCGTTAATGACACGGTGGAAAAGCATATTGTCATAATATCCTGTCAGTGCAAGTTTTTCAAAATTGTATCGGTGCTTTGGCGTCTTGCTGTAAAGTTTTACCTTGATTGTGCCTAAATTCGTCTCAATATCGAAAATCGGTTCTTCTTCAAGCAGCGCAATAATAGCTTCTGCATTTTTAGTCTTTTTTTCCATTTCAACTTTTTTTAATGAATCTTTTAAAGAAATTTCTGCAGCTTGAGCCTCTTGCGCTTTTTGAGAGGCTTTTTTGCGATTACCGCAGCCGAGAATAATACCTGTGATACCGACAAGGCAAAATGTTCTTAATACAACTCTCTTCATAATAATCAATTATTACATATTTAACTTTGTGAATTTAGTGATTTTCTACGATAATACTAAACCAAAATTATTAAATTTGTCCTTATTATGGCGAATCCGTTGAAACAGCTGGCAGGAGAGACAGCGATATATGGTCTTAGCACCATTCTTGCCCGAATAATTAATTTTGCATTCGTGCCGTTCTATACTCGTCTGCTGACACAGGCTAATTATGGAGTAGTTTCTGAATTTATGGCATATATTGCTGTGCTTCAGGTGATTTTGGTCTTGGGGCTTGAAACGGGATGTTTTCGATTTGCAAATAAGGATAATGTAAGTCCGGTGGCTGTCTACTCCAATGCCTTGGCTACTACTTTCGGAATCGGTTCGGCTTTTTTTGCTCTTCTTGTGGTTTTTGCAAAACCAATCTCCGCATCAATGGGATATAGTAGTTTCCATAACATCATAATATATGTGGGCGGAATTTTGGCTTTGGACAGTGTTACTGCTATTTTATTTGCTAAACTTCGTCAGGAGCACAAGGCTCTTAAATTTGCCATATTTAAGACTGTAAAGATTTTGACCGAGACGGCAGGTAATATAATTTTATTTTTCCCTTTTGCGAAATATTGCCTTTCAGTTGCTTCTATTTCAGGAAAGACGATAGACATTCTTACTTCATCGGATGTTTGGCTGCTGCATTTTGTGTCGGCGACACCTGATTTTACATATCCGATTTTCGCTATTCTTTTGAGTTGCATCATGTGTGCAATTCTATTTCTGCCGGATGTGCTGAAATTTTCGTTTGAATTTGATGGAGAATTGCTCAAAAAGATGCTGGCGTATTCCATACCGCTTATGGTGGCATCTTTGCCTGGAGTTGTCAATGATTTTCTCGACAGGATATTGTTCAGATATTTTGACAAGAGTTCTGAAGTATGGCAGGCCAGTCTTGGGGTATATCAGGCGTCTGTCAAATTGGCGGTAATCATGAATTTGTTTATACAGATGTTCAGATTTGCGGCCGAACCGTTCTTCTTTCAGAGGGCAAAAGAAAAAGGGTCAAAAGAACTATATGCTATTGTAATGGAATTTTTTGTAGCCTTCTGCGGTCTGATATTTTTAGGAGTTTTGTTATATATAGATGTTTTCTCCTTGATTCTGGGGAAAGATTTTAGAGGTGGTATCGGTATTGTCCCTGTGATGATGCTTTCATATATGCTTCTTGGAATGCTATTCAATGTGTCGATGTGGTATAAATTGTCAGAAAAAACAAATATGGCGATATGGATAACTCTTTCCGGACTTATGGTCACTGCTGCCATAAATATTGTTTTTATGCCACGATATTCTTATTGGGCTGCAGCCTTCGGGCATTTAGCGAGTTATCTCGTTATGTTTGTAATCAGTGTAGCCTTAGGAACAAAATATTATCCTATACCATATAACTGGAAGAGAATTTTTTCGATAGGTGCTATTATGGCATTAATTTTTGTTGTATCGTTGTCAATTGACAGGACAATATTTCCGGATATTGCCATTGGCGCATCCTCTTCAATGAAAATAGTATTTATGTTGATCGTGCATTCTGTGCTTCTTTTTATGTATGCATGCATCTGTTATCTTTTATTGAAGAAACAATATATAAAAATCCGGAATCTGTGATTATTGTAGAATATTTCATCGTAAACTTTTAAGATAGAAGTGCAATGCTGCACTTGTTGCTAATCTACCACTATATTTTTATTTGAAGCTGTGGTTTATTTGTTATCTTTTGATTATATTTACAAAAACTAAATAATCATAAATGAAAAAAATCTTTTTAATGGCCTTTTCGCTTATTGTTTTTGCGACGGCCTGTAACACAACCAAAACATTAAGTATAATTCCGGCTCCGGCTAATGTGGAGATTAAAGCAGGGACTTTTGATGTTCCGGGCGCTGTTGTCAGCTTTGATAAAGCGATGGATGCAAAATCTGTCAAGCAAGTAAAGGCTTTTGCGGATAGGTTGTCTTTGCTTACCGGAGTTGAATCCGAATTGAATGATGCTCTGCAGGAGCAAGGCATATCATTTTCTTTAAATCCATCTTTGGGAGATGAAGAATATACCATAGATATAGATTCTAAGAGTGTCAAGGTCAATGCTTCTGCTTTCAACGGATTTTTGTATGCAATCCAGAGTATAGCTCAGATGTTGCCTGTTGCTTATTATGGAAATGAAACTGCTCCCGGAGAAAAATGGACACTTCCATGCGTTTCAATTCAGGATAAGCCTCGTTTTGCTTATAGGGGTATGCTATTAGATGTGTGCAGGCACTTTTACTCAGTCGAGGAGGTGAAGCGTTTCTTGGATATGATGTTGGTGTACAAACAAAATAGATTCCACTGGCATCTTACTGAAGACCAAGGCTGGAGAATTGAGATTAAGAAGTATCCGAAACTGACAGAAATAGGTTCTATGCGTGAGGGGACGATTGTCGGACATCTCAGAGATAATGAAGAAGAACCTAAATTGGACGGGATTCCTTATGGAGGATATTATACTCAGGAACAGATAAAAGAAATAGTTGCCTATGCTGACGAGCGTGGTATTACTGTTATTCCGGAGCTTGATTTGCCTGGACATATGGTAGCTGCTTTGGCTTCTTATCCTGAGCTTGGTTGCACCGGTGGTCCTTATAAGGTGCGTACCAAGTGGGGAGTGGCAGATGAGGTGCTTTGTGTAGGTCAGGAGAAGACTTTTACTTTCATTGAGAATGTGCTGACCGAGATGCTGGAACTTTTCCCATCGGAATATATTCATATTGGTGGCGATGAGTGCCCAAAGACAGCTTGGGAAAATTGTCCGAAATGTCAGAAGAAGATTAAGAAGCTCGGACTTAAGGGGGACGGCAAGCATACGGCAGAGCAGTTTCTTCAGAGTTATGTGACGGCAAGAATCCAGAAATTTCTTAATGACCGTGGTCGTAAGATAATAGGTTGGGATGAAATACTTGAAGGCGAATTAGCCGAAGGGGCGACTGTTATGTCTTGGCGTGGCGTTGAGGGCGGTATTGAGGCTGCAAATAAAGGCTTTGATGTGATAATGACGCCTACTAAGTATGTATATTTTGATTATTACCAGTCAAATGAAAAGGATAAGGAGCCTCTTGGTATTGGAGGATTTTTACCTATAGATACCGTATATAGTTATAAACCTTTAGAGGGGGTGCCTGAGGCTGCTGCAAAACATATTCTTGGGGTGCAGGCAAACCTTTGGACAGAATATATAGCTACTCCTGAACATCTTGAATATATGATGATTCCACGTGTTGCCGCATTGAGTGAGGTGCAATGGTGTGAACCTGAAATCAAGAATTTTGATCATTTCAAGAAAAATCTTGTCAGTCATCATTTTGCAATTTATGACAAAATGGGGTATACCTATTCAAAAGATATTGTCGGGAAATATGGTTTGCCTGAGAAATAATTGATTCAGGATACTATCTTGATTTATTTTTGTGATGAATCCGGTGGTTGGAATGGCCACCGATTTTCTTATTTTAATACAATAATAATCCTAATATCCCGCCAGCGATAATGATAGCAATAGGTCCGACTTTTAGAAATAGAGAGGCTATTATGGCAGCTCCAAATAAAATCCAACTTTTCCAGTCCGTGAAATTCTCTCGTATTATTTCAAATCTTGGTTCTGAAAACATGGGAATTCCTGACCAAGAGGTCTGAATAATCAATATAATTGCTGCAGCTCCTATAAGTCCTACAACGGCAGGCCTCAATCCGCTCATTACGTTTTCGAAAAGTTTGTTCCCCATAAATTTCTCATAAAATCTTACTATTAAAAGGACGATGATAAATGATGGTAGAATAAGGGCGATAGTGGCAGTAAATGAGCCTAATGCACTGATTAAAAAAGGTGCTCCTGCATTATTTAGCACTTCATAGCCGACATAAGTGGCACTATTGATGCCGATAGGGCCGGGAGTCATCTGGGAAATAGCTACAATATCTGTAAAAGTACTTTCGGAGATCCAGTTATGGGTTATGACTACTTGATTCTGAATAAGGGATAGCATTGCATAGCCTCCTCCAAAAGTGAATATGCCAATCAGAAAAAAAGTATAGAAAAGCTGAATGAATATGATAATAATGTCCATTTTAGTTTTTTTCTTTTTTATTTCTATAATATGTGATAGATAAGGCCGATACGATGATTGTTAATAATATATAGATAGGTGATACCTTAAGAAAAGATACAAGTGCCAATGTGATACCGCTTATTGCCCAAGCCCACCATGTCTTGTTGTTCTTATGTGCCAATTTGATCATAGGAACGGCAATGAGCGAAATAACTACCGGTCTTATTCCTTTGAAAATTCTGATGACATCAGGGTTGTTTTGGTATCCTGAAAAAAGAGCAGCAATAAAAAGAATTATAAAAAATGAAGGTAATGCTGTGCCGACAGTAGCGACGATACTTCCTTTAAGTCCTCTAATCCTATAACCTGCAAAAATTGCAACATTGACCGCAAGGATTCCTGGTGCAGATTGCGCAAGAGCTATAATGTCCGGAAGTTCTTCTTCGGAGAGCCAGCCTCTTCTACTCATTTCGTTTTGAATAAGTGGAATCATGGCATATCCGCCACCTATTGTAAAGGCTCCAATCTTGGTAAAAACCCAAAAAATTTCTGATAGCCCGGCTATTTCTTTTGTCCTGTTATTTTCAGGTTTCATTGATAATTGATGTGTTTTGTTGCAAAGTTATGAATATAATGCGCTTTCTTTGAAAAAATATCTAAAAAAGTTTGGGAAGAAAGAAAAAGTGCTTATCTTTGCAGCCCGTTTGAAAAGGAAATATCCTTTCTGTCAGCGGAAGTTCATTGACAATATTGAAAGATTAGTACAAGAAGCAAGTACCGAAACCAAAAAAGATCGAGAGCGTCGATTTCTAAGG
>CAUUVS010000002.1:0-232196 GCA_963548935.1 uncultured Bacteroidales bacterium
AGCAATTCACAACGGCCCCCTACTACAAAAAGGATTAGCGTATGCTGTAAATGCTATTTCAAAGATACAAAAAACGTAAGCAATTCACAACCACGAAAGATTTTGTAAAGAAAATGGATAGGCTGTAAATGCTATTTCAAAGATACAAAAAACGTAAGCAATTCACAACACGACGCTTCTCTTTATCGTTCGCAATTTGCTGTAAATGCTATTTCAAAGATACAAAAAACGTAAGCAATTCACAACACAAAACATACGAGAAGCCCACTGGCGAAGGCTGTAAATGCTATTTCAAAGATACAAAAAACGTAAGCAATTCACAACAACTGCGAGGCTGTCTATCTTTTTGATAAACCGCTCTCCGTTGTCGTTTTCTCTGACAACCGCAACTGCTTCATAGTTCGCAAATTACTTCATATTATAACTGAATTAAAAAAGGTCTCCCGTGGTCAGCCACTCGCATCCCACCGTCTTGTTTCATACGCCATAACACTTGGGTCAAAGCCTTGTCCGCTGTTGGGAGACCATTTGCAAATTTAGTTGTTTTCTCCGAAAAGCGGCAAGAGCGCTTTCTTTTCAGCATATATCAACCTTTAATTCCTCGTTCTTGCCTATTTCCTCGCGTTCTAACAATCTTAAAATAGGTTTTGATGGCTGTTAGTTGGTTATAGTGAGCCCCATGATAATAATATTTGTTATACTTAATATTCTTAATCCTCAAAAGTTCAGGTGATTTGTACGTTTGATCTTTAATTGTTATTAAAAAATACCGGTGCTATGAAAAGATTTATTCAAAAAAATCTCATATTTGTATTATAGTCCGATTTTTGTATTAAAGATGTTGTGATTTGATTTCCTGATAATTATTATCGTAAGATTTTAATCTATTCAGGCATATAAAATAATAGCTTTTATGAAAAATATATTTTCCAATAGTTATTTCAGATTATTTCTGGCTGTATTTATTCTATTCTTTAGTTCTATTGTTGCGAAGGCTCAATTAGGCAGGGATGATTATTCTATCTATGGTGATGTGGTTTCTTATAGAGGAATACCTATAGAAGCCGCAGATCCTATAACTTTTGTAGTGCTTGGATATGGTTACGCCAAGGATTATTACAATGTATATATAGACGGACAGATACTTAGATATGTGGATCCGGCCTCTTTTCGACTAAAAGTGGCTCCTTATCATAATAATGGAAATATTGAATTTTATCCTGAAATAGATGGTAGACAGACTTGTCCTGATATATACGGGCGACAGAATTATGGCTATGTGAAGACTTCCAATGCTGTTCTATTCAACGGCCGTAAGATAGAAGGAGCATCAGTATCTTCATTTGAAATCCTGCAAGGAGGTTATGCACGTGATGCTTTCAATGTATATTTTTTCGGCAGGAAAATAGATGCTTCCGGTTCTTCTTTTAAATATCTTGGTGACGGTTATGCGGAGGATGCTTTTAATGTCTATTATAATGGTAGGAAGATAGAAGGTACGATGGGGACAGCATTCAAGGTTCTCGGTGGTGGCTATGCCGAAGATGCTTTCAATACGTATTATAAAGGCAAGAAAATATAGGAATGAATTTTTACCGGAGGTCTCATATATTTTGAAACAGCTTCATATTAACTGAAATGAATATGCCTTATTAGGTAAAATTTACCTAATAAGGCATTAAGAATATTTAACTTTAGTAGTTCTTCTTACTTTTATATCCGAACTTCCGGTATTTGCCGGTAGAGATTATATGCCCATTTGGCTTAGCTGATTTTTTCAAACAGTGAAGCAAAGCCCATCAGCTCTGGATCGAATTCCTCATCATAAAGCATAAAAAGATTTTCTCCGAAAGGAGGAGTGGATGTGTATTGCTTCAACTGCAGGATCATTTTACCGGAAGGGGTCATAGCAATGGCAATAGCGGCCTCCTTATAGTCCTGAGTTCTTTTTGAAAAAGCAAAATTGACTTTTGAGAGTTTATAGTAGGTATATACATAATATGCCGAGCCCTCTTCCGACAATGCAACAAAACCATTGTTCTCCTCCATAGTATTTTCTCCAAGAGTTATTGCATGTGCACAAGGATTGATAGGCGAAGTCAAGGTGACAGATGCTTCTGCAAAATAATTTGCAAAATCGCCTTTATCGTTAGGGATAAGTTTGACTGAACCGTCTCTCTGTTTGGAAAAAGTGAGTGTGAAACCGTCATTGTGTGTAGGCAGCAATGAAATATCGTCCTTAAAATCATCATCCGAATACCAGCTCTCTATATCTTCTTTTCCCATAACTGTGATAAATTTCCATGTGCCGGCAAGCTTGTCCGGTGTCAGTTTGCCTTCTACATTTAGTAATAGGGAAGCATTGTCGCCGGCATTGAATCTTGGAGCCTTATCTGTATCGACAGTTACTGTCACCGGCATATTTCCGTTGAATGCCGGATCTTTTAATTTGAACTTTATGGTGCCTGTACGTGTTCCGGCCTTGACCTCAATCATAGGCTTGTAGTCGAGTGAGGCAGCTCCTGCCCCATTTACAATTACAGGTATTGCCAAATCCGTCTGTGCTTTGAAATTCTTGCCGCTTTCAGTTCCGGTAATATTTATACGCGCTTCGTAAGATTCGAGAACCACGTTTTCCGGTGTCAGGAAAGAGTATATAAGGGCTTCCTGTTTATCGCTTAAAATTACAGCCGAGAACTTATTGCCGGCCTTATAGCCTGCCGGAGCCTCGAAACTTACAGAAAGTGTCTTTTCTTCTGAAAGTGCAATATCTGTGACAAAAACAGAGCCTGATAGCTTCCCTGCTGCTATTTTAATGCTCTCTGAAGAAACTTTATAGTCATTGTTTATTTCTGCTTTACCTAAAAATCTTAAAGGCACTACAATTTCATTTTGAGGAGCTTTGCTTACTGAAATAGTAATTTCTACAGAGCCTTTTGCAAATATTGTATAGAGAACATTTGAAAAATTAAGCTCCGGGGTTTCTTCTACCTTATGGCAAGAAATAGCAAAGATGATTGTGGCAAAGGTAGCCATTGCTGTAAGTAATCGTTTCATAATAATTTATTTTATGGCATTATTATATTCTTCCTTGATTTTTGCGACTTCTGCCTTTTCGGCTTCTGTGGGCAGTTCCCCTTTAGGCAGAAGATAATCGGTCGAGGCGTTTTTTGTTTTCGGCGGCAGTTCATTATAAGTACAGCTCGAAAACATCGTAAATGTCAATATTGCTATAAATATATAAATAATTTTTTTCATAATTCATTATCCGATATATCCGGGATTTTGCACCATATTCGGGTTTAGTTCAATATCACTTTTATAAATAGGTGCTGTATATAAATATTTTCTGGTCGTATATTTCAGCCCATTATTGATTATCCACCATTCCGGTCTGCCGTTTCGCTTCAACTCAAACCATCTGTCGCCCTCCATATAAAGTTCTTTTTGCCTCTCGTCAAAAATTACCTGAAGCAAAGGAGTAACCGGGGTTCCTGTGCAATCTTCAATGATTCTGTTACTTATCCTTACTGGCGGGAGGGTTTCCTGGCTGTAAGGAGAAACACCTTCTATTCTATTGTGTCTTAACTGGTTGATTATACTCAAGGCTTTATTTTTATTACCGCTATGGTAATATGCTTCAGAGAGCATTAGTACAATTTCAGAAAGACGTATCTTGCATTCAGGTATCTTAATATTCATTCGATTAGCATCAAATGAAGCCTTGTATCTGACATCTTTTTCCGGATTATCCCCGAATAATGCGATAAGTCTGCTGCTTGCAGGTCTAGAGCCAATATAGGATTTTATTGCTGAAAAGTACCAATCAAGTTCGCTGGAATTGTTGATGTGGGATCTAACTAAAACTTCGCCTTTGGCTTCATAAGGTGAATTTATCATAGCATTGTACTCGGAGATAGTAGTCAGGCTGTAACCGCTTTGAGAAATAATATTTTCACATAGTGAAATTGTCGAGTCCCAGTCTTCAGCCCAGAATAGCAATTTGGCAAGATATGCCTTGACTATATATTCTGTAAATATATATAATTTGGCGTTAGGTTTTAACTCAAGCGATTTTTCAAAAAGTCCTTTAGTATATATGACTGTCTCTTTAAGATTTGATCTTATAGGCCTTGAGGTAATGTCAAATCTATCTACTATAGGCAGGCCGAGTTGTTCGGAGGCGTTTTCAGCGTCCCAAGGCTGACAAAATTCACGAATCAGGTTGTAGTAACAAATCCCTTTTATTGTATATGCTGCCGAAAGTGTGTTTTTGGCAATTTCTGAGGTTCTTCCGGATATATTTTCAATGATAATATTACAGTCCCTGACAATTTTCCAAAAGTTTTTGTAATCATTTTGTCTTTTGTTTATAACTTCACCTGCATAAGAAGTGAGGTTGTTGCCAATTTTTATATTGGCATCCAGATTGTCGGCACACCCCTCAAGCCTTGCTATTGTCTCCATATTGCCGATAATATATTCATCTCCTCCGCCCTCGATCTCTCTTAGAAGATTATGTACTATAGCGGCAAACTCTTCATCTGTTTTGGGTATGACTTCCCCCTGCGGCTGCACAGTCAGATAATTTGTGCAGGATGACATCAGGATGCAGAAGATTATATGTGCAAGTCTTTTCATCAGAAATCGATATTTATACCTCCGGATATACTTCTTGTTGTTGGGTAGGTTGCTCCGGGGACTTCAGGATCCATCCCATCGTAAGAAGTAATCGTGAGGAAATTATTTAATGATAAATTGAGATTAATTCCTCTTAAATTCATTTTCTTTATCCACTTTTCAGGTAAAGACCAAGTAATCAATGCTGTTTTGAGTCTGAAATAAGAATTATCCTTTAAATAAATGGCATCTACTATGCTGTAATTCATAGGATTTGATGCTGCAAAATTATATTTGCCATCAAAACGATCATAAATACGCGGATATTTGACACCTGTCCTATTTGTTTCCGTCCACCTGTCCGTGCGGTCACGTCTTATATTCAGATGGTTGGTGTATAGGTCGCTGAATTCGGACTGGATTTCTTCAGTAGGTACCCCTGAATGAAGGGCGTTCATATAACTTGCCGGATATTTTAATTTCTCGTAAGTTTTTGAACCGAAAGAATATACTCCTGAAAGGCTAAACCTAATATTTCTGTAGGCTAATGATATGTTCAGTCCGCCCGTGTAAGGGGCAATTCCCATTCCGAGAAAATATCTGTAATTGTCCGGATTATTCAAATCCGATATTTTGCCGAGTTTAGCGTCATTTCTTAACTTGAAGGCATAAAGTCCTGATTCGCTGTCAATTCCGTAATATTTGCCTGCAAAGATCGAGCTGATGGGATAGCCTTGTACATAACGGTCTTTTGCAGTTATCTCGCTTTTGGTAGCAGGAACATATTTCAGTACCTTATTGTAGTTGTAGGCAAAATTGAGGGATGCAGATAATTTCCAGTCTTTTGTTTGGATGATTTCTCCTTTGATAGTGGTTTCTATTCCACTGTTCATAATGTCAGCAGAATTGAAATATATAGAATTGAAGCCTGTGGTTGATTGAACCTGCGAAGATGTAACAACGTCCATACTTTTTCTGTAATACATTTCAGTATTGACATTCAGCCTATCTTTCCATAGTCCGAAATCAAGCCCGACCTTAGCATCTCTTGTCTTTTCCCATCCAAGATTAGGGTTTGGAGCCGAAGGAATAGTCCCCAGCATGTATGTCTCTTCTCCGAAATACCGGTATTGCTGTTGCAAGTACTTCATTACCAGTAGGTGAGAAGTACTTGTGTTGACATCTCCGGTGAATCCGTAGGCCGCTCTTATTGTTGCGTGTGAGATAACGGGGGCATGGTTTCTGATAAAATTCTCTTCTCCTATATGCCATGCAATACCTGCACTCCAAGTAGGATTGAATTGTCGACGGCTTCCGAAATTGGAACTGCCGTCTGTTCTTATCGAGGCATTGGCAACGAAAGTCTTTCCTAAATAATAGTCGGCCGAAGCATAGAAAGAGGCATATCTGTTTTTTGTGAAATATTGACCGTTGAGTCTTTCTACCTGACTCAGCCATTGATCGACAGGGCCGGATATTTCAGGCAGAGAGGATGTTCCTGTCTTTGGGTCGTAATTATATCTTTTTGTGAATATTGTCTTTGAACCGGAGCCTCTTATTTCGGCTCCTGCAAGAATATTAAGAGTGTGTCTGTTATATGTCCTGTTATAAGCGAAATGCCCTCTAAGCAGGTAACTGTCCCTATTGGCGCGATTCTGGGCAATGCTTCCATATAGTTTTGTCTGTGACTTGTAATCGTTACCGAGCCTGTCTCTGAAAGCAGTATATGTGTTTTTATCGACAATCTTGTCAGTTGAGTTATTTGAATACGAATAAGATGCCAGCCCTATGAATTTCAGCGGGCCGAAAATTGTATAATCAATCAGCGCTCTTATCGTGTTGGTTGTATTGATAGTCGAGGTGCTGTTGTTATTCAATTCTCTTAGTATATTGAAACCCTTGTTGGGAAGGACCGTTTCTGAACTGCGTCCGTTATAGAAGCCTAATGAAAAATATGTATGGTCAGGAGAGTAACTGCCGTCTTCATTATATGCCTTTTCATAAGGGTTGGCGTAATAGGCATACAGAAAAGCATTTACGGAACTGTCAGGACTTTTTGAATGTTGTCTTGAAGACTCTGCGCCAAAGTCGATACGAAGTTTTTCAATAGGATGTAGATTGATATTAATATTGAAATTGAAACGCTTATAATTATTGTTGATAAGCATTCCGGCATCGTCATTGAAGCCACCTGAAATGTAGTATGTGTATTTTTCTGAACCCCCGTTGAGCGAGATATGATGGTTATGCGAAAAAGCATTTCTGAAAAGGAGGTCATACCAATTTGTGTTGATACCCTTAAGGCCTTCGATATAAGCATCTTGGGCGTCTTTATTGCCTTTTAGGGAGGCAAATTGCCCTAATCCGGCCCTAATCTGGCCTACAATTCCTATTACGGGGAAGATGGCAGTAGGGTCTGTGAGTGAGCGATTGTAGCCGGACGCTGAAAATTCATCCCAAAGTACTTGCTCCCAATTAAGCTTTTCTTCGCTGTTCATCAGGTCAAGACTTTTCTGAGGCTTGAATGACCATGTGAAATTATTGTTGTATGAGAATTTCATCTTGCCTGCTTCTCCTCTTTTTGTGGTTACGACAATAACTCCGTTTGCAGCTCTTGAACCATAAATAGCGGCGGCAGCAGCATCTTTCAATATCGTGATGCTTTCTATATCATTCGGATTGATGCCACCGACTCCATTTACAAAAATATTGTCAAAACCACCTGTAGCCAACTGATCGGATGATAAGGCCGGGATGTCGTTTTGCAAAGGCACTCCATCTACAACCCAAAGAGGTTCGCTGCTCCCTCCTATATTGTT
Source organism: uncultured Bacteroidales bacterium (assembly GCA_963548935.1). GTDB lineage: Bacteria > Bacteroidota > Bacteroidia > Bacteroidales > UBA932 > Cryptobacteroides. The sequence goes on from CAUUVS010000002.1 coordinate 7,440, forward strand.
GGTTCCTCTTATCCTTATTCTTGACTGGGTGCCGGGCTGACCTGAAGTGGCTTGTACTGTCACACCTGCCACCTCTCCTTGCATCAGGGCACTAACCGAAGCCAATGGCTTTGATTTGAATTTATCAGAGCCGATAATTCCTACAGAGCCGGTGATGCGTTTGACAGTGGTCTGGGCATAGCCTGTAACTACCACCTGATCAAGTTCAGTATTATCATATTCCAAGATTATGATAATATTGTCGATTGCTTGATTTTTAATGTTATACTCTTGAGTTTTCATTCCAAGTGATGAGAAAATCACAACATCCGAGCTATCTGGCAGATCTAATGTGAATTTTCCGTTTGCATTTGTAATGGTGCCTTTAGAGATAAAACCTTTACATATGACTCCTGCACCGATTACGGGGTGACCATCGGTGTCCAATACAATTCCTGTCATTTTTTTTGTTTGCGCGGATATTGATACTACTAAAATAATTGACAGGAGGAATATGGATATTAACTTTTTCAATAATTAGTATATTTTAAAATTACTGATTTCTTTATTAAGATTTTCCAATATTCCGAGTTTCAATTCTCTCATCTCTTCAGAAATATCGACCTTGTAATAATGAGGGTTGATAAGACGCCGTTCGGAAGGGCTGAAACGTTGCAAGGTGCTGTTGTAGAATTCTTTCTTTTCCATAAGGTTGTGATGCTTGCAGATTTTTATTCCATTCTTGATTACCTGAGTCTGAAGAGGTCTGAAAGAATATGAACCGGACTCGAAAGTCTTGAATTTATAGCGATCCTGTTCATCGTAGATTGTGAATTCCGCACCTGCCTCTATTTTCTTGCTTGTATCATCGCCACGAAGACAAGTTACGTCAGCCTTATATATTTCTCCGTTCTCTGCATCTTTCTTTATAATCCTGTATGTGATCTGGAATCCCGGATTTATGAGTTTTATGGTATCTTCAGACCTTTTCAGGACAGGAGTGTTTCCAATTTGCACCAATTTATATACATTCCCGAAACAAGGTGCGGCTTTGCTTGTGGCTATGGCATCTCCTACTCCATAACAGTCAATTCTGGCTCCCTGTCTTTCTAAATCAGTAATCAGGTATTCGTCCAATGAATTTGTAGCGAATATCTTACAGTTTTTCATATTGTGCGAGTCCAATATTTTTCGGACTTCTATCGACAAGTAGGCTAAGTCTCCACTGTCAAGACGGATGCCGTAACCATAAGAATATGAGTCATCTATGCCTTTCTCTTTGAATGCTCTGATAGCATTCGGAATACCGCATTTAAGGGTGTCGTAAGTGTCGATCAGTAGAATCAGGTTTTCGCCCTTGTGGGTATCGATATAGTCTAAAAATGCCTTGTGTTCTCCTTCTACGCTGTTGCCATAAGATGTTATGAAACTGTGGGCCATAGTACCGCTTGATGGCACATTGTTCATCGCTCCCGTAAGGATATTGGATGTACCGGCACATCCGGCTATAATAGCAGCCTTACCACCGTAAATCGCAGCCCATGGACCGTGCGCCCTTCTTGAACCGAATTCACTGACCGGACGATCTGTCGCACGGCAAACTCTGGATGCCTTAGTTGCTACTGCCATCTGGTGATTCATAATACATAATGTAGGAGTCTCAAGCACTTGTGCCTCGATAAGAGGGGCTTCTATGATAATAATAGGCTGATTCGGAAAAACAATTTCGCCCTCTCTCATTGCATAGACATTGCCGGTAAATTTCATCTTTGCGAGATATTCTCTGAATGAGGCATATTCCTCACCGGGAATAAATTTTTCGTAAAATTCTGCCGGCTCTCCGCCAAGATGCTGAATCATTGAAATAACCTCTTCAGTACCGCTGACAACTGCCCAGTTGTTGTTTTCAGGCGCAATCCTATAGAACATATTGAAAATGGCCTGTTCATCTTTCCGGCCTGTTTCATAAAAGGACTTTCCCATTGTATATTGGTACTTGTCAGAGCAATAAGCGTTTTTAGGTTCCATATTAATAACCTTAAAATTATCCCATTGATACAAATATACTTAATTATTAATGTAATTGATATTATTTCCGGATTTTATAGATTTAAGATATAAAAATATTGATTATTGTCTTCCAGGGTCAGATTGAGTATTCATAGGGAATTGCAAATTCCTGCACTTTGTTCAAAAAGAAGACTAAGCGCTCAAATGAAAAACAATGCCAGTGTATTACGTATCGTTATGCTTTTTGATTGTAATTGCTTAAATTAGCAGATTGAAGCCTATATGAGCGAACAGGTGGCTGAAATATGGATGCTATGACTGAAAAATTAAAAGAATTATTTGAATCATATACCGGAACTGAAGCATTGTCAGTAAAAGAATTGCCGGCCTCAGGGAGCCACCGGCGATATTTTAGAATATCAGGCGGCTATACAAGCCTGATCGGGGTTTTAGGAACGAGTGTGGAAGAAAACAAGGCTTTCATTGCTTTGGACAAGCATTTTATTTCCAAAGGGATAAAGGTTCCGAAGATATTTGCCGTGTCAGAAGATTTTATGTACTACATTCAAGAGGATCTTGGCGACGCGATGCTATATGATCTGGTAAAACAAGGTCGCGAGAGTGGAGATTATTCCTCATCGGAAAAGAAGCTGCTATGCAGGGCGATTGCAAAACTTCCTGAAATTCAGTTCATGGGGGCTGAAAATCTGGACTTCTCGATCTGCTATCAGGAATCGGCATTCAATGCCAGAACAGTACTCTTTGATCTGAATTATTTCAAGTATTGTTTTCTGAAAGCTACCGGTTTAGAATTTAATGAAGCCTTGCTTCAGGATGATTTCGAAAAATTCAAAGATGATCTTGTCGGAGATTGCGGAAATACTTTTATGTATCGTGATTTTCAGGCAAGAAATGTAATGGTCAAGGATAATGAAATCTATTTTATTGATTTTCAAGGTGGAAGGAAAGGACCGATTTACTATGACCTTGCATCTTTTGTATGGCAGGCGAGTGCACGTTATCCTGAAAGTTTGAGAGACGATTTGGTAAAGACTTACCTGACGGTACTTAAAGGTTATATTCAAGTCGATGAAAAATATTTTTATGAAAGATTAAGGCTATTTGTACTTTTCAGAACGCTTCAGGTGCTTGGTGCGTATGGTTTTAGGGGATATTTTGAGAAGAAACCGCATTTTATTGCAAGTGTGCCTTATGCGCTTGGCAACCTTAGAAAATTGTTGGTAAAGCCTTTTGAATCATATCCATATTTGTCCGCATTGTTGTTGAAACTTGCAAATTTGCCTGAACTTAATTCGGTGGCTTCGGATACAAGGCTTGAGGTGAAGATATATAGTTTTGCTTATAAGAAAGGTATTCCTGCTGACACGACAGGCAATGGAGGAGGTTATGTGTTTGATTGCAGGTCAATTAATAATCCGGGCAAATTTGAGTATTACAGGCCATTCACAGGGATGGATGCCGAAGTGATAAAATTTTTGGAAGATGACGGAGAGGTAATTGAATTCCTTAGTAATGTATATTCATTGGTGGATGCTCATGCAAAGCGATTTATCGAGCGAAAATTCACAAATCTTCAGGTATGTTTCGGTTGCACCGGCGGTCAACATCGATCTGTATATTGTGCAGAGCATCTGGCCTCTTATCTTGCTTCTAAATTTGATCTGAAGGTCACATTAACACACAGGGAATTGGGTATAGAAAGAATCATATAAAAGTAGGGCATGCACGAGGTAAAGAAAGCAATGATTTTTGCGGCAGGATTGGGTACAAGGCTCAAGCCCATGACTGATAGCATTCCAAAGGCTTTGGTGCCTGTTGGCGGTAAGCCATTGCTTTGGCATGTCATAAATAAACTCAAATCTTCAGGTATTGAGGATTTTGTGGTAAATGTCCATCATTTTCCTGATGCGATAATTAAATATCTGAATAATAATGATTTAGGTGTTAAAATATCCGTTTCGGATGAGAGTCGTTTTTTAAGGGAGACAGGTGGGGGAATCCGTTTTGCCGAGTCGTTATTGTCAGCCGGAGGCATCGAACCGTTTATCGTTCACAATGTGGATATATTGTCTGACTTGAATATACAGAAATTTGTTTCGGCAGCAAAACCTGAAGCCTTGTCCACTATTGTTGTAAGTGAAAGAAAGACAAGCCGGTATTTTTTATTTGACTCCGGTATGAGATTGTGCGGTTGGACCAATATTGCTACCGGCGAGGTAAAGACTCCCTATGAGAATATCGATTTGATGGCATGCCGTAAATTGGCTTTTTCAGGAATACACCTTATGTCCGGAGATATTTTTAAAGCTTTTGAAAAAGAAAAAGCCGGAGACAGATTTTCCATCACCGACTTTTATATAAGAGCTTGTGCCGATTATCCGATATATGGTTATTTACCTGATAAACTTAAACTTATGGATGTGGGTAAAATAGAGACTGTTAAAGAGGCCGAGTCATTTCTTCAGGCTCTATAGTATCGCAGCTGCCTTCCTCATGTATCGGCTCTATTTTATTAATTATTGCAAAGCATACATAGGCTACAAATAAAACTGCAGCTATGCATATTATTGCAAATGTCTTTTCCGGCATAACGTCTAACCATGAATCTGCATCTTTAAAAGATGCTATATTGCACATTATCAGTGCGGTGGTATTGTTGACAAAATGTATCAGCATTGTCAGCTTCAAAGAGCCTGTCTTGTAATAGACGTATCCCATCAGCATACCGATGATAAATGCCGGTATGGCCTGCCATGGATTCATGTGAATAACAGCAAAGAATAGTGATGAGATTGTAATTGCCCATACAGGTCGCATTTTGCTGCCATCTTTCTTTTTGTGATTGAGCAGTCCTCGTAGTACTATACCTCTGCACAGCCATTCTTCAAAAAATGGGGCAAAGATGCTGACACACAAGAAATTAACCCAAAAATTCCCTTGAATCATGCTTTTTAGTATATCTTCGAGATATTTAGGGATAGGAGGCAATAGAGAGGAGAGGAAGTCAATAGGGAATGAACAGGCAATAGTGGTTATTATAAGTAGCCCTGCCATAGCCCAGCCACCTATTGGTTCGAAATGATTGCTGTCAAGTGCATATCCTTTTTCGAACATCATGTTTTTACTGCTGGTATATTTTGCAGCAATCATAGGCGGAATGAACATCATAGGATAGGAAATCAGCATCCCGTAAGTCATTGTTGCATCCTTGCCGACAAAAAGCGTAAATGCGCTTGTTATAAACGAGCCTGCCAATGTGCCTGCAAGAAGCCATCCTAACATGATAAACATACCTTTTATACCTGGTACATACCATGCATAGCCGGAATATATGTCAAAGTTCTGTTTGTTGCTTGTTCTGAAAAAATTCATAATATTTATAATCGCATAGTATTATATTGGATCCTGCCTGTAAAAGGATCAGTTGGAGTAGCTTTAAACCGGCTTGGATTCTGTCCATTTACGAAATAAAGCCCTTTTGGGGGCTGTGCCTAACGGAATTCTATTTGTACAATGGTGTAGGATAAACGCCTTTGTCGGTAAGTTCTCGGAATTTTGCCACTACTGCCGGGCGATCTTCCTTGTATGTAACACCGAACCAATGAGAAGGGGTGGAAAGCACCTCACACTCTGCTTTGCCTGCTTTTACCATACAGTCAATTGCATAAGGAATATAATACTCTTTCTTAAGTTCATTAATATTGTTTTTCAAGAAATCTACAAATATTTCTTCGCTCATTTCAAAATAATCCGGAGTGAATCCCCACATATTCATAGAACACAAGTCTTTGCCGTTCAGCTCAATATGTGTCTGTCCGTTCACGGAATTGTCGCCATAGACCTTACCGTCAGCTTCTTTTGCTATATTAAGGTGTTCTGCGATATTTATAAGATGTTGCTCCTTGTCATAGAAGCAGATACCCCTTGACACACCGCCTGAATCCGAGAGAGTGTGGTCAAGTTCAAAACCTATAATGCTGTAAACACCTTTGGAGTTCTCATGTTTTCTGAGCCAGTCGCCAAGAACCTTGAATGAATCTTTTCCATAATAATCGTCTCCGTTAATTACGGCAAAAGGCTCTTTTATCACATCTTTTGCCATAAGCACTGCATGTGCCGTGCCCCAAGGTTTCTGACGCTCCGGATTCAATGTGAAACCTGCCGGGATCTTGTCTAACTCCTGAGTGACAAAAACAAATTCAAGTGGTTGTCCGTCAATACATTTTACTTTGCCATATTTTTGTCTTACACTTTCCTCAAACTGTTCTCTGAAATACTCGCGTACTATATAGACAACCTTGCCGAAACCTGCGACTACAGCATCGTATATAGAATAATCGATGATTGTTTCTCCATTCGGACCGAGACCGTCCATTTGTTTTAGTCCGCCATAGCGGCTGCCCATACCGGCAGCGAGTACAAGAAGTGTTGGTTTCATATTATTGATTATTTTAATTTCCAAATTATACAAATTTAATTATTTTTGTGAATAATAAATAATCGGTTATAATAATTTGGGAAGATTGAGAGATATATGGAATGGTGAACATCGTTCTTTTGTAAGATATTCTGTCTATGCGACGGTTATTTTTGTCGTGCTTGTAGGTTTTCTTAATGAGGATAATATAGTCAGATGGATAAAGGCAGGGTATGAACTCAAAAGGCAGAACTGGCAGATAGAGGCATATCGCCATGACATAGAAATGATGGATGACAAGATACGTATGTTGTCGACAAACAAGGATACCCTTGAAGAATTTGCAAGGGAAAATTTTAATTTTGCCCGTCCCGGTGACGATGTATATATTGATGATAAATAATCTTAATATCCTGTATATGACCAAGGTGTAATGCTCCGTAGTTCTGCTTTCACATTTTCGGAAACTTCGAGACCATCGATAAATGCTTCAATCGTTCCTTCGTCAATGGCAGCACCTGTGCGAGTAAGTGCTTTCAGGGTTTCATAGGGATTGGGATATCCTTCCCTTCTCAATATGGTTTGAATTCCTTCTGCAACCACTGCCCAGTTTTTCTCAAGGTCTGCTTTCAATGCATTTTCATTCAAAATCAATTTTCCAAGTCCTTTTTTCAGGGAGGCGAATGCTATAAGTCCGTGTGCAAGAGGTACTCCTACATTACGAAGTACTGTAGAGTCGGTAAGGTCTCTCTGAAGTCTTGAAATAGGGAGTTTCATTGACAGGAAAGTGAAGATTGCGTCAGCCATACCGAGATTGCCCTCTGCATTTTCAAAGTCTATAGGATTTACCTTATGCGGCATTGCAGATGAGCCTACTTCATTCTTACTGACTTTCTGTCTGAAATATTCCATAGATATATAGGTCCAGATGTCCCTACTCATATCAATCAGAATTGTGTTTATGCGGCGAAGGCAGTCAAAGATGGCTGCAAGATTGTCATAGTGCTCAATCTGGGTTGTGGGGAAAGACCTTTTAAGTCCTAAAGATGTTACAAATTCTTCACCGAAATATAACCAATCTATTTGAGGATATGCAATCTTATGTGCATTCATATTTCCGGTGGCTCCTCCGAATTTTGCGGGGAATTTAATTTCATTTAATTGCCGTAGCTGTTCTTCAAGCCTGATTTGAAATACCTTGAATTCTTTTCCGAGTTTTGTCGGAGATGCCGGCTGTCCATGTGTTTTTGCAAGCATCGGGACATCCTTCCACTGCTGGGCATAATCTTTTATCAAGGCAAGAACATTCTCTAAAGCAGGCATATATACGTCTTCTATAGCTTCTTTCAACATAAGTGGCTGGGAGGTATTGTTGATGTCTTGGGATGTAAGCCCGAAATGGATAAATTCTTCCCATTTCTCAAGGCCTAAAGCTTTAAAATGATTTTTTATATAATATTCTATAGCTTTTACATCATGATTTGTAATTTTCTCAATATCTTTTACTTCTTGTGCCTGCTCGGGTGTCATATCTAAATAAAGTCCTCTAAGCAGATCAAAAAGCCTCTCCTTGTCGGCGACACCTGTTCCGAAATCTCTGAGTTCCGGCAGAGGGATTCTGCATAATGCTATAAAATATTCAATCTCAACCCTTACTCGGTAGCGTATAAGCGCATATTCACTGAAATATTTTTTAAGGATTTCTGTTTTTGTGCAGTAGCGGCCATCAATAGGCGATACTGCCAATAAAGAGTTCGTGTTCATTTGCTTTTGTCGTTTCAAACTTAAGGCCGGTTCTATTAATTTTCACCCTAAGAACCTTAATTTGCACTTTATATCTGTATGTTCTTTATGTAAATCCGTGCTAATGGTTTTGCCTTGCAAATTTAGTGAATTTGTAATGATAATGGAAGTTAATTATAGAAAAAAAGCAATAGTGGTTATTAATGTGGATAGAATGACCTTAATCTGAATTTTAATTTTCTTATAATATTATTTTGTAATAAAGTTATTAGTAATAATGTTGTTAGTAATAATGTTATTATTTATATTTGTGCCAGTATAATAGTTGAAGATTATGGAGAACAAACCTTTTATATTCGGAGTTGCTACATCCGGCGACAATTTTACTGACCGCGAAAAAGAAACCGGACGTTTGTTGTCGAATTTCCGGCACGGTGTGAATACTGTTCTGATTTCACCACGTCGTTGGGGAAAAACATCTTTGGTACAAAAAGCGTATCATTTGGCACAGTCTGACAAGTTGAAAATTATTTATATGGATATTTTCTCTTGTCGTAGTGAGCATGATTTCTATGATACTTTTGCTTCTGCCGTTATTAAACAAACCTCCTCTAAGGCAGAAGAATGGCTTGATAATATTAAATTATTTCTTTCTCGGGTTAGCCCAAGAATTTCGATTGGAGCAGATCCGATGACGGATTTTTCCATATCGCTTGAAATGAACCCTAAGAGCATCGATATTGATGAAATCCTACAACTTCCGGAAAAGATAGCACGTAAGAAGAATTGTAATATCGTCATTTGTATCGACGAGTTTCAACAGATAGCCGAGTTTAAGGATTCCAAAACCTTTCAGAAGCGGTTGCGTTCTGTATGGCAATTGCAAAAATCTGTGTCTTATTGCTTATTTGGCAGCAAAAAACATTTGATGAACGAACTGTTCGAGAAAAAAAGTTTGCCATTTTATAAATTTGGTGATTCTATTTATTTAAAGAAAATAGAGACAAAGGATTGGATAGACTATATATGTAATCGTTTTGAAGCTACCGGAAAACAGATCTCTAAAGATTTGGCAGAAAAAATATGTAAAATGGTGGATAATCACTCGTCTTATGTGCAACAGTTGGCATGGCTTGTGTGGATCCATACGGAAATAATCGCTACAGAGAATGATTTTTTGTCTGCCTGCCAAGACATTATAGATCAGAATACACCGCTATTCGAGAAGCAGATAGAGAGTCTTACAACCTATCAGATGAATTTTTTACGTGCGATTATAGACGGAGTTCATAGCGAATTTACTACTCAGGAAATTTTGCATAAATATCAGCTTGGATCTTCGGCTAATGTAAGCATTATAAAACGGGCATTGGTCAAGAAAGAACTCATAGAAATCGAAAAACATCAAGTTATTATTATGGATCCTGTGATGGCGATGTGGTTGAAACGGGAACTATATTCGTAATTTAAATAGAATTCGTTTAAAAGCCCAAGAATGGCCTGCTGTATAATTTAGTATTTGCTTATATATAAGGTGTAAAATGATATTTATTTCAATCGGCATTCCAAGTATCAAATCAAGGAATGCCGACTGTTTTTAATCAGGCAGATCATCAGCCTATTCTCCGTGCAGACTTCGGAGTGATGAACTCTTATTCCTGCAAAGGATATACTCTTCTGAAAATTTCAACAGTTCTTGCTGTTTCGGCTACATCGTGAACTCTCAGGATTGATGCCCCTTTTTGCAGCGCTGCAAGATGCAGAGCTTGAGTTGCCGGTAAAGATTCTTCAGGAGTTATATTAAAAAGCTTGAAAATCATACTTTTGCGTGAAATGCCCACAAGAATCTTTTTCCCGAAATCCTCAAATTTGTCAAGCTCTTTCATCAACTCATAGTTCTGGACTATCGTCTTGGCAAAACCGAATCCAGGATCAAGAATCCAATTGCTTATACCATTCCTTTCCGCCTTTTCCCTAAATTTTGCAAAATAATCATATACTTCCTGCACAACTCCTTTCGGATAGCAGGTGAGGTTCTGCATTGTCTTTGGGGTGCCTCTCATGTGCATTGCTACATAAGGCAGGCCGATTTCGCCTACGGTAGGAAGCATTGCCTTGTCGAATTCACCTGAAGTAACATCATTTACAATGAATTGTCCTATAAGGTTATAGCATTTCCTCACGACAGATGACCAATAAGTGTCTATCGATATGGAAATATCAGGAAAACTGTCCCTTACAGCCTTCAGTGCAGGATTTAGCCTCTTCCATTCTGTTTCTTCTCCTACAGCTTCCGAGCCGGGTCTTGTAGAGCAGGCGCCTATATCAATGATATCAGCTCCCGCTTCAATCATCCGACCGACTCTCGCCAATATTGTTTCAATATCCGGTTCGCCATTTGAAGAAAGGCATCTGCTGGAAGCAAAATAGGAATTGTCCGTAATATTGACAATCCCCATTATTTTAATATCTTTTTTCATCTTTTCTATACTGATTTATATATTTGCGACTCTGTATAAATTAAAAACATTGCAAGTTATAATTTTTGTCGGTAAAAGAGAAAATATTATTTTTGCACGAGAAAGTTTATTCGTGTAACTCTTGGGTGTGGATTTCAAATATATAAAGTATTAAGAATTATTATTTTCGCTAATCGAAAAATATATTTAAAATTTAATAATTATAAGTAAATGAGAAAAAATATTAATTTTAAAATCAGACAATTTTTTACTATTTTAATATTTTCTTTTGCAATCTTTGCTTCATGTAAAAAAGAAAATCAGGAAATTGAAAAAGAAAACAGAAAATTGGAATTTTCTCTTGCCGACCGTAAGTTGTCGATGAACCTTAAGCGTAAAGGAAAAATATCTACTTTTGGCATAATTAAAGGAAGTGGAAACTATGAAGTGAAAATAAAGCCGGAGAATGTCGTTAATGTGGAAATTAAGAATATAAATAAGGTAATTATTACAGCTATTGGAGCCGGAGAGGCAGAGGTTGCTATCTTGGATAAGAAGTGGAATTCTTCAAAATCAATAAATGTTTCAGTTGCACCTTTGGTGGCCCTTAAACTTGATAAAAAGGAGATGACTTTGGAATTCAATAGAAAAGATAAGATAAATATTGTTTCCGGCAATGGAGATTACGGTTTGTCTTGGAGCGAAAATAATGAGGGTATCTTGAGTGCTGAATTATCAGAGAAGGGAAAAGAAATATCTTTGACTTCTTTCAGTAAAAAGAAAAAACTTAAATTGTTTGTCAAAGATATTGATTCCGAAGAGATTAGAACTATCAATATATCTATAATTCCTCCGCTTATCCCTCATGAAAAAGATGTTGAACCATTTAAAAATAAAGTTGAATATTCGTCTAAGGAACTATTGGATTTGCTTAAAAAGACAATTACTATGACAAAGGAGTTACTTGAAAAAGTAAATGCTTTACCGGAATTGCCTGAAACAGGATATAACCTGCAGAGACAAATTTATAGAGAAGGAGCCGGATTAGTAAAATCGTATTTGGAAGAAGCTTCAAAAGCTTCTGAGAAGGATAGTAAAAATGTCTTGTTTGATAAATATTACAATCTTAAAATCTGGGGCTACTGCTATGTTAAAATAGAATGGATGGCAAGAATTACAGAGCAGTACAATAAGAGATATCCTGACAGTGGCATAAATGAGTTTTGCAAGAAGTTTGACGGGACGTACGCTACTCAAGAAGGCAATATATTTATCACCAGCTTGAATAGGGATATGATAGGAGCCTATAATAAAATCATAGATATAGTCAATAAAATAGAGAGGAAATAAATTTGTAAATATTTAATTATGAAACAGGTAAGTACTAAATTGGCTCCGGCTGCAATAGGACCTTACAGCCAAGCTGTTAAAACTGATGGTCTTGTGTTTGTGTCAGGCCAATTGCCTATAGATCCGCAGACAGGAGCTTTTCCTGAAGGGGGTATTGCCGCTCAGACCGCTCAATCATTGAAAAATCTTGGTTCGATATTGGCAGAGGCCGGCTCTGACTATTCAAAAGTGATCAAAACAACGGTTTTTCTTGCAGATATGGCGGATTTTGCAGCCATGAACGAAGTATACTCTTCATTTTTCAATGCCCCTTTTCCTGCCAGATCGGCTATTGCCGTCAAGGAACTTCCTAAGGGAGCTCTTGTAGAGGTCGAGTGTATAGCAGAGATATAGTATAAATATAGGATTTGCACAAGATATTACATCGGATATTTTAGTTATATTTGTGAAAATATAAATATATATGCTGGTAGTTGTAGAGGGGCTGGACGGTTCGGGAAAGTCCACGCAGGTCAAGAAGCTCAGAACTTATATGGAACAAAAGTTCGGAGAAGTTGACTATATCCATTTTCCAAGGTATAATGCTCCTGTGTACGGTGATCTTATAGGGCGTTTTCTTAAGGGTGATTTCGGGCCTATAGATGCAGTGCATCCTCGTTTAGTGGCTCTTTTGTATGCCGAAGATCGTCATAGAGCTGCTGCCGGGATGAAGGCGGCTCTTAAAAATGGAGCTACCGTGCTTCTGGATCGTTACGTTTATTCCAATATTGCCTACCAGTGTGCAAAAATATCTGATACTCTCGAAAGGGAAGAGCTTAGAGAATGGATTGTCAATACAGAATATGTCGAATTTGATATACCGAAGCCTGACCTGAATATTTTTTTGGATGTGCCTATAGGTTTTGTGGAAAATAAACTTTCTTCAGTACGTAATGGTAATGACAGGGGCTATTTGTCAGCAGGAGAGAAAGACATACATGAGGCTGATATGGAATTTCAGAAAAAAGTCAGAGATGTCTATCTGAGACAATGTGATGCAGACCCTAAGTTTATCAGGATAGATTGCGCTACCGAAGACGGCTCAATGCTTACTCCGGATGAGATTTTCTACAAGGTCAAGAAAGTGGTTGATTCAATTTAATGATTTTTAATTCAGGTTATTATGCGGCCATTAAACCATAGCATAAGAAGGTTTTGTACTGTTATTATCGGGACAGTGTTTTTTGCTGCAGGACTATTGAAGCTTATAGATCCGGTAGGCGCCGGTATGGTTATCGGAGAGTATTTCAAGTTCTTCCATTTAGGGTTTCTTGCCATTTTGGCCAAACCTGCAGGAGTTTTTCTGTCATTGCTTGAAACTATCACAGGGGCGGCTCTTATTACAGGTGTTTATAGAGCGCTTGCAGCATGGACGGCCTCCGTGTTGATTGTGGTTTTTACTATTGTTACTCTGATATTATGGATTTTTAATCCGGCTATGGATTGCGGCTGTTTTGGTGAAGCTATCCATTTGACTCATGCTCAGACATTTATCAAAAATCTCGTTCTGCTGGTCTTGGGTTCAGTTGCTTTTCTGCCTTTCCGAGATTTCGGCAGGGCAAGAAAGAGAAAAATTTTTACATTCCGGTTATCTGTAGCTTCTATATTGGCACTGTCAATTTATAGTCTTTTTAATATCCCTTTGGTGGATTTTACTCCATTCAATTCTTCTTCAATGCTTGCTGCTGCCAAATCTTACAATAATGGTACGGAACAGGAAAAATACGTAAAGTCTTTTGTTTATGAAAAGAATGGGCATGAAGGTAGCTTTACAATCGATAGGCTGCCTGATTCTACATGGACTTATGTAAGAACGGAGCCTCTTAAGAAGACGGATACGATTGTAGAAGACAGTTATCCATCGCTTTCTTTTAGGAATGCTGAAGGCTCTTATTGTGATTATTTGGCAGCAGACAGTTCTGTGATAGTTGTTTCTGCATATATGCCGGAAAAACTGAAAGTGGATGATTGGAACAGGATAGGCCGACTTTTAACGGATGCTGCATCTGTAGGTTATGTTCCTGTCTTGCTGCTTGCTTCCAATATCGGTACTGCCGAGAACCTTATACCCAAGGAGGGGATTGATACTAAGGAACGTATTCAGCTGCTTATGTCAGCTTATTACTCTGACTATAAGACCTTGATTTCATTGAACAGGTCAAATGGAGGGGCAACATATTTTAATGACGGCAATCTGATAGAAAAATGGTCTTCTTGGCATTATCCTAAAAAGGAAGACTTGGGATGGCGTCTATGGCATGATTCTGTGGATAATATGATCCATGCCAGTACAAAAGGTCATTTTGCATTTCAGGCGTATATATTATATAGTATCATTATCCTATTCCTTATTTAGAGGATTGATAGGTTTTGATCCCTTATTCGATATATGAAACGGCTTTTTATTATTGCATTAATTACGGCAATATCAATTTCTGTCTATGCCGCGCCCGGTGTAAGGGTTAAAGGCAAAGTCTCCGATGCCAAAAGCGGTGAACCGGTGGTCGGGGCTGTTGTCAGACTTGACAAGGATTATCTATGGGCTACGACTGACGAAAAAGGACTCTATGTTATGGATAATATTGCTAAGGGTAGATATGTCGTCAAGGTCTCTTGCATTGGCTATGTGGATATTAATGAGGAATTGGATATTCAGAAAGATAGTCTTTGCTTGGATTTTAAGTTGAATATCAGCACGCTTGCTTTGGATGAGGTTATAGTTACGGCCGAAACTTCAAAAGATAATCTCAATACAACCCGTAAATTGGGCAGAAAGGCATTAGAGCATTTGCAAATGTCTGATATGGCTAATATTTCTGCTCTGTTGCCCGGAGGCAAGACTATAAATCCGGATCTTACTGTAAGTAATCCTCTTGCTCTTCGTTCAGGAGGTGTTGCTATAGGTAATGCGGCTTTTGGGACAGCAATTGAAGTGAATGGGGTTCGTATCGGGAGCAATGCGGATTTCAGCGGTATGGAAGGTGTCGGAACGAGAAATATTTCAGTTGATAATATTGAATCCGTGGAGGTTTTGACAGGTGTTCCTTCGGCTGAGTATGGCGATTTGAATAGCGGTATAGTCAGGATTATTACTAAAAAAGGTCGATCCCCTGTCAGCGTTGTTTTCTCTGTAAATCCAAGAACTTACCAGACTTCTGTTTCAAAGGGATTAGACTTTGGCAAATCAAGGGGGATTTTGAATATCAGCGGAGAATGGGCTAAGGCCACAAAGAAATTATCCTCTCCATATACTTCATATATCAGGAGGGGGGTAAATGTGGATTATATCAATACCTTCAAAAATGTTTTGAGGTTAGAGGCCGGTATTAGGGGAAATTTGGGAGGGATGAATACCAAGAAAGACCCGGATTCTTTTTCTAATGAATTTTATAAGGTAAGGGATAATTCTCTGACATCCCAATTTAAAGCAGTCTGGCTATTGAATAGGTCTTGGGTGACAAATCTCACCGTCAATGGTTCCGTGTATTTCAATGACAAGCGTTCTCACCATCACAAGTACGAGTCCTATGCTTCTTCTCAACCTGCGGTGCATTCCGAAAAATCCGGATATTATATTGCTGACGCTCTTCCATTGAATTATTATTCAGACAAGATTGTGGATTCCAAAGAACTTGACTACAATCTTTCTTTGAAATATTCGTGGCTTAAAAGATGGAATAATATCAAGAGCCTTTTGAAGGCGGGATTGCAGTGGAAGGCAGATGGCAATGTGGGACGAGGGGATTATTATTTAGATCCTGCTCTATCGGCAAATGGTTATAGACCAAGGCCATATAAGAATTATCCGTATATGCACAATTTCGGAATTTTTATCGAGGATAATATAGAATTTTCATTATGGAATACTAAATTGGAGATAGGTTGCGGTCTGCGCTACGACAAGGTTTTTGTGAAAAAATCGAAATACGACAATCTTCACGGACTATCCCCTCGACTTAATGCCAAATGGAAAATCAATAAGGGTTTATCTTTTCACGGAGGTTGGGGCATAACCGAGAAGCTCCCATCATTCTTTATTCTCTATCCTCGGCAAGAATATCTTGATATTCAGACATTCGGTTTTTCTTATGGTACGGCAGGGGCCTCGTCTTATGTATATTATACAATTCCATATACCATTAGGTATAACCCTGATTTAGTGTGGCAGAAGAATTCCAATTCGGAAATAGGAGTGGATTTTGAATTTAAAGGATTTAAATTGTCTCTTACCGGCTATTGTAATATTACTTTTGCTCCTTATACTATAAGTACGGTCTATGATGCTTTTTCCTATAATATAATGGCTTTGCCGGCCGGATATAAAGTCACAGCTGAAGATAAGGTATCAGTCGATCCTAAGACCGGTTATGTGACTTTTCAGAAGCCTGGTCAGGCCGCTGTATTGTCGCAATTGAAGGTTAAAGACAAAACTTTTGTTGCATCGCCTATGGCAGATAATGGAACGGATGTAATCAGAGCGGGAGCCGAGATGATAATCGATTTTCCGGAGATAAGACCGATACGCACTCAATTCAGGGTGGATGCATCTTACTGCTATACAAAATATGTCGATGAGAAAGAAGTATATTATTACAATAGAGGTTTGTCGCATACTTCGTTGAAAAACCGTTCTTATCAATATATAGGAATCTATCCGGGTAAAGCCGGTGTTGCAAACGGAGCGCGCACCGACAATGTGGATATGAATATAACTGCTATTACGCATATTCCTTTAGCAGGATTGGTTGTAACCTGCCGTATAGAAGCAGCTTTCCTCAGGCATTCGCAAAAAATATCTCGATGGCGAGGCAAGGACTATGCTTTTACCGTTGGCCCCGGTTCGAATAAACCTACAGGAGGCAATATTTATGACGGCAACTCTTACACTGCTGTTAATCCTATAGCATATATTGATTTGGATGGCAAGGTACACGAATGGACAGTTGTTGAAGAGCATAGTTCCGAATATGACAATCTGATACTTAGATCCGGCAATATCTATAATTTTGCGAAGGACGGCTATAAACCTTATTTCTCCGGGAATCTGAGTATTACCAAAGAAATAGGAAATCATGTTTCTTTGTCATTCTTTGCAAATAATTTTACAAATTCAAGGCGTTTTGTCAAGAGTTTTGCAACAGGAGTGAATGCTATTTTTACTCCGGATTTTTATTATGGATTGACATGTAGAATAAAGTTTTAGATATGAGGCTTAAAAATCGGATAATGATAATTACTGTAGCTTTAGCGTTGTTGCAGAGTTGTATTAGTATTGGTCCTCAAGTCCCTTGGCTACAGGATTTGCATACTCTCGCAATTCAGCTCGTATATCCTTCCGGACATGCTTCCGTAATACGGGCCGGAGTTGAGGTTTCAGTGGAAAATTATGGTACGGGCTCCATATATATTTTGAGTACTGATAATTCAGGAAATGTAGAGACTAAGCTGCCCAATGGGATTTATCGTATTTCTGTAAGTGATAAAGTTGGAAGCAATATTTTCAATGGCAGTATTGATAAGGTGCTGCTTTCCGGGGAAGACAAGAAAATAAGTCTTGAATTGGAATATTCTGAAGCAGGGGTCATTCTTATTAAGGAAATATATTTCGGAGGTTGTAGTATGGCGCCTAAAGAAGGGACCTACCAGTCCGACAAATATTTTATTCTTCACAATAATTCTTCTGAACGGCAATATCTCGACGGTCTTTGTTTCGGAACTTTGGCTCCTTATAATTCAAGTGCTTCTCAGATAAAGTGGACTCCAACCGGTGAGCTTCCGGATTTTCTGCCTATTGTGCAGGCAGTGATGAGGGTTGGAGGAAAGGGTACGGACTATCCTCTTGACAGCGGAGAGGATGCTATTTTCTGCATAAATGGCGCTGTTGACCATACTGTTAATTATCCATTATCTGTCAATTTGAATAGACCGGATTGTTTTGTATGTTATAATACGACCTATTTTCCAAATCCGTTGTACCATCCTGCTCCAGGAGATAAAGTGCGTGCAGATCATATTCTTGAAGTAGTTATCAAGACAGGACAGGCTAATGCCTATACTTTTTCTGTAAATTCTCCGACACTTGTGATTTTTAAGGCAAAGGGAGTGAAAATCGATGAATATGTACATGTTTCAGGTAATATCGTGCAGATTCCAGGAAGCAATGAAAAAGTAGTAAAAATTCCTCTTGACTGGGTGATAGATGGAGTGGAGGTTTTTAACGGGAGTTCTTCCTCAAATTCAAAAAGGCTCAACAACTCAATAGATGCCGGCTTTATAAGCTTTTCCGAAACATTTAAAGGCAGGACAGTGATGCGTAAGAAAGATGAGGAAGCATCTTCTGCCAAAGGATTTGAAGTCTTGTTGGATACAAACAATTCAGCAAATGATTTATATGAAAGCGAGGTTCAATCATTACATAAGTAAAGGTTTTGTCCTTGTTCTTGCTGTGGTCTTGCTTTTGATGGGGGTACAGGCTTCGGCTCAGGGACCTTATGAAGAGGCTTTGAGACTTAATCCGTTTATAGCCGGTAGCAATATTGCAGGAATAAGGGGGCAGATAGACAAGACGGTTCTACTCTTACCCAATAAAGGAAAAGGTAAAAAGGCTGTTTCTTATGCCGGAATTAATGGTGTTTATATGGCTGGAGGTTTCAGAAGTGCTGATGAGGCTGTGTCGGCTTGGGGGGCAGGAGCGGAAGCTGCAACAATCATGCATCTGCCGAAGATCTCAATGGCGGGTTCGTTCAGTTTTGCTCAGAAAGAAGGGAAGGATATGTCCGGTTCGATGTTTATCCATCCTGATTATTATCCAATCGATGCAGTGGAATTTACTCCGGGTCGTAAAACTTTACAGGAATATGGGTTCTCCGGAGGTTTCTCTTCAGAATTATCCTCACATTGGCTTTTCGGGGCGAAAATAGATTTCAAATCTGCAAATTACTCCAAAAGAAAGGATATAAGGCATACCAATTTTGCTCTTGATATAGAAGTGGCGCCTTCTTGCTTATATAGGTCGGGCAATTGGAACTTAGGTGTTTCTTATATTTTTAGAAAGACTTCAGAATATATAAAAGCGGAAAGATTGGGAAGTGCTTCTGCTGATACATATTATGCTTTTCTTGATAAAGGGCTTGTATGGGGCACTTATCAGGTCTGGTCCGGTAACGGGCTTCATTTGACCGAAGCTGGTATTGACAGATTGCCTGTCAAAGAGAATACTCATGGGGCAGGTCTACAGGTGCAGCACAGAAAAGGCTTCTATTTAGATATGGAGTATAGATTTTCTCAAGGAGAAGTCGGCGAAAAAGGTTTTTTGTGGTACAGGTTCCCCGGTAGGGTATTAGCTGCAAATTTATCTTATATTGCCTTGAGACCGGAAGCTCGTCACATATTCAATCTGCATTATGTTTCAAAGGCACAGCTTAATCAGGAATCTGTAATCGATAAGGTGACAACAGGCGGTGTTACTAATCCTAAGGTTTATGGTTATAATAATATTTTCAATCGGAGCAGCCTTGATATTTCGACAAGGTATGATTTATATTATAAGCATTCGGTAGAGTTTCATAGTACGATAGGCTATTGCTATAATAAGATGGTTTCTACATTGGTATACCCTTATTATGATACAGAGAGCTTTCACATTCTAAATCTTTTTGCTTCTATGCTATATAGGCTTGGATATTTTGAAATCGGGGCAGAAATCGGATTTATGAAAGGATTTGGATGGCAGGCAATGTCAGGAACTTCTGATTCCGGTAGTTCAGGTCTAAAAACAGAGCCTTTCAGATTGCAAGATAGGTATAATATTTGTAAAGAATATCTGATTGCCTCGCGTATTAGTCCCGGATTTGCTGTAAGGTGTTTTGTGTCAGGTGATTATATTAATGGAATATATGTTGGCGCTAAATTGCTTGATGTTCACGCATTTGGTCTGAAAAATATTTCCGGAAGCGACAGGTGGCATGCTATGTTTGAAATAGGCTATAGATTTTAATTATTTTATTTTAAAAAGTATAATTATGAAGAAATTAATGTTGATTATGATGGCAGCAGCTGCAATTTCGCTGGTGTCTTGCAAAAAGGAGAATGCTAATAATGTTGATAAATCTGATACAGTCACTTGGGGTGGAGTGACTTATAAGACTGTTAAACTTAAAGACGGCAGGACATGGATGGCAGAACCATTGCGTTATGTGCCGAAAGGCAAGACGGCTTCAGAAAACCCTAATGATGGAAGTGGCTTCTGGTATCCTTATTCTTCTGACGGAACCAATTGTACACCTCTGAAAGACAAAGCTTCTATCAAGGCTTTAGGTTATTTGTATGATTATGAAACGGCTTTTGGAGCTAAGATTTCTGAAGATAATTTCAAATCATTTGAGGGGAAACAGGGAATATGTCCTGATGGCTGGCATATACCGACAAGGGCAGAGTTAATTGCTTTGTGCGGTAGTTCGGTTAAAGGAGCTGATGATGCAGCTGCAATTAAAGACGAAAAGGCTGCATATTATGATAAGGATTATAATGGAGCAAAAATCGCTTATCTGAATGCTGACAATTTCAACTGGTCTTTTTCAGGAACAGTATCAAAAAACAGTAAACTTAAGAATGGCTCGTACCAGAAAATCATAACTTCTAAAACTAATTGTAGCGTAGATGATTTTTTAGGCAAGAATGCACTTACTTATCTGATGGGTTCGACAGGAGATAGTGTTGTTAAGTATGCAATCGGGGATGTTAATTATAAGTTTTTCGGGTTGATGTCTACGTTTACGTTGGCAAAATATCCTGAAGGAAGACTTAGTGTGGCTTTTGCAAACTATAAAGGCGGTTTTTCAGTTCGTTGTGTCAAGAATTTAAAATAAGATTTTATTTTCCCAGTCTTTGTATGGTCTGATACAGAGGCTGGAGTTGTAATATCGGTGGTTTCCGGTGACTTCTTCACCGAGCCATTCGGGTTTTTTGAAGGTCTCGTCTTCTGTTCCGAGTTCGATTTCGGCAATGACGAGACCTTTGTTGTCTCCATAGAATTCATCCACTTCAAAGAATCTTGCTTTGCCGGCAGGTATTATATACCTGCTCTTGTCTATTATTCCACTCTTGCAAAGCTGCATCAGGCTTTCAGCTTCATGCAGAGGTATTTCCATTTCCCATTCCAACCTGCTTATTCCATTTTCTGATGGGCCTTTTATTGTCAGATAACCAGTATTGTCGGATATTCTCACCCTGACGGTTCGTCCCATATCATGTGCTATGTAGCCTTGTTTGATTCTGTGTACTACAGAGGCCTCTTTTTTATAATTGTCATTTTTGACAAGAAATTTTCGTTCGGTTTCAATATTCATATCACATCAGCCATTTAGACATATCTTTTCCTGATTTGATGCCTTCCCTGATTTCAGTTGAAGAAATATCTACTATAGGAGCATCAAGAAGTGTTATGTTATAGACTCTTTCGAGTGTCTCATCAAGGCTTCGCATTCCATCCGGGCTCGCTGCATAATTTGCATCTAATACATAAGGCGTAGGGAAAGAGAGACATTCTGCAAGCAGCTCTGTCTTGATTCGTTTCATATCGTAGCCTTTGCGTGGATAGACAGCCACTCCATAATCTGTGAGTATTCTTGTAAAATCCCTCCACTTGCGTATGCCTGAGAGATTATCCGCTCCGATGACAAGAGTAAAATCATTTTCAGGCTCTCTGGCCTTAAGGGCATCAAGGGTCTTTATCGTGTATTGAGGAGGCGACATCTTGAGTTCAATGTCATCTACCCAGACATGCAACTTCGGATGTCGCTTTACTGCTTTTACCGCTGCTTCATATCGTTCCAAGCCGCTATCGGCTGTTATTGATGATTTTAGAGGATTTTTTGGAGAAACTATGAGGTATATCCAATCAAAATGCCTTTCGAATGTAAGGTATTCCATAATGGCTTGGTGACCGATATGCAGCGGGTTGAATGAGCCTGAATATACTGCAATGTTCATAGTGTTTTATTTGAGAGGTCTTTGGCATTGCCTCCGATTAGGATATTTTTATTTCAAGAAGTCATTGACAAGTTTTTCAGCTTCTGTAAAGGCCTTGTCCAACTTGTTGTTTATCAATATATGATCAAATTTGCAGGCAAATGTCATTTCTTCTTCTGCCTTTGCAATTCGTTTTTCAATTTCTTCATGAGAGTCTGTCCCTCTTTTCAGCAGTCTTTCTCTTAATTCTTCAATTGACGGTGCCTGAATGAAAATAGATATGGCTTTGTCTCCGAAATATTTTTTGAGGCTCACCCCGCCCTTTACATCAACGTCAAAAATAATTACGTGTCCTTTGGCCCAAATACGTTCGACTTCTGATTTGAGAGTTCCGTAATAGCGCCCTTGGTAAACCTCTTCGTACTCTACAAATTTGTCTTGTTCTATCAGTTCGCGAAATTTTTCGGCTGTGATAAAATTGTATTCAACCCCATCTTTTTCCTGACCTCTCGGTGCTCTTGAAGTGGCTGAAACTGAAAATTCCATTTCCGGGTGAAGGCTAAGGATATGGTTTACAATCGTACTTTTTCCGGAGCCGGAAGGGGCGGAAAATATTACAACTTTTTCTTTCATTCTATTTGGATTTTTACAAATGTAGCGATTTTCGCACAAAAACAGAATAATGCTTTTTGTATGGCGCTGATAGGTGTTGGTTATTTTGCCTGTAAACGAATAGAAGGAGTCTGTATTGTACTTAGAAAGCATCATCTCGGAACTATTTTGAAAAGCTCTGCAGAAGTTGTTATATTTGTGATAATATGAACCATTAATTTAAAAGATACGAGATGAAGTCAGTTATTTTTACTTTTTTAGCCGTTGGAATGTGGCTGATGTGTCAACCCTTTGTGTCAGCGCAAAAAAAACCGATGGATCATGATATCTATGATTCTTGGGAAAAGGTTTCTAATATAAACATGTCTGACAATGGCAATATTATTGTTTTTCAAGTGGAGCCTCAGGAGGGAGACGGTCTTTTGATTATCCGAAACTCTACACCGGATAAAAGGAAACCGAGAGTAAGGGAGATTGCTCTTCCAAGAGGTTACGCCGCTTCTTTGGCTCCTGAAGGTGATTGGCTTTATTGTCGTATAAAACCGGAATTTGCAAAGTCAAGACAGGAAAAAATAAAGAAAGTAAAAAAAGAAGAAAGAAGCAAGGACACTTTGGCTATAGTTAATCTTAAGGAAATGACAGTTAAGAAGTTGCCTGGCGTGGAATCTTATACTTCCGGTTTGGATGCAAAACCTTATGTGGCATATAAATCTATTTGGAAGGAAAAACATGATACCACAAAAGGGAACGGCAATGTAGAAAAGCCTGTGAAGAATAAGACAAAGTCCGGGATGATCGTGTTTAATCCTGCTAATGAAAAGGCTGATACCTTGCTCAATGTGGATAAATATGTATTCAGTAGAGATGGGAAAAAATTGGTGTTTACTACTAAAAAGGATAATAAAGACAGCCTTTCAATAAATGCCGTAATGCTTAGAAATTATATGCAGACGGCTGTTTATGATACTCTTGCTAAGGGACACAGGGCTTACGGCAGTCCTGTATTCTCTGATGATTGCAGGGAAATTGCGTTTACTGCCACAAACGATACAAATAAGACAGGAAATAAACGATTTGCGCTGTTTTTGACAAAGATTGCCATTTCGAAAGTACCGGCAGGCCTGCCTGAAACAAAAGAAATTGTATCTCAAGGTGAGGTTATTGAGGGGACGGATGGCTGGACTCTGAATGATAATAGCGAGCCTTTCTTTTCAAAAAGCGGTAATAGGATTTTTATTGGGATTGCTCCGATACGACCTCCTAAGGATACGACTATAGTTGATTTTGAGACAGCAGAGTTGGATATATGGAACTGGGATTCTCCATATACTCCTCCACAGCAGAAAAAACGGCTTGACGCTACACTTAAGAAGACATATATGTCGGTAATAGATATCGAAAGAGGTACTGCTCCGGTGGTTTTGACAACATCTGTCTATGATGATATTTCTATTTTCAATGGCGGTGATGGAGACTGGGCCTTGTCAAGCAATGATGGTAAATATATTTTACAGTCTGCATGGGATTATAATTCATATACGGATCTGGCTCTTGTATCATTGAAGGATGGTGGTAGGCTGCCAATAGCTGATAAATTGAATGCTTTTGTTCGGATTTCGCCGTCAGGCAAATATCTTATATGGTATGATATGGATGATTATAATTTCTATACATACAATATTGCAACCGGAAAGATTGCCAATATTACTGCATCTGCCGGTACCAAATTCTATGATGAGGAAAATGACAGGCCTATGTATCCTATTCCTTATGACAATAAGCCGATATGGTTGGAAAACGATTCTGCGGTATTGATTGCAGACCGTTATGATATATGGAAATTATATCCTGACGGAACAAGGGCGGAGAATCTGACAAAGGGGGTGGGACGCTCTGAACATCTTCATTTCAGGACTATTATGCCTATTTTGGAAAGATTTTCCATAAATGAAAAGAAGTCAGGGATTAGATCCTCAATTAAAGGGAAAGATAGGTTGTACCTTAGTGTTTTCAATGAGGATGATATGAGAAATGGTATAGGCTATGTAAATGTTTCAAATCCCAAGTCTCTGAAATACATTATCGATACTGTTTCTTTCCGCAATCTAATCAAAGCTCCTGACTCTGACAGGATAGCTTTTCTTAAAGGAAACTTCCGCAATCCTTATGATCTTTATGTTACAAAGGATAATTTCAAGTCATATGAAAAACTTAGTGGTATAAACCCTCAGATTAAGGATTACAGGTGGGGCAGGGCAGAACTTTTTCATTGGAAGGCCTATGACGGTACTCCTCTTAAGGGTTTAGTATTTGTTCCTGACGGGGTTAAGCCGGGAGATAAATTACCTGTTATGGTATATTTTTATGAAAAATATTCAGAAACCCTGTATGATTTCAGGACTCCGGCACCTTCCCGCTCAATAGTCAATATTCCATTATATACAAGCAGAGGCTATATATGTTTTATCCCTGATATCGTCTATAAGGTCGGACATCCCGGGGAGAGTGCTTACAATTGCGTTGTCTCAGGCGCAGAGGCTCTTTGCGAAAAATATTCTTTTGCAGATAAGGATAGAATGGCTATTCAGGGACAGAGTTGGGGTGGTTATCAAACTGCTTATCTTGTGACTAAGACAAATCTTTTTGCTGCTGCCGGAGCCGGAGCTCCTGTCGGTAATATGACATCGGCTTATGGCGGTATTCGTTGGGAGTCAGGTATAGTCAGAGCCGGACAATATGAACATGGTCAGAGTCGTATCGGTAAGACACTTTGGGATAAAGACGGCTTTGACCTTTATGTGGAAAATTCACCGGTTTTTCATTTGAACAATGTGAAAACCCCTTTACTGATAATGCATAATGACGCTGACGGGGCAGTGCCTTGGTATCAGGGAATTGAGATATTTTCGAATATGAGAAGGCTTGGAAAACCTGTATGGATGCTTCAATACAACAAAGAGGCTCATAATCTTGTGCAGAGGCGAAACTGTAAGGATTTGTCACGCCGGCTGCAACAATTCTTTGACCATTATCTGAAAGGGGAACCTATGCCGGCATGGATGGAGTATGGAGTGCCGGTTGACAGGAAAGGAGAGTATTTCGGATTTTGATTTTTTTCAAAACAGCATTTTGAATTTCTGACGTTTTGTCATAAATTTGTACAGTGAAATAGCTTGGCAGAATTATTGTAGCCTTATGAGTTGCAAAGTTTACCGTAGGAGTGGTAGTATATAAATTTCTAATATCAATAGATTATGATTTCTTACAAAGAATTAGGTCTTGTGAACACAAAAGAGATGTTTGCAAAGGCTGTCAAAGGAGGATATGCGATTCCTGCTTTCAATTTTAACAATATGGAGCAGCTTCAGGCTATTATTCAGGCTGCTGCTGAAAAGAAGTCGCCTGTTATTCTTCAGGTTTCAAAAGGAGCACGTAATTATGCAAACCAGACACTTCTCCGTTATATGGCAGAAGGTGCTGTAGAGTATGCAAAGGAACTTGGTTGGAAAAAACCTCAGATTGTGCTTCATTTGGATCATGGTGATTCTTTTGAGCTTTGCAAGAGTTGTGTGGATATGGGCTTCTCATCTGTTATGATCGACGGCTCTGCCCTTCCATATGACGAGAATGTGGCTTTGACAAAGAAAGTTGTAGAGTACGCCCATGCTCACGATGTTACGGTTGAGGCAGAACTTGGAGTACTTGCAGGTGTTGAGGATGAGGTTGTAGCGGAAGAGTCACATTATACACGTCCTGAAGAGGTGATTGATTTCACTTCCAAGACGGGTTGTGATTCATTGGCTATTTCTATCGGCACGTCACACGGAGCATATAAATTTACTCCTGAGCAGTGCACAAGAGATCCTAAGACAGGGCGTCTTGTTCCTCCGCCTCTCGCTTTCGATGTCCTTCATGAGATTGAGAAGAAACTTCCAGGATTTCCTATCGTACTTCACGGTTCATCTTCTGTTCCTCAGGAGTATGTGGATATGATTAATGCTAATGGCGGAAAGCTTCCTGATGCTGTAGGTATTCCTGAAGAGCAGTTGCGTGAGGCTTCTAAGTCTGCTGTTTGCAAAATCAATATCGACTCAGATTCCCGTCTTGCTATGACAGCTGCTATCCGTAGGGTGTTCAATGAGAAACCGAGCGAGTTTGACCCTCGTAAGTATCTCGGACCTGCACGTGATGAGATGAAGAAACTTTATGAGCATAAGATTGTTGATGTGCTCGGTTCTGACGGCAAGGCTGAATAATATGTCTTTTCGGTAATGGTTAAGGGTCGGCATTTTCTGCCGACCCTTCTTTTTCCGTTTACAAAACTTCTATAAGTTCGACTTTGAAGATGAGTGCAGCATAAGGAGGGATAGCTCCGTGTGCCCCGGCCTCACCATAGGCAAGATTGTAAGGAATGAACAATTGCCATTGGGAGCCTTCTGGCATGAGTTGCAAAGCTTCTGTCCAACCTGCAATTACCTGATTGACTCCGAAAACAGCAGGCTCTCCGCGTTTGTATGAGCTGTCAAAAACAGTTCCGTCTGTAAATGTTCCTTCATAATGGCATTTAACTTTGGAGGTTTTTCCGGGTTTCTTCCCGCTTCCTTTTTTCAGAATTTTATATTGAAGACCACTATCTAAAACCACAACTCCTTCTTTCTTGGCATTTTCAACAAGGAAATCAGCTCCTGCCTTTTTCATTGTCTCTCCGATTTCTGCTTGGGCTGTTGCCTGAGCCTCTTGTAACTTGGCAAAATATTTATCTAAAAGTTTTCCGGCTTCTTCATAAGAAATTAATGTCTTTTCTCCTTGAAGAGCAGCTTTAAGACCGGAAGTGAAATCATCGAATGATATTTCTTTGACTCCTGATTGAATCATATTATGAGCAATGCTCATACCTAAGGCATAACTGTTTTTGTCCATATACGGGTAAATAATAATGTTTTATAAAAATCGCTTTTATGGCTTTTATAACAAATTGTAAACCATCTTATAATGTGCTGCCATCTCATTGCCTTTATTTGACTTTATGGCCTTTTTCAGTATCGATTGTACTTTGTCTTTGGTTTTATCGGCAGCAGGTGCAGTAATCATCCTGTAATCTTCAAGGGCATTGAAATCAAAGAAAGAAATTTGTCTGTCGTGAATATCTTTTCCTCCCTGAATAAAGCAGGAGCAGCTTTTATTTGAATTCAACTTATCTGGTCGCAGGGCATAAGAATTTTTGCCGGTTCCTTTTTTGGAATTAATCGCTTTAGCCAAACTCTCTGCAAACACTATTTGGAGTTGTCGCTCTTCATAAGAGAGCTTTTCTTTTTTGATTGTCTTTGCAAAAACTCTATCTGCAATATCGGACAGATATTCTTCGTAAGTGTATGCTTCTTCCTGTTCGAACTGTTCAAACATGGCTAATGCAGTGCTGATAGGAGAGGAAAACAAACTTTTCAAAGTTCTGGCCTGAAACTGACTGACAGATACGATAGGGCCTATTTTGGAAATAACATCTTTCTCTAAAAGCCATTCAGGCATATCATAGATATTGTCTAATACAAATTCGAGCGCCTTTTTCTGTTCTGTCTTATCAACGAATTTGAAATTATCTTGTCCGTCCCCGCAGACCGGGTCGTTCATATATATACCACCGATATACATTATAGCATGATACATATATTCCTTTAGTTGCTCTGTAATAGCTATGTATGATTCGTTGAGGTGGCTGTAATCTTTTCCTTTGCTAACGCATTTATCTGCAATATTCTTCATCAGAATCTTAAGGTTAGAGATTCCGTACCGGCCTGCTTCCACCGCATTATTGCCGATATCTTCACCTTGGGCCGAAGGGTCAATGGCATTGAAGAATAGCTGGGCGCCATAGCGATACATCGGGTTGTCTGCCTTTTCTGCAATCCATTTGCCAAGAATTGGCAGTTCATCCTCCGGTGTTGCAGCCTCGTATATAGGTCTATACCCCCATTCAATCGCAAATTCATCATAAATGCCGATGTGGGGAGGTCGCAGATTAACTCTTTTGTCTTCCGGCTGTGCTACATAATTGAATCTTGCATAGTCCATTATGGAAGGTGTTATACCATACTTATTTGTAAAAGTTGCTGAACGTAGTGAATCTACAGGCACTGATGATGATGCTCCGAAATTGTGAAGAAGGCCGAGTGTATGTCCTACTTCATGAGCGGCTATATATCTCAAAGAGTTTCCTATCATTTCGTCATCTTTGAAGACTTCTTCGTATGTACGTTCGTCAAGCGCTCCTGTCTGAGTAAATTGCCAAGAATGAAGAATCTTGATGCTGTTGAAATAAAAAAGGACATCTCCTTGAAATATTTCCCCTGTTCGAGGATCATCTGTACTGGGGCCTACTGAGTTTTGAACATCATTTGTCACTAATCTAAAGCAATTGTATCTGATGTCATCAGGGTCGAAATCAGGATCGTTTTTAGGATAATCCATAGCGAAGATTACCTTTGAATAGCCAATCTTTCTGAAGGCTTTGTTCCAGTCCTCGATTCCGTCTTTTATATATTGTCTCCATTTTTCCGGAACGGCATCATCGACGTAAAATATAATTGGCCTGACCGGTTCAACAAGTTTTCCATTTGCAAATGCGGCAGAATCACTTGGTTGGATATTCCATTTTTTTATATAAGTAATTGTTTTTACACCATCGTACTTGTCTGTGTAGTAGTCCTTACGCAGATCGAAGTATCCTATTCTCGGATCGGCGATTCTTGGTCTCATAGGCTTCTCTGGCAGTAAAACGATATTTCTGGTCATATTTGCCAGAAAAGGTTCTCCTTTGACTCTATATCCCATTCTGGTCTTGACCTGAATATTTTTCGGGAAAGATTTTACAGAAGTTATGCTTGTTTGTGAAGATATTAGGCTACCGCTTGCACCACCTTTTTTGAAAGGGTCAAGCTCTTCTATGTCTGAAGTGAAAAGGGATTCGAGATCGACTTTCAATGTCTCGCTTCCGTTATCCGATATTACCTTGAAAGTTTGCCATATCGGATCTTTGAAATTTCTTTTGAATGAAGACAGTATGGATGAAGTTGTATCGACTATTGTCTTATATTGTTTTTTGAACAATAGCAATTTGTCTCCGTCATATCCGAAATATGCCAATACCGGTGTATGGGGAATTTGTCCTGCAACTATTTCTTTGTTGTTGCTTATATCCCCGACTCTTGAGGTAATTAGCAAATCTTTGCCTAATAGGCTCTTAGGAATGATGAATATGTATCCGTCTTTGTCTTTTTCCGCCTTGATGAAATCCTGATTATTCTGAGCTGATGCGACAAATGTTACAAATAGTAAAAACAGTGTTGATAAAAATTTTAGTCTTGTTGAAGAAGATTCCATTTTTTTATTTTAAAATATTATTAATATTATATCCGCTTGCCTTGAACACATCTCTTAGGATTTCATATTTCTGCGCCATCTTTTCATTTGCGTCCAGAATCGGTTGAAGTTTTGTTTTTGGTGTTCTGAAAATGAATGCCACCCACATCTGAAGATCCATTTCTTCACGAGGCAGGTCAGTCATCCAGCCGTCTATTTCGTCATATATTGTGGCTAATTTGTTGTAGCCGACAAATCCGTACTGGTAATAATCGATTGTTGCCGGATCCTCAAACAGAGTTTTGCCATAATTGTCTTTACTTATTTCATAGAAAGAATCGGGGATTGTAAAAAGTCCTTTATGTGCTGCAAGGTAGCCTGTCCAGAAATGAGAATTGATTTCACCGCGTATTGAATCTTTTCTTTCCTGAGGGTTGGCTCCCATATTCTTCCGTATTCCTGATATAGCTATGAATGAAGTAGAAGACCATGCGTAGTATTCAGGTTTTGGAGGTACTTCTCCATCAATAGAGATAATGCCGGTGAATCTTAATGTATCGGAGAGAATAATAGAGAACGGAAGGTTCTTCTTTTTGAAATCTTCTGGGTATAGATCCAGAAAAGTCTCTTTTAGCATTTTGATTCCGTTGAGCAAGTTCTCATTACTTTGTTCAGGAGCCACAATACTGATTTTATTCTTGTTGGCGAAATTGTACGCATAATCCCTTATGGTAGGATTTGTGATAAGATAAGTCTTGTATGAATTGAAAAGAACAGCCTTTTCATGTTGCACGGGATCTGACGTATCGTCAGTGACATTATAATAAGGCTTTTCTATTTCTGCAGGATCTGTTTTCTCTTTTGTGCATGATAATGCTGAAAGCATAAAAGTGAATAATGCTAAAAATAAATATTTTGTATTTGTTTTCATAGTCATAATATTATTATAAATTGCGTTCTGCACGAGGGAATGGCAGAGTATATCTCTTGTCTTTTTCTTCAAGCTTGTGAATCACGAAGTCTGAAGCATTGTCAGAAGATGAATATTTGTGGGTTATAGAAGGACAGCCGTAACGACGTAGATCAAACCATCTGTGTCCTTCAAAACAAAGCTCAAGGCGGCGTTCAAGGCGTATTGCTTCCAATAATTCATCTTTGTTGGAAGGCGTTATTTCTGCACTGCCTTTTAGTCTGTAGCTTCGTAATAGTTCAATGTCTTTTTTGGCCTCATCATATTCGCCTAAATAATATTGTGCTTCAGCACGATTTAATACGGCTTCTCCAAGTCTCATAGCATATCCTTTTACTCCTTTAGATGCTAAGTTGTAATATTTGAAAGGCTTTATTCTTGGAGCTGATTGTGTGAAGAATACCTTTTTCCTTGCATCTGAGGAAGAATACAGGTTATAGAAATCTTTTGACACTACATAACAACCTTTTGCGCTCGGCGATGCTTTAATAAAGTCAGTGAGTTTGTATTCACCGTAAGAGAAAAGTATTTCCGTGTTTGTCTCATTCATAAATCTCATCTGGGAGGTGAAGCTCTTGATGTCAAAGAGTTTATGGTCAGTTGTTTGCATTAGCTTTTTAACCGTACTTACAACCTCGGCATAATCCTTTGTATATAATGCTGATCTGCTTCTAAGCAGCAAAGCTGCATCGAGTCCCGGACGGAGGAATGACTTTTTGACTTTTTTCTCTGAGAAAAGATTTATCGCCATGTCAAGGTCTGAATTTATGATATCATAAATCTTGGCAATACTTACTATTTCAAGATTCCTTTCTTTCTCTACATCTGTATTTGTGTTAAGTGGGATTCCAGGCTTCTTTTCTGCCTCTTCCCTTGTTGTGTAAGGTTCGGCATAAGAATTTACGAGCATAAAATAAGACCATGCCCTGAGAAAGTATGCTTCCGCTTTTACATCATTCCTCTCATTATCCGGACCTGAAATTTTGTCAATGTCTGATAATATAATATTAGAGAGAAGAATCCTGTGATAGTACGTGTTCCATGAAATATCGGTCTGAATAGAGCTATTCTCCATCATTTCAGGGTCTTTCTGCCATGTGTAATACCCCCAATACCTGTTTCTGCTATCCTCGTATTCCTTTCTTCTTGGATTTACATATTCGCCAGTGTCATCTGACATTGCATCTAAAAACTCTGAAAGGGCTATGCTTTTATTACCCAGACCGAGACCCTCTCCGGCTATTAATTCCTTATAGTCCTGAATGGTTTTCGGAATGTATAAATCTTGTGATTTTTCTTCAAGAAATTTATCGCAGCTGCTAAGGATTGCGATTGCAATTGCCGCTGTCAAATATTTTATTTGAGTGTTTTTCATCGCTATCTGCATTAGAAAGTCAAACTTAGTCTGCCGGAGAAACCTGCAGCAGGAGGTACAGTGCCCAGATATAGCGGCATCTGTTCCGGATCTTGAGTACCTAACCTTTTATCTTTGATTACAAAGAGGTTGCTTGCTTCAAACGTAAAACTTCCGTTGCTGAAAGGCAGGCGTTCTAATATCTTTTTTCCGAAATCATATCGCAATGATATGGAGCGGCATCTTAGGAAGGATGAAGAAACGACTCTGATGTCGCTTTTGTTGTACATTTCCCATCTGTTATCGGCAATAGGAAATTTCCTTTCGTATGTACCGAATGTCATTCCCTCATCAGAAAGTGCCGGAATATTTGTAAATGCCTCATCACCAGGTTGTCTCCATCTATTGACAAATTCCTTGTTCATATTTTGTTGTGGCAGAGGCAAACCTTGACCTGATGCCAAGTACAAATCGTTAAGACGGGTGTGTCCTCCCATACTGAATGATATTAAGGCATTGAGCGTTAATCTTTTGAATTTTAATGATGAAGAGAATCCTCCTGACAGGTCAGGTTCGCGTTTTCCGGAGAATACGAAAGCGGCAGCATAAGCCTCTTCTGCACTATTGATAATAGTATTGCCTTTATCGTCTTTTTCGCTTTCTCCATAGAAAGTAGGTAATCCTGTTTTATGATCGAGTCCTTTGAATCTGTAGGAGTAAAAACTATTTATAGCTGTGCCATTGCGGATAATGTTTCCGTTTATATAGTCTGACCATTTAGCTGTCACATCACCTTCGTTGATTATGACATTGTAATTTTTACCGGTATTGAATGAGAGGCTCCAAGTCCAGTTCCTGTTTCTTATAGGGACAACATTTAGACTTACCTCCCAGCCTTTGTTGGATACATCTCCTGCATTGATTACGACAGATGTCGCACCATTTGACGGTTTGATGGATCTTGATATTATCTGGTCATATCCTATTTTGCTATAAACGTCGAGTGTTCCGGATATTCTGTTATCAAGTACGGCAAAATCCAATCCGAAGTTGTAAGATATGGTTTTCTCCCATCTCAGGCTGTGATTCGGGAATTGCTTGATTTCTGAGGTGAAATCTCCCAAAAGAGAATTATAATTATTCTGACGTACAATCAGATGTGGAGATTGGCTTGGATGAACATTACCTTGAATACCATAGGATGCTCTTATACCCAAAGTATTGATCCATGAAATTTTTCTAATGAATTTTTCTTCATGTGCGTTCCATTTTCCTGAAATTGACCATACGGGTAGAAATCTGACGCTTTTATCCTGACCGAAGCGATTGGATCCATCGGTTCGGATATTGAAATTAATGACATATCTGTCATTGTAGGTATATGTAAGTGCACTATAGAACGATAGAGTATTGGTATATGTATCAGATATTTTAGGAAAAGTTCTCCCGATGAGATTAGCATAACCTTTGTATTTCTCCACACTTATATTTGCAAAAGATTTGCCTCTGAATGGCATATAGCCGTAATTGACAGAATCGAAACCTTTGTAATGCGAGGATGAAAGTTCTTGTCCGATAACTCCTGAGATATTGTGTTTTCCTCTAAAAGTTTTATTTATGTCAAGACTGTTTCTTATGGTGTATCTTGTGTTCTCAACAGTACTTTGCTGTAATTCTCCACCTATAGGAATAGTGGAATATTGGTAGAATTCATTTGTTTCCGGAGGCTTGACTCCAAATGGTACAAGCCTTGATTTTGAAATATAATAAGATTTTTCGTCCGCCCAATTCTCTGTATTCGTGTTGTTGGCGCTGACACTACCTGTTGCATTGAATTTTAACCATTTGGCAATATCCCAATTAAGGTAGATTGTTCCTGTCGTATTTCTGCTTTTGATAGATCTGCCTGTGTTTTCCAGTTCATTGAAGATATTGAAAGGAAGTTCGCCGAATCTGTCTTTGGATTTTGCATAGTATTGGAGGGTTCCTTTTGAGGTGTAAGGGCTTATTGCCCTTGATGTTTTGTAGGCATAGTCAGTAAGGGATATGGAAGTGTGCGGATATTTTGAGTTTGTAGAGCCTGTACTTATCTTTATGCCTGCTGACAGATTGTCAAGAAGTTTGATGTTAAGTTTCATCATTGCAGTAAGTCTGCTCAGATTTTCGCTTGTCGAAAATCCGTTCTGGGAAGTATGTCCTACTGAAAAATAATAATTAATCCTTCCTCCTGCTCCTGATACAGATAGGTCGTTCTGATGGGTAGGAGCGTCTCTGAACAATAGCTTCATCCAGTCTGTATTCATGTTTTTCAGATCGACAACACCCTGCCGGAATTCATCGTAAGAAATTTCTTTATTCCACAATTGTCCAAGCAGACCTTCGTATGCCATACTTGTAGGAGCAACACCTTTGAATTCAAGACCTCTTTGCAGCATTTCTTCTGACATTTCAATACGCTCCTTGGAGTTCATAAGGCTAAGGCGGCTGTATCTTGGTGCTTGCTGAATGCTGAATGTGCCATTGTAAGTTACATGAGCTCGTCCTTCTTTGCCCCTTTTTGTGGTTACAACGATTACACCATTGGCGGCTTTCACTCCGTATATCGCAGTTGCACTTACGTCTTTTAGAATGTCAATTCTCTCGATGTCGCTTGGATTTAATCCCGAAATAGCATTACCGATAAAATTGATGTTGTCTATATTGTTTAGTTCTTCTGTCGTGACATTTACAGGCTCGTCCAAGATGATGCCATCAACTACCCAAACAGGTTCTCTGTTACCTGTGATAGATGAAGAACCTCGAATTCTAATTTTGGGGGTAACTCCGGGAGTGGAACTCACATTCATTACTGAAACGCCTGCAAGCTGTCCTTGAAGCATGCCATCAATTGAGGTTAGGGAAGGAATGCTTATGTCATCCATTTTCTTGCTTATAATGGAACTGGAAAGCTTTCTCTTGTCTATTTCTTGGTAGCCTGTTACAACCACCTCTTCAAGGTAATTATTGTCGTATGACATTATCACCATCAGAGATTCTTCAGGCTTGTCGATGGTGAGCCGGACCGGTGACATTCCTATGTAGGAAACTTCGATTTCGGCAGGCAGAGCTACTGATGTTTGCAGGCTGAATTTACCTTCCAAGTCTGTAGTTGCCCATTGTTTGGTATTGACAATTAGCACTGAAGCACCTGTAAGAGGCTCTCCTTTATCGTCTGTCACAATTCCTTTTATTTTGTAAGATTTGGCTTGTTTGTCATCGGCCTTGATATTTGGAATTGAACCTTTGGATTCAGAATGTGGCTTTGCTGTTGCGCCGGCATAAAGGCAAAATACAGCCAATATGCAGCATAGAACCATACATTTAGTTGTGTTTCTAAGTTTCACTTTAAGTGGGTTTGAAATATTAATATTTACTATTTTTAAATATTCGAACATGCCTGTAATTTAATAGGGAGTGGGGGCATATTCTTATGCGTTCGTTCAGTGACTTTTATTCAAAGCACAAAAATAAATTTATCTTTGTGAAAACACAAATTTTTAGTTTATATCAGGGGAAAATTTTCAGAAAATGGCACGAATAATTCTTATGACTGATTTTTCAGAAGCCTATGCAAGAAATCTGCTTCTTGGAATTGCGAGATATACTCATGAGGTAGGGGAGGCATGGAGTATATGTCGTCTTCCTACATCATTGAGGGATAAGTTTGGTATTGGATATGTTGTGGATTATGCTTGCAAGATAAAAGCCGATGCCATTATCGGTCAGTTTTATGAAACAGACGATATCTCTCTTTTCAAGAAGAATGGCATAATAGCTTTTGCTCAAGATTTTAAAACAAAATTTTCCATAATACCTAATATTACCGGCGAATATTTTCTTTCAGGGAAAATAGCGGCAGAATATTTTTTGAAAAAAGGTTTCAGAAATTTTGCATTTTATGGTATTTCTGATGTGATATGGTCTGAAGGAAGGTATGAAGGATTCCGGCAGACTATTGAGGCGGCAAGTCAGAATTATTTTATCTCCTCATTGATGCGTCCGAAAACAGATTTGTGGAAATATGACTTCGATGAACTTACAACATGGCTCAAGTCTCTTCCTAAACCTATTGCAATTATGGCTTGTGATGACAATCAGGCATATAGCATTACAGAAGCCTGTCATTTGCTCAAGATGAAAAAAGAAGATGAAATAAGTATTCCTGAAAATATCGCAGTGCTTGGCGTAGATGATGATGAGACGATATGTAATCTGTGTTCTCCTAATCTTTCATCTGTAAGTCAAGATGTTGAAAGCGGGGGGTATGACGTGGCGCAAACGATAGATCGTATGCTTCGTGAAAAATCATTTTGTGCTGATGATATAATTGTCCGTTCTACTCATATTGTAACAAGGCAGTCATCCGATATATTTGTCAGCGAAGACAAGATTATTGTTAGAGTATTGAAATTTATACACGAAAACATAACACACAAAATTTCTGTAGAAGATATTCTTCAAGAAGTTCCTATGTCCAGAAGGCTTCTTGAGAAAAAATTCCGTAAGACAATGGGAACATCGATTTATGATTATATAATAAGAGTAAGGGTTGATCGCCTTGCTCATATACTTTCTCTTGGGGGTACTGTTTCTGAAGCCTCTTTTGAGTTGGGACAGGCCGACATTAAGAATATATCCAGAATTTTTAAAAGAATAAAAGGAGTTACCCCTTCTGAATACAGGAAGAAAAAGATGTCTAAAGTAATTGCTGATAAGTCATAAAATACGCAAATTGAAGAGTATAAAGCGTAAAAGACGCTTGAACGCTTGTATAACTTTTATATATTTGCAAGTAACCATATAATAACACGATCTTTTGAATTATGAAGTTCGGTATAATACATCTGCCGCTTTTTTTGTTGACGGCTTTACTTACAGTTTGTTGTTCGCGAAATCTTGAATCTTATGTAGATCCTTTTATAGGAACAGGTATGCATGGGCATACTTATCCCGGTGCTTCCAGACCTTTTGGTATGGTGCAACTTAGTCCTGAAACAAGAACTTCCGGCTGGGATGCTTGTGCTGGGTATCACTATGAAGATAGCACTATATATGGGTTTTCACATACTCACCTTAGCGGTACAGGTTGTTCTGATTTGAAAGATGTTCTTTTTTACCCTTCTTATGATATAGAATTTAGAGGAGATACCCTTTGCGGATATAAGCCTTACGGCTTTTCCCATAAAAAAGAAAAGGCCGGATGCGGTTATTATTCTGTTGAACTTGACTGTGGGATAAAAGTCGAACTAACAGCTGGGAAACGAATCGGGGTGCATAGGTATCGTTTTGACGGGAAAAAGGCCGGGAGGATTCTTGTAGACTTGTCTTTTTCTGCTGAAGATGCTGTTGTGCGTGATAGTTATGTGCAAATAGTTTCTGATAATGAATTGTCAGGAATGAGATGTACAGACGGATGGGTAAGTGATAGGAAAGTTTATTTCTATGTGCGTTTCTCTGATAAATTTAAAACTTCTGAAATAATCGGAAATAAATTTGCCATTCTTTCGTTTGGGAAAGAAACCGGGACGATTGTCGCAGGTGTCGGTATTTCTTCGGTAAGCTGTGAGAACGCAAGAAAAAATCTGGAAGAGGAAGCCTGTAATTTACAGTTCGATGAAGTCAGGGAAAAAGCACTTGATGAGTGGAAGCAAATTTTCAGCCGCTTCAATATCCATGGTGGAACACAAAAGGATAAGAGAATCTTTTATACTTGTTTATATCATGTTTTTCTGGCTCCTTCACTTATGTGTGATGTCAACGGACAATATATGACTCATTCGCAAAGTATTTCCTCGGTGGATGATGATGCTTCTTATTATTCTACAATCTCGCTCTGGGATACGTTCAGAACATGGTTCCCTCTTATGACCATTATAGGTAGAAATATGGTTGAAAAGATTATTGTCTCTATGCTTGATATGTATTTACATACAGGAGAATTACCGATATGGCCCCTTTGGTCAGGAGAGACGTTTACTATGATTGGTTACCATGCTGCCGCTGTTATTTCAGATGCTTATCTCAAGGGTATAAGGGGTTATGATGCAGAATTGGCTCTTGAGGCTATGATAAGGTCTTCGGAGATAAATAGAAAAGGTTCGGATTATTATATGAAATATGGTTATGTTCCCTATGATAAGATTTCCGAATCGGTTTCTCTTACTTTGGAATATGCATATGATGATTGGGCTATTGCAAGGATGGCTGAGGCTATGGGGAAAAATGATATTGCTGAAAAATACTATGCCAGATCTGATAACTATAAGAATGTTTTTGACAAATCCATTTTGTTTTTTCGTCCTCGTCACAGTAATGGGAGTTTCAAGGACGATTTCAGACAATCAGCGACAAGTGATGATTATACGGAGGCCACCCCATGGAACTATAGGTTTTTTGTTCCGCACGATACTAAGGGACTGATAGAGATGTATGGTTCTGAGAGAAGATTTGAGGACGCTATTGATAGCCTGTTTTTATGTCAGTGTGATGAAAGCGAGATCCTTATTGAAGATGTGACAGGACTGATGGGGCATTATGCACATGGCAATGAGCCAGGGCATCACAATCCTTATCTTTACAATTATACGGATTCTCTGTATAAGACTCAGGGTTTTACCGGAAGAATATTGAAGGAGATGTATGATGATACACCGTCTGGAATTGCTGGAAATGAGGATTGCGGACAGATGTCAGCTTGGTATGTTATGACATCTGTAGGCCTATATCCTGCTTGTCCTGCAAGTAATGAGTTTCTTTTGACGAAACCTTTGTTTAGGAGAGTGAAAATACTTTTGTCAGGAGGAAAATATCTGATAATCAGAGCGAAAGGTTCTGGGAAATATATTGCCGGAGTCAGATTGGACGGCGTTGAAATAAAAAGAAACCATATTTATTATGAAGAAATTATAAATGGTGGCGAATTGGAATTTTTTCTTACAGATGATATAAAGAAAGCATGCAGGAATATTTTGGAAAAACCATATTCAAAAACAAAATAGCATATTTATATGAAGCAGATTTTTATACGTTTGGCTGTGATATTTCAGCTATTATTCGGAGCGGCTGTTATGGGATTTGCCCAGTTCCCTGTAATTATAAATTCTCATAACGATTATAACCGAACAGTGCCTTTCTATCAGGCGTATTCGCAAAAAGTACAGTCTATAGAAATTGATTTGTTTCTGAAAGACAGCCTACTTATAGTCGGACATGATTTCGAAAATTTGAAAGAATACGATACTTTTGACAGATTATATGTCGAACCTGTAAAAAGTTTATTCGTTATCAACGGAGGCAGGGCATGGAAAGATTCTAACAATCGCCTTCAGTTTCTTGTAGAAATCAAGTCTGATTCTCATACTACCATGCAGAAATTAGTAGATACTTTTGCCGCCAATCAGGAAGTTTTCGATATGAAAATTAATCCTTATGCGGTAAAGATTGTTGTGACTGGAAATGTACCGCCTCGGGAAGATTTTGTAAAATATCCGGAGTATATCTATTTTGATGGTGATATTAACAAAGAATATACTGGAGAACAGTTGAAACGTGTATCTATGTTCAGTGAAGATTTTTCTAATTTTTCACATTGGAATGGAAAAGGATCCCTGATTGCCAAAGAGCAGGATGCAATAGAACGAGTTATTGCAAAAAGCCATTCTCTTGGTAAACCTATAAGGTTCTGGAATGCTCCGGAAGGTATGACAGCATATTATACATTCTATAATCTGGGTATAGATTATATAAATACTGACAAACCTGAGGCCTGTGTAGAGTTTTTTTCGGATTTCTCCAATAAAAATTTTATAATGGGCAGAAAATCCGAGATGTCCGAAAGAATCACGAGTACGAAGAAATTAGACAGGATTACCAATGATTTTGAAGGTTTTTCAGATAATAAGCTACAGCTTTCCAAAAGCATAGATATTTATAATCCTGCTTATATCAATGACGGGACATCGAAAAAAATAAAGAATGTTATTATGCTTATTGGAGACGGAATGGGGCTGAATCAGATTGCAGCCGGCTATTATGCCAATAACGGTCTGTCTCTTATGAAAATGCGTAACATCGGTTTTCAGATAAATAATGCTATCGATGCGTTCACTACTGATTCAGCGGCAGGCGGCAGTGCTCTTGCGACAGGTGAGAGCCACGCCAACAGACATATATCAATGACAGCGGATGGGAAGGTAATTCCTACATTGAGTGACTATTTTCACAACATGAATAAGGCCGTCGGTGTTCTTTCTCTTGGAAATGTTGCAGATGCGACACCTGCGGCATTTTATGGACATGCTACGGACAGGGATAGCGCCAATCTTATTTTGAGCTATCTCAATAAAGCGGAAATAGATTTGCTGTGTGGTAGTGGTATTGACTTGTTTGAAAAAAATAGAAGAAAAGAAGAGCTTTCTCGAAAATATAATTTTGTGACAGATATTTCCGGTATAAATGAGAAAAAAGGAAAAGTAATCTGTATCGATGAGAGGATGGGGGATGCTGCCGAAGAGGCCAATATTACTCTTCTATCTGATGCCTTGATGCAGTCTGTCAAAAAATTGCAGAGCATAGGAGATAATGGATTCTTTTTGATGGCTGAAGGAGCTAAGATAGATTATGCCGGACATTCGCGATGTTTGCCTGGATCGATATTGGAAATGCTAAGTTTTGACCTTGCTGTTGCACAGGCAATGAAGTTTGCCGACAGCAATGGCGAAACTCTTGTTATTGTAACAGCTGATCATGAAACCGGAGGATTGGTTATTGTCGATGGCGATATTGCGGCAGGGAGGGTGACCGGAGTATATTTCAGTGATGATCATACTCCGAGTATTATTCCTGTATTCGCATACGGACCCGGATCGGAAAACTTCAGGGGAGTTTACAAAAACACTGAGATTGCAAAGACTGTTAAATCCCTTATAAAATAATAGTATGTTGAAATGTATAATATCTGCCACCGCTACTTTGTTTTTGCCTATACTTGCGATAGCTCAAGGATTGACTTCCGGTCCTTATGAGCTTCCATATAAAAACACATATATAAAGAATGTTTTTGTTGCAGAAAATGATTTTAGAGGAAAAATTCCGGAAACTATAAATCCGAAGTCTTTTCAAGAGGCACGCAAGATATTGCCGGAGCCTATATGGAAGCATCACGAATCTGAAATAGAAATGTATTGGAAGGCTTGGAATATCGCTATAGGCAATATAAGGCAGCCAATGGCAGGTTCTGGATTTGTCGCACCTTATATGGATATAGCATATAATGGAAATATCTTTATGTGGGATATGTCTTTTATGATGCTTTTTGCAAAATATGGATACCGTTTTTTCCCTTTTATAAAATCTCTTGATAATTTCTATGCAAAACAGCATCCTGACGGGTTTATTTGTAGAGAAATAAGGGCAGACGGTTCTGATTGTTTTGAAAGATATGACCCTGTTTCGACAGGCCCGAATCTGCTGCCTTGGGTGGAACTCGAATATTTCAGGCAATTTGGAGATATGGAACGTCTTCATAAAGTTTTTCCTGCATTGTGTGCCTATGTGAGATGGTGGCAGCTTAATCGGACTTGGAGGGATGGGACATATTGGTCGAGCGGCTGGGGTACAGGAATGGACAATATGCCGAGGGTTCAGGAAAATTACAGTCCGATATTTTCAAATGGAAAAATGGTATGGTTAGATACCAATCTTCAGCAGATACTCGTTGATGAGGCTTTATTGCAAATAGGATTTTACATAGAGAGGTGGCAGGAAATAGAAGATCTTGAAGATGAAATGAAGTTCCTGAAAAAATATATCAGAGAAAAGATGTGGGATGAAAAGCAGAGTTTTCTTTTTGATGTATATTCAGACGGAACTCTATGCGGTACTAAGGGGGTCGGAGCATTCTGGGCTTTGCAGGCAGATATACTCGGCAAGGATAAGTTGGACAGATTGACAGCTCATCTTTCCGATACAAGTGAATTTTTGCGTTGCCACAGAGTGCCGTCTCTTTCGGCCGATCACCGTAAGTATAATCCTGACGGAAGGTATTGGCAGGGAGGTGTCTGGCCTGGTACTAATTATATGATAATAGACGGTCTTTATAAAAATGGTTATTCTGTTCTTGCTAAGGAGATAGCTTTGAATCATTATAAAAATGTTTTTGAGGTTTGGAAAGATACGGGTACATTCTGGGAATATTATGCTCCTGAAAGTTGTCGACCTGGCTTTATGGCAAGAAAGGATTTTGTCGGCTGGACCGGTTTGCCTCCGATAGCGATATTTATAGAATATATACTTGGGATTCATTCTGATTATTCGCAAAAGGTCGTAGAATGGTCAATCGGCAATCTTGAAGAACATGGTATAAGACGTTATCCTTTTGGGCCCGACAATGTGATTTCTCTTGTTGCCGGTCCTAGAAAATCGTATGACCAAAAGCCTAAGATTCATGTTGCTACAGATATTCCTTTTATCCTCAGAATAGATTGGGGAAACGGAAATAGTGCAGTTGTAAATGTTTCAGGAAATGGTTTTTTGAAGTATTGATAATCTTTTAAA
This sequence comes from uncultured Bacteroidales bacterium, assembly GCA_963548935.1. Classification (GTDB taxonomy): domain Bacteria; phylum Bacteroidota; class Bacteroidia; order Bacteroidales; family UBA932; genus Cryptobacteroides. The sequence continues at coordinate 50,312 of CAUUVS010000002.1, forward strand.
ATATTTGAATATGAGGCGATTAATTATTATTATGTCTTTTCTGACTTTAGGATTAAATGCTTTTTGCGATGAGCCTTGTCTTAAATTTAATAAGAAAGGTGAATTTAAGATAGTTCAGTTTACGGATACTCACTTAGATCCGCACAATGACTATAGATTGCGTCAGGGCGATAAGACTTTCGCCCGTATATCAAGAATCGTAAGAAGCGAGAGACCTGATTTCATTGTTTTTACAGGTGATGTTGTGACAGGAGCGCCTGCTTCTAAAATGTGGCATAGGCTTATAGACTCTCTCAATGTTTTAAGAACACCGTTTTGTGTGGTTCTGGGAAATCACGATGCTGAACAGGATCTTTCAAGACAAGAGATTGCAAATATCGTTACCTCTTCCCCATTCAGCCTTAATACCTTGAGCAGAACTATGGAACTTGATGATATTAAACTGGATATTGAGAATTCTTTAGGAGGTCGTACTGCTTTTGCATTGTATTGTTTGGATTCTCACGATTATTCAACTATAGAAGGTGTGGAAGGCTATGGATGGTTTACAGAAGATCAGGTTGAATGGCTCAGAAGAAATTGTCTTGCCGAAACTTCTCAAAATGGAGGAGAACCTGTCCCATCTATAGCTTTTTTCCATATAGTGCTTCCTGAATATCTTCAAGCATGGAGAGACAGGAGTAATTCTCATATCGGTAGGGCAGCGGAAGAAGAGTGTCCCGGGGCACTTAATACCGGGATGTATTCTGCGATGGTTGAAACAGGCAATATTATAGGGACATTTGTCGGGCACGATCATGATATTGATTATATAGTTTCCAATAATGGTATCGCCTTGGGATATGGTAGATTCTCTGGAGATGACACGACATATAACAATCTGCGTCCCGGTGGGAGGGTTATTATATTAGAAGAAGGTACAAGGGCTTTTCGTACTTTCATAAAAGAAGATGACGGGAGAATTGTCGATCATGTTCGTTTTGATAATGGCAAGATATTAAAAGTCAAGAAATGAATATTGCTGTAGGTTTAAGTGTAGCCAAAGGTAGAAGCAATAGGAATCGGAGTCCTTTCGATTGTAGACGTTGTAAATGGAATTGTGCGCAATATGAGGAGTAAAATGCGTTAAATGCGTGTAAAGGTGCTTATTAAATACTTATTTTTGTATTATTAAAACGTTACAGGAAAAATCCTGAGCAAAGGCTGAAAATAATAAACTAACTACTAAATAACTAAAAATTATAATCGTATGATTTATCATTCTAACACAAAGAAGATATATACCTTGGCGTGTATATTTTTTGTTGGCATGCTGACAAACCTACTCATTTTTTCTGCATCGGCCCAGAATATGGGTATTGTATCCGGAAAGGTAACAAATTCCGCCAAAGAGCCGCTTATAGGGGCTGCTGTTATGGTAAATGGTGGTCCGAGTACCAATGCTGCCATTACAGATATTAATGGTGAGTACTCTATACGTGTATTACCTGATGCAGAACTTGAATTTTCCTATATTGGTTACAAACCTGTTATTGTCAAGGTTTCCGGCAGGACCTCAATAGATGTGATTTTGGAAGAAGATACTATGATGCTCAATGAGGTTGTGGCTATAGGATACGGTTCTTCCAGAAAAGAAGATCTTTCTATGGCGGTAGTTACAATGAAAATGGATGATATTGTTAAAAGCAGACCGCAGAATATAGGAACTATATTGCAGGGAAGGCTTCCTGGTGTTACTGTTATGCAGAGCGGAGATCCTATGTCTCAGTCTTCTTTCAGTATCAGAGGCCGCGGTTCGAAAGGTAATGATGGAGATCCTAATTCAGGGGACGGTGTATTGTTTGTCGTTGATGGTGTACCTGGAGCACCTTTTATTCTTGATGAGGTGGAGACAATAACAGTACTGAAAGATGCGGCTTCCGCTGCTATATACGGTGCATCTGTTGGCTCCAGCGGTGTTGTCCTTATTACGACAAAGCGTCCGCAGTCAGGTTCGATGAATGTCAATCTTAATGTGTCTATGGGATTTGACTATGTTACAAATCTTCCTAAGATGCTTACGGCTGAGAAATACAATGAAGTTTGGGCAAAGGCTGTTGCTAATGCTCCTGGTTCGATTCTTCCATCTGCTGCCGATCCTTCAGTTTATCCTTTTGGGAATGTAACAAGAACAGACTGGCTAAAAGAAATTTTCCGCAAAGGATTCAAACAGCATTATGGTTTGAGCATGACAGGTGGCAATGATAGAATGTCCTCGGTATTTACATTGTCCTATGATCACAACAAGGGTGTTATTCTTAATACTTGGACAAAGTCGCTTCAGGGCAAATTGCAAACAGATTTTAAATTGACTCAATGGCTTAAATTCTATGAAAGACTTTCAATCGGTGTTTCAAATGGACAAGGTGATGTGGATACAAGTCATCAGGGACCTATAATGGGTGCAGTATGGTATCCTCGTTGTGCACCTGTATATGAAATGAAAAAGGACGGACAGTGGGATCTTAATGCACAGGGAGAGAGATATTTCGGAGGTACTCAGCCAAAATGGGCTTCAGTGTCAGGCACTCCGCTGCTGTATAATCCGGTAGCTGCACTTACAAGGCTTCACAATCTTTTCCCTTCGCATTCTGTTTATTCTACTACCGGAATAGAAATCAAGCCGCTCACATCTCTTACAATCAAGTCTGAATTTACTGCCGATCTATCTTCTTCGGAGCACGATAGTTTTAATCCTGTCATGAAAGAAATCGGCTTGCTAAGGGCAGAGAACCATAGAGCGCAGACTTTTGCCAAAAGGTCTCATTGGCTTTCGGAAAACACCATTACATATGCACAGCTATTCGGTCGTCATCATATCAGTGCAATGGGCGGATTTACAGCTGATTTTAGCAGGGAAGGCGCAAGGACGATTTTCACAAGAAAGTATTCTTCGGAAGAAAGCAATAAACTTTTGTGGGGGTTGGCAGAAGATTATACCTCAACCAAGCCGACTGAATCGAGATACGAATATGCTATGGTTTCATTCTTCGGCAGAGTAGGATATTCTTATGATGATCGTTATTTTATAACAGGAAGTATACGTCGTGATGCTTCTTCAAAGTTGCCTGTATCCAAGAATTTTGACTGGTTCCCTTCAGTTTCAGGTTCGTGGAAACTCACTTCTGAGCATTTTATGAAGAGTTCGTCTATAAGAGATATCTTCAGTTTGATTAAATTTAGAGCTGGATGGGGGAAAGTCGGCAATGTGGATATGTATCCCAACAATGTGGCTGATGTAGAACTTTTGACTTATAGATGGCCTATAATATTTGGCAAGAATATGGATGTCCTCAAGTATGGTACATATCTTTCAACTATTCCTAATCTAAATGCAAGGTGGGAGACGACAGTCCAAACAAGTGCCGGATTAGATCTTTCTTTATTCAAAAATAGGCTGGATATAAGTATCGACTGGTACAATAAAGAGACGCGAGATCTTATTGACAGAATTCCTGTCGTACCACATATGGGTATCTCTGCCGATCCTATGGGCAATATGGGTAATGTAATCAATAGAGGCTGGGAGTTTTCTGTAAACTATAACGGCTCCATGGCAAACGGAGAATTGACATATAATATTTATGGAAATTTCTCTACCAACAAAGGGTATGTACGGGAGTATGGCATACGTGACGCTCCTGTTATGCATTCCTCTCCTAATATTGACAGCAGACCTATCCTTTATTCGGATGCCGGCCATCCTTGGTATTCATTTATGATTTACAAGACAGATGGAATTTTCCGTTCTCAGCAAGAAATAGACAATTATACTTGGAAAGATCCTGAAACAGGTACTCTGAAAAAAGTAATGCCTTCAGCACTTGTCGGTGACCTTAAGTTTGTTGATACAAATAATGATGGTGTAATCAATGATAAAGATAGAGTCTTTGCCGGTTCTTACGCCCCTGTGAATACTTTTTCTTTTGGTGGCTCTCTACAGTGGAAAGGAATAGACTTTTCTATTATGTTTCAGGGGGTTAGCGGCAATTATATCTATAACGGTCTAAAGCAGCTTGCAATGAATGGAAGAAATGACTATGGCAATCTTATAGAGGATGTAATGAATACCTGGGATTTCAATCCTGAGAGCAGCAGGTATCCTCGTTTGGGTATAGTTAAAGATAATAATGGAAATTATAATAATTTCTCTGATATATTCCTTGAGAAAGGAGATTATTTAAGGCTTAAAAATCTTACAATAGGCTATACTGTTCCAAAATTCTGCAAGCATGTTCCTGGTTTAAGAGTATATGCAAGCATGGATAATCTTCTTACATTTACAAGATATAGCGGTGTTGATCCTGAAGTTGGTAACTATGGCGTGGATAGAGGTGTTTATCCGGTTGCTAAATTTGTCAATTTCGGAATAAATATGAAATTTTAGTTACTGAAGGTATCGATAATAATTTAATGATATTGAGTATGAAAAAAATATTATATACGATAGGTGTTTTATCTGTCATTCTATTTGTTTCGGGCTGCGAGGGATTTCTTAAAGTCGAAAAATACGGAGCATCTACAAAATGGGAAACAGAAGAGGATGTTGAAAAAGCCGTCGTGGCTTTGCTTTCAAATGTTTCAAATAATTCAGAGGGTATTACCGGACGTGGCATTATGTGGTTTGAATGTTGTAGCGATAATGTTACCGTTGGCCGTCCTCAGGCTCAAGCAGAGCAGATCCGAAATTTCTTGATGTCGGCAGATAACGGAAGGGATGCCAAAAACAACTGGCCTGTAATGTATGAGATAAATGCAAAGGCCAATAATCTGATAAGAGTTGTTCCCGGTCTGGGACTGAATAAAGCTTTTTCGGACAAGGCTATTGCCACAGCCTATTTCTTCAGGGGATTGTCTATGCTATGGATTGCGCCATATTACGGAGATAATGGTCCTAATGGAGGTATCCCTATTGTTCTTGAAACTACCGAGCTTGCAAAGATTGATGTTCCCAGACCGGCGTCTGTTTTGAATAACTATGATCAAATTATAAGGGATTTCAGAAAAGCCGGAGATATGCTTCCTCTTTTCTCTGAACTTAACGAAGAAGAGTATGGCATGCCTCATAAGGCTGCTGCATGGGCATTTGCGGCCAGAGCTGCTCTGTATGCCGCACAGTACGATAAAAATTATTTTGATATTGTAATCGAGATGTGCGACAAAGTGATAGGTCTTTCGGGAAAAGATAAGAGAGCTTTGTTTGATGATGGTAGCGCCAATCCTTTTGCCAATCTATGGAGGATGGAAAATACTTTTAGCAGCGAATATATTTTCTCTCTTCTTGGAAATGAGGTAGACGGACCTAAATTCCATGGAATGTCATTCAATAACGGTGGTTGGAAAAAATACAATACATGGGGATATTTTCAGCCTACATACGGTCTCTATAAGGCGTTTGAAGCAGGTGATGTCCGCAGGGAAGCCACTATTTTGTGTCCTGGTGAGAAAATAATGTTTGTTGGTGAAGAAATCGTTTTTGGCGATGCTTCACACGACATCTCGTCAGATACCGGGATTACTTTCCGCAAATTTCTTTCTCCTTGGGAAAGCGCTGATTGTATAGGTAAATATGTAAATTCCGATGGAGATAATGCCAGCAATAAACTTGGTATGTGCCTTATGCGTTTTGCAGATATTCTGTTAATGAAAGCTGAGGCTCTTATATGGACTAAGGGAGAGGGTAATGCAGAAGCAAAGGATTTGCTTAATATGATACGCAAGCGTGCCCGTCTTCCTCAAACAAGCCCTGCAACAAAGGATGAACTTAAAAATCAGAGACGTTGTGAACTTGCATTTGAGTTTATGCCGAGTCGTCATCTGGATATGGTTCGTTGGGGTGATGCAGAGAAAGAATATGCAAAACCTACTGAGAAACTCCTTTCTCATTTTGATATTATTACAGGAACTGTTGTTATAGACGGACCGGCTAATTACGATGAGGGCAGAAAGTTTGATCCTAATAAGAATCATGTCTTTCCGATACCGGTTAAGGCATTTAACGGAACTGTCAATTTGAAGCAAAATATCGGATACTAAGGTATCTTCAAAAATTCGACAAAAATTGTTATGAATAGATATTTGAGTGCTTTATTGCAAATCAGCCTTTTTATTTGGCTGATTTGCTTGTCTCTTACTGCACGTGGACAGGAACTTTCTATAATGGATTGGAATATTCTGTCTTTTGAAAAAACGGATAAAAGCGGGGAAGTGGCAGGATTCCCTGTCAGTGAATTTGTGGCATTGTTCAAGAAATATAATCCTGATATAATATGCCTTAATGAGTTTGAAACTGCAACTTCACGGATGGGACGGGAAAAGATGTCGGAAATAGCATCTCAATTGAAAATGTATGGATATTTTATAGAATCATATCCTAAAGACATAGGCTATTATGGTAATGTCATATTGTCTAAATTTCCTATAATTGCATCTGCGTCGAAGAAACTGCGATATAAGAATCACAATGGCGATGGCAATTATCAGTTTAATTCCGGTCAGGAATTAGAAGAATACGGTGCTGATCAGAGGAGTGTAGGTTATGCTGATATATTGATACCTACACCTGATGGAAAAAGTCGTGTAATACGGATTGTATGCTCGCATTTTGACCATAAAGGAGATGAGATGCAAGTACGTAATCGTCAGGCGAAGGAAGTTGTTGAATTTGCCCGCCTTGACTTTCCGGTATATCCTACAATTCTTTGCGGAGATTTGAATACACAGGTGAGTAATACTCTGGAACCTTTTAATTCGGTCGGTGAACATCTTTTTTGTTACTGGGTGGATCATGCTTACGCTTTTCCTAAAGGGGGCTGGGAAAAACTTGAAGGAAAATATATTCCTTCCGGTATTTTGTCAGATCACGATGCAATAATCGTAAAGGTTAAACTAAAATAAGGTAAAAATATGAAAACAAGAATCACAATATTAGTCTTGGGTATATTTTCATTTTTTGCTTGTCAGAAACAAGTGAACAAAGAGCATGTCAAGCCTTCGGAAGAAGCTGAAACAAAAGCTCCGATACGATTTATATCCAAGCTTTCTAATGATAATCTTTTTGTCGATGAAAATGAATATGTCAAAATAAATGAGTATATGAGGTCTGTTTTTAGCTCAAAAGAGGCGGCTTCTGTCGTTTATCTTGACAGAACAGACCATATTGGGCTTCAGTACTCGCAAAGACTTTCTTTAAATCTTTGCCTATGGAATGCTTTTGCCATTAACCGTTATGCAGGTGTCTCAAATATAGAAGGCGGAACCTCATATTTCAGTTACCCTACGAGTAAGGCAGATGTTTTGCGTATCGGTGAAAATACTTTTATGCAGAAAATTAAATACAGACTGGATGGTACTTTGAGCAGAAAAAATAGTGTTGACAAAAAGGTGAAAATTGAGATACCTATACTATGGGCAAGGTTTGATAGTAGAGAGAATATTGTTGGATTCTCCGGAGTTTTCGACAAGGTTGTTATGGCTGATGCAAATTATCTTATAATAGCTACAGTCAGACCTTCTCTTCAAAGTGAACTTAATGCCATTGTACAAAAGAAAAATGGAACAGTCAAGGAGCTGGCGCAGGGAAAAGAATATAATCTTGTTATGGCCAGCGAACTTAAATTTTGGAAGTCTGAATTCGAGACGAATAAGGTGAAAATTACAGAAAATATCAATGCCTATATTATATATGTGAGCTGGTGATTGATATGCTTCTGTTTTTATTATCCTAATATTTGCTCCGCATGCTCTTTTACTTTAATCTGCTTAGGGGTAAATATCTTCTCGATAACGCCATTCTCATCAGTGACGAATGTTGTCCTGAACGTACCGGTTGTGACTTTTCCATACATCATTTTTTCTCCATATACACCTAATTCGGTGACAAGTTTCTTGTCTGTGTCTGCAATCAAAGGAAATGGGAGCCGGTATTTCTCAATGAATTTTTTATGAGATTTTTCGTCCTGTATGCTGACCCCTACAACAGCATAACCTTTTGCGAGCATCGAGTCGTAATTGTCTCTTAAGTTGCAGGCCTCGCTTGTACAGCCCGGAGTGTTGTCTTTAGGATAAATATATAATACGAGTCTTTTGCCTTTGAAGTCACTTAGTCTGATTTCTTTGCCTTCCTGATCTTTTCCCAAAATTTCAGGAAGTTTCTGTCCTATTTCCATATGTTGTAAATTTAAATATTTTAAAAATTATAAATCAATTATGATTGACATATTAGAGTACCAAGATAATCTTTTTTTCTCAAATTACGCAATTTTATAGGGACATGTGTTTGCGGCTCTGTGTATTGCAGGTATCGTGTAATATTCTTATTTTTGCGAAAATATCGGTCTGACAAGTGGTTATACTATCGTACAATCAGGCTTGCTGCCTATAATTTCGGGAAAGTTTGGATAATATCATTAAATTAATAGAGATTTTTGCTTTTATTACTGGATTGGCATATATAATTCTGGAAATAAAGCAAAAAAATGTCATGTGGTATTTGGGAATTGCCACAGGAGCGGCTTGTGCATTTTCTTTTGGTGTACAGCATTTATATGCTTCAATGGGGCTTAATATCTATTATGTCTTTGTATCATTCTGGGGATTGTGCCAATGGAAGAATGCTCGGAGATGCCTTGACGAGGCTGGCAGGGAGAATATGGTCCATTTGAATAGAATCAGTTCTAAAGCTGTTATTGTCAGCGCTGCGATTTTTGTTTTGTGCACTGCTGCTCTGATTCTTCTGCTGGAATGGACAGGAGGTTCAGAATCATCGATGGATGCCATTGTCACAGTATTGAGTGCAGTGGCCACTTATTGGCTTGCAAAGTCATATATACAGCAGTGGCTGCTGTGGATAGTTGCGGACATCTTATCCGGCCTCCTGTGTCTGACGGTCGGAATGTACTGGATGGCTGTACTTTACCTGTTTTATACTTTGTCTGCTGTATATGGTTATTATTATTGGGATCAAAAAGGAGTTTATATAAGGAAATAAGTTTGTTATGATTAAAAGGGATTATCCGTCAAAACTTTTAGAAGAGGCAGTAGATGCTATAGGGAGTCTTCCAGGAGTTGGAAGCAGGAGTGCATTGAGGCTGGCCCTGCATCTTCTGAAACAGCCGAAAGAAAGTGTTCATTATTTTACAGAGGCGATAAATCGTCTTCGGGACGATGTGAAATATTGCCGTACTTGTATGATGCTTTCGGATGAAGAAGAATGTTCGATTTGTCGAGATAAAAGCAGGGATCATAATATTATTTGTGTGGTGGAGAGTGTGCGTGATGTCATGAGTATTGAGAATACGTCACAATATCACGGAGTATATCACGTTTTGGGGGGTATTATTTCACCTATCAATGGTATGGGACCTTCGGATCTGACGATAATGGAGCTTGTGGAAAGGGTACGGAGACTTTCTGAAGAAGCATCCTCTCCGGCGGATATTGAGGTAGTTATGGCTCTTAGCGGAGATGTGGAAGGGGAGACCACTGCTTTTTATTTATATAGGCAGATTTCCGGATTCGGGGTAAGAATTTCCTCATTGGCACGTGGTCTTGGCTTTGGAGATGATTTGGAATATGCTGATGAATTGACATTAGGGCGTTCCATAGTCAATCGGCAAGAGTTCCGGCCTTAATTAATGGGATAAATGTGGATGATTTTCCGCAAAAATAATTATCTTTGCAAGTTGACTTATCTGAAATGTCAGCGGTTTATTAATGAGCTTTGAATAAGGCTCGCAATATTAACCATCCGACTCTAAGCCGGATAAAGTGCTGGATATTCCGGCTATAGGAGGTCGAAGCTATGATAGATATCTTTTACAGATCCAATGGAAAGATTATGGTTTCACAGTCGGAAACAGATTTTGTAAATCTTCGCAGAGAAGATGTAATTTGGATAGATCTTTTTTCTCCGACAGGTAATGAAAAACATACTGCTGAGACATTTCTTGATACGGAAATACAGAGTCGTGCACAAGCTGAGGAGATAGAGAGTTCTTCTCGTTTCTCGGAAACTGATACAGCGATTTTTGCAAATACCAATTTCCTTATTCCTGGACCGGAGGAATATTCTATGGAACCGGTGTCTTTTACTATAGTAGGCGGAGTACTGACGACTTTAAGGGATGTGCCTTTGAGGAGTTTTACAGAATTGCAACGCAAGATAGTGGCTAGGCCAAAACTTTTTCCGAATGGCTATTGGGTCTTTGTGACGATTTTGGATCAGCGTGTCGATTTGGATGCCGATATGATCGAACTTATGTCAAAGGAAATTTCGCAATACAGTAAGAGAATAAATCAGCAAGAAGATATTAACGAAGATTTTCTTTTGGATATAAATCAATTGCAGGAGAATACAATGATGGTGCGCGAGAATATTGTGGATAAGCAGAGATTGCTGACAAACCTTACAAAAAGTGACAAGTATCCTCAAGAATTGGAATCGAGGCTTAATGTACTTCAACAAGACATACAGTCACTTATCAATCATACGAATTTCAGTTTTGAAAGACTTGAATACCTTCAGGATACGGTAGTGGGTCTTATCAATTTGGAACAGAATAAGATTATGAAAATATTCACTGTCTTGTCACTTCTTCTTATGCCTCCGACACTGATTACCAGTTTCTATGGTATGAATGTTCATCTCCCTATGGCAGATATTAAACTTGCCTGGCTTCTTATTGTAGTTATTATGGTAATTTCCTTTATCGTTATCTTGATTGTATTCAAAAAGAGAAAATTGTTGTAGAAAAATTGTTGTTATGGTTTTATTTTCAATTTTTTACTTAACTTTGCAGACCTTTTGTTCCGTAAAGCCGGACAGGTATATTAAATAATGTTAAACTACTAGTTTTTTTGTAATTTAAAATGGAAGAAAACAAGAATCTTGCAGAGACTAAGGTTGTAGAAGAGCCTGTAGCTACTGCTGAAAAAGAGACCAAGAGTGCACCGCTGAATGCTTCTGTCGCTCCTGAAGAATTTGATTGGGATGCTTTTGAAAATGAAGCTTCGGTTTATGGTCACGAAGACAAGGCAAAAATTAAAGAAGCTTATGACAAGACACTTTCAAAAGTCGTGGAAAACGATGTTGTTGAAGGTACGGTGACCGCTATTTCCAAAAGAGAGGTTATCGTGAATATCGGTTATAAGAGCGAAGGTGTTATTATGGCACCGGAATTCCGCTACAATCAGGATTTGAAAGTAGGGGATAAGGTAGAAGTTTATGTAGAGTCAGCAGAAGACAAGAAGGGGCAGCTGATTCTTTCACACAAAAAAGCACGCCAGCTTCGTTCTTGGGATATGGTTAATGCCGCTTATGATAATGGTGAAGTTGTTAAGGGCTTTGTCAAGACTCGTACGAAGGGCGGTATGATTGTGGATGTATTCGGAATCGAAGCATTCCTCCCGGGTTCTCAGATAGACATCAAGCCTATTAGGGATTATGATGCATTTGTAGAGCAGACAATGGATTTCAAGATTGTAAAAATCAATCAGGAATTCCGCAACGTAGTTGTTTCTCATAAGGCTCTTCTTGAGGCTGAACTTGAGAAACTCAAAGGTGAAATTATCAGTAAACTTGAAAAAGGTCAGGTTCTTGAAGGAACTGTTAAAAATATTACCAATTATGGTGTATTTGTTGATCTTGGAGGAGTCGATGGTCTTATTCATATTACTGACCTTTCTTGGGGACGTATCAACAACCCGGAGGAAGTTGTCAAACTTGATGAAAAGATTAAAGTCGTTGTTCTTGACTTTAATGAGCAGCAGAAGAGAATTGCTCTGGGTCTGAAGCAGCTTTCCGCTCATCCTTGGGATGGTCTTGATCCTGAACTGAAAGCAGGTGACAAGGTCAAAGGCAAGGTTGTTCTCATTGCAGATTATGGTGCATTTGTTGAAATCATGCCTGGCGTTGAGGGACTTATCCACGTTTCAGAAATGTCTTGGTCTCCAAGACTTCGTATTGCTCAGGATTTCCTTAAAGTCGGTGATGAGGTTGAGGCACAGGTACTTTCTCTTGACAGAGAAGGCAGGAAGATGTCTCTCGGTCTGAAACAGCTTGTTCCTAATCCTTGGGACAATATTCGTGAGAAATATCCTGTTGGTTCTCAGCACTCTGCCGTTGTTCGTAATATTACCAATTTCGGTGTGTTTGCAGAACTTGAGGACGGTATCGAAGGTCTTGTTCATATCAGTGACCTTTCTTGGGATAAGATAAAGCATCCTTCAGAGATGGTTCAACCTGGTGATAAGATTGAAGTCATGATTCTTGACTTTGATGAGACCAATCATAAACTCAGTCTTGGGCACAAGCAGCTTACACAGAATCCTTGGGATGAGCTTGAGGCAAAATATCCTGTGGGTTCAGTAGTGGAAGGTACAATTGCAAGCATTACTGACAAGGGTGCCACTGTTACTCTTGAAGATGGTACAGAGGCTTTCTGCTTCTCAAGGGAACTTGTCAAGGAAGATGGTAAATCAGCTGTTTTGGGAGAAAAACTTGAGTTCAAAGTTATTGAGCTAAGAAGGAGCACAAGAAGGATATTACTTTCTCATACAAAGACTTATGCTGAGGAAAAAGAGGCTAAGGCTGTGGTTGAGGCAGACAATACCAAGAAGGCTGTCAAGAAACTTAACTCAAATCTTGAGAAGACCACATTGGGAGATATTTCAGAACTTGCGGCTCTCAAAGATAAACTTGAGAAAGGTGAATAATCTATATGGATTTTAAACTTAGGGTACTGGGCACAGCTTCGGCCATGCCCATATCCGGAAAATTTCAGAGCGCCCAAGTATTGAATGTACATGGGCGCTTGTTTTTGATAGACTGCGGTGACGGAATCCAGATGCAGATGGTACATTATAGGATACCTATGATGAAAATAGACTCTGTGTTTATTTCGCATATTCATGGAGATCACGTTTTTGGCATTTTCGGTTTTTTGTCCACTCTTGGAATGAAAGGCAGGACTGCGCCTTTGAATGTATATGCTCCGTCAAATTTTGGCCCTATACTTAAGTTTTTTCTTTCATATTATGGCGAAGGTTTTTCTTATGAAATAAGATTCAATCCGATTTCGACCCGAATGCCTGAGGTGATATATTATACCAAAAGTGTTGAGGTTCTGGCATTTCCTCTTAATCACAAAATAAATACTTTCGGCTATATGTTCAGAGAGAAAAGGCCTCAGTATAATGTGATAAAGGAAGCTATTAGTAAATATGGACTTACTATTGAGGAAATAGGAGTTTTGAAGAGGGGAGAAGATGTTCGGAGGAATAGCGGTACCGTAATTAGATTAGCGGAGGCTGCATATCTTCCATATTGTCCGAGAAGCTATGCTTATGTTAGCGATACGGCGCCATTTGAAGAACTTGCCGGTTGGATACATGGCGTAAGCCTTCTCTATCATGAAACTACTTACTTGAAAGAACTTTCAGACCAAGCTGCGGCCAGACACCATTCGACAACTGTTGATGCCGCTTCTTGTGCATTGAAGGCAGGTGTCGGCAGGTTGATAATCGGCCATTATTCTTCAAGGTGCAAGGATATCGTGGCCTATGAAAAAGAGTGCCGGGAGATTTTTCCTGAAACTTATGCACTGACGGAAGGTGATGAATATGAGATTCCGTTGAAAATGGATAATTCTCGTCAATAATTATTAAATTGGCATTTTATTGGAAATTGTATCTTGTATGATAAAAATTAGAAGATCATATATGAGGTTAATAGCGATTTTAATTATCGCTTTTATGTCTATATCAGCCGTAGGCGACACTCCGCAGGAAAAATATATTGAGAAATTCGGTGCTATTGCAGTAAGTGAAATGTACAGAACCGGAGTTCCTGCGAGTATCACTCTTGCTCAAGGACTTCTTGAATCACGTTACGGACTTTCTGTAGTGGCAATAGAGGGTAAGAACCACTTTGGAATAAAATGTCATAATTGGAAGGGAAAGAAGATGTATTATGACGATGATAGGAAAGGTGAGTGTTTCAGGGTATATAGAAATGATGAGGAATCCTATAGAGATCATTCTGATTTTTTGCGTTATCAAGACAGGTATAAATTTCTTTTTGAAAATGAGACGACAGACTATAAAGCTTGGGCTTATGGCCTGAGAAAGGCCGGCTATGCCACAGATCCTGCATATCCGCACAAGTTGATTAATCTTATTGAGACATATAAGCTTTATGATTACGATAGGATGACCGTGAAGCAGGCTGCCGGTATGGATAAGATGTCACGGAATGTTGATAGTAACAGGGCTGTAAAAAAGAACAAAGGCTATTTGAAAGATAAGCATCAGGCGAAAATCAAAAAGCGTAAGGTTCGTAAAGAAGAGGAAACAATGCAAAAAGAAGCTGCAATTCCTCCTACTCCAAGAGAACTTGAAGAGCCTAAGCAATATTCTGCAATTGAAGCTAAAGAGACTTTCCATTTCTCATTGTCTCGTGAAATGTATTCTCAGAATGGAGTGCCATTTATTTATTCTGTTGAAGGAGAAACTGTTTCATCTATAGCAGAGGCTAATGATCTTTTTGTCCGTGAGATCTTGAAATTCAATGATATGCCTATGAATAAGAACCTTGTTCCGGGAACTATTGTATATCTGAGGCCTAAGAAGAAAATGGCTGCAAAGGGTATTGAAAAATATATAATAGACCATGATGGAGAAGATCTTTGGGAGGTATCGCAACGTTTTGGAGTAAGGCTTGATGCGATATATTCGATGAATGGTCTTCCGGCAGATTATACAGCCAAAGAAGGTGATACTATTCTATTGAGAGCGAAGAGGAAAGGGGGTTGTAAGTACAAAAAATAGAGTCATGAAAAAAAAGTACGTATTTTTCATTGTTCTTTCTCTTACCGTTATTGTGATTTTCCTGTTTTTAGGCGGACCTGAATATTATGACAAGAAGATTCCGAATTTCAAGGGAGAGATAGAACTGTATATTTATCCGGATACTTCTCCTGAAGAAGTTCGAGAGATGATATTATCTTCCGGTAAAGTAAAGTGCAAGAGGAGTCTTGCAAGAGTTTTCAAAGATGTTTATTCTATTTGTCCCGGACATTATGTTATTTCTGTAAATGCTCCAAGTATCTATGTGCGTCGAATGCTTGCAAAAGGGTGGCAATCTCCTGTTAATCTCGTGCTTAGCGGAACATTGCGACTTCAAAGCGCAATAGCTTCTAAAATAAGCAGTCAAATGATGATGGATTCTATTGATGTTATTAAGGCAATAAGAGATTCGTCGCTTTTGGCATCGTATGGGTTTTCCAAAGAGGATGTATTTGCTCTTTTCATTCCTGATACATATCAGGTTTATTGGACAGATTCTATGAAGAAAGTTCTTGATAAGCAGAAAAAAGCATACGATGAATTTTGGACAGAAGAGAATAAAAAGAAGGCCGAGGATTTGGGATTGAATCAGATTCAGGTTTCTATTTTGGCATCGATTGTTAATGGTGAATCAAATTATATACCTGAATATCCTTCCATTGCCGGTGTTTATCTCAATCGTTACAAAAAAGGGATGAAACTTCAAGCTGATCCCACGGTGGCATATTGTTTTGATTATACATTGAGCCGTATTTATAAGGTACATACCAAAGTGGATTCTCCTTATAATACATATTTATACAAGGGGCTGCCTCCTGCACCTATTTGTGTACCGACCAAAGAGAGTCTTGAGGCAGTGCTTAATCCTGATAAGCATGGATATATATTTTTTTGCGCCAGTCCTGATTTTGACGGTACGCATTTGTTTGCAACTACTTATTCAGAACATAGGAAGAATGCCAAGGCTTTTCAAAGAGCTCTTGATGCTCGAATGTCGCAGTAGAAAATTATTTTCTATTGATTTTGATTACATGCTTCAGAAGTTTTATCTGAGACACTACTTTGTCTAATTCCATATTTGAAGGTACTGATACATTCATTGAAATATCGTAAGTTCCTGACCGTTGGTTTTCAGTGACATTGAATGAACGCAGAGATGCTTTGAAAGTGTTGATTATATCCATAATTTGGTTTATTATAGATGGCTCCATAGCAGCAACAACGCGTAAGGATGCCTGAAAAGTTCCGGTTCCGGGATTGTCCGCCCACCTTACCTTCTGGATACGGTATGGGTACATTTCTAATAGTCTTGCAGCATTTGGGCAGGATATCCTGTGGATTTTTATTCCGGAATCACGAGTTACAAATCCAAATACATCATCACCGAAAACAGGGTTGCAGCATTTGGCCATTTTATAGTCAAGTCCCTTGAGGTTTTTGGCATTTATTACCAGAATATCGTCTCCGGATGATAGGGAACTCCAAGTTCTTTTGACTGTATCTTCATGTTTTGTTTCTTCGGACTGGCCTTTTTCGTATTCGAGTATGGAGTTCTTTACAATATTGACATCAAGATTTCCCTCGCCTATATCTGCATAAAATGAATTTACACTGGAATAGTGCAATTTTTTCATCATCTCAGCGATAAGTTCATCCGGTAGTTCAAGTTTCCAGTTCTTGAGTCTTCGGCCTAAAAGTTCTTTTCCTTCCGCAGCTTTTTTATATTCAGATTCATGTAGAACTTGGCGTATCTTGTTTCTTGCTTTGGATGAAGCAACGAAGTTAATCCAGTCGGGTGAGGGCTTCTGGTTCTTGCCGCTCATGATTTCGACAACATCGCCGGTTTTTAGTTTTTCTTTAATAGATACTGCTTTTCCGTTTATTTTACCTCCTAAACATTTTATTCCAAGGTTGGTATGTATGTTAAAAGCGAAATCCAGCACTGTGGCGCCTTTTGTAAGTATCCTCAATTCCCCAGATGGAGTGAATACAAAGATTTCCTTATCAGGTGGTTGAGGCAGTTCCTCTATGTCAGGGGCTTGTGGGTTTTCAAGTATCATCCGTGCGGACTTAAGCCATTTGTCCATTGTGGCTTCATGGCCGATACCTTTATATGCCCAGTGGGCTGCATGTCCGTTTTCTGCCATATCGTCCATTCTTACGGTTCGTATCTGTACCTCAAGATAGGCGTTGTGTTTATTTTTTACAGTGATATGCAAGGATTCATATCCATTAGGCTTTGGATTTGTCACCCAATCTCTTAAGCGTGAAGTATCCGGTTCATATTCTTGTGTTACATAAGAATAGACTTTCCAGCACAGGTCCTGCTCGGTTTTTCTGTCACTATCGCAGTCGATAATGAATCTGATTGCAAAAACATCATAAACTCCCTCGAAAGGCACTTTTTGTGCCATCATTTTTCTATATATGGAATAGGCCGTTTTTGTCCGGATTTTAAGTTTGTAGGATATTCCGGCATCTGATAAAGTCTTTTTGAGAGGTTCTATAAATTCTTCAGACAATCTTATTCTATCCTTTTCAGTAGCTGTAAGTTTGTTTGTGATCAGGCGATATTGTTCTGGCTCGGCGAAGCGAAAATATATATCTTCCATTTCGCTTTTTATATTATATAGTCCAAGTTGGTGAGCAAGAGGTATATACAGCATCAGAGTCTCTAAAATCTTCCTTTCTTTTGAAAGCTTTGGAAACATCTCAAGATGTCGCATAACCTCAAGCCTGTCCGCAATCTTAAGAACAGTAACTCTCGGATCTGCAGAATACTGGACAATAAGTTTCTTGTAGTTTTCGGCTTCTAATCGTGTATCTTTCGGCTTGATTGTGGCTATCTTGTTAAGACCATCCACCATTCTTATTACTTCTGCCGGAAATTCGGAAGCCTTAATGTCGGCGTCAGGATGTTTTCTTAGTGTTTCATGCAAAAACACAGCTGCTATACATTCTGCCTGAAGCCCTATCTCATCGGCGGCAATCAGGGCAATGTTCATAGGGTGTTCGATAAAAGGTTTTCCGTTATCCCTTAAATCCCCTGAAAGCACTTGGTCGGCAATACGATATGCCTTGCCAACAAGAGCTTTCCCTGCTTTGTCATAATGCGTGAATTTAGCTTCAAAACCTTCCATAGCTAATTAGTTTTCTTTCCAAACTTTCAAATATTCTTGCAGCGCCCACATCTCATCTCTGTATTTTGATGCGGCCGAAAAATCTAATTCTGCGGCAGCCTTCTGCATTTTGCGTCTGGACTCATCTGCACTTTTTATAATCTGTTCTTTTGACATTGCTCTTATTACAGGATCCTGAAGAACTGCTGCCAAGTCTGCCTTGATATATCCATCAATATAGGCGGAATTTGTATCTCTTCTATAATCGTGCCCAAATCCAACGGAGACTCTGCCTTTTCCTAATTCCGAAGGACTCGGTATATAGGTAGGAGCATCATAAGAATTTGCAGCGCTTACCTTTCCGCTGTCTTTTCCCAATTCTGTTATCAAAGTGTTGTGCCGAACCTGTACCTGCGTAGGAGTGATTTTATGGAGTTTGTTGTATTCCATCTGTTTTGTACGCCTTCTGTCTGTCTCATAAATTGTTTCCTGCATTGATTTTGTTATCGTGTCGGCATACATTATCACCTTGCCGTTGACATTTCTGGCGGCACGACCGGCTGTCTGTGTAAGAGCTCTTCCTGAACGCAGAAAACCTTCCTTATCTGCATCAAGAATAGCCACTAAAGATACGGTAGGTATATCCAAACCTTCTCTAAGTAGATTAACGCCGATAAGCACATCGAACAGGCCGTTTTTGAAATCTTCTATTATTTCTACTCTTTCTGTAGTGTCAATGTCGGAATGTATATATCTGCACCTTACACCCATTCTTTCAAGATATGAATCGAGTTCTTCCGCCATTCTTTTGGTAAGAGTGGTTACAAGTACTCTTTCTTCGATTTCGGATCTTTTTCTGATCTCTTCAAGAAGATTGTCGATCTGGTTTTTTGTAGGTCTTACTTCAATAGGAGGATCCAATAGTCCTGTAGGTCTGACGACCTGTTCGACAACAAGACCTCCGGATTTGTCAAGCTCGTAGTCTGCAGGAGTTGCGCTGACATAGACGGTTTGTCCGCTCAGACTTTCGAATTCGTCAAATGTGAGAGGTCTGTTGTCAGCCGCAGCAGGGAGCCTGAATCCATATTCTATAAGTACGGATTTTCTTGAGTGGTCTCCTCCGTACATGGCCCTTATCTGAGGTATTGTCACGTGGCTTTCATCAATAAAAGTGATATAGTCTTTAGGGAAATAGTCCAAGAGGCAGAATGGTCTCTGTCCCGGTTCCCTTCCGTCAAGGTATCTTGAATAATTTTCTATTCCCGGACAATATCCCATTTCTTTTATCATTTCAAGGTCGTATTCTACACGCTGCTTTAGCCTTTTGGCTTCAAGTGTTTTTCCTGCCTGTTCAAAATATTCCATTTGTTTGACAAGATCGTCTTGAATCAGGCTGACGGCCTTTACACTCCTTTCTTTAGTTGTAACAAAATTATTAGCCGGATAAATAGGTACTTCGTCAAGATTTTCCAGAACAGCACCTGTTACAGGCTCTATTAGGAATATATTCTCAATCTCATCTCCGAAGAATTCAATTCTTACAGCTTCGTCCGAACCTCCTAAAAAAACATCTACGGTATCGCCCCTTACTCTGAAAGTTCCTCTTTTGAAATCGACTTCTGTCCTGCTGTAAAGAGCATCTACTAGATGATATAAGAGTCTTGTAAGATTTCTGCGTTCTCCTTTTTTAATCATAACCGTCTGCGAATGAAAATCTTCAGGATTACCGATACCATACAGACAGGAAACGCTTGAAATGACGATCACATCTCTACGGCCTGCCATAAGAGCAGAAGCTGCACTGAGCCTGAGCTTGTCAATCTGTTCGTTGATGCTCAAATCTTTTTCTATATATGTATCTGTGACAGGCAGGTAGGCCTCCGGCTGATAATAATCATAGTAGGACACGAAATATTCTACCGAATTTTCAGGAAAAAATGCTTTAAATTCCCCATATAGCTGTGCCGCAAGTGTCTTGTTGTGGCTTAATATTAGCGCCGGTCGTTGAAGTTTTTCTATAACATTCGCCATTGTGAATGTTTTTCCGGAACCTGTTACACCCAAAAGTGTTATGGCATTGATTCCTTCATCAAGAGACCGGCAAATCTCTTTTATGGCTGTTGGCTGGTCCCCGGCCGGTTTATATGCAGATTCGAGTTTAAATTTCATTCAAATAATATATATATACAAATATACCCAGAAAAATATAATTATTTATGACTTGTAAAAAAAATCAAAAAAAACATGCTGATTATTTGTTTATAAATAATTATTGCTACCTTTGCTGTATATTATGGTCAGATTTATTTTGATTTAAATATTAAAAAAAGAGTATTGTTAATTAATTATTCTATAAAAATGAAAGGAATCAAAACAATTTTTGGGATTCTTGCGATAGCAAGTCTCTTTACTTTCTCTGCTAATGCACAGGAGAATGGCAACCGTGATGAAAACGGTAAAGTAGTAAAAGGCTCTTATGCAACTAACCGTGGCCGTGATAACTGGTTCATTGGTATTGGTGCAGGTGTCAATAGCTTTAATACAAAGGGCGCTAGCTCTAATTTTCCC
The DNA here is from genome assembly GCA_963548935.1 of uncultured Bacteroidales bacterium. GTDB lineage: Bacteria > Bacteroidota > Bacteroidia > Bacteroidales > UBA932 > Cryptobacteroides. The sequence goes on from CAUUVS010000002.1 coordinate 70,882, forward strand.
GGCGGAATTGCTGCTGAAGCTTTCTTAGGTAAATGGTTTACTCCATCAGTAGGTGCTAGATTGGGCTACAGAGGTATAAATAACTCTTTTGACAAGAAATATTTAGAGGCATCAGCTCCTGCAGAGGCTTACAAATGGAATCAGCACTTTGTGCATGGTGATTTGATGTGGAATATTTCCAATGCTATCAGCGGATATAAGGAAACACGTTTCTGGGACATTATTCCTTATGCTGAACTTGGTGTTATGTTGAATCAGCCGGCTAAGCAGAATGACTTGGAGTTTGCTTCAGGCTTCGGTATCTTGAATGATTTCCGTCTTGGAAAGCACGTTGATCTTTATATTGATCTTTCTTGTGCTGTTGCTAGAAATGCTGCATTTTTTGATAAATCTAACTTTAAGTTCGCTTTCCTTCCTACAGCTACAGCAGGTCTTATATTTAATCTTGGCAGGTCTAACTTTGATCGTGTATCTTCACTTATGCCGGTTATTGTACCTGTTCCTTTCACAACAGATCAGTACAATGCTCTTAAGAACAGAGTAGCTGAACTTGAAAAAGAGAACGCAGCGCTTAAGAATGAAATAGAGGCTCTGAAGAATCAGGTTCCTGATACAGTATATGTTGGTGCTGAGAACAATGTTGTTGCTTCTCCTGCTACACTTTACTTTGACTGTGGTTCAGCTAAGCTTTCAGAGCGTGAACTTGCTCACCTTGACTTCTTCATCGACAATGTTCTCTCTAAGACAGATAATCCTTACACAGTTACCGGTTCAGCTGACAAGGCTACAGGTTCTGCAAAACGCAATATGCAGCTTTCACAGCAGCGTGCAGACTTTGTTAAGAATTATCTCGTGAAGAAGGGTATTGATGCTGCCAGACTTACTGTTAAGGCAGAGGGTGATACCAACCAGAGATTTGCTAAGAATGTGCTTAACAGGGTTGTAGTTATTGAGTAATCATTGAAAAATACTTTAAAATAAGCCAACTTTTTAGTTGGCTTATTTTTTTGTCTCTCTTGAAGTACTGATTGTTCTCGATACTTGTCGTTCTATTTTATTTGCTTTTTTTAGAGAGCTGTTTAAGTTCGTATTCAGCCTTGATTTTGTCGATTATAAGGCAAACAATCTTATATGTTCTGCTATCCTTGCTATAGTTGGCCGGTGTTATGAAATTAACACGCCCTTGTCTACGCAATTTCTCGACAGCTGATTTCTTTGCACTGTTTTTAGGGTCATATACTGCAATTGAATTGCCACCGAACATATTTATGATTTTCATGCTAGGAATATCAGTTTGTCCATCGCCGAAATAAATCATATTCGGGAAAGGTATTCGTTTCTTGTCCTCAGCCGTACTGTCATTGACTTTGATAGAGTCTCTGGCACTCATTATTCCTTTGTTGATTTTGAAAATGAACTGTGTTTTGGCTGTGTAATCGACAGCGATTCCGGGCCATTCTGCAACTCCTTTGTCATTGTACAAGTATGTACAGGCGAATATATGTTTGAATTCTTTGGCGATAGGGGAGCCTTCAATTATCTCTTTAAGTCCGGAAGAATTGATATAGTGCTCAATTCTTACACCTTTACTCTCTCCATATTCATTGATTAGCTTGAACCAATCTTTTACGCCTTCATAAAGTTGTATATGTTTACCGAATTTTTTGAATTCACTCTTGCGCAGTTTGATGTTATGGTTTCTGGCCTCATCCGTCATTAGTTTCATATATGCAAGAATATTGCTGGCATCCTGTCCTCTGGCAATACCGTCACTCATACTCCAAAACTCTTCAGGAGTTGAGCCGATTGCTTGAATGAAACCGAACTCTTGCATATTGCCGGGAGATAGTGTGCCGTCAAAATCGTAAATAAGTGCTACTATCGGTTTTTGATTCATAATGAATTGATTATAGTCTGAATATTTACAAATATAGTACAAAAAGAATGGTTGCTCGGCTATTTTTAGTATTTTTGTACAAATTTTAATGAAAATGGAAAAATACCCACATTACCTTGCAAGACTGCAAGATGCTACGAGAAACTTTTGGGACAAATCAGCCCTTAATAATTATCAAGGAGAGAGCTTTACCTATGGGCAGATGGCTTTCAATATAGAGCGCTTTCATATATTTTTTGATGAAATCGGTATCAAGAAAGGTGAAAAAATTGCAATATGTGCTAGAAATAGTGCCAGATGGGGTATCTCTTATCTGTCAATTAATACTTACGAAACTGTTGTTGTGCCGATTTTGGCTGATTTTACACCGGAAAGCGTAAATTATCTTACAGACCATTCAGAAAGTGTAGGACTTTTTATCAATGCTGACAAGTGGGATAAGTTGGATATTGCCAAAATGCCGAAATTGAAGTTTGTTATCGATATTGATAATTGGAACTTATTGTATACCAAGTATTCTGAAATAGAAGATAAATATAATAGTCTTGATGACTTGTTTAATGAGAAGCATCCGGAAGGGTATGGCCCTAAAGATGTTGTTTTCCCTACGAACAATTGGGATAATCTGAGTACAATTAATTATACTTCAGGTTCTACAGGAAGCCCAAAAGGAGTAATGCTTACACATAGGAATTTCAGTGCTACTGTTGATTTCAGCCAAAGAAACATGCCGGCTTCAGACAAGTATAAAATGCTATCTATGCTGCCAATGGCTCACATGTACGGTCTTGTTATCGAATTTATTTATCCTCTATGCAATGGTTCTGCCATATATTGGTTGGGCAAGACACCTACGCCATCGACATTACTCAAGGCTTTTGCTGAAGTCAAGCCATATCTGTTGGTTACTGTCCCTCTTGTTATGGAAAAAATATTCAAAGCTAAGATAAAGCCGATGCTGGACAAGCCTATTATGAAGTTGGCAGTTAAGATCCCCGGCCTTAACAATATTATTTTCAATAAGATAAGAAAGGGGCTTGAAAACGCTTTCGGAGGTAATATTCAGGAGTTTATTATGGGAGGGGCCGCTGTAAATCCTGAGGTGGAAAAATGGTTCAAGAAGGTTAAACTGCCTTATGTGGTTGGTTATGGTATGACCGAAGCAACACCTCTATTGGCCTATGAGCACTATGAAAAATATGTTGCAGGTTCTTGTGGGAAGGCTGTTGATTGTGCAATAGTCAGGATTGACTCTGATGATCCTCAGCATATTGTAGGAGAAATCCAGGCTAAGGGAGATAATATCTGTATAGGTTATTTCAAGAATCCGGAGGCTTCTGCAAATGCCTTTACAGAGGACGGTTATCTCAAGACCGGCGATCTCGGTATTATCGATGCTGAAGGCAATATTTTTATAAGAGGCCGTTCCAAAAATATGATTCTTGGTCCTTCGGGGCAGAATATATATCCGGAAGAGGTTGAAGCCATCGTCAATAATCAGGATTATGTGCTTGAATCTGTTGTGGTGGATAGAGGAGCAAAATTAGTAGCCTTGGTATATCTTGATGAGCAGGCTATTGCCAAGTCCCTTCTTGATAAGGAGGCAATATCTGAAATTCCTGAGAATATTAAGATTGGAGCAAATAAGTTGCTGCCTGCATATAGCCTTATAACCAAGGTGGAGGTGATGGATAAGCCTTTTGAAAAAACTCCTAAAATGAGTATCAAGAGATTCATGTATAAATAGTGCAATTTTGGGTTCCATACTGCTTTCGCGAGAAATAAAATCAGAGAGGTTTGATTACTTGAGTGACAAAATGTCATAAACATTAAGTTGGAACATATTTTGACATTGTTATTGCCGGCCGGAAAGCCGGCTTTTTTATGTATAATACAAAATAATTATAATATTATGGCAAAGAATACAGCTACAGGGAAAATAGGAGTTACTACGGAGAATATTTTTCCGGTGATTAAACAGTTTCTTTATTCGGATCATGAGATTTTTCTTAGGGAATTGGTGGCGAATGCTGTCGATGCTTCGCAGAAAATGAAAGCATTGGCCTTATCTGGAGATTTCAAAGGCGAATTGGGCAATTTGGAGGTAAGAATAGATCTTGATGAGAATAAGAAAATTCTAAAAATAATTGATAGAGGAATAGGTATGACAGAGGAAGAGGTTGATAAATATATCAATCAGATAGCTTTCTCTTCTGCTGGGGAATTTTTGGAAAAATATAAGGATCAGCTGAGCAATATCATTGGTCATTTCGGACTTGGGTTTTATTCTGCCTTTATGGTTGCAGAGAAAGTGACTATTGACACTCTTAGCTGGAAAGACGGAGCAAAGGCTGTAAGGTGGTCATGCGACGGAAGTCCTGAATATAAGATTGAGGAGTCTGGCAAGACTGATAGGGGCAGCGAAATAACCCTTTATTTGGATAATGATTCCAAAGAATATGCTACAAAAGGAAAGATTCAGTCGCTTTTGGAAAAATATTGCAAATTTATGCCTGTACCTGTAATTTTCGGTAAGGAACAGGAATGGAAAGACGGCAAATATATTGATACGGATAAGGATCATCAGATCAATAGTATTGAGCCTATTTGGACAAAAGCGCCTTCTGACCTCAAGGAAGAGGATTATATGAAGTTTTATAGGGCTTTGTATCCTATGAAAGAAGAGCCTTTGTTTTATATTCACTTGAATGTAGACTATCCTTTCAATCTTACCGGTATTCTTTATTTTCCTAAACTTAAAGATAGGATGTCAATAGAGAAAAACAAGATACAGCTCTATTGCAATCAAATGTTCGTAACAGATCATGTGGATAATATTGTGCCTGATTTTCTGACCTTGCTTCATGGGGTTATAGATTCTCCTGATATTCCTCTGAATGTGTCCAGAAGTTATCTTCAGAGTGACGCCAATGTCAAGAAGATTTCGACTTATATTACCAAAAAAGTGTCTGACAGACTTGAAGATATTTTCAAATCAGAGAGAAATGCTCTTGAAGAAAAATGGGATAATTTGAAAATGTTTATCGAGTATGGTATGCTCAGCGATGAGAAATTTTGCGAGCGTGCTTTGAAATTTGCTCTTTTCAAGAATGTGGATGGAAAATATTTCGGTTATGATGATTATAGGAAGGCTATAGAGACACAGCAGACAGATAAGGATAAGAAAGTGGTGTATTTGTATGCTACAGATTCTGAAAAACAATATGCTTATATCGAAGCGGCCAGAAACAAGGGCTATGATGTGCTTTTGATGGACTGCGAGCTTGATTCTCATTTCGTAAATCTTTTGGAACAGAAAATAGAGAATTCAAGGTTTGCCCGTGTGGATTCTGATGCGGTAGACAAATTGATACCAAAGGATGATAAGGTGAAATTTGAAATGAAAGAGGAGGAAAGAGAAGATTTGTCAACATTGTTCAAGTCTGTACTGCCTGAAGGCAATGAATACTTTGTCGATGCCGACAATCTTGGCGAGTCAGGTGCTCCTATTCTGATAACCCAGAGTGAATTTATGCGTCGTTATCGTGAAATGAGCGCTCTTGGAGGAGGTTTGAATTTCTATGGAGAGATGCCGGAATCATACAATATTACGGTTAATATGGAAAATCCTCTCATTTCGAAGATAGTCGAGACTAAAAAGTCTGATGTCGAGCCGATGGGAGAATTGCCGGCAGAGGCTGCCAAAGATGCTTCTGAAGAAGACAAGAAGGCCGTCAGAGAGGCAAGACAGGCTGTTATAGATGCTCATAAGGCTGAAGTTTCGGTATTTGCTTCGGGCAATGAACTTTTGCATCAGGTTGTGGATTTGGCTCTTCTGGCCAACGGTATGCTTAAAGGTAAGGCTTTGAGTGATTTTATTGCTCGTAGTCAGAAGGTTGTAGGAGATGCTTTTTTGAAATAATTATGTATATTATAAATTACCTCCGCAGGATTTTATTTCTGCGGAGGTATTTTTATTCAGGCTAATATAGCTTTGAAATATTTGTGTTGTTTTTTAGAAATTGTAATATATTCCTGCAGAGAATGCAGAACCAGTTAAATTCAGAGTGAATATATTGTTTTTTTCTACATTTGCATACTCTATAGCCCCTACATGACCTACAAAAGATAAATGTTTTGTTACTGGAATTGATAGACCCGGAGCTACGCCTAATGCAAAGCTGTTTACAGATGTCTTAAGAGCGGAATTAGATGCATTAGTATAGCCTACATATCCGTCAAGAAACATATTGACAGGTCCGAGTTTAAGAGCCGTCCATCTGGCATAGGGTTTTAGCCCTACTGAAGTTATTCCGTCGATTGAACTGAAAGCCAAGGCTGCTCCTGCTGCCCAGCTGTCATTGAGATTGTAGCCCACTTCAGGAGTAAATATAAAACTTGTTTTGCTGCTTGCGCTAAGATTAATGCTGCCGCCGACATAAATTTGTGCATTTGCTGAAAATGAAATAATAGCAATTGCGATAACGATAATTAATTTTTTCATAATTTTAAATATTTTTTATTGTTTGATAAGATTAAGAAATTCATTTCTTGTTCGGTCTGATGTCAGGAAAGCACCTGAAAAAGCAGATGTAGTAGTAATAGCATTCGATTTTTCAACCCCCCTTATTTGCATACAGGTATGCATGGCTTCGATGACTACAGCCACTCCAAGAGGCTTGAGAGAATCCTGTATGCAATCTCTTATCTGTACTGTAAGTCTTTCCTGTACCTGTAGTCTTCTGGCATAAGTTTCTACTACTCTTGCAATTTTACTCAGGCCTGTAATTTTTCCATTAGGTATATATGCTACGTGGGCTTTGCCTATAAAAGGTAGCATGTGGTGTTCACAAGTGGAATATAACTCTATGTCCTTTACAAGAACCATTTGCCTATACTCTTCATCGAAAATTGCAGACCTTATTATAGCATTGCCGTCCTGCTGATAGCCTTGTGTTAGAAATTGAAGGGATTTTGCTACTCTTTCAGGAGTTTTGACAATACCTTCCCTTGCCGTATCTTCTCCAAGCAGTCTTAAGATTTCTTTTACATGCACTGCAATTTCAGCAGTCGTATTATCATCGTATAGCTCTCTTTTGTGAAATGCCATGATTGTTTATTATAAAATCAATACAAAATTAGTTAAAAATAATTAGAAATATAGAATTTTTGCCTATATTTGCCGCCCCGACTATTATGGTAGGATAGCCATTTTAGGTAGAATGTTATTGATATATAAATATTTAAACCAATTATATCATGTATTGGACACTTGAACTTGCAAGCAGCCTTGATGATGCTCCATGGCCGGCTTCAAAAGACGAACTTATAGATTATGCCAACCGTTCTTGTGCTCCTGAAGAAGTTATTGAGAATCTTCAGGAACTTGAAGATGAGGGCGAGATATATGAAAGTATAGAAGATATATGGCCGGATTATCCGACCAAAGAAGACTTTTTCTTCAACGAAGAAGAGTATTGATTGAATTGATATTTAACGAATAACACGGTAAAGCTATATGGTTTTTCCGTGTTGTTTTTAATTCATACGAAATGGTTTTCAGAAATGCTGTTAAAGCCTTTTCTGATGAGAGGTTATCCTTATTCAGTGTCGTTTGATTCACTTATTTTGCCATTTTATTATATTGGCGAAACTATTAAACATAAAAAATCCTTCCAGTATGAATATATAGAAGGATTTTTTATGTTATGAGGTTTTATTGTTTTTAATATACCTCCGGACTTATTTTATCTTGCTTAACTGTGTATACTTTACCGGAAGAAACTGTACGTGAAGGGAGAGTCCAACTGTATCGCGTTCCGCTAATCCAAATATCCAAATCTGCAGTACCTGTATAATCTTCTTTTATAAGGAAAGGGAGATATACATCGCTTTGCAATATCCCGTTCTTTATTTGGGTTGATGATTGCACTATGATACGGCCTTTATTATCTAAGGTCAATTCTGTAGGTTTATATAAGGCCAAAGAGAAATCGTTGATCTTTAAATCTTCACGAGTTATGGTTGTTGTTTCATTATGTTCAGTGAAAATTTGCAAGTTTTTAGGAAGTCTTATAAACGAGGTGCCGGCATTGGAAAAAGTAATAGGATATATTTTTCTATTGGTTATTTTAATACCGGTAGTATAGAGCAATGTATAATTTCCCATTCCTTGCAGATTGTCCGAATTAACAGAGTTATTTAATTCAAAGCAAGGAATGCCGGGATAACTAGGGTTATTAGCCGGCCTATATGGATAGTATACTCCTACTGTAACAGAGCCTTTTGCAGGTAACTTAGTTGTGGCAGGAGCAGCAAAGGTGGCTTTGCGGCTATCTTCACTCTTTGACTCTAACTCGAATTTTTCTGCATGGTATTGACCATCTATCTCAAATACTACTGAGAGAGCGTCTCCATCGTTCCATATACCTTTGTGCATACCGGACTCATCCCTGGTGTATGTTGCACGCGTTGTGCTATTGTCTTCTTCGGGTAGAGATACTGTAATTGTAAATGGTTTCGCTACTTTTTCCTCACGGAGTATGTTTTCGCTGGAGCAACTTGCTGCAATGAGAGCAAGAGCTACAATAGTATATTTTATTTTCATGTTTTTTAAATTTTCGTTGTTTTGTTTTTTCATTTAAAAGATTTCTTTTGTTGTTTCTTTTGAAATAATTGAAGTTTTTTCTTCGATTCGCTTTTTACCAATCTTCTTCAGGTAGCACCGACAAGTTTCCGCTTCCTTCAAGAAAGTTTTGAGAAGATTCCATTTTTATGACTTCAATTTCAGGAGACGAGTATTTCTTTTCGGCAACTCTGTAAATAATTCTGTTGTTCATTCTTTAGTAAAATAAAAATATTTATAAAAACGGGTTGTATCCGATTTTCTACCTTTTTCTTGCAATATGAAATTGCATAGTTGCTTTGTAAGGTCTCAGGCAATCAATCTGATTTAATCGAAATTTTACAAAAATAAGAATAATATTTCGGTTTTTAATTATAAAAATTCAAATTTAATATAAAATTTAAAAATATTCCGAATCTTAATTGTTATCTAAGATGGTTTTAAAAGTGTATTGGATGAGCTTAAATCTAATTTTAATTCTTTGGAAATATCTTTGCAAATTTTCAATAAAATATACGACCGGAATATAAAAGATATGAAAAACCCCCTGAGTTTATACTTCAGGGGATTTTTATTAAGATTGAATATATCAATGTAAATATTTGAACAATCCCCCGAACTCATCGGTTTCGCTTATATATCCCCAATATTTTTTTTGGTGATTATCCGGGAAAGTAACGGTGATGATGACGTATGATTTGTGGCTTCCCACAATATAACGCCCGTCATGATATGGATACTGCGAGCCTGTGCGGTTAGTCCGGCGTATGTTTTTCCAAATAACTTTAGGAGATGAGACTGATAGATTAATGCTCTTCTCCACATCGTTCTCATAGTATTTGAATTCTGTTTCCCTTCCTCCGCTGATGACAGGATAGACAGCTCCATTTTCAGAATAATCAACCGATATGAAGGAGGAATAGTAATAGCATTCTCCGTCATAAGATGAAGTGTCCACTCCAAGGTCGGAACTGTATGTCCCACATCGATCCATAGGCTTGTATTTATATGGTTCATATAAATAATATAGACCTGAATGCTTGGGGATAGGATCGGGATTTGGTTTGACCATTCCTTCCTTGCATTCAGCCTGATATTTTCGTCCGTTTTTCAGAATCACATTGATCAGAAGATAATAAGAATTATCATAATCGTGATGATCACCATATTGGTAAATGAAATCGATATCTATTTTTGCGAGATCTTTTTGATATTTGTATTCGTAAGAATAATCGCAAATATTTCCTTCAAAATCATATGGAATCCTCTTGCCATCCTTATAGTCATACCCCCAATCAATGATTTCCACAGTATAATCTCCTACTGCAGGATCAAGCGTGATGCCATCAAAAGCGACATTCACATTATAACGGAAAGTGAGGCTTCCTCCGTTATGTTGTGCATTTGAAATATCTAAATCATAGTAATCCACGGAAATTTCAGGAATTATGGAAATTTTAGTGTTGAATTTTCCCAGAACGGCTCCATACTCGTCCACTGCCGTGAATTCTATGTCAGAATCAGCAAGGCTGATGTCTCCTGTCGAGAACACAAGTGTGGACGGTCCCTTACCATATTCTTCGGAAGACTTCAGGCCACCGTCAGTGGGGTAAAACACTTTCAGAGTAACACCAGCCCTTTTCAAAGCTTCTTTGTCAAAGACATACTTATATTTGATATTATCGGCGAAATCGTTGTCTACAAAGACACGGCCGAACATCCGGAACTTTTTATTGCTACTGTTGAGCGATAATAAGTTAACTGGATCGGTGGCCCATGTCACAGGGCCGAAATCATTGAACTTGATATATGCCTTGGTGTAAGGATCTATTGGTTCGACTGTCCAATCGTCATTCTCAAGGAATGAATTGGTCATGGTAAGTATGATAGGTGTATTGTAATTCCTTTTTACACCGGCGAATTTGCCCTCGCCGAAATAATAGCGGCATTTTACATGATCGAATCCTGATGTTCCATCTTTCTTATGCACTTCTCCTAAAAACTCAAGATAAGAAGTGCATTTATAAGCATCCTTTTTCATATTGTATGGAGATCTTTTGTTGGGGGCATTGAAAACCTCTCCTTGGATATTCTCTATCATATAAATATCACCACCCTCCGAAGTTAATTCGGCCGGAGATAGATAATCTGCAACTTTGAACACTTCTAAATCATTGTTGGCTTTGGATTCCTCCGCGAAAGGTGAAATGACTTTAGCGCTGTTTCTTACAACGACCGACTTTAAATTGAATTCGTAATCGTTATCTTCGCTAAATTTGAACTTTAAGGAAAATCTTGAAACGAGACGTTTCAGTTGGAGACAGTGGTTTATTGAAGGATCCGAAGGCACGAAACTGAAGCGGTTTGCCATAGGAAATCCAGTTGTTTTGAATGTATCATAAGACTCAAAAGTGTATCTGTATGAATCTGCATATGAACTGTTCTTAGGAGCGTCTAATTTTCCAAAATTAGAAATTATATAGATATCATATTTTTTGTTGAAGTCCGGAAATAGATAATATCCGTTCACTTCATTTGGATTTGTAAAATATGTCTTGTAGTATGAGTCTCCGTTGACAAGCTTTCCTGTTACACTGTCATATACCCAGATGTTGAAATCTGTCACCTTGTTGCCTACATCTTCAAAATTTGCTGATTTTGTTTCCGGAGTATTAAAAGTTCCGTCATAAGGGGATGCGGAAATTGTGAATATCTCACTTTGTGACGCTTCATTGATTATAGACCTGCTGCAGGAACAAAGGGCTACAATTGAAAGTAAAGATATAAATATTCTTTTCATATATAAATAAGTTAAATAGTTTTTTATTATAGGATTTTATATAGTAATTTCTTTTTCTTCACCTTTATTCCAGTCGCTTATTTTGACAGATATCCCCACTTTTGCCCTGTCTATTTTTATGAAAGCATCTTTAAGATTCTGGGTGTCCCAGCTGTATTCGTTGTCTCTGAGCATTTCTCCAATAGGAATGCTATATGTTAGTTCTCCATTTTTATTATGTAACAATATTCTCATCGAATAATCATTCTGACGAGGACAGATGAATCGGAATAATCTATTGCTTCTGCCAATGGTATCGAGGTCTTGGACGGGATGAAAGTCACCTCTTAAGGCCTTATCATGGTCTGACTTTAACAGTACGGACATTTTTCCGCCCGTAGGTTTTGAAGTGGTTATGTCAAGTCCGGAAGATAAGCATTCTGCTGTTATGTCGAATTGATGCTTGGTGTTGGTAGGGTCTGGAAGTTCCACGGCTATCTCGGCAAAGGCTTTTCTTAGTCTGACTGTGTCTCTTGCTGTCTCTCCTGTGCAGTTAGCATGAGAATGATAAAAAAATATCCTGTCGAACTCTCCTCTTTCAGGTGCGAGGAGAGAGGCTGCATTTTTCGTGCATGCTTTTACACCTTTAAGGGCGCATATTGATATGATTCCTTTTTTCACGTCTTTCTGCCATCCTTTCGGAAAATTGTCAGGCTTGAGTCTGGTATCGGTCTCCACGCTACTGTCTTCATTGATGAGTAGGAGACTGAGACATTCTTCAGGCACTACTCTTCTGCCATCGGATATGTCCAATGTTAGCCTGCATGGACATTGCTTTCTATCCTCTTTGACAGAGCATTCTGATACTGCTGTTATAGCTACCGTTAATAAAATATATGATAATATCTTTCTTGTGTTCATTGCTAAAGGTTTGTTGGTGGCTGCAATGCTATCCATTGCCTTTATATATAATGAGATTAAATAGTAATATTCAATGTCTCACCTGTTGTCCAGTCTATGACATTCACTTTAAAACCACAGTCACCGGTAATAACCGGAATATTGGGATTATCTGATCCGGGACGTTTAATTATAAGATTTTTTATGTCATATAATGTGTTTGCCTTGATTTTATCGGCAAATGTCAAAGGGTAATAGTATGTCTTGTTTCCAAGAGTGGCTTCCACAACAATACGTGTCTTGTTGTATTCAATTGTAGAGTAGTTCGGATAGACATAGAAGCTCTTGTCAATTGAAATTGGCGCAGCTCCATTGGTTACAGCCATAGGTGATGCCGGCTGATAAAGGAGAAGAGTCTTGGCGTTTGCTGCGAGACCGGTGTTAAGTTTGGCCTTATTTATAGCTGGCGCCATGACTGTGGAAGGATATGTAATCTGATATTTTTCAGTAATATTGATAGCATATATTTTTGTTACTTTGAACGGCATCTTTTTGTATGCCTTATCTTGGAAATCTGTCTTTATGCCATTGAAGTGAATCTTAGCTACGGCCCTTTGCACTGAAATCTGTACGGTTGCGTTTGACGCTGACACGTTATGTGTGGTTTTGCCTATCATTTGGAAGCCGTTCATTTTCTCATCAGAGAAAGCGAATGTCTTTCCCCTAAGCTCGTTTTCAGTCTTGACCGAACATAGATCGGTAGGGAAATTCACTACCGCATATATGTTTCTTTGGCCTGCCGTACAGGAGATTCCTGAAATAGGAGATGATGATTCCCTCTTATAGGCATCAAGAGTACCGTCCGGGCGAAATACGAGAATCTGGATGTCATTTACCTTAGACTCTTCGGGAGTATCCGCAGTGGTCACTCTTGTTTGTGGTACATCCACATTGATCGTGAGTTGCACTTTTTCGCCAAGAAGAGAAGGAGAAGCTGATGGAATCTCCTTTCTGCAGGAGAGCATCGCTATTGCGGTCATAGCCGCGAAAATGAGTTTTGTTTTCATAGGGAAAATTTTGTTAGTTATATAAAATGATCTGAAAAATAATCTCTTGAATGACAATATTTTTAATTATTGGCAAGACTATCGTATTCCTTAGCAAAATTTGCTATGGGAAATTTATTTGAGCGGAGGCTTATTCCTAAATAACAGTTTACTTTATTTGCCTGAAATAATTATATTATTCGAAATCAAAGGTTCAGAATTTGATTTATTTTTCTCCTTTAGAATTTGTGTGTTCTCACGATAAGAATTGCACCAGTCTCCCGGAGTTGTTTTCATTACTATTTTGAAAGCATTATTAAATGTTACAGGGTTATTGAATCCGGAAAGTCCCATAAGATCTGCTACCTTCATTTTAGGATTTTTCTTGAAAAGCTCCATTGCATGATGGACTCGATAATTATTTATTAATGTGTTGAAATTCATGCCGGTGCATCTGTTTATCGTTTTTGATAAGTAGCCTCTATTGGTGTAAAGTATTCTCGATAAATCATCAATGGTGAAAGATGGTGATAGATAAAGTTTCTCTTCTTTCATTTTGTCGCACATGCGGTTATATAGACTATTCAGTTCATCATTATCTGAAGATTTTCTTTTTGGCTCAAAAGACAATCCTATCTTGTTGTTAAGTTCATCTTTGACATGTGTTTTACAGATCAATTGCATATTCTTTATACTTCTTATATATAGAAATAGGAAGAATACCGAAGTTGAAATAAATAATAATATTAAAATTATTGTTGGTATTATTTTGTAATAAATGATAAATACCGATGAAATTGCAAGCGGCTGAAATATTATAGCAAAAGAGATTCTAAGATACCCCATTGCTGCATCACAGCCGGAAATTGTGGATGATATATACTTTTGATCCCGAACTTTATTTTTTACTCTTGGTATTATACATATTTGGATAGGGATAATTATAATAAGGGAATATAATATATATGGAATATTATATGCTCCCTCTGACAATATAGTTGAAATGCAAAGGTCAATAAAATCCCATAAAAGAGTAATAGATGTCAATATAAGTACCATTTTACTTTCTTCTAAAAAGAATTGCAGCATAATGATGGCACTACAAGACAATAGCATAATACGTTGTATGTCTTCTATCCTTAATGTGTGAAAAACAATAAACCTTAGAGTTGCGGACAATAATGGCATTATGACGCATAATATTCTAAGCGTTTTTAATTGCGATAGTTTTTTCTTTTCGATTCGGCTCATAATCGTTGTTATTAATAACTCAAAGGTACTCAAAAAAATAAGGTTAGAGTTATAGAGTGACTCCGGATTTTGTCGTTTTTGCTAATTCTTTAATAGTTTTGATTAAAAAGGCTTAAATTTTTACGATTCTTTAATTTAATTCACGTAGATAATGTGGAATTGTGTCTACTTTGATCTTATATGATCTTATTGAAATTAGGTTTATTTCCCATAAATATTATTATTTTAATTCAAGATAATGCTTCCGTTGTATTTCTTCTAACTTTTCAATAGAATATCGTAGCATTGTTCTCGGCATTTCAAGAGCAAACTTATCCAAAAATGCTATCAGCTTTTGCTTATTTCTCTTTCCCGCCTCTCTGAGCATCCAACCTACAGCCTTATGGATAAGGTCATGTGTATTATGCAGTAGCTTTTCGGAAATTTTGAAGGTGTCTTCCAGATCACCTGTCCTTATAAATGCAAAAGTTGATACTATAGAAATGCGTTGATCCCAAATTAATTGACTGTCTGCTAATTGATATATGATGCTGCGGTCTTTATCTATAATGTATTTTCCTATGATAGTCGGAGCGGTTAGATCTACTAAATCCCAGTTGTTGATTCGCTCAGTATGACTAAGATAGAATTCGAAATAATCTTTCTTTATAGCTTCAGCATCTTTAAGACTATGAGTTTTTAACCATGTGTTTTTACTGATCTTTACAATATGCTCTACCATTATAAGAAGTCCGCACATTCTTATTTCATGCCAAGGGGAGGATAGGAGTTTCTCAAGATCTTCAAGTTTGACTCCTGAATATCTGTAGGCAACTTTTCTTATGTTCGGTACTGTTACTCCGAGAAATTTGTCTCCTTCACCATATTGTCCCTTTTCCGTCTTAAAAAATCGCTGAAGAGTCTCTTTTCTGTCAGGTTCCGACAAAGCAATCAATTCTGATATGATAATTTCAGTATAATTCATAATAAATAATATTTTAAAACCAAGATAGTTATTTTTTATGATTCATGTCGGTTATCATAGCATGAAGCCTAATAGGGGGAGCAGGTTATTACATTAGGCTTGTTCCATATGATTTTATGTCATCTGTTTAGTCATTCCGATATTAAATTGTATAAGTGGAAAAATTAAAAGTATATGAATCTTTTCTCATTATCTTATTAATAATCAGCAAATTCATGTTAAATATTTATAAATAATAGCGATGACTTAAGATTTTTACAAATCTTAACTTGTTGCATCTTTTCAATATCTATATTGTCACCAATAAAAATAATTTGATATGAAGAGACTATTTTTTTTAAAGCCGGTCAAGCTATTTGTCCTATTTACAATTGTATTTTTTAACACAGTTGCCTGTAATATCCTTAAGGACGAGCAGGAGGGGAGACTAAACATCTGTTTCTCCCTTAATTCATATTCCGATACCAAAGCTATATCGGAAATGCCTGATACAAGTGAGTTCCTTCTTGACATTAAAGGGCCTGATGGAAATGTTGTATATAAAGGCAAATTTGCTGATTCTCCTGAACATATTATGGTTAAACCCGGCTCTTATATTATTTCAGTTCGCTCAACCGATAGCACAAAACCTTGTTTTTCAAAACCTATTTATGGCGATGAGCAGTGTGTTGTTGTGCCTCCTGGAGGCGTTGGTAGGGCTGTAATGTGTTGTCGGCTGATTAATTGTGGTATACGTTTGCGTATTGCCCCTGATTTTTTGACATCATATCCCGAAGGTGTCCTTTATCTTAAATCAAAAGATGGCAGTTTGATGTATGGTTATTCTGAGAAAAGGATTGCATATTTCAATCCCGGGGAGATTTCATTTGTATTGTATAATACCGGTGAAGAAAAAACTTTGTTTAAAAGGATTATGAAGTCGAGAGATATGCTGGATATGGGTATATCGGCTCCAAATAGTTCTATATCGGAATGGAAAAGGGATATTGAAATCTCTATTGACACTTCCGGCAACTGGATATCCGATCATTTTATAATAGGCGGTAGCAATAAGAAAGGAGATACCAAGGAATCTGCATATACTGTTTCAGAGGCAAAAACTTGTTTGGGAGCTAAAGGAAAATGGGTTTGTGGTTTTATTGTAGGCTCTTTCAAATCTCCAAACAATCTTATTATAGAGCCACCTTTTTATTCTTCAACAAATATTGCAATAGCCGGAAGAAGAAAAATTTCTGACAAGAAATCATGTTTATCTGTTGAATTAAAGAAAGGAAAAATGCGAGAAGCACTGAATCTTCAGAGTTTTCCTTCTAATCTCGGGCGTAAAATATATATTAAGGGAGATATTGTAGAGTCATATTACGGCATTCCCGGTATAAAAAATGTTTCAGAATATGAATTTAAATAATCAGGTCTTTAGGTAACAATATATAATAAACACTGACCGAGAAAATGGTCAGTGTTTAAAAAAGAGCGGAATACGGGGCTCGGACCCGCGACCTTCGGCTTGGGAAGCCAACGCTCTACCAGCTGAGCTAATTCCGCATATTTGCAAACCTCTTCTTGGATTCCCAAGAGAGGTTTGCAAATATAATAAAATTCCTATAAAGAGTAAATAAATGCCTTTATTTTTTAGGCTATAATGAGTTTATTCTGTATAAAATTTTATAAGCCTGACAATCAATTCATTCAGCTTTTCTACTTGAAATTTACCTACACTCGGCTCTGTGTGCTGTCCTCCTACCCCACTGTCATCAGTGATAAATACATAAGTCCCCCCAGTAGCAATTGCAAAAAATCGCAGCATGAATTCAGTATTCTTGTCAGCGCCGCTTGCTGCAATAGGAATGAGCGATATGCCGTTTTTGGCATAATTTGCAATTGATGAATGCAGACTGTTAATCACATCGGTATTATGGTGTGCAGGCGCATCTAAAAGCATAAATGCAATTTTGCTGCTTGCATTTTCATCCCAAGAGAGTTCTTGCAAAGCCTTTTCAAGTGCTATATGTACAGCTTCAGGGTAATCCCCGCCACCATTTGCGCTTTGCTCTGAAATGAATTTTCTTGTATTTTCAGGTTTATCAGTAAAATCGGAAAATTTTGTTACATAATCATCTCCTTCGTCCCTATAGAAAAGGGTGGCTGTCCGAAGAGGAGCAGATGTTTTTTGAGCAGCTTTGTTGATAATATCCATAAGGTCTTCTTTCAAGAAAGCAATTTCATCTGACATAGAGCCTGTCGCATCTACAATAAATGCAATATCTGCTTTTTTCTTGGCAGGAGCAATTGCATTGATTTTATATACATTATATATTTTTTCTTCAGTCTTGGCCTCTAATTCTGCTATAGGAACATTAAAAGGCAATTTGGTGACAAGAGGAGCGTCTTTTTGCCAGATTCCATTTATTTTAATTCCAAGATTTTCTTGTTTTATTTCAATATCTTTGTCAAATAGTCCTAACCAGCAGTTGGCAAGGCCATGATTGTCAGTAATTGCAAGCCAAGCCGGTTTTTCCGATTTATTAGCATATAGTTCCACTTTGGCTCCGGCAACAGGTTTGTCGCTATTATCAATGATTTTTACGGCAACACGGTATTTGGTATAGAAACCCCAATAGTCAGGCATGTTGCCGTATGTGTTGCCGGTAATCAACATACCCCAGTAATTCCAATGATTGAGGTCATTCCATTCACCTGCAGTGACAACACCTGCAGAACCATGACTCTGACCGTTTTCGATAGCTCTCGGATGACCGGAATAATCAGAAAACCCTTTTGAACAGGAAATAGGTAAAATAATGTTAAGACTCAGAATGAGACAGGATACATTTCTTGTAATTGTGTATTTCATAGAATCAATGTTTAACATTTATTAGATGCAGAAAATCATTTGAACGTTGCATGGATAGCCGAATATTAGAGTTTATTTGCCGATCATAATATTCAAAATCATTTTGTCTGTAGTCTGCATTCCTGTAGAACCGATTTCTCCGAGATTTTTAATGGTCTTTTCTATATCCTTTTCAATAATACCATCAGTCTCGTGTATACAAGTGTTGTTTAAGGCCAATACGGCAGACTGTATCGAGCTGGAAACCCCGGAAGCTACTTTCATGGCACATCCAACCTTTGCTCCGTCGCATACCATTCCTGTTATGTTGCCAATCATATTCTTTATGGCATAGCAAACCTGCTCGTAAGTCCCACCTTTAAGATATACTATTCCACAGGATGCTCCTGTGGAGGCAACAACGCAACCGCATAGAGCTGACAATTTTCCAAGATAACCTTTTATGTGAATTGCTATTAAATTGCTGAGAATCAGTGCTCTTGCCAAGTCTTCATCTTGTATTTTATTCCTTAAAGCATATGCGATAACAGGCATACTTACAGTAATGCCCTGATTGCCGCTTCCGGAGTTACTCATAGCCGGTAAGGTACAGCCGGCCATACGGGCATCGGAAGCCGCTGCCGTTAATGACATAGCATAGCTCATAAAGTCGTTTCCGAATATTTCGTCGCTATTCTGCAGGATTGTTTTTCCTACCTTAAGTCCATAATTGCCTTTCAACCCTTCTTCGGCCAAAGCGAGATTATATTTCTTATCATCAAGGATAAACTTTATTTCATCAAATGAAATAGATTCGGCAAAATTATATATCTCTTTGACAGTTAAATTGTAATCTAATATGCTTTTGTCTTCTGTGGCTGCTCCTGATTCGGAAGACATCAATATTTTGTCTGCAAAACTTGCTTCTACAATCTTATCATGGTCGTCCTCAATAACAGCACTTGCTGTTGGCGTTCCGGTTCTATGGTGTGACTTTGCCTGAGGCTTTACAATAGTACTGGCTTGCATATCCTCACCTATACGAACTGTTGCCTTGACATATAGAAGATGAGATGTATTGGCAATCTTTATACATACTTTTTTCTTGGATACAAGCTCTTTAGCTCTATTTACCGCACTGTCTGAGATGTTGCGTAAAACTTCCAGACCGTATGCAGAGCAACCGCAAACAGCTCCAAGTGCGGCAGCAATCTGAAGGCCTATCATTCCTGTTCCGGGAATTCCCACGCCCATTCCGTTTTTAAGAATATTTCCGCTAACGGCAACATCAATCTTGAAATCAGCAGTTTGCCGCCAGACTTTACATCCAGCTTCTTTGCAGCAAGTGCAGTTGTCAGCAATAATTTCCACCGCTTTGGCCACTGCAAGTGCTACAGCAATCGGTTCAGTACAACCTAAGGCTGGTTTTACCTCTTTGTGTATCAGTTGAATAATTTCGGATTCTCTTTTGGTCATATATTAGTTGAATTATTATAGTGTCAATATAAATTATATCAGATATTTTTCTTTATTATGCTCAATCAGTTTGTTCGTAATAATACGAATAATCAATACCTTTCATAAACATTTCTCTGTCATCAATCTTTGTAGTGAGAGCAGGCAGCACCAAAGACTTGATGTGCGCACTATCAGACACACTTTCACGCATTGCTTTCAGATAGTCTTTCTTATCTATCTGACTCCAATCCACACATCGTTTGAGAGAGCGCTTCAGCATAAGGTCGAGCCAAATACGAGCGCTACGACCATTACCTTCCATAAACGGATGAGCTACATTCATTTCCACGTATTTGTCCATTATCTCATCAAAGGTTGTTTCGGGCATTCGCTCTATTGTTTGCAGAGTTTCAGGGAAGTGCATACAATTAGCAAACGTAAAGCCTCCTTTAGATATATTCTTTGTTCGGATTTGTCCTGCAAAGTCGTATAATCCTCCAAAGAGATAAGCATGTATCTGTTGCAAACACTTTAGACTTCCCGGCTCTGCCGTTTTCAAGATTCCGCTCTCAAAGAGTTGGTAGGCTTTCTTCTTACTTTGCCCATCAATAGTATTATCGCTGTATGTGAACCAGTCAATAAATCCTCTTGCTTTGAAATTGGGTATTGATTTCGCCAACCAAACAACACCTTCTCCATCCAACATATCCGTCAATCGCTGTTTTCCATCCGGAGCTTGCAGTTTGAACTGGTTAGTGCCACTAACCAGTTTGTTGTTCTCCTTCTTCAACTTTGTTTTGAGATACTTCCAATAGTTTCTCGTCTTCTGATAATCATCTTGTTCGTTTATTGCTGCAATGACATCAAGTACCGAGAACCACCACTTATTGTGTTCATCATCCCACACAGCCCGCACTTCACGGTCGTTGAAGAAACGAATTGAATTCTTATGTTGTTTTTTCTTCTCCTCCATAAATTGGAATTTAGTTGTTAGCGATACTATTTTTAATTACCTAACATCCTGCGACGACCATTTTTGCGTTGCGTTAGGCTTCTCTATTAATTAAATTGAGCGATGCCAATTCTTCTAAAGAGCAATTCAAAATTAAAGATAGCTATTAAAATTCTAAATGGCTCTTAATCTTCGAAAAACAGAAGAATAGTTCGTATAATCTTTTCAATATCTTCAGGTCGCCTTATTGTCTCTATAGGGAAACCGAGACTTGCTGACTTATGCACTCCGCTATTAAAGCAGACACCGGCTGATATTTTTGTATCAGCATATTGCAAGAATGTATAAGACTTATCTGATGACGGTATCAGGCCGTCAGGTGTTTCGACACAGTAAGAATCTTCATTTGGCTTTGTGTGGAAATCGAAAAAGTCCTCTAAAATGGAAGTATTTATTGTTTTATTCTTTATAGTCCTGACTTGACCGCTTCTGCCGGCATAATTAGTAAGTCTCTTATATCCGAAATTTTTTCCTATGAATGATTTTGTATCAGCGATATAGGAGCTGTCGACATCGATTGGAAAAATATGATCCCATACATCGGTACCTATATTGGCTCCGGATATAAGGATATTGCCGCCTTTGGTAGAAAATTTATTCACGGCTTTTTGTAACGGTGTTGGAAATACCTGATATTTAATTCCTTTTACTCCCCGTCCTGAAATGGTGGTAATTTGTTTGCCGCATATAATATCCATAGCCCAGACGGCATCAAAGATTGTGGAATCCTCTTGCATGGCTATTGAACTTGTAGAACAGAAAGGGTAACCTGCCGATAATATAGCCTTGCCATGTATAAAAGGATAATCAAAAGTATTGCCTGCAATCTGTTTGCCCTCTTCATCTCCAAATGAGGCTCCGAATCCTTGATTTTCATCATTTTCCCATACAAGTTCACGACGGTATTGGTACATATTGCCGGTGTAACTTATATCTTTGTTGTAAGGTACACCTCCGTCAAGAGCGGCATCAAAACCTGCATAGCTTGGGGTGTCAAACCAAGCAGGTGCAGAAACTCTGTCAAAATTATTTACTATAAGTACTTTCCTATCTACTCCATTGCATGGGATGCCTGCACATAATATTTCAGAAGGGAAACTCTTGCCGCCATCATTATAAGCTTCTATTTTATAACTATATATATGTCCTGTCTCAATAGGTATTTCCAATTCATAGAAGCCATTTTTAAATTTATGTTCTTTTATAATGGATCCTTTGTCAAAACCACCGTCATCAATTCTTCTGTATAGAATAAATCCTTTAGGTTTTGCTGTTTTTTCCAAAGGATCGTCCGTCTCTTTCCAGCGTAGTCTGACTGTATTATGTTTAGAAATTATTGCTGAAAAAGAATTTACAGGCAGAGGTTGTACGGAATACGTACAGCCATAACGGTTACTTAAAAATTTTAGAATCCCCTTATATACAGCTCTGCTGACAGTAAATTTAAAATCAGGATCATGGCCGTATTTCATGTCGGCAAAATTCTGATGAGACAGCAGTTCAAGAATCATAGCCGGTACAGAAGTCGTTCTGCTTTCACTATATGACCTGTCCCATATCTGTCTCCTCGACCATTCCGGCTCAAAACAATATCGTATGTCATTTACAATCTGACTTTGGACGTAGTCGCAATATTCACGACTGACCATCCTATTTTCACCGTTAGGAAATGTCTTTTTACCATCGCATCTTGATGTATAAATAGCTAAAGTCCCGATAATGGAATCTCCCGGACTTGTACCTGCATCGCTATGGAAGGCTAAAGACAAATCGAAAGGAATTCTTTTTCCGGGTTCGCTCGGATTGACTATGGAACCTCCTGCCATCATTGAAGTCCAAGCGCCTCTTCCGGCAAAATCCTTAGTGTAATCATTGTCAAATTCGCTTGTCATGGTACTGTCGGCGCCGGCCCACTGCATCCAATACAAAGCACCCTCCATATATGAAGGGATACCTGAAGTTGTCCAGATGCTATCAGGCTCCTCTTCTGTTCCTCTTACAATTTTACCGATTCCGCCTCCTATTTTGACAGCATCAGCAGTAACAATACTACCATGAACGAATTTTCTTCCTTCAGGGGTTTTATTGTCAATAGATACATAACTTTCAGTGCCTTCTGCAAATTCAAATGTCCCTATATATATCCATGTGCCTCCGCCAATCCTTTGATTTACAATAAATTCAGAAATACCTCCAAGATGTCTTATTGTATAATGTGCCGCTGTGGTGCTTTTGGGTAGGGATTTATAAGAAATATAAACAGCATAACGGCCCCTTGCCGGGATATTCGGAGTCCATCTGGCTTCAGCTATGTTATTCTTTCTGTCAGTACATCTTATTTGTCTGGCAGTTCCCATACAAAAAGGATTCTGACCTCTTTTATAGCTTATATATTTATCGGCAAAACCTGTACCTGCATCAGTCCAATCACCTGTTTCTGAATAAATTCCTGATTTGCGTATGAATCCTGTACGAGGTTCTGCGAAAGCAGAGTCATTATCAGTAATGATTTCATTGATCTGTGTGTCTCTTTCGCGCGGGGTCATCGTAATTGCTCCAGCATTCTCCAGCATCGGTATAAGATATGGCAGCACATAGCTTTGCGTGTACATATCCTCTACAGTACGGAAAAATCTGGCCCTCTGCCATTGCCATCTGTTTTTTTCCGCTTCAAAATAGCGTCCGTGACTTTGCCATAATGCTATAAGTCTGCCGCTTAAGCCTTTATTGTAACGGAGTCCTCCGATTTCTTCAATAAAAGGATGCAGAGATTTTGGTGCATTGACTCTGAAAGAAGACTCGTGAGGCTTGCCGTCATTATGTAAGTATGGGGTTATTAAGTTCTCTAAACGTGTGTTTTTGCTATATATTTCGCCAACTGAATATCCGTTATAGGTGTCCGGAAGCAATTTTATTAGTTCTTTGCGGAAAGCATCGCAGTCTTTTTTCTTCCAAGGCAGATCACCAAGACTTTCTGTAAAATAGAAATCCAGTTTTTTGTTGCGTGTAATTACAGTTTGGAGTTGCAGTTTTGATGTTACGGTAGTCCGGTTTTTCATAAAAACACTAAGAGAATCGCATAAAGGGTCGAAATCCTTGACAATATCCTTCCTTCCATAGATCTGAAAAGGCCAACTTAACACCAACGCAATTGCCAGTGGCAGAACTTTCTTCATTTTCCAAACTGTTTCCTTAAATCAATAATCAAGACAATGATTGAACTAATCGCCAAAGCAAGCCCGTCTGCAAATAGATCCGCTGACTCTGCAGAACGATAACCGGTAAGCCCTTGCCCTAATTCAGTCCCTACGGCAAGTATGATTCCGGCTAAAAACACTATTATTGCAAAAATAAATGAATGCCATGGCTTACGGGTGATTGTTCCGAATGATACAAGAGCTAATATAGGGAACGGAAAAAACATAATAAAATGTGCAACCTTGTCTGTAGGTATGCCAAAAATCATTTTTTGCATGTCAGGTATTTTGTCCGTATGAATAAAACATAATATACCTACTGCAATAAGATATGAAGCAAAAAGGATTTTTGCTATAATATTTTTTGGGGACATATTTAATTTTCAAAAATCAATTCACCGAAAAATTCCGGTCTATGGAAATCAGGAGAAGCGCATTCGACAGGATTCCAACTTAAAAAATGAGGATGTTGCGTCAAATCACCGCATTTATAAAAATTGGCTTTAAGTCTGTCTGGAATGTTGTTAGGATCTATTCCTATAAGGTCGAAAGGAATAACCATTGCTACGCCCCAACTGAACAGGCTGTCTTTTTCATTATATTCACGAGGAGCTAAAGAGGAAAATCTGATTATTCTTTTCAATACTTCCGGACTTCTGCGTTCTCTGTCATTTCTCCCGCTTCCAAGACCATTGAGAAGCCGGCCTATGCAGTTTATTTCGAAATTGCAATATTTGCCCTCCTTAGGATTTTCCACAAAGAATTCGCAGCAGCTATCCTCCCAGATATTACCATCGTCTTCAAGTGATGCGGCACGTAGGTCAAAACCTCTCACGTGGAAACTTACAGCAATATGGCTTTCGCTCCTTGCTATTGTGAAAAAACAGTCCGGCTGATAAGGAAATTCTTTTGGCCAATTGACATTTGCGATAGTCCCTTTGGCTCCTTCATTTTCTAATGCGACTTCAAGGGAATTATAATCCATATTTTGAAGGCCTTTGATAAAAGGCACTTTTATTTCCATTTTTTTCATATTTTTAATGTTTTATATTAGGCATATTTATAATACCTGCATATCGTTCAATTTTTTATAATATCCTCCTAATGCCAACAAGTCTTCGTGTCTGCCTCTTTCTACAATTTCACCTTCTTGCATTACTAAAATTTCATCTGAATTTTTGATTGTGGATAGCCTATGGGCTATGGCAATAGTGGTTCTATTGGACATCAGTCTGTCGAGAGCTTCCTGTACAAGTCTTTCTGATTCAGTATCCAATGAGGCTGTAGCTTCGTCAAGTATTAGGATAGGAGGGTTTTTTAGTATAGCTCTGGCAATAGAAATCCTTTGTCTCTGGCCTCCGGAAAGCAGCATTCCCCTGTCGCCTATATTGGTATTGTAGCCGTCTGGTTTTTCCATAATGAATTCGTGGGCATTGGCGATTTTTGCTGCCTCTATGACCTGATCCATGCCCGCATCTTTAACCCCGAATGCAATATTATTGAAAATAGTGTCATTAAACAATATCGGTTCTTGGTTAACATATCCTATAAGGCTGCGCAAATCATTCATTCTGACATTCTTGATATTTATACCATCAATTAGGATTGAACCTTTAGTGACATCGTAGAAACGTGGAATAAGATCTACAAGTGTGGATTTTCCTGCACCTGATTCTCCTACAATTGCAATAGTCGCTCCCTTTTTTATTTCAACGTTTATGTTTTTCAATATCTGTCTGTCCGGTTCATAGCAGAAACTTACATCGTCAATTTTTATTTTATCATTGAACTCATCTATAAATTCCGGTATAAGCGGGTCTGTTATATTGTTATGTGCCTTCAGAATCTTGTCTATACGCTCCATGGATGCCATTCCTCTTGGAATGCTATAGCTGGCTCTGGAAAATTCCTTGATTGGATTGAGAATGCTATAAAGAATCACCATGTAGAACATAAAAGTAGGAGCATCAATAGGGGAGTGGTCTCCTAAAATAAGCATTCCGCCAAACCATAAGACAATCATTATCAATATGGTTCCTAAAAATTCGCTCATAGGATGGGCCAGGGCCTGTCTCGTCATTACCTTACCTGATTTTTGCCGTAGAGCGGCTGTGACATTGCTGAATCTTTGCGACATCTTCTTTTCGGCAATAAAAGCCTTTATCACCCTAAAGCCTCCCAAAGTCTCTTCGACTTGTGACATAGTATCGCTCCAAAGAGCCTGTGTCTCTAAAGAATCTCTTTTCAATTGTTTTCCTACTACTCCCATAAACCATCCTAATGCCGGAACAACCAGTATTGTGAAAATGGTAAGTTTCCAACTGACAAACAGAAGAGTGCAAAAATAAAACAGTATCAGTATAGGGTTTTTGATAAGCATGTCCAGAGAGTTCATTATTGAATTTTGAACCTCTCCTATATCTCCGGTCATTCTGGCAATTATGTCACCTTTTCTCTCTTGAGAGAAAAATCCAAGCGGTAATTCCATGAGCTTTTGATACATCTGTAGTCGCAGATCTCTCACTATTCCTGTCCTGATGGGAATCATTATAGCAGAAGAGCCGAAGTAGCTGGCTGTTTTCAGCAATGTGGCTATACCTAAAGATGCGCATAATATCAGCAGGGTCCAAGATGGGCCTATAGTGACCATAAGGTGTTCCAACCAATAATATGTATTGTTAATAAGGGCTTCCCCAAAGGCCTTGACACTGTGTATACCGCTCAGAGGTATGAAAACATGAGATTCTGTATTCATCTTAAACAGGATGCGCAGCATAGGTATCATCATGGTAAATGAGAATATGTTGAACAAAGCAGAAAGTATGTTCAAAATAATAGCCCCACCCAAATATTTTTTGTAAGGTGTCACGTATCTGCGGAGCATCTGTATAAATTCTTTCATCAGAAATTGTATCTATAATTTACAAAAATAGTAAAATCAAATTATTTTCTCAAGCCAATGGAATATAAGCCATATACGTTTTTTTAATATTTTGATATTCAGAGAATCCGGTTTGTCATAGGTCTTGTTATTGTTCATTGTGATACCGGAAGTGAAAAGTACTGCTGGAATTCCATTTTCTATGAATATCTTATGATCCCCTATTTTGCGATAGAAAAGTTTTGTGAAATCTTTGCTGCCATAATAGTCAAATGCCAAGTCAAGGTTGATATTGTATTGTGAATTGGCAGTCAGAAGAGTGGAACATGAGTAGCTCATATCTTCTCCAAGCATTAACATGTAGTCTTCACGTCCGCTTTTCAGTGGTGAAAGGCTACTTCCAATCTGGTCGATATTTACCATAAACGATATTCTGTCGCTTGTTATAGGTTCGCCTGTTTCAGGATTTTTGAGACAGCCTCCGGAAATAAGTTCCCAAAGCGCTTTTGCTCCGCCCATGTTTACTTCTTTTGCATCCAATGCTGCAAAAATAATATTTCTACCATAAATTTTGCCGAATCTTGTCATAGCTTTTAGCATTTCAGCGACTCCGAACATCGCTACAACTCCGGAGGCATTGTTATCGGCTCCGGGATAGAAATTGCCATTTAGCACTCCTAATCCGTCAAAATGGGAGATTACTAAAATATAATTGCGTTTGAAACTCTTGGAAGAGCCGGGCAGGCAGCCTATTAGATTTCTGCCGACAGTACCTCTATCTGTTATGAAATGTTTTATATATGTATTTTCGGCTATTGGCCGGAGTCCTATTTGTCTGAATCTTCTTGAAATCCAGAAAATCGCTTCTGAACTGGCTTTGACGCCTGTTCTTCTTCCACCGCAAATAGTATCGCAGAGAAAATCGATCTGATTCCGTAGAATTTCCTCGTCAATAAGGCTGTGGGTAATTTCAGAGCCTCTATATATTTTTTTATGATTCTGAGCTTCCGATTTACTGCAAAAGATCACGGAGCCGGACAGAACATAGATAATTATAAATAATATTTTTTTTATTGTTTTCAATTCAGGCACAATTATCGCTATATTTGTAAAATGCCTTGCCTTTTATAGCAAAAAGCAAGCCCCAAATTTAGGGAAATCCTGCCATTTTATGAAACATTGGATCAAATACATAACAATTACCCTGCTTAGTCTGTCTTTTCAATGGCAGGCTTTAGCACAGTATGATTTGGATGTTTTCTTTCTCAGGGGCAGGCAAGCTCTTGCAGACGGCAAGTTCGGACAGTCGATAGAAAATTTCAATGTCCTTGCTCGTCTTGACACAACTGATTATTGGACATTCTTTTACAGAGGAATTGCTAAATATAATTTGGGCGATTTGCGAGGTGCGCGGAAAGATTTCAACACTTCAGTACGTATCAATCCTGTCTTTACTTCCGGATATCATTATAGGGCGATTACAGAAAGTCGTTTCGGTGATTATGATAAGGCGCTTGCAGATCTTCAGACAGCCATAGGTCTTAGGCCGGGATTTGAAGGTCTTTATTTCAGTAGAGGTGTTACATATTTTCTTTCACAGCAATTTGATAAGGCGGTGGATGATTTTGACCGTTATATCAGGAAGCAACCTAAAGACCCTTCTGCCTATCTCAACAGGGGGGCATGTTATCTTTTCCTGAGTGATACCACCAAGGCTTTGGCAGATTATAATAAGGCCATATCTTTGGACGGTTTTGAACCGGAAGGTTATGTAAGAAGAGGTCGTTTGTATGCTTCTGCCCATGATTTTGATAAGGCTCTTGCCGATATGGACAAGGCAATATCTCTTGATTCCACCAATACGTTTGCGTATTTTAATAGGGCAATCATGAATTATGAGAAGCAGAACTTCAATGCTGCTATGGCAGATTTGAATAAAGTGCTTGAAGAAGAGCCTGGCAATGCCTTGACTCTGTATAACAGAAGCCTTATCAATGCACAGATAGGCAATTTTGAGAATGCTCTTGCCGATATGGACAGAGTCATAAATATTAATCCCAAAAATGTACTTGCATACTACAACAGAGCCTCATTCTTTGTTCAGATGAGCCGCTGGCAGGATGCTTTGGCAGATTATGATAAAGCTATTGAGTTATATCCTGATTTTGCAAAAGCATATATGAACAGGTCTTATGTGGAGAATCGGCTTGGCATGAAGACTGCGTCTAAAAAAGATTATGATACAGCACGTAGAAAGGTCAGCGAATACAGAAAAGCCAATATGGATTCGTCCGTATCGTTTGCAGATACTACCAAAAAGTATAGTTCTCTGTTGGCTTTAGATGCTGATTTTGCAAAGAAAGATTTTAATGATGAACTTCTACAGCATAGGGATATTGATATACGCTTGCGTCCTCTCTATAAATTCAGACTTTCCAATGAGTATTCAAATGCAAGTTATGTATTAAATAACAGATATGAGAACCTGTTGTTGGACAAGTTCCTTGCTGACTCCAAAGTTCCGATAAAAATATCCAATAGGGATAGTGTCGTCGTTAAGGATGATGGTGAGAAAGTTTTGAGAGATAATATCATGGGGCAATATTCCGGACCTGATATTAATTTTTTGATAGGACTGTATGAAATGTCAGATAGGCAGTTCAATATGGCATTAGGTTATTATGACAAGGCGATTGAAAATGAGACGAAAGATAAATATGGAAAACTATATAAGGCTTTTTACTTGTTAAATAGAGGCGTCCTCCGGGCTGAAATGATCGACTTTATCAATTCAATTGAAAATAATGTTCAGGCTCTGAAAATGGATGACAAAGGTGCCGTAAGGGCAAGGGTGCAGTATCAGGTGAGCAAGACCTACGATTATTCTGAAGCTGTTGAGGATATTGTGGCGGCAAGAGATATTCTGCCGGACAACCCTTATATTTATTATAATCTGGGCAACTTGTATTGTCTGTCATCCAAGATGGTCGACGCTATTGATTGCTACAATAAGGCAATTGAAATATACAAATATATGGGAGATGCTTATTACAATAGGGGACTGGTACTTATATATTTGAAGGATAAGGAAAAAGGTTGTATAGATCTTTCGCATGCCGGAGAGCTTGGTGTGACAGAGGCATACAATGTTATTAGCAGGTATTGTGAGGAAAACAAAGATAAATGATGATAGCGGGATGGTAGGTTTTATGAGTTTTTCAAGCGGCAGTTGCGGCAATTGTTATTTTTTGCATTTCGAAGATGAAAAAGGTGTCCGGCATGGTATGGTTATCGATGCCGGTGTGAGTGTGAAGCGATTGAAGCAGGGACTTATACATTGCGGACTGGATCTCGATTCTTTCAGTTCTGTTTTGATTACTCATGACCATATGGATCATATAAGGCATCTTGGCTCTTTTTGTAAGAGACTTTGCAAGCCTGTTTATGCTACATCGGTACTGCATCGGGCTTTGTCTTATCATTCTGTTGTAGGTAAGCATATTTTGGATTGTAGGAGACTGTTAAAAGACGGAGAGTGGAATGAAATTGACGGTTTTAAGGTCAAGTCTTTTGTCGTGCCGCATGATGCAACCCAGACCGTAGGCTATGCTATTTTTGCCGGTTCTCATAAGTTTGTGATTATGACTGATTTGGGGCGTATTACGCAGGAAGCTATAGATTTTGCATCTGAGGCTGATACTGTGGTGGTGGAGTCAAATTATGATATGGATATGCTGATTTCAGGTTCGTACACTCACGAACTTAAGATGAGAATTTGTCAGGGAAACGGACATTTGAGCAATGATGAGTGCGCTTTGGCAATAAAGCAGTTCTGGCACAAAGGGCTTAGGAATATATTTCTGTGTCATTTGAGTGAGAATAACAATACGCCGGAATTAGCTTACAAGACTGCAAGAGCTGCTTTAGATTCTATTGGTGTAGGGATTGGTGAAGTCAATATGCAGCCCCTTCCTCGTACCTATCAGTCGCAATATTTCATACTATGATATAGTATGCCACCCCAAAGAATATGACTTTCTTTAACGATGGCATCATTATAATTAAAAAGCAGTCTTATGCCATTGAATTCTCAATTCGTTTGAGCCCGATGATGAGTCTGTGCAAACCTTCAGAGAGAATTGATTTGGGACAAGCCAGATTTATTCGGATAAAACCTTCCGTTCCATACATAGAGCCGGCATTGACCCAGACATGCTCATTTTGCAGAAGGCTATTTTCAATTTCAAGAGAAGTCATATTGCCGGCAGCACTGCAATCGAGCCAAGCCAGATAGGTCCCCTCCAAATCTGTTAGGGTAAAATTCGGCAGCTCGTCGATTACCAATTGTTTTAGATAATTATAATTACTTGCAATATATTCGTTCAACTGCTCTATCCAGTCTTCTCCTTCGGTTCGATATCGCCCTATGAAGCCATCAGGTTCAGGCGCTCCGTAGGCTGCTATAAGACCAGCGATACCAAAAGCATTGACATCGCATATTTCGTTGATATTGATTGCCCTGTCTATTTTCTGTCTCCATACTTCATTATCTGTTATGATATTGGCAATTTGGAGACCTGCTATATTGAAAGATTTGCTTGGTGAGTTGAGCGTAACACAGCAATGCTGATTCTGTTCCGAAGCAACGGCAAAAGGAATGAATCTGTTGCCGGGCCTGATAATTTCGCAATGGATTTCATCACTTACAACAAGGATATCATGTCTTCTGCATATTTCTCCGATTCTGGAAAGTTCTTCTTTGCTCCATACTCTACCTGCAGGATTATGAGGATTGCAGAGCAAAAAGACCTTTGCTTTTTCATCGCTGCACTTTTCTTCAAAATTTTCAAAATCAATGGCATAGTGCCCGATTCCATCATTTACGGTATATTTCAATGGACTTTCGGAAATCTCGCATCCGTTGTTTCTTATGGACGAGAAGAAACAGTTATAGACAGGTGTCTGAATAATAACCTTGTCTCCCGGATTGGTAAAAGCTTTTAGAACAGCCGATATTGCAGGTACAACACCTGTGGTGTATATTATCCATTCCGGATTTATTTTCCAGTTATAACGTCTGGAGAACCAGCTGCATACTGATTGATAATAAATCTCAGGCACGATATTGTATCCGAAAACACCATGTTCTACCCTCTTTTTTAGAGCCTCTCTGATAAAAGGCGCTGCCTTGAAGTCCATATCAGCTACCCACATTGGAATAATATCGCTATTCACTTCAACGGGAGGCTTTGCATCCCATTTTATGCAGTTACTATTCTTTCTGTCTGTTATAATGTCGAAATCGTATTTCATATTGTCTATTATTGCAAATTGATATAGCTCGAATCAACCGATAATTATCTTGCAGTCACCAGGAGCTTTCATGTTTTTGTCAATTATCACTTCTCCTATGCTTCCTGCTTTTAGAGAACCTGCGCGTGGATTTTTTATAGAGGTTATATTGCCTATAATGTTGCCATTGACTGAAGAATATTCCATGGCAAGGTCGGCATCAGGTCCGAATGTGCAGTCTTCAAGGATCAAGTTCTCAGCATAGCACAGAGGTTGAGTGCCTGTAATGTGGCAGCGTACAAGCCTGAGATTGCGGGAATACCATCCAAGATATTCACCGTTGATTTCGGAGTCGTATACGGTCACATTATTTGTCTCCCAAAAAGCATCTTTGGTGTCTAATTTGGAATTACGTATTTCGATATTTGAACTCCACTGGAAAGAATAATTGCCGTTTAGCTTGAAATTTTTGATTTTCAAGTTATTGCAGTGCATAAAAATATAGTCGGCATGATCAGCCGTAACATTTTCCATATCTACATTATGGCAATGCCACATTGTCTCGGAAGCAGACGGGATCTGCACATTCTTTAGTATCATGCCATCCATTTCCCTGAACATTTTCGGAGAGTCCACAATGGTATTTTCCATTACCATATTTTTGGAGTACCAAA
This sequence comes from uncultured Bacteroidales bacterium, assembly GCA_963548935.1. Classification (GTDB taxonomy): domain Bacteria; phylum Bacteroidota; class Bacteroidia; order Bacteroidales; family UBA932; genus Cryptobacteroides. Next base: position 103,691 of record CAUUVS010000002.1, read on the forward strand.
TTCCTGCCCTTGCTCCTCCTGTAAACAGACAGTTCTTGATTACAAAGCCATCACAACACCAGAAAGGGTATTTTCCTTCGAACTGACAATTGACGGCCGTAATATTGCTTGTTTCTTTCAATGAAGATTCTCCGGTGTGAATCTTGACATTCTCTAAATAAAGGTCGTGTTCGCAATAAAGAGGTCTTTCTCCTCCGAATTCTTGATTTCTTATTTCTTTCATTTTATATTAAACGTTTCTTTTTCAACCATTTGTCTCCTCTTAAGCGGAAGAAGAATATGATTCCTCTTGCATTTAGCTCAATGCACATTGCTATCCAGTATCCGGCAAGACCATATTTTGGCGTCAAAACTAATGCCAGACCTATTCTTATAAGCCAGATGCTTCCAAAATTCAGAATACTCGGCAATAGAGTGTCTCCGGCTCCGACAAAAACGCCATAAGCGACAATTGATACAGCATATAATGTCTCTGCAAATGCTTCTATCCTAAGTACTTTACTTCCTAAAGCCGCTACTTCTCCGTCCGATGTAAGGAGTCCCATTATCGTAGGAGCGAAAATATACATCAGGATAGCCAGAAATGTCATTATGACAGTAGCTATTAGCACAGTAATGTTGCTGAGACGTCTTGCAATATCTTTTCTTCCTGCACCGAAACTTTGGCCGACGAGAGTTGTAGCGGCTTCCTGAAGACCAAAGCCCGGCATATAGCAGAAACTCTCTGCCGTAATTGCAAAGGTATTGGCAGCAATTGCCACAGCTCCTAATGGCGCAACAATAATCGTGCACATAATATAGGCTCCTCTCATTATTATATTCTGTAGGCATAGAGGGCCTGTGATGCTTAAAGCGTTCTTTATTACTATTCTGTCAGGGATGAAAGAACCTTTTTCTCCTTTGAGATTCAGTTCTTCAGACTTGCACGTCGCATACCATACTGCAAATATCGATACCATTGTTTCGGCCGCTCCTGTGCCTAAAGCTGCTCCTGCAACCCCTAAATCCAAAATATATATAAACAAGTAATTGAAAACGACATCCAGCAATGCCAAAGTTACATACATAATACTAGGAACTTTCATATTGCCGCTGGCTTGGAGCATGGCGCTTGCTGTATAACCTATAGAGCCGATTGGCATAAAAGCGGTAAAAATCAGAAAATACCGGGTGGCATCGCTTATTATTTCAGATGTACCTCCTAACCAGTATGGCAGTTTACTGCTGATAAGCGCCCCTATTATTGCCAATAGACAAGTAAATAGAAATACGCTTGCAAGTCCTTGACGCAATAGGTTTTTTGCTGCAATAAAATCTTTGGCTCCGCATTTGTGAGCTACTTGTACTGAAAATCCTGACATTAATGCCATAAAGAATCCATTGAGGATCCATGTGCTTGTGGATACGAGTCCGATGGAAGCAGCCGGGTTTGCTCCAAGATGCCCAACCATAGCGGCATCTATATATTGCATGAGTACAGACGAAATCTGGGCGAGTATAGCAGGTGTGGCTAAAAGAATCGCAAGTCTTAACAATTGTCCGTCTGTCATCGGATTTTTGTTGCGAATAAGCCCTAATAATTCGTCTTTACTTTCTTTCATATATTTTGAATATATAATTTGCAAAGATACTTAAAATCCAAAATTTTATGCAGTACGATTGTCTGTATTCTGTAAAATACCAAGTTATTGGTATTGTTTATAAACAAAGAGATGCCGACCTTTACATATTAAGATAATTTGTTGTGTGTATAAAAAATAAAAGATGAAACGTATTCTAATATTATTATTGATTGTTTGCACGGCAGGGATTGCTTTTGCAAACGATATGGACAATTCGGTTAGAAAAAAGGCTACAATCAAAGGTCGTATTATGGATTTAGCCACAAATAATCCTGTTGCATTTGCAGGGATAATAGTCAAAGGTACAATGGTCGGCACGACAGCCAATGAATCAGGATACTATATTATAAAAAGCGCTCCTGTCGGTAAACTGACCTTAGAAGTGACATCAATAGGTTATGTATCGGCAAGGAAAATTGTGGAAGTTATAGATGATGATGTGCTTACGGTCAATTTTGAATTGGAGGAAGACGAGAGCAGTCTGGATGAAGTAATTGTTTCGGCCAATAGATCTGAGACAACAAGAAAGATGGCGCCTACTTTAGTTAATGTTGTCAGTCTCAAAACTTTGGAAGAGACAAATTCTGCTTGTCTGGCGCAGGGATTGAATTTTCAGCCGGGAGTGAGAGTTGAGACAAATTGCCAGAATTGTGGATTCAAACAGGTACGAATTAACGGATTGGATGGGCATTATTCACAGATTCTTATTGATTCCAGACCTATTTTCAGCGCTTTGGCAGGTGTGTATGGTCTGGATCAGATTCCTACCAATATGCTTGATCGTATCGAGGTTATGAGAGGCGGAGGATCTGCGCTATTCGGTTCTTCTGCAATTGCAGGCACTATTAATATTATTACGAAAGAGCCTTCCAGAAATTCATTTAATATTGCTCATAATTTTTCTAATATCGGCGGAAAGGATGCTTTTATCAATAATACTACTGTAAATTCCTCTTTTGTCAGTGAAGATAATAAATTTGGCATATCCACCTATGGACAGATTAGCAAACGAGATGGTTATGATCATGATGAGGATAAGTTTACAGAAATGCCTGAACTTAAAAATCAGATGGTAGGTATCCGTTCTTTCTTTAGGACCGGTGATTATTCCAAAATCACTGCCGAATATCATCATCTTCATGAGCATAGAAGAGGAGGAGACAACCTTGCCAGACCCCCTCATGAGGCTGAAATCGCTGAGGCTCTTGAGCACGATGTCAATAGCGGTAATGTGAAATTCGATTATTTTTCCTCTAATCAGAGGCACAAATTAAGTGTTTTCGGTTCTGCTCAACACGTACATCGTGACAGTTATTATGGTGCCGGAAAAGACTTGAATGCTTATGGTACAACTAATGATATGACATTTGTTACCGGAGCACAGTACAATTATAAATTCAATAAGTGCCTGTTTATGCCGGCAGAATTTGTAGCGGGGTTGGAATATAATCAGGATAATATTGAGGACAATATGTGGGGATACAAGCGTCACGTGAAACAAAATGTGAAAATAGGAAGTCTTTTCCTACAGAATGAATGGAAAAATAACAAGGTCGGATTCTTGTTGGGAGGACGTCTTGACAAGCATAACTTGGTAAAGGCTCCTATTTTTAGCCCGAGGGTGAATGTCCGTTACAATCCGGTACAGAATGTCAATTTGAGAGCCAGCTATTCATTTGGATTTCGTGCACCGCAGGCATTTGACGAAGACTTGCATATTGAGAATGTTGGAGGTACAGTGGCAATGATACGTCTTGCCAAGGATTTGAAGGAGGAGCGCTCACAGAGTTTCAGCCTTTCTGCCGATATGTATCATAACTGGGGTTCATGGCAGGCTAATCTTTTGCTTGAAGGCTTCTATACAAGATTGTCAAATGCTTTTGCTTTGAAGGATTTGGGAAAAAATGCCGAAGGCATTATGATCAAGGAAAGAGTCAATGAATCCGGGGCAAATGTATATGGCGGTGTGCTGGAGGGCAAACTTTCATACAAGAAGTATATGCAGTTTCAGGCAGGTCTGACTCTCCAGAGAGCCGAATATTTTGATGCTCGCAATTGGAGCGAGGATAAAGATCTTCCTCTTGAAAAGAGAATATTCCGTACTCCTAATTTATATGGTTATTTTACATTATCTTCCAACCCCATTGCTGACTGGGAATTTGCTTTTAGCGGAAATTATACAGGAAGTATGCTTGTAGAGCATCATAAGGGTTTTATTAATAAGGATCGTACAGAGAAGACAAAAGGATTTATGGAGTTGAATTTCAAGACTGAATATGATTTCAAGATATATAAGAAGATGATTTTTGAGATCAATGCCGGGGTTCAGAATATATTTAATGCTTATCAAAATGATTTTGACAAAGGGTCTGACAGGGATGCTAACTATATTTATGGTCCTGGCAATCCGAGGATGTTTTTTGCCGGCATTAAAATCAGTTATTAATCTTGGATTGAACTTTTTAATAACGTTCTTGTAATATTGATTTATAATCTTAAAGCTACAAAAGATGATTTATTAGTTTTGTATTAAATAAAAATGTAATATTACAAAAATACCGATCGATTGATTTCGACCGGTATTTGATTTATTTATTCCGACAAGCGGAGATTTATTGGCATTAAAGCTGAGGGCCTGCCTTTACAAGAGCCTTGCCGCCATCGTTTGACTCGTATTTGTGGAAGTTCTTGATAAACCTTGCAGCAAGATCTTTTGCCTTAACTTCCCATTCCCCTGCATTGGCGTAAGTGTCGCGAGGGTCAAGAATTTTGGTATCAACTCCTTCAAGTTTAGTAGGAACCTCGAAATTGAAGTAAGGGATATTCTTTGTAGGAGCGCTGTCAATGCTGTGGTTGAGTATGGCATCGATGATTCCACGTGTATCACGGATGGATATACGCTTGCCGGTACCGTTCCACCCTGTATTTACAAGGTAAGCCTTTGCACCGCTCTGATTCATTTTCTTGACAAGCTCATCTGCATATTTTGTAGGATGAAGCTCAAGGAAAGCCTGACCGAAGCAAGCAGAGAATGTAGGAGTCGGTTCGGTAATGCCACGTTCAGTTCCGGCAAGTTTGGCTGTGAAACCTGAAAGGAAGTAATACTTGGTCTGTTCAGGAGTTAGGATAGACACCGGAGGAAGCACACCGAATGCGTCAGCTGAAAGGAAGATGACCTGTTTTGCAGCAGGACCCTGTGATTCCGGACGAACGATGTTGTTGATGTGATATATAGGATAAGATACACGAGTATTTTCCGTTACGCTCTTGTCGTTGAAATCGATAACACCATTCTTATCAACAGTAACGTTCTCAAGAAGAGCATCGCGACGGATTGCATTGTAAATATCCGGCTCGGATTCTTTGTCGAGTTTGATAACCTTTGCATAGCATCCTCCTTCAAAGTTGAATACTCCTTTATCGTCCCAGCCATGCTCATCGTCACCTATAAGAAGACGTTTCGGATCTGTTGAAAGAGTTGTCTTGCCTGTACCTGAAAGACCGAAGAAAATAGCGGTGTTCTCGCCTTTCATGTCGGTATTTGCAGAGCAGTGCATAGCAGCTATACCGCGAAGAGGAAGGAAGTAGTTCATCATAGAGAATATACCTTTCTTCATTTCGCCGCCGTACCATGTGTTAAGGATAACCTGCTCCTTTGATGTTACATTGAAGAGAACAGCTGTCTCTGAATTGAGTCCCAATTCCTTGTAGTTCTCAACTTTAGCCTTTGAAGCGTTATATACCACGAAATCAGGTTCCTGATCAAATTCTGCCTGATTCTTCGGGCGTATGAACATATTCGTTACAAAATGTGCCTGCCATGCAACCTCCATAATGAAACGAACTTTCATACGGGTATCCTTATGAGTACCGCAGAAGCCATCGACAATATAAAGTTTTTTATTTGAAAGCTCTCTGATGGCAATTTGCTTGCAAGTTTCCCAAGCATCTTTGGTTGCAGGGTGGTTGTCATTAGGATATTCAGGAGTTGTCCACCATACGGTGTCCTTTGAATTTTCATCAACAACGATGAATTTGTCTTTAGGAGAACGTCCCGTGTAAACTCCTGTCATTACGTTAATGGCGCCGAGTTCCGTTACCTGACCTTTGTCAAAACCCGTAAGTTCAGGTCTTGTCTCTTCGTTGTAAAGTACTTCGTATGAAGGGTTGTAAAGTACTTCTTTAACATCCTTGATACCGTACTTGCTTAAATCAATGTTTGGCATAATGATTTGATATTTTGAATTAAACTATATTATCCATTGATAACCATGCAAAGTTACATTAATATTGCAATTACTCAAACGAATAATTTATTAATTTTGCATAAGGCAATCAAACAAATTTCAAATGCAAATATTTTGCCAATAAATGCCTACGAATTGACTTAAAATGATTTAATATATAATAATATTGGAAGCGATAGATATTCTTAGAAGTTATTGGGGCTATGATAAATTCAGGCCGATGCAGGAGGAGATAATCAACTCGGTTCTTGGGGGGAAAGATGTGCTGGCTATGTTGCCTACAGGAGGAGGAAAGTCTATTTGTTTTCAGGTTCCGGCATTGATGAAGGAAGGACTGACCTTAGTGATCACACCGCTTTTGGCTCTTATGAAAGATCAGGTTCAGAACCTTGAAGCTATAGGAATTAAGGCTATGGCCGTACATGCAGGAATGAATCGCAGGGAAGTGGATACAGCCTTGAATAATGCCGCTTATGGAGACTATAAGTTTTTATATATTTCACCTGAGCGGTTGGGTACGTTTCTATTCAAGTCTTATCTGCCTGTCATGAATATTAGCTATATAGTTGTGGATGAAGCACATTGTATCTCTCAATGGGGCTATGATTTTAGGCCTGACTATCTGAAAATCGGTCAGTTGCGGGAAGTTGTCGAAGCTCCTGTAATAGCTTTGACGGCTACGGCGACTCCGGAGGTTGCTGAAGATATAATGGATAGACTTGGGTTTAACGAGAAACTTGTAATAAAGAGCGGTTTTGAAAGACCTGCTCTCTCATACATTGTGAGAAAATGCGAAGATAAATACGGGCAGCTTCTAAATATTTGCAATGGCGTTTCCGGTACAGGAATAGTGTATGTCCGTAATCGCAAAAAAACTGAAGAAATAGCTTCCGTGCTTACTGCAGGAGGTGTTTCTGCTTCTTTTTATCATGCAGGCTTAGGCTATCGGACGAGAATGGAGAGGCAGGAGGAATGGAAGAACAATAAAATTCGTTTGATGGTCTGTACGAATGCCTTCGGCATGGGAATAGACAAGCCTGATGTGCGTTTTGTCGTTCATCTTGATTTGCCTGAATCGATAGAATCTTATTTTCAGGAGGCCGGACGTGCTGGCAGAGACGGGAAGAAGGCCTTTGCCGTACTTTTATGGAATGGAAATGATGTCAGGAAACTGAAACAGATTCAGCGTTTGGCATTTCCTTCGTTGGAATTTATTGAAGATGTTTATCATAAGGTACACGCCTTTTTCAATATTACTTATGATAGTGGTGAAGGCAGGCAGTTGAGGTTCAAAATGGCTGATTTCTGCAAAGAATATCATTTAGATATGGTACAGGTCTATTATGCCTTAAAATATCTTGACAGAGAGGGCCACTGGACATATACGGAAGAGATGGATATGCCTACAAGGGTGAAGATAAGAGTAGATAGGTCGGCTTTGTATGAAATCGATTTGCCTGATAGCAAAATGGTTACGCTATTGGAACTTATTATGCGTAAATGCGAAGGTGTGTTTGCCTATACCGTGCCGTTGGATGAAGATTATTTTGCCGCAGCCTGCGGTGTTACGGTGCCTTCTCTAAGAGAACTTCTATATAAGTTATCTCTTGAACATATCATTTCATATATACCTCAAGAGCATTCGGATGTAATATTTATCCATCATCCGAGACTTCATCCCGGCAATGTGGCTTTGTCTCCGAGACGGTATGAAATGCTTAAGGAGACATATTCCAAGAGAGTGGAGGCTGTGTTTGATTATGCAGGAGAGAATGACATTTGCCGTTCGGTGTATTTGCTGAAATATTTTGGTCAGGAGGAAAGCGCTGATTGCGGCACATGCGATGTTTGTCGTGCTAAGCAGTTTTCCGGCCATGATCTGTACGATTCGGCAGAGCAGCGGCTAATTCAATTTATCAATATTGAAAAACAGGGCAGATATACTCTACAAGACATACGGAGTCGATTTCTTGTGCCCGGAAGTTCTTATGTCCCTGAAATTTTATTGGGATTGCTTAGGTCTCTTATTGATGAGGGTAAGGTGCCTGTATATTCGCCATTAATCAAAAAATCAGGCCGATCGTAGACAATACGGTCAGCCTGATAATATATTTTAAATATTTTTATACTACCAAGGAGTTTCTGTGTCCTCGCTCGATATTCCTTCTTTCCATGTGAATGACTTGGCTGTAGAAAGGTCGCGTCCGTGTCCTGTAAGATCCTTGAAAGTTTTATTGACATTATCGTATGTCGATTTGCTTACTTTCCAATACCCTTCAAGACCTGCGCTTGTCTGTGCAACGGATTTGATGTTGTTTTTTATCTGATCTTCAGTTCTGCATACGGACCATACGCGTATTTCAGTTACAAGAACCTTGCTGCTTCCCCACCAATAGTCTCCAGGCTCCCAATAGCCGTTGTTGCCTCCGACACCCATAAAAGACATATAGTCGTATTCTCCGTCCAATACTACAGAAGACTCAAACTCTTTGCTTCCTGCAAAAGAACCATTGACATAAATTGATATTGCATTGCCGTCATAAGTTATGGCGTAATGCTGCCATTTGTTGGTGTTGATGGCTAATTGAGGATTAAGGTAACCTCCTGTGCCTTGGAATTGTACCAATGAATGGGCTTTGATTCCGTTCTGGTCATGCTGAGGATCCTCAAATCTTGCCATAAAAGTTCCTTTAGAATTATTAGTATAGAAAATATCTCTGTTACGTCTGTAAGTATTAGCTATTTGGAACTTCATCTCAATAGTGAATTGCTTCAGAGAAAATTTCGTGTCTGTACGCAGTCCGGTGGCACTGGTGAAAAGCGGCAGATCATCTATTACTTCTGATGAAATCACATATACATAGCTTGACGTCTTTGAAGTGGTTTCTGCATTACCGGAAACTTTTTCCATACGCAGCGGCAGGGCAAAAGGTGTTCCAAGTAATTCCAAAGGTAATGGAGATATGGAGATTATGAACGGGTTGGCAGAAAATTTACCGGCATCGATAGTCACATCTTTGCTGAGTGAAATCAAATCTTTCGGTAGAATAGCGTAGCTTGTACCTTCTTTCTCATTATATCTTTTCAACAAATCTTCATCGATTACAAGCCTGTAAGAGACTTTTTCTTGGGATTTGTCAGTAAGAGAAGGCGTAAGCGTAAGGTTTGTTACGGAACTACCGGATAAGGTGACAGTACTGTTTGCTATTCCAGGAGAGGCCATGCTTTCCACAAGAAAGCCATGTACTCCAAGTTTGTTGCCCTCCTTTCCTCCAATTCCGTATTCGGCATCATTGCAGCTGATAACAGCCAATGCAATCGATATTATGGAAATATATTTGATCAATTTTTTCATAACAATATTACTTGATTATTTTGTTATTATTTTTTTGCCGGGAGCAGGATTCTGCTGCTGGATTGCTTTTCTCATCCATTTGTAAGGAGGAGTGTTTACACTTTCGTTACTGAATCGGTATGCTCCGAATCCTCCCTTTCTGATTCCGTTTGCAGGTTTCCAATCAGCAAAGCCTACTAAAGAAGGCATAATCGATTTGTCCCATGATTTGTTATCGGAGTCTATCCATAGGTATCCTCCATTCAGGCAATCCATTGCGCTTTCAAGATTTTCTGTAACGATGAATTTTTTTGTAAACTCTTCTTCTGACATAATCGAAGAGAAATTTGTGTAATGCCCGAGCCTGCTCTGAAGCCCTACAGCTTTGTTTTTGTAAGCCTGTTCTACGAAGTAGTCGAAATATTTGCCTAGTTTCCCCGGATTTGGAATACTCCAATAATAACCGTCCACTACGAATATTTTTCCAGTACCTGACTGAGGACCGATATATTTGCCCATTTCTTCGACAAACCAAGTGAAATATTGGGCATTTCTGCATAATGGTCCGCCATATTCTCCAGGTTCATAGTCGATGTCGATTCCACTGAAACCATAAGCATTTAGGGAATCGGCAATGTTCTTGGTATATTTGGCTATAGCCTTATGTATGGACTCCATATCACCGTCTTTCCAGCCATAATATGCTTTTTTTGTTTCAAGTGTGGCATTGTGAGGTGCCGGAGTGTACATATCTCCGATTTCTTTTATGAAAGAGCAGATAAGTACTTTTGTCCCTTTTACTTTAGTGACAAATTCCAGATCCTTACTCTTTGTCGGTGTCAGGTTGGCATTATTCCACAATGAAATAATATCCATTGAATCAGGAACAGCCTGTAGCATTGCAGAGGTAGATACTCCTCCTTCTCCCCATTCGCTGAACCAGCCGAACGCTACTGAATGATCGCTCTCTTTGTAAGCGCGCAATGCTTTATAATATTCTTCATCTTTTGTCAATTCAGTCAGAGATTGACCGTATGAGATAGGCTGCGGTTCAGTCCATTTTTTGCAACTGAAAAGAGCAGTTATTGTAAATCCTATGATTATGGATTTTATTATGATATTTCTCATAAAATTATATGTTTTAATCTTTCTTAGCCCAGAATAAGTCTACAGACTCATTGTCGGTACCTCCAAGCAGCTTGACTGCCTCTTCGTAATTGTGTTTGTTCAAAGTTTTCTCATTGAACGAGTAACGGAGTCTTCTTAGACCGCGTGCATTGTCGGTAATTACACCATTGGACAGGTTGTCTATTGCAGGTGCAAGTTCAGGATAGCCGGTCCTTCTGTATTCGGCCCAGGCCTCAAGCCCCATCGGATATTCTGCGATCCATTTCTGGGTAATTATTCTTTCAAGTTTTTTGTCATTATCGGCACTGTCATCCCAAGCAATGGTAATTTCGGTATTTCGTGAATATTCAGGAAATCCTGCAACAGGATCCGAATAGTCATCAGGAATCCTTGTATTATTGCTTATGTATTCATCAATACCGTACAATACGTTCCACTGATCCATTGACAATCTTATACCATCTTCGTACAACTGTTTTATGTCACCGGCCATCCAACCTTTGAGAACAGCTTCTGCCATAAGGAAACTTGTTTCCGCAGCTACAAATACCGGCAATTTTCCTGTTTCTCCGAAATTGCATTGAGAGTATCCGGACACGGAAGATTTTTCGAATTTTGCCTTGCCTGAGCGCATGCCGACATATTGACCTGCGCTTGAAAGAGTAAAATATGCTTTGCGCCTCGGATCTAAATAGCCATTCATATAATCGACGATGGATGAGCTGCTTCTGAGGTCTCCCCATGAAGCGCTTGCAAGGTCATAAGGATTTCTTTGAGAGCCGCAAGACATCATTGCGTTATCGGCATTGGAGTGAATGTAGCCATAAGGCGAATTTACAGCATCCACAAAAGCTTCTTTATTACCTGAGCGCATAGCAGCCCTCATAATATATGAATTGGCAAGTTTTGCCCATTTTGCATAATCCCCTCCGAATATAGGATCTTGTGCAGCTATAGGCTTTTTATCAGGATAATCGGAAGCAAAAGAAGCCAGAACGCTTGCGGCGTTTTTGAGGTCGTCTATAATATGTTTATATACATCTTCGTTAGAGTCATAGGCGACATACATTTTACCGTCTTTGACCTGGCTGTAAGGTATAGGACCGTAGCAGTCTGTTATACGCATCATTGCTGCGGCGCGCAATAGGTTTGCAATAGCGAAATAGTGACCTGAACCACTTGTATATTTTTCTATTTCAAAATAATTGGCATAAATATCAAGGAAAGGTGTTTCATAAGGTATTGCATTCCAACCATCGGATGCATTGAAAGTATCGAAATTTTGTCCTCCCCATCTGTTTGATAGAGCGAAATATCCTCCGAGAGAACCGACCATCTGATCTATCATCTGAGAGTCGTTCTGCTGGACATACATAAGAGCTTCTATCATCGTGGGAATCACGATTGAAGGTTCGGAACTCTTTATTGCATAAGGATCCGTATTGTATTTCTCGAAATTTCCTGTGCAGCCGACCGTAAAGGTTGCAACGGAAACGAATAAGAGAATTTTATTGAGCTTGTTCATAATTATTACTTATTTAGAATTGTAATTTAACATTGAAGCCCATATTCCTTGAGCTTGGCTGCATAAAGTAATCTACTCCCTGATAATAGTTGTTGCCTGTTGCTGCAGAAAGTTCAGGGTCGAAAGGCGCTTTGCAATAAATCATTGCAATATTGCGGGCCACAAAGCCGAATGTCATGTCGAACTTGTTCCACAACCATTTTCTTGGTACTGTATAATTGAGCGATAATTCCTGCAGACGAACATTTGTAGCATCATAGATATAAAACGAACCGTAGCCTCCTTGTGCCGTAGCAATTGTGGTAAAATATTTCTGGGCATCAAGCTTGCCATAGTTTACAGGTATTCCTCCTTGGTTCCTGACATCTGCTGAAATTTTGGAAACTCCGTAATAGTCCAAAATACCCTGTGTGGCTGAATATACTACTCCGCCAATTCTTGCCGTTATAAGAGTACCGAGAGATATGCCTTTGAATGAAAAGGTATTGCTCCAGCCGAGATTGCCTTTGGGAGCTAATTGTCCGGCTTTAAACGGTTTTACTTCTTTTAGACTTATGTTGCCATTCTTGTCGACTGCCACATTCCCGTTCAGATCTCTTGCAATCTCGTGTTTTACATATATGTCGGTCATAGAGCCACCTTCGCGAAGAAGAACCTGTGGCGCTACGTTTGAGGCTCCCAACCAGTCTTTTTCAATTTCGGTGACATCGACAGGCGTGCCTGTTACAGGATCCGGAATGCCGTGAGCCAGTTTCTTGATGACATTCTTGTTGAAAGTATATGTCAGGCTGCTGTTCCATTCGAAATCTCCCCATTTGTGATCGTATGATAAGGCAAGTTCCAGGCCGTTATTTTGTATATTTCCGGTCTGTGCCACGAATCTCTTATATCCTGCCGAAGCTGAAAGCGGAGCATAGATTGTCTGATTGTATGTGTTTGACTTATAGTATGTGACATTGAGTCCGAATCCGTAAAGAAAACGCATGCTCATACCTATTTCCCAAGACTTTGTATCTTCTGACTTTAGATCATGGGCAGGATATATTTCGCTTTTGCTCCAATTGTGAGTCTGTGAATTATATTTATAGCTCGGATTTGAAAGGAATCTGTCAAAAGGAGATGCCACTTGAGAGTAAGAGCCTCTTACCTTTAAGAACGGGAACCATTCAGGCATCTTTATCATATCTGAAATAATCATTGAAAGACCCACTGATGGGTAGAAGAAAGAAGGATTTGAGGTGAATGCAAGTTGTGAGGCCCAGTCATTCCTTCCTGTAATCGTCAGGTAAACGAGGTTTCTCCAACTTCCTTCTACGGATGCGAAAACAGATTGTGTCTGGTCATGCCAGCCTTCTTGAGTGCCTTTGTAATTGACTGCTGTATTTACATTGTTAAGGGCAAAATGATTAGGGATAATCAAGTCGCCGGCAGCCTGTGACATTTCATAACGCTGGTCGCTTATTGATGCTCCTGCATTTGCTACAATACGCCAGTCTCCCCATTTTTTGTCAATATTTGCAATAATATCAGCATAGAAAGTCCTGTCGTTCATATTGTTAAGCGAGTAGCCGCCATTGTCTCCGGCAAAAGTCGTCAGAGTCGTGGCATAGTATCTTGTGGTCTGTTTGTAGTTGGATTCATCAATCCTTACTCGTCCTGCTATATTGATCCAGTCTGCTATATCATATTTTAGAGAGCTGTTGAGCATGTAACGATGCTTTTTGTTTTCTCTGATATTTCTGTATTGAATCCAGAATGGGTTCTGCATATTGTGAGAGCCTTCGGAGAATGGCCAGTATTGCGTCATCATACCTCTTATCGGATTCCAGCGCTCGAACATTCTTACCTCATTGAAATCTTCGCCTCTTGGAAAAAGGTAGAGGGAAGGCAATGGATTGAAGTATGACCCTTGTGAAACGAAGTTATTGTCATTCTGAATGATGAAGCTGGCACCCATATCGAGAGTCAGTTTGTCTTTTGCAAATTTTGCTGTGTTGCGTCCGGTAAAGTTATATCTGTCATAACTGCTGCCGGGTATGGTGCCTTTAGTGTTTGTCGTGGTCGTAGAGATATATGTCTGATTCTTGGAAGTTCCGGTAGAAAGCGATACCGAATTGATAACATTGGTACCGGTATTGAAGAATTTTTTCGGATCATAGCTGTATGAAGGGTCGAGTTTTCCTCCCCAGCAACTGTAGCCGTTGCTTCTTCCGTAGGTATCCTGCATTTGAGGTAGCATATATACGTTTGAGAAAGTAGTGCTGTTGCTTAAAGAGATTTTAGTGCTGCCTGCAGCTCCTTTCTTTGTATTTATAATGATAACTCCATTGGCGGCATCAGAGCCGTAAAGCGCAGCGGCTGAGGGGCCTGTAAGCATATTTACGGATTCGATGTCTTCAGGGTTGATATCGGCTGCCGATTCAGAGCCTACCGCAGCTGCCATTGTCCCTCCATATCCTCCGAAACTTTTGTTGTACATAGGAATACCATCGATCACATATAGTACGGAATTGTTCTTTTCGATGGATTTCATTCCTCTCATAATCACTCTTACAGAACTTCCGGCTCCTGCTGCAGAGGAATTGATCACTACGCCTGCCACTTTTCCACTTAAGGCATTTACAAAGTTGGCGTCCTTGACATTCGTGATTTCTTCTGATTTTACTTGTTGTACATTGTAGGACAAAGCCTTTTCTGATCTTTTGATACCCAAAGCCGTAACAACAACTTCTGACAATTGCTCATTGTCTTCTCTCAGGATTACATTAATCACTTCCTTGTCTGCTTTTACCGATTGTGAAATAAAGCCGAGATAAGAAAATTGAAGAATCGATCCTTTAGGGACAGCTATACTGAATTTGCCATTCAGGTCTGTTATGGCACCTTCTTTTCCTGATTGAATACTTACCCCTATAAGAGGTTGCCCGTTTGAGTCTGTAACCTTTCCCTGCACGATATAGGCGGAAGAAGAGGTTGTATTGTCGGTAATCTCTTTCCTGGAAAGATAGATGACATTGTTGTTGAGATGGTAAGTAATTTCCGAGTTTTTGAAAATCGCATCAAGTGTCTGTTCGATAGACTTGTTGTCGATTTCTGATACTGAAATTGTTGTCGATGCAATGTCATCGTTGTAAAAGAATTTGTAGGTAGACTGTGCGGAAATCCGTTTGGTCACTTCCTGCAAGCTCATTTTCTGAGTTGGCAAGCTTATCTGTGCCGATACCGTAAGAAAAGGTATTACAAGCAATGTTGCAATAATCGCAATTCTCGACAAGCGCGCCAAAAGAAATTTTTTGGTCATAGATATTTATGATTATTAGTTAATAATAAATGTCGTCCGCAGGCTTTTTATCCATCTGACGATATTTAATAAACACTCACAAAAGAATAACTACTTACCGGAAAATGGATTTATTTTTAGAAATAATTATTTTTTCATCGTAATAGTTACATTTGAACCGCTTATTGAGTAAGTGAAAGGGATCGAGTAGGATAATGCTTCCAATGCTTTTTCAATAGATTCGTCCTGACTGATAAATCCCGAATATGTTGATTTATAATTATTGTCTCCTATAAGTGTTATGCTTACCCCGTAGAGGCTTTCAAATACTCTGGCTATATCACGCATTGTTGCATTGTTGAGTGGGGCAAGGTGGTTATGCCAGTATGCTTCTATTCCGGAGTGCATCTGCTCTACTGTCATCCTGTGGTTTGTTTTATCAAGTATTACTTTCTGGTAAGGAACAATCATTATTTTGCCTTCGTTTTTCTTTCCTTCTACAAAGACACTACCGTCCAGTAATGCTATCTCTTCAATATTATTGGCTAATTTGGTGTTGAAATTGAAAGCAGTACCGATTGCTTTTACATCCATTCCGTTGCTGCTGACCACAAAAGGGAAATCTTTGTTTGCTCCGACCTCGAAATATGCTTCGCCTGTAAGGCTGACATTGCGTTCAGGGCCTTTGAATATTTTGGGATAATGCAGTTCCGAGTTCCTGTTGAGCCAAACTACTGAACCGTCAGATAGGTTAATGATGCGAACTTCATTTGCGGTACGTGCGACAAGGAGTTTGGGATTATTGGTTATATTCAGAATAAAGAATGTGATATAGCCTATAAGTGCAGTCGCTGCAATACATGCGGCATATCTGAAAATTTTATGATAAGGTCTCGAACTTTTTTTAATGCTCTGAATATTGTTGTCATCATTTTTGCTCACGGATATTTTCCGTTCTATCTTTTTATATGCTTTTTCAATATTTTCCGATGAGAATCGGTCTCTCATTTTGTAAGATGCTACAATATCTTGAATGTCGGCGAATATCTGAGCATTTTTAGGATGATCTTTAATCCATTCTGCAATCACAGATATGAATTCCTCATTTCTGTTTCCTTCCAGATATGCCTTGATAGCCGTGTCTATATTCTTATTATTCATTTTATCCAAATCCTTATTATTAATAACAACCGATTATGTGAAATTACTTACTATCGGATAATTAGTTCCAATTAATAAATATTGCAATAAGTACGATAAGGGCCGATAGCCTGTTACGAAGAAAATGTATTGCCCTGTATATATGTACTTGTACCGTTCGTATGGAAATTTCCATAATATCTGAGATTTCTTTTTCAGGAAGTCCGTATATATAGCTGAGTGTAAACGCCTTTCTACATTTATCGGGCAATTCTTCTACTGCATCGTAAATCTTTTTACCCAGCTGTGCATTTTCAATTCTTGCAATAGCTTCAGGTCTGTCAGGGTTGTAATAGTACATAAGTTCTTTATTCAGGTATCTTATATTTTCCGAATATTTTTCTGATACCTTTTTGTGTCTTTGAATATTGAGAGCCCTGTTATAGACAGATCTGAAGAGTATTTTTTCAGATTGTCCATCGCTGGTGATCATGTAACCGTTGGTCCAGAAATTGATAAACACATCCTGTACCAGATCTTCGGCCTCGTTCTCGCCTACAAGGCGGCAGGCATATACAAGAAGTTTCGGATATGTTTTGACAAACAGCCTATGAAATTCCAATTTCCTTTCTTCCATTATTGAGCCAATTCTCCTTGATGAACTCATTATTAGATATTATAATCTGAGTTGCAATAAACAGTGGGTTATATTAGCATTTGATTGCATTCGGTTTCCAATCTTTGCAAATTTAATAAATATAGTCAGGTTTTGTATTATGTCTCTGAAAATCCTATGATTTTATTTATATTTGTAGATGTGCCTTGATTTGGAACACGCGGCGGATTGATTAAGTAATATGTATAATAACGAATTGCAATCAGATATACAGTATTTGCCGGGAGTCGGTCCCAAAAGGGCGGAACTGCTTAGGAAAGAGCTTGCTGTCAATACAGTAGGAGATCTGATTAGGGTTTATCCATTTCGTTACATTGACAGAAGCGCTATTACCAAAATAGTTGATATTGCCCCGGATACTGCATTTATTCAGGTGCAGGCTAAAGTTATCAGATCAACTCTTTTGGGCCGAGGAGGACAGGTTCTTTTCATTAAAGATATTAACGGTTCTGTCATATCAGCCGGAAACAACTCTGCCGCTCAAGGTAGAAGTGTTGCTGTCAAGGGAGATGCTGTGACAGAGGGGCAAAATGAAAAAATCAAATTCAATCTGGCAAAGAGGCTGAGTGTAATAGTGGAAGACGGATCCGGTCAGATGGAACTCGTATTTTTTAGGGGGATAAAATATACTTTCAATCGGCTTGAGCCTGGAAATGTATTTCTCTTTTTCGGAAAGCCGGCATCATATATGGGGCGTATTAATATTGTTCATCCTGAAATAGACAATCCTATAAATGATGACATGTCGTTTGCCGGAAATCATGCTTTACCGGCAATGACAGGCGTATATTCTTCCACCGAGCGACTCAAGGATGCCGGAATTACAGGAAAGGTAATGAACAAATTGATGGCTAACGCGTTAAGATTGGTGTTGGAGGAAGTTCCGGAATCTCTCCCTGATTATGTGATGAAGGATAAAAACCTCGTTCCGATTCATTTTGCATTGCACAATATCCATTTTCCTATAGATGGAAATGCTCTTCAAAAGGCGATACGGAGATTGAAGTTCGAAGAACTTTTCTTTTTGCAATTATCATTACTGAAACAGAAATATGTTCGTAGCAGAGGCGAAAAAGGTCTTTTGATGCCGAAGGTCGGAGAGGCTTTCAATATTTGTTATAATGCTTTGCCATACGATCTTACAGGGGCGCAAAAAAGAGTTGTCAAGGAAATTAGAGCGGATCTTATGAGTGGTCATCAGATGAACAGACTGCTTCAAGGCGATGTCGGTTCAGGCAAAACTATGGTAGCAGTTCTGTCTTCATTGATAGCAATTGGAAATGGGTATCAGGCTTGTATGATGGCTCCTACGGAAGTGCTTGCCATACAGCATTTTGTAAATATCCGGAAATATCTGAAATCAACAGGAGTGCAATGTGTGCTTCTTACCGGGAGTACAAAGATGGCTGATAGAAAAATCATTCGCGAGGGATTGATGGACGGCACGATAGATTTGATAGTAGGCACTCATGCTCTTATTGAAGATAATGTTCTGTTCAGAAACCTTGGACTGGCAGTTATTGACGAGCAACATCGCTTCGGAGTGGATCAGAGGGCGAAGTTATGGACAAAAACCGTAGAGGGTATTCCTCCTCATGTGCTAGTGATGACAGCAACTCCGATTCCAAGAACTTTGGCTATGACGTTATACGGTGATTTGGATGTGTCTGTTATCGATGAAATGCCTCCCGGAAGAAAGCCGATTCAGACAATGCTTATAACCGAGCGCAAAAGATATGCGTTGAATAGGTTCATAAAGGATCAAATTGCTCTCGGAAGGCAGATTTTTGTGGTGTATCCATTGATTTTTGAAAGTGAGAAACTTGATTATCAGAATCTTGAAAAAGGATATGAGAGAATGGCGGAAGCCTTTCCTTTTCCTCCATACAAATTGGCGATAGTGCATGGGCAGCAGAATAATGACGACAAAAATTTCAATATGGAGGCTTTTGTTGCCGGGAGGGCAGACATTCTGGTTTCTACTACGGTCATAGAAGTCGGTGTTGACGTGCCTAATGCCTCCGTCATGGTGATAGAAAGCGCAGAGAGGTTCGGGCTTAGCCAGCTTCATCAGCTGAGAGGGCGTGTTGGAAGAGGAGGTGATAATTCGTATTGTATTCTTGTCAAGGGAGATAAGGTGAGCAGGGAGTCGCAGAAGCGTCTGGAGTTGATGTGTGCCACCGAAGACGGCTTTACTCTTGCAGAGGAAGATATGAAAATGCGTGGTCCCGGTGATTTGGAAGGCACGCAGCAGAGTGGGCTGCCAATTTCATTGAATATAGCTTCTCTTGCCAAAGACGGCAGAATTTTGGCTGAAGCACGTGCGTATGCCGAATACGTGCTTTCAAAAGATCCGACTCTGTCAATGCCTGAGAACCAGAGGCTCGCTGTTGAGCTTAGAAAGGATAAATACCGGATAAAAGATTATAGCAAAATTAGTTAGGCATGGTTTCGGAACTTCTGCGGAAATATATCTGGCTTGTACAGACTTTTATTAGAGAAGGTGATAGAGGGCTTTCTCTTGATGAACTTATTAGAAAATGGGAAAATCGTTGGGGAAGCGCCTATTCTCGCAGGACATTCAACAATCATAGGGAGGCCGTTGAAGACGTTTTCGGTATAAGGATTGAGTGCAATAGGAGCACTATGCATTATTTTATACGTTATAGTGAAGATGTGCAAGACGAAAGTGCAGATACAGCTTGGCTTATCAACATATTTACTGTTAATAATTTGCTGTCTCTTGGTAAAGAAAGGTTGTCTGGCAGGGTATCTGTTGAGGATATACCTTCAGGGCAGAAATACCTTACCATGCTGATGAATGCAATGTTGGATAACAATGAAATTGAGATTGGTTATAGAAAATATACAGGTTCTGAAGCTGAATTTTTTCAAATTCAACCGTATGCTTTGAAAGAATTTGCCAAGCGATGGTACTTGATAGGTTATTGCAAGGAAAGAAAGGCTCTTAGAGTCTATGGTCTTGATAGGATATTGTTTATAAAGGTTCTGGACAGTTGTTTTCGTTTGCCTGAAGGCTTTGATGTCGAGCAGTTGCTTGCTCCGGCTTTTGGTATTTATTTACCTGCCGGTCAGGAACCTATAGACATTATTTTCAGTGCTACATATAAGGAGGCGCAATATCTTAGAGATTTGCCTATACATCATAGCCAGAAAGAAGTGGCTTTTCCGGATTTTTGCGTATTAAAAGATGTGTCCGAAAAGGTGTGTTTCAGTATAAGGGTGGTGCCTGATATTGCCTTAATAATGGAATTGTGCAGGAGAGGAGACCGGATTGAAGTATTGGAGCCTTTGGATATAAGAAGAAAAGTGGCTGTTGCTTTGAAAAAAGCAGCAGCCTTATATTGTGATGTCTTTGATAATTGTTAAAACATTTAGAGTGCACCGCAGGAGCAGCGCGGGACGTTTACTTCGTCTTCATCTTACCCAGATAGCTGATAGCGAGGGTATACTCCTTGCCGTCGGTACCCTTTATGCGCCCGTCCTTCAGTTGGATGTTGAAATCTCCGGTTTCTGGCGAGCCGTTCACGGTGAGCGTACCTTCTTTGAAAACTTCATAAGGTGAGCCGGGAACGGCACAAGCCACGATAGCTGAACCACCGGAAGGTGTATAGTAACATATCACCCAATACTGTTTTCCGTCGTGTTCTTTTTCCCTTTTGTCCAAGTTGATGAGGCTGCCGGTCATGTGCAGTTCTTTATTCAGGTCAAGCTGCACCCTTTCCTTATGATTGTCAGAAAGGTAGAGTAAGAGCGTGTAGTCGCCATTGCTCAAATCCTTAGTTATACACTTGCCCTCTTGGACGGTCTTCTCCACGCCGTCGAGGGTTACGGTCTTCACCTCGGGTTGGGGCTGTGGGGGGACATGCTTCGTCATCTTGCCACTGTAGCTGAGAGTGATGGTGTGCTCCTTGCCGTCGGTACCCTTTATGCGTCCGTTTTTCAGCCGGATGTTGAGTGTACCCTTGAAGGAGCCCGTAAACTCGAGGGTGCCGGTTTTGAAAAGCGGTACGGTCATTCCGGGGTTGCCGGCAGATTCGATGAGCGTAACGTCATCGGAGTTACTGTAGTTTACCACCCAATAAAAATAATCCCCATCAGCACTTTTCTTTGCTCTTTCGGTCAGTTTGACGGGATTGCCGACCACGTCTTCGTTTATATTAAACCACACCATTTCCTTACGGTCTTCCGACAGGGGAAGGTAGATACGGTAGTTTCCCTTGCCTTCGTCTTTGTATTCAACTTTGACGATGGACCTCTCCATGCCGTCTACGGTCACGGTCTGCGCCTTGGGCTCGGGCAGGGGAGTCGTTCCGCCGCTGTTGTCATTGTCGTTGTCTTTTGAGCAGGCAGTGAATGCCGCGCTCATCATCACTGCTGCTGCGAGGGCAAGAGCCTTGCTTGCCACGTTCGCAAAGAATTTGTTTTGTTTCATTGTTATTGAATGTTTTGAGATGTTAGTTGCTTTTTTCTTGCTTTCCGTCGCTGGTGATTCGAAAAACTTATATTCCCATCTCGCCGTTCTGTGGGCGTGAGGGAAGGTTTTTATTGTCAGTTTATCGCATCATGCCCTCGTGGCGTCAGGCGAAGTTATGGGCGTACGGGCCGCACCGTGAACCCATAGCAGCGGCCGAATATGTCCAAGCCGCGCTTGCTCGAATTGAAGTAGAGGCCGCGGGCGTAGTTGCTGTTCCCTGTGCTGAGCGAACTCGACCGGTAGTAGCCATATACGCCGGCATGGTCGAGCTTGGAACCCCAGTTGCCGGCGACAGGCAGGAAGATGGAGTTGCCGTTCGGGCCTTTCACCTCATAGCCCTTCACGCCGTCCTGCGTCGTCCAGGTCCAGGTGCATTTGTCGATCAGTTCTTGGATTTCGTCATTAGTCGGCATGCGCCACGGCGAGCCGAGCTTGGCAGTGGCGGCGTCGTCGGCTGCTTCGAGGGTGGTCTTGCTGTCAGTATTATTGTACTTGGTCATATTGCTTTCCGTACCCCACTTGTAAGTTGCCCAGGAGTAGTCTGTGGTCTTTGGCTCGATCTCTCCCCATGCGTAGTAGTTGCCGTAGTCGCTCGGTTTTGATGCGCCGAGGTTGCACTTCGCCCACTTCAGACCGCTGGGTAGGCCGAGGTCTACGTATTTGCCGGTGTTGTGCTTCGTGGCATCGTTGTCTTTTGAGCAGGCGGTGAACGCCGCGCTCATCATCATTACTGCTGCTGCGAGGGCAAGAGCCTTGCTTGCCACGTTCGCAAAGAATGTTTTCTTATTCATTATCTTTTAATTGATTGATGTTTTGTTTCTTATCTGAATGCTCCTACAGGAGCGGTTTCGTCGTTTGAGTTGATCGGCATTTGCCGTTTAACTTAGACGTTACTTGTCGCTTAACTTAGTATTCCGCCGCCCTTTCATGGCTTGGGTTGATTGGGCGACTACTGTACAGGGGTTACGCCCTTGCGGGCTCCACCACCTGCCTGTAGTCTTTCGCCCTTTCAGGGCTTGCCCTTGCGAACATTCCTCTCGTAGGTGCGTAAGCGAGCGCAGGGGTTATTTCTTCTTCGTCATCTTGCCGCTGTAGCTCAATACGAGGGTGTGCTCCTTGCCGTCGGTGCCTTTTACGCGCCCGTTCTCGAGCTTGATGGTGAAGGTGCCGGTGAGCGATCCACTCGCGGTGAGTGTGCCGGTGGTGAAGACGGGGTAGATTGTGTCGCCCGGCTCGTAGAGCTCGTCGGGCTGGCCCCAAGTAGCGATAGGCCTGGTGCCGTCGGGCCTATAGTAACATATCCACCAATACCACTTTCTGCCGTGTTTCTTTTCCCTTTCGGTTAGGTTGATGGGGCTGCCGGTCATATGCAGGTCTTTGTTCAGTTCAAACTGCACCTTTTCCTTACCATCTGCCGAGAGGTAAAGATAGAGCCTGTATTCGCCGCCGGTCTCGTCTTTGTATTCGGCCTTGACGATGGACTTCTCCACGCCGTCGATGGTCACGGTCTGCGCTTTGGGTGCGGGCAGGGGTGCTCCATATTTATCCATCTTGCCGCTGTAGCTGATGGTGAGGGTGTGTTCCTTTCCGTCTTTGCCCTTTACGCGCCCGTTTTTGAGCCGGATGTTGATGGTGCCATCGGGCGAGCCGCTCGCGGTGAGTGTGCCGGTGGTGAAGACGGGTCTTTCACTGTCAGGATGAGCGTAAGTATCGATGAGCTGGATGTCATCGGGCTTATAGTAATCTACCGCCCAATACCACTCGTCGCCTTCGTGCTTCTTTTCCCTTTCGGTCAAGTCGATGGGGCTGCCGGTCATGTGCAGCTCTTTGTTCAGGCCAATTTCCACCCTTTCCTTACCGTCGGCCGAGAGGTTGAGGAAGAGCCTGTAGTCGCCGTCGCCACCGTCTTCGTATTCGGCCTTGAGGATGGGTTTCTCCACGCCGTCGAAGGTTACGGTCTGCGCTTTGGGTGCGGGCAGGGGTGCTACATATTTATCCATCTTGCCGCTGTAGCTGACGGTGAGGGTGTGTTCCTTGCCGTCTTCGCCCTTCACGCGCCCGTTCTCGAGCTTGATATTGAGGGTGCCGTCGAGCGATCCACTCACGGTGAGCGTGCCGGTGGTGAAGACGGGCTCAGCACGGCCGGGCTCGCCGGAAGTATTGATGAGCCTGGTGCCGGCGGACTTATTGTACTCTATCGACCAATACCACTTTCCGTCGTGCTTCTTTTCCTTTTCGGTCAGTTTGATGGGGCTGCCGGTGATGTGCAGGTCTTTGTTCAGTTGGATCGCCACCCCTTCCTTACCATCGGCCGAGAGGTTGAGGTAGAGGAAGTAGTTGCCGTTGCCCTCGTCTTCGTATTCGGCCTTGACGATGGAGTTCTCCACGCCGTCGAGGGTCACGGTCTGTGCCTTTGGTTCGGGCTCTGGTGTTCCGCCGCCGTTGTCATTGTCGCTGTCTTTTGAGCAGGCGGTGAACGCCGCGCTCATCATCATTGCTGCTGCTGCGAGGGTAAGAGCCTTACTTGCCGCACGCGCAAAGAATATTTTCTTATTCATTATCTTTTAATTGATTGATGGTTTGTTTCTTATCTGAATGTTCCTACAGGAGCGGTTTCGTCGTTTGAGTTGATCGGCATTTGCCGTTTAACTTAGACGTTACTTGTCGCTTAACTTAGTATTCCGCCGCCCCTCCGGAGCTTGTTCGGTGTGAACATTCCTAACGGGGCTTGCCCTTGCGAACATTCCTCTCGCAGGTGCGTAGCGAGTGCAGGGATTATTCCATCTTCTTCATCGTGTCGTTGTAACTCAAGGTTAAGGTGTACTCCTTGCCGTCTTCGCCCACTATGCGACCATTCTCTAACTTGATGTCGAGGGTACCGTCGATCGAGCCCGCCATGGTAAGGGTGCCGGTTTCAAAGAGAATAGGCCCTTCGTAGGTGCCACAGGCACAGATGAGTCGATTGCCCTTGGAATCATGGTAAGTTATCTGCCAATGCCCTATGTTGAGCGCTTCTTCCTGTTTGGTCAGGTCGGTGGTGTGGCCGATGTGCGCCTTTGTGTCCAGCCAAAGTTCCACTCTTTCTTTATGGTCGTCCGAGAGGAAGAGCTGAATCCAATAATCGTTATAGCCCATGTGCTTATATTGGGCTGCGTGGATAGTTTTCTCTTTGCCGTCGATGATCACGGTACCGGCCTTGGGTGTGGGCAGGGGCACATTTTTATTCGTCACCGGTCCGTTATAGTTCAGGGCGATAGTGTATGTGTTGCCGTCGGCACCCACTATGCTCCCGTTCTCAAGCTTGATGTCGAGGGTGCCGTCGATGTCGCTCGCCACGGTAAGGGTGCCGGCTTCGAAGAGTTTGGGGAAGTGGTAGCTGCCGGAAGCATGAATGAGGTCTTTGTTGTTGGAATCGGTGTAATCTATCTTCCAATAAAACCCATCACTGTGCCACTCTTCAGTTTTGGACAGGTTGATGGAGTTGCCATTCATGTGCAGGTTTTTGTTCAGTTCAAACTTCACCCTTCCTTTACGGTCGTTGGCGAAGTAGAGGTAGAGATAGTAGTCGCCATTGCTCTCTTTCAGGTATTCGGCCATGCGGATGGGCGTGTCCACCCCGTTGACGGTCAGTTTGCCTTTGGGTTCGGGCTCCGGTGTTCCGCCGCCGTTGTCATTGTCGCTGTCTTTTGAGCAGGCGGTGAACGCCGCACTCATCATCACTACTGCTGCTGCGAGGGTAAGAGCCTTACTTGCCACGTTTGCAAAGAATTTGTTTTGTTTCATTGTTATTGAAATTTATTTGATTAAAAACGATTGGTGTCCGATAAAAATAAATGGGCTTATTCTTCTCTCGGTACGTCCTGTCGTGCAGCCGAATTAATTGCTGTCAAGCAGTGAATAACCGGACGATGCACTGCCAGAGGGAGCAACGGGGCGGCTTGCAGTCGAGAGACTCCAGCCCCATGCTCTCGGGCGGGGGATTCTCGGGATGATGGTTGCCCTTGGTTTTCATTCCGCGGCGCTCGAACTCTAAGTCGATCATCTCGCGGATGATGTCAAGGAGTTGCGCGCGATCTTCCGAGCACTGCTGTGCCTCGTCGGATTTCCGCCGTCGTTCTTCCGATTATATTCTTCTTTCTCTGTTTGATTTATAGCTCATTTGTTTTTTATAAAATTAAAAGTGAAACGATTGGAGAGGACTATGCTAATCGGACAAAAAACTATTCTAATCGGACATTCTGCATTTGCCTCGATTATTCTAATCGGACATTTTAAGTTTGTAACTCACTGATAATCATGAGAAAATCATGAATAGTTTTACATATTTTAAGAAAAGGGTATTTTGGGGCTTCGAGGTAAGTCTTTTCGCATTTCATGATAGGTTTCGAAGCAGAAGACAATGAGCCGATAAAAGAATTTTTTGGTGATTTATGGAAGTTTTCTTGGTGTTGTATTGCTGATTATGGAACTTTTTGCAATCTTTGCAGACAGTTGAAATATCATGACGACATGGATGCAAGAAAACTGACAACCATCTTTTCCGACCAAAAGGAGGAACTGCTGTCACACGACCTGTCGCTGCTGTGCGACAGGATGGAGGAAGGGCAACTCTCGCCGTCAAGCAACCTTGCCCAGATTGTGATAGGTGTGCGGAGAAGACCCTGAACCGTGAAATCAACGCTTTGCTGAAAGCCGCCACGAAATTCCACTGCGAGAACCTGCTGCTCATCAACTTCGACGAAGACCGTGAGGTGGAGAAGAACGGACATACCATCCGTCTGGTTCCCGCTGCCGAATGGCTGACCACACAGCGATACGCCCATGAACAATCGTAAAACACCACGCTTATGCAGTACTATAAATATAACCTTAAAGCCACTTTGCAATCTCATCATGAGCCTTTTAACATATATGGTATGCGGTAAATGCTATCGCCTGATTTTAAATTCGTTAGTTGCATTTATTTCAGTGTGTTTCCTGCTCATTTCGTGCGGAAAAGAACCTGTGTCATTCACCTTAGCCGAACGCAATGTGGCGGACAGCATCGTGCGCTCCGCCCACGGCATCGATTCACTCGCCTCGCTGCAAAAGCGGTTGGAAAGCGAGGGCGACAAGCTCGGCAGTGTCATCGCCCTGAGGGAATTGGGCAAGGCATTGCGCAACGAGAGCCGCTTCGAGGAAGCTCTGAGCGTGCACAGCAAGGGACAGCAGCAGGCGGAAGCCGTCGGCGACACGCTCGAGTGGGTGCAGGCGCTTAATAACATCGGCACCGACTACCGGCGGATGGGCGTGCTCGACGTGGCGCAGGAATATCATTACAGGGCATGGATGCTTAGCGAGGAATGCGCCGATACCTCGTTCACCGCCAGGAAAAACCGTGTGGTGTCGCTCAACGGATTAGGCAATATTTATATGACCTTAGGCAATTACGAGCGTGCAGACAGCACACTGCGCATGGCATTGGAAGGCGAAAGGCTATTGCATAGTTCTTTGGGGCAAGCCATCAACTACGCCAATCTCGGTTCCATCTTCGAGCATCGCGGACAAACAGACTCGGCCTGGGTGTATTACCGCAAGTCCATGGCGCTCAATACAGAAGCGGGCAGCACACTCGGCAGATCGCTCTGTCACACTTATTTCGGTTCGCTCTACAAGAAGTCACGGCAATACGACAAGGCAACCGAGGAATACGAAACCGCCTGTCGGCTGATGAAGGCCTCGAAGGACGAATGGCATGCCCTGAACTCGCTCATTGCTCTTGCAGGCATCTATCATACCACCGGCAACGATGCGAAGGAGATGAAATATCTCGGCAAGGCGAAAGCGATAGCCGAGCGCATAAAGTCGCCGGAGCATCTGGCAGAAATCCATACCTTATATTATAAGCACTATAAACGGACGGGCGACTACCACGCGGCTCTGTCCTCCTACGAGCAGGCTACTGCCATGCAGGATAGCGTGCTGAACATGGAAAAGGTGAATCGCATCCAGAACGCGAGCTTGAACATCGAGCGCAACCGGCAGGCGAGAGAAATGGGCGAGGCTCGGCGCAAGCTGGAACATGAACGGGCGATGCGCTATTTCAGCTTTGCTGTTTTTGGAATTGTACTTCTCATTTTGTCCGGAGTGCTGGCAATCGTACTTTATACCAACCGATTGCGCCGCCGCAGCCATATAGCATTGAAAAGACTGTCGGCATTGCGCGAAAACTTCTTCACCAACATCACCCACGAATTCCGTACGCCGCTCACTGTGATACTCGGACTGAGCCGCGACATGCAAGAAGCCGGCACAGAAGCGGTCAGAGAGAACGCACAGATCATCGAACGACAGGGTAAGGACTTGCTAACGCTCATCAACCAGCTCTTGGATATCTCGAAAATCAAATCTTCCGTAGGCAATCCCGATTGGTGCAACGGTAACATTATTGCGCATCTCACCATGATTATCGAAACCTACCGCAACTATGCCCGAAGCCGTAATATAGATCTACATTTCCTTGCCAAGGAGGCGGTGGAGATGGATTTTGTGCCCGACTATGTGAGCAAAGTGATGAACAACCTAATCTCCAACGCTTTCAAGTTCACTCCGGAATACGGAAAGGTAAGCGTGTCGGTATGGCGTGAAGGCAACCGTTTGTTCTTGGATGTATCCGATACGGGACATGGAATGGACAAAGAGACGCTTACTCATGTCTTCGAGCCTTTCTATCAGGCAGAGACTGAGGCGCGAAATATCGGTACTGGTGTGGGGCTGGCGCTCGTTAAGCAGATTATCGACGCCGTGGAAGGCCGTATAACGGTGGAGAGTGCCGTGGAAAAAGGCACGACATTCCATATCGATGTGCCGATACACAATGACAGCAAGCGAAAGGTGGGTAGCATAGTGATTGACAACGCCCCATTCCTGCCCGAAAATGAGGCAACGCCTGCCGACAGTGAGGGAGAGGACAGCCGGTGCCGTCTGCTTGTCATTGAGGACAACAGCGACATTGCTGCCTACATCGGTTCGCTGTTTGCCGACCGTTACGCAGTTTCCTATGCCGCCAATGGCAAGGAAGGGATGGAGAAGGTACTCGACCTTGTGCCTGACCTTATTATCACCGACCTGATGATGCCCGGTATGGACGGTTTGGAAGTATGCCGGCAGGTACGTGGAAACGAAATCGTCAACCATATTCCTATCATCGTCGTTACGGCGAAGATTACTGATGAAGAACGAATCAAAGGATTGGAGGCCGGGGCAGATGCTTATCTCTCCAAACCGTTCAACTCCGACGAGCTGCGCACAAGGGTGGAGAAATTGCTTGACCGTCATCTCCGTCTGCGTGACAAGTTCAGCAATATTGCCGATACGGACAAGGAGCATAAGCTCACGGATGCTGAGCGACGTTTCCTTGCCAAGACGGTGGATTTCATCTATCAACTCTTGGATAAACGACACTTGGATGTGAACACTCTGGCAGAGAAACTTTGCATGAGTCCACGCCAGCTGCACCGGAAGTTCGTTGCCATTACAGGCGACTCTCCCGCCTCATACATGTTGAAGATAAAGATGCAGAGGGCACGGGACTTGCTGGAGACCAAACCCGGACTTACGGTTGAGGACATCGCCGAGCGTTGCGGTTTCGAGCATACGCCCAATTTCTATAGTGCCTTCAAGAAGATGTACGGCGTTACTCCTATGGATTATCGCAGGGGAATCGGCGCTTGAGGACACATAAGCTGCATGTAACAGCGTTTTACATTGTAAGTATCGACCGTTTGACCAACGATATCATCACTTTGGGTGCCGACAGAGTACGCATACCCGATGAAATCAAGGGTGTGAAGCTGAGCGACGATCAGAAGAAGTAGCTGTCGTTCAATGGTAAAGAAACAATCCGCAATTTATTTGTTTGTTTCCTTTCATCGAAGTACCTTTGCAGGAGGTAATCCCCGAAGTTCAAATCGGACTTTGCACTGTTCGTTACCGCTTTTCCCAATCCTCACTTTCAAAGGAGGCGGTAATGTTTTGTTAACGCTGCTCTGTACCGACTGACTCACAAATCATTCATTCTATTCCACCTTTTCTTGAACCTTGGGGATAGATTTATTAAAGAAAAATATAATTAAATATTAAAATATGAATAAAACAGTTAAACTTTTGGCTTTGGCCACTTGTTTTGTCAGCGCTATGAGTTGCAATCAGAAAAAAGAGGATTCGGCAGGCTATATAGGACCTTCCGATATTAAAATTGAAGACGGAGTTATGACTCCAGAGGCTCTCTTGTCTTTGGGGAGATTGTCCGACCCTCAGATTTATCCTAATGGAGGAAAAATTCTTTATGGAGTGACCTATAATTCGTTAGAGGATAATCGCAGTTGTCGTAATATATTTATTATCAATGATGATGGGACGGGTAAGAAGCAACTTACATATTCGGGAAAGAGTATAAGTAATGCTCGTTGGATAAATGAAGGTAAAAGTGTTGCCTACATTATGGGAGGGCAGATTTATGTAGCGAAAGTAATAGGTATGGGAGATGCTGATAATTCTTCTGTCCATTTGGGCAAAGCTGTGAAAGTCAGTGATGTGACTCGCGGTATCAGTGAATTTAAACTGTCTCCTGATGAGAAGATGGTAATGTATGTGAGTACGGTTCCGGGCAAGGTTACATCCCCTGCTGACAGTGATCCTGCTTTGGATAAAGCAAAAGCCTATGTGACAGAGAACCTTATGTACAGACATTGGGATCATTGGGTAACTGAATTGCCACATACATTCATCTCTGCTTTTAACTGTTCCGGTATTGCTGTAAAGGATGAATGTGCCGTTGATATTCTTCAAGGTGAAATGTTTGAATTGCCGACAGAGCCTTTTGGCGGTATCGAGCAGTTGGATTGGAGTCCAGATGGCAGATTTATAGCTTATAGCTGTAAGAAATTGGGTGGTAAGGAGTATGCTTTTTCTACCGATACTGAAATATATATTTATGAAGTAGCGTCAGGCAAGTCTACAATTATTCCTATGGGCGGCGGATATGATACGGAGCCAGTCTGGAGTCCTGACGGTAAAAAACTCTCTTGGATAAGTATGGCCAGAAATGGTTATGAAGCCGATAAGAGCAGACTTATGGTGGCTGATGTCGTCTGTACTGAAGGTGCTGAGCCTGTTGTGTCCGATATCAGAGATTTGACTGAGAATTTCAAATACAATGCTGCCGGACCTGTATGGAGTCATGATTCTAAATATTTGTATTTTAATGCTTTGGCTGAGGGACTTCAGGGGATATTTGCCGTTTGCCTCGAAAGAGGAAATAATGATGCGTGCAGTAGCAAAGCTGGTGAAACTGCAAAGCTTTGTACTGCAGGAAAGATTATGCGTCTGACACCGGAAAACGCTTGGTATGATTTCAATTCACCTTTTGCTGTTTTGGAGGATGGAACTTTGCTTGCAAGCTATTGCAGTATGGATTTTCCGAATGAACTTGTAGCTGTTTGCAAAGGTGTCTCTTGTGCAGGAACGACCTGCTATGAAAGCGGTTTGGTTTGTGGCTCCGAGGAAGGTTTTAAGCAGATAACTCACGAGAATGACCATATTCTTTCTCAGATTGACAAGCATCTTACTGAAGCTCACTATGTTAAAACTGTTGATGGAAAGGATATGCTGACTTGGGTTCTTTATCCGCCTGAATTTGATTCGACAAAGATTTATCCTGCTATTGAAATTTTGCTTGGGGGTCCCCAGGGTACTTTGAGCCAGAGCTGGTCTTATAGGTGGAATTATCGCCTGATGGCGTCTCAGGGCTATATTGTAGTTCTTCCTAACAGGCGTGGTACAACTGCTTTTGGACAGAAGTGGACGGAACAGATTTCCGGGGATTATGTCGGACTTAATATTCAGGATTATCTTTCTGCAGCCCGTTGGGCCAAGAATCTTCCTTTTGTAGGAAAGCTTGCCGGATGCGGTGCTTCTTATGGTGGTTTTTCGGCTTACTATCTGGCAGGTGTTCACAAGAATACGTACGATTGCTTTATTGCTCATGCAGGTATTTTTGATGAGAAATATATGTATTATGAGACAGAGGAGATGTGGTTCCCTAACTGGGATAATGGAGGCCTGTCGGAGTATAATTATGCTGAAGGAAATATGGGACCTGCCGGTGATGGGATTACATTTGGTGGTATGAAACAGGGTGGTTCTCCTTGGAGTTCGAATGCTAAGGCGAAAAGGCATTACTCTAATTCGCCTGATCTTAATGTTACCAAATGGAATACACCTATTTTGTGTATTCATGGGGGTATGGATTTCCGTATTCCTTATGATCAGGGTATGGCAGCGTTCAATGCTGCACAGATGATGGGAGTACCTTCCAAACTTATTGTTTTCCCTGAAGAGAATCATTGGATTCTTCAGCCCCAGAACGCATTGTTCTGGCATCGTTCATATTTTGAGTGGCTTGACCGTTGGTGCAAATAGGGGCCTTTTGAATTATTATAAATGTAACACCGGCCTTTGTGATGAGGGGGGCCGGTGTCTTTTTGTTAATTTATTATTCTATATTAAGATACGATGCGCAATGGCGATCCGGTGGATTCCTTCCCCTCAAACCTTACTGAAACCGGACCGCAGCGCATCTTCTCCTCTGCTTCAACAAATCTTTTTCAGACTTTGCTAAAGGCTTCGTCCCCTCAAACCATCTGTTGCAAAGGTAAAGACAACAGATAGAGTTTTCAAGATAGAGTGACTTTAATCCGTCAAGTTTTGATGATTTTTAAAAAGTCAGCCTGATTCTTTAATCGAGCTGACTTTTTAAAGGAAAATATTTAAAGATTTTCATTTTTAACTTTTGATAGGAATTTGCGTACGATGTCGGTATATTCTGCAGGGTGATCCTTGTATGCCATAGCATGTGCTGTACCAGGTGCAATCCATATTTCTTTATAACCTTTGGTCTTGGCCTCATAATTTTTACATACATCTGCCGTTGGGACAAAATCATCATTTTCTCCATGTATAAATAGCATCGGTCTTTCGCATTTTGCTATTTGAGTGAGTGATGATGCTTCTTTGAAATTCCATCCGTAACGTTTTTTGCAGACAATACTGGCGCTTGTAAGTATGGGGAATGGTGGAAGGTGGAACTGCTGCTTCAGGTTATGTGCAAACTGATTCCATACGGAAGAGTATCCGCAATCTTCTACAAATGCTCTTACATATTCAGGGAGATTTTCTCCGCTGATCATCATTGTTGTGGCACCTCCCATAGATACTCCGTGAATTACCATAAAGTCATTGTTCCATATATTGTGTGTGACATCAATCCAGCGAATTATATCGAGTCTGTCAAACCATCCCATCTGTATTGCTTTTCCTTCGGAATATCCGTGATAGTGCAAGTCGGGAACCATAAC
The DNA here is from genome assembly GCA_963548935.1 of uncultured Bacteroidales bacterium. GTDB lineage: Bacteria > Bacteroidota > Bacteroidia > Bacteroidales > UBA932 > Cryptobacteroides. The sequence goes on from CAUUVS010000002.1 coordinate 136,537, forward strand.
GTTGTAGTTCAAAGAGTCACGGTACATTCTTACAAGATTGAGAAAACATATATGGTTGTCGGTGTAGCCATGAATGACTATTGCAGAGCCTTGTGCATCGGAAGGGTTGCTTGCAGACGCATATACTGCGTGAAGCTTGTAGCCTCCTTGCCCTGTGATAGTGGTGTCGCGGAAAGTACCTGCATCGTGCAGGTCATCATACCATTTTATTATTCCAGGATAGCGAGATTCCGTCTTTTTGCGGTCTCCTTCAATATCATTGCCGTGTTCTTCAGGAAGAAGCGCGAAATTGCACATGTATTTTCCTGCTAAGCATCCGGAAACAGAAAGCAGGGTAATGGCCGTTGCGGTACATATTGAAATAAGTCTTAGAGGTTTCATTATATGAGTTATATTATTATTCAATGCGAATTTATTAAATAACGTTTAATTTTCAAATAGGGAGTCTTTTTTTGGGGTAAAAAATGCTATATTCGCAAAATATGCTATTCGATTATGAATAGGAGTTTTGCATATGTGGGGCTTGGATAATTGCGTTTTGATATAAATTTTGTATTACTTTGAATTGATGCAGAAACTTGTAATTAATAATGATGAACTTTTCGGAAAAGTAGTGGAAATTCTGCGTACAGGCAGGCAGGTGACGATTCCTGTCAAGGGGTATAGCATGCTGCCTTTTATTCGTGGAGAGAAGGATTTGGTTGTGCTGGAACCGATTTGCGGAGGGAAGGGGGCTTTTAAAAAAGAGGATACCGAATCTGGTGGAAATTTACGAAGAGGAGATATTGTTCTGTTTCAATATTTCGGTAGGTATATTCTGCATCGGGTTTTGTCGGTAAAAGACGGTGTTGCAGAGATTCAGGGTGATGGTATTGTGAAGAATTGCGAGTTTTGTGATTTGCCCCATGTTTATGGTCGTGTAGTAAAGATACTGCGTTCCGGTCGACGTGCTGTTGACCCATATTGTTTATGGCAGAGATTTTTGCTGTGGTGTTGGAATTTAGCATATCCTTTAAGGAGGTATTTGTTGGCTATTTATAGGAGATTGCCTTGGAATAGGGATTTGTAGCGGATTTCTCATTTCAAGAGTTTGTTTGCAGGCATGACAATCTGCAAGAATATTGAATGTAATTAAATGATAAATAAATGAAAAAGAAAAAAGGATTTGTTTTGCGTGATATATGCGGGCAGAAAGTGATTTCAGGCGAGGGATTGGAGCAGGTTAATTTTAGCAATCTGATTAGTTTGAATGAGACCGCAGCCTTCTTATGGGAAGCAGTTGAAGACAATGGGTTTACGGCTGAGACTATGGCTGATGCCCTTTGCTTGGAATATGAGGTCGAGCGTGAAATTGCATTGAGGGATGCCGAGGCTCTATGCGCTAAATGGAAGGAAATAGGGCTTATTGAGGATTAGAAGATTTCTGATTTTGGCGTCCGGAGTTGAAAACTTGCTTGGACAATACTGATTGTGAGGTCATTGGGAAAATATTTTAAATGGATGTGGATACGCTCGAAAGGTATCCATACTGCTGTTGTTGTCAATATTTTGCTTGGTTTCTTACTGGTTGGACTGAATCTGTTTTTTATCTGGGTTTGCAAAAGGCTTATAGACATTGCTACCGGAGCTATAACACCTGCTTCAGGTGCAGTGTATAATACCATTGTAATATACTGTATTATTATGGTTGTTGTAATGCTGGCGAGGGTTGTCATAAATGCTTTTGCAGCACGTCTTGAAAATACGACATATTCCAAAATGAACTTCATTATAAGGAGTTATCTTTTTTCAAATCTATTGCAATCACAGTGGCAGGGAAAAGAAAAAATTCATACCGGAGATACCATGAACCGGATTTTTTCAGATGTTGATAATGTAACCAAACTTATTGCGGACGAATTTCCGTCATTTTTTACTACCTTGTTTCAATTGGCGGCGGCCTTTATTTTTCTTGCCATTATGGATTTGAGGCTTGCATTGATATTATTGCTGATTACCCCTGTTTTTATTGCCTTAAGCAGAATATTTTTTAGAAAAATGCGTAGCCTTACAATTGATATAAGGGAGTCGGAGAGCAAAGTTCAGGGGCATATACAGGAGAGTCTCCAGCATAAGACCGTTATTCAGTCTTTAGAAAAGGGAGAGATGGTTGAGGGACAGCTTGAGGCATTGCAACAGAATGAATTTGAACAGGTCCTTAAAAGAACTAAATTCGGTGTTTTCTCAAGAGCTGTTGTTGGAATTACTTTCGGAGCCGGTTATGTAGCCGCTATGTTGTGGGGAGTTTTCGGAATTTATCATGGTGTCATCACTTTTGGTGTATTGACTGCTTTTCTTCAGCTTGTTGGCCAGATACAAGGTCCTTCCTTGAGGCTTACCAGACAGATCCCTAACTTTGTATATGCACTTGCTTCTATTGATCGGATTTCTGTTCTTGAAGATACTGAGAAAGAAGAGACAGGTAGGCCTATCATGGTGGATGCTCCTGCCGGAATTAGCATAAGTCATCTTGATTTTCAATATCCTGACGGTAACGAGTATATTTTTAAGGACTTTAATTATAATTTCAGACCGGGTTCAAGGACAGCGATTGTGGGAGAGACAGGAGCCGGTAAGAGTACTCTTATAAGACTTATACTTTCATTACTCAGGCCTGTTTCCGGCAATATTATCATTTATCCGCCAAAAGTTGCAACTGCGAATTATTCGGGAGTGGATAATTCTTTCGGTACGAATGCTGAAGGTGATGATTTGTATTCTGACTATGGAGAAATTATCGGAGGTGTTCAGGCTTCGCCAAGAACAAGAATTAATATTGTATATGTACCTCAGGGCAATACATTATTCAGCGGTACTATTCGTGATAATCTGCTTATGGGGGATCCTGAAGCTTCTGAACAGAGAATGTGGAAAGTCTTGGAGTTGTCTGCTGCCGAGTTTGTCAAAGATTTGCCTGACGGTTTGGATACTATATGCGGTGAAACGGGAACCGGCCTTAGTGAAGGTCAGGCACAAAGAATAGCCATTGCACGAGGACTTTTAAGGCCTGGCAGTATTATGCTTCTGGATGAGTTTAGTTCTTCATTGGATCCTGAGACAGAGGAGAGTCTTCTAAAAGGCCTTGTATCAGTAAACAAAGATAAGACTATAATTTTTATAACACATCGGGAGGCAACTCTAAAGTATTGTGACAAAATAGTTAGGATTAATTAATCGTAAGTATTATTTAAAAGCCTTTTCCCCTCTTGGAGTTTGTCATAAGCTACTCTGTTCTTATAAATATCAATAGCTGTATATATTGCCGATATCATAGATCTTGGATTGGCCTCATCTCGTCCTGCCATCTCGTATGCTGTTCCGTGATCCGGAGAAGTTCTTACTACAGGCAAGCCCGCAGTGAAATTTACACCGGTCTCAAAAGCTATAGCTTTGAATGGCGATAGTCCCTGATCGTGGTACATTGCCAGCGTAGCATCGAATTTAGCGAATTGGCCAAGTCCAAAGTACCCGTCAGGAGAATAAGGACCGAAAGCTAATATCCCTTCATCGTTTGCAGCTTCCACTGCAGGCAGGATGATTCTTTGCTCTTCATCGCCAAGGAGTCCTCCATCGCCGCAATGAGGGTTAAGTCCCAAAACCCCGATTTTAGGGGAATCAATGCCGAAATCTTTCTTCAAAGAAGCGTTTAAAAGTCTTAATTTGCTTATAATTTTCTCTTTTGAAATAGCGGAAGACACATCCTTAAGAGGAATATGGCCTGTCACAACACCGATCTTTAATGTGTCGCTGACCATAAACATGGCCACTTCGTTAACAGCAAATACTTTTTCGAGATACTCTGTATGACCTGTAAACCCGAATCCTTCATTGGACATCGCCCTTTTGTTGATAGGAGCTGTTACCAAAACATCGATTATGCCCTGCTTCAAATCTTCTACCGCACATTCAAGAGAGCGTATGGCACATTGGGCGGATTCAGGAGAAGCCTGTCCTGGTTCTACATATACATTTTCAGGGAGACAATTTACAATATTGATTTTACGAGTTTTGGCATCAGTGGCGGAATTGATTACATAAGTGTCCATCTGGTCGATTTCGTGAATGGATTTCTTATAGAATCCGAAAATTTTGGACGAACCGTAAATTACAGGAATAAAAGAATCAAGAATTCTTGTATCGGCAAGAGCCTTGATTATAACCTCATATCCTATTCCGTTGCCATCTCCCTGGGAGATTCCTACAACCAGTTTATTAGCTATCACTTTGTATGTCTATTTATTATTATCAAAAAATTATCCTTATGAAGGTTTGCTATTCTGAGCGGTTGCCGTAGTTTCGATGCAGGTATTATTATGTACAAATTTCAATCGCAGGCGCCGGATTTGATTGTTGCAAGATACCCGTTGTCGTTTATTAGTGTCGGTCCATGACAAGCCGCAACAGCTATAGTGTCGCATCTCTCGTTCTCAGGATGACCGGCGTGCCCCTTTATCCAATGGAATGTGACACGATGCTTCTTGTATAATTCGATAAAACGTATCCAAAGGTCAATATTTTTTACATTGACAAAACCTTTTGCTGACCATTTTTCAAGCCAGTGCTCATTAACAGCTTTAACTACATATGAAGAATCACTCCACACTTCAACTACAGCATTGTCCCATTTTATAGCCTCCAGACCCTTTATTACGGCAAGCAGTTCCATTCGGTTGTTAGTCGTAAGCGAGAATCCCTCACTAATCTCTCTTGTTATGCCTGCACATTTCATTACCACTCCATAACCACCCGGCCCCGGATTTCCTTTGGAAGCCCCATCAGTGAAAATATGTATTGTCGGTCTGGTCATAAGCTTAATTTACAATTATTAACTTTTTGTTTCTTTATGTAGGAAATAGAATTAAAAATTATACAAAGATAATTAATCTGAAATGATTTTAACTTATTTTTTGTTGCTAAAGTTAAATAAAGCGATTATTTTTGCACATCTATATATGGTGTAAATAACAGTTCGCTTTAAAAGTAGCTGAAAATAAAATATATTGTAATGATAAGATTTCTACGACATTTAGGATTATTGATAAGTATAATTCTGATACTCTCATCCTGTAATCCTAAAACTTATAAGAAAATCAATTATTTGCAGGATGTCCAGAGGGATACTATTATGAAAATGAATAGGGCTGAAGGAATTTTGGTGCAGCCTCAAGATATGATTTCGATTGTTGTTTCGAGTAGGACACCGGAGTTGGCTGCTCCATTTAATCTGGCGAATATAAGTTATCAGGCAGGTTCAGAAACGGGAAATGTCGCGTCAGGCGGATATAGACTTATGGGGTATTCGGTTGACTCTGAAGGTAATATTGATTTCCCTATTCTTGGAGAAATCAACGTTGCAGGTCTTAACCGTTGGGGAGTGGCACAGAAAGTCAAGGACAGGCTTCAATCAAGCGGCTTGCTGAAAGACCCTGTGGTGACAGTTGAATTTATGAATTTCAAAATATCGGTTATAGGCGAGGTGAATCGTCCGGGTTCATATACTGTTTCCGGGGATAAGATCAATATTCTTCAGGCGCTTAGTCTTGCAGGAGATATGACAATTTATGGCCGTAGAGACAATGTCAGGGTTGTGCGAGAGCAGAACGGTAGTAGAGTAGTTTATGTCCTGGATATACGCAATTCCGATTTGTTCAATTCGCCTGCATATTATCTTCAGCAGAATGATGAGGTATATATCGAACCGAACAGAGTGCGTGCCGGCCAGTCCACAATCAATGAGAACAGTTTTAAGTCTGTGGGATTCTGGACATCACTAAGTGCAACTTTAGTGACAATAGTCAATCTGATAATTACAATTTCCCGTAAATAATAGCTATGACTCAAGAAAATTTTAACAGTCAGAATGTTTGGAAAGGCAATAATAATGAAGAAGAGAATAATCTTCAACTGGCTGACCTATGGTCTATGATATGGGATAATAGAATTTGGTATATCCTATCAGTGCTGGCTTGCCTGTTTATTGCTGTTTTTTATATTTATCGTACTCCGAAAACATATAGCCGTTCTGCTAAGGTGATAGTGGATGAGGCTGCCGGCAATTCTACTATGAGGGAGTTGGCTGCTTTCTCAAACACTATGACACGTTATAGAGGACAGGGTGGAACAAATGTGTATAATGAGATAGAAGCTTTCAAGTCTCCTGATCTTATGGCCAGGGTGGTGAAGCGTCTCGGTTACGAAGTTTCTTATGTGGAATATCAATTTTTGAGACAAAGAGAGTTGTTTGCCACTAAACCTTTTGTTATGCAGCCTGTCGGCGGTAATCCTGTTACATCTTTTGGTTTTGACGTTATAAAAGATGGTGACAGTAGCTTTGTCATCAAAAATTTTTCTGTAGGTTCTGTTAAGATAAAATCAAACAAGATAGAAGGAAGGCTCAATGATACTATTTTGACACCTGTTGGCTCTGTCGTGTTGATACCTACGCATAATCTTAATAATTGGGATAAGGATATAAGAGTATCTTGGGTTAATTCTATGTCCAGAGCCAAATTATATATGGATAAATTTTCATCAATCCTTTCAGGCAAGGAATCGTCTGTAGTTATTTTATCATTGACAGACAGGTTTCCTGTTAGGGCAGAGAATATTGTCAGGACTGTTCTGGACATGTATAATGAAGAATGGGTGGAGAATAAGAGTAAGTCGGCTGTAAATACTTCCAAGTTTATTAATGAAAGGTTGAATATTATTGAAAAAGAATTGGGCAATGTCGAGGGGAGTCTTAAGGATTATAAGGAGAAGAATAAAATTACCGATATCCAGGCTGTGTCCGATTCTTATCTTCAGCAATCTTATGAATATGGCACCAAAGCTTTTGATATAAATAATCAATTGTCGATAGGAAAGTTTATCCGTGATTATATAAATGATCAGGCTCATCAGAATGAACTTATTCCTGCAAACTCAGGCTTGACAAGCATTTCCGTTAATCAGCAGATAAAGGATTATAATGATTGTCTTTTGAAAAGGAATCGTCTTATTGCAGAGAGTAGCGCTGAAAATCCTGCTGTAGCAGAACTTACTGAAGTTGCAATACAGTTAAGAATGGCTGTAAACCGCTCTATTGAGAGTCTTATTGCTACTTTGCAACTTCAGGCCAATAAAATTTCGGATCAGGAAAATGAGATAATGAAGAGAATAGCCTCTACATCAGGCCAGCAGCTTCAGCTTTTGTCAATAGAAAGGCAGCAAAAAGTCAAAGAACAACTATATATATATTTGCTTCAGAAACGTGAGGAAAATGAAATTACTGCTTTAGTGAATGTAGAAAATACCCGTATGATTATGGAACCAAACGGTTCTCCATATCCTGCTGCCCCTAATAAGGGCATGATATTGCTGGTAGCTTTTATACTTGGTTTGATTATTCCTTTTGCTGTATTTTTCCTTATCAGTCAGCTGGATACTAGAGTTAAGAGTCGAGCGGATATTATTAAACTTCAGGCTCCATTCTTGGCTGAAATCCCTCAGATGGGGTTAACAGGCAATTGGTTCAAGAGATTCCGAACTAATAGGTTCAATGATCACAATTGTCAGATTATTGTAGAGGCAGGTAAGAGGGATATGATGAATGAGGCTTTCAGGGTGCTTCGTACCAATCTTGACCTGATGACTAATGGAAATAATGGCAAGTGCAACAAGATTATGGTTACATCTTTCAATCCAAATGCGGGAAAGACATTTATGATTATGAATATGGCGTCTTCTATGGCTCTGAAAGGTTCAAAAACATTGTTGCTTGACCTTGATTTGCGTAAGGCTACATTGTCAAAGGCTCTTGAACTCAATAAGACAGGTGTGGCTGCATATCTTAATGGAAAGATCAATAATCTGGAAGAAAATATTTATAAAATCAGTGAAAATCTCTCTATTCTGCCTGTAGGTTCATTGCCTCCAAATCCTGCAGAACTTCTTGTATCTGATAGATTCAATGATATGATGGCAATGCTCGAAGGTCTATATGATTATATTTTCATAGACTGTCCTCCTGTAAATGTGGTGGCTGATACAGGCATAATTGCCAAGTGTGCAGACATTACTATATTCATTATGAGGGCCGGATTGTTTGACAAGAGGGCTTTGCCTGCTGTTGAAAGTATGTATGAGTCGGGACAGTACAAGCGTATGACAGTCATTCTAAATGGTGTGGAATCCCAGAATAAGGGGTATGGACGTTATGGTTACGGTTACGGTTATGGTTACGGTTATGGCTATGGCTACGGTTCCGATGAACAAACAGAAAATTAATGTTAGGTTTTTTTTATAATAGAAAATCTCTTTTAGATAGCGGCCTCTTACATGAGGCCGTTGATAATCATAGCCATATATTATATGGTTTAGATGATGGTGTCAAGAAAGCAGATGAATCGCTTTTGATTCTTAAGTTTTTGGAAACAACCGGCCTTAAGACAATTTGGTTTACTCCTCATACTATGGAAGATGTACCGAATACCACTGAGGGATTGCAAAAAAGATTTGAAGAGCTTAAGGCTAAATATTCCGGTCCCCTGTCTTTCAGGCTTGCATCCGAGTATATGATGGATACCTTGTTTGTGGAAAGACTCCGAAATAGAGATTTGTTACTGCACGGGCAAGACAGGGTACTTGTGGAGACAAGTACTTGGTCGCCTCCTATTGATTTCTGGAAGATTCTTGAAGATATGATGAAAGCCGGTTATAGGCCTCTCCTTGCTCATCCTGAGAGATATCGCTATATGAATGAAAACGATTATATGCGGCTTCATAAGATGGGGGTTGTATTCCAAATGAATCTTCCTTCCATCTTAGGTGTTTATGGAGAGCAGGTTTTTGACAAGGCGAATTTCCTTTTGGAGAAAGGATGGTTTTCGATGGTAGGATCAGATTGTCATAGATTTAGAGCTATCGATAGCCAATATCATAGCAAGATCTTGAAAAAAGAGACTATTAAATATATAGAGCCGCTGATGGGCGGATTAGAGGACTGACTATGAATATTCTTGTTACCGGAGCAAATGGCCAGTTGGGAATGGAGCTTAGGAGATTGTCTGATTCTTCGGATGATCATTATATATTTAGTGATATAAGTATATCTCCTGATTGTGAGACACTTAGCCTCGACATTACAGTTCCCGGAGCAGTCGATATTATTTGCAAGTCTGAGAAAATAGATGTTATTATTAATTGTGCTGCTTATACTTCTGTGGATAAGGCTGAGAATGATATTTTAATGGCAGATGTGCTCAATCATATTGCAGTGAAGTATATTGCAGATGCTGCAAAGAAAAATAACTGCTTCCTGTTTCATATTTCAACTGATTATGTTTTTAGTGGAGAGAATTTTAAACCATATAAAGAGAATGACGTTGCAGAGCCTATAGGTGTTTATGGAATCACTAAACTTGCAGGCGAGAATTCTATAGTTTCTTCCGGTTGTCGTTATATTATTTTTAGGACAGCTTGGATGTATTCTGCCTATGGTCATAATTTTCTCAAGACGATATTGAAACTTACTTCAGAAAAAGATTCGATAAATGTCGTTTCTGATCAGGTGGGAACCCCTACTTATGCTGCAGATATGGCTTTGACGATAATAGGATTAATACAGAGACGATGTTTCAGTCCTGTGGGAATCTATCATTATTCCGGTGAAGGCGTGGCCTCTTGGTATGATTTCGCGATTGCTATCAATGAGATGGCAGGGCATAGTTGCAAGATTATGCCTTGTAAAACTGATAAATTCCCCTCTGTTGCCAAGCGGCCTCATTATTCTGTCTTAGACAAGACTTTGGTAAAAACTGTCTTAGGTGTAGAAATACCTTATTGGAGGTCTTCATTAAAGGATTGTCTGCATGTTATTGGGAATATGTTACCGGAATGCGGAGTATAAAAATGAGAATATTAGGCTAATTCCATTTATTAGTCTTATATTTACTAAATATTATTAAAATAATAATGACAGGCCGCTCCTTGTTGCTGGATAGTGCAGGACAAACTTGTAATAATGCTTTGAATGGCTCAAATCACGCTGAATATAAGTTTCGGGGTGACCTTGATTGTAATTATTATGATAGTAAGATTTGTTGTGGAGAGGCTGATGGTTGGTTTGTGCTTAGGGTTACATATTGTAGGGAATTAAAATTACAGATAAAACTTAATAATTTAGGAATCAGGAGCTTTGTTCCTATGTTGAGTGTTAGGGAGGAGAAAGACGGGAAGATATTCCGTAAAAAGGTTGCAGCTGTAAATAATCTTATATTTGTGTATTCGACAAGGGAGAAGATAGAGGATTATATGTTGTCTGAGGGTGACAGGCAGATGACACATTTTATATGGGATAAGACCACAGGGCAGCCATTGATGGTTCCGGTGAAGCAGATGGAGGATTTTATCAGAATTTCTACAGAGTCGGCTGATGATGTGATTTATCTTTCAAAAATTTCGGAAAAACTTAGGGGCGGTGCAAAGGTGAAAGTCAAGACAGGGCCTTTTGCGGGAGTCGTAGGGACGGTTGTAAGGCTTCGTAAGTCGAGACGTGTGCTGGTGGAGTTGCCCGGTATTTTTGCTGTCGCTTCCGCCTATATTCCAATAGAAGATTTGGAAATTATTGAATAGTTCTTTTAAGTTATAAAAATAACCGTTATTGTATTAATAATGAAAATTGCAGTAGCAGGAACAGGATATGTAGGATTGTCAATAGCAACTTTGCTGTCGCAACACAATGAGGTTGTGGCTGTGGATATTATTCCTGAAAAAGTGGAAATGATCAATAGTAGACAATCTCCGATTCAGGATGAGTATATCGAGAAGTATCTTGCAGAAAAGAATCTGAATCTGACAGCAACGCTTGATGCTGAAACTGCTTATAAAGATGCTGATTTTGTTGTAATAGCAACTCCTACCAACTATGACAGCCGGAAGAACTTCTTTGATACTTCGGCAGTAGAGTCTGTGATTCGGGTAGTTATGAAATGCAACTCTGATGCTATTATGGTGATAAAGTCCACCATACCGGTAGGATATACAGAAAGTATCAGAAAAAAGACAGGTTCGGATAATATTATATTCTCTCCGGAGTTTCTTAGGGAGAGCAAGGCTCTTTATGACAATCTATATCCTAGCAGAATTATTGTGGGGCGTCCGGAAGATGACGAAAGGCTTGATAAGGCAGCCAAGAACTTTGCAGGTCTTTTGCAGCAAGGGGCAATAAAAGAGAATATTGATACCCTGTTTATGGGACTCACCGAAGCTGAGGCAGTTAAACTTTTTGCAAACACATATCTTGCCTTACGTGTAAGTTACTTTAATGAACTTGATACTTATGCTGAGATGAAGAGTCTTGATACCAAGGCAATCATCAATGGCGTATGTCTTGACCCTCGTATCGGTACGCATTATAACAACCCCTCATTCGGCTATGGCGGATATTGTCTTCCAAAAGATACAAAACAATTGTTGGCCAATTATTCGGATGTGCCGGAAAATATTATTGGTGCTATAGTTGAAAGCAATAGGACAAGAAAAGATTTCATAGCTGACAGGGTACTCGAAAAGGCCGGATATTATACCGGATCCAGCAATTGGGATAAGTCCATAGAGCACGAGGTGATTATTGGGGTTTATCGGCTTACGATGAAATCCAACTCTGACAATTTTCGCCAGAGTTCCATTCAGGGAGTGATGAAGCGCATTAAGTCAAAAGGCGCTAAGGTAATTATTTATGAACCGACATTAGAAGACGGGACAATATTCTTTGGCAGTGAAGTGGTGAATGATTTGGATAAATTTAAAAATATTTCACAAGTGATAATAGCCAATCGTTATGATCCAATCTTGGATGATGTTGGAAATAAGTTTTATACGAGAGATATTTTTAAGAGGGATTAATGAAATAGTAAGTGTTTTTCAAATATGTATAATAGTATAAAGGATGCTGTGATTTTAGCAGCCGGATTAGGAACGAGATTTGGAACTTTTACTGATAAAATGCCAAAAGGCTTTATTCCTATTGCAGGTAAAGCAATGGTAATAAGATCAATTGAAGCATTGATTAGATGCGGTATTGAACATATTTATATTGGCACGGGTTATAAACAGGAGATGTATGAAGATTTAAAGAAAATTTATACTGAGGTTGAATGTTGCTATAGCCCGAGATATGCTGAAACTAATAGTATGTATACGCTATACAATATGCGAGATATATTATATGGTAAAGATTTTCTTTTACTTGAATCCGATATTGTATATGAAGATAAAGCTCTGACTTCACTTGTTGATGACGAGCACGAAAGCACAATGTTAATTACCCCTGTAATTAAATTTCAAGATCAGTATTATGTTGAATATGACAAGAATCATTATTTGACAAATTGTTCTACTAATAAGAATGAAATTAATTATGATGGGGAATTGGTTGGTATTCATAAGATAAGTAAAGAGTTTTATAGGATGATGTGTTCTAATTATTCTAGAATATTAGAAGAAAAACCAAAATTAGGATATGAATATCAGATACTTTCAATTTCAAAGTTGTTGCCTGTATATGTGCTTAAGCTCGAAACTCTCAAATGGTATGAAATTGATGATTTAGAGGATAGAATTTATGCTGAAAATAATATAATGCAATTTATTGGTTAATAATTATAAAAGTTTTTTATTTATGTCAAAAACTATTTATTTAGGAATGATAGGTGATATTATTCACCCAGGATATATTAATATTATTAATAAAGCAGCTGAATATGGTGAGGTGATAATTGGTTTATTTACAGATAAGGCAATTGCTAATCATCGTCGTCTTCCTTATCTTACTTGGGATCAAAGAAAAGAAGTTGTTGAAAGTATTAGAAATGTTTCACGAGTTGTTCCTCAAAATGACTGGAGCTATATTCCAAATCTTGTTAAATATAAACCGGATTTTATAATTCATGGAGATGATTGGCAGACAGGATCTGAAAAATATCTTAGGGATGAAGTTTACAAGATAATGGAAAAACTTGGCGGAGAGGTAATTGAAATTCCTTATACAAAGAATATAACAGCATCTGGAATTAAAGAAGAAATTGATGCCTTGGGAGTTACTCCCCAAATGCGCTTGTCATCTCTTAGGAGATTGATAAATGCAAAGCCTGTTGTTAGAATTTTGGAGTCGCATAATGGACTTACAGGGCTTATTGTGGAACATACTCAAGTAGAAATAAATGGAGAGATGCGGGAATTTGATGGAATGTGGGCTTCTTCTCTGACAGATTCAACTTCTAAAGGAAAGCCGGATATTGAAGCAGTTGATTTGACTACTCGTTTGCATGATTTGAATGATACTCTTGAAGTTACTACCAAGCCAATAATTTTCGATGGGGATACGGGCGGTAAAGTAGAGCATTTCATTTTTACGGTACGGACATTAGAACGTTTGGGTATTTCTTGTGTCATAATTGAAGATAAGGTGGGGCTTAAGCAAAATTCTTTATTTGGTACTGATGCTGTTCAAACACAAGATACAATTGAAGGATTTTGTGCAAAGATACGAGCTGGTAAAGAAGCACAGATTACACGTGATTTTATGATTGTATCACGATGTGAGTCTCTTATTGCCGGGAAAACAATAGAGGATGCTTTAGAGCGTTGTCATTCATACGTAGATGCAGGTTCTGATGGGGTTATGATTCATTCAAAAGAAAAATCAGGTAAAGATATTAAAGAGTTTTGCCTTCGTTTTCGTGAAAAGGATGACCATACTCCGATAGTTGTTGTTCCTACAACATATAATCAATTCACTGAAGAAGAACTCTCTTCTTGGGGAATCAATGTAGTAATATATGCCAACCATATGTTACGCTCAGCATATCCTGCTATGGTAAATTGTGCAGAAAGCATACTGCGTACAAGTCGTTCTTTAGAAGCTTCAGAACAATATTGTATGCCAATTAAACAAATACTTAACCTTATACCTGGTACAAAAAAGAATTAGTTGATATGATAAATCCGGAATTTTTTATTAATAAACTTGAAGAAAAAAATATAAACTTTTATACCGGTGTACCGGATTCTCTTTTAAAGAATATTTGTGCTTATATTACAGAGCATCTGCCAAGGGAGAAAAATATTATTGCAGCTAATGAAGGAGGAGCAATGGGGATAGCTGCAGGATATCATTTGGCTACCGGAAAAATCCCGGTGGTCTATATGCAGAATTCAGGAGAAGGAAATATTATTAATCCTCTTGCCTCTCTTACAGATAAGGAAGTATATAATATTCCTGTATTACTTCTTATAGGTTGGAGAGGGCGTCCGGGTGTTAAGGATGAACCACAGCATGTAAAGCAAGGAAAAGTGACTACGGGCTTGCTTAATACAATGGGAATAAATTATACAGTTCTTTCTAAAGATGAGGATATGGTAGCAAGGCAGATTCATGATGCTGTCGATTTTATGAAAAATACTAATGAGTGCTATGCGATCATCATTGAAAAAGGAACATTTGAAGATTATAAATTGCAAAATGAAGTGTGTAATGATTTTTCCATATCAAGGGAAGAAGCAATAAGGCAAGTTGCTATGAGACTTGAAGATAGTGCATGTGTGGTTTCTACTACAGGTATGATATCCCGTGAATTATTTGAGGCTCGTACTGCATGGAATCAGGGGCATGAACGTGATTTTCTTACTGTTGGCTCTATGGGACATGCTTCACAAATAGCTTTAGGAATTGCTCTTCAGAAACCGGAAAGGCGAATATTTTGCTTTGACGGTGATGGTGCAAGTATTATGCATATGGGGAATATGGCAATAACAGCTAGTATGAAGTGTAAGAATTATATTCATATTGTTTTTAATAATGGGGCTCACGACTCTGTTGGTGGTCAGCCTACAGTAGGTTTGGAAATAGATTTATGTGCAGTTGCAAAAGCAGTAGGATATAAATCAGTATATTCTGTTGATAATTCTATGGATCTTTCTGATGTTTTAGATGTCTGTATAAGTGAAGATGGACCAATTTTTATTCAAGTTTGTGTAAAGAAAGGAAACAGAAAAGATTTAGGGCGCCCGACGACAACTCCAATTCAGAATAAACAGGCTTTTATGGACTTTTTATCAGAATAGAGTAGATATTGTATAGATTAAATTATAGGAATTATGAATATTAAAAGAAATATTTTGTTAAACCCAGGACCAGCTACCACTACCGATTCTGTTAAGATGGCACAGGTTGTACCTGATATATGTCCTCGAGAGAAGGATTTTGCCTGTCTTATGAAAGGGCTTCGTTCTGATTTACTTAAGATTGTGCACGCACCTGAAGATCAATATACTTCTGTTCTTTTTTGCGGTTCAGGTACTATTAATATTGATATTTGTATTAATTCCTTGCTTCCTTATGGAAAGAAAATTTTGATAGTTAATAATGGAGCGTATAATACTCGAGCTGTGGAAGTTTGCGAAATGTATCACTTGCCATATATCAATCTAAAGTTCTCTGTTTATGAACAACCTGATATCGAAGAAATTGAAAAAACATTAGAAGAAAATTCGGATGTGGCAGTTGTATATTGCTGTCATCATGAAACAGGTACCGGTATTATTAATCCAATACGGCAGATAGGGAAAATAGCTCATAAATATGGAGCTATTTTTATATCTGATACAACTTCAAGTCTTGGTTTGATTCCTTTGGATGTTGTGAAAGATAATGTTGATTTCTGTATGGCATCAGCTCAGAAAGGAATAATGGCAATGTCTGGTCTTTCTTTTATTATAGGCAGAACTGATATAATCAAAGCTTCAAAAAGTTATCCGACTCGTTCGTACTATTGCAATTTGTTTTTGCAGTATGATTATTTTGAAAGAACAGGAGAAATGCATTTTACACCGCCTGTACAGACAATATATGCTACAATACAGGCTTTAAAGGAATATTTTGAAGAGGGAGAGAATAATAAATTTGCCAGACATCGTGCAGTATATGAAGCAATTCATTCAGGATTAGAAAGATTGGGATTAAAGACTGTAATTGATCGTCGTATAGAATCCGGTCTTGTGGTTTCAGTGAAATATCCTTCAGATCCTAATTTTTGTTTTGAGAAGATACACGATTATTGTTTTGAAAAGGGATTTACAATATATCCCGGAAAGATAAGCACTACTGATACTTTTCGTCTATGTGCATTAGGTAAAATATATCCAAAAGATATTGATGATTTCTTTGTGGTTCTAAAGGAGGCTTTTGAAAAATATAATGTTAAGTTATAGATAATCAAACATAGAATGTAAATAAATATACATGATGCTTAATATTCTAAAACAGCCATATATCTATTGTATGATCATGTTAGGAATTTCTAGCCTGACGAAACTTTATAGAAATTCATATAACTATAATTCTACTCAACAAGGAGGTATATGGAATATCGTATCTTTACTTTTTATATTTATTGCTTTTCTCTATTATTTGAAGAATAATAAAGTCAAGATACCATTTGCAATTAAGTCTGCGTTAGTTTATTCTGCTTTTTCTGTTTTTAATTGTTTAATTGTTGAACAGGATATGTCGGTATTTGATTTATATTCAATTTTAATGATTATTTTCTACCCATGTGTAATGCTTGTCTTTTATTATATCGGATTGTTTACTAACATCGCACGGAGAGATAAAATAATAACAAATATTGTGTTTGTGGCAATAATAATGATTGTATTATTATCATTAATTAGCTTAAGAGCTGCCAAGGTAGATTATGTTATGGTATCAATTGCGTACTATCCATTATGTTTATTGCCGCTTGTTATGGCTGTAAACAATAGAAATAATCTATGGATATATACTGCGATTGTTTTTACATTTATAGCCCTTCTATTATCTAATAAAAGGACTGGGACAATTGCTTTTTTGCTGTTTATTTTTTGTTTTTTACTAATAAAACCAAGGAAGATATCGGTATTAAAGATTATTCGTAATTTGTTCGTATTATCTATTGTAGGAATAAGTTTATATTTTCTGTATAGTTATGTCGTTGATTCATTTGACTTGAATATTTTGCAAAAATTAATGAATTTATCTCAGGACAAAGGTAGTGGGCGAAGTGATATGTATATCTCTATTTGGCATGCTATAAAAGTATCAGATTTTGTGGATTTATTTTGGGGGCATGGGATACATTCTGTTGGTAATGTTCTTGTAAGTCATGATTCAGCACATAATGACTTTCTGCAGATATTTTATGAATATGGACTTTTCCCAATAATTGTATTTATACTACATTATATTGCATTGTTTGCTATGTTTTTTCAAATGTATAAAAATAAATACGAAAATGCAGGTATATATATAGGAGGCATATTTATTTCTCTGATGATGTCTTTATTTTCTATGTATTGCATAGATTTTTCGTATGTTATATGTGGGGCAGCTTTTACTGGTTTTTTGATAGGTAATTATAAAAAAAGCCTGATTGTATGAAGACTTTGACTGTAACGACATTAAGAAGTATTAATTATGGTGGTGTAATTCAGGCATTTGCGTTGCATCATTTTTTGAAGAATCATAAGATCGATAATCAGTTATTGGATTATTGCGCTTTAAAGAATATGTATGTGAGAATTATGCCGAAGTTCTCAAGATCTACAATGATTGCAATAGCAGAAGATTTTTTTTATTTTGTTAATCATAAAAAGTCCTCTGCTCTATTAGAAAGATTTAATAAATTTATTGATGAAAATTTTAAAAAAACCCGCCCATATTCTAATTATAATGATATAATCAATGATATCCCTGACGCAGATGTATATATTTCCGGAAGTGATCAGGTGTTTGGGGTTAGGGGAAAGTTTGATGATATTCGCATGCTTCAATTTGTACCTGAAGATAAAATATGCATTAGCTATGCTGCAAGCCTTGGAGAGTATGATTGGAATATTGATGAAGAGAATGAGTTTAAAAGAAGGTTGAAAAGATTCAAATATATTTCAGTACGAGAGAAATATGCATCAGATTATATTCAAAAGAATAGCGGTGTTTATCCTGTTGTTAATATTGATCCTGTTTTTCTGTTGGATAAGAAAGACTATTTGAAAGTAAGTTCAAATAAGATTAATTTTAAGAGGCCATACATTTTGTGTTACTCTCTGATTAGTAATGTTGATTTCCAGAAAGTAATAGATGAGGTTAAAGAAATAACAGGATATGAAACAGTATCAGTTCATACTTTACCGATGAAAAGAATCAAGACTGACCATTATGTCTTTGATGCTGGTCCGGCTGAATTTCTTGCCCTTTTGAATAATGCGAAATTTGTGATTACCTCTTCTTTTCATGGTACGGCACTTTCTATTATCTTTGAAAAGCCATTCTATACCTTAATAAAGAATTATAAATCTCAGCGTATAGTTGAGTTATTGGATAAATTTGGGATGAGTGACAGGATATATTGTGGGAAAGACATTAATCTCAATATTGATTTCTGTCAATGTAAATATATTATTGATAAGGAGAAGTCAAAAACGGATGCTTATTTTAATAAAATCATTATAAAGGAATAATGGATAGTTTGTACATTTTGCCGGAAGAATGTTGTGGCTGTGGCACTTGCAAAGAGAAATGTCCTAAAGGTGCAATATCCATGATTATGGACAATAAAGGTTTTTACTATCCTTTCATTGAGCAGAATAAGTGTATTGATTGTGGGCTTTGTCTTAAAGTATGTGATTTTAAGCAGACATCTAAAAAAGAGGGAAATATTATTGATGTCTTTGCTTTACAGCATAACAATAAAAATGTCTTAAAAAGAAGTTCTTCAGGTGGAGCTTTTACCGCTATTTCTGATATTATTTTAAATGAGGGAGGTAAGGTTTACGGGGCTATTTTCGCTCCTGAGTCAAAAGAAGTATACCACATTGGTACAGAGAATAAGAAAGGAAGAGATAGGATGAGGGGGTCGAAATATGTTCAAAGCACCGTTTTTGAAAATTTCAAAGAGATAAAAAATGACTTGGAGGAGGAAAAAGAAGTATTGTTTACTGGAACTCCTTGTCAATGTGCAGCTTTAAGATCTTTTCTGAAAAAAGATTATGATAATCTTGTTATTATAGATCTTATATGTCATGGTGTTCCAAGCAATAAAATTTTTGTTGAGCACTTAAAGTTTTGGGAGCACAAGAAGAGTAAGAGAATAGTTGATTATTTTATGCGTAGCAAGAAATATGGTTATCAGTATACCCATTGTGTAGTGTTTGATGACAACAGCTCTAATTCCTCAATTAATTTGAAGAGAATTTTGAAATTGTTTACTATCTCTATGAGACCATCATGTTTCAGATGTCCATATGCTAGCCAACATAGGATGGGAGATATTACAATAGGTGACTTATGGGAGGCGGATTCGGTTGTAGGAATATATGATAACAGAGGAGTTTCTCTCATAACTGCAAATTCCGGAAAGGGAGCTGGGATAATAGAAAGAGTTGCAGAAACTTGTAGAATTATTAAGTTGGATCATAGTGCGATAAGGCAGAATGCATTTTATAAACCAGTAGAGAAACCTGAAAATTATGACTTTTTTTGGAAAGATTATTTCGAAAAAGGATACGGTTTTATATTAGATAAGTATGCTCCATATACATTGCTCTCGTGGGGATATGCTACTGTCTGGAGGATATTGTTCTTTACTAAGTTAGATAGAGTATATTATTGGATTAAGAACATTATTTAGTGTTGGACAAGAAGATTTCTATAGGTAAGGCTACCTTTTGGTCATTTGCCGCAGAAATTGCAGCAAAATTAATTACACCTATAATCAATATTATCTTAGCGAGAATTATTGCACCTGAAGCTTTTGGAATAATTGCGACCATTAATATGGTAGTGAGTTTGGCAGATACGTTTTCTAAAGCGGGTTTTCAGAAATATGTTGTTCAACATAAGTTTGAGAATAAGAGGGATTTATATAATAGTGCGAATGTAGCTTTCTGGTCAAATATGTTGGTAATGATACTGACTTGGACAAGTATTTTTTTATTTCGTTTTAAGATTGCTCTTGCAATAGGGAACAGCGGATATGAAAAAGCTCTTGTTATAGCGGCATTAGCTTTACCTTTGACTGGATTATCAAGTATTCAGGAGGCGCTATTCCAACGAGAATTTGATTATCGTACTCTTTTTGTTCGAAGGCTTGTCGTTTCATTAGTACCATTCGCAACAACAATACCTCTGGCCTTATTGGGTTTTGATTATTGGGCTTTGATAATAGGAAGTATATCAGGTTGTATAGTTAAGGCCGGACTTATGCTATATATGTCAAAATGGAAGCCTGCAATAGATTATAGCTTATCTTTGCTAAAAGAAATGTTTTCATTTAGTTTTTGGACCTTACTTGAGTCAATTGCATTATGGGCTAGTACGTATATTGATATATTTATCATTAGTAATTCTTTGGGCAATTATTATACAGGACTATACAGAAATTCTCAAATGCTTGTTACGAGTATATTATCTTTGATTACAGGAGCAACTACTTCTGTATTATTTACATCATTGTCTTCCTGTCAGGATGATAGTGAAAAATTTAAGAAAGTATTTTTCACATTTCAAAAATATACGGCCGTATTTGTACTTCCTACTGGAGTTCTATTGTTCTGCTTGAATGAGTTGGTTACAAAAATACTTTTAGGTAATCATTGGATGGAGGCTAGTTTTTTTATCGGAATATGGGGATTATGCACATCTATAGTATGTGTCTTTGGTACATATTGTCGAGAGGTATATCGGGCAAAAGGTAGACCCGATATCTCATTGTTGGTTCAGGTACTGCATCTTCTGTTTATTGTACCAATATGTATAGTATTTGTTAATCGTGGTTTTCATGATTTTTCTATAGCAAGGTCAATTGCATATCTGCAGATTATTTTAGTGCATTTTTACTTTATCAGCACTAAATTTAAGATTTCTCCTATCAGTATGATTATAATTGTAAAGGAACCACTAATATTTTCTGTAATAATAGGCATTTTGACCTATTTCTTAGTCGGAATTATACCTTTTTCATATTATACACATATTGCTATTGGCTGTTTGAGCCTAATTCTATATGCTTTTTTGCTACTTATGGTACCATCATATAGAAATGATGCTAATAGATTGAAAGTCAGATTACTTCAAAGATTTAAATAATATATATTATATGATAGATAAGATTAAATCATTGCAAGAAAGAGAACTAGCGATTTTAATAAAAATAGATGATTTGTTTCGTGAATATAATATTAAGTATTTTCTTGCTTATGGAACTGTTCTTGGTTGTATAAGACATAATGGTTTTATTCCATGGGATGATGATATTGATATTTTTATTTTTGGTAGAGACCTACCAAAAATAAAAGAGATTTTTCGCTCTGTTAATACAGGATTCTTGCGTCTTGACGATTATGATACTGCAAAGAATTATCCATATAGTTTCCCCAAGATAGTAGATGATCGAACTAGTTTAAAAGAAGAAGCTTTTAAACTAGTTGATTATAAATGTGGAGCATACGTTGATATATTTCCATTGTTTGAGCTTAGTGATAATATTTTGAAACGATTTTTTAGTGAAAAATTGAGGTATATGCGTCATGTCTTACTTAGATATTATTATATCGATGTCCAAGGCCGGTCATTATTTGTGAAAATTTTCCATAATATTATTAAGAAAATCTGTAAAATTGATCGTATTCAGGATAAGTTGTATAAAACATATATAAGGGAATCTTGTAATGGTTCTATGTATTCTGAACCTACTATATTCTTGAAAAAAAATTATTTGCCGAAATCAATGTTTGATGATTCTATTAGAATGCTTTTTGAAGGCAACGAATTTTCAATTCCTATAGATTATGATAGATTTCTTAAAATAGTTTATGGGGATTATATGAAATTGCCTCCCGTAGAAAAAAGAAAATCGACACATATAATACATGATCTTATGATTAATGGTAAAAGTATAGAATGATTTTTATTTAAGTATATATAAAAATGCAACGGATCCTTCTATTTATTATTGATTCTCTTAATTTCAGTCGGTTAAGGGATAATGGAAAGAGTCTTATGCCTTTCTTGTATAGATTATCGAGAGAAGGTATAAGTTGTGAAAACATGTTTTCTCAGGCACCATATACGGAGGCTGCTGTTATGAATATATATTGTGGTCAGAGTGTTCTTGAAAATGGTGGATATCTCAAGCGTTTCAAATGTGCGAAGAAAACAATATTTGAAGCAATGAAAGAGAATGGTTATACAACATATTATAATTCTTTCCAACCTCAGTGTTTTCCTTCTTCTCTAAGAAGTGGGATAGAATATATATACTATAATGTTGGATATGATTTAGGTGCATTGTGGTCATATCGTCTATATCATTATGCTTTACTGCTTTCCAAAAGTGAGATAACAACAGAAGATAATAATGATCTGATTGAAATTTTTGATGATAATTTTAGTGAATGGTTATTATTTGTTGAGAATCTTATAAAACATGATGAGTCTTGTTCTATGATACAGGATAATTCTAAGAGTTATTGTGGAGAAGCAGTTATGCAGGCAGTCAAAAAAGAGTATCAGAATTATTGTGAAAATAAGATTGATTACATATATGAGGTTTTAAGAAAAGGGAAAAAACATAATATATATAAAATTCCAGCTTTCATACAAGACTTGAAAATTAAGAATAGAGGAATAATGTCTAGTATAACGAAACTTTTTAAACCTCTGTTGAAAGAAATACGTAAGATTGACTTTAAATATAACCTTAAGAATAATAAAGGCTTTGTAAGTGGAGTATGTAATAATTTTGTTGGTTTTTGCAAACACCCTTCAAATGAGACATATAAGAATTTTTTAAAAAGTCTTTATATTGTCGTGAATGTATTGTTTGATCTTGATCTATATCAAAGAATCGGTCTTCATCTTGATGGATTTAAAAATGCCCCAAGTGCTAGAAAACATATAGATCATTATATTGATTGGGTAAGAAATCATAAAGAGGAAAAGCATTTTGCTTGTATTCATGTTGATGATATTCATAATCCGGAAGAATTTTTTACATATGATTCAGAAGATTTATCGTTACTTGTCAAGGAGCGAGATGATGCGATGAAGTATCTGGGGGCGATTGACAATAAATATAAAGGAAGCGTGACACACGATCTTTCTCTGATATTTATTGATAATATTATCAAGTATTTATTCGAGCAGCTTGATAATACTGATCTTCTGGAAAGTACAACTGTACTCATTACTGCGGATCATGGTTTTTCATATGCAGGCTATCCATTGCGAGATAGTCTTGTGACAAACTTATATTTGGAGAATTATCGTGTGCCTTTTGTTATTGTGAATTCTGGTTTTGCTCCAAGGATTATAGATAAAATATGTTTAACAAAGGATATACCTAGTACGATATGTGATATTGCGCTAAATAAAAAGATTCCTGAATTTTCTGGTTTATCTGTGTTTTCAGAGAAAGAATACGAAAGGGCGACTATTGAGTATTGTGGTGGAGGATGTCCTGATATTAGGAGACGTAAGTTGAAGTTAGCATCACATGATTCTAATTTTTTGGTTGGTGCGTTATGTTCATTGGAAGAGGATTTTGATTGGTCTAAAATAACTGAAGTATATGATCTCATAAATGATCCTTTACAAAAAAATAATTTAGTGAAGGAATATAATAAGGTAATGCTTGTGCCTTATTTTGAGGATTTGTTTAATAGACATTCTGAACTTAGAAGAGAAAACTATATAGATTAATTTTTTGTTATGTCAAAATATAAAATATCAGTTATAATACCTACTTATAAACCAAAAGATTATATTTGGGAATGCCTAGATTCTTTAAGTGGGCAGACATTGCAAAAAGAACTCTTTGAGGTTATTATAATATTAAATGGATGTTGTGAGCCATATTACTCTGAGATTAATGAATGGATATTTTTACACAAAACATTTAATTGTAAACTGATTCAAACTGATACTTCAGGTGTTTCAAATGCAAGAAACTTAGGAATTGATATTGCTACCGGTGAGTATATTGCATTCATTGATGATGATGATTATGTATCATCTGAATTTTTACAGAAGTTATTATATGTTTCTAGCTTAGACGTTATAGGAATTAGTAATACGAAATCTTTCTCTGACACTGATGAGGTTCGGCAAAAATTTTGGCTTGATGGTGAATATGAGAGGTGTAAGAGTAAAGGAAAGCAGCAGTTTATTTATACGAGAAAATTTTTTGGAGGTCCTGTTTATAAGTTAATTCATAAGGACATAATACAAGGTCGTCATTACGATACTTCTTTAACGAATGGAGAAGATTCAGTTTTTATGTTCCTCATATCTGATAATTTCAAGTATGTCAACTTTACTTCACCGGATGCTATATATTATAGAAGATTTCGTGTCGGTCAGGCAACTTCAAATAAACCATTTACATTTAGATTCAAGAATTCAATTAAATTATTTAAAAAATATATTGTAATTTATTTAAATAATGTAAAGAAATACCGATTTTCTTTTTTTTGCACAAGGATCTTAGGTGTATTTAAAACTTTGATTTTAGGTTAGCATTAAATTTTAAATAATTAATTGAAATATTTTGAGTATATTGAATAAAGAAATTATATGAAAAAAATTAAAATTGCCGTAATTGGCTTAGGTTATGTCGGCTTGCCATTAGCACGGTTATTTTCGACAAAATACGAGACCGTTGGTTTCGATATGAATCAAGCTCGTGTAGATTCTATTATGTCTGGACACGATGATACTTTAGAAGTATGTGATATGTTACTGCAGAAAGCAATTGATAAGCAAGGTTTTGTCTGTACTACAGATTTAGGGATGATTAAGGATTGTAATTTCTATGTTGTAGCTGTTCCTACGCCAGTAGATGAAAATAATCGTCCGGATCTTAAACCTCTTTGGAATGCTTCTGAGGCTGTAGGTAAGGTTATATCTAAAGGAGACATCGTTGTATATGAATCGACCGTATATCCTGGAGTTACTGAGGAAGAGTGTTTACCTGTTGTAGAAAGAGTTTCCGGACTTAAATTCAACACTGATTTCTTTGCAGGATATTCTCCAGAACGCATTAATCCAGGAGATAAGGAGCATACTGTCGAAAAGATTAAAAAGGTGACTTCTGGATCTACTCCAGAAATTGCGGACATTGTTGATAGTGTATATAATTCAGTTCTTGTTAATGGTACTCATAAGGCACCTTCAATTAAAGTTGCAGAGGCTTCAAAGATTATTGAAAATTCTCAAAGAGATGTCAATATTGCTTTTATGAATGAGTTAGCGAAAATTTTTAATGCGATGGGAATTGATACAAAAGATGTGATAGATGCTGCATCGTCTAAATGGAATTTCATTAAAATGTCTCCAGGTCTTGTCGGCGGGCACTGCATAAGTGTGGATCCATATTATCTCATTCAAAAAGCACAAGTTTATGGAGTTCTTCCTAGAGTGATGTCAAGTGCTAGGAGATTGAATGATGGAATGGGAGCATATGTTGCAAATCAAACAATCAAATGTATGAATAAGAAAGGGGTAATAGTAAAAGATGCCAATATTCTTATTCTTGGTGTGACATTCAAAGAGAACTGTCCTGATATCCGTAATACTAAAGTTGTTGATATTTATCATACTTTTCTCGAATATACTAATAATGTTGATGTGTTTGATCCTTGGGTTAACAATTCTAAGATAGAGGATGAATATGGAATTCAGGTTTTATCTGAATTACCTGATAAAAAATACGATGCTATAATATTGGCAGTTGCCCACAAACAGTTTAATGATATTGATATTAAAGCTCACCTTGTGGATGGAGGCGTCGTATATGACGTAAAAGGTGTATTGGATATAAATATTATTGATGCTAGATTGTAAGATATGCTTTCAATTATTTGTCCGGTATATAACGAGGAAAAATATATAGAGAATTGTATTAAGTCAATTCTTGCTCAAGATTATGATAAGAAAGATATTGAAGTGCTCTTTGTTGATGGAATGAGTACTGATCATACTCGTGAGATAATATCTAGTTTTGCTGAGGAATATAATTTTATCAGACTTTTGGATAATCATAGAAAAATAGTTCCGGTTGCTTTAAATATTGGGATAAAAGAATCTGTTGGTCAGGTAATTATTCGTTTGGATGCTCATTCTATTTTTCCAAAGGATTATTTTACTCGGCTTATAAAGAATCTGATTACATTAAGGGCTGATAATGTTGGAGGGATTTGTCAAACGCTACCTGCAGAAGAGTCGCCGCGCTGTATTGCAATTGCGAATGTACTTAGTAGTCGTTTTGGAATGGGGAATTCATATTTTAGAATCGGATCAAATAAGGTTAGGAAGGTGGATACAGTACCTTTTGGCTGTTTTAATAGAGTAATTTTTGATAAAATAGGATATTTTGATGAAGATTTGATTCGAAATCAAGATGATGAATTTAATGGTCGCATTATTAAAAACGGTGGAAAAATATATCTGATTCCTGATATTTTGATAAAATATTTTGCAAGAGATTCTATAAGAAAAGTTTTTCAAATGTTTTACCAGTATGGCTTATTTAAACCGTTAGTTAATAAAAAACTTGGTAGACCGGCCACGATACGTCAATTTTTCCCTCTGATATTTGTTATTGAGCTTCTTATTGGACCTTTTTTCTGGCTTATAAGCAATTGGTTTATTTGGCTATATTTAAGCGTGTTGGCTTTATATATTACATTAACTTTTTTATTTTCGTTGCAAAAAACACATAAAATTATTGAAATATTAATACAATCTTGGGTCTATTTTGTTGTTCATTTTTCTTATGGTTGGGGATATCTTTGCGGGCTTTTTCGTTTGTTGTTTAATAAATATTATATTGTCTCATCAAATCATTAATAATGTAATAAATTACTATGAAAATGAAATTATATAATGTGCCTTTCAGCCCCCCTGATATGACAGAAGCTGAGGCAAATGAAGTGAGGAGTGCAATTCTTTCAGGGTGGATTACAACGGGGCCGCGTACGAAAGAGTTTGAAAAGGAAATTGCGGAGTATTGTAATACGAATAAGGCTGTTGCATTGAATAGTGCGACTGCGGCTATGGAGCTGGCACTATGGCTTATTGGTTTAAAACCGGATGATGAGGTGATAGTGCCTGCATATACATATACTGCTTCTGCGTCTGTTACTCAGCATATTGGATGTAAACTCGTTTTCGTTGATTCTCAAAAGGATAGTATTGAGATGGATTACAATAAAATGGCGGAGGCAATTACTGAACATACTAAGGTAATAGTACCTGTGGACTTAGGTGGCATTATTTGTAATTACGATAAGATATTTAAGGTGATAGAGGCTAAGAAGCATCTCTTTCGTCCGAATAATGCAATACAAAAAGCAATTGGAAGGATAATTGTAAGTGCAGATTGTGCACATGCTTTTGGTGCGATCAGACATGGTAAGAAGGCAGGAGAAATTGCTGACTTTTCATCATTTTCTTTTCATGCCGTGAAAAATTTTACAACTGCTGAAGGAGGAGCTCTTACTTGGCATTTGCCTTTTGGTAATGAGCCTGTCTTAATGGATGAAGTTACGTCTGTACCGGCAATTGAAGGAGAGACATGGAATGATTATCTGTACCGTCTCTGTCAGCTATATTCTTTACATGGACAGAATAAAGATGCCCTTGCAAAGACTAAACTTGGTGCTTGGGAATATGATATAATTGGTCCGTGGTATAAGTGTAATATGACTGATATTATGGCGGCTATTGGGCTTGTTCAGATGAAAAGGTATCCTGCAATGTTGGAGAGGAGAAGATGGATTGTAAATAGATATAATAAGGCCTTAGAGCCTTGTAATGTTGCCTTAATGAATCATTTTGATGATAACCACGACTCTAGCAAACATCTGTATCTTGTACGACTTTTGGGGCGAAACCGTGAGGAGACTAATTCAGTGATAGAACAGATGGCGGAGAGAGGAATTGCTTGCAATGTGCATTATAAACCTCTCCCGATGATGACGGCATATAAGTCTCTTGGTTTTGATATAAAAGATTTCCCGAATGCTTATCATTTGTTTGAGAACGAGATAACGCTACCTTTGCACACTTGTCTTTCAGATGATGATGTCGAATATGTGATTTCTAATTTTGTGGATATTATCTAAATAATGAAGCGATTGTTCGATATCTTGGCGAGCGGCTTGGGACTTGTTGTCTTAGGCCCTCTCTTTTTATTGCTGGCAATTTGGATAAAATTGGATTCTTCCGGCCCTGTTTTTTATCGACAAGTTAGAGTGGGGCGTTTTAATAGAGATTTTAGAATCTATAAGTTCCGATCTATGAAAGTCGGTAGCGACAAAGGGAGTCAGGTTACTATTGGAGACAGGGATCCGAGAATAACACGGAGCGGATATTTTATCAGAAAGTATAAACTTGATGAACTGCCTCAATTAATAAATGTGTTCATTGGAGATATGAGTCTGGTTGGACCTCGTCCTGAGGTGCGACATTATGTTAATTATTGGACTCCGGAACAGATGAGAGCGCTGGATGTCCGTCCCGGTATAACTGACCCTGCAAGTATAAAGTTTAGAAATGAAAATGAATTAATGGAACATGCTTCTGATCCTGAAAAATATTACATAGAGGTCGTGATGCAAGAAAAACTTCATTTGTATTTAGAATATGTAGATAATCATAGCTTTTGGTCCGATATTGTGCTTATTTTCAAGACTTTTTGGATTATTATTAAGGATAGATAAAAATTTGTTTTTATTTCTATAGCTGTAGTACTATTTGGGTCTATCCGTAGATTATGGAAATTATTCCTGCTTGGAAAGCATTGAAAAAAGCATAATAAATTTTTATTGACTATTTAGCTTATCTTTGTGAAAATAGTTTTTGGAGATGAAGAAAAATAACGATAATACTGTGAGGCTTTTTTTCAAGCTTTTGCGATTCGGGTTGTGGGGGAGTTCTGAAGATGTTTCGGAGGCTGAAAGAAAGTCAGAATCGATAGTGCCGGAAGGTGGTGAGATCAAAGCATTGAATCTTACTGAAGATTTGGACTGGAAGCAGCTTTATAGGCTGGCTTGTGAGCAAACTGTTGCAGGTTATGTGGCTGTCGGTCTGGAACAATATGTTGCAGAAATGAAACAGAACCAGTCTGATCGAAATGCTTCTCGACCCACAGTGCCTGAAAATGTGATACAAGCTTTCAAGAAGATTAAGTTTTCCATAGGGTTGAGCAATTACAGGATGAATGATTTTCTGGCAAATCTCATAAAAGAACTTGAAGAGGTAGGGATTGAACCTTTATTGCTTAAAGGGCAGGGGGTGGCACAGAATTATCTTTCTCCTGAAGTGAGACAAGCCGGGGATATAGACCTTTTACTGCATAGAGAAGATTATGAGAAAGCTAAAATGCTACTGATACCAAAAGCTGACA
The DNA here is from genome assembly GCA_963548935.1 of uncultured Bacteroidales bacterium. Lineage (GTDB taxonomy): Bacteria > Bacteroidota > Bacteroidia > Bacteroidales > UBA932 > Cryptobacteroides. The sequence continues at coordinate 166,059 of CAUUVS010000002.1, forward strand.
ATCTTGAGATAGAGGCAAGCAGCAGTAAGCATCTTGGAATGCACTTTGGGAATATTGAAGTGGAATTGCATGGCACTGTGCACGGTAATTTTGGTAGTAAATTCAACACATATTTGGATAAGAAGCAGGATGAACTTTTCATTAAAAAGAATTTTCGCCATTGGTGTTATAATGGCGTTGAAATATCTATGCCGTCAGCAGATTTCGATGCTCTGTTTATTTTTATACATTTTCTTAAACATTTCTATTTTGGAGGTTTAGGCCTAAGACAAATCTGTGATTGGACAATGTTTCTTCATAAAAATTTGCAGCATATCGATAGGGCTGAACTTGAAAATGATATAAAAAAACTTGGCGTGCTAAGAGAGTGGCAGACATTCGGCTGTTTTGCGGTGAAGTATCTTGGTCTGCCTGAAGAAGAAATGCCGATGTATAATAGTAAATATACTAAGAACTCCGATAGGATTCGAGATTTTCTGATAGCTTCCGGAAATTTTGGAAATAGCAGAGGATATAGAGATTACTCTAAAGACTGCTATATAGTTCGTAAGGTTAAGTCATTGTTTATCAAAGGTGGCTATATTATAAACTTCTTACCGGTTTTTCATGGAAATGCTATCAGATTTTTCTTTACTTTTCTGTCTACGGGTTTTTCTTCTGCTGCAAAGGGAGAATGATTACTTGATTGAAGGTCACTACTTATTATGTTTTTGATTTTTGCAGAACAATAACTACCTTTATAAAATTCTATAAGAAAGAATAATAAATTTTAGTTATTAACTGATTGTTTATGGGCTCATTCAGAAAGTTTATAAACTGGTATTTTTCAAAGGACAAACTGCCTTATTGGTGCATTTTGTTGTTAGATTGCCTTTTGATTTTTTTTACCTCCGTTATAGTATATTGTTGCTTTTTTAACATTAATGAGCTTGAACAAAATTTTTGGCCTCTTGTCAGATTGACGATACTTTATTTGTCTGTCAATATTATCTTTTTCAAAATTTTTCATACATATTCAGGCATTATCAGATTCTCATCTTTTGTAGATCTTATGAGAGTTGCATTTGCTATGCTAAGCTCCGGTGCAGTGATCGTTGCAATGAATTATTATATACGCACCCTACCTGAAACATGGTTTGTACATCTTCTCACCAGACACATTATTACAATAATAGTGGTAGCTATTACTATTATGTGGGGTATGAGAATGATAGTTAAGGTTATGTATGATAGCTTCTTTCGTACTGATGCAGCAGTGAATGTATTTATTTACGGTGTCAAAGATGGTGGAGTGGGGCTTGCCAAGCAGATAAGAAATGAGAAGCCGAGCAGATTCTCTTTAAGGGGCTTCATATCACATGATCCTAATCTTAAATATTCTCGTCTCTTAGGAGAAAAGGTTTATGAAGCAGATGAGAATCTTCCAATGATCTTGAAAAAGGAGAGGGTGTCAGCTGTGCTTGTAGCTCCACAGAGAAATGAACTTTTCAGAAAGGATAAGAAGTTGCAGGATTATATTATAGATGCAGGGGTACGTATCTATATGGTTAAGAGTGCAGAAGAATGGGATAAGAATGAAAATACTTCTTATCTTCGGGAGGTAAGTATTGACGATCTTCTTCCAAGGGCGCAGATTGACGTGGATATGGAGTCGGTGGCAAATCTTATTTCCGGCAAAAAAGTTCTTATAACAGGCTCTGCCGGGAGTATTGGTAGTGAAATTGTCAGGCAGGTATGTTCATATGCACCTTCCATGGTGATTCTTGTCGATCAGGCAGAAACCCCTCAACACGATATGCGGCTGATGGTAGCTAAGGAATTTCCTGAGGTAGAGGTCTGTACAATATTGACCTCAATCACTAATGCCAAAAGAATCGAGCATATATTTAAGGTTGTAAGGCCTGATTATGTTTTTCATGCGGCTGCTTATAAGCATGTTCCTATGATGGAAGATAATCCAAGTGAGAGTGTTCATAACAATATTTATGGCACTAAGATTGTCGCTGATCTTTCGGTTAAGTACGGAGTCAAGAAATTCGTTATGATTTCTACCGATAAGGCAGTCAATCCTACCAATGTAATGGGGTGCTCGAAGCGTATTTGCGAAATATATGTTCAGAGTCTCAATAAAGCAGAACTTGAGGGGAAGATAAAAGGGAAGACTCAATTTGTTACAACAAGGTTCGGCAATGTACTCGGCTCCAATGGTTCTGTCATACCATTGTTTGAGAAGCAGATTAGAGAAGGTGGGCCTGTAACTGTAACGGACCCTGATATCATCCGATATTTCATGTTGATTCCGGAGGCTTGCAAACTTGTTCTTGAAGCAGGGACGAAAGGTAATGGAGGAGAGATATTTGTTTTTGATATGGGGAGTCCTGTAAAGATTGCAGATTTAGCCAAAAGGATGATTCAACTTAGTGGAGCCCAAGGTGTCGAGATAAAATATACGGGCTTAAGGAATGGAGAGAAACTCTATGAGGAAGTGCTTAACGAAAAAGAGATTACCAAGCCTTCATTTCACGAAAAAATTCGAATAGCAACAGTCAGAGAGTTTGAATATTCTGCTGCAAACAAGGAAATATGTGAACTTATCGAATTGTCGGAGAGTTATGATAATATGGCCATAGTGGCTAAGATGAAGCAGATTGTACCTGAATATAAGAGCAATAATTCAATCTATTCATCATTGGATAATTAATTATAGGATTAACTAATAGGTCAGAATAGTCGCTGGGAATTTAATATTTTTAGAGATAATGAAATTGAACAAAAATGAGGCTTACTAAAAATTCGTAAGCCTCATTTAATTGCTAAATGTAAGGTGTTTTATTTTTTCGGTGCCAAGGCAAATGAGAGTGAACCTTTGCAGCATAACTTACCTGCAACTTCCAGTTTCGCATCACAAAAGAAAAGAGAACCGCGCCTGCTTTCAAGGGATGCTGTTATCTCACATAAATCACCGGGTTTTACCATATTCTTGAAACGCACCTTATCAAGCCCCGCATACAAGGTCATATTTCCTTGTATCTCATCTTTCACAAGAATAGCACAGCTTTGTGCCATAATTTCGCATAGAATCACTCCCGGCACAATAGGATTTCCGGGGAAATGCCCCATAGTGAAGAACTCATCTTCTTTGATACGATATTTGGCATGTGCCAGACCAGTCTCATCTATAAATGCCTCTTCAATAAGAAGCATTGGCTCTCTATGAGGAAGGTATTGCTTTATTTCTTCTTTATTCATTGTGTTTGGTTTTAGTACGGTTTATATTATTCTTTGAATGGCCTGAAAGCTACACAAGCATCGTGTCCACCGAATCCTAATGAATCAGAAATGCCAAGTGTCAACTTGCTTTCTACTGCAACATTAGGAGTATAATCCAGATCGCATTCAGGATCAGGAGCGTCCAGATTGATGGTAGGAGGAATAATGCCCTCTTTCAGCGCGAGAATGGTGGCAATAGCTTCTGCTGCACCTGCTGCTCCGAACATGTGACCTGTCATGGATTTTATAGAACTGATATGAGTCTTGTATGCAAAATCACCGAATGCCGTTTTGTAGGCTATTGTTTCAGCAACATCGTTGAGATGAGTGCCTGTCCCGTGTGCATTTATGTATACGTTGTCTTTGGTCTCATCAAAACCTGCTTCTGCCAATGCTAACTTGATGCTCATTGCCTGTGTTGAGCCGTCAGGTCTCGGAGCTGTGGCGTGATATGCGTCGCAAGTATTGCCATAGCCTACCATTTCACCATATATTTTCGCTCCGCGAGCTTTTGCATGCTCATATTCTTCAAGCACTAAAATACCGGCACCGTCCCCCATTACAAAACCCTGACGGTTTTTATTGAATGGTAATGATGCGTATTTAGGGTCTTCGGCTCTTGAAAGCGCTTTTGCATTTGCAAAACCTGCTATACCAAGAGGAATCGTAGCATTTTCGCAGCCCCCGGCAATAATTGCATCTGCATAGCCGTGACGTATGGCCCTGAAAGCCTCTCCGATACAATGCGAAGATGTTGCACAAGCCGTAACGATATCGAGACAAGGGCCTTTTGCAAGATGTTTTATTGCAATATGTCCTGCAGCAATATTGGAAATCATGGTTGGAATGAAAAGCGGAGAAATCCATTGTCCTGAAGGATCTTCTATCATTTTCGCTGTCTCCCGGTACTGAACTTCAAATCCACCTATACCAGAGCCTACATATACTCCAAGTCTGAACGGGTCAATATTTTTTCCTTCTCCGCTTGAATGCAGATCTGCATCTTCCATCGCCTGATATGCTGCAGCCATACCGAATTGTGCAAAAAGGTCTTGCTTTCTGATAAAAGGCTTGTCCATACCATATTTTTCCGGTTCAAAATTTTTAACTTTTCCAGCTATTTTTACAGGCAGGTTATTGGTCGGGAATTCATCGATATAGTCTATTCCGCATACTCCTTTTTTTAGGTTGTTCCAAAAAGTGGGAACGTCATTGCCGATAGAGGATATAACGCCCATTCCTGTTATTACTACTCTTTTTGTCATATTGTTTTTATTAATAAAGTAGGTTTTTAGCATTTGATAATAATTGCTCTGCAACAGTTACAATGTCGTTGATGATGTCTGCTGCAGATTCTTTCTTTTTAATCATTCCTGCTACTTCTCCGGCTAAATAACTTCCACCGGAATTGTCTCCTTCGAATACTGCCTTTCTCATTGAGCCTGCACCGAATGCCAGAACCTCCTCTTTTGAGACGGCCGGGTCATATTCCATCTTGAAGAATTTTTTTGAGAAAGGTGTTTTGAGGCATCTTACTGCATCTCCGAATGATTTTCCTGTTATAATGGTACTTACATCCGAAGCCTTGAGCAATTTTTCTTTGTAATTTTCATGGATCAGACACTCGTCGGCAATAAGGAATCTTGTACCTAACTGTATTCCACAGGCTCCTAACATAAATGCGGCAGCTGCGCTTCTGCCGTCAAAAAGACCACCTGCAGCAAGGACAGGGATATCAAGTGCATCAACTACCTGAGGCACTAAAGACATTGTGTGCAGATCACCCACGTGTCCTCCCGATTCAGCTCCTTCTGCAATTACTGCAGTAGCTCCTAATTCCTGCATTTTGAGGGCATACGCTACAGAGGCCACTACAGGAATTACTTTGATTCCGGCAGCCTTCCATTTTTCCATATAAGGACTAGGGGAACCTGCTCCGGTTGTAAGGATTTTAATGTTTTCTTCCAATACCAAGTCTGCAATTTCGGCAGCGTTTGGAGCTTGTAACATGATATTTACACCGAAAGGCTTGTCAGTCAGGGTTTTGCATTTATGTATCTCTTTTCTGACAGCTTCCGTGCCATAGTTTATAGAGGAAATAAGGCCAAGACCTCCAGCATTTGATACTGCCGAAGCTAAGTTGGCATCGGCAATCCATGCCATTCCTCCTTGAAAGATAGGGTATCTGATACCTAATATATCGCAAATCGGACTTTTGATCATGATTTTTCTATATGATTTACAAATATAATAAATTTTACCATTCTAATACAGCTGCGCCTGATAGCAGACCTGCACCAAAAGCACTGAATACCATAATATCACCTTTCTTGAAAATACCTTTCTTGTTGAATTCATCCAACAGTATAGGGCATGATGCTGAAGATGAATTGCCATGATCGGCAATATTTGTAGGGAATTTTTCTTCAGGTGCTCCCAAGTAATTTTTGATAGCATCAATAATTCTCATATTAGCTTGGTGGACAAGATAATATGAGACCTGTTCCTTCTGTATCCCAAGTTCTTTCAGCAAAGCCTCCACTTCTGTGGTCGAGGCATTGACGGCGAATTTGAACACATCTTTGCCTTTCATCATCAACGGAGATTCGGTCTCCTCTTTTGTGATAAAAGGTGTCGGCAGCATTTTGCGACGTTGCCATATTTTGTCCGGTGCTGGCTGGGAGTGTAATTTGATTCCTTTGATATTATCACCCGGCGTAAGGACAACTGCTCCTGCCCCGTCTCCAAAAAGTACGCAGGTTGCTCTGTCACTCCAGTCACACATTCTTGTTGGCTCTTCAGCACACAAAATCAGAATATTCTTCGCTTTTCCGGCCTTGTAATAAGCTTCTGCCATATCAAGGGCGAATATAAATCCAGGGCAGGCGCAATTGATGTCGAAGCATGGGCAGTGCAGCCCTATTTTAGAGGCAACTATGCAACTTAGGCTGGGTGTAATGTATTCTGAAACCACATTTGAGCAGATGAAATAATCGATATTATCCGGCTCGAGTCCTGAATCTGCAATTGCTTTAAGTGCAGCTTCAGAGGCCAAATCTTCAATTTCTTCATCAGTAATTACATGTCTTGTTCTGATACCGGTTCGTGGAATTATCCATTCATCGCTTGTATCAAGAAATTTAGAAAGTTCGTCATTTGTGACGACTCGTTTCGGAATAGCGCTTCCGGTTCCTGAAATCTTCATTTTAATCAGGTTTTTAAAATTTAAATTGAACAAAAATAGTTTCAATAGCGATTGTATAAAAATTTATGTGGTGAAGTTGTTGTTTAGGAGTCCGGAGTATATGGTCTATGGCGATTTACATTTATATGTGGTGAAATCTTATATAAAATTTATTATATTTGTATAATGTCATAAATGGCGATATGTTAAAAATGGATTTGAAAACTAACTTTCCTCCGCTTGACAAGTATGTTCTTCCGGATTATTTTCGGGAGAAATACCAGCTTATCGGTACTGTTACTTTTACGGCCTTTTTTTCTGTGGTATTTCTGCTGTTGAGCATACCATTTTCACATAATGCTTGGTTTGAACTTGGAGCTTCTCAGGCCTTTGCATTTACTGCTGTCTTTTTTGTCGTAAGCCTGCTTATTATTATAGTAAGCAAGAGATTGATGTATGCTACTCGGAGTCTTTTCAAGATGACCTATTTACAGTATATATTGTGGAATCTCGCAGAAGTTCTTCTGATATGTATTCTTTATACCGCCTTATCTGTTCAGGGAGATGTGTTGGGTATTATTGACCTTAAAGGAAGGTCGGTATTTAATCTTTTTCATAATGCTGTAGTTTATTCTTTTGTCTCGCTTTGCATTCCTTATGTTATTGCCGGAATGTTTTTCGCTCTTGTAGATAAGAATAAGACTATTCGTCTGATGAATGCCAATGATGTTGTATCGGATGAGCCGGTAAGCAAGAATGATGCAAGAAAAATTACCTTATATGACAATAGCGGGGTGATGAAGCTTTCTGTAAGCCTGTCACATCTATATTATATAGAGTCTGATGATAATTATATCATTGTTTGGTATTCCGACAGTCACGGTGATATGAAAAAATATATGCTCAGATGTCGTCTCAAGACAGTCGAAGAAAGTTTTAAGGGCAGCAGTCTGGTTCGATGCCATAGAAAATATATTGTCAATATGGATAAGGTTAAGGTTTTGCGCAAGGAGAGAGATGGGTATGAAATGGATTTAGACAATGATACTATACCTCCTATTGCCATTACCAAGACTTATGCTGACAATGTCCTCAGCCGATTCGATATAGAAAAAAAGTAGTTGGTGACAGGAAATCTGTGTTATTTTCTGCGTTCACGTCGAGCTTTTCTCAAGTGATATGTACTCTCCACCAACATCTGGTCTGCAAGAATACCCTTTGCAGCCAAAACATCTAAGACAACAGAAATCAGAGGGAAGATAGCGGTGATTTTGAACACCATTACATCATTTGTGCTTAAAAAATCCACAGCTATCCATATCTGGAGCGCAAGAGTAATAAGAGCCGAAAGAATTGCTGTTCTCATTTGAAATACTCTTATCTTGAAAGTAGTGAGAGCTAATAAGTTCAGCAGTGATATGAGCACAAGTAGTATAAGATATGGCAAATATTCAATATATGTAAATTCTTCTATCGGTAATCCGTCAGCGCCATATTTAGCCGCTTTGGCGCTGAAGAAAAGCACCCCGATTAAAATAGTAGAAATCGCAAGATATAATGTCTGAATTCTTTGCCACATATTGTTTCCTGTTTTGTTTTATATGCAAAAATAGGAAATTCGATAATAAAAACCTATTTTTGTTATCTAACTAATTTTTAAAAGCTATGAGAATTGCTGAATCAGAATTAATAATCAATGTAGACGGCTCTGTATTTCATCTTCATCTGAAGCCGGAAGAGCTTGCAGACAATGTTATTTTAGTAGGAGATCCTGGTAGGGTCGATATGGTGGCCGAGTTCTTTACGGATATAGAGTTTAGGCACCAGTCCAGAGAATTTGTTTCTACAACAGGTAGGTATAACGGCAAAAGAATCACCGCTCTTTCTACAGGTATAGGTACAGATAATATTGATATTGTGATGAATGAACTTGATGCTCTTGCCAATATCAATTTTGAAACAAGAGAGCCTAACCGTGAGCACAGGACTCTTAACGTATTGAGGATAGGTACTTCGGGTGCAATCCAGCCTGATATTCCTCTCGGTTCGTATGTCTTTTCACACATTTCAGTAGGTTGTGACGGACTTCTTAACTGGTATGCAGACAGGGACAAAATAGCTCTTTTAGATATGGAAGAGGCTTTTAAGAAGCACGTAGGCTGGGACAAGCATCTTCCAGATCCTTATTTTGTAAAAGCCGGACAGAAACTTATAGATAAATTCGCCGATTGTACTATAAAGGGGGTGACTATCTCTGCATCAGGCTTTTATGGCCCTCAAGGAAGGGTGCTTAGAATGCCCCTGGCGATGCCTGATATGATTGATTCTTTTGAGTCATACCGATTCGAAGATTGCAGAATTACCAATTTTGAAATGGAAGGCTCTGCTATTGCAGGTATAGCTGCTCATCTTGGTCATGAAGCAGGGACGGTATGCTGTATTATTGCAAATCGCCATCTTAAGAGTAGTAATCCGGATTACAAGCCGCAAGTAAAGGGGCTTGTGAAATTATCTCTTGATCGTCTTACACAATAAAACTATATTTCAAGAATATATGCTTCCAGTTCTTTAGGGCTGGAAGCTATTTTGTATGGGGAGTATGCTTCTAATTCTTCTCGGCTTCTGAAACCCCATAACACACCGATAGTGCGTACTCCGGCATTGGCCCCTGTTTGCATATCCACATCGGAATCACCGATATAGACTACTTCTTCTTTGGATATTGATGGATCCATCGCAAGTATTTGTTCCACTATGGCAGGATCCGGTTTTATGGGTTGCCCTTCTCTTTGTCCGAGTATTTTGAGGAATCTGTATTTACCGAAAAATCGTTCAATCAGTTTTTCTGCTCCGTCCTGATATTTGTTGGATGCCAAAGCTATCTGTATGCCTTTAGATGTTATTGTTTCCAACATTTCCGGTATTCCTTCATAAGGTGTGGTATAGTCACATTTATGTTTGTCGTAGTATGGAATAAAGAGGTTTCTCATTTTGCTGATATTTTCATCATTAGAGTTGTTGGCAGGAAGAGCTTGTCGAAAAAGATTGTATATGCCTTTTCCACATAAAATCTTATATTCCTCTTGTTTATGCTCTGGAAATCCAAGTGTTTTCAGAGCATGGTTTGTCGCATTCCCTAAATCTGCTACAGTGTTTAGCAGAGTGCCGTCAAGGTCAAATATCGCAAGTTTTGTCATTTTTTAATTAAATTATTTATTGTGCCGTTGTTTGGCACATGTATCCTGTATCTTTGCATCAGAAACAAAAAACAAAAAGATATGAAAAACACAGAGTACAATTTCAATGCTTTAAGTTCAATGATTTCTTCAGAAGCATCATTAAGCGAATTGCTCAGCATGATTGATGATATGGGACTTGAAATAATGGATGTAAGAACGACCTAATCAAAAGCGAGTACATTCTCTTTTGTTTTCAGAGTGACTTTTGTGCTTTCTTTATCAAGACTTACTTTAAGTTGCCTTAAACCTGAACTTAATTTTTTTCGGTTCAGAACTCTGTCCGCTATAATAAATTCAGAAACCGGGTCTTCCACATATTTCATTATTGCTCTTTTGAGAGGCCTTGCTCCAAATGCCGGATCGAAACCTGTTTCTGCAATAAATTTTTTTGCTGTCGGAGTAATATTTAATTTATAGCCTGATTCTTCTGCTCTCTGCTTTATACCTTTCAGTTCAATGTCTATTATATGTTCAATATCATCTTTTGTCAGTGAATTGAAGAATATCTGCTCGTCAATCCTGTTGATAAATTCAGGAGGAAAAACCTTTTTTACAGCTTTCTCCAAAATAATCCGTCGGTTCTTATTAACATTGGTTATAGAAGTTGAGAATCCTATTCCGTTGCCGTATTCTTCCAATTCGCGGCTTCCTACATTAGATGTCATAATCAGAATTGTGTTGCGGAAACTCACAGTGTATCCCTCACTGTCAGTAAGCATACCATCGTCCAGTACTTGGAGAAGCAGATTGAATATGTCAGGGTGAGCCTTTTCAATCTCGTCAAGCAAGACTACGCAGTAAGGTTTTCTTTTGACTCTTTCGCTTAGCCTGCCTCCATCTTCATATCCTACGTATCCCGGAGGCGCACCTATAAGTTTGGAAACCGAAAACTTTTCCATATATTCGCTCATATCGATTCTGACGATATTTTCTTCGGAATCAAATAGATATTCTGCAAGACATTTTGCAAGTTTAGTCTTTCCCACACCGGTAGGACCGAAAAACAGGAATGAGCCTATAGGTCTTCCCGGATCTTTCAATCCTGCCCGGTTACGTTGAATAGCATTTACTACCATATCTACTGCATTATCCTGTCCAATAATTCTGGTGCGTAGCTCTGACCTCATTTTTATTATTCTGCTGCCTTCCGTCTCTGCTATCTTATTGACAGGAATTCCTGTCATTTTAGATACTACGGTAGCTATATCGTCATCTGTAACCGTTGCCTGAAATTGTTTGCCTCCTTTTTTGATTCTTACCATTGAGCCGGCCTCGTCCATAGCATCTATAGCTTTGTCAGGCAATGATTTGTCTGAAATGTAACGATCAGTCAGCCTGACGCATGACTCAATAGCATCAGCAGTATAGTTGACATTATGAAATTCTTCGTAATTATTTTTCAATTTGCTAAGAATGGAAATTGACTGCTCTATATTGGTGGATTCTATAACTATTTTTTGAAATCGTCTGTCTAAAGCTCCGTCTTTTTCAATGATTTTTCTAAACTCGTCCATGGTAGTCGCACCGATACACTGTATTTCACCTCGAGCAAGTGCCGGTTTTAACATATTTGCGGCATCGAGACTTCCTTGAGCGCCTCCGGCGCCTACAATAGTATGGAACTCGTCAATAAATAATATCAGATCCGGGTCATTGCTTGCCGTGCTGATGATGTTCTTTAATCTTTTTTCAAAGTCCCCCCTGTATTTTGTGCCGGCCACGACAGCTGCAATGTCAAGAGATATTATTTTTTTCTTGGCTATTACCGGAGAAATTTCTCCGGATGCTATTCGCAGAGCTATACCTTCTACTATTGCGGATTTGCCCACTCCGGGTTCTCCTATTAGAATAGGGTTATTCTTTTTTCTTCTTCCAAGAATTTCTATTACCCTGCTTATTTCAGTTTCCCGTCCGACTACAGGGTCAAGTTTGCCTTCGGCTGCTGCCTTTGTTAGGTCGTATCCAAACTCTTCCGGTATCTCCTTTGTTTTTTTGTCAGAGAGCATAATTTCATCATCTGTCTCTGAAGTTTCTTCCTCATCAGAAGAATTGGAGCTTGGTGCGGAGCCTAAAAATTCGTTTTTCTCCATAAATTTTAAAAGCTGTCCATAGCCAATGCCAATGCTTCTTAGGAATGCGTAACCATAGCTGCCTGTCGTTCTGCATAATACCAATAGAAGATGGTTGGAAGAGACTTCAGGTTCTTTCAGCTTAGTAGCCTCAATAATCGTAAGGCTAAGAATATTTTGCGCCTCTCTTGAAAATGTTATATTATCCAGTTCGGAAAAAGGAATTCTTTCATTAGTGAAAATGTGGGAGTCTATAAATTTTTTCAGCGCCTCCACATTCACATCCACTCTTTTTAGTACTGTGGCCGCTCTGTTGTCATCGTGGCGTATTATACCGAGAAACAAGTGGTCGGCGCCTATGCCATAGCTGCCTGTTCTCATTGCTTCTTCACGCGCATAGCTGATAATACCGTTCAGCTCATTTGATATTTTAATGTCCATCCGAATAATCTATGTCTTTTGCAAAAATAATAAAAAACTATAAATGCTGCACATTCAGCTTGCGTTACTCCTGTGTCTTATTTATACAGTTGCACTAAATATAAATTTTTCTTAAATTTGTACGTTTAAGAGTATTATTAATATTATGGATATAGACGAAAAAATAAGTGAAGAAGGCTTGGGCGGGACTATCGAGCAGGTCAGCATAGATCAGGAGATGCGTAGCGCCTACATAGATTATTCTATGTCGGTTATTGTCTCAAGAGCGCTTCCCGATGCAAGAGACGGCCTGAAGCCTGTCCAGAGAAGGGTGCTTTTTGGAATGGAGGGACTTGGTCTTAGCTATTCCGGTTCTACGAAGAAGTCTGCAAGAATTGTAGGAGAGGTACTCGGTAAGTTTCATCCTCATGGTGATTCGAGCGTTTATGATGCCATGGCCCGTTTAGCTCAGAATTGGAATCAGAGATACCCTCTGATATTCGGTCAGGGTAATTTCGGTTCTATGGACGGTGACCCTGTGGCAGCTATGCGATATACCGAAGCTAAGTTGGAGAAGATTACTGATGATATTCTGGGAGATCTGGATAAAGATACCGTTGATTTTCAGTTGAATTTCGATGATACTATACAAGAACCTACAGTGCTGCCGACCAAGGCTCCTCTTCTGATGCTGAACGGCTCTTCCGGTATTGCCGTAGGTATGGCCACCAATATGGCTCCTCACAATTTGGGAGAATGTTGCGATGCTATCTGTGCTTATATTGACGATCCGGAGATTGATACCGACGGTCTGATGAAATATGTCAAGGGACCGGATTTTCCTACCGGAGGCATTATTCAGGGTATTGTCGGCATAAAAGAGGCTTATGAGACTGGTAGAGGCCGCGTGATAATGAGGGCAAAGACTGAAATTGAAGTTGCCGATAACGGACGTGAGACAATAGTCATATCCGAGATACCATATATGGTGAACAAGAAGGATATGATTGAGAAAATCGGTCAGATGGTCGAGGATAAGAGACTTGAGGGGATTTCTTATATCAATGATGAGACCTCAAGAGAGGGTGTTCGTGTGGTTATTAAGGTCAAGCAGGGTTTCAATTCCAATGTTGTTCTGAATACTTTATTCAAATATACTGCACTTCAGTCCAGCTTTCCTATTAATAATGTTGCCCTTGTCAATGGTCGTCCTATGACGATGAATCTCAAGGATATGATAAAGACTTTTGTGGATTTCCGTCACGAAGTGGTTGTCAGAAGGACAAAGTTCGAGCTGGAAAAGGCACAGAAGAGGGCGCATATATTAGAAGGTCTGCTAAAGGCTATCGATGTTATCGATGAGATTATCAGGATAATAAGGGCTTCCAAGAGCGTGGAAGAGGCCAAGACAGAGATTATCGATATGTTCGGTTTCTCGGATGTACAAGCAACTGCAATTGTGGAAATGCGTCTGCGTCAACTTACAGGGCTTGAGAGGGAAAAACTTCAGGCCGAGTATGACGAATTGGAGAAATTTATTGCTTATTGCAATGATGTTCTGTCAAGCGTGGAGATGCAGCTTGGTATCGTGAAGCAGGAGACAATAGATCTCAAATCTAAATATGGCGATGACCGCAGGAGTGAAATCGTACCTAATGCAGAGGAATTCAATCCGGAAGATTTCTATGCCGATGATGATGTGGTGATAACCATTTCCCATCTCGGATATATCAAGAGAACAGACCTTACGGAATTCAAAACTCAAAACAGAGGCGGTGTGGGAATGAAAGCCAGCGCTACGAGAGACGAGGATTTTATAGATCATCTGTATATAGCCAATATGCACAGTACTATGTTATTCTTTACCGAACGTGGAAGATGCTATTGGCTGAAAGTGTATGAAGTCCCTGAAGGAGCCAGAGCCACTAAGGGACGTGCTATCCAGAATGTGCTTAATATCCCTGATGACAAAATCAAAGCTATTATGAATGTCAATAATCTTGACGATCAGGAATATATTGAAAATAATTATGTAATACTTACTACCAAGAGAGGCATTATCAAAAAGACCACTCTGGAAGCATATTCAAGGCCTCGTGCCAATGGTATCAATGCTATAACCGTCAGGGACGGGGATGAGCTTTTGGATGCTGTTCTTACCAATGGCAGAAGCCAGATGCTTGTGGCTGCCATGGATGGTCGTTGCTGCCGGTTCGAAGAAACTGATGCGAGACCGATGGGACGTACTGCTTCAGGGGTAAGAGGTATAAATATAGAAGATGATGACAGGGTTATAGGCTCTATAGCATACGATCCGACTGCTGAAGATGCGGCAGCCCATAGTGTGCTTGTTGTCAGTGAGAACGGATTTGGCAAGAGGACTGATTTCGATGAGTATAGAATCACCAAGAGGGGAGGCAAAGGTGTCAAGACTCTTAATATTACAGAGAAGACAGGCAAACTTGTTGCCATACAGAATGTGACTGATGATGACGACCTTATGATTATCAATCGTTCCGGACTTACTATAAGGATGTCAGTATCTGACATTAGGATAGCAGGACGTGCCACCCAAGGAGTTAAATTGATAAATATTAAGGATGGAGATTCAATTGCTTCCGTTTCGGTTGTCACAAAGAGCGATGAGGAAGAGGGGGGCGAGCCAATGATTGACACTCAGGCTTCGGAGGAGTCTAATACGCAGAATGAAGCACATTTAAATGAAAATGAACAATAATTTAATAATGCAATTGTTATGAAAAAGATTTTAGTTGCACTGGTACTTTTAGCTTCTATGCAGATTGCCAATGCTCAGGTAAAAGCTGTTGTCGATGCCAAAAGAGCAGTTGAATCTGCTGAGGCTGCTACTCAGAATCCTAAAAAAGCCTTGAAACCTGACACATGGAAAAAATTGGGTCAGGCCTATGTCGCTGCCTATGATGCACCTACAGGTAATATTTGGGTGGGTATGTCAAAGCAGGAACTTCCGCTTATTATGGGGAGTGAGAAACCGTCTGCCTCAGAAGAGGTTGTTGTCGGTGGTGAGCAGATGTTGAAAGAAATATATGAGGGGAGGAATCTGTATTTTCGTGCTGATGGAAAATTGGCTATCATTGAAGTTACGGAGCCTGCATATTCTGATGCTTTGGACAAGGCATTTGCCGCTTATTCCAAAGCATATTCAATGGATAACAAGAAAATGACTAAGGATGTGACTGCTGCTTTTGAGTCTATCTCAGGTAAATATACTCAAGACGGATATACTCTGTATCAGTTAGGAAATATCGAAGGAGCAAGTGTACTTTTTGAAAAAGCTGCTAAAGTGGCCGGTACCGAGCCTCTCAATAAATTAGATACCAATGCTATATACAATGCAGGTTTTACTGCTTGGCAAGTGAAGGATATGAGCCGAGCCAAGACTTTTTTCGAGAAATGCTATGAGAATGGCTACTATGCTGCTGACGGTGAGATTTTTCCAAAACTTGCTGATGTCGATAGCGTGAAGGCCAAAGCTTATCTTGAGGAGGGTTTTGAGAAGTTTCCTAAGAGCCAGAGCATTCTTATAGGACTCATCAATTATTATATCAAGAATAATGAGGATCCACAGACATTATTTACCCTTTTAGACAAAGCAAAGGCTAATGAGCCGAATAATGCATCTTTATATTATGTTGAGGGTAATATTCACAATCAGCTTAAAGAGACGGATAAGGCTATTGCTGCCTATGAGAAATGTGCTGAGATTGATCCGAATTATGAATATGGCTATATCGGTGAGGGGATAATGTTCTATAATAATGCTATTGAACTTCAGGCTAAGGCTCAGGAAGAACTTGATGACAATAAATATCAGATAATTGTCAATGATTTTGAAAAACAGTTGAAATCTTGCATTGGTCCTTTTGAGAAGGCTTATGCTGTCTCAAAAGATAATTCTATCAGGGTAAGCGTAGCCGAGTACTTGAAGAATGCTTATTACCGTTTCCGTGAGCAGGATCCTAAATATCTTGAGGCTTACAAGAAGTACTCCGAGATTGTATCTTCTGGTCAGGCAAATTAGTTTTTGATATTATTTAAGAGACTATTTAAAAAGAGTCCGGCATGATACCGGGCTCTTTTTAAAATTAGATAATCTTAAGGTTATACATCTTTTTTATCAAAGGCTTTGACGATTTTGGAGACAAGGGCATGTCGTACTATATCCTCATTTGAAAAGAATATAGGACAAATACCTTTTATGTTTTTAAGTAGCCCAATCCCTTTTAACAGTCCTGAATCTTCTTTGTTGGGCAAATCCACTTGACTGGCATCGCCTGTCACGATAAATTTGGCATTCTGTCCCATTCTGGTAAGGAACATCTTAAGTTGTCCTAAATTTGTATTCTGAGCCTCATCCAAAATTACGCAGGCCTTGTCAAGAGTTCTGCCTCTCATATAGGCGAGAGGCGCAATCTGTATCGTATCGTCGCCCATAAATTCCTGTAGCTTCTTAGAAGGTATCATATCTCCCAAGGCATCATATAGGGGCTGCAGGTAAGGGTCTAACTTGTCTTTAAGATCTCCCGGCAAGAAACCTAATCTCTCGCCTGCTTCCACAGCCGGGCGAGTAAGTATTATCCTTTTTATTTCCCTGTTTTTCAATGCTCTGACAGCTAAGGCAATAGCGATATATGTCTTGCCGGTGCCGGCAGGTCCTACGGCAAAAACCAAGTCGTTGTCAAAATAGGCCTTGACCATATCCTGTTGGGTTTTGTTTCTTGCTCTTATGGGCTTTCCATCTGTACCGTGTACAATGATTGCATCTCCGTTGATAAGGAATTTTTCAGGTGAGGTTTCTCCATCAAATATATCATCTACATCATATATTGTCAGATTCATTTTGCCTCTTTTTCTCTCTATAAGTTCTTCCAATCTTATATTGAATTCTTCAATCTGCTCCGGTTTTCCGTCTAATCTCAGCTGATTTCCTCTTGCTACTACTTTCAGGGATGGAAAATAACTACAAAATTCTTCGAGAATCTTGTTGCCGGCCCCATAAAGCTCAATAGGGTCAATGGTTTCAAGAGTTATCGTACTCTTCATATCTTAAATTAAATGTATCAATCAATTATACCTGTTGCATCCTTTACCCGTCTGTATGTGGCCATCATATTGTCATAGTCCGATTTATCTATCCATTCGGATTTCCTGTCGATATAATCTTTTACTGCAATTGTTCCGAAATTGTCAAATAATTTTCCGGGAAGGGTACACCATAAAAATTTGACTGACGGTTCAATCAATTCGGCTTTTCCTTCTGAATTTCTTGCGATATTTATGCTTACGGCAAGTTCCAACCTCGTATTTGTTGCACTCATATTTGATATGGCATTGCCTATCGAATAGAAAACAGGCACTTTCCTGCCGTCTTGCTTGATGATATAAGTACTATCCTGAACCACATGAGGATGAGAGCCGATTATAATATCCACACCATTTTCCGCAAGCCAGTGGGCCAACTCTTCTTGTGCAGGAGAATGCTTTAGCTGGTATTCTATACCCCAATGAGGCAGGGCTATAATAAAGTCGGCATCTTTGTCTTTAGCCCTGCCTATAGCCTTCAATATGTCATTCTTGTCGATTATGTTTACTTTTGGCCAAGGTTTTTCTATTGCGTTGTTCGTACCATAAGTGAAATTGACTAAAGCCAGTTTTATACCCTTAAGCATCACCATAAGTGGATAATTTTCGGCTTCTTGAAATTCATCGGCTGCTATTCCTGTGTATGCCAGTAGTTTGCCGGATTTCATTTCGTCATATTTGGCTATAGTCCTTTTGATGCCACTTTCGCCCTTGTCCATGATATGGTTGTTGGCAGCAAGGAAAATATCTATTCCGCAATCCGTTGCGTGGTAGGCAAATCCGTCAGGAGCTGAAAATGAGGGATATCCTGAATATGGTTCACCGGCTAAGGTAAATTCCATATTGGCGATAGCAAGGTCGGCATCCCAAAGGTACTGCTTTATAGGCAATAGAAATTCATTGTAGTCGTATTGTAATTGTCTGCTGTGCATCATCATATCACCGATAACAATTACAGACATTGTGTCGGGTTTGTAAAACTGAGTCCTGGTATGTTCAAGAACTTTTTCTCTTGGTGGAATACCGGCTGTATGAGGGCGACACCGGCCTTGAGAATAGCTTCCTGCCAATAGCACAATCAAAGATGCTATTGGTAAGGCTGTTATTAACAGATATTTACGTAATCTTGTCAAATTATCGTATTGTTTGGTTCATTACAACAACTGTATTATCGTTAAGCCTTATCTTGAGCCATTGCTCAAGCGATTCAATGCGTTTCCTTTCCATAGGCTCCGTAGTATTTGCAACGACCAGAATTCTGTTTCGTCCTGACAAGCTGTCTTTTTGAATTTCCTGACCATTGGCAATATAAAGATCTTGAATTTCAGGATACTGGCTCACTACTTCTTTTGAAATTTGGGCATAAGGTATTTCCTTTTGTCTTGCAGAAGCCAATTCGCTCTCAAGAGTCCTTATTCTGTCTTCCTGTCTTCTTATTTCAGTATCTGCTCTTTCGTATATTGTTTGAACAATTTTCTCCGAAGCGCCGTCTTTCACATTTCCAAGAGAATGTTCATTGAATACAAGCTGACTTTCTTTAATACCGTATTTGGCAGCAGATGCTGCAAGGTATTCTTTTTCATTTTCGGATAATGTACCGCCGGTTATGAAAAGGTTGATCTTGCCGCCTTTGTGAGTTTCACTTTGATAATCATAAATATAGTTGTTGCCGATTGTCTTGTTCTCTTTAACGAAAGCAGCTACATTCTGTGCGAATTTATTGTCTCTGATCATTATCGTTGCAGACCATATACTGGGTACTGCTACCAATATGACAACTATGGATATGATTCTTTTTACTTTTGTGCCCCTCGCTTCATCCTGAAATTTCACTTCATCAAAACCAAGGTATTTTACCATAATATAAGTGGCAAGAATAATGAAGATTCCATTTATGAAGAATAGGTAGATAGCTCCTATAAAGTATTGAAAGTTTCCGGAAGCAATGCCGTATCCGGCTGTACAAAGCGGTGGCATAAGGGCGGTGGCTATAGCTACACCTGAAAGCACTGTTCCTTTTTCCTTACGGCATAATTCCAGAATACCGGCAGCTCCTCCGAAAAGAGCGATCATCACATCATAGATGCTTGGGGTTGTCCTTGCTAAAAGCTCTGTAGGGTTTGCAAGTCTTAGAGGAGTTATAAGAAAATACAGAGTTGAAGCCAAAATACTGATAAATACCATTATCAGCAGATTTTTGAATCCGTTTTTAATCAGAAGGGGATCATTGACTCCAAGCCCGAGTCCGATACCGAAAATAGGACCCATGAGCGGAGAAATGAGCATTGCTCCAATAATTACTGCTGTGGAATTGACATTCAGCCCTACTGATGCCACAATTATTGAGAATGCGAGAATCCAGACATTTGGCCCTCTGAAAAAAATATTTTTTCTGATAGAGGCACTGGCCGCTGTCATATCGATATCTTTTCGTATATTGGTCAATTCACTTATAAAAGTGCCGAAATTAAATCTTTCCATATTACTTATTATTTTAATATTTCATCGAGAAATTATATTTTTATCTCCCGGCTACAAAAATAATAATTAATATTGGTTAAATTTGCACAATATAGGGTAATATATCCGGTATTTCCGGTCTTTAAATATTTACGATATGAAAAAGTGTCTTATTTTTATATGTTTTGTGACTGTTTTGTCGGTTACAGGTTGCGATGCCATTAGAAAACTTGCAGGTAGACCTACTGCTGCTGAAATTGAGGCAAAAAGGATAGAGGTAATCGAGGCGAGAGAGGCTCTCCATAGAGCTAGGATAGATTCTCTGAAGAAAGTGGAAAAGGCTCTTGCCGATTCTTTGGCATTGCTTGACTCTTTGAAACAGATGAAAGGTACTATATTGAATTCTTCTGCAATTGGAGGACTTTTTACGACAAAATTGTATTACAAATATTATATTGTGGTTGGAGCATTTACTCAAAGGGCTAATGCCGAGAATTTGTTGAAACAGGTACAGAAAGCCGGATATGTTGCCACAATGATAAATTTCAGAAATGGATTCAATGCCATAGGAATCTGTAATACGGATAATCTCAATCAGGCTTTTTTGTCGTTAAAAAAAGTTCGTAAGGAGAAATTTTGTCCTGATGATGTCTGGATTCTTATCAATGAATAATATATGAATAAATATATTTTGTCTATAATTACGGCTGTCGCTTATATTATCGTTCAGAGTGTGCCTGCTGCAGCTCAGTTTAGGTATGATTATGCCGAATTGAATGATAGCGAGACGGTGACCTCTCTCAAAAAGCATATTGCCGATATTGCATCTGCTGCCAATGAGGGCAGAAAGGCTGGTTCTTTTGGTGAAAAGGCAGCGGCAATGTATGTATATGATAAATTGAAAGAGTATGGGGTAGAGATGCTCTGCGGCAGGGACGGAGATGTTTTCGGTATCGCAAGGACGGCCGGTGACACAATAAAGTCTCTTAATATCAGTGGTTTTGTGCAAGGATATGATCCGTCTCTCAATAAAAGATATATTGTTATAGGGGCAAGATTGGACAATATAGGTACTAATAAGATGAAGGTCGATGGGCAGGATGTCGAGCAGATATATTATGGCGCCAATGGCAATGCTTCAGGACTTGCAATGATGATAGAGCTTGCCAGAATGATAAGTATCAATTCGATATTCTTCAGAAGGTCGATTATTTTTGTAGCTTTCGGCTCATCGAGAGAAGGTTGTGCTGGCTCATGGTATTTCCTTAACAGGTCTTTTTCCGATGTTGGCAATATAGATGCCATGATCAATTTGGATATGGTAGGCTCCGGAGAGAAATTTTATGCCTATACATCATCGAATATGGATATGAATATGCTTATTGCCAGGATTTCAGGCACATTGCAACCGGTTTTGCCGGAGGTGACTTGTGTGGAGCCGTATCCTTCGGATCATAGGTCGTTCTATTCGAAGGAGATACCTTCGGTATTTTTTACTACAGGTCTTTATCGGGAGCATGATACACCTTATGATACGCCTTCTATTCTTGATTATGGAGGGATGGAAAGGGAGTTGGAGTATGTCTATAATTTTTCTAAAGAAATAGCAAATTCAGAAATTGCCCCTTCATTTCATCAGGCTGCATCTTCACATGATAACAGTAGGGTATATTCATATTTTGATTGCGATCAGAAACCTTCGTTTATGGGGCATACTGATTTGCGGTGGTTTATCAAAAATTGGATTTATCACTATTTGCGTTATCCTGAAGAGGCTGTCAGGGAAGGTATTCAGGGCCGTGTGAATGTAGAGTTCGCAATCGACAAGGATGGCAAGGTGAAGGATGCAAGAATTACAAAAAGTCTTTCTCCGGCTATGGATGATGAGGTGTTGAGGGTTATAAATGCTTCTCCTTCATGGAAGGCCGCAAAGAAAGACGGGGTTAAGGTGAAGTGCTATATCACTCTGCCTGTGGATTTTATATTAGAGAAAAAATCAAATAAAAGAATCGGATTAAAAAAATAAGCATTGCGATGGATTACGATTTCAGGAGTATAGAAAAGAAGTGGCAGTCATATTGGGCCGAAAACCATACTTTCAAGGCTGTGGAGGGGAGACCCGGACCGAAATATTATGTGTTGGATATGTTTCCTTATCCTTCAGGTGCGGGACTTCACGTAGGACATCCTTTGGGCTACATTTCGAGTGATATTTTTTCGAGATACAAAAGGCTTAAGGGATTCAATGTGCTTCATCCTATGGGATATGATGCTTTCGGTTTGCCGGCCGAGCAATATGCTATTCAGACGGGACAACATCCTGAAGTGACTACAATGCGCAATATCGCACGTTATCGCGAGCAATTAGACAGGATAGGTTTTTCTTATGACTGGGACAGAGAAATAAAGACTTGTGACAAGAATTTCTATAAATGGACCCAATGGGCTTTCTTGAAAATGTTCGACAGCTATTATTGCAAATCTTGCAATAAGGCTATGCCTATCAGCTCTCTGATAGAAGCTTTTGATAAAAACGGTACTGTGGGGGTTGATGCTTGCTGTACTGAAAAACTTGATTTCACGGCAGAGCAGTGGAAAGCTTTTTCGCAACAGGAAAAGTCTAAGGTTTTGATGAATTATCGTATAGCATATCAGGGAGAGACTTCTGTAAACTGGTGCCCGCAACTCGGCACTGTACTGGCCAATGATGAAGTTAAGGAAGGTCTTTCTGTAAGGGGAGGTTTTCCGGTGGAACAGAAAAAGATGCTACAGTGGCAATTGAGGGTTTCCGCTTATGCGGAGAGGCTTCTTGAAGGTTTGGAAAAATTGGATTGGACCGATTCTCTCAAGGAGATGCAGCGTAACTGGATTGGGCGTTCCTGTGGAACTGAGGTGATATTCAGGGTGCAGAGTGGGAAAAAGGAGAAGGATATTACTATCTTTACTACGAGAGTGGACACCATTTTCGGTGTGACATTTATGGTGCTTGCGCCGGAAAGCGAGTTGGTTGATGAGTTGGTGACACCGGAGCAGAGGCCTGTCGTGGAAGAATATCTGACTTATGTCAAGAAAAAGACAGAGAGGGAGAGAATTGCAGAAACTAAGAATGTAACAGGCGTATTTTCAGGAGCTTATGGTATCAATCCTCTTACCGGGGAGAAGGTGCCTGTCTGGATTTCTGAATATGTTCTTTCAGGTTATGGGACAGGAGCTATTATGGCTGTGCCTGCCCATGATAGCAGGGATTATGCTTTTGCAAAGAAATTCAATCTTCCTATAGTGCCTCTTATTGAGGGCTGTGATGTCAGTCAGGAAAGTTTTGATGCTAAGGAAGGCATTATGTGCAATTCCGGTTTTCTTAACGGTATGGATGTCGAAGAGGCTATTAAGGCAGTTATGGACTATGTCGAGGAGAAGGGGCTTGGGCACAGAAAAGTGAATTATAGACTACGTGATGCTATTTTTTCGCGCCAGAGATATTGGGGAGAGCCATTCCCTATTTATTATAAAGACGGCATACCAACGCCTCTGCCATTATCCGAGTTGCCTCTTGCTCTCCCTGAGATAAGTGAATACAGGCCTACGGATACAGGAGAACCACCATTAGCCGGAGCAAAGGACTGGACATATAATGGCTATCCTCTCGAGACAAGCACAATGCCGGGTTTTGCCGGGTCGAGCGCTTATTATCTGAGATATATGGATCCTCACAATGAGGATGCTCTTGTCGGGAAGGACGCTAACGAATACTGGAGGAATGTGGATTTGTATGTAGGCGGTACAGAGCATGCCACAGGTCATCTTATCTATTCTCGTTTCTGGAATAAGTTTCTCTTTGATTTGGGCTATGTCTGTGAGTCGGAGCCGTTTTGCAAACTTATCAATCAGGGAATGATTCAAGGCCGATCCAATTTTGTCTATAGGATCGTAGGTACAAATAAATTCGTATCTTTAGGCTTGAAGGACAATTATGAAACTACCGAGATTCACGTGGATATAAATATTGTCAGGAATGACAGACTGAATCTGGATGCCTTTAGGGCAAGCCGTCCGGAATATGCTGACGCAGAGTTTGTTTTGGAAAACGGGGAATATATCTGTGGGTGGGCTGTAGAGAAGATGAGCAAATCAATGTTTAATGTGGTGAATCCTGATGATATATGCGATTCTTATGGAGCTGACACTTTAAGGCTTTATGAGATGTTTCTTGGTCCTATCGAGCAATCCAAGCCGTGGGATACCAAAGGAATTGATGGCGTGAACAGGTTTCTAAGGAAGTTTTGGAGATTATTTTATAATGCTGACAATATGATAGTCAGTGATGAAAAGGCTTCTCCCGCTGAATTGAAAGTCTTGCATAAACTGATCGGCAAGGAACAGTCGGATATCGAGTCATTCTCTTTCAATACGACTATCAGTGCATTTATGATTGCAGTTAATGAACTTTCGGAGTTGAAGTGTTCCAAGAGAGAGATTCTGGAGCCTATGGTCGTGCTGTTGTCGCCTTTTGCTCCGCATATTGCTGAAGAACTCTGGCATAATCTGGGCAATAAGGATAGTGTGGCTTATGCCTCTTTCCCTGAATATATAGAGTCATATACAGTTGAGAGCAATGCCATCTATGCTGTTTCTTTCAATGGAAAGACACGATTTACCATTGAGCTTCCTAAGTCATTGGGATGTAAGGAAGTAGAAAATGAGGTACGTGCTATGGAACAAACTGCTAAGTATTTGGGAGACAAAGAGATTGTTAAGGTTATTGTGGTGCCGGGCAAAATTGTTAATATT
This sequence comes from uncultured Bacteroidales bacterium, assembly GCA_963548935.1. Taxonomy (GTDB): domain Bacteria; phylum Bacteroidota; class Bacteroidia; order Bacteroidales; family UBA932; genus Cryptobacteroides. The sequence continues at coordinate 190,610 of CAUUVS010000002.1, forward strand.
GTTATAAAATAATATGAACACAGATAAAAGCATAACGTGTTTTAAGGAGTACCTTATTCTTTCTTTCGGTACTCTTATATATTGTATGGCATGGGTCTGTTTTATGATACCGAACAATATTGCCAGCGGTGGTCTGACAGGTATGTGCACTATCCTTCAATTTGCAACCAATGGCGGCATTCCGGTTGCATATTCATTTATTATTGCTAATGTGATATTGCTTATAATAGCATTCATAGTGCTTGGTAAAGGTGTGGGGTTCAAGACAATATATTGTATCTTGCTTTCGACTTTGTTTTTTGAGTTTCTGCCACGGTTTGCTTTCTTGGAATCGATACCGGGACAGCCTTTGTATATCAGCGAAAAGGTATTGGTTCCAATTATAGGAGGGCTTATGGAGGCTGTTGGTATCGGATTTATCCTGCATTATGGAGGAAGTACAGGAGGTACGGATATTATAGCGTTGATTGTCAATAAGTTTTGGCCGGTGTCTCTTGGAAAAGCATATTTCTATATGGATATATTCATCATAGCTTCAATATTACTTATTCCCGGAAAGACAGTTCAGGATATGGTTTATGGTTATATTGCTATGATAACTTTTTCACTGATGGTGGATTTTGTCCTGCTGGGACGTAAATCTACGGTTCAGGTTCTGATTTTTTCTCAGAAATACGACCGGATAGCAGATTATATTATCGAAAAGATGGATAGAGGGGTGACTGTTTTGAAATCTGTTGGCTGGTATACCAAGCAAGAGAAGGATGTCCTGCTTGTACTTGTGCGTAAAACGCAGCTTTCAAGCCTCACTAAGGTTGTGAAAGAAATCGACAAGAATGCTTTTGTAAGTGTTTCTCCTGCAAGTAGCGTATATGGAGAAGGCTTTGAGGAGATTAAGGCAGGGGTATCAAAAAAGCCTTCCAAGAATATTGAAGATACTGTAAATTAATTTGATATGCCTGTATTGAAAACGAACTTCTGGACTTTTGCCAAAGAGTACTTACTGCTTACGGTAGGTATTTTGCTTTATGTTGTGGGATGGCTGATTTTCCTTGTACCGAATAATCTTGTAGGTGGAGGTGTTTCAGGTATCAGTTCTATTATACAGTATGCGACCGGTATTAAGATGGGATATACCTATTTTGTAATAAATGGTATTCTGCTGCTTATCGCTCTGTTGATAATGGGTACCGGTTTCGGAGCGAAGACAATTTATGCTATCGTACTTGCCTCTGTCGCCTTGAATGTGCTGCAAACACTTATACCGGCTGATATTATTGATATCTTATCTATTCAGAACGGGAAGCTGATGTCCACCATTATGGGAGGCATTATGGCCGGTATCGGAATAGGAATGTCAATGTCTGTAGGCGGAAGTACAGGAGGAACAGATATAATTGCTCTTATTGTAAATAAGTATCGCAATATTTCACCCGGCAGGATGATTCTTTCTATGGATGTGGTGATTATTTTATCTTCACTGCTTGTGCCCTCGTATACTCCTGACGGTGGATTGGTTAATTTTGCAGATAAGATTACAACGGTTGTCTATGGTTTGATTTTAGTAACTATAAATGGCTATACTGTAGATGTTTATCTGTCCGGTTCCAAACAGTCTGTCCAAGTTTTCATTATGTCGAGGAAATATGAGCAGATTGCTGATGCTATTACAAATGATCTTCATCGCGGGGTGACTATACTGTCTTCAAAGGGATGGTATACCAAACAAGAAGGAAATATCGTTATGGTGGTGATGAGAAAGACCGATTTGAATATTCTTCTGAAGTATGTCAAAATGATTGATCAGGATGCTTTTTTGTCGGTTTCTTCTGTTGCCGGCGTATATGGGAAAGGGTTCGACACTATCAAGGTTTCGAAACATTCTCATCATGACAGAACTCCTGACACTGCTGCCTGATACGGGGAACGAGTTTTTCTGTCTGCATTTGGCAAAATGTAAAAAGTCTTTTCCGGAAAACCGAAAAAGAAAAGAGTCCGGTATTGCACCGAACTCTTTTCCGATAGTTATGTGTCAACTGTTTATATTATATCAATCAGTTTCTCTTTCTCTTCTTCGATTGATTTTGTAATCTTAGGAATATTTACTGAGAGGACTCCGTTGTTCATTTGCGCTGAAATGTTTTCCTTGTCTGCATTCTCCGGCAGAAGCAATGTTTGCTGGAAAGTGGAATATGCAAATTCGCGTCTCAAGTAATGTCCTTTCTTGTCTTTTTCATTCTCTTCGGATTTTCTTTCCATTTTGATTACTAAATCTCCGTTTTTGTCAATAGAAAGCTTGAAATCTTCTTTCGTCATCCCCGGAGCTGCAACTTCGATGTCGTAGCCGTTTTCTTTTTCAATAATATTGATTGCCGGTGATTTTGCATTGTGTCCGAAATTAAGATCGTCTTCGAAAATTTCGTTGAAAATGCTTGGTAACCAATTTTGGTTGATTCTTTTTGATGGTATCATAATTTTATCTCCTTTTTATGTTTTTATTTTGTTTTTTACTCTGCATCTTTAAAATGCAGACACCTGAAAAAGGACAATATATGTGCCATTGGATTTTATACCTAATGTTCTGAAATATTGTCAGTTAAGTCTGACTTTTTGGCTTATTTCAATGTCATTTTGGCACAGCTTTATTTCTTTTTTATTGGATTAATCATATTCTGATTATCTTTGTAAGATATAAAATTACTATAGCCTTTTCAATATGGCTACGCCAAAACAAATATGGGATCCGCTTAGAAAGAAGATGGTGGCTCTGACTCCTGAAGAGGGGGTAAGGCAATGGTTTATCAACCTTCTTCAGTCTCAAATGAAGGTACCTGTCTATATGATGATGAGTGAAGTGGCTATGAAATATGGAGAAGGGGTTCTTAAAAAAAACTTCAGGGCGGATATTCTTGTTTTTGACAGGAAATTGAAGCCTTTGATGGTGGTGGAGTGCAAAAGACCTGATGTGGAATTGACCGGTAATGTCATAGAACAGGTTTTGAAATATAATATGGTGCTCGACGTCAAGTATATAGTTATTACAAACGGTACTAATTCATATATATGCCGCAGGGCGGGGGACAGGTTCGAGTTTATTGAATCTTCTCTGGTTTATGAGGAAATGCTTAAAGAAAAATAAAGATGCCAGTTACGGTTCTTAATGATTATTTGAATAACCCTGTTTTTGAAATTATTTCTCAGGTGGCTGAGGAAGTTGGTATAAAGGCTTATGTGATAGGTGGTTTCGTGAGGGATTGTTTCCTTGGGCATAAGACAAATGATATAGATATAGTTGCCTGGGGCAGCGGTATAGAGTTAGCTGTTGCGGTCGCTGAAAAGATAAAGGCAATAGAGCATCATAGCTGCCATGTTTCTGTTTTTAAGAATTTCGGTACCGCTATGCTGAAATATCATGGCAAAGAAATAGAATTTGTCGGTGCCAGAAAGGAATCATACAGTCATGATTCAAGAAAACCTATCGTAGAGGACGGTACAATAGAAGAAGATCAGATGCGTAGGGATTTCACTATCAATGCTATGGCTTTCAGTCTGCAGAGAGAAGAGTTCGGGACTTTAGTCGATCCGTTCGGTGGCATCCGTGATCTGGCTTCCGGTATTATCAGGACACCGCTTGACCCGGATACTACGTATAGTGATGACCCTCTTAGAATGCTCCGAGCCATAAGGTTTGCAACTAAATTGTCTAATTCCGAAATTCAATTCAAGATAGTACCTGAATCTATCGAGGCGATGAAGAGGATGAAAGATAGGATGAACATTTTGTCGAAAGAGAGGATAGTTGAAGAATTGAACAAGATATTATTGGCTGATAAGCCTTCAATCGGATTCAAACTTCTCGATGAGACGGGACTTATTGAATATATTTTACCTGAAGTGGCAAATCTTAAGGGGGTGGAAACTGTCGAAGGCAGGGGGCATAAGGATAATTATTATCATACTATCCAAGTAGTTGATAATGTGGTGGCAGATGAGGCTAAGGCTATTTCGGAGGGACGGCTTCACGATTATCTGCCTGTTGAGAATGGTAATGGTTTTGTAGAAGCATTACGTACTTCTCCCAATCTATGGCTGCGATGGGCTGCACTCTTGCATGACGTTGGCAAGCCTGTGAGCAAAAGATATGACAGTGAGATAGGATGGACTTTTCATGGCCATGAGGTTGTAGGCGCCAGAATGGTGCCTAAGATATTCCAGTCTTTGAAAATGCCTCTTAATGAGAAAATGAAATATGTCCAGAAGTTAGTGGGGTTGCATCACCGTCCTGTGGCACTTGTAGATGAAGAGGTTACGGATTCTGCTGTAAGGAGACTTCTATTTGATGCCGGTAATGAAATCGATGACCTAATGGTACTGTGCAATGCTGATATTACATCCAAGAATCCGGCAAAGGTAGTAAGGCTGAAAAAGAATTTTGAACTTGTAAGGCAGAAATTGGTTGAAGTGGAGGCGAAAGATGCTATAAGAAATTTCAAAAATCCTATTTCCGGTGAATATATTATGGAGGTATTCGGCATAGAGCCTTGCAATACCATAGGGCAATTAAAGGAGATTGTAAAGAACGCTATTATAGACGGAGAAATCGAAAATGATTTTGATGCTGCCGATGCTCTGATGAGAGAGAAAGCCACCGAGATGGGGTTAGTGCCTGTCAAGTCATAGAAATGTGGATATTATACATAAATATTTAAGATATATTTCTTTGGAGAAGAGGTATTCCGATAGGACACTTTCTATATATGAGAATGTCCTAAAGGGTTTTATGGATTATTATGCTGGGGATGATGAGTGGAATGATGGCGATGTAGGAAATGCTTTAAAGCCCATTGCAATCAGGAACTATGAGGTCTGGTTGCTCGATAGCAAAGGATTGAGTGCCAAAACAGTAAATTTACATCTTTCTGTAATCAGCGCTTTTAGCAAATATCTGCTTAAAGAAGGTGTCGTCTCCGTCAACCCTGTTAAATTGATAAGCCGTCCGAAAATCAATAAGAGACTGCCTGTATTCTTTAGAAAAGATAAGATGGAGGAATATTTTTCCACTACTTCTATCTATGCATCAGAAGAAAATATGGATATGCTGACCGGAAAGGATAAAGTTGCTGAAGAATATTATGAAAAACGGAGGAAGCGTCTGGTTATCAAAATTTTATATGATACAGGATTGAGGAGGGCGGAGCTTATAGGATTAAATCAGGAGGATTTTGATTTAGGCAGAGGAATAATAAGGGTTTTGGGAAAAGGAAATAAAATGCGAGAAATTCCTGTCTTGCCATCATTATCTAAAGAAATTTCATTATATTTACAAGCAACAGCTCTAATGAAGAGCGGTGATATACAGGCGAAGACTCCTCTTATATTATCAAAGTCGGGAAGGAGGCTCTATCCGATGGAAGTAGAGAGGATTGTAAAAGAAGAATTGGGCGATGCAGGCATAATGGGTAAGACATCCCCACACGTACTCAGACATACTCTTGCTACAGGTTTGCTTGATAGCGGAGCTGATCTGAACTCAATAAAGGAAATGCTTGGCCATTCATCTTTGGCAGCAACGCAGGTATATACCCATAACTCCATTGAGAAGCTGAAACAAGTTTATAAAAACGCCCATCCAAGGGCAAAAAGAGGAGGAATTATGGAGATCAGAGTAAAGTCCTTGAAATTTAATGCAGATCAGAAGCTGCTTGATTTTGTAGAGAAAAAGGTTTCTAAACTTGAGAGGTTTGATGAGACTATCGATTATGTCGATGTTATTATGTCCCTTATGGAGAAGCCGGATAACAAGAGTGTTAAATTGCAGGCGGGTATGCCGGGAGGGACTCTGATGATTGAAAGGACGGCACGTTCTTTCGAAGAAGCTATCAACGAGGGAGTGGATGCGATGAAAGAAAAGTTGGTAAGAAATAAAGAGAAAAAATCTGCACAATAAAAGATCAGGCGGCTAAAAGCCGCCTTTTTATCCTAATAAATATACTGTCAAAAAAGATATATCGGGTATGGCAGCCAAGTCAGTAGATATAGAAGCGCAAGTGGGAAAGATAATAATGGATACTTATAATGGTATGTTTAGTCCCATTTATCTCCTTATGGGAGATGAGCCTTATTATCCTGACAAGGTTTGTGAACAGATTATTTCCACGGCACTGACGGATGTGGAAAGGGATTTCAATCAGACAATATTTTATGGTCTTGATACGGATGCAGGTACTGTTGCATCGGAGGCGAGAAGTTATCCTATGATGGCTCAAAGGCGTCTTGTTGTGCTAAAAGAGGCTCAAAGTATGAGATCTCTTGAAGAGTTGGCATTGTATTGTGCCGAACCTTTGGATTCTACGGTGTTGGTTATACTTATGCACGGAGCTTCTGTTGACAAACGAAAGTCTTTGTACAAGAATGTGGTTAAAAATGGGATTGTGCTTGAGTCCCCTGCCGTGAGGGATTATGAGATAGAGCGTTGGATAAATCGGTATTGTCATTCATTGGGTGTGGAAATCAGTCCGGAAGCTTCTGTTCTTCTTGGAGAGTCTGCAGGCGTAAGCCTTTCCACAATAGCAGCAGAGATCGATAAGATTTTAAAGAATCTGCCGGAGGGGACAAAAACAATATCTATCGAAGATGTAGAGAAAAATGTGGGCGTCAGCCGTAGTTTTTCTATTTTTGAACTTACAAAAGAGCTGTCTTACAAAAACAGGTCGAAGGCTCTTAGGATTGCCTCCTATATAGGTTCCGCTCCGAAATTTGCAATGCCTATGGCTGTAAGCGCTTTATTTACCCATTTCTATAGAATATTGAAATATGAGGCTCTGCTGATTGAAGATAAGAATCCGTCGGCAAGCCGTAAGGCCGCTGTTCTGTCTGTAAATCCATATTTTTACAAAGAGTACGAGGCTGCCGTAGCTAATTATCCTATAGCGAGGTGTATGCAGATCATTTCCATACTTGAGGAATATGATTTTAAGGGAAAGGGTGGTGATGTCGGTGAGGTTACGGCAGGACAGTTGCTTGTAGAACTTGTATGTAAAATTTTGAATTAGCATATTTGCATAACAAATATTAATTTATGTCAGAAATAATTATTCAATGTAAGGGCATATCCAAGCGATTCGGTGAAAAAATTGCTCTTGACAAGGTATCGATAGACATTCCTAAAGGAAAAATTTTTGGTCTTTTAGGACCGAATGGTGCCGGAAAGACCACTCTGATAAGAGTAATTAATAGAATTACCATACCTAATGAAGGAGATATCATTTTTGATGGTAGACCAATTACTCAAAGGGATGTTGAGAAAATAGGTTATCTGCCTGAAGAGAGGGGTTTGTACCGTAAAATGGAAGTTGGTGAGCAGGCAATGTATTTTGCTCAACTCAAAGGTATGAATGCAGTTCAGGCAAGGGAAGAACTTAAAGAGTGGTTTGTCAGATTCGGTATTCAGGATTGGTGGAAGAAGAAAGTGGAGGAGCTTTCAAAGGGGATGGCACAGAAGATCCAATTTATTACTACTGTCGTACATAAGCCTTCATTGATGATTCTTGATGAGCCTTTTTCAGGCTTCGATCCTGTCAATGCCGAACTCATAAGGAAAGAAATTCTCCGTCTTAGAGATCAGGGGGCAACGATTATTCTTTCTACGCATAATATGGAGTCTGTGGAAGAATTATGCGACAATATTGCTCTAATAAATAAATCTCATCTGGTAATTACCGGAGGCGTTGATGAAATCCGAAGAAAATACGGTAATAATAATATAGAGATTGTTTATACCGGTGATACTGTATTGGAATCTGATGCGAATCATTTCAAAATCCTTTCCGATATGAATAATGCCGGCCGCCATACTGCTGTAATAAATGTATGTTCTTCATCTGATACCAACAGTGTGCTTCAGGCTGTGTTGCAGCAGAATGTGGCTGTAAATTCATTTAAGGAACTTATACCAAGGATGAACGATATTTTTATTAAACTTGTTACGGAAGGAGAATAATAGTATGAATCTGCATATAATAAATGTGATAATAGGGCGGGAATATCTGACACGTGTCAAGAAAAAATCCTTTCTTTTGATTACTTTCTTAGGGCCGTTGTTTTTTGCTGCTATTGCAGTGCTTCCAAGTATCATAATGTATGCTACAAAGGAGGAAACCAAGAAAATTGCAGTTGTGGACAAATCTGCAATAGTACTGCCTTATCTCGTAAGTGACAGTACTGCCATATACTCTGATTATTCTTTAATGGATGCTGATTCTGTTAAGTCAAGGCTGAATGTTTTGGGAATGGATGCTTTGTTGGAAGTATCAGCTATGGATTCTGCAAGCAAGTCTGTATCAGTGGTCTCTTATTCTAAAAAACCATTAGGGATGGATCTTGTGAGAAGTATCGAGAAATCTGTTAATAATTCGGTGGAAGATTATAGGATCAAGTCTTATAGAATCGAGAATCTGGATAAAATAATGGAGGATGTGAAATCTGATCTTAAAGTCACTACATACACTTTGGATGATGAGGGTGATGCCAAGATTTCAGCTTCAGAAGTATATATGATCATTTCCATGATTCTGGGGATGATTATATATATGTTTATCACAATGTTCAGCGGAATGGTGATGTCGAGCGTTATAGAGGAAAAATCCAGCAGGGTGGTGGAGGTCCTTGTTTCTTCTGTTAAGGCAACAGAACTGATGTTCGGCAAGATAGTAGGTGTGGCTTTTGTAGCAATGACACAGTTTGTATTATGGATACTTCTTACCGTAGTAATAGTGTTTGCAGTGACAAATATAATGGGGGCGGACTTTTTTGTACAGGCATCCGCTCAGGTATCTGATCCCGATATGGCTGTTATGGGAGCGCAGATGACTGAAATAGCGCGGCCTCAATCAGAAATGGCGGCAATTATCTCTACGTTAAGTAGCCTGAACTATGTACGGATAATATTGTCTTTTATAGTATATTTCCTGTTCGGTTATCTTCTATATTCGTCTCTTTTTGCAGCTATAGGTTCTGCCGTTGAGAATGAGGCTGATACTCAACAATTATCGATTCCTATTACAATACCTTTGATGATAGGGTTCTTTATTGCGATATATGCTTTCAAGGCACCTGATAGCGGTATAGTGTTTTGGGGGTCTATGATTCCTTTTACTTCTCCCATAGTAATGCTTGCCAGAATACCGTTTGAGGTTCCGGCATGGCAGCTTGCCATGTCACTGGCCTTACTTGTAGGGACTTTTGTCCTATGTGCATGGGCTTCTGCAAAGATCTACACAATAGGGATATTGATGTTCGGCAAGAAATCCACTTTTAAGGATTTATGGAAATGGTTGAAATTGAAATAAATATAAAAATGAAAAATTTATTTGGAAAGACTATTGCCTTTTTAGTGCTTTTATCTGTTTTTGGCATATCGGCGTTTTCTCAGGAAATCAGTTGGTCAAGGGCAAAAATAGATGCGTCTCGTACAGGAGTTGTGGCTTCTGATGCAGATAATACTGAAGAGACAATGGGTAAAATCATCGGGAAAAAATATATTGCTCCTAATGGAAGAATCTTCAGAAAGCGCAATGGGGTAACATACAATGTGGCAAAGGCTCTTTTGGCCTCTCAGGACAAGATGAGAAATGTCAAGAAGGTGATAGGTCGGTCTGTATCATCGATGCCAAGGAAATATCCGGAGAGTGAACTGACCAATTGGTTTATTGATGAACTGATGAAGGCCTGTGAGGCTGAGACAGGAAGAAAGGTAGATGTGGGAATTGCCAATTTTGGCGGTGTCAGAATGAATATGCCTAAGGGTAATATAACCTTAGATGATATTATGTCGATGTTTCCTTTTAGGAACAATCTCTGTTATGTCGCGCTTAAAGGTAGATATATCAGGGAAATCGTAGAAAAGATGGCAAAAACAGAATTTCAGATTCTTGGAGGTATCAGGTGTGAGGCTAAGGGAGGCAGATTGATGTCGATGACAATAGGTGATGAGCCTGTAGATGATGAGAAAATCTATGGTGTATGTACCATTTCTTTCTTATTGGACGGTGGGGACAATCTGAGGGTTGCAAAAAATGCTTCAGAGGTAATTATCACAGATAAATATATTTTTGATGCCATTTTGCCTCGGGTCGAGGCGACTTTAGATAAGCCGTTAGAGTATAAAATGGACGGCAGGGTGAGACTGTATGCGGAGGACGGAAATGTTATTCTTCCTAAAAAATTGTAAGTTATGAAAAAAATAATATCTATTGTTTTATTGTCAATAGCTGTAATAGCTTTTACCGTTCCGATTTATGCGCAAAGGCTTGTTATTATCCACTTTAATGATACTCATAGTCATTTTGAGCCATTACGTGCAGGCGAAGAAAATGAAGGCCTTGGCGGAATTATTGAAAGAGCAGCGTATGTGGATAGCGTAAGGGCGGCAGAAGGCCGCAGAAATGTGCTTTTGCTCCATGCCGGAGATTTCAGTCAGGGAACGTCCTATTTTCCTATACTGCATGGTGATTTAGAGATAGAAGAAATCAATGCAATGAAATATGATTGCGTAACTCTGGGCAATCACGAGTTTGACAATGGCATAGAAGAACTTACGCGTAGGGTTTCGCATTTGAAATGCCCTGTAGTATGTGCAAATTATGATTTTTCATCTTTTGAGCTTGGTAAATATGTAAAACCATATACGATTATCAGAAGAGGAGGATATAAGATCGGTATTATAGGTCTTCTTACAGATGTTTCGATTATGGTCGAGAAGTCAATTGCCGATAGAATGACTAAACTTGATGAACTTGAAGTGTCAAATAAATGGGCGAAATATCTTAAAGAAGATAAAAAATGCGATTTTGTTATAGCTTTGACACATATAGGTTTTGAAAAGGAATTATTTATTGATCCTGAATTGGTGGCAGGGACAAGAAATATCGATCTTGTGGTAGGAGGACATTCTCATACATTCCTTGAAAAAATGGAATATGCACGAAATCTTGACGGAAAGAATGTACCTATTGTTCAGGATGGTTGCTGGGGATTGTATGTAGGGAAAATATTGATAAAGGGAAGATAATATGGTTTCTTCAAAAAATGATAATAAATCACAAGAGCCTGTTGTTGCTTCTTTGCCGGATCGTCATGCTGCCATTATCGATATTCTCCAGTTGCAGGGGAGCGTTTCTGTGACCGAGTTGGCAGAGAGGCTTGAAGTGTCGGAAGTGACTATTCGAAAAGATCTCACTACTCTTGAGGCTCAAAATAAGTTATATAGGACACATGGGAAGGCAATACCTATCAGCCCATATATAGGCGATAGGCATATCAATGAGAAAGAAAAGCAATTTGTAATAGAGAAAAGGGCGATAGGACGCAGTGCGGCCGGTCTTGTAAAAGAGCAGGATTCAATACTTATTGCTTCCGGCACCACTATATTATATATGGCGAAAGAGCTTGCGGAACATAAGAATATGACCATTATATCTGCCTCCGTATCCGTTTCTTCGCTATTGTCACAGAATAAGGATATAGACGTTGTACAATTGGGAGGTCTTGTCAGAGAGAGTTCCGTCTCCGTTGTAGGGTCTTTTGCCGAACAGATGCTTAAATATTTCAATTGCAGTTTGCTTTTTATGGGAGCCGATGGCGTAGATTTGGAGTTTGGTGTTACTACAACCAATATTATGGAAGCAAATCTTAACAGAATGATGATGGGGACAGCTCAACAGACTGTTCTTTTAGTTGACAGTTCCAAATTCGGCAAAAAAGGATTCAGTAAAATCTGTGACTGCGAGAATATCGATCATATAATAACAGACGACAAAATTCCCCAGATGTATTTAGAGAATCTCCGGGATTTGGGGATAGAGGTGACAGTGGTAAAGACTATATAGATTTATTTCAGAATCTATAGGATATTCATGGATTGCTCTCTCATTTTCTCAAGTTCGTCTTTCATGCGGACGACAGTTTTTTGTATGCCGGCATGATTGGCTTTTGAGCCGGTAGTGTTGATTTCCCGTCCTATTTCCTGAATTATGAATCCTAATTTGCGGCCTGGAGCAGCTTCTTTCTCAATAGTCTCAATGAAGAATTTGCAGTGCTGTTTTAGCCTTACTTTTTCTTCATTGATGTCCAATTTTTCAAGATAGAAAATCATTTCCTGTTCGAAACGGCTTTGATCAGGCTTTTGTTGCAGCTCTTCAAGTGATTTGGAAATCCTTTGCCTGACAGATTCGATTCTTTCCTGCTCAAGACTCTCAATCTCGTTTTCAAGATTAAGAATATTATTTACTCTGGATATTACATCCTTATATAGGGCTGCGCCTTCTGTCTCCCTATACTTGTTTACATTTTCAATAGCCTTATCAATGGCTGCCTGCACTTTCTCCCAATTATTATCAGTAATAATATCCTGCTTCTTGGTGTCTATAATGTCAGGGAAATTCAAAATAGCCGATAAAATGGTATTTTCCATGCCTATTGATTGAGTATTGCCAAGCTCTCTGTTAATGTTTTCAATCTGGCGATAATATTCTTTTACAAGTTCGGAATTAATCTTTTTGGCCGAATCTGCCGCAATTGCTTCAAAATTGATAAACAAGTCTATGGTTCCTCTTTTGAGCGATTCCGAAAGCTGCTGTCTTACGATAAGTTCCTTGTCTTTTGGTAGCATGGAAGTCTTTATGCTGATATCTGCATTTTTGCCGTTAAGAGTCCGGATTTCAATAGTCAGTTTTCCTGTTTCTAATACGGTTTCGGCTTTTCCGAAACCAGTCATTGATTTTATCATATTACATTTTTTATGCCTTTAAGGCTATTAAACATCGGAACAGGATTAGTCTATGTTCGATATGTCCAAATAATCCTTGTTTCAACTGCAAAATTATCAATAATTCATTATTTTTGTAAATTATATAATAAGAAAACTATATTTTATGGCCGAGATAAATAAAAATCTGCAGGAAGAACCAAGGAGGCTTAATTTCCTTGAAGAGATTATTGAATCTGATCTTGAATCAGGTAAGGTGAAAAGCATTATGACGCGTTTTCCTCCGGAGCCGAACGGTTATCTTCATCTTGGCCATGCCAAGAGTATTTGTCTGAATTTCGGACTTGCCCAGAAGTATGGCGGTAAGACCAACCTCAGATTTGATGATACAAATCCGAGCAAGGAGGATGTAGAGTATGTCGATTCTATAAAGGAAGATATTAAATGGCTTGGCTTTGAATGGGTGGAAGAGAGATATGCTTCTGATTATTTCGATCAGCTATATGAGTGGGCAGAGGAATTGATAAAGAAAGGGAAAGCTTATGTGGATGACCAGAGTCAGGAGGAGATAAGCAAGGGTAGAGGGAGTGTTGACAAGCCCGGAGTGGAGAGCCCTTACCGCAATCGTTCGGTAGAGGAGAATTTACAGCTTTTCAGGGATATGAAGGCCGGTAAATATGCTGACGGAGAAAAGGTTCTGCGTGCCAAGATAGATATGTCGCATCCTAATATGATGTTCAGGGATCCTATTCTTTACCGCATCAAACATGAGTCGCATCATAGGACGGGAGATAAGTGGTGCATCTACCCTATGTATGATTATACTCATGGACAGTGCGATTCAATAGAACATATAACTCATTCTATATGTACACTTGAATTTGATGTCCACAGGCCTTTATATGATTGGTTCATAAATACTCTGGAAATCTGGCCTTCTCATCAGTACGAGTTTGCAAGACTTAATCTAACTTATACCCTGATGAGCAAGAGGAAACTTCTCGAACTTGTCCAAAAAGGACTTGTCTGCGGTTGGGACGATCCTCGTATGCCGACTCTTTGCGGAGTAAGACGCCGCGGTTATACAGCTGAAGCTTTGAAGATGTTCTGCGACAGGATAGGGGTTTCCAAACGGGACCAGCTTATGGATATACAATTGTTGGAGTGGTGCGTGCGTCAGGATTTGAATGAACGTGCAAACAGATATATGGTTGTTCAGGATCCTATAAAACTGACTATTACAAACTGGGAGCCGGGCAAAGTGGAATGGTTCGACTGTCCTCTTAATCCTGCAGAACCGGAAGGAGCCTGTAGAAAGGTGCCTTTTACCGGTGAACTTTTGATTGAAAGGGCTGATTTTATGGAAGATGCCCCTCGTAAATTCTTCCGTCTCAAACCTGATGGAGAAGTCCGCCTTAAATATACCTATATCGTTAAATGTGAAGAGGTTATAAAAGACGATAACGGCAATGTGATAGAGGTTAAATGTACTTATGACCCATCTACAAGGCCTGGAAACGGTACATGGAGAAGTGTGAAGGGTACTATTCACTGGGTATCGGAGGAGCATGCTGAAAAGGTGGAACTGAGGCTTTATGACAGGCTGTTTACAGAGGCGGATATGGGCTCTATACCTGTCGACAAGGATTATAAGGATTATCTCAATCATCAGTCTCTTGTCGTTTCCGAAGGGTTTGCAGAGCCTGCGCTTGTCGAAGACAAATCAGGGATTGCCGTACAGTTTGAAAGGAACGGTTATTTTATTCTTGACAAAGATAGTACTCCGGAGAAGTTCGTTTTCAATAAGACTACTGCATTGAAGGATTCTTACAAGGTTGTATAATCCGGACAGTTTTTTACTTGTATTAAAATTATTGTTCTGATGTTTAAAAAGATTCGAGGAAAAATAGTTCGCTTTAAGTTGTCAATGAGAATGAAATTGACTCTTAGCCTGCTTGCTATAGCTGTGATTCTTATGATTTCCAGTGTTATTGCAATATTGGAGTATAGCAGGATGAGCAATTATGTCTCCGAACTTATTGCCGAGAATATCAATAGTATCAATGTGGCTCAAAAGATTGCTGATGAGACCAATACCTATAATCTGAATATTCTTGCAATAATAGGTAGCGGTGATGGAAAAGGGCTGCCGGATTTTGATCAGAATGGTTTTATGTCGCATTGTGACAGTCTCAGGGCTGCTTTGGCTATGAATAACTTGGCACATCTTGCAGACTCTGTAGAGTATTCATATTCTGCTTATATGTTGACTTCTTTAGAATTACCAGATGTGATAAAGTCCGACTTCATAGACACGAGGTCGTGGTATTTTGACAGGTTGCAGCCGGTATATAACGGGCTGAAGAGGCATATTGATGAATTAAGTACAGCTATATACAAACTCCTTCAGAAAAATTCGGCTACATTCGAAAGGGGGTTTTATAGGAGCATTATCCCCGGAGCTGTTGCTGTTGCAGTTGGTATCCTATTGGTGCTGTTGCTGCTATTTATGATTCTTGCCTATTATGTGAACCCTATATATAAGATGTTGGCAGGACTTCAAAATTATCAGGCCGTAGGTAAAAAATATAATTATTCTTTTGAAGGTGATGATGAACTTGTAGAATTGAATGAGGGTATCACAGAAATAATTGAAGAGAACCTTCAGCTCCGCAAGCGGGTTCGGTCTATGCGTGAGATGATGTCGCAGCATGAGCCTCAAAACAATGATGTGAAGTGAATCTGAAAGTAATATCCAGAAATGTCGGTTTTGCGTTGCTTGTCAGCGCTCTGTTTATGTTGTTGTCTATTCTCATTTCTATGGGCGAGGGCAATGACAGCGCTTTGGTTGCTTTGGCTATCAGTTTTATAATCACTTTCACTGTAGGTATATTTCCGCTTATATTTGTGAGAAAAGCAGAGGCGATCTCATTAAAAGACGGCTATATGATAATAGTTTTGTCATGGTTGCTGTCTTTTATTTTCGGTATGCTTCCCTATGTGTTGTGGGGCGGCCCTTTTACAGTGGTAAATGCTTTATTTGAAGCTGTTTCGGGTTACACTACCACAGGCGCCACTATATTGTCCGGTATAGAAAATTTACCGAAAAGCCTTTTGTTCTGGAGGGCTTCAACACATTTTATCGGAGGTTTGGGAGTTGTGGTTTTCCTGCTTCTCATTATTCCGTTATCTTCCCCGGTGAAGTTGCGATTGTCCAATATGGAATTATCTTCGCTTTCCAGAGAAGGTTACCAAACCAGAGTAAATAAGACAGTTTATATATTTACATACGTATATCTTGGTTTGAATTTAGCTGCAATAATAGCTTATATGCTCGCTGGAATGGGACTTTTCGATGCGGTATGTCATGCATTCAGCGTATGTTCGACAGGAGGTTTCAGTACTAAGAATAATTCTATTGCCGGGTTCAATTCATTGCCGGTAAATCTTGTAACCATGCTGTTTATGTTTCTGGCATCAGTGCATTTCGGTATGCTTTTTATGGCAATAGTGTCAAGGTCTTTCAAACCTTTCAATAATTCTGTATTCAAGGTATATTCATTATTCCTTATTATTGCATCTTTATTAGTGGCATTTACTCTAAAAGGAAAAAATATCGAGGGCTCATGGGGGATGGCTTTGATGAATGGTTCTTTCCATGTTTTGAGCTACACTTCCACTACAGGATTTGCAATAGCAGACAATCGCGCTTGGCCTTATTTTGTCAATACGATGCTTCAGGTCTGTGGTATTTGTTGTGGAATGGCAGGTTCTACTACCGGAGGTCTAAAGATGGATAGGGTTGTTATTTTATGGAATGCAATAATAAGACATATCTATAGGTCGGTACATCCGGCTTCTGTATCTGAAATCAGAATTAGCGGACATGTGGTTAAAGATGAAGATATATATCCTCATATTCTGTATATTGCTTTGTATTTCTTTATAATAATTATCTCTTTGTTGGCTTGTCTGTTATCGGGAGTGGATAATGCCAATGCTTTTATGGCTACTTTATCGACTTTGGGCAATGTCGGTCCGGCAATAGGAGATCTCGGCACTTTCGGCAATTATAATATTGAACCGGATATGGCCAAAATATCATATTGTATCAATATGTTCCTTGGGCGAGTTGAGATATATCCTGTTTTTTCAGTTATTTATATGCTTTTTGCAAGCAATAAGAAATTGACTTAACGGTATGGACAGAAAGAGTTATATCGCTGATAGTTTCAGGAAAAATATGAAGTTCGAGGCTACAGCCTGTCAAGAAAATCTTTTTAATGATATTGCCGATTTTATTGCCGGAGATGAGGGGGATATTTTAGTTGTAAACGGTTATGCCGGTACCGGTAAGACGACAGCAATTGCTGCTGTGATTACTTCAATGAAAGAATTTAAGGTACCTTGCATTCTGCTTGCGCCGACAGGCAGGGCAGCCAAAGTCTTGGCTTCTTATTCCGGGAGTCGGGCCTCTACTATACATAAGCAGATTTACAGGCAGAAATCTGTAGGAGAAGATGGCTTCGGGCAGTTTGCGATGTCTCCCAACAGATCTAAAGATGCTCTTTATATAGTTGATGAAGTTTCGCTTATAGGTATTGATGTCTATGAGAGTCAATCTACGACAACTTTTGGCACAGGTAATCTTCTGGAAGATCTTATCAGTTATGTAAGGTCAGGTACCGGATGCCGGCTTATTCTTATAGGTGATTCTGCACAACTGCCCCCTGTTGGGCTTGACAAGAGCCCTGCACTATCGCAGGAATATATGTCTTTTGCCGGAGGAGTACGTTTTTCGACATTGACGACTGTGGTGAGACAGAAAAAGCAGTCAGGCATATTGTATAATGCTACCTTGCTCAGAAATTTGATTTCATCTGACTGTTTTCAGGAACTTGAGCCCTCTGAATTACATTTGAATTTCGATGATTTTGATGATGTTGAGAGAATAACCGGAGGAGAACTTTTGGAAAGACTGTCTGATGCCTATGACGAGTATGGAGAGGATGAGACGATAATATTGTGTCGCTCCAACCGTAGGGCCAATAGATACAATGCAGGGATAAGGGCGCAGGTTCAGTACAAGGATGAACGTTTAGTGCGTGATGACAGGCTTATGATAGTCAAGAATTGCTATCGTTTCATGGATGGGGTGGAAGGAATGGATTATATCGCAAATGGAGATATGGCCAAACTTGTCAGAATATCGCATTATGAGGATAGGTATGGATTGCATTTTGCCGATGCTACCCTTGTTTTTCCGGATTATGACAATCAGGAGATCACGGCTAAAGTCTGTCTTGATACTTTAGAATCAGAGTCCGCATCCTTGACCTATGAACAACAGAATATGCTTTATCAGGGGGTACTCGAAGATTATTCAGGGTTGTCGACAAAAAAGAAGAGGTATAATGCGGTAAAGGAGGATCCTTTTTATAATGCTCTCCAGCTTAAATATGCAGAGGCTATAACTTGTCATAAGTCGCAGGGCGGACAATGGAAATGTGTTTTTATAGATAACCCTTTCTGGCAGGATATGTTGACGTTGGATGATTTGAAGTGGCTATATACTGCAATTACAAGAGGTGTCGAGAAAGTTTACGTCGTGAATTTCAAAGATGATTTTTTTGAAACATAAGTTATGAACAGTAGGTTTAGATATGTTGAAAATTAAAATTTTATCAATTGCTATATTTATAATCAGTTTGGCATGGGAGCTTTCAGCGCAAGTGTTCAATAGATTGCCTGATAGATGGGAGTGGCTTGACAATAAGGAGGTTGCATTTATTTATGAAGGTAGTGACGACTCATTGTCGTTTGCAGTCAATGCCTTTTATAGAACTAAAAGGCCGTATGCGCGTCCTGAAAAAGTTGAGGCTATTGTTCCTGAAGGAGCAGAGAATGTAACACTTTCGCCTGATTCTTCTAAAATCGCATATACAAAGGCAAATGACCTTTATGTGACAGACTTAACGACAGGTGAAGAAAAACGCCTTACATCGGATGGCTCGGATGTGATACTCAACGGTTATGCATCATGGATATATTATGAAGAGATTTTCGGACGTCCGTCAAAATACAAGGCGTTCTGGTGGTCTCCTGACTCCAAGAAGATAGCGTTTTACAGGTTTGACAATACAAAAGTTCCGGTATTTCCGATATATTCGCCTTTCGGAAATGGCGGCAGTTTGAGAAAAACCAGATACCCTAAAGCCGGTGATCCTAATCCGGAGGTGAGAATAGGGTTTGTGGAACCGGAGTCCGGTAATATTGTATGGGCAGATTTCAATGCTTCGGATGATCAGTATTTTGGGACTCCTTTCTGGGGAGCGGACAGTAAGGCTCTTTTTGTCTGTAGAGAACCGCGTTTGCAGAATGCTTTGGATTTATATAGCGTTGAAGTAACCTATGGCTCCAAGAGACGGATTTATCATGAAGAATACAAGACTTGGTTGGACTGGATTGATGGTATGCTGTTCACTTCCAAAGGTCTGTATATGGTACGTAGTTTCGAGAGCCTCTGGCAGCAGATATATTTTTTGTCTTATGACGGAAAATACTTCAAGCGAATCACGGACGGCGATAATTGGAGGATGAGTCTTATTGCTGCCAATGAGAAGACAGGAGAAGTATTCTTTACTGCAGAAAGGGGACAGCATGTACGCAGAGGTTTGTATAAAGTTGATTCAAAGAAAAAGATCACTCAATTGACTGACACGTCTCTTGATGTTTCTAAAGCTGAAATTTCTCCTGACTTTAAGTATTTTGCGGTGCAGATGTCCAATTATACCACGCCATCTCAAGTCTGGGTGGTTCCTGCTGATAAGCTGTCGAAAAAGTCTTTTATGGTGGCGGACATGAAAGGTAAGGATTATCGTGAGGGTGATTTTGCTTTGCCAAGCCTTATATTTATGACGACTACAGATGGTTTTGAGTTGCCTGCGGCAATTACTTATCCTAAAAATTTTGATCCTTTGGAGAAATATCCTGTCCATATGGATATATATGGAGGTCCTGACACTCCTCTTGTAAGAGACAGATGGACTACACCTGACGATAGGAATCAATGGTGGTCTGAAAATGGTATAATTGAGATAGTGGCTGACTGCAGGGCGGCAGGCCACAATGGAAGAGCCGGTATGGATATGATATACAAGAGATTGGGAGAATTAGAAGTGAAAGATTTTGTGGAATGGGCTAATTATTTGAAGGGGCTTCCTTATGTTATACCCGACAAAATCGGAGTTGAGGGTTTTTCTTTCGGAGGCACAATTACATCGCTTTTAGTTATGAATCATCCGGATTCGTTCCATTACGGAGTGGCCGGAGGTGGAGTATATGACTGGGCTTTGTATGATTCACATTATACTGAAAGATTTATGGATACTCCTGATGCAAATCCTGAAGGCTATAAGGCTGCTATGGCGCTAAGAAGCGCCAAAAACTATCCTGTCAAAGCCACTGGATTATATGATGGAGAGCAGTCTCCTTGTAGCAAAAAAGTGGATCCTGTAATGCTGAAACTTACTCACGGCACCGGCGACGATAATGTTCACTTTCAGCATACTCTTATGATGGTCAATGCCTTGCAGAGATGCGGGGGAAAATTTGAACTTATGATATATCCTGACGCTATGCACGGTTATCACGGCTATCAGAGAGAACATTTTTTAAATTCCAATAAGGAATTCTGGTTCAAATATCTGAAAGAGAAATAAAAAGATTAACTTTGCATAATGGCGGACGTATATGGGAATGTTATTTATGCCTGCACAAAATGAATCGTATAAATTACAATAACACTATGGATTATAAAGAAATTGCTAACAGATGGCTTGAAGGAGATTTTGATCCGGAGACCAAAGGGAAAATTATTGAATTGAGAAACAGCGATCCTACAGGTTTTGAGGATGCTTTCTATAAAAATCTGGAATTCGGTACAGGTGGATTGAGAGGTATTATGGGAGTCGGAACCAATAGGATGAACAAGTATACCGTAGGTATGGCTACTCAGGGTTTGTGCAATTATATTAAAAAGCATGTAACAGGAAATGATGTGAGGGCCTGCATTTCTTTTGACAGTCGTAACAATAGCAAGACTTTCGCCAAGATTACTGCTGATGTTTTTTCTGCAAATGGTATTCATGTTTTTTTGTTTGATAATATAAGGCCTACTCCTGAACTTAGCTATGCTATCAGGAAGAAAGGTGCGACGGTAGGAGTAATGGTAACCGCATCCCACAACCCGAAAGAGTATAATGGATATAAGGTGTTCTGGTCTGACGGCGCACAGATTACATCTCCGATCGATAAAGATATTGTAGCCGAGGTGGCAAAGATAAGTGACCCCTCGCAAGTAAAGTTCGTGCCCGGCGAGGAATGCGGTGAGATTGAAATGATGGGAAAGGAGATGGATGAGTGCTATCTCAACGATATATTGTCATTGATGCTTTCTCCTGAATCTCGAAAGAATCACCCTGAATTGAAAATTGTTTATACGCCTTTACATGGATGCGGCGTCCGTCTTGTGCCTGAGTGTCTCAAGAGAATAGGATTTGATAAAGTATATCACGTGCCTGCGCAAGATATAAGTGACGGAGATTTTCCTACAGTGGTATCTCCGAATCCTGAAGAACCGGAGGCAATGAAAATGGCATTGGCTGTTGCCGACAAGGAACATGCTGATATAGTTATGGCAACAGATCCTGATGCTGACAGAATGGGTATTGCTGTAAGAAATGACAAAGGCGAGATGGTTCGTTTCAATGGCAATCAGACAGCTTCAATGTTGACTTATTATATTCTGAACCGATGGAAAGAACTCGGCAAACTTGATGAAAGCAAATATATTGTCAAGACGATAGTGACATCCGAGCTGGTTGCCCAAATTGCAGAGAGTTTCGGAGTGAGGTGTTATAATGTTCTGACAGGCTTCAAATATATTGCCGAAATAGTAAAAAGAAATGAAGATTCAGGTGAATTTATCTGCGGAGGAGAGGAAAGTTTCGGATTCAATGTAGGTCAGTTTGTTCGTGACAAAGATGCGCAGATTTCATGCGCTATGGTGGCTGAATGTGCTGCTTGGGCTGCTGATCAGGGACTTACATTGTATCAGCTTATGCAGAAGATTTACAAGGAATACGGTTATCGCAAGGAAGGACTTATTTCTTTGGTCAGGAAAGGCAAGTCTGGGGCAGAGGAAATCCAAAAGATAATGGCTGATATGCGTTCTTGCCCGCCACATGAGATTGCCGGCTCTAAGGTCGTCAAAGTAATTGATTATGATCTTCCTGAAAAGACAGGCATGCCGAAATCCAATGTGCTCCAGTTCTTCAATGAGGCAGGTGATGTTGTGTCAGTAAGACCATCAGGGACGGAGCCTAAAATTAAATTTTATTTCGGAGCAACAGGTGAAAATGCTGATGCAAAAATAGAAGAACTTAAAAAACAGTTTGTCGGATAATTGACAAATATCCCGATATTGATAAAGGATATGCCTTTACAATAAAACAATCATAATATGTAAATATAATATATAGTATGTAAAATATACTATATATTATATTTTTTATATCTTTGTTGTTTATAAAATAATATTATGGTGAAAATGAAAACGATTTCAGTTATTTCAGCCACTTTTGTTTCTTTATTTTTGAGTGGTTATTGTATTGCAAATGAGAAAATTAAATTGGAGAAAAACGATTATTCCAAAGTACATACGCTTGAGGCTGTTTCAGTGACAGGGAGCAGAGTGCCGATGCAATTAGGGCAGAGCGCCAGAATTGTCACGGTGCTTGACAGTGTTGCCATAGCTTCTTTACCGGCAAAGACAATCAATGATATTCTTAAATACGCAGTAGGGGTGGATGTGCGGCAGAGAGGTACTTTCGGGATGCAGACGGATATAAGCGTTAGAGGAGGTACGTTTGACCAGATAGCTGTCTTGCTCAACGGTATAAATATAAGTGATCCTCATACCGGACATAATGCGGCGGATTTTCCTGTGGATATAAGTGAAATCGATAGGATTGAGATATTGGAGGGACCTTCTTCCAGAGTATATGGTACCTCATCCCTTGTAGGAGCAATAAATATAGTTACAAAATCTGAAAATAAAGGTTATGCTTCTGTTCATACGGAAGGAGGCTCGTTCGGATATTTCAACATAGGAGAAAGAGTCAATATAGTAAATGGTAGATTTAATAATCAGTTATCTGCAAATTATTCTCGTTCGGATGGTTATAGCAGAAATCTTAAAGGAGGTCTGAACAGTGACTTCAAGGCTTTGAAAACATTTTACAGAGGCGGGTATAGAGGACATTCTGCCGATGTTAATTGGCAATTGGGAATTTCCTCCAAAGGTTTCGGAGCGAACACTTTTTATAGTGCAAAATTTGACAATCAGTTTGAAAAGACTCTCAAGACCTTTGCTTCCGTACAAGCCGAGACTAAAGGTATTTTGCATTTTAGGCCGGTAGCATATTGGAACTATTCAACTGACAGGTTTGAGCTTTTCAGGAATAATTTTGCCGCTTATCCGTTCAATCATCACAAGACTAATGTGTTTGGCCTTAATTTAGGTTCATGGTTCGAAACAATTTTGGGAAAGACTGCTTTCGGAGCAGAGATGAGAGTAGAAGATCTTATCAGCACAAACCTTGGATTGCCACTCAAAAATCCTTTGAAAGTGCCAGGATACGATGCGAATTATAAAATGGGCTTCAATAGGACTGTGATGTCTTATTATATAGAGCATAATTTCAATTATAGAAACCTTACGGCTTCTGCCGGTATTATGGCTGCAGGAGCTACCGGTAATGAGGCCGGTTTCGGTTTTTATCCCGGAGTGGATATGAGTTACAGGTTTTTTGACAATTGGAAATTGTATGCCTCATACAATACTTCTTATCGTCTTCCTACCATTACAGAGTTGTTTTATTCTGTGGGAGGGCATAAGGCTGACCGCTATCTCAAACCTGACAGGATGCAGGCTATTGAAGGAGGGCTGAAATACTTGAGACCAGGAGTCAGCGTTATATTCAGTACATATTATCATATCGGTTCGTCCATGATAGATTGGATAAAGGATTTGTCACTTGGCAGTGCCGCAGAATGGACATCTGTCAATCACACGAAACTCAACACTTTGGGAGAAGAAGTGACAGCAAGAATCGATTTTCCTGCACTTTTGTCAAAAGAAAACTTCTTTTTAAAGCAGATTAATATAGGGTATAGCCATATCGGGCAGAATAAAGTATTAGCACCCAATATTCAGTCAAGATATGCTATGGAATACTTGCGTAACAAAATTGTGGCGCAGATCGATTTTCATATCTGGAATAGACTGTTTATGAATCTTTCCTATCGTTGGAATGATAGGGTAGGAGGATATGAGTTATTTGAAAACGGGGTTTCGACCAATACGAAAGTTGATTATAAACCATATTCTCTTCTTGATTGCGGACTTTCGTGGAATGCCGATAAATATCGCATTTATGTGGAAGCAAATAATTTGCTGAACAAGTCTTATTATGACCACGGCAACATACCGCAGCCTGGGCTGTGGATACGTGCCGGTGTCGTTTTGAATTTTAATTTATAGATTTTATAT
The DNA here is from genome assembly GCA_963548935.1 of uncultured Bacteroidales bacterium. GTDB lineage: Bacteria > Bacteroidota > Bacteroidia > Bacteroidales > UBA932 > Cryptobacteroides. The sequence continues at coordinate 214,987 of CAUUVS010000002.1, forward strand.
AATCATTCATTTCCTGAATATGACTCATTGCACTGTGGAACAGCTTTATCTGATTCTTTGCACGTATTAAGTTGTGTTCAGGATATTTTATCTTATAGTATGTATCTCCGTTAATATAGTCTGTAAAGAAACGTACAGCCTGCATAAATGGGAATAAACAGGCGGCGAAAGGGAGATTCTCCTTCTCTACTGGGGTCAAGAATGACTTTGTTCCTTCAAGATAGCCTTTTGTGAAGGCCTTGAAAATATCCATCTTGAATTTGACATGCTCTATATCCGGGTCATCTTCGGGAAGAGTGTTTGCAGCCGTGCGGAGAAAATCTCCGTAATCGGAGAATATATAATTTGGCATTACGGTATCAAGGTCAATTACACATAGTACATTGCCGTCTTTGTCGAACATCATATTATTGACTTTCGTATCGCAATGACAGATTCTTTTAGGAAGTTTGCCCTCTCTGTACAGACGTTCTGCTTTGCACATTTTTTCGCCATATTTGTCAATGTCTTCCAAAATAGCTTGAACTTCAGTTTCCTCCATCCTGCCTGCTTTGTCGTCACGGACAGCCTCTACCAATTGCCGGAGCCTTAGTTCCATGTTGTGAAAATCAGGAATAGTATCCCCTAATTTTCCTTCGATATCAGAAAGCATTGCTTCGAAGTTGCCGAAGGCTCTGCCGGCATGCTCTGAAAATTCAGGATTGACGGTCTCGTATGTCATTGCATCAGGAATAAATACGGACATTCTCCAGTATTTGTCATCTTTGAATAGATAAGTTTTGTCGGAGTTCTTCAAAGAAATGAATCTCAAAACCTTACGTTCTATATCCTTTTCTCCGGCAGCTATAAGTTTGTGACGGATATGATTAGTAACGGTCTCAATATTGTGCTGCAGCAGCTCTACATCAGTGAATATTGCATTATTGATTCTCTGCAATACGTAGTCAGGAGTTTTCCCTTCAGTCTCTACTTTGTATGTGTCGTTGATAAGACCATTACCGAGAGGCTTGACATTTTTAATCTCTCCTTCTATAGCAAATTCCGCTACAATTTTATTTAGATTGTTCATATTATGTGATTTAGATTAATATTCCATTGGTACAGTATCCCAATCTGGGATAAAAATTCGTTTGGAGGCATTGCGTCCTTGCACTACATACTGTGGACTCGTCCTTTCTGAAAGAGGCGTTTCTGCCTTGTCTTCAATGGCCATTTTCATCAGTTCCCCGATTTCTCCTCCATTCAGACAATTTATTATAAGTCCTACTTTGAGATCTTTGAACTTAGTAAGCATGGCATAGTCCCCGTTGCTGTCTCCCGCCACAAGTGACGGCTCTTTGCCGCAATGGTTAGGAGCCATATAGGCCATTATTGCCTTTACTTTGCCCTCCTTGTATGTTTGGATATATGTAGTATCGTATTTTGCGATTATTTTTCCGTTGATTATTTCTTGAGAACGGACACCGTAAGTATATTCAGGAGAGTGTCCCAGTCCATATTTCGGGTCGCAGGCTATAGCTTCAAGAATATTTTCCTCCGATGCAGAGCATATATATACATCAAATCCATTGTTTTGCAGTGTTTTATAGAGTGATTTTATCTCTTTCGATATGCCAAGTCCTCTCATAAGTTTTATGTTGACTCTGCCGCAATTGCCCATATCAGGACTTGTCCAAGTATCGATAAAAGGAGTTTTGATTGCGAAGGCTTCATCTGCTGCCTCTTTGACTAAGGCTTTTTGCTCGTCTATAGTCAGTCCATTGTACAGTCTTATAAGCCAAAGGCAACCGGCACTATATTCATAATGTTGGTAAATCACTGCTGAAAGTGTCCATACCTTAGCTTTGAAGTCTTGATATTCCGGAGTTTCTATTATTTTTGAAAAAAGCTCTTCTTTTATTTTAGGATTTTTTTCTTCTTTCTTGGAGATATAGTTTTCATAGAGATATCTGTAGTCGGATTCGATATCTTTTGATAGTTTTCTGACTGTAAGAGCCTGATTTTTATCGGTTTCAACTTCTTTGTCGATATCTCCAAGGTTTTCTGTCATAAATCGGAAAATATCATCAGGATTTATCGCAAATATCAGATGCTCAAGCTGATATGCCATAACTGTCAGTTCAATATCTCCTATAATAGTAGTATTGTCAAAATCAAATACGGCATACGGGCGGCATTCCGGATTGTAATTTTTGTTAGTCGAGCCATAGTCGGATATAAGAGAAGAGAGGACATTGTAAGTTTTTGTTTCCCAGTTGTCCTTTGGAAGAAGATTTTGATGACAAGAAATAAATATTGTTGAGGCAAGTGCCAGAACCGGCAGAATATGTTTGACAGATCCCATTTTAAATTGATATTTTCGGTTTTATCTTATGTAAGATAGCATATCCTCAAATTTACGATTTTTAATTAACTTCGTAACTATTATTTGGGGCAATGTTATATTTTAATTTTTTCTTATCTGTCCTTTAATGTCAGTTTATTGGGACGATATTGAGTAAATCCGTAAAACTTTCAAGCCGACGCAGGTTCTTGTGGTCATATTCCTCCATTTTTTCAAGTTCCCATAATACGTGAAAAGGGATATGGGCACCATAGCCGCCCAGTTCCAGTACGGGGGCTATATCTGATTTGAAAGAATTGCCTACCATTAGCATATTTTCTATATCGATTCCGAGTTTGGAGCATAGAGTTGAATATTCTTCAGTCGTTTTGTTTGATACTACTTCTGCAGTATTGAAAAATTGCATTAGCCCGGAACGCTCTAACTTGTTCTCTTGGTCGAGGAGTTCGCCTTTTGTCATAACTGCCATTTTGTATCTTCCACTGCTTCTAAGTGTCTTTAGTGTTGAGAATACTCCATCTAAAGGGATTGCAGGATTGTGTAGGAGTTCTCGTCCTATTTCTAAAATCTTTTCTGTCTGTACTCCTGTAAGCCTTCCTTTTGATATTTTTGTGGCTGTTTCCAGCATAGACAGCGTAAATGCTTTTGTCCCGAAACCATAATCTTCCATATTTCTGACTTCGATGCCATATAATGTCTCTGACATTTCTTCCGGAGTGCAATAATCACCAAGAAGAGTAGCAACCCTGTTTTCTGCTTCTCTGAATCGTGGTTCGTTTGCCCATAAGGTATCATCGGCGTCAAATACGATGACTTTTATATTTTCTATCTTTTCCAATTCATTCGGTTTTAAAGTAGCAAGATACATATAATTTTCCTAAATTTGCGGTATACTCTAATCGAAACATTATGAACAATCCGGAAGCTAACAGATGCCTTCTTTGTAGAAAACCGCGTTGCAAGGAGGCTTGTCCTGTGCTTACTGATGTTCCTTCGGCGATAAGTCTGTATCGGGAAGGAAATATAGAAGAGGCTGCAAAGTTGCTATTTGACAATAATCCGATGACAGGTATTACTTGTCAGGTATGTGATTGGAAAAAGACTTGCTATGGAGCCTGTATCCTCAATTCTAGAAAAATGCCTATTCGCTGGTATGAAATGGAGCAGGAAATTTCTATGGAATATCTACTCAATGTCCGATTATCCGTGCCGGAGTATAATGGCAAGAAGATAGCAATAGTAGGAGCCGGTCCGGCAGGTATAACGGCAGCAATCAAGTTACGGGAAAAGGGTTTTTATATTACGATATATGATGATCATCAAAGGCTTGGAGGAGTGCTTAGATATGGGATACCTCCATTTCGTTTAAATTATAGTTATGTGGATGCTTTTGAAAGGCTTTTCGCTCAAGGGGGAATTGTTTTTAAAGGCAATACGAAAATAGGTGATGATTTGAGTATAACATCATTGAAGAAAGAAAATGATGCTGTTCTTATAGCAGGAGGTGCTTGGCAACCGAGAAAACTCGATATCCCTGGCGAAGAAGACGATAGGGTTATCTATGCTATGGAATATCTTATGTCCCCTGACTCGTGGAATCTGAAAGGTAATGTGATTGTGGTGGGCGGAGGCAATGTTACTATGGATGCCGGTCGAACGGCAGTCAGGCAAGGTTGCAATACTACTGTGTATTACCGCAAGACCTTTGAGAATATGCCTGCAAATATCAATGAGGTAGAGGATGCAAAGGCCGATGGTGTCAAGTTTGTGGTTTTTCAAGTGCCGGTGGCCATTAGGAGAGAGGGGGAAAAGCGTTTTGCCACGATGCGTAGGTGCGAGAATATAATAGACGATAACGGTAAGGTGCGTACTAAGATGATTGATGGCACTGATCATGATGTAGAGTTTGATTATATGATAGTTGCAATCAGTGAAAATGTGGACTATAGTGTTTTCGGAGACAATATGCCACTGTCTGACAGATATGGCTATCCTATTGTAAATGAAAATCTTGAGACTTCTATTGATGGAGTTTACCTTTGCGGTGATTTTCTTACAGGGCCAACAATGGTTGTGAAAGCCGTCCAATCTGCCAAAAATGCTGTCGCAGGTATTTTGAACAGATTCGAATGATTCTTTTTAGAAAAGGAAAGTGATTCCGACATGCAGGATATTACGTTCGATCTTCCCTTTTGAGGTGTCGGCATACCGGTTAAACATTCCCCAATCATAACCCGCATGAATTATAAACATATTTCTGAAGAAGAAACCTGCTCCTGCACCGAGTAGTACGTCGAATCTGGTATAAATATCTTTGTCAGTATTATTGTCAATTACTTCAAGAATATTTGGAGGAATATTTTTAGAATAAGATTTTCCTTTAAAATAATCATACCTATATGTGCGTAGGGGGGCATTTTGCGAGGTCCTGACAAATTCGTATGACCTTTCGCCGCTTACTGCATAGGACAGTGTAGGACCTCCATAGACAGCCACTCCGCTTTTTTTACCCAATGGAATTTTAAATCTTAGATTGATAGGTATTTCCAAAAGATGAACTTGGGTGGATTCTTCTGCTTTAGCTACTGCAAAATCATATATCCCGTCGCTGCGACTTCCGAATGAGTATCTGAATCCGGGAGCTATGGATACTATTTTGTTGAACTTCATATTGTAGCTTATACCGGCATAAAATCCGTTCATCGGCTTTACCGTTTTTTCCTCTTTTCTGAAATCAGAAAGTATATATCCGAGTTCAAAGCCTATTTGGGCGTATGAATTAATGGCTGAAATAATTGATATATATATGATTACTAAAAATATTCGCTTCATCTTATTTAGCTTTTGTGACTCAAAAGTAATTGTTTTATGCTATTTCTCCAAATTTTCTTGTTTTGAAGAAAGCATGATCATTCCTAAAAAGGTTATTGCAGCATTGTAAATAAGAATTTCATAGCCGAATTTATAGCCGGAAAACCATTTTTCCGAGTTTATTTGCAATATAAGGCATATCAATGGAGCTGCAATAGCTACCACAGGAATCAATTTATCTCTGACTTTTCTTTTTGTAAAAATACCGAATGTAAACATTCCGAGCAGCGGTCCGTAGGTGTAACTTGCTATGCGGTATACGGCATCTATAGCACTGGTGTTGTTTAATAGATTGAAAATCAATATTATAAAATACATCAAAATAGCCATTGCTATATGTACTCTGTATCTTGTGGTGGTTATACTTTTTTCTGATTTATTCGAAATACCAAGTATATCGATTGTGAAAGATGTCGTGAGAGAAGTTAGGGCCGAGCCTCCGGCAGAGTAGGCACAGGATACAAGACCGATAATAAAAAAAACACCGACAATAGGTGGAAGCAAACCGCTTGTAGCGACTGAAGGAAATATTTTATCTCCTGTTTCAGCTATTCCGTTTTCTTTAGCAAAAATATATAAAAGAACTCCGAGGCATAAGAAAATAAATATTACTATAGTTTGCAGGAAAGTGCTTGTAATCAGGTTTTTCTGCGATTCTTTCAAGTTTTTGCAACTTAATGTGCGCTGCATCATATCCTGATCCAATCCGGTCATTGCCACTACGATGAAAATACCGCTCATGAATTGTTTCCAGAAATATCCCGAAGCCTTGGGATCGTCAAAGAAGAATATTCCTGACATATCGCTTTCGTAAATTGCTGAAACCAAACCCTTGAAACTGAGGTTCAAGCCTTTTGCTATGAAGATAATAGTTAGGACAATAGAGGTCAGCATACTGAAAGTCTTGAGAATATCTGTACTTATAACTGATTTGACTCCGCCTTTGAAAGTATATAGAAGCACGATCACAATAGAGAACAAAACATTGAATGTAAATCCTATTCCAAGCGGCTCGAATATCAGCAGTTGTAAAATCAGGCATACTAAGAAAAGCCTTACGGAGGCTCCCAGCATCTTTGAAATGAAGAAGAACCATGCTCCGGTCTTGTATGTTGAAATTCCGAAACGTTTTTCAAGATATTGATAAATGGAAATTACTCCAATCTTGTAGAATACAGGAGCAAGAATGTATGCTATAATAAAATATCCGACAATAAAGCCGAGGCACATTTGCAAATATCCTAATGATGCATAACCTACCATTCCGGGGACTGATACGAAAGTGACACCGGACATACTTGAACTTATCATTGCCAATGCCACAATCCACCATTCGGATTTTCTGTTTCCATTGAAAAATCCTGCATTGTCCGTTTTTCTACCTGAAATCCATGAAATAAGCAGAAAAATTCCAAAATAAGCCGCTAAAGTTGCAATTATCGCTGTGGTACTCAAATCTTATAAATCTAAATAATAAAATTTCTTGTAGCTTCTTTAAGCATAGAAGCCTGCAAATTTAAGATATTTTCATTAAGTTTGTAAAAATACGGAATATGAAAAGAGTACAAGGATATTTATTTATTGTATTGGTTTGCCTTTTTACGGCACTGTCTATGCCTTCTTGCCATTTCTGCAGGAAAAATGTGCCTTTGCCGGTAAAACCGGTAAAAGATACAATATATCCTCTTGGATTTTGTACTGATTCTTTAGATTTTATGGAAGGGGTATTGCGTAACGGAGAAGTCTTTACTTCTTTGATGACACGTTTGGGAATGAGCGGAAAGGATGCTTATGAATTGGCACTATCCTCCGATTCCATTTTTAATATGAGGAAAATGAGGGCAGGCAATCGCTGGGTTGCATATTATGATGTTGATTCTATTGATTCCCGGAATCTTAAATATCTTATTTATGAGGAGGATAAAGTCAATCTTATTGTCTTCCATTGTCAAAATCCTCTTGGTGCCCGGAGGGTCTCTAAACCTGTAGAGCATCAATATAGAGTCGCTGATGTGCAAATCACCTCTTCACTATGGAATGATATGCGTTCTGCCGGTGTTTCCCCTTTGCTAATTATGGGATTATCGGAAATTTATGCTTGGTCTATAGATTTTTTTACGCTTCAGGAGGGGGACCGTTTCAGGGTTCTTTATAGTCAGGATTTGTGTGATGGAGAGATTATCAATATAGATACTGTATTTTATGCAGAGTTTAGGCATGGTGGTAAGGAATTTCCGGCTATTATGTTTGACAGGGGAGACGGAGGCAATAAATATTGGACTCCGGAGGGAGAGAGCCTGAAAAAAGCTTTCCTGAAGGCTCCGTTGAAGTTTACAAGAATCAGCTCAGGCTTTTCCTATCATAGGAAACATCCTGTAACAGGAGTTGTCAAGGCACATACAGGCGTAGATTATGCTGCTCCGAAAGGTACTCCTGTAATGGCTGTAGGTGATGGCAAGGTGATTGGCAAAGGCTGGAGCGGAGGCGGAGGAAATACCATAAAGATAAAGCACAATTCAGTTTATACTACGGCATATCTTCATCTTTCCAAATATGCGGCTGACATAAAGATAGGTTCTCGTGTATCACAGGGAGATATTATAGGTTATGTTGGGGCTACTGGGACTGCTACCGGTCCGCACTTGGATTTTCGTGTATGGAAAAACAATATTCCTATCAATCCTCTTACTATGGAGTCTCCTTCAGCAGAGCCATTGCCTTCAGAAATGCTTCCTTCTTTAGATTCTGTATTTGCTCTATATAAGTATCGAATGGATTCCTTGTCTGTAAAATCCGATTCTCTGACTGTAGCAGAGCCTTAGAATTTTAGTTCTATACCGAAATTTATTGCGAATCTATTATCTGCTTTACGGCGGACACCTTCTACTGTTTTGTAGCGGTGTGTTACTCTCCAGAATGTATCTATCCTGAAGAGTCTGAAGATGTTGGTGACACCTACCCCCATTTCCACATAAGGCTTTTTCAGTGAAGTCATACCCTGTGGAAAAAACATAACAGCTTTGGTGGTGATAGGGTCTGCTCCTGCTCCGTTATTTTTTTCCGATAAAGTTCCGTATGCCGCTTTTAGTGTATAGACTTCACGAAGCTGCATCTTTCTCAGCAACGGAATCTTGCCTAAGAAGAAACCGTTGAAATTATGCTCCAAGAAAAAGGTAGCCCATGTATCCGATGCAAATTCATAGAAATTCATACAAGCAAAAGCGCTCTTGTCGAGAAAGTAAGTACCATTGCCTTCGTGTAATTTTAATAACGGGTAAGGCACTGTACCGAATATCTTCCCGGCATTGAGCATAATTCTGCTATATCCGGCAGGCGGTGTTGCTAACCTGTAATTTATAGTAAGTTCCCCTCGTAGAAAAGAGTAGTCATTTTTTACAATACCTTTCAATCCTCCCGTAAAATCAAATGTTATTACAGGGTATTTCGTATGTACGTACTTTTTGATGAATACACCTCTTGTGACAGTCTCATCCCATGAGAATCTTAGCGAAAGATGAGCTTGGTTGGAAGTAATATCGTGAATATATTCCCCTTTTGGCGTAATCATCGGTACGAACCTATTTGAGAAGAAAGTTTTTGATTCGAGAGCGAACATACTGTTGAAACCCGGAGTCCACTCATGGTCGTATTGTATGATATACTCATTTATAGGGCTGAGTTTCTGTTGACCGGCTTTTGACAGTATGGACGAAAATATATTGCCTTCTGTGAAGGCGTTATGTCCTCTTCCTAATTGCACTATATCTCTGCGGCCGCTGACAGAAAGTTTGCGAGTCGGTTGTCTGCTGAAAAGATATTCTATGCTTCCGCCTCCTTTGAATGAGCGGTCTTTGGCACCATAGGCGCCATATATCATATATCTTATTTTCTTGCTGAAGTCTGCTGAGGTCCTTATACCGAATTGTAATCTGAGACCTTCCAGATTGTTGAAGCTGATGAATTTGTGCACAGGACCGAAACTGATTTTTTTGTAATCGTAATATCCGTTGACAAAGGTTGCAACTACGGTATAGAGATCCCTATATAGAGGAACATTTTTTATCGAATCTACCATGTTGTAGATATTCTGCTCTTTTTCGGACAGAACATAAGGCCTTGCAGCCTGCCAGTATTCTTTACTCTTTGTGGTGGCATCTTTGTGTATCATCACATTGTCACCGGCATTTATAATGTCTTTTCGTAGTGCTTTTTTAAATTCAGGGTTGGAATAGTCCATTTGTTTTCTGCCAAGAAAGGATACGACTTTTGAAGAATCGTCAAGAACGGCAGAAAAGTCAATGTACATTTTGTCCTGCTTATAGAACCATGTGCTGTCTCCGACTCTCTGATGTTCTACATCTATAACCAAGTCTCTTATCCAGTTTACATTGGAGCCTTTTTTCAACTTGACGTGCATCTCTTGAAGCGCGTATTCTTCAGCATCGATATTCATTTCCCCGTCAAATACAGGAGAAGAAATCAATTTTTTGGGATGGAATCTTATATTATATGTTTTTCTTCCGTTGATATTCAGACTGTCAATCAGAAAATAGTTGTAATAAAGCCAGCCGCTTGGTGAGATAGGCGATGGAATCTCCACATTGAAGGCATTTATGAAGTTGTTGTAGAAATTGGTTTTGAGATGCATGCTTCCTGTAAACTGAGAGAGCATATTTTCATCATTTATACCGGAAATCTGGCTGGCTTCTATAACTTCCTTATCAAGAGAAGGATTGTTTTTGTGGTATCTGCGAGATACTGTTTCTGAAATCATAATAGGCAGATAAGGTCTTCCGGATACGACAGAAGTGTCCATATAATCAAACACAAAGCCGAAATTTCTACGAATCAGCTTGTTTTTTATCTGCTCATCGGCATTGGTGAGATCAATCTCCATTTTGTTGTAGATGTCGCATTGATATACCTCTTTTCTTTCCGGGTCGTTGTCTTTTCTGTGTTCATCGATTTTTGCCATCAGTCGTTTCATGCGCCTGTTGTCCGGCTTTACGACAATAGCATTAAGAGAATTGTTGATAAGGTGTAACTTGAAATTTACTTCCTGAAAATTGCCAAGTTTTATTTCTGTTTCTTTGCTTTCATATCCTAAAATAGTTGCGCAGAGTGTTGTTGTCTTGGCGTCTCTTGTTTCTAATGTATAATATCCGTCCATATCGGAAGAAACACCGATAGTCGTATTTTTGAAATATATTCCGACAAATGGAATGCCCTCTCCGGTTGAGTCGTCAATGACACGCCCTTTGATTTTTGTTGATTGCGCCGACACGATATTAGTGATAAGCAGTAGATAAAATACTGCTATTGCTCTAAGTATATTCGATTTTTCCATCCGTTTATGAATCATCATAGGCGGCTTTTTAAATATGAGATGCAAATATACAGATATTTTTTTATCTTAAAAATCTGATTATAGAGTTAAAAAACAAAAATGTAAAATTGCAATTTGATGACGTTTTTACGTCAGTTCTTCGTATATTTGAAGTCGTGATGAAAAAAATTGCTATTTTCGTGTCAGGCAGCGGCACAAACTGCGAAAATATTATAAAATATTTTGCAGACTCTCAAGTTGCAGAGGTAGCTGTCGTTATAAGTAACAGATCGGATGCTTATGCTTTGGTCAGGGCAAGGAATAATGGCATTCCTGCCGAGATTGTGACTAAAAGCGGCTTTGAAGACGAGTCGGCCGTATTGGGCCTTTTGAAAAAATATAGTGTTGATTTTATTGTGCTTGCCGGATTCTTGCTTAAAATACCGGACTATTTGGTTGAGGCATATTCCGGACGGATGATTAACCTTCATCCGGCTCTTCTCCCGAAATTCGGAGGGAAAGGAATGTATGGTATGCATGTTCACGAGGCAGTTAAGGCGGCAGGGGAGAAGGAGACAGGTATGACTGTGCATTACGTGAGTCAGGAGGTTGATGGGGGGCATATTATTGCTCAATTCAAAACTGATTTGAGTCCGGAAGATACAGCTGAAGATATTGCAGCAAAAGAGCATATTCTTGAAATTAAATATTTCCCTGAGGTAATTGAGAAAGTTTTGAAAGGGGAGTTGTAGAAATCTTGGACTTGATTAAAATATTATAATAATGTCTAAAGAAAAAATAATACTTACAGGCGATCGACCTACGGGAAGGCTTCATATCGGTCATTATGTCGGTTCTCTTCGCCGTAGAGTAGAGTTGCAGAATGAAGGAAGTTATGATAAGATGTTTGTGTTTATTGCTGATGCACAAGCACTTACTGATAATGTGGACAATCCGGAAAAGGTACGTCAGAATGTGATAGAAGTGGCTTTGGATTATCTTTCTGTTGGTCTTGATCCTTCAAAGGTGACAATGTTTATTCAGAGCCAGATACAGGAACTTACTGAACTTGCATTCTATTATATGAATATGGTGACAGTGGCAAGGCTCCAGAGAAATCCTACTGTGAAGTCGGAAATCAAAATGAGGGGCTTCGGTATTGAGGGAGAGGGAGAACAGGTGTTCGGTAGCGGATTGCCTGTCGGTTTTTTTACTTATCCTATTTCACAGGCAGCCGATATTACTGCTTTCAAGGCGAATATAGTTCCTGCAGGTGAAGATCAAAAGCCTATGATTGAACAGACTGTTGAAATTGTCAGAAAGTTTAACAGCATTTATGGTGACACTTTAGTTGAGCCTGAAATAATGCTTCCGAGCAATTCTGCATGTTTGCGTCTTCCCGGCACAGACGGTAAGGCTAAGATGTCCAAGTCTATAGGAAACTGCATATATCTTTCAGAGACGGCAGACGAAATGCACAGGAAAATAATGTCAATGTACACCGATCCCCTTCATTTGAATGTGTCAGATCCCGGACATATTGAAGGCAATACTGTATTTACATATCTTGACGCTTTCTGTAAGGACGAACATTTCCGGAGATATTGGACTGATTATGCAAATCTTGACGAATTGAAGTCTCATTATCGTAAAGGTGGCCTTGGCGATGTAAAATGCAAGAAATTTCTTGAAAAGATTATCAATGAGGAGTTAGAGCCGATAAGAGCGCGCAGGAAAGAGTTTGAGAAGGATATTCCTTCTGTTTATGAAATGCTTAGGAAGGGATGCGAAGAGGCGAGGGCTGTAGCTGCTGCCACAATATCGGATGTACATAGAGCTATGAAAATCAATTACTTCGATGATGCAGAACTGATTGCGGAACAAGTTCGCAAATTTTCGGAATAATCAGAGTTCCCTTGATAATGATTTTGCTGCAACATAGGCCATTGACCATGCTGCCTGTAAATTAAAGCCTCCTGTAATGGCATCTACATCAAGTACTTCTCCTGCGAAATAAATTCCAGGAAGTGATTTGCATTCCAATGTGTTTATTGAAATATTTGACAATGAAATGCCGCCGCAAGTGACAAATTCGTTTCTGTGGCGGCTTTTTCCATTGATTCGATGAGTATCGTTAAGTATCTGTTCAGTTAGCTTGTTGAAGCTTTTGGAGCCTATTTCCGACCATCTTATGCCAGACCTTATGTTACAAATTCCAATAAGCTGCTGCCATAGTTTCAATGGAAGATAATAAGGCCTTGATGATGTAATCTTTTTTTGAGGATTTTCATTTGCAATTGTTTGAAGCTCATTTGCTATATTATCTCTGTTTTTATTGCCTGCCCAATTGATGGAGATTTCTGCATTGTAACCGTTTTCTGCAAGATATCTTGCGGCATAAGAAGAGAGTTTCAATATTGCAGGACCGCTCATACCCCAATCTGTTATCAATAGAGACCCGTCAGCCTTGAAATTGGTTCCGGATATGCTTGCAGAAGTGTTTTCCACTACAGTACCCATAAGTGAGCATATAGGATCTTTAGGCATACTGAAAGTAAATAATGAGGGAACCGGATTTATAATTTCCAGACCTAAGCCTGCAAATATGTTGCAAATATGTTTATTAGGGCTGCCGGTGGCAATTAGTAGCTTGGTATATTTATATTCTCTTCCGTTTTCAAAGCAGATATTGTAACTATCATTGTTTTTTGAGATATTTGACAGCCGATGATTGTAATGGATACTTATTCCCTCCGCTCTCATATCCTTATGTAATATCCTTACAATCTCCATAGCATCCTGAGATTTTGGAAATACACATCCGTCTTCTTGAATGATTAATTTCACTCCTTCATTTTCAAACCATTGCATAGCATCTTCATTGCTGAAAACCTTCAGAGTTCTTTTCATCAACTTTTCTCCTCTCGGATAAATTTTTGCAAGGCTTGTGATACTGGCAAAAGAGTTGGTGAGATTGCATCTGCCTCCTCCTGTTATAGATAATTTGGCCATAGCATTGGGACCGGACTCATATATATCCACTACGGTTCCCGGCATTAGCCTTTTTAGGATGATGGCGCTGAAACATCCTGCTGCACCGGCACCTATGATTGCAACTTTTTTCATCGCAATGAATTGATGGATAGGAAATTTTTAGGCATAGGCATATTATAGACCCTGTCTCTTAAAAATCGGCTGTAGGCTTCGATTTCTTTAAAATTATTCTGCTCTGATACGGATATAACTTCTCCGATGCCAAGTCTCACCTTTTTGTCTTTTTTGTTGAATATTTCAGCCGGAAGCCTCATTACCCTGATTTTCCAACAAAGCAATCCTAACATATAAAACAATGCGGAATTTTTATCAAAGAATTTTATCGGTACAATCGGTAGCCGTGCTTTTTTAATTAGTCGAATCATCGGAATCTGCCATTCTCTGTCAGTTATAGACATTTTGCTCAAATTCAGGTCTGATACTGCTCCGGACGGAAAAATACCTAAAGGGCAGTCGGATTGCAGATGGCTCAATGCTTCTCGAATTCCTTTTATACTTTCTTCTGTAGGAACTGTCTTTATATTGCCTGTCGGGGTTACAGTAATGAAGTTTGAGGACAAAGTCTTTATTCTTGATAGAAAATCATTGACTATCAGTTTATAATCCGGGAAAAGCCCGCCTATCATATCAATAAGTATAATACCATCGATTCCTCCATATGGATGGTTGCTTATTGTTATAAATGGCTCATCGATATTTTTAATAATATCATAGCCCGATACTGAATAATTGACTCCGCAATCCTTTAATATAACATTTGCGAAATCAGTGCCTTGGAATTGTAAATTTCTGTCATATAAGTCGTTAATGGCATTTAAAGAAAGGCCGTGCATCAGGTATTTGCATATATTGTGTCCGATACCATTTTTGAATATAGGAAAAGCTTTTTCTATTTCACTTATATCGAGAAGAGGCATCAGTTATTTCTTGATTAGAGGTTCTTCTTTGGCATATTGTCGGGCATCTTTCACAAAAGAGACAATATATGCTCCAAAAATAATAGCCATTATGAATATAGCTACGCAATCAAGAAGAGAGAATGTGAAAGGTCTGCCGAAAAGCATTACCTGTCCGGCAAAGTTGCGAAGTGCTGAAATATATATAAATAGAGTATTGACAATAATAGCAATCAGCCGGAATTCAGTCGGTCCCATTTTGATATAAGTGAGTTTGAATTCTCCTTTAAGGTGGGCACTGATATATACATATACTGACAGCATCAGGTAGGAGACAAATAGGAGTAGGGCGATATTTAGATGCATTAGCGGTGATAAACCTGCACCGATGAACATTGCGGCTTCATTGAGACAATCTATATTGTGGTCAAGGAAAAATCCGTATTTTGGCCTTTGTTGGTTGCGGACTCTTGCTATTGTGCCGTCAAGAGAATCTCCGAACCAGTTGATTACAAAACCTGCCGATGCAAGCCATAGAAAATTGATGTTTTTTGCCGATAGGATGTAGCCTGCTGCAATGATAATAGCACCCAAGGAGCCTGTATAGGTCATCATATCTGACGTGACCCACTTAGGGAGTCTTTCAGCTAACCATACCAAAACCTTTTTTTCTAAGCTATTCAGTACGGATGTCTGTATCCGTTTCGATTGTTGATGTGTCATAATGTTTAGTATTTTAGATATTTTCCTAACAAGAAAGGGCTGTGAACATTAATTCAAGCCCCTCTTCAGCTGTTCTTTTCAAATATAACTTATTTTTTCTCAATAACAGCATTTATTTTATATTAAAATGATGAAGATTGTCACACGGCGTTGAAACCTTTGTCGGATGTCCCATCGGTGTAGTGCTTGCCGCTGCTGCTATGTACGCTGCTGTGGATAGTTACAGTACCGGTAGTGCCTCCGTTCCCTTTACCGATGTCATATATGGTTGAGTCGTTGATATCTCGTTGGGCATCCACGATAGTGACACCGGCCCCGATTTGTATCTTACCGCAAGTGCCCCCCACACCTGTACCTATACCTGCGGAAAAAGAACCTCCTATGGCTATTATCGTGCCTTTGGTAATGAGGATATCACCGCATTTTGAATCGTGTCCTGTGCCTATGCCTGCACTATTGACTCCACCTGTTGCCTTCACTGTTCCGCTTGTGGAAATGGTGATTTTGCCATAATTCCATTGTTTTTCGCCGGTAATGCTTCCTGCTCCGATGCCAGGGCTGTTGTTGCCTCCGCTTGCAGTCACATTGGCGGTTCCGCTGATTTCTATGTCCCCGAAGTTGCTGTTTGTGGCACCTCCTATTCCTGGGGCATCATGAGTTGCAGTTGCTGTTACTTTTGCCGTGCCGGTGATAGTTATTTTGCCTACTGTACTTTTCTTTCCGCTTCCTATCGCGGCTGGCGGAAGCCAGCTGCTGTTACTTTTTGCATTGACCACACCGCCTGAGATGCTTATGTATCCGCATAAGCTGGTGCCGCCATCTATATATGCAGAGCCTATTGCTGCTCCAAAACCAAAGGATTCTGCAGTAACCTCCCCACCGGTAATTACAATGCCTGTGCAAGATGAAGTCCCTGATAAAGTGTATCCACTTCCTATTACTGCAGCTCCTCCTCCGCCACCACTTGTGGCTTTTAAAGAACCTCCCAAGATGCTTATTATTCCACAAGAGCTTTTCGTGCCGGCCCCTATGACTGCTCCTTCATTTTCTGGCATATAGGCGGAAATATTACCGCTTTGGATACATATATTGCCACATTGACCTTTAAAATCAGAGCCTATGCAAGTGGCCTGTACTTGGTTTGCTCCTGAAAATGAGATGTTGAGTGCTCCGCAACCGCAGATGGTCAATGTTTTATTGCTTTCACCTGCCCTTATTATTGCCTTTTTGGAATTCCATTCAGAGTTGGTTCCTTTCAATGCGTTGACAGCACTTAGCACTATACATGCGTCACCGTTGCAAGCAATGACATTTTTGCCGTCGCTTTCGGTGTTTACACTTATATTTACTCCCGAGAGAATAATCTTCCTGCCGTTGGCTATTATTATGTTGTTTCCTGTCTCCTCTGGAGCACTCTGATAGATGAAACAGTCTTCGTCTGCGTTGAAAGATGCTGAGGAAAGATCGTGAGCCTTGAGCATATCGATTGTGAGATCGTTGTATAGTTTTCCTTTGCGCAGCGAAATCAACTTTCCGCCAAAGCCATAAGTTTGTGAAGCTGTTTTGGCCATTATGACGATTTCTTTGTCTGAAACAGGTAGCATTGCGACATAAATCCCGGAGGCTCCGAAAGAGCCGGAAGAAGGGCTTATGATGTATTTGTCTGTGCCGTTGGAGATGCTCAGTTCTGTAATACCGTTAATGGCAGCACCGTTGAATTTTGGAAAGAATTTGCCTATCAGCACACGGTTCTCGAACTTGACTGCGTCTGCGGTGCTGCAAGCTGTTCCATCTGTTTTAAGCGTTGTAGAGGATGTGGCGGCATCGAAGTTAGCGCTTATGTCCTCAATTGTGCCATGCTGAGCTGTATATAGTTTCTGCACATCTATATCATCGCCATTGTCATTGACTATAGAGGCAGGATAGACGAATTTTACTTCTCCGCCGTCTTTGGCATTGTAGAGAGTGGCACTGATGACTGCCTTGCCGTCTTTCT
>CAUUVS010000003.1:0-179222 GCA_963548935.1 uncultured Bacteroidales bacterium
GAATTTCAGGCTTGCGAAATTGAACGAAATGGAGAATCAGGCTTTGCTTAATTATTGAAAATATGAAAAAATATATATTACCGGTATTGACTTTTGTGATTGTTTCTTTTCAGTCTTTGGCACAGAATCTCAACCCTACTGTTGAAATTACCAATACGTACAAGGCTACTCTTATGGATATCGACAAGCCTAAGATTGATATGGCGGTTCCTGATTCGGTATTGAAATTCGATCTTGATTTCAAATACTCGATATTTGACAGACCCTATAAGGGGGCTTATTTATTCTCTCCGTATATTATGGATATGAAGCCAAATCCAGATGCTTACAGAGCTAAAAACTTGTATATAAGGGTGGGGGCAGGTTATCCATTTAAGCCTGATTTGGATTTTGTGTTCTCTCCTCGCTTCAAGAGCCGTTTGAAAATGAATATTTATGGATTCCATAAGTCTTATATTGGAAATTTTACCAATATCTCTGTTGCTCATGAAAAGAGTGCCGGCGGTCCTATAGCTTTAGTTTCTAAAAATATGAAATTTTTCGGCCCTTTTGAGTACGGTTCTGCAATACATAAAGGATATGACATATTCACAAGAGCAGGTGCCAATGGGGGGTATGATTGGGAAAAGGCCGGCTTTACATTTGATATGGGATATTATGGAATACATACTAAAGACACTCTTGCAGGTACGGCATTGAATATGTTTGTCGGGAAAATCGGCTTGTATTCCAAAAACAATGGAGAGAATTATTTCTATTACGATGCAAGGGCAGGAATCAGAAGAGGGGCCGATTATCTTGATATTTCAGGGCTTGGGGGGCAGAAACTGATGATTAATGAATTTGAACTTGAAGGTACATTCGGTCCTGTGATAGGAGGTAGCAACAAGATTCTCGTAGATGCTCATATTCTTGGGGTAATATACGGTTCGCTGATTAACTCTCATTCCGGAATACTGGCTGTTACTCCTCACTATGTTTATGAAAAAGACAGGTGGAGAATGTCTCTTGGTGTCAAGTTTAGTACAAGGCAAAGAAGCGATGCGGTGTTTGAAGGTTTCTCATTGAACGAGAATCCGAGTCAGATATTTTACCCTGATGTGCGAATAGGCTATGAAGTAATTCGTAATCATCTGAATTTTTTCCTGAAGGCTACAGGAGGCAATAATATGAATTCGTATATCTCTCAAAAATCAGATAATCATTTCTTTAATCCTTATTTTGGAAGAAGGGTATCGAGGCTTTCGGATAATACCGTAGAGCGTCTGAATGCTTCTTTGGGGGTAGAGGGCAATATCTCTGAAAATTTTAAATATAATGCCAGTGCCGGCGTGGCGATCTATAATAAGGGCAGATTGGATGCAATGTATTATAAGAAACTCGATTCAGGGATTCCTATAGGCAATCTTGCCGGAGTTGCTTTTAGTGATTTCAATATGATATATGCGAGCCTGAATGCTGTGTGGGACAGAGACCCTGTTATGATTGACGGTTCTTTTATGTTCAGAAGTACAGATATTTATAGCAATAAAGTTTTAGGTTTTGAACCTGCACGCTTTTCAGGCAATATAAGGGCGAGATATAATTGGAACAACAGAGTATTTGTCGGAGTCTGTACTGGTTTTGCTACTGAAAGGAGAGGTTCCGCCGCTCCTGCTTCCGGCCTTGCCGGGAATATGGTGGAAGTTTCCATTCCGGAATTTTACGATCTTGGAATTACGGCAGAATATAAATTAAGCAAGAAATTTTCTGTGTGGGTGACGGGAGGCAATCTTCTGAATGCTACAATACAGAGAAGCCCTCTGTATGTTGATAGCGGAATCAGCCTTACAGCCGGTATTTGCTTGAATCTTTAAAAATTTTTCGTAAATTTGTATGTTATATCAGATAGTTGCGGCAAAGTCGATTTTTGTTGCGCTATCATTAAAATTGCGAATAAATGATTGATAACGAAGAGATGTTGGCTGCGGAGGAGCAATATTCCGCGAGTAGTATTCAGGTCCTCGAAGGACTGGAGGCGGTCCGTAAGAGACCTTCAATGTATATCGGCGATATAGGGGAGAGAGGACTTCATCATCTTGTATATGAAGTCGTGGACAACAGTATCGATGAAGCCATGGCAGGATACTGTAATGATATACAGGTTATTATTAATGAGGATAATTCTATTACCGTAAAAGATAACGGACGTGGTATCCCTACGGATATGCACCCTAAGGAACATCGTTCAGCTCTTGAAGTCGTACTTACGGTCCTTCATGCCGGAGGAAAGTTCAACAAGTCCAACTACAAGGTTTCCGGAGGTCTTCACGGAGTGGGTGTGTCCTGCGTTAATGCTCTGTCCGACCTTCTGATTGCTGAAATTCATAGGGAGGGAAAAATATATGTCCAAAAATATTCTAAAGGCAAGCCTATTACTCCTGTTGAGGTGACCGGTACTTGTGAGGATTCCGGTTCCACAATTACATTCCATCCGGATCCGACGATATTTACTTACAGCACAGTCTATAAGTATGAGACTCTTGCTGCCAGACTTCGTGAGCTTGCCTATCTCAACAAAGGTATCCGCATTACGATTACTGACAAGAGGACTTTGGTTGACGAGACGGTCGTTGATGCCAATGGCGATTCCAAGCCTACAGGCAATAAGGTTTTCAGAAAACACGTATTCTATTCTGAAGAAGGTCTGAAAGAATTTATTGAATATCTCGATGCGGGGGCACAAGAGCTTATACCTGAGCCTATATGCGTCGAATCCGACAAGATAATACCTATTGACATAGCTCTTCAATACAATACGGGATACAGTGAGAAGATTTATTCTTATGTCAATAATATCAATACTATAGAGGGCGGTACGCATCTTCAGGGATTCAAGATGGGGCTTTCGAGGTCTTTGAGAAATTATGCAGATAAGAACAATATGCTGGCAAAAGCCAAAGTCGAGCTGGCGCCGGAAGATTTCAGAGAGGGTTTGACTGCTGTAATTTCTGTAAAGGTAGCTGAACCTCAGTTCGAGGGCCAGACCAAGACCAAGCTGGGTAATGGTGAGGTGACTTCTGCTGTTTCTCAGGCAACGGCAGCCGCTATGGATGTATATCTTGAAGAGAATCCAAAATATGCCAAGACCATTATCGAAAAGATAATTCTTGCAGCGACTGCGAGAAATGCTGCTCGCAAGGCAAGAGATATGGTTCAGAGGAAGACTGTTATGTCAGGCGCGGGCATGCCGGGCAAATTGGCTGACTGTTCTGAAAGGAATCCTGAAAAATGCGAATTGTTCCTTGTCGAGGGAGATTCCGCAGGTGGTACTGCTAAGCAGGGAAGAGATCGTAGGATTCAGGCTATTTTGCCGTTGAGAGGCAAGATTCTCAATGTAGAGAAAGCGACAGGAGACAGAGCATTTGAAAGTGAAGAAATCCGTAATATCTATACGGCACTCGGTGTGACTGTGGCTCAAGAAGATGAGATGGGGGAGAAAAAAATGGATTTGAGCAAACTTCGCTATCATAAAGTTATTATCATGACTGATGCCGATGTGGACGGTAGTCATATTGCGACATTGATTTTGACATTCTTCTTCAGATATATGCTTGACCTTATTAAAGATGGTTATGTGTATTTGGCGACACCTCCTCTGTATCTTGTCAAAAAAGGCAAGGAAGAAATCTATTGTTGGACAGACAAACAACGTTCTGAAGCTACTGCAAGGCTCGGAAAAGGCTCGGAAAAGGGAGTTACTGTCCAAAGGTATAAAGGTCTTGGAGAGATGAGCGACCAACAGCTTTGGGACACGACAATGAATCCTGAAAGCAGGCTTCTCCGACAGATTACAATAGATAATGCGGCAGAGGCAGAGCGTACATTCTCAATGCTTATGGGGGATGACGTACCTCCAAGAAGGCAGTTTATCGAGGAGAATGCTCATTATGCCAATATTGATGCTTAATTGTCTGAATACTAAAATCATAAATCTATATTTAAATGGACATTTTTGAAAGGATTTCCCGCAATTCAGGCGGCCCGATAGGTCAGTATTATGAACAGGGTTTCGGTTACTATATGTATCCTCGTCTTGAGGGAGAATTAGGGCCTCACATGACTTTCAATGGGGTAGAGTGCCTGAACTGGAGTCTTAATAATTATCTTGGGCTTGCAAATCATCCTGAGGTCAGGAAGGCTGATGCCGAAGCAGCCAAAAACTGGGGGTTAGCCTATCCTATGGGGAGCCGAATGCTAACCGGGCACACAAGATACCACGAAGAACTGGAGCGTCGTTTTGCTGAATTTGAAAAGAAAGAAGATGCTTTTCTATTTAATTTCGGTTATCAGGGTATCGTTTCTGCCATTGATTCTCTGATGTCGAGACACGATGTCATTGTCTATGATGCCGAATGCCATGCTTGCCTTCTTGACGGCATAAGACTTCATATAGGTGAGAAGTTTAAATATCGTCATAATAATATCGAGGACTGTGAGAGGGTAATGGAGAAAGCATGTGCCAAGGCAAAAGAGCAGGGAGGAGGAGTGCTTCTTATTACAGAAGGGGTGTATGGAATGACCGGAGCCTTAGGAATTCTGGATCAGATAGTTGCACTTAAGAAAAAATATGATTTTCGTATTCTTATCGATGATGCTCATGGCTTCGGAGTGATGGGGGAACATGGTAGAGGTACATCCGAGCATTTTGGAGTTATCGATGAAATAGACCTGTATATCGGAGCTTTTGCAAAGAGTATGGCATCTATCGGAGGTTTTATTGCCGGTCCGAGGTCGATTATCAATTATCTTCGTTTCAATATGCGTTCCCAGATGTATGCCAAATCGCTTCCTATGCCTTTGGTACTTGGCAATATGAAACGTCTTGAAATAATTGATTCTCCGGAAGGAGACGAACTCAGAAAAAAGCTCGGCATCATAACCTCCGCTTTGAAAAATGGATTTCGTGAAAATGGTTTTGATATAGGTCCTGCAGAGGCTTGTGTATGTCCGGTAATGGTAAAGGGAGGAATAGAGGAAGCTACCAATGTTGTAAAAGACCTTCGTGAAAACTACAAGATTTTCTGCTCTATTGTGATTTATCCTGTTATTCCTAAGGGAATGATTATTTTTAGGATTATAGCTACTGCCGTACACACCTTAAAGGATGTCGAATACACTATTAATGCTTTCAAGGATATACGTTCCAAGATAGATAGCGGATTTTATAAGAAAGAGATTGCGGCAATGACTGTAAAATAGTCTTTAATCTCTCATTATATATAGTAATGTAAACCGATATATATGAACAAGGATTACTTTAAGGATAAAGTAATTATCGTTACAGGAGCCAGCTCGGGAATCGGGTTGGCTTCTGCCAGATTATTTGGCAGTTGCGGGGCAATGGTCGTTCTTGCTGCAAGATCTTACGATAAGATGCAACAATTGGCACCTTCTGTGGCCCCTTTATCCAATGTCTTGTGTGTTAAGACAGATGTCAGTTGTGAAGAAGATTGCAGGCACCTTGTAGAGGCGACAGTGGCAAGATTCGGCAGGATCGACATCCTTGTAAATAATGCGGGAATATCTATGCGGGCGATGTTCAAGGATTTGGATCTCAAAGTATTGCATTCTTTGATGGATGTTAATTTCTGGGGTACCGTATATTGCACAAAATATGCTCTGCCGTACCTCCTTTCGAGTAAAGGCTCTATTGTGGGAGTAATATCCATAGCCGGGTACTCTGCCTTGCCTGCACGTACAGGGTATTCAGCCTCGAAATATGCCGTAAGGGGGTTTTTAGATACTCTAAGGATAGAGCATCTCTACGATGGTCTACATGTGATGGTGTTTGCTCCGGGATATACTTCATCAAATGTAAGGAATGCAGCTCTGACGGCTGACGGTGCTCCACAAGGAGAAACTCCGTTGGAAGAAGGTAAGTTGATGAGTGCCGAGAAATGTGCTTTTTACTTGGCTGAAGGCCTTTGTCATCGCAAGAATTCAATGATTCTTACATGGCTTGGAAAGGCTACTGTATGGGCACACAGGTTTTTTCCGAAGCTTACTGACAGACTTACTTATGGATTCGTCAGCAAAGAGGCCGGCAGTCCTTTTCATAAATAGCAATATTAAATCAATATAGAAATGTCAAAGTCAAATATACCGAAAGACCCTAAAGTCTATGCAGCTATATTAGTTTTATTTGTGGTGATTCTGCTTTTTATGCCAAAAAGTGGAAAGTTCAAATACAATTATAAGAAAGGCTCGCCTTGGGCTTATGAGACACTTGTCGCTCAGTTCGATTTTCCTATTCTTAAAACCGATGATCAGATCAGGCTTGAGAAAGAGGCGGTCGGCAAAAGTATTGTACCATATTATAAATATTCGGACAAGAATTCTCAGGAAAGCATAAGAATAGCTGAGTCTATGGATTTCGGATCTTATTCTTCCCTAAGACATTCAGTGGTTACTTCACTGCTGGACATATTTTCAAGGGGAGTTATTGACGATAATGATCTGGCCGAGAACAATGAGGGCAATTACAGCGGTATTATCTATATCCAGAAAAACAAGAGGGCGGCAAAGGTTCCGGTGTCAAATATTTATACAACATCAACTGCGAAAGCAAGATTGTTGGAAAACATTGTCAAAGAGTATCCCGGACTGCGTATCGATTCTCTCTTTAAGGCAAAAGACATATATTTCCTTATAACTCCAAATATGCTCTATGACAAAGAGACGACGGAATTAGTCAATTCGGAAGAGACGGATTTTATCTCTCCTACAATGGGCTTTATAAGCTCCGGGCATATTATTGTCTCTAAAGGAGAACTTGTGACGGCAGAGATTCAGCAAATGCTGGATTCTTATAAGGCAGAATATGAAAACAGCTTGGGTTATAGCGGTACAAGGTTTAAATTGTGGATAGGCAACGGTATTATAGCCTTGGTGTTGGTAATGATTTTATTCCTATCGATATTTTATACCAATCCTTTAGTATTCAATGATTGGAGTAAATTTCTGTATCTGATGACAATATTTATTATGGCTGCTGTGGCAGCAATGATAATTGACCGGATAGACCCTGAAATTCTCTATTTGACACCATTTTCACTGACTGCATTGTACCTTCTTGCTTTTTTTAAGAAAAGAGTGGTACTGCCTGTATATTTCATTTCTTTGCTGCCTCTTCTTATATTTGCACATAATGGAATAGAGCTTTTTGTGATGTATTTGGCGGCAGGCGTGGTGACAATGTACGTTTTCCAATATTTCAACAGAGGATGGAAACAGTTTGTCACAGCATTGATTGTTTTTGGGACTTTGCTTATAACATATATAGGGTTCGGAATAATAAATGATACAAAATTACTTTCGGGTTTTCACAAAGTTGTGTATCTGCTCCTCGGGTCATTGCTATCAGTAGCCGGCTATCCTTTAATATATCTTTTTGAAAAGATTTTCAGGTTGGTTTCAAGTTCCAGACTTCAGGAACTATGTGATACCAATAATAATAAATTGCTTACAGATCTTGCACAGAAGGCACCGGGTACATTTCAGCATTGTCTTCAGGTTATGAATATGTGTGAGGCTGCGGCCAGAAGCATAGATGCCAATGTGCTGCTTGTCAAGGCCGGTGCACTGTACCACGATATAGGCAAGATGCAGAATCCTCAGTGCTTTATTGAGAATGATACGCACGGTACAAAATATCACGAAGGACTTAGCGCAAAAGAGAGTGCAAGAGATATTATAAAACACGTTTCTGACGGGGTTGTACTGGCGGAAAAGCACGGTCTTCCGCAAATTGTCAAGGATTTCATCACTACGCATCACGGTACTTCATGTACAGGGTATTTCTACAATAAATATCTCAATGAAGGTGGAGACCCTGAAGACACTTGCGATTTCTATTATAATGGCGAAAAGCCTAAGACTAAAGAGCAGACGATATTGATGCTGTGCGATACTCTGGAAGCTGCTTCGAGGACTCTTAAAGATAATAAACCTGAGACGTATGACGAATTTGTAGAAAAGATGCTGCAAGCAAAGATAGATGCAGGACAGCTGAATGAGGCTGACATCTCTTTAAAAGAGATTAGCACTATCAAGTCTGTGCTGAAGGAGTATCTTGCTCAGATGTATCATGACAGGGTGGTATATCCTAATAGAAAAAAATAGTGAAATGGTAATCTTTTTGTGGGATTATTTATGTATTTTTGCAGAATATCCGCATTATTGACAAAGAAATAAATTTTATATAATATGAAACTCGAAAAAAATCAGATTGACGCTCTGAATCTTCAGGTTACTCTTAATATCTCAAAAGAGGATTATGCAGAGGCTGAAAAGAAAACTCTTAATGAGCGTAAAAAATCAGCCGAATTTAAAGGATTTAGAAAAGGAATGGCCCCGATGTCTCTGATACAGAAGTATTATGGGGAACAGGCTTTGTTAGAGTCTGTTAATAAGGTTATATCTGCAAGCTTGAATGATTTCATCAAAGATAATAAAATCAGAATTGTCGGCGAGCCTCTTACAAGCGAGGATCAGCCTGAAATAGATTGGAAGTCCGGTAATGATTTTACTTTTAAATTCGATATAGCATCGACTCCGGAGGTTGATTTTGAAATCTCAAAGGAAGACAAGGTACCATACTACAATATCAATATTACTGAGCAGGCCAAGAAGGAAATGAAAGAGAATATGCTCAAACAGGCTGGCTCACTGCAGGACGGAAAAAGTGCAAAAGAAGAGGATTTTGTAATTGTGGATATGTCAAATGGTGAAAAATCAGTTGAAGGTGCATATATCTCAGTCAGGAATGTGGCAGGCGATGCACACAAACTTTTTGTCGGTGCAAAGCCGGGTGCTGAATTTGATGTAAATGTCAATGAAGCTTTTACGGATGAGACAGACAGGGCTTCTATGCTTAAAGTCAAAAAAGAGGAACTTGAAGGACTTAATCCTGTTTTTCATATAAAGGTTGTAAATGTCAAGACTTTTGTAGCTGCTGAAGAATCGCAGGAAGTATATGACAAACTGTTCGGCAAAGATGTCGTACATAATTCCGAAGAGTTTGAAAAGGCTATAGCTGACAAACTTGCAGAGAATTACAAGCAAGAGGCAGATTACAGGCTTTCAAAGGATATGAGAGATTATTTTATAAAGAAAGCTGATATCTCTCTACCTGAAGCATTTTTGAAGAGATGGCTTTACCAGACAAATGAGGGCAAATTCACTATGGAAGATATTGAAAAGGAATTTGATGCTTTCCTTTCAGACTTCCGCTGGCAGATGACCAGAAGTTTTATCATGAATAAATATAATCTTAAAATAGAGGAGAAGGATATGCAGGAGGCAGCGGAGGCTTATGTTACATACCAGTATGCAATGTATGGAATGGGTAATGTGCCTGCTGACCTGATTCGTAACTCTGCACAGCAGGTACTTTCTGATGAAAAACAGGCTCGAAATATTGGAGAAAATGTTGAGTCGCAGAAGGTCATCTCTGCTCTTAAGGAGAACATTTCGCTTGCTCCTAAGAAAATTTCTGTCGAAAAATTCAGAGAATTGAAATAATATGGGCAATAACGAATTCAATAAATTCGCTAATAGGGGTTGTGGCATTTCGTCCATGACCCTTCATCGTTACGAAAAAGCACTTGAGGATAGTTATATCAATCCTCACATTATTGAGGAAAGGAAGCTTAATGTGGCATCAATGGATGTGTTCAGCCGTCTGATGATGGATAGAATTATTTTCCTTGGCGTTCCTATTGACGATGATGTAGCCAATATTATTCAGGCACAGTTGCTGTTTCTTGCTTCAAGTGACAGCTCCGCTGATATATCACTGTATATCAACACTCCCGGAGGACAGGTATCTTCGGGTCTTGGTATTTATGATACAATGCAGCTTATAGAACCTGATGTGGCTACTATTTGTACGGGGATGGCTGCTTCCATGGGGTCTGTCTTGTTATGTGCCGGTGAAAAAGGTAAAAGGTCTGCTTTACCTCATTCCAGAGTTTTGATTCACCAACCATTGGGAGGGGCTAAGGGGCAGGCATCCGATATTCTCATAGCAGCAAAAGAAATTGAAAAATTAAGGACAGAACTCTATAATATCATTTCAGAGCATTCAGGACAACCATACGATAAGGTGTTTAATGATGCTGACAGGGATTATTGGATGTCGGCTCAGGAAGCGCTTGAGTATGGAATGGTTGATGAGATTCTGGTTAAGAAAAAGAAAAAGTAAAGTGGCAAAGCAAACGAAGAGACATTGTGTTTTTTGCGGAAGATCTGAAGATGAGGTTAATTTTCTTCTCCAAGGTCTTGATGGGTGTATATGCAATGATTGTGTCAGGCTCGCAGATGATTATTTAAACGAGATTGAGAATAAAAACACTTCAACAAAGGCTCCGGCACGAATTGAAGCCCTAAAAAAACCTCAGGAAATTAAAGCCTTTCTGGACCAGTATGTTATAGGGCAGGACAGAGCAAAGAAATTATTGTCTGTGGCTGTTTACAATCATTACAAGAGAATTAATCACAATCTTGTAGATAAGTCGGATGACGGTGTCGAGATAGAAAAATCCAATATTCTTTTAGTAGGCCCTACCGGTACAGGCAAAACATTGTTGGCAAAGACAATAGCCAAAATGCTCGAGGTTCCTTTTACTATCGTTGATGCAACTGTACTTACAGAAGCCGGTTATGTGGGAGAGGATGTTGAAAGTATATTGTCACGATTGCTTCAGGAGGCTGATTATGATCAGGAAAAAGCCGAAAGGGGGATAGTATTCATAGATGAAATAGATAAGATTTCAAGGAAGAGCGATAATCCTTCAATTACGAGAGACGTTTCAGGTGAGGGGGTTCAGCAGGCTATGCTTAAATTACTTGAAGGCAATATAGTTAATGTGCCGCCAAAAGGTGGAAGAAAACACCCTGAACAGGAATTTATTCATGTAAATACAGAAAATATTCTGTTTATATGCGGGGGAGCTTTTGAAGGTATTGAGAGAAGGATAGCTCAGAGACTTAATACTCAAGTAATAGGTTATGGGGCGACTAACCGTCAGCAGATAGACAAAAACAATCTTTTGCAGTATGTGGCGGCTTCGGATCTTAGGGCTTACGGACTTATCCCGGAGATTATAGGTCGTCTGCCTGTTATTACTTATTTAGACAATCTCGATCGTCAGGCTCTTCTAAGAATTCTTACGGAGCCCAAGAATGCTATTCTAAAACAATATGAGAAGATATTTCAGTTGGACGGGATAAAGCTGACCATAGAACCCGGAGTGCTGGATGTTATTGTGGATACATCTATTAAGAATAAGTTGGGGGCTCGTGGGCTGCGGTCTATATGTGAGAAAATTTTTGATGATGCTATGTTTGAAGCGCCGTCATCCGGCAGAAAGACTTTTAAGCTTACAACAGCGTATGCTAAAAAACATCTAAAAGACGAATTATGACAACGAATGATCTTTTTGAACAGATAAATTTGAAACGCAGCATGCTTTGTGTCGGTCTGGATACAAGTTTTGACAAATTGCCGCTTAATATTCAGAACTTGGCCTTAAAAGGCAGTACAAATGTGGCAGATTTCGAATTTACCGGCAAAATGAGGTCGCTTGTTGATTTTAATAAGGCTATTGTAGATGCAACGGCTCCTTATTGTGTCGCTTTCAAACCAAACCTTGCCTTTTACGAAAGTTACGGCTATGAGGGGATGAAGGTTTTGGAGGCAACCGTCTCTTATATTCGTAAAAGGTATCCGGAACAGTTCATTATTGCAGATGCCAAAAGAGGAGATATCGGTAATACTGCCAAGATGTATGCTAAAACTTATTTCGAGGCGATGGATTTTGATGCAGTTACTATTTCTCCGTATATGGGAATAGAAACGGTTTTACCATTCTTAGAATATAAAGGCAGGTTTGCCATTGTTGTTGCATTGTCGTCGAATCCTTCATCAGTTGATTTTCAACTATCCGAGCAGAATGGCAAACCATTGTACAGGAATGTCATAGAGAAGATGATGTCTGTTTCTACTCCTGAAAATATGATGTTTGTGGTAGGTGCCACCAAGTCGAGACAACTTTCTGAAATCCGTTCCTTTTGTCCTGAAAACTTCTTTCTTGTCCCTGGTGTGGGAGCACAGGGAGGCTCTGCTGAAGAGGTGATCAAGTATGGCAGTAATTCAAAAGGAGGTTTATTGATAAATTCTTCGAGGGCTGTAATTTATGCTTCGGCGAAAGATGATTTTGCTATTGCTGCCGCTTCTGTGGCCAGTGCTACGGCGAGGATATGAAATTGTTATGAAAAAGAAAATTTTGCTTAGTCTGCTTGTGAGCCTTTCGGTCTCATATTTATTGCAGGCTGGAGATAAAGAGGTTAATTTGATGAAGATTGCAGAAAGGTATTCTTCGGATTCTCTTTACAGATATATCGACAATACACTCCCTTCGGTATCTTGGGTTGCTGGTGGTAGTAGGTGGTTTGTATATACGCCCAAGATTGAAGGCAAGAATAAATATTATCTTGTGGACACTAAGTCTTGGAAGAAAAAAGAACTTTTTGAAGAAAATGATCTGATTGCTGCATCTGACACTTTTCTTAATAAAGACCACAAAAACAACAATTGCAGCAGGTATCGTATGATGCTGGAATTTGACGGCAAGAATATGAATTCTTTCAGATATAACTATTGTGGGAACACATTGGAGTATGATATTAGGAAGAAGATTGTCCGTAAGGCTTCCGGAGCCGATAATAATAAATCCTTAAAAAATAGAGTCAATATCGACAGATCAAGGAAATTCTCATCAGACAGTTTGTTTTGGATAACGGTCAAAGATGATAATCTGTATCTGTTTGCAGATTATGGCAGGGATAGCATTAAGCTTACTGATGATGGAGAGACTTATTATTCTTTTGCTGTCGGAGGTGGCAGGGAGTATAAGAAAAATAGGCCTCAATATCCGGAAGGAGAATGGATAGGCAATACTCATAGGTATATTGTGGTTCGCTGCGACAAGAGAAAAGTAGGTACGCTGACATTGGTAAACAGCCTTACTGAGCCAAGACCTAATGCTCGCACCTATAAATTTCCGATGCCGGGAGACGAATATGTTCCTCAATATGAAGTGTATATTGTAGATGCTGATCGAAAGGTAATAGAAAGATGCTGTGAGATGGATAAATATCCTGATCAGGAGTTGATAATGAAAAGATTCAACTCTTATAGCATAAGCGGAGATTACGCTTATCTTTTGAGAACGAATAGGTTACGCAATGTATTAGATTTGTGCAGGATAGATGGTCACAACGGGAGCCTGAAAGTACTCTTTAGCGAAAATGTGGCTCCTCATATCAACGAGCAGATGTTTAGCTACAATGTGCTGAATGAAGGCAAGGAGATATTATGGTGGTCGGAACGTACAGGCAAAGGCCGATATTATCTTTATGACGGTGAGGGAAAATTAAAAAATGCTATAGGCAGTACAGATTGTATAGCAGGTAATATCCTACGGATAGATACAGTGGCCAGAAGAATATATTATGAAGGCTATGGTGGAGAGAAAGGTATAAATCCTAATTATAGATTTTATTATTCGGCTTCTTTGGATGGTGGAGCTCACAGGCTTCTGACTCCGGGTAACGGTAATCATAGTATAGATATGTCTCCCGACCATAAATATATAGTTGATAGCTATTCACGTATGGATATGGCGCCAAAGCACCGAATATGCGATCTGAAAGGAAATATAATGTTTGAAATGCAGGGAGCAGATGTGGAGGCGCTTAACAATATCGGATGGAAATATCCGGAAGTCCTTGAGGTCAATGCGGCAGATTCCATTACTAAGCTTTATGGTGTAGTTTATCTTCCTTTAAATATAGAGTCAGGGAAAAAGTATCCTATTATCGCAGATGTGTATCCCGGACCGCAGGATGATCAGATACCGCAATCCTTTTCTTTAGATGATAATTATAATCAGTCACTTGCACAATTAGGTTTTGTCGTGATTAATTTCCAGTTTAGAGGGAGTAGTCCTAAAAGAGGAAGAGATTTTTACACTTATGGCTATCATTCGTTGAGGGATTATCCGCTTGAAGATCTTCATGCTGTTATTGAGCAGGTCGCTTCAAGATATCCTTTCGCCGATATTGATAAAGTGGGCATATACGGTCATTCCGGCGGTGGTTTTATGACTGTGTCTGCAATGCTGACAAGGCCTGATTTCTATAAGGTCGGTATTGCTGCATCCGGCAATTATGACAATAATATATACACCCAATGGTGGGGTGAAACATTCCACGGAGGACAGTGGGTCAAAAATAAGGATGGTAAGGAAGTTTTTGAGTGCAGAATACCTACTGACATTGAACTTGCATCCAATCTTCGAGGAAGGCTTTTTCTGATAACCGGTGATATGGACAATAATGTCCATCCTGCCAATACTATTCGTCTTGCAAAGGCATTGATTGATACGCACAAGCGTTTTGATATGCTTGTGCTTCCCGGCATCGGTCACGGAGTTGGGGATATGTATTATATCAATTTGGTGAGATATTATTTTGTTGAACACCTTCTTGGAATTAAAATTCAAGATAATGATATTGTAAAGCATTTATAATCATATAAAAAAGAATTGCTTATGAGAAGATTTCTAAATGTCTTTATTGCTTTTGTCTTATTGATTATTCCTTCTGCCAATTCGATTTTATTTGCGCAGGATGACAAAATCAATGTTTCAGGAGTAGTAAGGGATATTGATGGCTTGCCTATGGCAGGGGTTTCCGTTATGGTTCCCGGTACTCAAAATGGAGTTAATACCGGTTATAATGGAGATTACAAACTGACAGTCAGCAGGGGAGAAACTCTACGTTTCAGTTTTATAGGTTTTGAAACGGTTGATATAAGGGTTGAAAAGGAAACTTACGATGTAGTAATGGAAATTTCAGCATCCCAGTTGGAGCAGGTGATTGTCACAGGTTACTCGCAGGTGGAAGTCCGCAAAACCACAGGAGCTGTAGCTGTTGTATCCGGAAGCGAGCTTAAGGATTCTCCTTTGAAGAATGTGGATCAGTTATTGGCCGGAAAACTTGCCGGTGTGGATGTAAAGCTGACTTCAGGTAGGCCCGGAGCAATTGCCAAAGTGCGAATCAGGGGTACGAATACCATTACAGGCAATGCTGATCCTCTCTGGGTTGTGGATGGTGTGCCTATGCAGAAGAATATGCCATCATTAAATAACAGTCAGATTCGTTCAGGAGATTTCGACAATATATATGCAACAGGAATAGGTACTATAAATCCTAATGACATTGAGTCCATAACTGTTCTTAAAGATGCCGCTGCAGCTGCAATTTATGGTTCACAAGGAGCAAATGGCGTTATTGTCGTTACGACCAAGAGGGGAGAAGCAGGTAAGATGCGACTCAATTATTATGGCTCTGTATCGTTGCAGACAAAACCTTCTCGCGATGCCAATCTTATGAATTCCGGAGAAAAGCTTGACTGGGAGCAAGAACTTTGGGACGAGTTTTCCGCTGCAGGGTTTAAGGCGACTAAGGAGGGTACAAGTACCCATTATCCTGTAATCGGACTTGTCGGTCAGATACGTTCAGGTTATGGTAAGTTTGCAGGTATGGACAAGGCTTCTCAAGATGCCTATATTTCTAAGCTGAGAAGCCATAATACAGACTGGTTTGATGTACTTTTCCGCAATTCCTTTTCTTCATCTCACAATCTCTCTATTTCAGGAGGTACAGATAATACAAAGTATTATATATCAGGAGGATTTAATAGAAATAACGGTATTGTTAAGAGGACTTCCGCAGATTCTTATTCGATGAATACCAAAATCGATGTCAATCCTCTCAAGTTCCTTAAGTTGGGCTTTCAGGCGGATTTCAGTTATATGAAATCGAAAAGTCCTTCTAACAATGTGAATATGTTCAAATATGCCTATTTCGCCAATCCTTATGAGCGTATTTACAATGATGATGGCAGTTATGCCTCAGACGAGACTTTTTTTACCATGGGGCAAGTAAATGGCAGTTATGTGGCTTCCGTACCTCCTAAAGGGTTTAATATTATGAGGGAGATTAATGAGACATCCAGCGAAGCAAGTTCTTCAGCATTCTCTTTGCGAGGCGATATGACGATAAATATATTGAAGGGTTTTAATTTCACAGGTCTGGCCTCTTTCTCTTATTCCAATGATCTATCTGAGAATATCAATGGTAGCGGAACCTATGCGGCATGGAAGGATAGGCCTTTCGAGAATAACGCCTACTTGTCCAAAAGGGAATATGGCTCTATAACACAATATTCAAGTCTTAACCGTTCTTATATTCTTAGAGGACAGTTCAATTATTCTAAGACTTTCGGAGAACGCCATAATTTCAATGCTATTGCCGGCTCTGAAGTCAGAAGATCATACGCTAAGGGACTAATGATAAAAAGATATGGTTATGACCCTGTAACGGGCAATAATTCAACTCCTTTGTTCAAACCTAAAGATAACGGTACGATAGATTATGATAAGCTTATATCATTCGGGACTCTGATGGATGCTATCAATGGACAGAGTATTATCGAGGATGCTTTTGCCTCATTTTATGCTACGACTACATATAATTATGACAATCGGTATGTTGTCAGTGGAACCATTCGTTCAGACGGTTCAAATAATTTCGGTAGCGCCCAGCAATTTAATGCCAACTGGTCATTGAGCGCAGCTTGGAATATAGATGAGGAAAAATGGTTTAAGGACAATTTTTCGGATGTTGTAAGTTCTTTTGGCCTGAGGACTGGCTTTGGATATACGGGAGGGGTTAATAAAAGCGTATATCCTGTTCTCATTATGAAATATGACGACAAATTTAGAGATGGAGGAAATAAGTTCTATCGTATGGGAAGAATATCGAATGCACCTAACCCTAACCTGCGATGGGAGAAGAACAGAACTTTCAATGTCGGTCTCAACTTCGGTTTATTCAAAGATCGTATTACCGGTGAGTTTGCCTATTATATGAATAAGAATGTGGATCAGGTAACTTCTGTCAAGGTGCCTGTGACCACCGGATTCGAAAACCAGAGTTATAATACTTCCGAGCAGATTAACAATGGTATTGAATTTTTATTGAGTGCTGCTGTTTTGAAATTCAAGGATTTTTCATGGAGGCTATCAGCCAATTTAGCATATAACTATAATGAACTTATAAAATATGTTTCTCCGACGGGGAATATATTGTCTGATATGTATGTGGGATATCCGCTCGGTAAGATTTTTACCGGCAAAACCACAGGAATCAGCGCCGAGACAGGACTGTATGAATTTGAATTAAGGCCTGATATAACTATTTCTACAATTGATGACTATAAGAAATATCAGAATTATCTTTTCTATGTAGGTACCTCAAATGCTCCTGTAAACGGTGGTATTTCTACTTCACTGACTTACAAGAGGCTTACACTTTCTATGGCTGGCAATTTTTCCATTGGAGGAAAAATCTTGAATGATATAGTTTCTCCTGCGGATTATAGTAAAGTTGAGAAAACGAAAAACGAGCCGATACCGAGTTCAAAGAATGACCTTTATGTCAATTATTTGAATGTCAACCGTAATGTTCGTAATCGTTGGACACCTTCAAATCCTATTACTGACGGTTATCCTCGTTTAATCGATGCCTATGGACCGAGACTTAAAGACGGATCGGGCAATTTGCTGGCTCTGACAAGACTTGATTCTCAGATAATCAGTCAATGTACATTATTGGAGGATGTTTCTTATTTTAAATTGAGTTCGCTGTCGCTTTCGTATATGTTTCCTTCCAAGTGGGCGAGAGCAATTCATGTTGCCGATATAGGAGCAAGCTTCCTTATGAATAACCTTTTTATAATTACAAATTATTCAGGCATTGATCCTGAGACTCCTGGCGCTGTATATCCTCAGAGCCGGTCTTATTCTTTCAGCCTGTCAATAAGTTTCTAAATAGGAGGATAATTATATGAAAAATATATTTTCTTTTATTATGGCATTGCCTCTGATTTTATCCTGCAAGGGATATCTTGACATCAAGCCTTATGGTAAGACAATACCTAAAAGCCCTGAAGAATTTTCGGCTATATTGCATAAACATTTGAATAATATAGACCAAGGAGAGGAAAGCATATTCGGGAATATTCGTTCGATCGTTGAACTTGAATGTTTTGGTGATGATTTGGAGGCTAATCTGACCGAATACCCGGAAGGTAATTACATTCCTTTGTATGTCGGTACAAAGCTATCCGATAAGCAGAATGAATATAGTAGGCTCTATTCCTATATAAAAGATTGCAATATCATTATAGGCAATATGAAAAATGATGGCAGCACATTGGCATCAGATGTGTTGGGTACAGCATATACACTCCGAGGGCTGTGCTACTATAATCTTCTTCGTGATTTTTGCGAACCTGCCGTAAATAATGCTGATGGTCTTGGAGTACCTATAGTGACTGTCTTTGAAATGGAAGACAGGCCTATCAGAGGTTCGATAAGAGAGGTGACAGAACTTATTTCAAATGATTATAAGAAAGCTCAGGAGTATAATATTAAAGACGATGTATATCGTTTCAATAACGATGTTCTGGATGCTCTTCTGGCTAGATTATATTTCTGGACAGGCGAATGGGATAAGGCAGTGCAGTTTGCTGATAAGGTGCTTGAAAAATACCCTCTTCTTAATGGACAGGATTATTCTGATATGATAGAGTCTTATGTTGCCAAAAAGGGCAATATGGTCTTCAAATCAGGAACCATCATTATTGATAAAGGAATGGAATATGACGGTGCTATAAATTACACTAAAAAACGTCCTGTGAGCAGGCAGTTTGTTGAACTGTTTTCTGAGAAGGAAAATGACATAAGATATAAGTTGAGTTTCAATAAGAAAAGAGTTTTTGTCAAGAAACCTCTTTCATGTATCAGAAGTGCGGAAATGCAGCTCATTAAAGCAGAGGCTTTGTACCATAAAGGGGATGAAAATGGCGCTTTAAAGTCTTTGAATGACCTTAGGAGAAACAGGATAAGCGGTATCGTAGATTTTACTTCCGCTACTCTTCCTGCTGTTAATGTCGATGATAGGATAAAGACGGATGCTTCAGGCAAGGCTCTTACTCCACTCATCTATTCTATTCTTTGTGAGCGTCGCAAGGAGATGTTTATGGAAGGGGATCGTTGGTATGAGATGAAGAGGAATGGCAGACCTGAGTTTTGGGTTGCAAAGCAAGGCCGGAAATATACTGTACGTAAGTTTATGTACACTTTCCCTATACCTGTAGGAGATGTGATGTTGGTTGATGGGATGATTCAGAACCCCGGTTATGAGAGAACAATTTGATAAATATGTAGAAAAATATTTTATATTGGAAATGAAATACTATATTAGCAGAATTATGAAAAATAAAATCTATTTGCTCACTGGTGTAGTTCTTATGATGTCCGTACTTTATTCGTGCAGACGAGCATCTCAACTGCCTCCACTGAATCAAGGTTATGCATCATCAGTAGTTCTGCCGGAACCAGAAGACCTTACGACTACAGACAGGGCATATCTAAGAGACTTGAAAGAAGAATATGAAAATTCTATAAAATAGGAATATATTTAATTTAATTTTTATGAAAATGAATATAAAAAAGCTGATTTATATTTGTGTTGCAGCATTGGTCTCGATAAATCCAATATCCTGCAAAAAAGAAGACAAATCTGTCAATGTTTCTTTTGCAACTCCTTTCCCTATCGTTTCAAATGAAGGCGTGGCGACGTTGACTATTTCTTCTAATTATAAAGGTACTGAAGTTGTGAAAATACCTGTGAATTTTACCGGAAAAGCAGTTAAAGGGACGAATTACACTGTATCGGCTGAGGAATTTGTGCTTGGAGGTTCAAATCCAGTGACACAGATTACTGTTACTCCTAAAGATTATAGTGAGACGGAAAACACTGTAAAAGCTTCGTTGAAAATTCCGGCAGGTTTTGTAGCAGGGAAGTATCCGATAGTTGATTTTTCTCTCGTTTTTAAATTAGGATATGCTTCATTTGAAACAGATAAAGCAGTCGGACTATACAATTATAATATTGTAGTCAATGTTTTTGATGCAGCTTCCAAACCTAAGAAGATGGAGAACAAAACAAAGATAAAGGTCAAGGTAGATGAATCATCCACTGCTGTAGAAGGTAAGCAATTCTCTTTTGTAGGGGAGCCTGTAGTTGAGATCGATAAAGGAAAAAGTTCAGGTAAACTGACTCTGAATATAGTTCAGCCTATTGTCGCAGGAAAGGACAAAATTGTTATAGCGCTTGATGATCCAAGATTTATCTCTGGAGACTATTCAGAGATGAAGATTATGATTAAGTCTGTAGAAGGTAAATGGAAAGTTAGTGAGATACATCCAACCCCACAGGAACAAAAGGATAATATGTCGGCTACAGATGCTGATCTTAAGGGGTATCCTGTGTTTAATGATTCTGACTATATTACCTTGAATACAGAAAAAGGCGAGTTGGTTCCGGATGTTAAATCTGATTTGAAGAATTTTTTCCTCGGTACTTCTAAGATGGTTAAAGATAGGGTGTATAATAAATTTGCCTATTCTCTTGATGGAAGCAATAACAAAAAAATCGATATTCAACTTTTTAATCTTGACAATGTGAATAGGAATTTTGATTCTGCTTCGAAGAGTGCTGACAAGAATGCATATATAGGTTTCATGATGAGTAAGGATAATAAGGGTGCAGACATCCTATCTCTGTATATTCTGGATTATCGCCCTACATCATTCCTGATGCCTTATTATGGTTATGGTCTGTTCCCTGAAGAAAGACCTTCAGCAATAGATACTTATGCTTTCATAGTATTGAACTGCACACGTGTCGAGTAATAATTCAGCTATAATATAGCAATGAGGTTGACTAAAAAGGTATTAGTCAGCCTCAATTTTGTTCAAGATAGTAGTCTCTAAATATTGAATTTTCAAAGACTTATTCCGACTTATTAGTCAATTCTTACTGCTTTTTGTTATTTTGAATGTATTGAGAAATCTTCTTATACGTTTTTGTTTTACAAGTTCTCATCAAAGTATAGGGTAACCTTGTTCATAAGGTGCACCCTGTCCTTGCCATAGACATTATGCTCAGCAATAGGGTATGGAAAATAATCCAATTGTACCTGTTGCCTTATGCACTCCTGAACAAAATTTAGACTGTGCTGCCATAGAACAGTGTTATCCACAGCTCCTTGACAAATCAGAAGCTTGCCTTTCAGATCATTAACCTTTTTCATCAGACTAGTCCTTCTGAAGCCATCGGCATTCGTAGCCTCAGTCTCCATATATCTTTCACCATACATTATTTCATACCATTTCCAGTCAATTACAGGCCCTCCTGCCACTCCGACCTTAAAAATTTCAGGGAAATTCGTCATCAAGGATATTGTCATGAATCCTCCATAGCTCCAGCCGTGGACACCGATTCTAGTACTATCTACGTAAGGCAGGGACTTTAGCATCTCAATTCCGACCAACTGATCTGCCATTTCAACCTGTCCACACTGCTTGTGAATAGCCTGCTCATATTCCAGACCTCTATTCTCTGTCCCTCTATTGTCCTGTACATAAACTATATAGCCTCTCTGTGCCATATACATCTCCCATAGTCTTATATTGCCCAGCCAAGTATTCTTGACCAATTGAGAATGAGGCCCTCCATAGACATATAGTATTACGGGATACTTCTTTGAAGGATCAAAATCTTTTGGCCTTAAAAGTCTATACCAATTGCTGTATTTACCGTCAGCTGAAGGTACTGTACCTATTTCAACTTCGCCGGTAGCATAATCTGAAAGTGGGTAATATGATTCAGTAATAACTTTTTCAAATTTGTTGCCACATGATTTCAGTATGGCTTTGAAAGGAAGATTGAAACTGCTGTATGAATCTATAAAATATTTATAGTCGGGACTGAAAGTGATATTGTGCCAACCGGGTTCAAAAGTATGTCTTACCGGTGTTCCGATTTTTGAAAATTCTGCGAAAGAAGCCTTCCCTCCTTTAGCTTTTTTTATTGAAATGCTGAAAAGATGCGACTCCACAGAGGATATTTCGGCAGAGGTGTAATATACATTCGTTCCGTCATTTCCAATATAACGGACATCAGCATTAGTGGTTGTGAGTCTACGTACTTTACCTGTTGTATCACAAAGATAAAGATTGCGGTAACCATCTCTGTTGGCAGTCCTATAAATAAATTGCCATGAATTTTTTAAAAAATAAACAGGATCAAGAGGTTCCACATATTTATCATTGTCTTCAGTCAGTAAAGTCTTTACAAAACTACCGTCAGTTGCCCTGTACATATTAAGTCTCAAGTGCTTCTGGCTTCTGTCAAGAATCTGTATCAAAATAAATCTTGAATCAGGGGACCATGAAATATTGGTAAGGTATCTGTCATATTCGAAATCATCTACCTTAATATATATTACAGAACTGTCTGCTATCGTATATATACCAAGATCTGTTTTTTCCGAATCCATTCCATTCATAGGGTATTTAAGATTCTTCAAACTGCCTGTTCTTGTCGTAATGTCTATTAATGGAAAATCTGTCACGAGGCTTTCGTCTTTGCGATAAAAGGCAATTAAAGAGTTATCAGGAGACCAGAAAATACCATCTGAAATACCAAATTCATTGCGGCTGACGCTTTGTCCGAAGCTAATATTACTGTCGCCTTTTGCAACAAGTTTTCTATTATTTTCAGAATCGGAAAAATATAGATTTTGTCCGATAGTATATGCGATAGAATTATTGTTGGACCATTTAATGTTTTCTGCTTCCGGAGGGACAATTGAGTTTTGTTTATCATTACTTTCTGTCGGTACCGCTTTTCCCGATGCAAGATCAACTGAAAATGATTGCCCATTCTTAATCATAATCAGATTATTTTCTGATTGCCAAGAAAAATATGCTGTTTCAGGCCTTATGGACTTTGAAAGAATTGTCTCCTCCATTGTAAGAATCTTACCTTCATTTGCTCTTGCAGGATGGATCGCTGACACCTTTCTTCCATTAAAAATTTCCGCAGCCTCGATAGGGAAGAATGCGGAAATAGAGAAAGTCAACGATAATAAAAATTTAGCTGTTTTATTTTGCATCTGATACTGAAACTATTTTATCTACAATATGTTTTTCCATTCCTCTCCAAGGTAAAGAACCGAGATATTCCTTGTAATGAAGCTCAACAATTTTTCCGCTGCAGTTCATCAGAGAATCGGCTACAGCTTTGTTTTCAACAGAAAATTCAAAAATATAAGAACCTATTGATGAATCGACTACTCCAATATTTGCTCCTTTGAAGCCGGATTGGATCAGTCTGCCTTCATAAGTTTTGAAAATATATCCTTTCAGCATAAACTGATTAAGCTCTCCTGCTTTGACCCCTTCCCCGAATACGAAAAAGAAGCGGAAGAAAATGAAAACGGCCGCTACTATAATCAGAATCAATGAAGTTATTCCGAAGAATTTACCTTTTACGGACATAGTTTAATATTTTTATATGCAAATATATGAATTTATTTCACAATTTTATCCGCTACTAAAGTAGACTATTAAAGATCTAATTGAATCTTTGTTGCAAACAAGATAGGGAAGAGTTCTATTAATTATGATAATGAGAGAGTTGACTAATGAGTCAGAATAATTGGTATATATGCCTTATCGGATTGTTGAGAATTCAAGGTTTAGGGACAAGGATAAGTACTACCTTGAACAGAAAGAGGCTAACTAATACTTTTTTATTCAGCCTCTTTGTTTGTACTGGGTAGGAGAATCGAACTCCTATTGCAAGATTGAGAATCTTGAGTACTAACCGTTATACGAACCCAGCGTCGATTTTGAGAATGCAAATATAGGTAAAATTCTTGTCGTAGCAAATTTTTTTAACCATAGGCTAAAAAATAAGAGTGAACTGTTTCTATACTTAATTTTATTATTTCCTATTCAGTAATAAAAATCGGAAAAATCAAAACAGATTGTTAAATTTGCAATTCGGACTAAAAAATGAATACATAAAATGACACTTATCAAATCAATTTCCGGCATTAGAGGAACAATTGGAGGGACTCCCGGTAATGCCCTTACCCCTATAGACATTGTTAAGTTTACTTATGCATATTGCGAGAAACTTCGTGAGCGTCATCCTGTACCAAATGGAGGTCGCTATAAGGTGGTTGTTGGCAAAGACGCCAGGATGTCAGGAGATATGGTTGAGAATCTGGTATGCGGTACGCTTATGGCTTGTGGTGTAGATGTTTTGAAAATAGGCTTAGCATCTACTCCTACAACAGAACTTGCCGTAACTTTTTCCAAGGCGGATGGCGGAATAATACTTACGGCTTCACATAATCCGAAACAGTGGAATGCCCTAAAACTTCTGAATGAAAAAGGGGAGTTTTTGAATGCTGCTGAGGGCCAGGCTATACTTGATTGTGCAGCTTCGGAAGATTTCTCTTTCTCCGAAGTCGAGAGTCTTGGACGCATATCAGAGCATGATTATACGGATGAGCACTTGGACTCTGTAATGGCTTTGGAAGCAGTTGATGTTGAGGCAATAAAAAAGGCAGGCTTCAAAATTGTTTTGGATGCTATCAATTCTGTGGGTGGAATTGTTATGCCAAAGCTTTTAGAAAGACTTGGAGTAGAGTGCATTAAATTGAATTGTGAACCTAACGGTGATTTTGCACATAATCCTGAACCGCTTCCTGAGAATCTTGAGGCCCTCCGTAAAGCTGTAGTGAGGGAAAAAGCTGATATGGGGATTTCTGTAGATCCTGATGTGGACCGTTTGGCTCTTATCTGTGAAAACGGAGAACCGTTTGTAGAAGAAAATACCCTTGTTTCGATTGCAGAATATCTGTTTGCACGCCTGTCAAAAAAGGCTGAAAATAATGGAATATCTCTTGAAGAGGCTGCTTTCCCATATAAGCCGGTATCTGTTTCAAATCTTTCGTCAACAAGAGGTCTAAGGGATGTAACGGAAAAGTGGGGCGGAAAATATTTTGCATCTTCCGTTGGGGAAGTGAATGTTACTACAAAAATGAAAGAGACAGGTGCCATTATAGGCGGAGAAGGCAATGGGGGAGTAATCTACCCTGAAAGCCATTACGGACGTGATGCTATGGTGGGTATTGCTCTCTTTCTTTCCTGCCTTGCCGAAAAGAAGATGACCATGACAGAGTTTAAGGCATCCCTACCACGGTATCAGATAGCCAAGAATAGAATAGAGCTTTCTGATTCTTCGATGATTGAAAAGATACTTTCCGAGCTGAAAAAGATTTATGCCGATGAGAACATTAATGATATAGATGGTGTCAAGATTAGCTTTGAATCCAAAAAACAGTGGGTACATTTGAGAAAATCCAATACAGAGCCGATTATACGTATCTATTCTGAGGCTCCGACAATGGAGGAGGCCGTAAAGCTCGGTGAAGAGGTTATTGCTGTCGCAAACAAGATTATTGAAGATTAGATATGTTCTCTTTTCGTACGACTCCACTTGAAGACCAATTGGACAAAGCACTTGTTGATGGCAAAGTTGGTTGTTTCTGCACACAGAATTGCTGGGACACGAGCAGGAGAAGGTATATGTACAAACTTTTTGAAGAAAGAGGCAATCTGTCTGTTCTACTTATGCCTCGTGATGCTGAGCTTACACCGGGCACCAATCATATTTCTTTTGAAGCAGAGCAGTTGAGGGGACTGGCAGCAGTTGTTGTTGAGATTCAGGATGTTGGTGTCCGGTACTTCAATTATACCAAGGATGTACTTAGATTAATGAAAATTATCTCTGAATTCGGAGACAAATCTCCGGCTCTGTATATTGTAGATCATATCAATCCTGCCGGAAGAGTTGTGGAGGGTACTATGCCTGATGGAGTTATGGAGGATTTTGTTGCAAAAGTCGCCCATAGGCACGGACTTACTCTTGGAGAGCTGTGCAATCTTTATTATAGTGAGATAAGTGCTAAATTCCCTTTGCATGTGATTTCTGCGATGGCTTATGATGCGAAGCAACTCCTGCCATGGACTATTGCTCCGGCTTCAGATATTCCGGGTATGTTTACAAGTTATATGTATAGCGGCGGAGGATTATGGAACAATACAAGTATTGTCCCGGCTATTGGTACTGCAAGACCTTATGAATATTTTGGAGCTCCTTTTCTACGTCACGGGTCAATTGATACTATACCGGAACCAGATGGTGTGCTTATGCGACCTTGTTCATTCACGCCTTCCACCGGTAAATATGAGGGTGAAAAGTGCTACGGCTACCAGATTATGCTACAGCCCGGAGTGGAATATCATTCGTTGCTGCATACACTCCGACTTATTCAATATTTTGCAAGCAGGTATTCACAGTTTGAGATATATCCTGACTTCTATAAGAAACTTGCCGATCCGGTTTTGTCTGAATATCTTGCAGGGAGGATTTCATTTCAAGATGTCAAAGAGCATGTAAAATTAGAAGAGCAGAAATGGATAAGAAAGGCAAAGCGTTATTGTCTATATGATAATTTTCCATATAGGATGAAATAAATGTGTTTTTTAATATTTTGTTGGGATTTTAAGAATTAATAATTAAATTTGCAGTTCAATTGAATTTTTGATTTAAATAATAAGAATATGAAAAAAGGAATACATCCCGAAAACTACCGACTTGTAGCTTTCAAGGATATGTCAAATGACACAGTGTTCATTACACGCTCTTGTGCAAGCACAAAAGAGACTTTGGAAGTTGATGGAGTTGAATATCCAGTTGTAAAGGTCGAAATTTCGAACACCTCCCATCCTTTCTATACCGGTAAGCTCAAACTTGTCGATACAGCAGGACGTGTTGATAAATTCTACCAGAGATATAAATCAAGACAGAAATAAATTTTGTCTTATGATTTTCAGACCGGCCT
Organism: uncultured Bacteroidales bacterium; assembly: GCA_963548935.1. Taxonomy (GTDB): domain Bacteria; phylum Bacteroidota; class Bacteroidia; order Bacteroidales; family UBA932; genus Cryptobacteroides. Next base: position 27,008 of record CAUUVS010000003.1, read on the forward strand.
TTAGACCGGTCTTTTTTATTTTTACCTATAGACTTTTGTTATTATTACTCTGTGTTTATATCGTTGATTTATAAATATACTTCTAAATGCTCTGAGAAACAATGCTGATTATTATTTAATTATATTTATTACACAAAAAAGGCAGACTAATTAATGTCTGCCTTAAAAATTATAAATTAAAGTCTTGATAAAGACTTATAGGTGAATATGTCGCTCGGATTAAAGAAGAACTACCATTATCGCACCGACAAGGCCGAGGATAGCGTAAAACTCAGGAAGAGCGCCATAGATAAGGGTATTGGTCATAACTTTGTGTCCTTGTGAAATGCCCACTATACCGTTTGCACACACCTGACCCTGGCGGATAGCTGAAAGCATACATACGAGACCGACGCTAAGACCTACACCGAATAAGATAAGTCCGCTTGCAGGATCTTCCTTTAATTTGAATAGCATCATGAAAAATGCCACGAAACCGTATATACCTTGTGTGGCAGGAAGTGCTGAAAGCACCAAATAGCTTCCTGAAGCCTCTGGTTTTATCTTAAGCGCGCCTTCTGCAGCATTACCGGCGATAGTTGTACCATAGGCACTGCCGATACCTGCAAGACTCAATACGAGTCCTATTCCGAGATAACCTAAAATTAAATTAAGCATAATTGAAATTTTTATTATTATTGATTATTATCAGATTTGATTAAAGGGTTGTAATTTCTCCCTACGGCCTCATAGCCGGAGTTCTTGAAAAATTCGAGGAAATTAAGCCTCAGAGGATGTACAAATGCTCCTAACGCTGCCATAGCTAAGTTTAATGTATGGCCAATAATGACTATAAGCAGGAAAAACACCCAGTTAAGCCCGAAGTGGCCGTCACCAAGTACCATTTTTCCTAAATCATTGAAAGCGTAACCGAGCATACTTCCTGCAAGTCCGAGGGCATATAGACGAAGATAACTCAACACATCGCCGAGCAGTCCGGTGGCTGTGTTATAAGTATTCCAAAGTCCTGTGCCGATATTTTTCAAAGGATTGCTGTGCAAGTCGTTGAGCAGGAAGATTCCGATCGCCGAAATACCTCCTAATACAATAATTATCCATTTGGTAACATCAGAATTGATAACCCCTGTGAGCGCTATTCCGCCAATAATTACACCTCCTACAATGAGAAGAGTCCAGCCCCAAGTTCCCAAAGAGTTTGCAAAACCGTTTTGTTTGGTAGTATAGATTGTCTTGACAATAAGCGCTACGCAAATATGCACAACTCCGATTGCAAGCGCAAGTACCATAGTGCCGTCATATACCCCTATCTTTGCCGGGAGCATCAGAGATTTTATTTGCTTAGGAATCCAACTCCATTCCAGCATATCCATAGAGAAGAAATTATGGAACAGTATTCCTATTACAAAGGTCGCACCTCCGAGAACCATAACCAAAGGCCCCATATTGGCCATATCTTTGGATTTCTTTAGCAGCATACCTATAATTATCAATATAATGCCATAACCGGCATCTCCCATACAGAAAGCAAAGAATAGCATAAAGAAAAGTGCAATATACGGAGTAGGGTCAAAACCGTTGTAGGCCGGTCTTCCATACATATCTGTAAGCACTTCGAACATTCTGTTGAATTTGTTGTTCCTCAATTTTATAGGAGGGTTGTCATCAGTGGATGCTTCGGACATCTGCCAATATACGTCCATCTTGTCAAATGCTTCCTTAAGCCTGTCTATTTCTTCTGAAGGTGCAAAACCCTCAAATATGCTGATATGATTGTCGGCTGCTTTCTCTGAAGAAATATTTGCAAGATAAAGGTCTAGATTGCTTGCGGCTTCTGCATAACCTTTTTCGATTTCACTGTAGAAACCTTTCAGCTGCATCAGCTTTGCCTTGCATAATATGATTTCATTACGTACATTTTCAGTTTTTTCCTCAATGAATTTCCAGTCGCTTGCCGGAGCCTCGCATTCTGTTAAAGGAAAATTATATTCTGAATCGTCAGTGATCGTTACAAAATAAGTATAATTGCCGTCTTCGCAAATTACCTGAAGAGGATATTCAGCAGCCCATCCTGCTGAAAATTTTTTTGTCGGAACTTTATAATATCTTGTCTTATAACCCAATGTATCCAGTCTGTCAATTGCCTGCTTGTCGAAAGTACCCCAAGGTTTCAACTTATTGATTTCCTTCTCATAGGAGGATAACAATACCTGTAGTTTTTCTAATTGCGATGCTGTGTCGAATGTCTCATATACAGGGTCATCGACAGGAGATAATCTGATTTCTCTTATCTTGTCTAAATCCTTGTCTGAAGAATAATCTATTTTATTTAGCTCATTAAGAGCCTTGCGATAATCTTCCGTAATGCCAAGCATTCTTTCAGACGCGTCGTCTATAGGCTTTGTAGAACGTGTAATGTCCACAACCCCAAGTTCCTGAAGGGCAGAAAGAAATTTTTCTTCTTCTCCGCTAAGAAGAAGAAAAGAATATTTAGTCATTTTTTCTATCATAGCTCTTCCTCCTCTTCTTCCATTTCATGTCTGGTCTTAACTATCTTTGATGAAGCCTTGCTTAGGTTCTCCTCATCTTCCATAAAACGTTTGATTTTGCGTATAGCCTCCTGATAGCCCGGGATTTGTACTTTCTCATAGAGATTAACCTTCTGAGTTGTCTTTTTCCTCTGATAGTCCAGAATCCTGCTACTTTCTTTATATACTTCAGATTCGATTCCAAGTTTAGACAGCTCTTTGAGAATGGCGATACCATCTGCATACCAAGCAGGTTTGATAAAGGCATTGAAAGGTCGTATCTCATAGCCGATATTTTTTAGTGCAGGCGTTTTTACTCCGGCCACCTTTACAGTCTCCAATTCTACATCTGTAATAGAGATGAGAGAAGGCTCGAATTCATTCCATAATGCGGCAAGATAATCGTATTTCTGAAGTGAGGCATCAAGTTCAGAGATGACCTGCTCCGATTTTTCTTTGGCTTTACGTACTTCAAGACGCAGGGCCGACTCCTTGTTTTTTAGGGTAGGAAGGGCATTCTGACGCATCTTGAGCTGTTTGCCAAGATTGTTGAGAGATGTCTTGTTATATTGAAACCTAATTGCCATAATTATTTATTTCGAGAGCCGTATATCCGGTCTGTTTTTATTCACCTTTCCAATACTTGTCGATAAATGCTTGTTTGATACCGGTTTCAGCTTTACTGAAATATTTGCTGAACAGTGCCCAAGCCGTATCTAACATTTCATCTATTTTGATATTTACATCAATTGATAATAGTTCGGTAGCATATTCTTTTGCATATTTCAAGCATCTTAAGTCATAGTCACTAAGATCAAAACCATTTTCAAGCTTTGTCTTGGCGTTTTGTGCATCGGCATAAAGTCTTACGCCTGCATTCATCACTTGACTATGATCCTCTCTCGTCTGTTTTCCTTGTACCAATTGTTTAAGCCTTGATAAAGAGCGGAAAGGATCAATAATCACCTTGCCTGTATCAGAGTCTGCACGCAGAAAGAGCTGGCCCTCGGTGATATATCCTGTATTGTCAGGAATAGCATGAGTAATATCTCCGTCATTAAGAGTTGTAACTGCAATAATGGTAATAGAGCCTCCCGAAGGCAGTTGAGCGGCTTTTTCATAAATTTTTGCAAGATCCGAATATAGAGAGCCTGGCATAGAATCCTTGGAAGGAATCTGGTCCATACGATTGGAAACGATAGAAAGAGCATCAGCATATAGGGTCATATCCGTGAGCAGGACAAGGACTTTCTCGTTTTTGTCCGCAGCGAAATACTCTGCTGCTGTCAAAGCCATATCAGGTATAAGAAGCCTTTCTACCGGAGGATTTTCTGTTGTGTTTACAAAACAAATGATTTTTTCCAATGCTCCTGCTGCTTCGAAAGAGTGTTTGAAGAACAGATAGTCGTCATTGGAAAGCCCCATACCTCCAAGTATGATTTTGTCCACATCTGCACGTAGAGCTACATCTGCCATTACTTGGTTGTACGGCTGGTCAGGGTCGGCGAAGAAAGGTATCTTCTGTCCTGATACAATCGTATTGTTCAGGTCGATTCCTGCAATTCCTGTAGGAATGAGCTGCGAAGGCTGTTTCCTCTTGTATGGATTTACTGAAGGTCCTCCGATCTGTCTTTCTTCTCCCTCTACCTCCGGGCCTCCGTCAATAGGTTTGCCGTATGCGTTGAAAAAGCGTCCTGATAGCTGTTCGCTTACATTCAATGTGGGAGGAGCTCCGAGAAATGCGACTTCTGCGTTGGTCGGAATGCCTTCTGTACCGGAAAACACCTGCATTGTAATTGTGTCCTTTTTGGTACGTACCACTTGGGCGAGTTTTCCGTCCACTATGGCCAATTCGTCATTTGTAACACCTTTGGCTTTGAGTGATACGGTAGCTTTTGTTATCGACTCAAGCTGTGTATATATCTTTTGATATGCTTTATTTGCCATTTTCCTGAATAAGTTTAGTGAGTTGTTCGTTATACCTTACAAATGCTTCCCCATGAAATTCAGAGTAGTTCATCTGACGTAGTATATTAATCATATTCTTAAAATAGTCACGGCATTTTTCATAATCTTCAAAAGAAAAATCCGTGTTGCATATCCTCAAGATGAGGTCAAGCATAAATTTCTGTCTTTCTATAGGGCAGAGACTGTCAATCGGGTCAAATGCATCCTGCTGGAGGAAGCAGAAATCTACAAGTTCTGATTTCCAGAATGTCTCGTGGTAACTCATCGGCACACCGTCATCTCCCAGAATATTGATCTGTTCATTGGCTTCACGCCCTCTTCTGACTATATTCTTGGCTTCGGCAATCTTGCTTACCCAGCCATTTTCAACTTTATTGTCAAGATATTCTTTGATTTCAGGATATTCAAGATATTTGGAATAAGATTCGATAGGATTTACAGCCGGATACCTTTTCTGATCTGCACGTTTCTGTTCCAAGGCATAGAAACATCTTGCAGCTTTTTTTGTGGATTCCGTAACAGGTTCTTTGAGATTACCGCCGGCAGGGGAGACAGTACCGATAATTGTTACAGCTCCTTTCTTGCCATTATTAAGAATCACCATACCGGCTCTTGAATAGAAATTGGATATGATTGCAGAAAGATCAACAGGGAAAGCGTCAGCTCCGGGAAGTTCTTCCATACGATTACTCATTTCCCTAAGGGCTTGAGCCCATCTGGAAGTAGAATCTGCAAGAAGCAGGCAGCGCAGTCCCATGGCCCTGTAATACTCGCAGATAGTCATTGCCGTATATACTGATGCCTCACGTGCTGCTACCGGCATGTTTGAGGTGTTGCAGATGATTGTTGTTCTTTCCATCAGATGACGGCCTGTATGAGGGTCTATAAGTTCAGGGAACTCTGTAAAGATTTCTACAACTTCGTTAGCCCTTTCTCCGCAGGCAGCCATAACTATAATGTCGGCTTCTCCCTGTTTTGCAATAGCATGCTGAAGTACTGTTTTTCCGCAGCCGAAAGGTCCCGGAATAAATCCTGTACCGCCTTCGGCAATAGGGTCGAAAGAGTCTATGACCCTGACACCTGTTTCCATGATTCTTTCCGGTCTCGGTTTTTCCTGATATGACTTTACAGCTACTTTTATAGGCCATTTCTGCACCATGGTGACATTTATATCCTCTCCGTTGGCATCAGTCAACACTGCCACTACCGTGTCCACATTATATTGACCGGCTTCAATTATTGATTTAATCGTATATTCTCCTTTAAAAGAGAAAGGTACCATTATCTTGTGAGGAAGCCAGCCTTCCTTGACTTCTCCAAGCCAATCGGCAGCAATTACCTTGTCTCCTTTTTTGGCAATAGGGGAAAAGTCCCACAGTTTTTCTCTGTCCAACGGGTCAGTGTAATCACCTCTTTTCAAAAATACTCCTTCCATGGCAGTCAGGTCGTTCTGAAGACCGTCATATACGCTGGAAAGCAATCCCGGACCAAGAGAGATTTCAAGCATTTTACCTTCAAATTCCACAGTGTCTCCGTTTTTGAGACCTCTGGTGCTTTCAAATACTTGTACTTGGGCCAGATTACCGTTCACCTTGATGACTTCCGCCATCAGTTTAGTTCCGTCAAGAGAAATGAAACATAGTTCATTCTCTGCAACAGGACCTTCTGTAAGCACTGTCACCAAGTTTGATACTATTCCGGTAACTATACCTGTTGATTTCATATTATAATTATTTTATGTTTCTACTTACTGTCAATTTTCGTCAGCCGTCATACTTTACTCCTTCAAAAGTGCCCCTAACTTCTGAAAGCAGCTTTGAGAACATTTCTCTTCCTGAATTTGCATCGAGTCGAAGCCATCTGGCGACAATATGCAATTTAGCGATAAAACCAAGAATAGCCTCTATGTTAAATGTATCAAAAGTATTTATTTCTGAAATCCTGTTCCACATAAGTTCATCGACAGCCCGTTCTCTGTCAAGGATGTCTTTTGTCTGAAAAGCTGCATCGACCTTGTCTTTGTCAGGATCATCCTCCCTCTCTGCCATAAAAATATCCTCTTCGGAATGTCTACCCAATGAGCTGTTTAGGTATCTTACCTTGGCATTACGTACTATAAGGTCGAAATTGAAATATTCCTTGAGGAACCTATTATGATGACCGGTTACTGTACGATAGAAATCAGCGTCAAGCCTGCTGTCGTCATAACCTTCTATAAGCGTGTCGATAAGTCCATTGTCACTTTTAGAGCATTGACTCTTTATCATTGAGATTAGGTCTTCAGGTGTGGCGTCATCAGCAGGTTTCCAGTCTCTTGAGATAACAGGAAGCGAAGCTATTATGTACTCGTAATTGTTCATATAAGACTATTCTCCGAAAAGGAGTTTTTTTGTGGTCGGTCTCAGATATGATGATATTAGTTCTTTAAAAGTTTCGTCTGTAAAGCTGACAAAGTAGCTACCGTCCTTTGGGCCTATATTGAAACCACCTGATATTTTCTTGGAAAATTCAGCTTTTATACTGCCTTTAAGTGTCTTGGAAAGCTCGTTCTTGACAAAAGGTTCAAGTGAATTCTTCAAAGAGTCCGGAAGAATGACATTCAAATCCAATGCTTGCTCTGCATTGAACTTTTCTGCAACTGCCTTTAGAATGTCTTTTACAAAATCTGCTGATGATAGGGTTTTGGAGATATTTTCATCGCACAATCCGGTCACAATAATATTTTCAATGTCCTTTTTTGTTGCTTGAATAGCTTGGCTTGCTGCCATCTTGAGATCTCCCTCGACCTTTATCTTCATGTCTTCGGCTTCTTTATTTGCCTTGGCTATAATTCCTGCAGCTTCTTTTTTTGCAGCCTTGATTATCTCATCAGATTTTGCCTGTGCCTGTGCAAGTAATGCCGCTCCGTCTTCCTTACCTTTTGACAGACCTTCATTATATAGTCTGTCGGTTAATTCCTGAAGTTTGTCCATATTTAATTTTATTAATTTCGGTGTATTGTCTTACAGGCATAAAATGCGTGTAGAAAAATTATTTATAAATATAGGGATTTATAATTATATAACAAATAAATAAACGAAATCCCTTACTTTAATTGTCCTATCGGATTATTCCAATATTTTCCTGCTGTTCCCGTCTGCGCGAATGTTTCGATATGAAGAATATGCAATTATGAAATTATTGCCCTAATATTGACAGATTAGGACAATAAAGATAATTTTTTATCGCATAGACAAAAATTTTGACAGTGGAGGGTAAAATCTTTAGCCAAGAAAGCCTAAAAGGATACCGGCCGCTACAGCAGAGCCGATGACTCCAGCTACATTAGGTCCCATGGCATGCATTAGCAAATGATTTTCAGGATCAGCTTCTCGCCCTACCACTTCTGATACTCTCGCACTGTCAGGTACTGCTGAAACTCCGGCATTGCCTATAAGAGGATTGATTTTCTTGCCTTCTTTGAAAAATAAATTGAGGAATTTGACAAAAAGAACACCTGAAGCCGTGGCTATTACAAATGATAGCAGTCCAAGTCCAAAAATCTTCAATGAATTTGTACTTATGAATTTGTCTGCCTGAGTCGATGCTCCTACAGTCAGTCCTATAAGAATTGTGACAACATCGATAAGAGGGCCTCTGGCAGTCTCTGCAAGTCGTCTTGTCACCCCGCTTTCTTTGAGTAGGTTGCCGAAGAAAAGCATTCCTAAAAGAGGCAGGCCTGAAGGAACTATGAATGCTGTGGTAAGAAAACCTATTACAGGAAAAACAATTTTCTCTTTTGTGCTTACCTGTCTTGGTTTTTCCATACGTATCAGCCGTTCTTTCTTGTTGGTCAGGGCAAGCATTATCGGTCTTTGAATAACCGGTACCAATGCCATATAAGAATATGCCGAGACAGCAATAGCCCCCATAAGGTCAGGCGCTAATTGGGAGGAAAGGAAAATGGCAGTAGGGCCGTCTGCTCCTCCAATGATTCCTATAGCTCCTGCTTCATTAGGTGCGAAACCTAAAGCAAGTGCAAGTAGATAGGCCCCGAAAATTCCCATCTGCGCGGCAGCGCCAATAAGTATCAGTTTTGGTTGTGATATGAGTGCAGAGAAATCGGTCATTGCTCCGATTCCAAGAAATATAAGAGGAGGATACCAGCCTTGCCTGACACCTTGATAGAGAACATTCATGACAGAACCATCTTCATATATTCCAATGCTCAGACCGGGAAACATCGGGATATTTCCTATAACCATGCCGAATCCGATAGGGACAAGGAGGAGAGGCTCCCATTCTTTGAGAATTGCTATTGTTATAAAGCCTATACCTATTGCAATCATTATGATGTTTTGCCAAGTGCAATTGGCAAAACCTGTAAACTGCCAGAATTGTTGTAGGCTGCTTATTATTTGTTCCATAATTTATTATGCAATGGTAACGATTGGCGCTCCTTCAAGCACTGAATCTCCTTTTGCCACGTGAATAGCTGTTACAGTGCCGTCATTTGATGCTGATATTTCATTTTCCATTTTCATAGCCTCGATTATAGCTACTTTTTGACCTGCTTTTACTGTCTGGCCTTCTTTTACCGATACTTCAATAATAACACCGGGAAGAGGTGATGTGATTTGTTTGCCTGCACCGGCAGGTTTCTGCACCGGTTTGTCGTCAGGTTGCTGTTGCGATTGAGCCTTTGATGCAGGGATTTCAGTCTGAGTGGCTATAACAGGAGCTGCTGAAGCAGGAATATCAGTCATTTCTACCTTATAATCGGTTCCATTTACATTTACATTTGCAACATTGCCTTCAATAGAATTTATATCGACTGAATAATCGTTTCCGTTGATTTTGAATTTGTAATTTGCCATATATTTAATTTTTCTTATTATTTATTCTTTATGTTTGGTAATTTCCTGAAGTTTAGAGATTTGTCATTCCAATTGGAAGCATAATAGGGCTGTTTTATTGTAATGATAAAACTCTCATTGTCGTGTATGGTTTTATTCAGGAAGCGGTCTAACGCCAATGCAATTGCGGCATAGCGTTCTCCTCCACATTCCATATCTATAGCCATTGAAATTGCTGCTGCGGTCTCAGGTGTGATATTCGAGCCTTTGGCAATTTTCTTATTTTTCTTCTCCTTAGGCTGGAAAAGCCTGTTGAACAATATCCATAATATAGTCAGAGAAAGGAATACAACTGAAATCGAGACAATTGTCAGTATCCAGCCGTGAGGATCTTCCCTTGCAATCCTGTTGCTCCCGGATTCCTCATTGATAGAACCATTCATCATACCCGGTGATGGTATGGCAGGCACAGAAACAGCTTCAAAGTCCAATTGCTTGTTGTCTTCGGCCAATTTGATTACTGATTTGCCGGTAGGGAGATTTTTAGGTACAGAAAGTTCGTCGATAATTGTCTTGCCGTCATTGCTGACAAGATATATCGTAGAACCTCTTCTTATCTGAAAATTTGTATAATATGTGCCGTCTTCTCCTCTGCCGCTTGCAAAGAAAATAACGCTTTGTCTGGCTCCTATTTTTGTTCTTGCGTCCCCTTTGGGAATAAGACTTTTCTTAAGATCGGATTTGTCGTCTGTAAGGAAGCAGCCTCCATAGTTTACAGTACCCCTTGATTTGTTGAAAATTTCAATCCAGCCGACTTTTCTACCGTAGTCGTCTGTAATACTGCTGTCACCATCTGCCATTATTTCTGATATAATCAGGTCAGATACATTCTGGGCATACAGTGAGCTTGATAAGAGCAGTATTATAGAGATTATAAACGTTTTCTTCATCCTGTGATTATTTTATAACGGAAGATTGTCGTGTTTTCTTGAAGGCATTTCCTGACGTTTGCTTGCAAGCTGCTCTAATGCTCTTATCACACGAAAGCGGGTATTGCGAGGCTCTATAACGTCATCTATATAGCCTTTTTGTGCGGCCTGATAAGGATTGCTGAAAAGATCATCGTATTCTTTTTTCTTTTCTGCTGCAATTTTTTTCTTTTCGTCAGGATCTTCGACAGCCTTGATATCTTTTGCATATAGGACATTGACCGCTCCGTCTGCTCCCATAACTGCTATGTTGGCAGAAGGCCAAGCGTAATTCAAGTCACCTCTCAATTGTTTGCAGCTCATAACTATATGCGAGCCGCCATAACTTTTGCGGAGAGTGACTGTGACTTTAGGTACAGTGGCTTCACCATAAGCATAGAGGAGTTTTGCGCCATTTGTGATGACTGCTCCGTATTCTTGCTGAGTACCTGGCAGGAAACCGGGAACATCAACTAATGTTACAATAGGAATATTGAATGCATCGCAGAATCGGACGAATCTCGCAGCCTTTCTGGAAGCATTGATGTCCAAAACACCTGCCAGCACCTTTGGCTGGTTGGCTACTATTCCTACGCTTCGACCGTTGAGATGTGCAAATCCTATAATGACATTCTTTGCGAACAATTTGTGTATTTCGAAGAATTTATGGTCATCGACTATGCTCTCGATCACTTTATACATATCATAAGGCATGTTAGGATTGTCCGGTATAATCTCATTGAGCATATCGTCGATTCTATTGTAAGGGTCGTCAGTATGTACGGAAGGAGCTTCTTCCATATTGTTCTGAGGGATATATCCAAGCAGTTCTTTTATTGTCTGTATGCCTTCCTCTTCGTTTTCTGCTGCAAAATGAGCTACTCCGCTTTTTCCGGCATGTACGCTTGCTCCTCCCAAATCCTCCTGACTGACTTCTTCACCAAGTACGCTTTTGACAACTGCCGGACCTGTAAGGAACATATATGAAGTGTTTTTTATCATTAGCGTAAAGTCTGTAAGTGCAGGGGAATACACTGCACCGCCGGCACATGGGCCGAAAATGCCTGAGATCTGGGGAACTACTCCTGATGCCAGAATATTTCTTTCGAAAATTTCACCATATCCTGCAAGTGCATCTATACCTTCTTGTATTCTGGCACCGCCTGAATCATTAAGTCCTATGCAAGGGGCACCGTTCTTTGTTGCCATATCCATAATCTTGCATATCTTTTCCGACATTGTCTTGGAAAGAGAGCCTCCTGAGACAGTAAAGTCCTGTGCAAAAACATAGACTAATCTTCCGTTTATAGTACCGCTCCCTGTTACAACACCATCTCCATCGAAATGCTGTTTGTCCATATCGAAATTGGTACAGCGATGCTGTACAAACATATCAAATTCTTCAAAGCTGCCTTCATCAAGTAGCATTGCTATACGTTCTCTTGCAGTATATTTGCCTTTCTGGTGCTGTGCATCAATTCTTTTCTGCCCGCCTCCCAGTTTAGCATTGGTTCTGCGTTCAACCAGTTTTTGAATGTTCTCCTGTTGGATACTCATATCTTTTTTGTTTATATTCACCAATAATAGTATATCAAACTTACAAATATAATTTTTTTATTTGTAGTCTCAAAAATCAATTTTAAGACCATAGTTATATAAAATAAATCATGTCTTTTTAAGGTTGTCATATATACACAATAAAAAACAGAGTGTGACATAAAGGTGGCACACTCTGTTAGCTTTTATATATATCAATATTATTCTTCTGTATCGACAGGTTTTAGTAAGGAATAGACATTTGTCACATCCTCATCATCTTCAAGAAGATTTGTTAGCTTGTCAAGTGTTTTGCGCTGTTCCGCATTCGCATCTTTCAAATCAACATTTGGAAGCCTCTCGAAACCTCCTGATACAAGTTCGTAGCCATTGTCCTCAATGTATTTTTGAATGGCGCCATAAGAAGCATAATCTCCATATATTACAATATTTTTGCTGACTTCTCCGGCCTCATTTTCCTGTTCCTCTTCGAAAACCTCTTCTACGCCAAAATCAATAAGCTCTAACTCAAGTTCTTCCAAATCGATTGGCTTGTCTTCCTTAATACGGAAAACGCATTTGTGGTCAAACATGAAGCTCGTGCTCCCGCTTGTGCCTAAAGTTCCACCGCATTTTGTAAAATAGCTGCGGACATTAGCCACAGTACGAGTTGTATTGTCAGTAGCGGTTTCTACAAGATAAGCAATGCCAAAAGGACCGTAGCCCTCATAAACGACTTCTTTAAAATCTCCAAGATTTTTTTCTGTGGCCTTTTTGATAGCTCTTTCTATGTTGTCTTTAGGCATATTCTCATTTCTTGCTTCAGCAAGCAATGCTCTTAGACGAGGGTTGCCTACAACATCAGGACCACCTTCTTTTACAGCGATGGTGATTTCTTTGCCAAGTTTAGTAAAGATGCGGGCCATATGCCCCCATCTCTTCATTTTTCTTTCTTTTCTGAATTCAAATGCTCTTCCCATATATCTTCCTTTTATTCGGCCATAGGCGCATTTTCTATTCTTGAAATATACTTGTCCACTTCATATCCTTCTATTGACTGAGGATATTGGTCTTTGATTTTTTTATAAAAACTTAAGGCCTTTTCCTTGTTACCTAATTCTTCACAAACAATACCGGCTTTGAGAAGGTAGCTTGCAGCAAATATATTGTCAGTTTTGGCAGCCGCTTTTTCAAAGCTGGAAAGGGCTTCTTTATATTTCTCAAGACCTACATAAGCATCGCCCTGACAGCCTAATGCACGAGCAGCGAGAATGGCATCTTTGCCATTGTATTTTTTAAGATAGGAGAGTGCGCTCTCATAGTTGCCGAGTTGAAGTTCACAGATTCCGGCATATAGGTAAACTGATTTTCCTGCTTTGCTACCATATTCTTTGGCTATTTGTGCAAAGCCAAGTACATTGCCGTCACCGTTGAGAGCAAGAGCATATTCTTGTGCTCTGAAATTTGCTTCTGCAGGGAACATCTGGGCCTGTCCCTCTGCACTCTTAGGCTGTAAATAGAATTTCTGATAGGAAAGTATCAAAAGTCCTATTAATACTAAAACTCCAAGACAGCTCCAAATCAGCTTTTTGTTCTCATTGAAGAATTTTTCAATAGCGGAGACTTTTTCTTCCACTTTCTCCTGTTTCAACTTCTCCTGTTCTTTAAGGTTTTCTTTTGCCATAATATATTTATTTTTTTGAAATCTTGTCAGGCTGACACCATATAATCTGCAAAATTAGTAATTTTTATATAATTCAGCAATTATTTCTGATTTGCATTATTTTGGAAATTGTTATCTTTGCAATTTAAAAGGAATATGTGCTTACTGCGTTTATGATATGCAACATACATTAAGTGTGTTTTTGAGAAATGTATTCTGTATTTAGAGAAAAAGCAACCTGTCCTTCCTGCTCCTGCTGAACAGATTGAATTCAAGCCGTATAAGAAATATGATATTAATGTTGGTGTCGGCAGCTACGGCTTCTATTGGTCGAGTGTTCCGTACAGTACTTACAGCGGGTGCTGCTTTAGATTCTACGTAGGATTCTTTAACTATTATGCCAACTCTCGTGCGTATGGATGCGCCGTGCGTCCCGTCGTAGAAAATTAGCTTCATCATAAATTATTTCAGGCGGCATTCCAAATAAAAGAATGCCGGCTGTTTTTTTATTTTGCACAGCTTTTTGACTCTACCGACTCCGGCCTTGTAATTTCTAATTATAAATTCCAAAACTTATGGTTATATTTGCATGGTAATGCCGATATTAAAAAAATTGGTTGTCCAGGACTTCAGAAATATCAGATTGGCCGAGCTGGAATTCTCACCGAATATCAATTGCATCTCCGGAGGTAACGGAGAGGGCAAAACTAATCTTTTGGATACAATTCATTATCTTTCGATGACGAAAAGCGCTTTCTCATCATCGGACAGATATAATTTCAGGTACGGTACGGATTCTTTTTCCCTATCAGGCAATTATCTTATGGATAATGGTCTGATATCTAAATTTATGATGCAAGTCATGTCTTCCGGTGAAAAGAAGATGAAAAGAGATGACAAGCAATATGGCCGTATTTCAGAGCATATAGGAGTGTTGCCTGTGGTGATGGTCACCCCTTCGGACAGTTCTATGATCAATGACTCCGGCGAAGAGAGGAGACGTTTTATAAATGCTGTTCTATCGCAGATGAACGCAGAATATTTGGTTGATGTGCAGCAATATAATAGACTTCTTGCACAGCGAAACCGATTGCTTAAAGACAGATTTGCGAGTATTGAACTTATTTCGGTATATGATGATAGGATGTCTGTGACGGCTGATAGGATATATAGGGCAAGGAAGGCATTTGTCGAAGCTTTGAATCCTATTGTAAGGGATTATTACAATTCTCTTTCAGGCGCTCAGGAGGATGTCTCCATTACTTATATCTCGGATTTGGACAATGGAAGCCTTGCTGATTTATTGTCTGTTTGCTTCGATAAGGATCTTGCCTGCAAATATACCACAGTAGGTATTCAAAGGGATGATATCGTTTTTTTAATGAACGGTCATCCTATACGAAGATGCGGCTCTCAGGGGCAACAGAAGTCTTTTATAGTGTCATTGAAATTTGCCCAGTATGATATAATGAAGAAGAATTATGGGTATGCTCCCATTTTGTTGCTTGATGATGTTTTTGATAAATTAGATATGGGCAGGATTGCCAATCTGCTGGCAATGGTGGCCGGTCAGGATTTCGGTCAGATTTTTATTACTGACAGCAATAAGGTCAGAATGGCAGGAATTGTGGATAATATAACCGAGCATAGGGCATATTTCGAAACAGAAGATGGTAATTTCAAAATAGCTGAGGTGTGATATGGATAGGAGTAAGAATAATAGAGGCTCTGTAAGGATTGCAAGGAAAGAAGCTATTGGTATGGAAGAACTTATTAGGCTATATATCAAGAGTATAGGCTTGTCTACAGAATTGAACCGTCAGAGAATATATGCTGCTTGGAGCAAAGTGTCAGGTGCTGCTGCATTCACATTGGATAGGTATGTAAAGGCAGGTGTGCTATATTGCACTATTTCTTCTTCGATGATGCGCAGCAGATTGTTTCTTGGCAAGGATAGGCTTGTGGAAATGGTTAATGATGAATTGAGGCAGGATTCTCTGTTCTCTCAAGACAATAAAACAGAAAATTTTATAAAATCAATCGTGTTGAGATGAGCACGGAAAAAATTAAAATAGTTGTCGACAGATCCATTCCGTTTATTAATGGGATTATGGAGCCTTATGCCGATGTGGTATATATTGAAGGCAAGAATATAGGGCCTGATGATGTCAGAGATGCCGATGCCCTTATTATCAGGACCAGAACTCGTTGTGGTGTTGAATTGCTTGAGGGGTCAAGAGTGAGGATTATTTCGACAGCCACTATTGGCACTGACCATATTGATGTTGATTGGTGCAATGCAAATGGGATAATGGTGGCAAATGCCGCAGGATGCAATGCAGGTGGTGTTATGGAATATGTTTATTCTGCATTGTACGGTACTGCTGCGAGAAAATCGATTAATCTTAAAAATAAGACAATAGGAATAATCGGAGTAGGTAATGTCGGCAGAAGGGTTGAAAAAATAGCAAGGTATCTTGGATTTAATTTATTGAAATGCGATCCTCCTCGTGAGGCAGTGGAGGGGAGTTTTGAATTCTGTAGTCTTGATAAATTGCTTAAGAATTCCGATATTGTAACACTTCATGTTCCATTGAATGAGACAACTAAAAATATGGCAGGGCAGGCATTTTTCAAATCGATGAAAAAGGGGGCTTTTTTTATAAATGCCGCAAGAGGGGAGGTTGTGGATGAGCAGGCTCTTATGAAGGCAATACCAAAACTCGGTCCGGTGATAATAGATACTTGGAACAATGAGCCTGACATCAATAGGGAGCTTATGGATATGGTGGACATCGCTACACCTCATATTGCCGGTTATTCTTATCAAGGCAAGCAGAATGGTACTGCATCTGCTGTCAGATCGGTAGCCAGATATTTTGGAATACAAGCTCTATATGAGTTCTTTCCTAAAACGGATATTCCTGAAAGGGAGGCGGTGAAACTTGACTTGAGAGGCCTTAACCAAGGAGAAATTGCATCTGTACTCCAATATAATTATCCTATTTTCACTGATGATTTTATGTTTAGGCTTGCTCCTGAAGATTTTGAGAGATTGCGTTCAGAATACAATTATAGAAGAGAATTTTATATCGATTAATACACTAAAATATGTTTAAAAAAGAAGATATATGCAGAATAGAGGCCATAGGCTCCTCTTTGAAAACAGTTGAAAAACAGATAGAGCATTTCAAGAAAGGTTTTCCTTGGATGAAAATTATTGCTCCGGCTACTCCTGAACGTGGAATTTTTGTTTTAGATGATGAAGAGGCCGATGCCGCTTGTAAATATTATGACAAAGCTTCAATCCATGGTAAGTGTAAGTTTGTGCCGGCATCAGGCGCTGCTTCACGTATGTTCAAAGATATTTATGCCGGTCTTGCTAAATTAGAAAATGGTGAGGATGTTTCTCAAAACGATGCTGTTGCTGAATTGGCAAGGAGGATAGAAGATTTTGCTTTTTATAGCGATACGATGTTCGGCCTCCCTGATGATTCTATGGAATACCGTCGGTTTGTGGCTTCAAAACTTCTTGGTGAGGAAGGTCTTGGATATGGGTCCAAACCTAAAGGTGTATTGGCTTTTCATAGATATTCCGATGGTGAAATAAGAACAGCATTTGCAGAGCATCTTGTAGAGGCACAGCTTTATATGCGCAATCATGATGATACTGCAAATTTAGTTGTTACCATATCTCCGGAACATCGTCAGCTTTTTGAAGAAGCTTTTGCAGCCGTTAAGGATAAATTTGAAAAAAGATATAATATAAAGTATAATGTGTCGTTCACTTACCAAGACAAGGCAACCGATACCATAGCTGTGGATGAGGAAAATAAGCCTTTCAGAAAAGACGATGGTTCTTTGCTGTTCAGGCCGGCAGGTCATGGTGCGCTTATTTATAATCTCAATAAGGTGGAGGACGAGCTGATCTCTATCAAGAATATCGATAATGTGGCCAATGAAAGGCTGCTTCCGGTTACTGTCAAATACAAGAAAGTACTACTCGGCAAATGTCTTGAATTGAGGGATAGGATTTTTGGCTTTTTACAAGCTCTTGACAATCAGACTTCTGAAGATTCAGAGGAGTGCCAGGCTCTTTGTGATAGGATAGAGTCTTTTATGGATAAGATATTATGTGTGCAATTGCCTTCGATGCCGGATAATAAGTCTAGAGTAAAACTTTTGAGGTCTAAACTTAGTCGTCCTATCAGAGTATGCGGTATGGTCAGAAATCAGGGAGAACCGGGAGGGGGACCTTTTATCATCAGAGGTAAGGACGGTTCTTCCAATCTTCAGATTTTGGAAAGCGTTCAACTCAATATGGCGGATCCTGAATCTAAAGCTTTTTTGGCAAGGGCATCACATTTCAACCCTGTGGATTTAGTTTGTTGTGTCCGCGATTATAAAGGAAATAAATTTGATTTGCTCCGGTATGTAGATGAAGATGCCGGGTTTATCAGTTCCAAGAGTTACCAGGGTAGGGCATTGAAGGCTCTTGAGCTTCCGGGGCTATGGAATGGTGCCATGAGTGACTGGAATACTCTTTTTATAGAAGTGCCTTTAGAAACTTTCAATCCGGTAAAGGTTGTTCTGGATTTGCTCCGGCCGGCTCATCAGTAATTTAATTTGTAGGAATCTTATTTAATACTTATATTTGCAGATACGATGGGGGATTAGCTCAGTTGGCTAGAGCGTTTGACTGGCAGTCAAAAGGTCGTCGGTTCGATTCCGATATTCTCCACAGACGGGGCTGTATCAAAATCTATTTGGTGCAGCCCCGTTCGCATGCGTCAGATTATAACACATTTTTCTTTATTCGGTATTGTTTTTATAAAAATCATTACTATATTTGCAGTGTACTATTGGACTAATACACAAATAATATGATAAAAATTGACAATCTGGCTTTCAGTTACGGAAAAGAACCTGTTCTGAAAAATATTTCAATGAGTCTGGAAGATGGCAAAATTTATGGTCTTTTAGGTGAAAATGGTGTTGGCAAGACTACCTTGCTTACTTTGTTGTGTGGCCTTAAGTCAGTCGACACAGGTAAGATTACTACTGATGGCCATAATCCTTATGATAGGGAACCTGAATTTTTAGAAAATCAGTTTTATCTTCCTGATGAAGTGGCTCCGGTCAATGCCAAGGCTTCTGTTTGGGCAAAGCAGTCGGGAATATTTTGGCCTAAATATGATCATGATAAATTTCTTGAAATCATGAAAGAGTTTGAATGTGATGCTGAAAAGAAGATGAATAATATGTCGGCCGGACAGCTCAAAAAGACATATATATCTTTCTCTTTTGCTTGCAATGTAAAATATCTTTTTATGGACGAACCTACAAATGGTCTGGACATACCGTCCAAGACGCAGTTTCGTTCGGCTGTTATGAAACATACTCCGGAAAGCTCCACAATAGTTATTTCCACTCATCAGGTCAGGGATTTGGAGAATATTATAGACCCTATATTGATCTTGGATCGTCAGGATGTGCTGCTTAATGCATCCATTGAGGAGATTACTGATAAACTTTATTTCGATTATGGTAATAATTTACATAATGAATCTTTGTATAGCGAACAGCTACCGGGAGGTTTTATTCAGGTATATGTAAATACGTCAGGTCAGGAGAGCAAAGTCAATATAGAGGCTCTTTTCAATGCAGTGCACAAACACAAGGAGGTTATTAAGTCTATGTTTACAAAGTAAGGAGGAATGGTTATGGACAATGTTTTTAATTTAAGACGATTCAACAATGTCTTGCATTATGACCTGAAGAAGATAATTCAGAATTTTGGTCCTGCAATATTGATTCAGGTATTTATGCCTTTTATTCTGATTTTCTTCTATAGTATTTTACAAATGCTTATGGAGGGCAGAGGATGGATATTTCCTTCATTGGCAGCAAGGGCGCTTATATTTTTTCTTGTAATGGCTGTTTTTTATATATCCTATGGATCCACTTCCTTCGGTTATATTACAGACAAGAAAGCCGGCTCAAGTTATATAATGCTGCCTGCCTCTACAGCCGAGAAATTCTGGTCGATGTTTCTGATTTCATCTGTGATTATGCCTCTTGTATTTTTGATGCTATATCTGTTTAATGATTGGATTGCAGTTCTGGTTGGGACGGCCGAAGGAGTGTCTCTTGCAACATTTTTTTCGCATATTCTGGTAGCAGAAGGAGAAATCAATATTAATTTATTGCCGATAATTTTCTTCACTCTTTCAGTCAATCTGCTTTTTTTCCTTTTAGGAGCAATATTTTTCAAAAAGCGTAAGGTTGTGATGACGATACTATGCCTTTTTGCATTACAGTTTATATTCTTTAGTGTCATTGTTACACTTGCAAATGCCGGCATGGATATAATTTTTTGGAAAAAACGGATTGTGGATTTTATAATTTCTTTCAATGATAATATCGGACTGCTCATCGATTTGATTGTTTGCGGATTCTTTCTATTGGAATATATTGTGCTCGGTCTTTTGATATTCTTGAGGATAAAGACTATAAAACATTAGTTTATGATGGAATTTGATGATAATAAACCAATATATCTTCAGATATACGATAGTATATGCAATAGGATTCTGTCAGGATATTTTATTCCTGATGATAGAATACCTTCAGTCAGGGAATATGGTGCTGATATTGGGGTAAATCCTAATACTGTTATGAGAACTTATGAGAAACTTACAAATGATGGTATTATATTCAATAAAAGGGGAATAGGTTATTTTATCAGTCCTGATGCCGATAAGACTGTGTTATATAATGAACGGAAGAAGTTTCTTGAAGAGGAATTGCCGGCTATCAGGAAACGTATGGAACTTCTTGGAATAGATTTTTCGGAGATTGAAAATAAATAATTTTAATTAATTGATAATATGAAAAACAGAGGATTTATTTTTACGGGCCTAATGGTTATTTCTCTTTTGGCCTCTTCGTGTATGATACGAATCAACAGTAATGGTTTTCATAAAGTAAAAAAAATCAAAGGGAGTAGTGTTTATACTACAAAGACAGTTGATATAGGGAATTTTAATGCACTTAATATATATGGCCATATTGATGTGAAATATGAATCAGGAGATAATCGTGTCGAGATCTATGGGCCTGAAAATATTGTTGACTATATTAAGGTTGTCGAGAATAATGGTGCTCTTAACTTAAGCATTTGCGATACTGTTTATTGCTATGGATATAATTCTCTTGAGATAAAGGTTTTCGGAAGTAATTTGAATTCCGTATCTTTATACGGATCAGGAGATCTGTCATGCAATGATATAGATTCGGGTTCAGATAAATTCAAGGTCATGATTTCCGGTTCGGGAGACATCAGATTGTCCGGAGTAAAGGCAGGGGATTTTGATGCCAGTATATCGGGTTCCGGAGATATTGGAGTTAAAAAACTGATTTGTAACAGTCTGCATACGGCGACTGCCGGTTCCGGCGATATTAGAATTGAAGGAATCCGTGCGACTTATACGGAAGTGTCTATTGTTGGTTCCGGAGATGTCAGACTTTCCGGTTCTTCTGATACTGCCAAATATAAGATAGCAGGTTCCGGAGATATAGATGTAAGCGCTTTTGATGTTTCTAAGGTCTCGACTTCGGTAGCCGGTTCAGGTTCCATAAAATATAGGTAGGCCGGAAAACTGATTGTGAAGGATTAGTGTATCATTATAAAAAAAGGTGTATATTTGCGACGTGTTCTAAATCTAAGCCGGTAATTTTTACCAAGATGAACAATCGTATAATATACACTTTTTTTATATTGTTGATGTCGGTAGGATGTTCTACTGATTTTACGGAACGCCTTAAAATTCCTGATTCTCATGGCAATCGTCTTATCGTTCGTGGGGCAGTGTATGACAGAAATTTTAATCCTCTGGAAGGAATCAAACTTGAACTTTCTTCATATCTGAAAGATTATGAGGTCAGGAAGCAGCCGATGGTTGTCAAAAATATGTATTCCAATTCTGATGGGAGTTTTGAGTTCAATTGGGATAATTTTTCGACCAGATATGTCTATTTGCTTGTCGCTTCTGATATCGATGGCAAAAATAATGGAGGTGATTTCTTGTCGGATAAGATAGAGATAAGGCCATTAAAGAATAGTCCTTCATACGACTCGGAGCATCATGTCTATATCTCCGAAGGAAATATCTTCACTTTGGAAGAGAAATAGTCATTGACTTTAAATATCATTGGTATATTAATCTCTTTATTCTTAAATTTGCGTTTTGAACAATCGTAAGTTTGAGAATAATTGTTTTATTTTGAATATTAATTGAATAAGATAATAATATGTTTGAAAATCTTTCGGAAAGATTAGAACGCTCTTTCAAATTGCTGAAAGGCGAAGGTAAGATAACAGAGATTAATGTAGCGGAAACTGTCAAGGATATAAGAAGGGCGCTTCTTGATGCCGATGTCAGTTTCAAGGTGGCAAAAGAGTTCTGTGATAGGGTCAAGGAGAAAGCTTTGGGACAGGATGTCCTGACTGCTGTCAGGCCGCAGCAAATGATGGTTAAGATTGTTCATGACGAATTGGCTGATTTTATGGGCAGCAATTCTCAGGATATTAATATCAAGGGTGCTCCTGCTGTCGTGCTTGTTGCAGGTCTTAATGGTTCCGGTAAGACTACATTTTCAGGAAAATTGGCTCTTCATATAAAGAGCAAGAAAGGAATGAAGGTGCTTCTGGCGGCTTGCGATACTTTTCGTCCCGCTGCTATCGAGCAGTTGAAAGTGCTTGGTGAACAAATACAGGTCCCGGTATATACGGAAGAGGGTGAAAAAAATCCTATTAATATAGCACGTAATGCTATTGCAAAGGCAAAGGCCGAAGGGATATCTGTTGTGATTGTAGATACTGCAGGCCGTTTGGCTGTTGATCAGGAGTTGATGGATGAGATATCCTCTCTTCATAAATCAGTTTCTCCGACTGAGACTTTATTTGTTGTCGATGCGATGACAGGTCAGGATGCTGTCGAGACTGCAAAGGCTTTCAATGAGCATCTTGATTTCGATGGAGTCGTATTGACAAAGATGGATGGCGATACGAGAGGTGGGGCTGCTCTTTCAATCAAGTCTGTTGTAGGCAAGCCAATCAAGTTCGTTTCCTCAGGAGAAAAACTTGAGGCTCTGGATATTTTTTATCCTGCACGTATTGCCGATAGAATTCTCGGTATGGGAGATGTCGTGTCTTTGGTGGAGAAAGCACAAGAGCAGTTTGATGAGAAGCAAGCCAGAGAATTGAAGAAAAAGCTCGCAAAGGACAGGTTTACTTTTATGGATTTCTATAATCAGATTCAGCAGATAAAGAAAATGGGCAATATAAAGGATCTGGCAAGTATGATTCCCGGAGTCGGTAAGGCGATAAAAGATATAGATATGGATAATGATTCATTCAAAGGAGTTGAAGCTATAATTATGTCAATGACTCCTGAAGAGCGTGAACATCCGGATATTATCAATGGAAGCCGGAGAAAGAGAATCGCTGACGGAGCAGGAACTTCAGTTCAAGAAGTCAATCGTCTGCTCAAACAGTTTGAGGGAACCAGAAAGATAATGAAAAATGCTATGACCGGTAATCTTGCACAACGTATGAGGGGTTTCCGTAAATAGAATTTATATAAAAAGCTATCGGTCTGATTCCCACTTGTTTGGTTATCAGACCGATTGTTTTATTCAAACATCAGGTGGAAGTCTTTTTCAAGGGCTTCGGATGCTATTTTTTCAGGAATAAATTTCCATTGCCCGATTCTTTTTTTGTCTCCTATCACTATCGGGTCAATAGTTTTCATATCTTTAATGTAGTTGTAAAGCAGATTTCTGAATTCCGGGAATTTGCCAATAATCCGATTTTCAATATAATCAGTATTTATTCCGGCACCTTTGCTAAGCAGTTCTCCGCCTCCGTTGGCACGATAAGATGTCATGGCTACAAAATAGTTTTCTGTTGTATCGAAACCGGCTCCGTCTGCCATTGAGATAATATTTATTCTGGAACCGAAAGATTTTGTTATATCTACAGTATAATTGATTCCTCCGGCAGAGTCGAAATTATATGGCCTGTTTATAAAAGACCACCTGTTTTGGTTAAACCTCATATCTCCTTTGTTTACTATTTTCAGAAGATGTTCATCCGGAGAGGATATGGTATTTATCCATTTGTCATAAGAATATTCAAGATAGTTTTTTATCTCGCTTCCGGACATCCTTATAACAAATATCTGATTTTCATAAGGATATATTTTGAACAGGTCGTTGTAAATCAGTGTTCCAGCCGTTATTTTGTCGTTGTAGGTCAAAGGTGCAGAGAAAGAAATCTGAGCAGGGGAACAAGATAGAGAGATAGTATGCAATAGGTTCATATAATTACACATTCCTTTATATGAATCTCTTGTGAGCAGATCCGATTGCAGAGTGCCTACTTCTTGTCTTGTGAAATGCTTTACTGCTTCATAATCATTTTTAAAATGGTTTCTCATCACCGAATCGGCCATTGTCGCAGAAACAGGCAGTAGTCCGGCATCTAAATTTTTAGAAACAATCTTACCTTTTTGCACTTTTATTTTCAGTGTACCTATTCCAATGTTTTTGGCATGGCTGCCTGAATTGACAAGACATATATTTTCATTTGCTTTGGTTATTGCAGCATGGTCGTGCGAGCATATAAGAAAATCTACGCCTTTAAGTGTATTGAAAAGATCTAAACCTTGATTTTCATACATGGAGCCATCACCTTTGCCTGTACCTGAATGTATGGAAACAATGACCACATTAGGCTTTTCTTTTGAGATAATTTTGTCTACATCCTGTTGTACAAGCGGAATAAGCGATTTGAAAGTCATGCCACTCCATAGGCTTTCTGACAGCCAAGCCTTTATATTCGGATTAGTAAAACCTAATACTGCTATTTTGAGTCCTGCTCTATGGAATATTTTATATACAGGGAAATATGGCCTGCCGTTGTCATTTCTTATAGCATTGCCTGCAAGGAATGGTGTTTTATTGATTTCTAACTCTCGCTTTACTCTATCATATACTCTGTGCCCTGTCTCAATGTCATGATTGCCGACAGTTATTGCATCATATTGCATATAAGCGGCAATTCTTGGGAAAAGGTGAGGCGAGAGAGTGTCCACATAATTGTAATAATAGGCAGCATTATCTCCTTGAAGGCAGTCTCCTGCATCAAGGAACAATACATTTTCTTTGCCTTCTGCTTTCCTGATACTGTCTACATAGTGGTTTACTGCAAAAAGCGAAGGCCTGACCTTTTTTCCGACATATAAAGAGTCAAACCATGAGCCGTGTACATCGTTTGTGGTAATTATCTGCAATATATGTTCACCTTCTTTAAGCCTGTTGCAGGACAAGAGGAACGAAAGAATTATAAAGAGCCAAAGATGTTGTATTTTCATGATTTTATAAATATTTTCTTCCTCCGAAAAGGATTATTCTATTATTTTTATTATTAGCAGCTTTGTTTTTGGATATTAATTTGTCGAGATTAAAAACAAGAGATAGTCTTTGTCTGCTTCCGGCAAAAGAGATATTTCCCAAGTTATTTTCGGCAAAATGGAAGAAAAGGGATAGTTTCAGGTCAAGATAATCAGATATATGAGGCTGATAAAATATTTCTAATCTGTCATAAACACCGATTTTTGAAAAATCTCCTTTATTAGGAAAAATTCTATAGAAAGGTTCTCCTCTATAAAGAAGATTTCCATATTTATTGCCGCCGGCATCTATATTATTATAATAAGCCATAAGACTTTTGCCTATATAGACTTTATTTTCAATACCGACATTCCAATTCATTATCTTCATATCGATCTGACCTCCCATAGGAAAATCAAACTTCTTGGATACAATTCTGTCCCTCTGCATTCCTTGAAGCCATGAAAATTTTAGAGATAGAGTTTGCAAAGGAGCAAAGGTTTCGAATCCGAACCGGATAAAAGGCATAGCCAGCAGATTATCCACTACACCGCCATATTCCACCATATTGGCAAGATGATAATATGATATAGTCCAACCTGCTGACAAATAGTTGGCAATTTTGGTTTTGCCATAACTTGAAATAATGAATCTCTCTCTACGGTGGCTACCGAATTGGCCTAACCAGTCACAGCTGAGTTCATAGATGGATTTCGGCCTTTTGAATTTGAGCAGAATACCTTCTATATTATTGTCGAAGAATTTCAACGAATCGGATAGGAACTCATTGCTATATCCTCCTTCGGCAAATCGTCTTGGAAAAATACCGGCATATCCGTTTATTATAGTATGGCCTGTTTTAGCCCTAAGATGATAGTATAGAAGCATCTCTCTGAACAATCTTATATTTTCCAATCCCACTTCTGAAGCATTTGTGGGAGATGCCCCCATGTTTTTAAGGATATCTATGCCGAGCATTACCTTGTGTTCCGATTTATTGCCTTCGTTTATCTTGAATCCAGCCATAGGTGTAAGCCTTGCAGCATTGATAGTCATGGAATTTGTATAGAGATTACCTCCGGTATCAAATTCTCTATTATCGAAATTGTATTCGAAATTTATATCATAAGCGAATTTTATCGCTTTATGTTCATTGCGTTGAAAATATTCATTGCCGAAAACATTGCAATTCCAGGCTTGGGTGTAAACTGCCGATATGACAGATAATAGAATTGTGATAATGACTTTCCTCATATCTGCAAAATTACTAATTTTGTATGAATAAATATGGAATAATGATGATTAAATTGCAAACCATTGTAGAGGTGGGCAAAAGCAAAATACCTATCTCTTTGCAAGATAAAGTGATGGTGATTGGCAGTTGTTTTGCCGACAATATTGGCAACAAAATGCTGCATTCCGGATTTAATGTGTATGTAAACCCTTTCGGAACTCTGTATAATCCTGTTTCTGTTTGCAATTCTTTGCAGAGACTTGCTACTTGTATTTCTTTCAACGAAGAGGATTGCATAGAAATGGGGGCTGGGGCAGGATTGATATGCTCATTCAGTCATCATACCTCATTTGCCAAAAAGACTGCAAGTGAATTTATAGACAATGCAAATAAGGTTCTTGAAGAGGCCTCCGACTTTTATAAAAGCTGTAATAAAGTGATTGTAACTCTGGGTACGTCTTGGTGTTATAACTTGAAAACAACAGGGGAGACTGTTTCTAATTGCTTGAAGAGAAATGCAGCTGAATTTAGTAGGGAGAGATTATCTCTTTCTCAAATCAATTCTGTATTGTCCAGAACTTTGTCAAGGTTTACTTTAGATGGACCGGAAATCAAATCAAAAGAATTTATTTTTACTGTAAGTCCTATCCGTCATCTTTCTGATGGCGCGCATGGCAATCAGATAAGTAAAAGTCTTCTTTTGATGGCCGTAGATTCTTTGTGTGATAACTTTCCGGATAGTACGGATTATTTTCCTTCTTATGAAATAATGATGGACGAACTAAGAGATTATAGATTCTATGCTGATGATATGACCCATCCTTCTGAACTTGCCGTCAATTACTTGTGGGAAAGATTCAAAGATTTTTCTGTGCCCGCCCATGAAAAAGAAAAGCTCCTCGCAGCCGAGAAGCTTTATCTAAAATCATTGCATCGTCAAATTCATTGATCGGCTTTGAATGCATCGATTCCTGATTTAAGAAAAGCACGATAGGCATCGATATCAAGATTATATCCTCTGATAGGGACCAGTTGTTTGCCGTCAGGTGAAAGAATAGCATAATTGGGTTGTGCATTAACACCGAAACGAGTTCTTACTATATAAGAATTGACGCGTCCCAAGTCTTTTAATACCTTTCCATTTTCTGTCGTTACCCAATCCTTTTCTTTAAGTTTGGTTTTATCGTCTGTATATAGAGCTACTATGATAAACTCATTTTTCAAAATAGACAAGACTCGGTTATCGCTCCATACTCTTTGCTCCATTTCTCGACAGTTTGTACAACCATGACCTGTAATATCAACAAAAAGAGGTTTCCCTGCTTTTTTTGCCGCCTTTAATCCTTCGTTAAGATTGATATATCCTTTTAGTCCCAATGCCATTTCAACTGTACCGGGTGCCGGTGTCTCGCCACTGCTATCATACAAAGAGGTTGTATTCAGATTGTTCTTAAGCACGAAATCCTGCGTTTCCATTGGAGGGATATAACCGGAAAGTGCTTTGAGAGGGGCACCGAACATGCCCGGTATCATATAGAGTACAAAAGAAAATACCACAATAACCAAGGCAAGTCTTAAAATTCCTATTTTTTCAACTTTATCATCGTGTTTGAATTGTATTTTTCCTAACAGATATAGTCCCAACAAAGAAAATACTACAATCCAGATTGCAAGATAAATCTCTCTGTCAAGAAGTCCCCAATGGTATGTCTGATCCGGTACTGACAAGAATTTGAGTCCCAGCGCTACTTCTATGAATCCTAACACTACTTTGACAGAGTTAAGCCATGAACCGTTGCCCTTTTTCACTTTATTGAGAAGTGAAGGGAAGAGGGCAAGAATCGTGAATGGCAATGCAAAAGCTATCGAGAAAGCCAGCATTGTGATCATAGGGGTCCAAAATTGCCCTTGAGTTGATTTTATAAGAACAGAGCCTACTATAGGACCTGTACAGGAAAATGATACGAGTACAAGTGTAAGAGCCATAAAGAATACACCGGCAAGCCCTTTTTTGTCTGAATTTTTATCGCTTTTATTGACGATAGATGAAGGGAGGGTAATTTCGAATGCTCCGAAAAATGATGCTGCGAATATCAGAAATACAATAAAGAATATGATATTTGGCAACCAATGGGTAGCAAGCCAGTTGAAAATATCTGCTGTAACCGTCTCTCCGCCGAAAAGCCATGTCGCGCCTATAATTAGGGAAATGGGGACGGTATAGAGTAGAATTATAAATATTCCGTACATAAAAGCCTTGAAGCGTCCTGCAGCAGCCGAAGAAGAACCTTTCATAAAAAAGGAGATTGTCATTGGCACCATAGGGAAGACGCATGGAGTCAGAAGCATCGCAAATCCCCATAATATAGCTTCGATTACTAAGGCCCAAATAGAACCTCCGGATTTAGATGACTCTTCTTTAATTACTCCGGAATTCTGTTTAATTGTCTGATTTTGAGTATTAGAAACAATATTGTTGTTGGTTGTAACATTTTTGTTCTTTAATGTTTTCTCTGAAATTATCTGGTTTGCCTTGATATTTTCATCGAGACTTATAACAAAATCCCAATCTGTAGGTGTTGAACATGCCTTATCTGTGCATCCCATCCAAGTTACTTTTCCTGTGATACTTGCTCCTTTGTCTTTAAGTCTTATTTTTTGTCCGAGGATTATATTGTTGAAAAATAACTTTTCTCCATCTCTCTCTACTGCTTTGGAAATTTC
Organism: uncultured Bacteroidales bacterium; assembly: GCA_963548935.1. Taxonomy (GTDB): domain Bacteria; phylum Bacteroidota; class Bacteroidia; order Bacteroidales; family UBA932; genus Cryptobacteroides. The sequence continues at coordinate 55,918 of CAUUVS010000003.1, forward strand.
GTAAGGTTTCCCGACAATTTTGTAGCCTTCGGATTTATCGAATTCGAGTGCCGTAGGGGAGTATGGATGGTCAAGGCTGTATGTGTGCCACCCTTCAGCAATTACTCCCTCAAGGATAATTTCATAAATATCCCCTTCTGTGTGAATTGCCTTGGCTTTCCAATTGACGGTACTTTCAGGGGCTTGACCAAAAATAACTGCAAGCGGCAAGAATGCCATTATTATTGAAAGAATGAGCCGTTTCATAATACTGAAAGATTATTGGAATAATTATTTTGCGTAAGCTACGGAACGAGTTTCTCTAATTACGGTGATTTTGACCTGACCGGGATATGTCATCTCATTCTGAATCTTTTGTGCTATATCTGATGAAAGCGTGGCTGCTTGCTCGTCAGAGATTTCTTCGGCTCCAACGATGACTCTAAGTTCTCGTCCGGCCTGAATGGCAAAACTCTTTGTTACTCCTGGATATGATGCAGCAAGATCTTCCATTCCTTTCAGCCTTTTGATGTAAGACTCGATAACTTCTCGGCGGGCGCCCGGGCGAGCTCCTGATATTGCATCGCCTACCATGACAAGAGGAGCTATGATTGATGTCATTTCCACTTCTTCGTGATGAGCCCCGATAGCATTGCATATTTCAGGCTTTTCTTTAAATTGTTCAGCTAATTTCATGCCTAAAAGTGCATGAGGAAGTTCCGGATCATCTTCGGATACTTTTCCAATATCGTGGAGAAGACCGGCTCTTTTGGCAGCTTTAGGATTGAGTCCCAGTTCTGCGGCCATTGTAGCACATATATTTGCAACTTCACGAGAATGTTGTAATAGGTTCTGTCCGTATGACGAGCGGTATTTCATGCGGCCTACAAGTCTTACCAATTCCATATTAAGTCCATGGATACCAAGATCGATACAAGTTCTCTTACCGGTTTCCAATATTTCATCATCCAGCTGTTTTTTTACTTTAGATACGACCTCTTCAATTCTTGCAGGATGAATTCTACCGTCTATAACGAGCTGGTGAAGAGAGAGACGTGCTATTTCTCTGCGAACCGGGTCGAATGCTGACAGAAGAATGGCGTCAGGAGTATCATCGACGACAATTTCAACACCGGTAGCAGCTTCCAATGCTCTGATATTTCTGCCCTCGCGTCCGATGATTCTGCCTTTAACCTCATCATTTTCAATAGGGAAGGTGGTTACGGCATTTTCTATTGCGGTCTCAGTGGCAGTTCTCTGCAAAGTAGTTATGACTATCCTCTTTGCTTCTCTTGTGGCATTAAGCCTTGCCTCGTCAATGGTATCGTTGATGTATGCCTGAGCATCTGAGCGTGCCTCTGCCTTCATATTTTCCATAAGTATGTTTTTGGCTTCATTTGCACTCATGCCGGCAATGCTTTCAATTTGCTTGTTGGCTTCAGCACTTAGTTTTTGGTATTCTTCTAATTTTTTGTCAAGAACTTCTTTCTGAGATTGAAAGGATGCTCTTGTCACATCGGTCTCTTTCATCTTCCTCTGGAGTTCCTGAGTCTGCTGGTTAAGAGAATTTTCTTTCTGCCTTATTCTGTTCTCAGCATCCTTGAGCTGAATATTCTTGTCATTTACAAATTTTTCGTGCTCGCTTTTTAGTTGAAAGAACTTTTCTTTCGCTTGAAGTATCTTTTCTTTCTTGATACTTTCAGCCTCTAATTCAGCTTTTTGTATTATTTCTTGTTTGCGGCCTTTGAGGAAAAATTTCTGTCCCACAAGGAATACGGCTATTGCCATAATGGCTCCAATCAGGAAGCCTATAAATAATGATACTATATTCATATAATTTCAAATATGTTATTACAATAATTAAAGTTTCTTTAAATAATAAAAACAGACCGAACTTCTAATGGAAGTCCCGGTCTGTATATTAAAAAAGCCGTCAGTTCGTCGGTCAGAAAAATCTTAATGAAAGATTTGAGTTCCGTTTCGGTTCAGTAATCCAACGTCCCCGTCAGGGGATCCCCATTAAGGGTAACTTTGGCCCGCCATCCCCGAATCGAGTTTACTCTGTTCTGAAAAACTTGTTGTTTTCAGCCAGAAGGAACTGACGACTATTTTTCAATATTATCAAGATAGGCATCTGTGTCTTTCTTCAGCGTGGCAGCCTCAGCCATCACGGCTTCGAACTTCCTTTGAAGGGCAATGCTCCCGATTCCTTCGTTGAGAGCAACGAATGAGAGAATATCCACCATATTTTTGCCTGGGAATTTTGCTGAATAACCGGCAATTTTCTTGCTTATGGCGTCTGCGGCAATACGAATGTACTCCTCGCTTTCCGGCGTAGGGGCCATAAGTACATATTCGCGGTCAGCGATTCTAACTGTTATCCTCTGTTCCATTTTATTTGCCCAAAAGGGATATGCACTTGTCAATCTCCCTTATCAATCTTTCAATCTTATCCTTCGCACCGGTGTTATTGCCGGCAGAAGAGGTAAAGGCTTCAGTCAGTCTCAGATTATCTACTTGTCTTTCCAGATCGGTAATCTGCTTCCTATAGGAATCATTTTCAGCCTTGCTCTTTTCCAGTTCTGACCGGAGAATCAGTTTCTCCCGCCTCTCTCCTTCATAGAGAGCAATCAACTTTTCGATATCTTTTTTAATATCTTCCAGCATCCGGCTTAAATTCTACCTATTCTTTTGCAAAATTAAGAATAAAATATTGCAATTCCAACCACTTACGAGGGCAAAAATCTAGCCGTTTATTTTTCGATACCTATTTTAGAAATTATGAAATAAATCTTAAATTTATGCCGCAATCGAAGAGTATAAAAAGGCAGAGTAATAATTTGTTTATATTTGCACAAATGGATAATTATGGATTTATAAGGGTCGCTGCCGCTACCCCAAAAGTAAAAGTGGCTGACATTAAATATAATACGGAGATTATTTGTGAGTTGATTGACAAGGCGGAGCAGGATCAGGTAGCTCTTTTGGCTTTTCCTGAATTGTCCGTTACAGGGTATTCTTGCGGAGATCTGTTTGGCCAGCCTCTTCTTATTGAGCAGGCGGAGCAGGCTATTCGGAAGATAAAGGATTTTACCGCATCGAAAAAAATTACAGTTGTTGTCGGTGCTCCTATTATGTTCAAGAGTAGGTTGTACAATTGTGCTGTTGTGATAAGGTGGGGGAGAGTGTGGGGTATTGTACCGAAATCTTATATTCCGAATTACGGCGAGTTCTATGAAGCTCGGTGGTTTGCCGGAGGTACAGGCAAAATGTCTGAATATTTCAAATGCGACTCTCTTATAAATGAAGAAAATGTTATTATCAGTCCTAACATTCTTTTTTCGATAGGCAAGGTTGTATTTGCTGTAGAAATTTGTGAAGACCTTTGGACACCTATACCTCCTTCTTCATATCACACTATGGCAGGAGCTGATATTATTGTTAATCTTTCTGCAAGCAATGAAGTGCTTATGAAGCACAAATATAGGAAGAGTCTCATTGCAAATCATTCTGCCAGAACCGTCTCTGCTTATGTTTATTCTTCCTGCGGCTATGGAGAATCCACCCAAGACACTGTTTTTGCAGGCTCTTCTCTAATTTATGAGACTGGTGCCTTAATGGCTGAAAATCAAAGATTCTGTATGGACAGTTCTATTATTGAAGCCGATATCGATGTTGAAAGAATAAGGACGGCAAGGCTTAAGACTTCGACATATTATGCTGTATTGCCTGACGGTACTGATATGCACAAGGTCTCATCATATTATTCTATGATTGATTTGGGGACACCTGTCGATACTGATTTCAATTCAAAACTTCTCAGATATATCGAACCTCATCCTTTTGTACCTTATGGAGATAAGTCTGAAATAGACGCAAGGGCAAAGGAGATAACATCGATACAGATAGTAGCACTTGCAACAAGGTTGGAGCATATCGGTTGTAGAAAGCTTGTAATAGGGATTTCCGGTGGGCTTGACAGTACATTGGCTCTATTGGTGGCATGTATGACATATGATAGGTTGGGGTGGGATAGGAGCGGTATTATTGGGATCACTATGCCGGGATTCGGTACTACTGGTAGAACTCATGACAATGCTTTGAATCTTATGAATTATCTTGGAGTAACCTCAAAAGAGATATCCATAGTACCGGCAGTGGTGCAGCATTTTAAGGATATAGGGCAAAGTGTAGATAATCATGATGTCACTTATGAAAATTCTCAAGCAAGAGAGCGTACTCAGATACTTATGGATATTGCCAACAAAGAGAACGGCATTGTTCTGGGTACTGGTGATTTGTCAGAACTTGCTTTAGGTTGGGCGACATATAATGGTGATCACATGTCTATGTACGGGATCAATTCCGGTATTCCGAAAACATTGGTGAAATATCTTGTAAGATGGGTGGCACAGGCTTATTTCAGTTCGGATACCGATAATGATAATGGAGCAAAGTCGATAATTTTTGATATATGCGATACGCCTGTAAGCCCGGAATTGACTCCTGCAGGCAATAATGGCACTATACTGCAAAAGACAGAGGATTTGGTAGGTCCTTATGAACTTCATGATTTCTTCCTCTATAATTTCTTTAAGTGCGGTTATTCTCCTTCAAAAACTCTGTTTCTTGCTAAAAAGGCATTTATCGGCAAGATTGCCGATGCGTCTGTCTTTGTTGGCCCTGAAGGGAAAAATAATGAATATACAGGTGATATAATAGAAAAGTGGCTGAAGAAATTCTATTTGAGATTCTTCAGCCAGCAATTCAAGCGTTCTTGTCTACCTGATGGTCCTAAAATTGGTTCTGTATCATTGTCTCCGAGAGGGGACTGGCGCATGCCTTCAGATGCAAAATCAGAACTTTGGATAAAGGAGCTGGAAAACGGATTATAGCTCTTCTATTATTCTCTCAAAAATGGCGGACATCTTGTCAGCGGCAGCATTTGCGGCTTTGACTACATCGTCTCCGTCATTTACATAGTCTTCGGCGTAGTCGTCGTGTGCTTCATTGGTAATTACCGACATACCGAAAACAGGTATTCCTGAATGCCTTGCAACTATTACTTCAGGTATTGTCGACATACCGGCTGCATCTCCACCTATAATTCTTATGTATTTATATTCGTGCGGAGTTTCGTAAGTTGGTCCTGTTCCGCCAAAATAAACACCCTCCTGAATATCTATTTTCATTTCTCCGGCTATTCTTTTGGCCATAGATATAAGATTAAGGTCATAAGGTCTTGTCATATCAGGAAATCTTGGACCGAATTCTTCCATATTAGGCCCGATAAGAGGGTTGGGAAGTTGGTTTATGTGGTCTTTTATTATCATAAGATCACCTAAGTGGAAATTGAAATTCACTCCTCCCGCTGCATTTGAAACGAAAAGGTATTCTATACCTATAACTTTCATAACTCTTATGGGGAGAGTTACCATTTCCATAGGATAACCTTCATAATAGTGAATTCTGCCTTGCATTGCAATTACGGTCTTTCCTCCCAATGAGCCGATGATATAATTGCCCTTGTGCCCTATTGCTGTAGAAACAGGAAAGCCCGGTATCTCTCTATAAGGAATGGTTACAGGGTTAGAGATTTTGTCGGCCAGCTTGCCGAGACCACTACCGAGCACAATCCCAATACGTGGTTTCAGGCCGGATTTGTCAATTATATTCCTGACATATTCGGCAGCTTTGTAAATTCTTTCAACTCTTTGATCCATAGTATATTTATTAAGTGTTATTTGTTTATTTTGTTTAACATAAGACGAGCGTTTTCCAGTATCTCATTTTCAGATTCCACCTTTCTGTTTTTCATGACAAACCGACCTCCTGCCAATACAGAATCTATACAGTCACTGTGTGCTGAATATACAAAGTTTGCCATAAAAGAGCCGGGAGAAAGGAAGAATGTATTTTCAGTGTCAACAATCAGAATATCTGCATCCGCGCCTTCCTTGATACAACCTGAATTGATTCTTAGAGCTTTGGCTCCATTAGAAGTAGCAATTTCCGCCAGTTCTTCCAAAGGCATAGCCTTAGGGTCATTTCTCCATGCTTTTTGTATGAGAGCTGATGTCTTCATAGCTTCCAGCATATCCAGATTATTAGAAGAAGCACAGCCGTCAGTACCTAAGCATACATTTGCTCCGGCGTCACGTAATTCATTGTATCTAAATTTATAACCTGAAGTCAGTTTTGTGTTTGAGTTGATATTGTGAACACAATTCACCTTATGTTTTCCGAGTATTTTTATATCATTGTCAGTAAGCCAGAGTGTATGTGCGGCTATGGTTCTGCTATCCAGAATTCCTAACCTGTCAAGGTATTCTACCGGAGTGAGTCCTCCGTGTTCCAGTTTGCATGCAGCAACTTCTCCTTCTGTCTCGGAAAGATGGATATGCAGTGCGAGATCATTCTTTCTTGCAAAATCAGATGCCCATAGAATCATCTCCTCGCTAACGGAATAAATGGCATGAAAAGCAATTTCAAAAATAGCCCTATCATTGTTTTTACAAGCCTGCTCATGATATCTGATGCACTGCTCTTTTTGTCTTTCGGATTCATTCCTGTTCTTTTGGTCAAGAATGACATAAGAGACAACCGGCCTTATTCCTAATTCAAGTGCTGCTTTTCTTGCAGAAGGGGAGTACCAATATTGGTCATTGAATGTTGTGGTACCTGTCTTTATCATTTCAAGAGCAGCCACTTTTGTCCCCCAGTATACAAAATCAGAGTCCACATTGGCTTCCATTTTCCAGATATTATCGATCCACTCTTTAAATACGACATCTTCCTGCATTCCCCTCATAAGGGACATTGCTGCGTGTGTGTGCATATTGATAAATCCGGGAAACGCATGCTTGCCGGCGCAATCCATTATTTCAAGGCCTTTTTTTTCAGTGAGGCTGTTCGAAATTTCGCCGGCAGGGGCAATTTTTCCGATCAATCCATCCTTAATAAGTATATCAGTAGCTTTATTCTTGTAAATAATGTTCTTTAGCAGAATATTGTCCATTTTTAACAATGATATTATACCGTGTTTATTAGTATATACAGTTTTTTCAGGCAAAGATTCATCTTCACCCTATAAATAATTTTCAGAATGTAGCTAAAATTCTTCTTTTTCGGTGTAATCTTCAGGAGATGACTCGTCCTCTCGGATATTATAATCCTCTATTGGAGCATCATTCAGGCAATTGTGCTTAATATATTGCACGGCCTCTTGCAGCCCTTCCACAAACTTATCAAAATCTTCTTTATACAAGAATATCTTATGCTTGTCATACGTGAAACGTCCGTCTTTTTCCATCTTCCTCTTGCTTTCAGTGATTGTAAGATAGAAATCATTTTTCCCCTTTGTAGTCTTAACGTCAAAGAAATAGGTACGCTTCCCAGCTTTCACGGGTTTTGAATAAATCTCATCACTTGAACGTTCACGTGAGAATGTCCCTTCATAATCTTCACTGTACATAATTCTTGAATTTTAAATGTAAATCTTGTCAAATTTAGGGATTTTTCTGAAATTGCAATTATCTTTGTAAGAAAATAGATAATAATTTTCATTGACAACGGGTAAATTCATTATGTTAAACAGAAGAATTCTTAGAATAAAAGCTTTTAAAGTGATATATGGTTATGCCGTGAAAGGCAATATGACCCTTGATGAGGCATTTTCGGAATTAGATAAATCTTGCGAGGCCACTCGTGACTTATATTTATTCATGTTGGCAATCATATCTTCTCTTACTCAAATTGCAAGAGACAGGATAGAGGCTGCACGAGCAAAATTCAATCCTACAGAAGAAGAAGCCAATCCGAATGAGAAATTTGCCGGTAACGCTTTGGCTGTGTATTTTGATAATGACCCCGATTTTCAGAAAATAATTTCCAAGAAAAAACTTTTCTGGGAGCAGTATGATATGATTTTGAAAAAAATCATGGACTCTGTTGTCACAAAAGATTATTACCGGAAATATATGGACAGGCCGGGAACATCATTGAAAGAAGATGCTGCACTTTTTATTCGTATATTTGAAGAAGAATTTATGGATATGGAGGATATGGAGCGTCTTCTTGAAGACATTTCAGTTTATTGGATAGATGATCTTGCTTATGCCCTTACATATTGCTGCCGAACTATTAAAGAGGTTGGAAAAGGTCATCCATGGAGGCTTCCTGAACTATATCAGAGCGATATGGTTAAAAAACAGCGCCCTGAGGCAATTGTGGATAGTGACAGGGATTTTGTCAGAAAACTGCTTAGAAATGCTTTCACAGGATATGAGAAGTATTTTGAAGCGGTGACAAAAGAAGTTCCTGATTGGGACAGAGACAGATTGTTCTCCACAGACATGGCTCTTATAGCATTGGGGATGGCAGAAGCGCAGAATTTTGCAGAGATTCCTCTAAGAGTGACTCTAAATGAATATATAGAAATTTCCAAATACTATTCTTCTCCTAAGAGTCGTGGTTTTGTTAACGGTCTTTTGGACAAGATGATAAAAGAAAACAATACATTAAATAAACAGATATGAATATTTTAGCATTACTTCAGGCTGCTTCTACAGCAGGACAGTCCGGTTCAGGATGGACAATGTGGGCCATGCTTGCATTGATTTTTGTAATAATGTGGTTCTTTATGATTCGTCCTCAGAGGAAGCAGCAAAAAGAGCTTGAGCAGTTTCGTGCAGGTCTCAAAAAAGGCGACAAGGTGGTTACTGCCGGCGGAATATATGGCGTTGTGGATGAAATTAAAGAAAAGACAGTGCTTATCAAGGTTGATGGCGATACAAAACTTAGAGTTGATAAAAATTCTTTGGTAAAAGATTTCTCTGACACTCAGCAGAAATAGTACTTTACAGATGCTCGGAAAACCAAATAACAGGCTGAAGTTTTTAGGAGTCGATAGAGATACAATAATATTTTTGTTGTCACTCCTGTTGGCTTTTAGTATATGGCTGATTCACGGACTTTCGTTGAAATATACACAGATTGTGACAGTACCTGTTATTGCTGAATCCAATATAGACGGACATGCAGAACAGTCTTCAAATTCAAATGCAATTCTTGCAAGATGCAGAACTACCGGATTTGAAATCATTCGTTTGAATAGAGCTGCCTCAAGAAAGCCTATTATAGTCAGGTTTGATGCTTCAGATTTGAAATACTATCGGGATGAGACTTTCTTTATCACTGCAAATGAACTGAACAGATATGCGGCTGCAATTTTTGGAGACAAAACAGGGATGGAAACATATATTATCGATACTCTTTTTTATAGATTTCCATTTGAAAATTCTAAAAAAGTCCCTGTACAGCCTGTTTGCCGGACTAGTTTCAAGCCTCAGTATATAGGTGTCGGACCAATGAAAATAGAACCGGATTCAATATTGGTATATGGTGAGCCGTTTCACCTTGAAAATATCAACAGAGCATATACAGAGCCGTTTAATCTTGAGGATTTGAGTATGTCGTCACATGGCTCTGTGCACTTGGAGAACATAAAAGGAGTGCGTATGTCGGCAGAAAAAGTCGAATATACACTTGATGTTAGCCGTTTTGTGGAAATAAAAGCCGAGATGCCAATAAATGTGCACAATGTGCCTAAAGGTCATTTTCTTATAGTACATCCATCAGTGGCTTCGGTTAGGTTCCGTTGTGCATTTCCTGTTTCTGACAATCCTAAAGAAAGGGTGACTTTCTATATCGATTATAATGATTTTCTTAAGTCTCTCGGAGGAAAATGTATGGCCATTACCGATAGGTTACCTTCAGGTGTTCTTGGTTATGACATTGAACCGCAGGTTTTTACTTGTGTTGAAAGTTTGAAATGATAAGGACATTGCTCATAACCGGTGGGATAGGGAGCGGTAAATCTGAGGTTTGTCGTTATCTTGCCGAGAAAGGAGTCTGTGTCTATAATGCAGATTCGGCTGCAAAAAGGCTTTATGAGCAAGATAAATATCTTGTATCTAATATCGAGAAAGCTCTTGGGGTCTCATTGCTTAATCATTATGGACAGCTTGATCGAAGAAAACTGTCTTCTATTGTCTTCTCTTCTTCAGAGGCATTGGCCAAGCTTGAGTCTATAGTCCATCCTGTAGTGCTTGAGGATTTTATGAATTGGAGGAAGGTACAAGAAAAAAACAATTGGTGTGGCTATGCAGGTGTTGAACCTTTTGTTGCAATAGAGTCTGCTATTATTTTGGAAAAGAAGATATTTGATGATAGTTATGATTCCGTCATTCTGGTTGATGCCCCTGAAGAGACAAGACTTGAACGTGCATCAAAAAGGGATAAGGTTGATAAAAAGGATATTGCTGTCAGGATGGCTATGCAGAATTTGTATGAATCTAAGGCAGATGCAATTATTGTCAATGATTCAAGTCTTGAAGTACTATATGATAGAACGGACATTGCTATTAAAACATTATATTTGCATGATAATTTAAAATAAATACATAAAATGGAAAATAAAACAGATTTGACCAAGATATTGTCAGTTTCAGGTCAGCACGGGTTGTTTAAATATATAGCACAGGCCAAGAACGGTGCCATTGTGGAAGCTCTTGAGGATAATAGAAGGACTTGCTTCGATATTAAGAGCAAGATTACATCTTTGGCTGATATTTCAATATATACAGACAACGGAGAAGAAAAGCTGGAAAAAGTCTTTCTGAGTCTGAAGAAAGTTTTGGGTGAAAAAGATGCTCCTTCTTCAAAATCATCACCTGATGAACTTAAAAAACTTTTTGCCCAAGCAGTTCCGGATTATGATGAAAGCCGTTTCTATGTATCTCATATGAAGAAAGTTGTAGAGTGGTACAACGAGTTGAAAAATTTTGCATCTTTAGATTTCGATTCGGAATCCGCTTCGGAAACGGAAAGTGCGGAGGAGAGCAAAGCATAGATAGGTTTAACGAGTAATATGTCCGGACATAAGTCGTTAAGTGTAATTACGCTTGGATGTTCCAAGAATACTGTTGATACTGAGCATCTGCTCTCTCAGTTGAAGGATAGTTATGAGATTGTCCCGGAAGGTGATAGTCGTAGATTGGATTATCTTTTGATAAATACTTGCGGCTTTATTGGCGATGCTAAAGAAGAATCCATAAGAGTTATTATGGAGGCTGCTCGAAAAAAGCAAAACGGTGATATAGGTAGACTGATAGTTTTTGGATGTCTGTCACAGCGTTATCTAAAAGAACTTCCCGAAATGATTCCGGAAGTTGATTTTTGGTTTGGAGCCAGAGAGCTTAAGCCTATCGTGGAGACACTCGGAGTTAGATATAATCGGGATTTAGTTTCGTCCAGATACCTTACAGGCGGTAATCTTCCTTATGCCTATCTCAAAATATCAGAAGGTTGCAACCGTAGGTGTTCATATTGTGCAATCCCTTTTATAAGAGGAGAGCATAGATCGGTTCCTATCGAAACTCTTGTGAAAGAAGCAAGCCATTTGGCGGACAAAGGGATTAGAGAGCTGATTCTTATAGCACAGGATACAACCTTTTATGGTTTGGATCTCTATCACAGAAGAGCATTGGCCGAGTTGTTGCAGAGATTATCTGAAATTGACGGGATAAGGTGGATACGCATACATTATTCGTATCCTGCTGATTTTCCTGAAGATGTGTTGGTGCAAATGGCCGAGAATCCGAAAGTTTGCAGATATATGGATATTCCATTGCAGCATGTGGCGGACAAAGTGCTCGATATTATGCATCGTCATGTCGATGGCGCTTGGACAAGGGCTTTAATAGAGAAGATGAGAATCAAAGTTCCTGGAATTGTCCTTCGTACTACTATGATTGTTGGGCATCCTGGAGAGGGAGTCAAGGAGTTCAAAGAACTTATGGAATTTGTCGAGACAGCAAGATTTGAGAGGTTGGGAGCATTCAGATATTCGGAAGAGGAAGGTACGTATGATGCTGAACATTTCAGAGACAGTGTTGGGCAAAAGACAAAGGAAAGGCGATATGACAAACTAATGAGCCTTCAGAAAGAAATTTCTTTGGAGTATAATCATTCCAGGGTGGGCACAGAAATAGAAGTCATAGTTGATGATTGCTTTGAAGGAAATCTTATTTGTCGCAGTGAATTTGAAAGCCCCGATGTGGATGGAGAGATAATTGTACCTGTAAATTCAGTTATTACGCGCGGCAAAGAGCCTTCAACACTTATAGGACAGTTTATCAAGGTCATAGTTATGGATGCTTCAGAGTATGATCTTTATGCAGAATATATAGGCATGGCATAATCAACAAGGAATGATTTTTGTACATTCACGCTTGATATTATTAATGAAGTTGAAAATGAAAATACTTGATAGTGTTAAACCGGCAGCTCTTGTTCTTCTGACAGGATTTGTTTTAGCGGTCGCATTTACTTCGTGTGCACCTCAGGCATTTACAATGAATGTGGAAATGCGTCATCCTTCTAAATCAGGAATCGATCTGGCAGGGAAGAGTATATCTGTCGTATATCTTGATGATTTGTCAGGCAAGGATTCTGTTTTTTGTGAATATCTTGCTAATGGTTTTGCCTCTGAACTCGAGAAAGATTATTTCAATGGAAAGTCTCTTATCAATATATATAAGATGACCAAGGATATGGCCGGAGATTATGCCTCAAGAGACACGCTTAGAAATCTTGTGATGGATACCAACACCGATGTCGTTTTTCTTTTCGACTCTCCGGAATTCGGAAAGATAGAATTTTCGGACAAAAAGGCAGCCGGAGATTTAGATAAGGCTGATTCCAACAAGGTGATTTCTGCCAAATTTCCTCTTAAAATCAGGCTATATGCCTATGATTCAATGAATAAGGCTGATTCTGTACAAGTGTATAAAGGTAGTACGATTGCTGATCAGACTTTATCTTTCCATAGAAAGGCTACAGAGTCAGACATTCAGACAGGAGTATGGAAGGAGATTGCGTCGACGGGTGAAAATACAGGTAGGCGTTCTGCATACAATTTCCTTTCTACTTGGAAAAATGAGCAATTTACTATTATATATTATGAATCTCCTGAAGCATGGAACAGGGGAGCGCAAGCTGCTTATGAATTCCGTTGGAAAGATGCTATTACTGCTTGGATGGAAGTCCTGAATACAAATAACATAGAGAAACGAGCCTGTGCGGAATATAATATTGCCACTGCATGCTATATGCTCGGCGACTTGGATCTGGCAACAAAATGGCTGGATATGTCTGATAAAGACAACAAGATAGCGCTTTCAAAAGGTCTTAGGGCGAGAATCGATTCTAAAAAGAGATAGAAAATTATCTTATTTCTATATATTTATGAATCTGTAGACTCAAATTCCAAATGGGGTGATCCAAAATATAAGAGATCGCCTCTTTTGTATTTTTACAAGAGCAGGGCTGCAGATAAAAATGTTCTGCATTTAATTCTGTCCATCTTTTAGGATCCTGTCCCGTATAAACGAGTTTTAGTTCATCAATTTTTGGCAGGACGACTTTAGCTTTGGGATCCCAATCTTGTTTTGGACTACAAGTAATCCAATCCAGGCCGTCAGGTAGGATCTTTGTGCCATTTGTCTCTATATGGAGCAGATAGCCTTTATTGTGAAATGCGTCAATGAAGGATTTGTCTATTTGAAGCGATGGTTCTCCTCCTGTGATACAGATTCTTTTGCAAGTACTTGATAATTTTTCCACTTCAAAGATTATATCATTGACAGACATTTCTTTACCATATAAGAAATCAGTGTCACAGAATCCGCATTTTAGATTGCAACCGCTGAAGCGAATAAAAACCATAGGTGTTCCGCTCCAATAACCTTCTCCCTGAAGAGAATAGAATATTTCATTAATCAGGTACATTGGTATGTATAAGAATCAGTCTTTTTCGTAGATAGCCTTATTGTTTTCCGATTCCCATATTTCTACTTTATAGCAATTTTCAACATTATCACATATCCATTTTGCTATATTTTCGGCAGTCGGATTAAAATCGAAAATATTGTTCAGATTTTTATGATCGAGCTTTCCGCTGATAGATTGTTTGATTTTTGTAAAATCTGTGACCATTCCGTCTTTATTCAATTTCTTTGCTTTGCAATGCACAAGTACAATCCAATTATGCCCGTGCATCTCCTCGCATTTGCTCTCGTAAGAAAGCATAAGGCTATGTGACGAAGATATTTCCAATCTTTTAGTTACGTAATACATTGTTTTATTTTTTATAGCTATTCTTTTGTGGGATTTTCATATTCTGTATTATCAAAGCCTTCAAGAGCTTCGTGTCTTTCTATACAGGTGGCACAGATACCGCAATGTCTGTGTCTGCCTTCATAGCAAGAATACGTTTTTTCAAATGGAACATTCAGTTTTTTGCCTATGAGAGCAATGTCCCTTTTGGTATTATTGCAATACGGGGATACAATGGATATGCCGTCGTATGTGCCTTTCCGTGCTGCTTGGCTTATAGCGTCAATAAACTCTTGACGACAGTCAGGATAAATAGCATGGTCTCCTGAATGATTGGCAATCAGGACAGTATCAAGTCCTTCACTTTCAGCTAAACCTACTGCAATGGAAAGCATTATTCCATTTCTGAATGGTACGACTGTGCTTTTCATGTTTTCATTATTATATCCTTCATGAGGAATGTTTTCACCTCCTTTGAGTATACTGCTTCTGAAATACTGTCCCATAAAATTCAATGGAATTATTATGTGTTTGATACCCAATATCTTACAATTCTCAACTGCGCATCGTATTTGCTCTTCATCTTGTCTGGCTCCATATGCAAATGTCACAGCAAGTTTAATTTTGTCTTTGAAATCATATAGAAGGGTAGTGCTGTCCATACCTCCTGAATATATAATTACCGCCTTCATATTCATTTATATTTTCACAAATTTAATAATTATCCATGAATTTGTTAAATTTGCATAATGACCAATATTGTGTCGATGACTCCTAAATCTTTAATAATACCGATAATTTTTTTGACTATTATTATCAGTTGCTTTGATTGCTTTGCTGATAATCCGTATTGTCATAGCGTCGGGGCATCTTTTTCTCCAAAGATGTGTGGTATTTCTTGGGAATTCTATAGCAAAAACGAATCTGCTTTCCATCAATTATTTTTAGGAGCGGATCTTTATGGAGTTATTGACGGAAGATACCCTCCCGGCTATAGAATTGAATATTTTCTGAATTATGATTTCAAGACCTGGAGGGGGAGAGACGGACTTAAGATTAATTTTTATGCAGGGCCCGGAGCTGCTGCCGGTTTGGTCAGGGATGTTGAAAACGGTAAAGGCTTTTTTACCGGACTTTGCGGTGATATAGGACTTTCATTTGGTTTTAGAAGTTATTTCAAAATCAATGTAGGTTTTTCAGGCTCGTTAGCCTATCACGTAGCCAGACGAAAAGGCCATAACTATTCTGTTAATTTGTATAAGAACGGTATATTGACAGTATTTTACCCTGTTGTTGGAATAAGATATGTTTTCAAATGAAAAGACTTGCCTGCATATTGTTTTTTCTACAATTCTGTTGCCACATGTATGCAGAAGAGCCGGTAATATCCAATCACAATAATAGAGGCGTAAAATTCAAATATGGGTTGGAGTGGGGGATGTCGGGGAATATATTGAATTACAATATTTCAACTTTTATTACTGATGTTCAATCTCTTGTTCAGCTCAAATCAGTAGACCCTTTCTTCCATATTAATGGAGAAATAAAGGCTTTTGCGGGACTTGATGTTGGAAATAGACTTAATGTTTTTATTGCTGCCGGATATGCAGGGATTCAGAAGAATCTAAGATTCTTTCCTATTGAATTGAATGGGGAATTTTTTATAAAGCCTTTTCATTTTAAGGGAGGCTACTTTCATGTAGGAGGAGGATGGGGATTGTGCGAAAATCCAAATCATAGGAATGCATTATATGGTAGGGGAGGATATGGCTACAGGATTGATATAGGGAATGGGCTTGCTATGGACATAAAATCCTGTTTGCAGGTATCATTTTCGCATCCGGATGTCAATGACAAATATACAGGTAAGACTGTTCCGATTACGAATTTACGGCAAAGCAACTCTGTTTCATTAAATACCATTATCTCTGTTGCACTTATTTTTTAGTATTATTAACTTTGTAAATTCGATTATGTTATCGGATTGTATGTTTCCAAAAAAATTAATATAGATATGAGAGTTTCTGACAGAATCAGATATGTAGGTGTCAATGACCTGAAAAAACAGTTATTTGAAAATCAGTGGCCTTTGCCTTTTGGAATTACATATAATTCCTATCTTATTGTAGATGAGAAGATTGCTCTTATAGATACAGCTGCGGCAGGATTCAAAGAAGACTTTTTTAAAAACATAAAAGCTGAAATAGGGGATAGGGCGATAGATTATCTTATCGTGAATCACATGGAGCCTGATCACTCTGCCCTTATGGCAGATATTCGCAGGCAATATCCTGATATCAAGATTGTTACAAATGCCAAAGCTGTACCTATGATTGCCGGCTATCAGGATATAACCGATGATATTATGGTCATCAAAGATTTTGACAAGCTTAATCTCGGTACTTGTAGCCTTGCATTTTATATGATTCCGATGGTTCATTGGCCTGAGACTATGGCTACTTGGATGGAAGAAGAGAAAACCCTATTTTCCGGCGATGCTTTCGGCTGTTTCAAATCAGTAGATAATCCGACGGGGGCTAAATTTTCTGATTATGAGGATGAAATGATAAGGTATTATTCCAATATTGTAGGTAAATATGGGACACCTGTGCAGAATGCTCTAAAAAAGTTGTCATGTCTTGGCATTGAGAGGATTTGCAGTACTCATGGGCCGATATGGACAGAGGAGGTACCAAAAGTCGTAGACTTGTATGATAGAATGAGCCGGTATGATACAAAATCCGGTGTTTGTTTGGTGTATGCTTCAATGTACGGCAACACTGAAAAGGCAGCTATGGCAGTCAGAGATGAATTGCAGCGCGTAGGTGTGGAATGTATAGTGCATAATCTTAATGAAGAGAATGTGTCTTTTGCTTACAGAGATGTTTTCAAATATGATACTATTGTTGTAGGCTCACCGACTTATAATGGTTGTATTTTCCCGTCAGTTGAGAATTTTATGAAAGGTGTATGTATGAGGCAGATAAGCAAACATAAGTTTGCTGCTTTCGGTTCTTATACATGGGCAGGTGCAAGTGTAAAACTTTTGAATAAAATGGCGGAAGAAGCAGGAATCAAACTCGTCTCTGAAGGAATTTCATTCAACCATGGTTATTCGGACAATAAATTTGATGTTAAATTATTTGTTAATGATATTTTACAAAATAATGACAGATAGCCTCAAATATTTACACAGTCTCTTTGTTACACAATTTATATTATGTTGATTTATAAGTAGTTACCGCATCTGTGACAAATGTAATCAAATTTTTTGGATTTACAAATTTTTATAAGTTTTTTTTCGTAGCGATAATAAAACGGGGAAGTATATGTTTTTCCCCGTTTTATTTTATCGAGTTACCATAATCGGAGACTTATACGATTGTCTCCGATTATAGATAAAAAACTACAGCGAGCTCGGGTAAACGGCTCGCTTTGTTTTTATATCAACATACACACGCGCGCGCGCATAATGCACGCACACGCGTAGAGTTATATAATAGTTATAGTCTTATCGTCGTCATCTATTTTATCTACTTTTCGTTCAAGAATTTTTATTTGAGCGACCAAAGCACGATAAAGCAATGGTACTATTTTCCAAAAAAACAACACAAAAACGACAATCCAAAAGAGATAAAGACAAACAAGTAAAATTGTTTCTAAAACTTCCATAATAAATTATTTTCGACAAAGATAACAATTATTTTCCAAAACCAATTGGTTTTCCCCCACCGAACGAGCCTTTAGCCCCTATTACTGTATTGCTAACATCCAAAATAGTATTAGCCGTTGGCAAAGCTACACGAGTATAAAAATAGTATTTTATCTCTTTTTCTGTTAAAGAGGTTTGGGACGCGATTTTCTTAATTTCGGCATCCATTTTCTCAATACCTTTATTGATTTCTTGTATTTTAGCTTCGTTCAGTTGTACGTTACTATCAATCAATCCACGTTCTGACTTTAAGTTCTTAATAGTTTCAGGCATCAAATCAAAGATTTCAGTCCTATATTTTTCAGCCAAAGAATCCAACATCCCAGCATTAGCGCCAGAAGTTAAAGCGTCTTGTCTTATCTTTTCTATTTTAGCACGAATTTCAGAAGGGGAGAGTTTAGCGGCATCAAGTTGAGCGCGACAAAGCTCATCATAATACGTCAAAAATGTACGTTTTTCTTGGCCCGTAAGATGCAAATTATCAGTTTGTTCCTCGAGCAATGCTCTTTGAGCTTCCCAATTCATTTTTTTAACATCAAATTCCTTATCTCTACGTTCTTGTTCTCTCTTTACCTCTTCAGCCTTTGTATCTGCATTCTTAGTATTGCTTGCAGCATTTTGGGTGTTACTATCAGCATTTTGCTGACTTATATCAGTTGCACGGAATTTAAGGAAATTATCTATAACACTATTAGCCGCACCACTAATGGCTGTAAAATCCATTCCGGCAGGGTCAACGTGAGGAGCAACAAATTGAGCAGGGGAGTCCTGTGTATTCATAATTTGGCCATTACCATACGCTAAATTAGGATTCAATCCAGCAGCGGACAAACGAGACACTTGATTAATAGGGGAGTTATACTCATTCTGCTTATCAATATTCCGTTCGTTAGCAGCATTATTCAAATTAGCTAACTGTATATTAGTAGCATTAGCTTCCCTTTGTGCCTTATTAGAGAACCAAGAGCTAACAAGACCACCTATTAAAGATGCTATACCAGCAGCAGCAAGACCAGCACCGACAGAGATTACCAATGGCATTATAATCAATAAATCCATAATTTTATTTTTTATTTTTTATTCTAACTGACACAGTGGTGTCACTTAGCCCCATATATCAAGTAGGGCAGGGGCTAAGCTCGTTACCACTCGGTTTTTACTCTGTTTTACTCTCATTAGAAGTATCCGTAACCGTCTGATTATCAGGCACTTGCTCAACTGTAGGCGTATTCGGTACAGCTTTACCCTCAAGAGCCAAATCTATTAAACCTTTATCTTGAGGAACGCTATCAATGTTTTCCGGCGTATTACTATCATAATCGTAACCTACTGTATCTTGTGAATTTACAATAAGTTCACCAGTCTCCAAAAACTTATTAATAATCGTATCTAAAGAGGGAATTTCCTCTAAAACCTTTCCTATTGGAAAAGATTTATTTTTTCGTGTATACTGAACTAACATAACATATATTTTTACAAATCATAATGAACATAACGAGGGAGGGGACTGATGCAATCTATATCAAAATATAAGTACTGATAAACATGGTCCACGCCCTCAGGTACTGCGAATATTCTATTAAGATTATCACGTTCGACATCAATTTCATTAAAATCAGAACCAGCAGTTGGAGCACTATCAAACATGCGAGTTGCATGCCAATAATTCAACGAATATCTAAAATCGCCGTGCGTCTCTGATTGCGCAAACATAAATTCAGCATACCGACGAGTATAACCAAAAGTACCCGTAAAAGATAAATTATTAGTATCGAAATCAAAATCACAAAACAAATGACAGTTAGGGATAGATTGTTCTCCAATTTGAGCCAAATCAGGTATAATAAAATCCGTAGCCTTAGATTTCGTCAACAAAGGATTTATACCTTGCATATACGAAGCCTTAGGACGTACAGACAACATACACATAATTATGCCGTGTTCTTCCGCAGTGTAATCAAAACGGCCACGACTACCAGCGGAATACCCCTCACCAACATAGGTACCCAGAGGCGTGTCAAGCATTTTATCAATATCACTTTGGTTTGTCTGTGTAACAGCGGAAATATTTACATGATAATTATCACGAGCAAGGACCTCCGTCCTATCTAAACGCACATCAGAGGATTTTACACCAAAGAAAGCAAGAACACTATCAATATAACGTTTTCCAGCATACAAAGCACGTTCACGAAGTTTTTGTATCGCATTAGCTTGACGCAAATCAACAATAGTACCATTTGTAGGTATACTTACTGCGTTTCCAGCTTGTGTATCAAGAAATGCAGTTGTAAAATAATCAGATGCATAATTTCTCAAATATGGTTCAAATAATTGATTACTTAAATACGAACCAGAATCAGGGAGAAAAGAATTACGATAAGCAGTATCCAAAAGGCTCCATTTATAATCAAAAAACTGCTTACTATCTACATAATTAGGGTTAACATACCAATCCGAAACAATACGCCAATAAGCATACATCGGCAACAAAGACAACCATATATCATCAGAACCACCATAATTTAAATTATCTTTAAACGCATATTCCGATTTAATATAAGAAGTATATTTACCTGATAACAGCGCTTCAGACATACGAAGTTTTCGTAAATTACTATAATAGGTATCATCATCAACAATAGATTCACCGTCTACACCTGATATAAAATCATTATAATCGTTTCCATCGTTCAAAATAAAAACAAGATACGAACTGTACCCTCTTAATGTAAGTATCTTTTTGTCCTTATTAGCGACTCTTACTACCAAACATGCACAATGACTACTATAAAAATCATTATCCATTGAATCAGCCAAACCAGCAGAACGTAAATTATCTAAAACAGGATAACCAAAATAATCAAACAAACTCCCTTGCAAATCATATTTTACACCTGTCAACAAAACATCACGTAACCTCACACAAGGCAAAGTTTTAGAATAGTCGGAATTTTTTTGCATATTAAAAAAATCTTCACTGCCAACGTTCAATAAACGCATAGGGCAAAAATGCCAATCCACTGTAACGTCAAATTGTTGCATAATGGGGGCAAGCATAGGAGCAAACCTCGTAAGCTGCTCAACTCTACCTAAGAACCTTTCTCCTGGATGAACAAAACGCCAATAGGCCGGAACTAATTGTCCGATTTCGTAACTACCTTTCCAATCATGAGATAGATTGAATTTTGAATATTGAGGCTTTTTAAATAAAGCCGATTGAAAAATATTTGACATAAAACTTTAAACTTTAAAACGAGTAAACATAAAATCAACGTGTATCTTACGATGTGTTCGAGACATATAAAAATAGTCTATATATGCAAGTGATTTATATGCATTTGCATGTAAAAATACAAGTGTTTCTATACATTGAAAAACATCATCGCAAGCAATATCAACAGCACTTCCACACACATGCTTAGAAGAGGGAGCGCCTCCGACTCTTTTATTAAGTCCAGGACAACGATAACCGGATATAATTCTATCTTTCGATATTCCTGCTTCGTTTAACAATTTACACAACACTTTTAAATTTTGCTTAACCGAATAACTATTAGGAGTATTATCAATTCCTAATTCTTCAGCAGTCTCCGAGTAGCACAAATCATTTACCGTCAACATTACTAAAGCGTTTTTCAATTAATAACGTAACAAGCCCAACAATAGGCACTATACATGCAATAATAGCCTCGAAGAGGGTAGTATTATTATCATCCCCATCATCTGCAATCTTCTCTAAAGAATTACAAAGAGGTAACAACAATTTGGAAAATATCCAAACTAAAACATTATTCTTACTCATTTTCTAATTTTTTAATGGTTTCATTTACTATTTCTTGTATGGTAGTAGCTTCAACAAAAGCGAAAGCAAACCTAACAACACCTTCAATATCTCTTTTAACTTTTTCCACGAATTTGTCATAATACTTATTTTTCATTTTTTAAACTTTGATAAAATTCTAACAGTGTATTTTTTGAGTCAAACTCTTGCATCAACTGTCTTTCTGCATTCATATCATTCATTATTTTATTTCTCCAATAAACAACATCAGAATGGGGATGCTGCCTATACTCTATACTTTCCTGCATTTCAATCTCATGCCGAACCAAAAAGGAGTTCCAAGAACGTTGATAATCTGTAAACATCTTTTCTCTAAGATAGCGAGGCAAATAATATACATTACCGTCGTAATCATGATATAAGAACTGTTGTTTTTTAATAAGTTCCTTACCTTTATCAGTAGAGACGAAAGAAAGACCAATTGCAGGCCGCGTACTCATCAAGGCGAAAGGAGGTATTAACTCTATATCTTCACTATCAAACTGTTGACCCAATTTTTTAACACTATATTTTGCTACATAACCGGCACGAGCATCCGTAAAAAAGGAAGTTTTCGTAAAACCAAAAGGCCAATGTTTTTGTATATATTTTTCATTCAAAACCTTACCTATATCGTCACAACCGTTTGTATGTAACCATTTTTCAGTATCAGAAATGAACAAAATAGCATGATAATGAGGACGATTGAATTTATCTCCATATTCTCCACAAGCGTAATACCTTAGGGAGGACGAATGAAGCGAAAGAGATTTCCGTAACCGCTTGATAAACAATTGTAGGTCTCTTTTGACAAGCGTTCGATTTCCTTTGGTTGTAATTGGTACATGTTCAGGTGCATAAGTTAATGTTATAAAGAAAGAACCTCGCAAGTACTGTTTTTGCTCCATTTTTATTCTGAATGTCCAATCTCTTTGACGGCGACGTAAACAATTGATACAACGACCACAAGGTACCTGGATATAAGAAGAAGAATGCGCAGATTGTCGAACAGTAACCGGGCGCAAACATTTAGCCATTACATATGCGAACCTCCTCGAGATAACCTAATGTAATGAGAATGAACCTTACGTACTTTTTTCCTAATTTTTCCCATAATTGACATGTTTTTAAATATTATTTATATACCTTTACACCTGTTTACACTTGTTAAATAATAAAGTGTTGATAATCAAATAGTTGTAAAGCTTGTTACACAATTTATATTATGTTAAGTTGGATATTATAATACAACAATATGCTTTTGAATATTTTGAATCTTGTCGGCGCCCTTGCTTTATTATTGCTGGGCCTGTATCAGCTAAGCAATAGTCTTCAGAGAATTATCGGTGAAGGACTCAAAAAATTTATTCCTTGGATGAAATCAACACCTGTTAAAGGCGTATTGAGCGGAGCCGGGATGACAGCATCTATTTTGACTTCAAGAGCATCTACTGCTACTGTTATAAGTCTTGTAAGTGCAGGAATCATTACTGTGGCCCAGTCTGTTCCTGTTATTATGGGTGCCAATTTGGGAACAACCATAACCGCTTGGCTTATAACTGTTTTTGGCTTTACTATCAACATTGCTCCATATTGTTTTATAATTTTAGGTCTTGGCTTCGTGATGTCATTGACCAAAAAGTCCAATCTGAAGACAATAGGAGAAATGATAATTGGCTTTGCTCTTATATTTTTGGGGTTGAATTATACTCTTTCGACAATCAATGCTTTAGAGACATCACCACAGTTTCCGGAGGTTTTTGTCGGCCTTATCAATGGTGGTTTTGCATCAGTATTGATATTTGTATTTATTGGCATTCTATTATCTGCTTTGCTTCAATCTTCAAGTGCTGTTGTGGTTCTGGCTCTTATTATGTGTATGAGTTGGCTTGATTTTAGATTTGGATGCGCGCTTGTCATAGGCGCTAACATTGGAACCACGATAACTACTACCCTACTGTCATCAAAGAATTTCAATATAAGAGCTAAACAAGCTGCAGTAGTACATTTCTTGTTCAATATTTCAGTTGCTGTTATATTTCTGATCTTATATAATCCGATTATTAATATAATAGGACTTGCTATTGAGTTTGTAGCAGGTACCAACCCTTCTATTGGGCAGGTTTGTATGAATACTGCTCCACTATATGGGATATGTCTTTTCCATACTACATTCAACCTTGTAGGTACTCTTGTTCTGATGTGGTTTACTAAATTGATAGTCAAGATGTTGAATGTTATGTTCAAAGGCTTTGAGGATGAAGACAGCAGTATTTTGAAATATATTGCAGGAGGTCCTATCGGTACAGCGGCGATCTCTATTGCACAGGCTATGAAAGAAGTACAGAATTTCGCTGATATCAGCCATGAAGGCTTCTCTTATGTAGCAAAAGCGCTTAATGAAGAAAATGATGATCAGTTTGAAGAATATAGAATGAAACTTGTTGAATATGAGGCTATAAGTGATAAATTAGAACTTAAAATAGCTGATTTCCTCAATGGGGTTACTATGTCGGAAACCGGATCTGAAGAGGCAGAGGAGATACGGGTGCTTTTGAGAATCATAGGTGAACTTGAAAGTCTTGGTGATTGCGGTGAGAATATCAGTAGGATTTTAGAGAGAGAAAGAGTACACAAAATGAAATTCGACTCTGAATCTTTGGATATGATGAACAAGCTTGTATGTAAGGTTGATTATGCATATAAGGTTATGATATTGAACCTGAAAGAAGCAAGTGAGGGGCATCTTACCGATATATCTAATGCTTATGATGCTGAAGATGATATTAACAAGACAAGAGATGCTTTCCGTAATAAATCGATTGAACAGATAGAAAAAAGAGAAGGCAAT
The DNA here is from genome assembly GCA_963548935.1 of uncultured Bacteroidales bacterium. Taxonomy (GTDB): domain Bacteria; phylum Bacteroidota; class Bacteroidia; order Bacteroidales; family UBA932; genus Cryptobacteroides. The sequence goes on from CAUUVS010000003.1 coordinate 80,461, forward strand.
TATCTTTCGAATAATTATTTTCTCGATTTTATTTCAGAATTGGAGGCTATGGGGGATTTTATGATAAATGTTTCTCAGTCTATTGTTAAAAATGCTGAATAAGGACTTTTGAATATGTCGAGAAAGAAAGTTGATTTGTTGTTGGAGAATGTATTGGTAGAGTCTGTCGCTGCTGAAGGAAAAGCTATTGCTCATTGCGAAGAAGGGACTGTTCTTTTCATTGAATTTGCTGTTCCCGGAGATGTCGTCAATGTTAGGGTTACCAAGAAGAAAAAGAATTATATGGAAGGCTTTATTACAGAAATAGTAAAGCCTTCGGAAAATCGGCTCGAACCATTCTGCGAGCATTTTGGAATTTGCGGAGGCTGTAAATGGCAGCCATTGCCTTATGAAATACAGCTTCAGGCTAAGCAGAAACAAGTGGAGGATCAGTTAAGTAGAATCGGTCATTTAGATATTCCTCAACTCTCCCCTATCATAGGTTCGGATAATACAGTATTTTATAGAAATAAGCTTGAATATTCTTTCTCTTCAAAAAGGTGGGTGTTGAAAGATGAAGATCCTGATACGATTCCTCCGTCTGACAGAATGGGATTGGGCTTTCATGTAGGAAAATTCTTTGACAAAGTTCTCGATATTCGGAAATGCTGGTTACAGAAGGAGCCTTCAAATTCTATTCGTTTATTTGTCAAGGATTTTGCTGTAAAGAATGCGATGGAATTCTACGATATAAGAGAAAACAAGGGCTTTCTTCGCAATATGTTTATCCGAAGCAATGAGGCTGGAGAAGTAATGCTTATTATCTGCTTTGCTTATGATAACAAGAGAATGAGAAAACTTCTCTTAGATGCTGTTTCTGATGCCTTTCCTGAGATTATATCGCTCTATTATGTCATTAATACCAAATTAAATGATTCTATTTCTGATCAAGAATGCTTTTTATATAAAGGAGATGAAGCTATTTATGAAAAGATGGAAGGCCTTAGTTTCAGGATAGGACCTAAGTCGTTTTATCAGACTAATACTCTTCAGGCGTATAATCTATATAAGGTGGTAAGAGATTTTGCCGGACTTTCAGGAAAAGAAGTTGTATATGACCTTTATACAGGTACAGGAACCATAGCACAGTTTGTTTCATCCAAGGCTGCAAAGGTTGTGGGGATAGAGTATGTACCTGAGGCTATTGAAGATGCCAAAGCAAATGCCGCAAAAAATGGCATAAGCAATTGTGTTTTCTATTCGGGAGATATGAAGGATGTGTTGAACGATGATTTTATCAGAGCTAACGGTCAGCCTGATGTCATTATATTAGATCCGCCAAGAGCCGGAATTCATCCGGATGTGGCTAAAGTAATACTTGAAGCGGCTCCTGACAAAATAGTGTATGTAAGCTGTAATCCAGCATCACAAGCAAGAGACTTGTCTATATTGACTGCCGGTTATGACATTAAGGCTGTCCAACCGGTGGATATGTTCCCTCACACTATGCATGTTGAAAATGTAGCATTATTGTCCAAAAAGGTATAAAAGAGAAAACAAGGAGCAGTTTAAATTAAAAGACTGATAAATTTTAAGTTTAGGATTAAAATGAAAGATAAAAGCAACAAGAAGTTTTGGGATAAAGTTGCAAAATTGTATGCCCCTTTGATGGGAAAGAATAAATTGTTTTATAAAGAAATTTGTGAAAATGTTCGTTATCATTTGAATAATGATATGGATGTGCTTGAGCTTGCTTGTGGATCGGGTCAATTATCGTTTGAACTTTTTAAGTATACTAAAAGCTGGCTTGGAACAGATTTTTCCGAGAGGATGATTTTGGAGGCAAGAAAGCGTGGAAATTACGAAAGGCTTAAATTTGATGTGGCTGATGCAACTTCATTGTCATTTGAAGATCAGAAATTCGATTGTATAGTGATCGCTAACGCGCTCCATATTATGCCAAACCCGGAGGAGGTAATGCTTGAAATAAACAGAGTATTAAAACTCGGTGGAATTTTATGTGCTCCAACTTTTTTATGGACGGAGGGAAAATCAAAAAAAATTATGAAAATGCTGATGTCCATTGCTGGGTTTAAGATGTATAAGGAATGGAATAAAGAACAATTTAGTGATTTTATTGAGGGTTATGGATTTGCAGTAGTTGAAATGAATTTAGTATATGGAGGTATTGCACCAGTTGGGGTGATGATTGCTAAAAAAATTGCAACTTTTTAAGAAATGGGGTGATATCGTATTGATTTTGAATATTTCTATAGCAGAGAAGAGGAAAGATTTAATTTCTTGAATGCACCGGAGGTAAAACATTATACTATTTTTACTAACTTTGTAGAATTGGAAAATATAGTCTATGATAATTCAAATTCTGATTCTGCTTTCTGGTCTTGCTCTGATAATATTCGGTGCTGATTTTTTGGTTAGAGGATCTTCCAATATTGCCAGAAAGGCCGGTGTCAGCGAGTTTGTCATAGGACTCACCATTGTGGGTATGGGGACTTCCGCACCGGAATTGGTAGTCAGTGTTTTAGGTGCCCTTAAAGGTAATGCAGACATAGCTGTGGGTAATGTTGTCGGTTCGAATATATTCAATGTATTTTTAATACTTGGGGCAACGGCTATGATAATGCCTATGTCTATTACAAAAAGCAATATTAAAAGAGATATTCCTATTAATCTGGCAGTGACGCTGTTGTTCATTTTTTTAGGGATGAACAAATTTATTTTCAGATTAGGGGAAAATTCGATAAGCAGAATTGACGGAATCATTTTCCTTTCCGTTTTTATTTTGTATATGATAATTTCTTTCAGACACAATGAAGCTCCGGAAGAGGTGGAAGGAGAAAAAACATATAGTATCCCTTTGGCTTCATTAATGGTTGTCATAGGTCTTACGGCTCTTATTTTTGGAGGGAATATATTTGTGGATTCCGCAACGAAGAGCGCTAAAATGCTTGGCGTAAGCGATAAATTTATAGCCATAATTCTTTTAGCAGGCGGCACTTCTTTGCCTGAATTTGCAACTTGTGTTGTTGCTGCTCTAAAGAAAAAGGGACAGTTGGCATTAGGGAATATAATAGGCTCTAATATTTTCAATATATTATTGATATTGGGAATTGCATCTACAATTCATCCATTATCGCTAAATTCTATGAATCTTGTTGATATAGGAGTTCTCCTGTTGAGTTCGCTGGTTATTTTGGCCAGTGTATATACCGGAGACAAGAGCAAGATTGACCGTGCTGACGGTTTTGGCTTTCTATTGATTGAGGTCGGTTATTTAGTTTACCTTTTTATATACCAATAAAGATATTAATACCTGAACCATTATGACGTTTAAACCTACTAAATACCAGTTGATGAATGTTGGTACCGGCAGAATTTTTGAAGATGCCGGATGGACATTGACTGACCCCGAAGGCACGGCTCCTTCGTTGGTCAGGGCTATTTATGCCAATAAAAAGTTTTCGCCTAAAGAAGATTCAAAGGACTTGTTCCGATATAGTGAATGGATGCCTATTCAGAGGCGTCTTAAACACTCTCATATGCCAATAACATACAAGAGCAAAAGTCTGGCTTCTATTCTTGGACTTGAAAATCTTTATATTACATTTTCAGGCTTTTGGCCTAAAATAGGTGCCAGAATGGAAACCTGCTCCTTTAAGGAAACCGAAGCCTTTTCTGTGTGTGCCAAGATGCCTAAGAAACAGAAAAGAATTTTAGTTGTACAATCTGCCGGCAATACGGCACGTGCCTTTGCGAGAGTCTGCTCCGATAATAATATTAAAGTAATTATTTGTATTCCTGAAGACAATATAAGCGATCTGTGGTTCAGAAAACCATTGAAAAATTGTGTCAAGATCGTAGCGACTCCTCATGGAACAGATTATTTCGATGCTATAACTTTAGGTGATAAGTTGTGTTCTGATCCTCTTTTTATGGCTGAGGGAGGTGCAAAGAATGTGGCACGGAGAGATGGAATGGGCACGACATTGCTTTCAGCCGTAGAGACCATAGGGCGAATTCCTGATGCATATTTCCAAGCAGTCGGTAGCGGAACGGGAGCTATTGCAGCATGGGAGAACGCTCAAAGATTAGAAGAGGATGGTAGATTCGGCAAGAATAATATGAGGGTATATGCATGCCAAAATACTCCTTATACAATAATGTATGATTCATGGAAAGCTCATTCCAAAGACCTCCTCCCTATCAATGCTGAACAATCAAGAAGAAATGCTGAGGTTATATTGGCAAAAGTGCTGGCCAACAGAAAGCCGCCGTATTCACTCGACGGAGGGCTTTTTGATGTTTTGGAAGCTTCAGGCGGAGATATGTTCAAGCTAAGTAATGATGAGATTGTCTATTGGATGCTTCAGTTCTATAATACTGAGGGATGTGACATCTTCCCTGCCGCCGCATGTGCATTAGGAGGACTCAAGCATGCAATAAATGAGGGCAAAGTCAAGAAAGAAGAAATTATCATGCTTAATATCACCGGTGGAGGAATGCTAAATTCTACAAAGAATGGTTTCAGTATGAGAAAACCGGATCTTATACTTGATCCTGATTTGCCCGAAGAAGATATTATTGCGGCTGTAAACAGTTTATTATAATTATTTTATGAAAGATTTTTTAGTATTTTCGAATATAAGTTTCACACCTTCGGATACTTTGAATATTGCCGATTCTGCTAGAGTGGCTATTCATCAGTTCTCTGAACAGTTAGTGACAAATCCCAGTGCTACTATTTCAAGTCTTATTGATAGCGGCATCAAATTCGGACTGAAGGTAATAGCAGCGATTCTTATATATGTAATAGGAGCATGGCTTATTAAGCGTATAAAGAAGATTATTGACAAAATTTTCATAAGGAAAGGTACAGAAAAAGCTATTGTTACTTTTGTTAACAGCCTCGTATCGATATCATTGACTATCTTACTGATAATTCTGACTATCAGTACTTTGGGAATTAACACTACATCTTTGGCCGCTCTTTTAGCCGCAGGAGGAATGGCTATAGGAATGGCTTTGAGCGGTACGGTTCAGAATTTTGCAGGCGGTATTATGTTGTTGGTGTTCAAGCCTTTTAAAGCAGGAGATTACATCAAGGCTCAAGGGTATGAAGGTGTTGTGATAGAAGTCAATATTGTGAGTACCAAAATCAAGACATACGATAATTCTATAATAGTGCTTCCAAACGGAGCTTTGTCTAATGGCAATATTGATAATTTTTCTCATAATCCATTTCATAGGGTTTCCTGGAAGGTCAATGTGGAGTATGGTTCTGATTCAAAACATGTCAAGAATGTTATTTTGGAAATACTGCATTCAGATAGTCGGATAATCACTGATTCGCCTGAAATCCCTGCTCCTTCCGTAAGTCTTTCTTCAATGCAGGATAGTTCTGTCGAATTCAGTGCTCGTGCATGGACAAAAGTTTCAGATTACTGGCCTGTATTATATGATATTAACGAGAAGATTTACAACATTCTGCCCAAAAATGGCATTTCTTTTCCTTTCCCGCAATTGGATGTAAGAGTATATCAGGGAATAAAGAAAGGTCAGGATTAATTCCTGACCTGTTGTTTTTCTTCAGCAAGTAGTTCTTTGGAACGTACCGGATTACCGTAAATAGATAGCAGGATTTTCCTCAAGTCATTTCTGTTCAATCTTTTCTCAACGGTATCAAGCTGATGTTCGATATATTCTGTAAATATTTCTACATCTTCGGGAGTATATAGATGAGCATACTTATAGCTATGGTTGGCCATGTCGTAGCCCATATAATTGGTTTTCCATAATTGATATCCTTCAATGACACGAATATCAACAGCGTGTCTAATTGCCTGATACCTATCATTTTTATTGCATACGGATGCTTCCTCTATCTCTTCTTTTGAAAGCGGAAGACCGATATTAAGATGTATATTCCCTTTTTGCTGATTGATACCGGTCATAATACTCATCAGGTCTTCTCCAGGAGCTTTAACATATTTTTCGGAACTGGAGATGAGCAGTTCCCTCGCTTTAAGGATGTCGCAAGGTTCATATTCGTAAGAAATACTTAATGGAGTAATGTTAAGTTCCATAAAGTTTGATACGAAATCTGATGTACCGCTCATATCCAACATTTTCAAAAGTCCTTGCTCTGTAGTGTCTATACCGTTTTTTGCTCTCCCTTCTCTCTGTGCTATCCATATTGAACTCTTACCTGTGGTAATACATTGGCGAATATATTTGGATAATAGTTGCGAAGAAAGATAGAGAGCTCTGGCATTGATGCCACGGATAACTTTAATCATCCTGTTCGACCTTATAAGATATTCGATATATTTATTGGATAGAAGATTGTCCCCTACTGCAATTTCTGTCATCGGAATGCCATTACGATATAGGACAACCTGTGTTATTGCAGGATCAATGATAATATCCCTGTGGTTGGAAATCGCAAGAAACTTACCATTAATTTTACGGATATTCTCTATTCCATCATAAGAAAAATTGTGTGCAGTTGTTGCCAAAACCCACTCAATAGCTTTTGACATAACTACTGTCTGGAATTCATCGATACTTTTGATGCTTTTAAGTATATCCCTTAGAAATGTCGGTTCTTTATCAGGAAAAATTGACTTCGATATTTCAATTGCCGCCGGATGATCGGCCAACTTGCCGAGGGCTTCGACAGCTTCTTTGTCAGAATATGGACTTATATTGCTAAATTCATTTATTTCTTCACACATAGGCAAATCATTAAATGGTTTTTGGGTATTAATACAATTATTATGCAAATCTATAAAAAATCAATCAAACAGCAATAGATATTAAGCTGAATCATTGCCTTTCCGAAACAATAATGAACTGTCTCCATAGCTCAGAAATCTGAAATTATTAGAAAGAGCATAGTTATATATGGTTTTCCAGTCTCCGGAGACGAAAGCGGAAACAAGCAAAATCAATGTACTTTCAGGCTGGTGAAAATTTGTGATCAGTATGTTTACCAATCTGAATTTGAAACCGGGGACAATAATAATCTTAGTGCCGAGTCTTAGCTCATCCATCTTATTTGCTTTTAGATATTTTATGAGCGCCCCAATAGCCTCTTCGGTAGAATATTGATATTCTCTAATATATGGGGCCCATTGCTCTACATCTTTTGGTCCGCCTTGCTCTATGCAACTTACTCCGGCATAATATAATGATTCCAAAGTTCTGACGGAAGTTGTTCCTACAGCAATTATTTTTTTGTCTCCACATACAATTTTTTCCAAAAGTTCTAATTTCACAACAAAAGGCTCCCGGTGCATTGGATGTTCGGAGACATTTGAAGATTTTACAGGCAAGAAAGTTCCGGCTCCTACATGAAGGCAAACATTTTCCATGTCAATATTTTTGCTTCTGATTTTTTCCAGCACAGATTCTGTAAAATGAAGCCCTGCAGTAGGTGCAGCCACAGAGCCTCTTGATATGGCATATAATGTCTGATAACGGTCTGTATCGATTGATTCCGTCTTTCTGTTAAGATAAGGCGGAATCGGGACAGTACCGCATACATCTAAGACATTAGAAAAAGGAGTGCTATTTTTCCAATTGAACTCGATTATCGCTGTTTGTCCGTCTCTTTCCACTATAGAGGCTGACAGGCCCATTTCATCTATCAATTTGTCATTATTAGGATTATATAAAAACAGCGGTTCGTTCTTAATTTTCTTTGCATTGCCTAAAATACATTTCCAGCGGCATTTTTCTTTAGATGCAAATGCCATATTATATTCTTCCGGAAGTACCGGTTCAAGACAGAAAATTTCAATATGCGCACCTGTTGTTTTTTTAAAATGGAGTCTTGCGGGAACCACTTTTGTGTTATTGAATACCATGATTGAATTTTCCGGCAGTAGCTCCGGCAAATCTTTGAAAATATGTTCACTTACACGGCCTTCATTATACTTCAATAATTTTGATGAGTCCCTCTTTGGTAGGGGATATTTTGCTATTCTCTCATCTGGAAGAGGATAATTGTAATCTTTAATATGGATTTCCGGTATCATTTCTATCCCTTGTGTATTTATTCCGACAAAAGTAGCAATTAGATTGCAAATAATAAAATCTTATATATGAGTTAGGTTAGAATTGTGAACAATATTAACGCCTGTTTTACAATCACATTTGTAAAACACACAATAATATAATGTAAATTCAATAGAAATTCGATTTCTTTTTGTAATTAATTACATTTGTATAATAAGCAATGGTTATCCAATATATATATTATAATTAAATCATAGATAATCAGTATTTTATATATTGTTATATGAATCATTAGTATATATGTATTATGTAATTATGATGATGACTCTTATCGAATTAGTTCATAGCGGTATTTATTTAGATACTAATGGTCTTATTACCAATAGTTTGATGATAATTATATAAAGTATTAATTAGTATTATTTACATATGTAAAATGCTTGATTTTCACCACCCCGTTAAATTTATATTTTGATCACTCTTTTTATATTGCTACATTTGTAAAACTAATGTTTACTATTATGAACGAAAGACTTCAGAAATTTTTAGATGCGGAAAATATCTCACAAGCATTTTTTGCAGATACTATAGGTGTGGCAAGAGCAAGTGTTTCACATATCTTATCCGGACGCAACAAACCCGGATATGACTTTATTAATAGTATGTTGGTGCACTATCCCAGACTTAATATCGAATGGCTGTTGTCAGGGAAAGGCAAAATGTATAAAGACATTTCTTCTGAAAAAGATAATCGTAATTGTGATGCTGAATATTCGGATTTATCATTATTCGGAGATTCTAAATCACCTGAAGAAGGCACTTTTACTAATATGCAAGAGGCTTCGTCAAATATTGAAACATCAGAAAAGCGTCCAAGAGATATTTTGGCTGAAAACAAGCGTAGAATTGAGCGTATAGTGATTTTTTATGATGACAATACATTTGAAGAGATTAGCTGATCAAGGATGATAATTATCTTAATTTAAGTATATTTGTGCTACAATAAGATTGTATATGTACAAGAGTATTATCAGACCATTGCTTTTTAAGCTGAAGCCGGAATTTGCGCACAATATCACTTTAAAAGGTCTTGGCTTGGCCGGGAAAATCCCATTTGGGCGCTCTATTATAAGAATGATTTTCAAAAGAGAACATCAGGCGCTTAAATGCAATGTTTTCGGAATAGATTTTCCGAATCCGATAGGCTTGGCCGGTGGTATGGATAAGAATGGTAAATATTATAATGAATTGTCTGATTTTGGCTTCGGTTTTATTGAAATTGGCTCATTGACCCCAAAGGCTCAGCCCGGCAATCCCCGACCTCGACTTTTCAGATTACCTCAAGATAATGCGATTATAAATCGTATGGGAATCAATAATGATGGCGTGATGGCCGCTATTGAGAACCTTAAAAGGAAAAAGCCGGAGGTTATATTGGCAGCTAATATTTCCAAGAATACGACTTCAAGCGGAATTCAGATTTCTAAAGACTATGAGTCCGGGTTTTCACTTCTCTACGACTTTGTGGATATGTTTGTAATCAATGTTTCTTGTCCAAATGTAGAAGGGCTTACAGACCTGCAAGATGCCTCATTCCTGTCTGATATAATGGAGCCGATACTTGATAAAAGAACAAGTATGGATGTGTATAAACCTGTTCTTGTTAAAATATCTTTAGATGTCCCAAAAGATCAGCTTGATGAGATTTTAAGTTATTCTATGATTTCCGGTATTGATGGATTAGTGGTAGGAAATACTACAAGGAGTCGTAAGGGGCTGGTTTCTAATGATAATCTAATAACCAAGATAGGTAATGGAGGCCTATCCGGTGCTCCCCTTTTTGAGAAAAGTCTTGCAATGGTAAGATATATTCATAATAAGACTTCCGGTAGATTGCCTATAGTTGGTGTCGGTGGTATTATGTCTATAACACAGGCAAAGGAAATGCTTGCCGCAGGGGCTTCTCTTATCGAAATATATACCGGATTTATATATGAAGGCCCGGGGTTTGTTAAGCGGCTTTTGCAAGGGCTTGATGCTAATTCAATATAAGGTATTATGGTTACAGCATCGATTTGTACTATCGGAGATGAGATATTGATAGGCCAAATAGTTGATACGAATTCGTCAGAGATCGCTAAAGCTCTCGGTTCTCTTGGAATAATGGTCAATAAAATGATTTCCATTGGAGATAGGCGTGAAGATATTATTGCTTCGTTATCGAGAGAATCTATGTTCAATGACATAATAGTTGTAACAGGAGGGCTCGGTCCTACTAAGGATGATATCACCAAGTCTGCTTTGGCGCAATTGAGTCATAGCAAAAGCTATAAAATTGATGAGGGACAACTTAAAATAATAAATGATATTCTCTGTTCCAGAGGTTTGGAAGTCCTTGATGTGAATAAGGCTCAGGCTATGGTGCCTGATAATTGTGATGTCATTTTAAACCGACTCGGTACTGCTCCCATAATGGTTTTTAGTATACCTGTTGGTGGATCGGATAAGACAGTTACGCTATATTCTATGCCCGGAGTGCCTTTTGAGACTATTGCAGCCTTACCTGATGTTATGGATGATATTAAGAAAAGGTACTCATTATCAGGTATTTGCCATAGAAATATTATGACTTATGGTCTTGCGGAATCCGCTCTTTCCAAGAAAATTGAGGATTGGGAGGATTCATTGCCGGAATCCGTACATTTGGCTTATCTTCCAAATACTCTCACAGGAGTACATCTGCGCCTGTCAATCTATGGTTGCGATTTGGAAGAAGGGAACAAATTGTTAGATAAAGAGATCGACAGTCTTAAATCAATAATAGGAGATCTGATTTATTCGTATGAAGAAGATACCCTTGAGGGTAGACTTGGTAAGCTTCTTAAATCTATTGGCAAGACAGTAAGTTCTGCGGAGTCTTGTACCGGCGGAGAAATCGCACATCTTATTACGTCTGTAGCCGGTGCCTCTGAATATTATATCGGTTCAGTTGTTTCTTACGCTATAGCGGTAAAAGAGAATGTGTTAAAAGTTCCTCAAAATATTATAAAGGAGTACGGCGTTGTCAGCAGTGAAGTCGCGGCGGCAATGGCTAAAGGAGTGCTGAAACTGACAGGCAGTGATTTTTCAGTTGCTACAACAGGACTTGCCGGTCCCGGTGGAGGAGATGCGAACAATCCTGAAGGTACGGTTTGGGTAGGAGTAGCCTCAAAAAATAAGGTGGAGACAGTTAAATTTCAATATAATAGTGACAGGAAACACAATATAGAGAGATTTTCAGCATCTGCACTCAATTTTTTGATTAAATTTATTAATAGCGAATGCAAGAAGATGAATTCTTCATATTCACCTCTTTAAAAACTCTTAAGAAATTCTGACCTGCAATTTTGTCAATCTGATCATCAGAATAGCCTCTCTTTTTCATTTCATCAAAGACTTTTCCTATTTGAGAGATATTCTCCAGTCCTGCAGGCGTTACTTCTATCCCGTCAAAATCGGAGCCTATACCAACGTGTTCTATTCCTCCGATACGGATAGCATGATCAATATGATCGACTATTCTTTTTACTCCGGGACGATTGAGTTTTTCAAGGCTGTCAACGAGATTTTCCCATGCTTTTCTCTTTTCTTTATCCGCAGGGTTTTCCTTAAATTCAGATTCTAATTTTTCAGCTTCAGGATGCTCTTTTTCCCAAACATTATATTCTTTGGCAAATTCGTCGGAAAGAAAGGGAGGGAAAAAATTAATTTGTATCACCCCACCTTTATCTGCCATCTTCCTTATCATATCATCAGTCATATTTCTCTTGTGAGACGCAAGAGCCCTACAGCAGGAATGGGTGGATACAATAGGATACTTGGAGTATTCAATGCAGTCATAAAATGACTTGTCAGAGGCGTGAGCGATATCGATTATCATTCCCAACCTGTTCATTTCCTCAATTACCTTTATACCAAAAGGGCTTAGCCCGTTCCATGTTGTCCCTTCAGCGGCAGAATCAGCTATTTCATTGTCTCCATTATGTGTAAGTGTCATGTATCTGACTCCAAAACGATAGAATAGTCGCAGCAATGAAAGAGAATGTTGAATAGGCGCTCCATTTTCCATTCCTAATAATATGGAAATCAAGCCCTTGCTGTGATTATCTATAATATCTTCCGGAGAAAAAGCCAAAGCTGCTTCAGGACATGAGGATATTGAATCAAACACTCCCCCCATCATCTCAAGAGAATATCGTGTAGCGGCATCAGCAGGTAGCGATGCCGGTGTGTAAAGAGCAAAAAATGCAGCACCGATATTTCCCTTCAACATCTTGGGAAAATCCACATGACCTCTTTTATTGTCAATCCCAAGATTTCTCAATCTCATAATCTGAGAAGGGGTATCGCAATGAGAATCAATAATAAGCATATTGCTATCGATTATTTATCGTAATGCAGGAGTGTACCGTTGTTGATACTAACAACTTCTATTACAGGGTCATTCATAAAATGAAGTTTGGCATTCCTTATCTCTACGGAAAGAACTTCAGAGGCATTTACAATTACATTACTTGAGCCGTTTATATGAGTGTGTGCTTTCTTTGCTTCAAGTTCCGACAAATCTTGTTTTGAAAATCCGGTAGATTGAATATCAATCTTTTTGGTATTCCCTTTCAGGACAATATTGGAACTGCCCTGTGAGTTGGTGCTGACCTCTTCCATAGTGCCATCGGCTTCTATACGAGAAGAACCATTGCTTGTAACTGTCATTTTATCAGCAATCTGATCCATAATCAGGCTTGATGAATTTGATGTTGAAGCCACAATATCTTCCGATTTTAATTTCAATGTGGCGCTTGAACCTTTAGAAAGATTTATATTTGCGCTTTCAGAAATAACATTTATAAAATCAAGTCGGGAATTACCGGTGAGATTTAATATAAAGTTTTCAGTGGCAATCCCCTTTCCATAATATCTCATTATTACTTTATCTGTAAGTGAGATTTTGCTGACAGTAGGAACATATATGGTTATGTCAAATGTCTGTTTAGGAGCATATTTGCCTTTGTATTGATTTTTCAGTTCTTTTGATAATGCTTTTTTATTGTATTCTATATGCAAAACTTTGCCTGTTACATAGACTTCAACGTAATCTGACAAATTTTTATTTACTGTCCATTTGACAACATAGTCGGTCGAATCTCTCAAAAGAATATTGAAACTTTCATTGGCTTCTATTGAATTGAATTTCGAAAATTCTTCAGACTTCGTGATAGTCTGGGAATTAGCGGCAAAGTCTTTCAAAAGAACTATAGAAAAAGTTAAAATAAATATTTTAAAATATCTGTTAATCATGGTTTTTAAAATAATTAAAATTCATTAATCTTGTCTACTATAATATCCCATTCCGAGATTTTGGCGTCCAATTCTCTTTTATATTCAAGATATTGTCTTGTTAATTTTAAAATATCGTTATTTTTTTCCGGATTAGCAAGCATTATTTCAATAACTTTAATTTCAGCTTCAAGCCTTTCTATTTCTTTTTCAGTTTTTTCCAATAGGTTCTTTAGTCTCTTTTCTTCTCTGGACACTGCTTTTTGACCAATGAAATTCTTTTTTCCTTCCGAATCATTTTTATCTACATTTTCTGAAGTTGAAATGGATGTGCTGAAACGACGTTCAAGTTCCTGCAAATTTTCCAACTTTCTTTTATCTAAAAAATCTTTTACCGAACCAAGATGTTCTTTGACACTACCGTCTCTGAATTCATACATTTTATTTACTAAACCATCAAGAAAGTCCCTATCGTGAGAAACTATCACAAGGGTTCCATTATAAGCTTTAAGTGCCTGTTTTAGAATATCTTTAGATCTTATATCCATATGATTGGTAGGTTCGTCAAGGGTAAGCATATTGTATGGTTGAAGCATAAGTTTTGCCATACCTAACCTTGCTCTTTCACCACCGCTGAGAACTGATACTTTCTTGTCGATGTCTTCTCCCCTGAAAAGGAAGTCTGCAAGAATATCTCTTAATTTTGTTCTTATATCACCGACTGCAATCTTGTCAAGAGTCTCGAATACGGTATTATTCTTGTCAAGTATATCTTCTTGATTTTGAGCAAAATAGCCTATTTTTACATTGTGTCCAGAGACAGCTTTTCCGGAAATAGGTTCCAATTCGCCATTAATAATTCTCATAAGAGTTGTCTTTCCTTCCCCATTTCTGCCTATAAGAGCCACTTTCTCCCCTCTTCTTATCTCTATCTCTGCATCTTTGAAAACAATCTTCTGTGGGTAACCCCCAGTCAGATCACTTCCTTTAAAAACAATATCTCCGGATCTTGGAGCAGGCGGGAATTTAACCGTAAGGCTTGCATTTTCAGTTTCGTCAATCTCTATTCTTTCAATTTTGTCAAGTGCTTTTATTCTTGATTGTACCTGATTGGATTTTGTTGGTTTGTATCTGAATTTTGCAATAAAATCTTCGGTTTTTTCAATCATCTTTTGCTGATTCTCGTATGCTGCCGTCTGTTGTGCAATACGTTCTTTTCTTAGTTCGACATATTGGCTATAAGGTACTTTATAGTCGTGAATATGTCCCAGCATTATCTCAACCGTGCGATTGGTAATATTGTCAAGAAACCTCTTGTCGTGTGAAACAAGTAGTAGAGAACCTCTATATGCCTTGAGGTAGTCTTCAAGCCAGCCAATCGATTCGATATCCAAATGGTTTGTAGGCTCGTCAAGTAGAAGGACATTGGGTCTCGTGAGAAGAATCTTGGCAAGCTCGATACGCATATTCCATCCCTGACTGAAAGTTTCAGTCCTGCGATTAAAATCCTCATCTTTGAAGCCGAGTCCAAGCAAAGTCTTTTCTACTTGCACTTCCGGTGGTTCAGATTGCTCATAAGCAATAAGGTCATTTACTGTATTAAGCCTATTAATCAGCTCCATATAGTCTGAGGACTCATAGTCTGTTCTTTCTGCAAGCTGTGTATTGATGCAGTTAAGCTCCTTTTGAAGTCTGTTTAATTTGTCAAAGGTTGTCAATGTCTCTTCTAATACAGTACGGCCTTTATTATGTTTCATGATTTGTGGAAGATATCCTATTTCGATATTGGAAGGCTTGTCAATTCTTCCTGATGTCGGATTTTCGATGCCACAAATAAGTTTCATTATTGTGGATTTGCCTGCACCATTCTTACCCACGAGACCGATCTTGTCATTTTCGCTTATGTGAAAATTAATCTTGTCAAGTAGAGTGTATCCTCCGAAGGAGACTGTGAGGTCGTTAATAGAAATCATTCCTCATTTCCCTTATTTAGGGCGTTTTCAATCATTTTTACAAGCCTA
This sequence comes from uncultured Bacteroidales bacterium, assembly GCA_963548935.1. Taxonomy (GTDB): domain Bacteria; phylum Bacteroidota; class Bacteroidia; order Bacteroidales; family UBA932; genus Cryptobacteroides. The sequence continues at coordinate 95,817 of CAUUVS010000003.1, forward strand.
TCAGGACATCTTGTCGGCCGGCCGGTTTCTTTATTGAGAAATCCAAGTGTCACTTTGCCTTCAGCACAAACATTACCATCTTGATTATATACGACTTGCCGGATAACAAGCTTTGCCATTGGAACTTTATTTATGCTGGCGGTGACCCTGATTATATCTCCCATCTTTGCAGGATATTTATATTTGCATTCTACATCTACGACCGGTATTGTCACACCGTCGGATTCGCATTCTTCAATAGGATAACCACCGGATGCCATAAGTCCGTTTCTGGCACATTCAAAGTATCTGATATAATTGGAATGATGGACTATGCCCATCTGATCCGTTTCATAATATCTTATTGGAAATTCTGTTTCAAAATATAGCATAACAAAAATGTTACTCCTATTAACTATTTTGTTTTATTTATTATTTATCAATGCGTTAATTTGCGATTCGAGACTTTCTATCTTAGACAGAGAATCAATTTCCTTTTTACGCTCGACATCCACGACAGCCTTTGGAGCACTTGTCGTAAAGCGAGGATTTGACAGTTTCTTACGGACAGATTCTAAGAATTTCTTCTGGTATTCCAACTGTTCATTAAGTTTTGAAAGTTCCTCTTTAACATTAATCTGCCTTGTCAAAGGGATAAACAATTCAGCAGTCCTTACCATAAAAGCAACTCCGGAGACAGAAGAATCAAAATCTTTTACCTGTTCCGATTGAGAAATATTGGCTAATTTTTCAACTATTGGAAGCATTTCAGATGGAAAATCTCCCTTATATTTAAGGGTAAAGGTCTCTTTGAGAGAAATTCCTTTTTGCTGTCTTATCCCTCTGATATTATTGACTGCATCTTGAGCTATTGCAAAATCTTCTAAAGCAGATTCATCAAAAGAACATATTTTAGGCGTACTTTCATACATAATCGTCTCCCCTTCTTGTCTTTTCTCCATAGCTTGCCATAATTCTTCTGTAATAAACGGCATTACAGGATGAATGAGTTTCAGGAGCTTTTCAAAAAAGTCTATTGTAGCCTTATAAGTCAAGCCATCAATAGCTTCACCATATACCGGCTTTATCAATTCTAAATACCAAGAGCAATAATCGTCCCAGAATAATTTATAAATGCTCATAAGAGCATCCGATATTCTGAATTTGGAATAGTGATCCTCTGTAATATTGACAACTTGATTAAGCTTGTCATTGAACCATCGAGTCGCTAATTTATTAACAAGCGGTTGTTGAAGTGAAGCATCGATAGTCCATCCTTTAATAAGACGATAAGAATTCCATATCTTATTACAGAAGTTCCTACCTTGCTGAATTTGTGACTCGTCATAGAAAATATCATTTCCGGCGGATGAACAAAGAAGCATGCCGATACGAACGGCATCAGCACCATATTCTGCAATGAGATCGAGAGGATCCGGTGAGTTGCCCAAGGTCTTGGACATTTTTCGTCCTTGCTTATCTCTTACGATACCGGTCAGATAAACATTTCTAAACGGTTCTTTCCCCATAAATTCGTCACCTGCCATAATCATTCTTGCAACCCAGAAGAAGAGAATATCAGGACCGGTCACCAAGTCATTTGTAGGATAATAGTATGCAAGATCTTTATTAGGTTTCGCATCGATATGGCCAGGCTTGCCTGAATCAAAAACGGAAATAGGCCATAGCCACGAAGAAAACCATGTGTCTAAAACATCATCATCTTGACGCAGGGCTTCAATATGTATATCCGGTACAAGTTGCTTTGCCAAATCAAAGGCTTCATCCTTTGTCGCAGCTACAACGAACTGACCATCAGGAAGGTAATATGCAGGAATCCTCTGTCCCCACCACAACTGACGACTGATACACCAGTCGTGTACATTTTCCATCCAATGACGATAAGTGTTCCTATATTTATCAGGAATAAGTTTCACTTTACCGCTTTCAACAGATTCAAGAGCCATTTTAGCAAGATCTTCCATCTTGAGAAACCATTGAGTAGAAAGCTTAGGTTCTATAATAGCATTAGTCCTTTCGGAATAACCTATAGGTGAAGTATATTCTTCTATTTTTTCAAGATTTCCTGATTCTTCCAGCATCTTGACGATCTTTTTTCTTGCCGCAAACCTGTCCTCTCCGACAAGAATCTCGGCCTTCTCGTTCAATTTGCCGTGATTGTCTATAATATCTATAACCGGCAGGTTGTGTCTTAACCCGATTTCATAATCATTAATATCGTGAGCCGGTGTTACTTTCAGACAGCCCGTTCCGAAATCTTTTTCTACATAACTGTCTTCGATAACAGGTATTTCTCTATTAATAATAGGGATAAGAACTTTCTTGCCTTTAAGCCATTTATATCTTTCGTCATCAGGATTTACGCTGATTGCAGCATCTGCCATTATAGTTTCCGGCCTTGTGGTTGCAATAACAAGATATTTGTCTGTAGGTTTACCATTGCCATCAGAAATATAGTATTTCAGATGGTAAAAATGACTTTTTGTATCTTTATGGATAACTTCTTCATCACTTACAGCCGTCAAGCCCTCAGGATCCCAATTTACCATTCTTACACCCCTATATATATATCCCTTGTTATAAAAATAGACAAAGGTGTTGATAACAGCTTCTGAAAGATCAGGATCCATAGTAAACTTGGTTCTATTCCAATCGCATGATGCTCCGAGTTTACGCAGTTGACTAAGGATAATGCCTCCGTGTTCTTCTTTCCATTCCCAAGCGTACTTAAGAAACTCCTCCCTGGTGATGTTCTCTTTATTGATGCCTTGTGATTTTAGTTTAGCTACAACCTTGCTCTCTGTTGCAATCGAAGCATGGTCCGTGCCCGGTACCCAGCAGGAATTTTTGCCATCCATCCGAGCTTTGCGTACAAGCACATCATTCAGAGTGTTATTGAGTACATGCCCCATATGTAATATGCCTGTCACATTTGGAGGAGGTATAACAATCGTATATGGTTCTCTCTCATCAGGTTCTGAATGGAAAAACTTATTTTTCAGCCAATAGGCGTACCATTTGTCTTCTACTTCGGAAGGATTGTATTTTGCTGGAATATCCATAACTTATAAAGAATATAATTCATTATTTGTTCCGGCCGGAAACCATTCGGCCATATTTTACAAATATACAACTTTTGAATCTTATTGCAGTGTGTTTATTCTTGAAAATTGTTAAGGCAATGGAAATTATGATAATAATCCCTAACTTTGTTAATCTTTTAAAAGAATAATATTATGGAAAAAGAGAAACAGGAAATAAGTTTGGAAATTAAACCGGAAATAGCCAAGGGCTGTTATTCCAATCTTGCTATAATTACCCACTCTCGAAGCGAATTTATTATCGATTTTGCCGAGATGCTTCCCGGTTTGTCCAAACCGGAAATATCAAATCGTTTGATTATGACTCCGGAGCATGCAAAGCACCTTCTTATGGCATTGCAGGACAATATCATCAAATATGAGGAGCAGTTCGGATTGATTGACCTCAATGCTTTCGGAGGCCAGCAGAAAGGAGGGACATTCAATATAGAGGATTTCGGCCCATTTAATAATGGTCCAAAATCGTGAGCATTATGAATCTTGAATGCAGTAATATCAAGGCATTTGTTTTTGATGTGGACGGTGTTTTTACTGATGGAGGCATTTTTTGTGATCAGGAAGGTGAACTTTTCAGAACATTCGATGCTAAGGATGGTTTTGCTGTCAGAATGGCAGCAATGTACGGATATAAGATAGGAATAATTACAGGAGGTCGTTCCGGCTCAATTAAAGCTCGTTTTTTGAGCTGCGGTGTCAAAGAAGAAGATGTATATCTTGGCTCAAGAGTCAAAATAGAAGATTTGGATGATTTTTGTAGGCGCCACGGACTTAAAGCCTCAGAGGTGTTATATGTAGGAGATGACTTGCCTGATATCCAAGCTATGCTTGAGTGTGGTATCGGAGCCTGCCCTGCTGATGCAGTAGATGAAGTCAGAAAGGCCGCTGATTATATTTCTCCAAAACCGGGAGGAAAAGGCTGTATCAGAGAAATCATAGAATCTGTGATGACTTTACATGGGAAATGGAATTTTGATGCCGACAAGTATAAGAGACTTTACTAATGGATACTAAGGGGAAAAAAATTATTCTCGGCAGCAACTCGCCCAGAAGGCGTGAATTATTGAAAGGACTCGATATAGAGTTTATTGTAGACCCGAAAACCGATTTTATCGAATCTTTTTCAAGTGATACGCCTTACGAAAAAGTACCTGCATTGATGTCTGAAGGCAAGTCCAAAGGATTTCACAGAGAACTGAAAGAAGATGAAATTCTTATTACTGCTGATACAATGGTATTGTGTGACCAAGAAATTCTTGGCAAACCTCATTCTAAAGAAGAGGCAATAAGTATGCTTAAGATGCTTTCAGGTTGTAAGCACCATGTGATTACGGCAGTTACATTGCGTGACAGATTCAGGATAAAGACTTTTTCGGACACATCTAATGTCTGGTTCAAAGAATTGACTGACAGGGAAATAGAATATTATCTCGATATTTATAAGCCATACGATAAAGCAGGCTCTTACGGAGTTCAGGAATGGATAGGATATATAGGAATTGATAGAATTGAAGGTTCTTATTTTAATATAATGGGCTTCCCTACTCATCTTGTATATAGGGAACTTCTTGATTTAATAAGATGAATACATATTCTTCATTGTGTTAAGATTTACAATAACCTTGTCATCCGAAGACTACAACAGTCATTTGGAGTTGAGATTGCCATATTAAAATAACAATAAAAGGTCCTGAAAAATCAGGCCCTTTTAGAACAATGAACTCTGGCGCATCTCGCGTGAGGGTCATCTAACCACATAATTAATAACACTAAAACTAATAACCAATAGGCTATATGAGGGAGAACCCCTTCATAAACCCGATACAAAGTTATGACTTTTTATATTCTCCACAAATAAATGTGTAAAAAAATATTTTACTTTTTTTATTTATTTATATAAATATTTTATTTTCAATCATTTAGCGTTAAAAATATTTTTTACATTTTTCTTGGAAATTTCAAAAATATTATATAAACCGATTTACTTTTATTGTAAATCAAGAGGAATGGTAATCTTGGCGGCAAAAATACGTTCAGGATCTCCGAACATAGCAATGGACTCTGCAATTATTCCTTTATTTAAAATCACTTTCTCATTGAAAATAACCTTACCATTATAAGAAATCTTTACGGGCAGGTTGAAGTCGACCTTGTCTACATACAAATCGAAAGAGCCGGTTACATTTCCACTGTTCTTTTTTGTTGCCACTATAAATTCATTCCCATTATGCAGTACATCAAATGTCATGCTGCAACCTTTCTCCGGGAAAAGTTTTTTAAAGTTTAAATAATATACCGCTGGAGAGTAGCTGTTTTTCTCATCCAAGTCATAATATTCATAAGTGATTCTTTTCGGATAAGTACGACGTGTCTGTTGTACAAGCCATGGGGAAACAAGCGTATAATCTATGCTGTGGTCTCGCCCTTCCTGTATATTCACTTCGTGGATAAAGTCCTCAGGGTTTTCCTGATGTAGCTGAGCCAATTCCGATTTCCATTTACGGGCGAAATCAGAACGGCTATATGAATTGTCATGCTCTCCTACTTCCATACGGAAAGCAACATTTCTAAGATTTTTTGCATGCTGCTTGACAGATTCCGCTCCGGCCATTGGACCTATTCCGCCAAAATAATCCGGCATAAAAAGCCCTATACGAAGGCTTCCGTATCCACCTTCGGATATTCCCATTACATACACTTTGTTCGGATTTACCAAGCCGCTTAGTACGCCTATCTGAAAAGCTCTTCTGAAAGCAATTCTTTTGGGTTCGAAATACCATCTCCCCTTTCGGTCATCAGGCATACGAGGAATAAAGTATATCACAGGAGTATTTTCTTTATAGATTGAATACGCCAAATAATAGGCAGTCTGAAACTCTCTGCTATTGATATTGCTTCCCCAAGGTTCTTTTTCTTGTGGGTACATTCCGCCTCCGTGCAAGTTTATAATCATCGGGTACCCATCTGTAGGTTTCTCTCCTTTGGCAAATATATATGATTTCATTCTTTCGCCTTCGGGAATGTCCCATACAGGTTCTTTATATACTTTTGTAAGATCAAACAACTCTGAAGGTTTAATCTTGTCATTATGTGTCTTACACCAAAGATTCCATAAAGTCTCTTTCTCTTTATTCAGGTCTTTTATATCGAAAATCTCTTGATACATACCTTCCGGAGCATCGGACGGGCGAACATTATCCCAAGCCGAGCTGAAATAATTTGTTATTTCTGTTTCTGTGACAGGTTTTATTGGCTGCGCCGGAATATATTTTTTGCAGGAAAATGCAAAAAAAGAACAGGCACACATGAATATAAAAAAAATAATATATGATTTTTTATACATCTCTGCAATAATATAAATTATCGGGAAAATAAATACTTAACGTACTATATTTTCCCGATAATCTGTCTTTATTTTAAAATTCTACGAAATATTTTTTATATTTTTCAGCATCCAATTTCCATACACTTATGTATGAATCAATACATCCTTTAGGAACATAAACATGAAGATAAGGTTTTCCATCTTTATCCCACTTAAGATCCTCTATACCGTTGTAAGGCTTATGTAACAATTCCGGAGGTGTTTTGCCTTCGAAAATAATTTCTTTCAAATCATTACAGTAGTATAACGCGCTTGAATAAAACTTCTTTACTGATGCCGGCATTTTTATCGCTACAAGCCCCTTACAGAAAGTAAAACATTCCGATGGAACAATTTCAATCTTGGAAGGAAGTACAAGCGTCTTAAGAGATTTTGCACCATAGAATGCCTTTTCGCCCATAACTTCTACCGAATTAGGCAAGGTGATTTTATTCATTTTTTCCAATCCCGTGAAAGCTGTTTCCGTTATGCTTTCCAAATTATTTCCAGGGAAAACAAGCTCTTCAAGATTTGGCATATACGCAAACCAAGGCCAATTTCCGCCGGTAGTTTTTAGGTTTGCCGGAGCAATCAGCTTCTTTATGGTACGACAATCTTTGAATCCATAACTGTCATCGTCAAAGCCTAAAGAAGCCCTGCTCAAATCAAGCGACTCCAATATGGAAGGAAGTTTTTTTAAGGTTTCTATATCATCGTCATTCAGGGAGCCCCCATTAATAGTAAGATATTTGAACTCTTTTGCTGATTGTTCTTTTAGTCGTGCCGCAAGAGTGCCGGCCTTCAGATTGTCAAGCTGAATTTCTCCTTCAGCAGGAGCATTGCTTCCTGATGTTCCGATATATTCATATCTGAATCGTACATTTCCCCATTTACCCTTACTGCCTCTCCAATCAATAAACTGCATTTTTACATAATCACCTTCGGCAGTCCTTACAATATATACTTCTTTACCGACAACAATACTCATTCCTTCAAATTTGTACCATGTCGTAAATAAAGGATTGAAATTGTCAGTAACCACTTTTGGAGGCATATTATACATGGAATAGACAGATTTCCTTATATCTTTTTGCCAAAAAGACTCTTGAGAACTTTCAAGAAAAGGAGAAACTGTTTTTACGGCTTGAAAATTATTATACAATGTACGGTAAACAGCTGCTTTTCCAATTCCACTCTGACCACCATTAGTTTTACCGTTTATATCATAAAAAGCAATATCCCAATTCATAGAAGCCTCACTACCCTGTTTGATTTCCACTTGCTGTTTGTCAATAAAAGAGAAATATACAAAACCGGCTTTAGGCCCCATTTGCAGTTCCACTTCTATTACCCCCTTAGGTTTTACTTTTACGGGCACATCTTGCCCATGTTTATTACAACCTGCAAATAATATGGAAATTCCCAAGAGGCTGCAAATCAATTTTTTTTTGTTCGTCATTAAATTCATAATTCTATTAATTTTTTATCGTGAAATAATGCTGCAAAAATACACCACGATACGATAAACAATCAATACCAATATCTTATTATTTTCTGGCGAAAAATAACTAAATATATGTATAACCTTATTTGTTAAAATGTTTTAAAGGGATGTTCTAAAGCTGTCGCAACAACTAAACCGGACTTAAGATAATAGCGAGAAGTGAAATAAAAGTTTCTGAACAATATTGGAATCGTATAAAAACAAAAAAGGTCCTGAAAATTATCAGGTCCTTTTAGAACAATGAACTCTGGCGCATCACGCGTGAGGTTCATACTAACCACATAATTAATAACACTAAAACTAATAACCAATGAGCTGTATGAGAGAGAACCTCTTCATCAACCCGATACAAAGATACGGGGTTTTGCGTTTTTTACAAATCTAAATGAAAAAATATTTACACTTATTTACATGTGTTTTATGTAAGATGTTGACTTATAGGTTATTATCTTTTTAAATAATTTTTAATATTTTCTTGCAAATATTAAAAATTTTACATAAACCGATTTATACAAAGATTGAATTTATATTATAAAAGGTAATTTTGTGTGAATTTGTGGTGTTTCTAAATAAAATATTATTACAGATTATCGCTTTGTTTACCGGCTTTCAGAAAAAATTAAGGAAACTGGAATAAATCAGTCTCCTTAATGTGAGGTGCGTAGAGGATTCGAACCGCTGTAGCAGGTTTTGCAGACCTGAGCCTAACCACTCGGCCAACGCACCATTTGCTGATGATTTACAAAGATAGTCTTTTTTACCCTAACTGCAAATTTTATTTTCGTTCCTATTCGACATAGAGCAATAGCCCTTTAAGATACTCCCCTTCCGGATGATATATATTTACGGCATGGTCCGCAGGTTGATTAAATCTGTCGATAATTCTCACTGTCCTTCCTGTCTGAGCTGCCGCAGAAAAAATAGCTAATGCAAAAGCCTCCTTATCAACAACTTGAGAGCAACTGAAAGTGAAAATAAATCCCTTGCTACGAATTTTTTCGATAGCACAAGCATTTAATCTCTGATAGGCCCTGAGTGCGTTATTTATGGCTCCACGATGTTTTGCAAAAGCAGGCGGATCGACAATTATCAGATCATATTTATCCGCCGGAGAATTTCTCAAGAAATCTATTGCATCCGTACAATAACTTTTATGTAACGATTCATCAAAGCCATTGAGAGCGATATTTTTATTCACCATATCCACAGCCTTTCCTGAGCTGTCAATAGAATCTACGTGAGCGGCGCCTCCGCATAGAGCATATACAGAGAAGCCACCTGTATAGCAAAAAAGATTAAGGACATTCCTGCAATTTGCATATTTTTCCACATGAGCACGATTCTCTCTCTGATCCAAGAAAAAGCCTGTCTTCTGCCCATTGCTCCAATCAACATAGAATCTATGTCCGTTTTCTATGACAACAAACTCTTTGTCTGAAAAATTATCTTGTTTATATATATACCCATCAACAAGATCGAGACCGGCTTTGAAAGGGGCTGTGCCGGAACTTTTGTCATATACGGCTTTCAATCTGTCGCCATAAATCTCACACAGAGCATCGCAGATTTGTCTCTTTGCCCTGAACATACCTGCTGAATGTGCTTGGAACACGCAGACACCATCATAATAATCAATTATAAGTCCCGGCAGGCAGTCGCCTTCTCCATGTACAAGGCGATAACAATTTGTTTGTTCGGGGGAATTATTTGCAAGACCGCAAGCCTCTCTTAAGGACAATGCCTTAGATAGCATTACTTTCCAGAAATTCTGCGGTAAAGTCTCTGATTCGAAGCTAAGCACCCTTACGGAAATGGAACCTATCTGGTAGTGCCCTGTAGCCAAAAAAGAACCATCATTGGCATATACAGCAACAACATCTCCTTCTGCCGGCTTTCCCACAATCTGTGCTATAGAACCGGAAAAGACCCAAGGATGAAGTCTTTTGAGTGAATCTTCCCTGCCCTTTTTCAATATTATTTTTGCCATAATTATTCTATTGTAACACTTTCTTCAATATTAATTTTTTCGCTGCTCATCAGCTTCTTATACATTTCTCTACAAATCCATGCATCCGTAGCAGCATACCGCTGCTGTGGCTCGGACAAATTTTCAGCCTCCCAATTGGATAGCTGCTGTGTTTTGGAAATCCTTACTCCCAGTATTATGGCCGACATTTTCTTTACACTCTTATCTTTGATACCATAATCCCCTACGATTTTTTGTAAATCCACAAATCCTCCCGGCTTGAAATTTTGATATTTCTGCAAACCTTTAATATCATCCGCAACAGCCGCTCCAACTTTGATAATCTTATTGTCAGCAAGTATTCTGCAAAGTTTTGGCTGCATGCCTATCTTATTGATTCTGAAAAGAAATGCTTTTTCTGCACCGGAAAGCTGGAGTAAAGCTGTCCCGTATTTAGGTTGGTTCGGAGAGAAACAAGGCCTTGTTTCTGTATCAAAACCTATAATATTCTTGTTTTTGAGATAACGGATAGCATTATCAAATTCTTTATCTAAGCTGTCAATTATATGGGTTTCACCATTAAATGAGGCTAAATCCAATTTTTCAATCTCTTCCGGTTTTATTTTGCTAACGAACATATAGTGAAAAAGTCTTTGGAGCATTATTGGACATAAAATCCATAAGCGATTCGGTCATATACTTATCTTTCAGTTCAACATATAGATATGATATGTTATCTTCATCAACTGTTGAAATAAATGGTTTTATTGAAGGGTATGAAATCCTATGGGTAAACCCATTATTTTGCCTTAATTTATGATAGCACTGTTCTGCCAAAGACAATTTCGGACTAATATAAGCAACATTGCCTGATAACAATTTTTTGTAATTGATAAGGTTATCATCATCTGATGCGATAATAGCCTCTGCAGCAATCTTCACAGAATCGATATCCACAGATATATCATCTACAATAATTGTAGTAAGAAAGCTTCTGTTTCCATTCGCCACGTATTTTTCAAGTAAATCAGTAAGTCGCTTATATGTGCTGCCATATTTTATAGGAGTAAATGCCTCGCATTTTATATTATTTTTCCCAAAAAATTCTCCGGCCATATTATTATATTTTGCAATAGGAGAATCGTTGTCTGTCCAGATTAAAATATTTTCAGGGTCTTTTGTGTACCTAATCTCTTCAAGAATGGCTTTTGAAATTGACAAGACAGGAATATCTGAACCTGCAAAATGACAAAGAGTATCAATATCATAGAAGCCATAAGAGTCCGGAAGAGAAGATGCCAAGATAATAAATTTGGCTCCTTTTTTCTTTAGCGGATGCACTGTATTAAAAGGACTCGAATAATATATTGTATCTATTGAAGCCATAAAATTCCTAACGGTTATTTCCCTCAATTTGTCAATCGATTGTGTTGAACCGTCAATTGAATAAGGAGAATTGGCCATATCAAGCATCATAGCTATTGTCTCACCTGAAAAATCCGACAGTCCATCGCTTTTCGGTTTGCCCGTAACATTGTTGTATAAATCCATATTGAGCATAATTTCGGTAAGCGATATTACATCTTCAGGCTGTCCTATAATTGCTATTGGGCCGGATTGGTCATCCGGATTGTATGATGAAACCAAAGAATATCCTGAACTTGTAGTGTCGGAAATCATTCTTTGCACATAAGCTATAGGCTCAGGATTTCCAGACATATTATTTGCGCAGGAAACTGTAACGGCAGATATCAAAATTAATATTATCGGTTCTAATCTACTCACGTCCAATTATTTAAAAAAACAACAACTCTCTGTATTTAGGCATTGGCCATAATTCGTCATCAATCAGCATTTCTAAATGGTCTGCACTATATCGTACTTTCTTCATCATTGCCATTACTTCTGTAGAATATAATTTTGCACGTTTGGCCATATCTTCAATTTTGTTTGCTTTCTTGCGTGCTTCTACAAGGGCTTCGACATCCTTCGATAAAGCATTTACAAAGCCTGCAATTTTTTTAAAGGTTTCCATGTCGGATTTACACAGTTCCTTGTATTCATCGCCAAATACTTCTTTTCCTCCTTGAATATTTTTTATCAGAAGGTTCTGATAGCTGACCGCTGCTGGGATTACGTGATTCAGACAAATATCCCCGATTACACGAGCTTCTATCTGGAGTTTTTTGACATAGGTCTCGTTCAGTACCTCGTAACGGGCTTCTGTCTCTGCGGGTGTAAGTACCCCCAGATTCTTAAACATATCAATAGTGTCTTTTCTTAGATATACTTTATATGCGTCAGGGACATTGTCTATTATCTCAAGACCTCTTCCGGCAGCTTCTATCCTCCACTCTTTGCAATAACCATTGCCTTCAAACATTATGTCCTTAGATTCATGCATAAATTTGCGTACTATGCTCATTACCGCATTCTGTCTTGTTTCGCCTGCCTTCTCCAAAGCATCCACTTCGTACTTGAATTGATTGAGACTTTCTGTGACAATTGAATTCAAAACGAAAGTAGCTGCCGCTGCATTCATTGAAGAACCGACTGCCCTAAATTCAAACCTGTTGCCCGTAAAGGCAAACGGAGAGGTTCTATTTCGATCGGTATTGTCAGGAAAAATCTCCGGTATCGAGCTTACCATTTTGATTGATTCTGCACTGGCCTGTTCTTCAGTAAGATTCTCCATTTTGAGGATACTGTCAAAAATTCTGGTAAGGGTAGAGCCGGAAAATATAGACATTACAGCAGGTGGTGCTTCATGACTGCCAAGCCTATATGAATTATTTAATGAACATACCGATGTCATCAGTAGAAGATTGTGCTTATACACCGCCTTAACCACTGCGGCATAGAATGATAGAAACCGAAGGTTTTTGGTAGGAGTTCTACCCGGAGACAAAAGATTTGTACCTGTATCTGTCTGTAATGACCAGTTGCAGTGTTTTCCGCTGCCATTTACACCATCAAAAGGCTTTTCGTGAAAAATGACTTTGAGATGGTGCTTTTCTGCAACTTTCTGCATTATAATCATCAGAAGCATATTTTGATCAATAGCCTTTGTAGCTTCGCAGAATACAGGAGCGCATTCGAATTGGTTTGGTGCGGCTTCATTGTGTCTTGCAGAAAGTTCTATTCCAAGTTTATATGCTTCTGTTTCAAAGTCTTTCATGAAATTTTCGACTCTGGAAGGAATAGCCCCGAAATAATGGTCGGACAGCTGTTGGTCCTTAGCGGAAGTATGTCCTATTACAGTCCTGTCGCATAACTTAAGGTCAGGCCTTGCACTGTATAATGATTCATCAACTAAAAAATACTCTTGTTCGAGTCCCAAATTGACGCTAACGCTTTTCACTGATTCGTCAAAGAGATTTGCGACGGAGGTAGCGGCAAGGTTCAATGCCTGTAAAGACTTGATATTAGGTACTTTCATATCTAAAGCCTCTCCTGTATATGAAACAAAAACCGATGGGATGCAAAGAGTTTTGCCAAGCAGGAATACGGGAGATGTGGGATCCCATGCAGAATAGCCTCTGGCTTCGAAAGTATTTCTCAGACCACCGCTAGGAAAACTGGATGCGTCAGGTTCTTGCTGAATGAGGGCGTTGCCGCTGAATTTCTCGAAAGGCACCCCATTCTTTACAGTAATGAAAGCCTCATGTTTTTCAGCAGTCATACCGGTAAGCGGCTGAAAAAGATGAGTGTAATGTGTGGCTCCCATTTCTAAAGCCCAAGTTTTCATAGCAGTAGCTATCTCATTGGCAGTATTGCGTTCAATATTTTTGCCGGACTTGTTGGCGGATACCACAGTTTCGTATGCTGCCTGTGACATATACCGCCTCATTTTTTCCATATCAAAAACATTGCTTCCGAAATACGAAGATATTGGGGCTTCTTCAATATAAAACCTCTCCGGCTTATGCAAGGCTGCTTCATTTAAAGCTCGCTGTCTGAAAGTTGCCATATTCGCTGATGTTTTTGTTAAGTACATCACAAAGGTAGAAAAAATCACTATCTTTGTCTAATGAGTAATTGAAAATATATAACAATCTATAATAAAATTTCTCAATTATGGTAAGTATTTCGAACAAATCGCAAAAAATGCCGGCTTCTGCTATCAGAAAGCTTAGTCCATTTGCTGACGCTGCCAAGGCCAAGGGCATAAAGGTTTATCATCTTAATGTCGGGGCTCCTGATATTAAGTCTCCTGAATGTTCTATGAATGCAGTTAAAGAGAACAACCTTGACCACGTGTCTTATTCCAATTCTGCCGGTCTTGCTGAATTGCGTAAAGCAATGGTTGAGAAATATTATAAGAAAATAGGAATAGATATAGAAGTTCCTGAAATAATAATGACTGTCGGAGGCAGTGAAGCTGTAGATATGGCTCTTAAAATATGTTGTGACGAAGGTGATGAGGTTATAGTTATGGAGCCTTTTTACACTAATTACAACACCTTCTGTTTTATGAGCGGTATCACTCTGAAAGTAGTACCTACCGATATAAGAAATTGCTTTCAGGTTCCACAGATGTCAGAATTTGAAAAACTAGTCTCCCCTAAGACCAAAGCTGTTCTTCTTAGTAACCCCGGTAACCCTACAGGTACTCTATATACTAAAGAGAAGATGCTTGCTATCGGAGAGCTTGTCCGCAAGCATAATCTCTTTCTTATATCTGACGAAGTTTATCGTGAATTTTGCTATACCGAAGAGCCTCACTTTTCAGCAATGAATATACCCGGTATTGAGCAGAATGTGATTTTGGTAGATTCTGTGTCAAAGCGTTACAATCTTTGCGGTTGTCGAATAGGATGCATTATTTCTCATAATAAAGATGTTATGGCTGCAGCCATGAAATATGCACAGGCCAGGCTTTGTCCTCCTGTATACGGACAGCTTGCTTCTCTTGGTGCACTTGACACTACGCAGGAGTATTTTGACCAGGTTAAGAAAGAATATATTGCCAGACGAAATTTTGCAGTAGAAACTTTGAATAAGATGGATGGTGTGTTCTCTCCTATGCCTACAGGAGCCTTTTATACTGTTGCCGAAGTACCTGTCGACAATGCAGAGAGTTTTGCAAAATGGATGCTTACTGATTTCAGTATTGCTGGCGAGACAACAATGGTCACTCCTGCCAAATCATTTTATCGCTCAGAAGGAGTAGGCTATAATCATATCAGAGTAGCTTATGTTCTTGAGGTTCCTGAATTGAAAAAAGCTCTTCATATCCTTGAAGAAGGTCTGAAAGCATATCCTGGTAGAACAAACAAATAAGATTATGATATTTTATAAACCGGTTCCGAGAACATAAATAATTTTCGGAACCAGTTTTTCGTATATAAAATTCTCTTCCATAAAATGCGTACCTTCATATAATTGATATGAGTTACCGAAATATTTTATATAAGCTCTCATACTAACTACTCCTGTTTTACGATAATGATCTTTTGTTCCGAAAAAAGCGAAGAAATAGTCTTTGCTGCCGAATAAAGGAGTGTTATCAAGAGCCAGTTTTCTGTGATGTCTGTATTTTCTGAGAACCTTGAATCTGAAATCCATTTTTTGTCTGTCTCCTTCTTTGGGTCTGTATATAAAGTTTAAAAGCTGAGAGACCCCCGGAATCAGAGCCAGAAAAGCTAAGTATCCAAGATATTTCGGAGCGCCCAATGACGGTGATACCAGAATGTGAGGAAAACCTTTTATTCTGATAGCTTGAATAGCCCCCAGAGACTCGCCTATTATCAGGTCCGGGAGGATTTCATGAATCCAATCATTGATTTGACTTGCTGCTTCTTCAGGGTCAAAGCTATATGTCCTGACAATTACCTCGATATTTGTTCTATGCTGCCTGCGCTCATAAAAATAAGTTTGCAATATACCGGGAATCCGGCTGTCGCCTCCCCCTCCCATTCCATGTATATAAAGTATCTTTTTAACCATTTCCATATATTGCAAACTTACAAAAATTCTCTAAATTTGTATATTGTTTTTAGATGTATAATACATAAAATATATGAAGAAAAGTCTTATATTAATTATCGGGGCAATATTACCGCTTTGTTTGTCCGCACGAAATACAACAGACGAACTCCGGTTTACAGTAGTAAAAGAGAATCCGATTACTTCAATCAAAAATCAGAACCGTTCTGGTACTTGCTGGTGTTTTACGGGAATATCATTTTTGGAATCAGAAGCTATTCGCATCAATTCTATCAAAGACACTGCAAATTATCCTGATTTCTCAGAAATGTTCGTTGTAAGTCATTCCTATATGGACAGAGCAGAAAAATATATCAGAATGGATGGGAATCTCACATTCTCTGCCGGCAGCGAATGTGAAGATGTACTTCATATTGTCAAAGACTATGGTATTGTGCCTCAAAGCGTTCAGGAAGGTTTGAATTATGGTACTGACAAACATGTCCATGGTGAACTTGATGCTGCTACAAAGGCATATATCGATGTGATTCTTACCAATCCCAACAAGACTCTTTCAACAGCTTGGAAGAAAGGCTTTCAAGGCATTGTAGATGCCTATCTCGGAAAATGTCCCGACACTTTTGAGTTTAATGGAAAGATATGGACTCCGGCTTCTTATAGAGATTCATACAAGATTAATCCTGATGATTATGTCAGCCTTACATCATTCACACATCATCCTTTTTATACAAAATTCGCTTTGGAGGTAAGCGATAATTGGCGTGGAGATCAGGCATATAATCTGCCTATAGATGAATTTATGAACGCACTTTTCTATGCTCTTGAGCATGGCTATACTGCCACTTGGGGCGGGGATGTCAGTGAAACCGGGTTCAGCCGCACAGGCTACGCTCTTTTGCTTGACAATCAGACAAAGTCCACTGCTGGCTCCGATCAAGTAAAATGGATTGGCAAAGATGCGGAAAGCGAGAAAAACAAGGAGGTTGCTGAAGCCCCTGTCGAACAAACAGTGACACAGGAAAGTCGTCAGCATGGTTTTGATTTCAAATCAACTACGGATGATCATGGCATGCACGCATTTGGCATAGCAAAAGACCAGTACGGCAATAGATATATTATGGTAAAGAATTCTTGGGGGGATGCAGGCAAGTACAAGGGAATCTGGTATTTGTCTGAAGCATTTACAAAGGCCAAGGCATTGGATTTCATCGTACATAAGGATGCACTGCCAAAAGATTTGAAGAAAAAGCTTGGAATAAGATAAGTTTGATGAAAATATTTAGAATTGTTCCTAATTTTATCACCTCGCTGAATCTGCTATGCGGACTCTGCGGGGTGATATTTACATTTGAAGGGCATATTGAATATGCTTTTCCTCTTATGATTGCCGCCGCTGTCTGCGATTTTTCGGATGGATTGGCTGCAAGACTTCTCAAAGCCTATTCTGCTATAGGCAAAGAACTTGACTCTCTTGCAGATATGGTGAGTTTCGGCATCCTCCCCTCCTTAATGCTTTTCAAGACGATGTCTTTGTCCGGTACTGATTGGAGATTGAGTGGAATTACACTGGCCATTGCAGTGTTTTCTGCATTAAGATTAGCCAAATTCAATATCGATGAAAGGCAAGGAGAAAGTTTTATAGGACTCGCAACACCTTCATCGGCTATGATATGCGGTTCACTTGCTTATTATTCAGCAATGTCTCCTGATACATGGCTATCTTCTATTGTGCATGGATATTGGTTCCTGCCGGTTTTGGCTATTGTGCTTTCTGCATTGATGGTAAGTGAAATTCCGATGTTTGCCATGAAATTCGGAAAGGGTCATCAGACTCCTTTATTGACAAAAATAAAGAGGACTGCTTTTATTTCTATTGTAGCAATCCTCATTATAGTTGTTATAGTGACCAGGCAAAACTGGTCGCTGATTGTCCTTATGACTTTCTCTGTCTATGTTCTTATGAACATATTGTTCTGCCTGTTCCCGTCAACTAGAGACAGAGACTAATAATTGTTGGCTTTTACCTGAAAAAAGCTCTTAGGGTGTTTACATACAGGACAAAGCTCAGGAGCTTTTTTACCTATAACAATATGGCCGCAGTTCAGGCATTCCCATATCATATCCTCATCTCTTGAGAAAACAAGCCCATCCTTAATATTGCCAAGAAGTTTGCGATAACGCTCTTCGTGAGTCTTTTCAATGGCGGCAACTTTTTCAAAAAGGAAAGCTATTTCCGTGAATCCTTCTTCCATTGCAGTTTTGGCAAAGCCGGCATACATATCGGTCCATTCATAATTTTCGCCGGAAGCAGCATCTCCCAAATTGATTTCAGTTGAAGGAACCTCGCCTCCGTGGAGAAGCTTAAACCAGATTTTAGCATGTTCCTTCTCGTTTCTTGCTGTCTCCTCAAACATATTTCCTATCTGTACATATCCGTCTTTTATCGCTTTTGAAGCATAGTACTGATACTTTGTGTGGGCTTGAGACTCACCCGCAAAAGCTGTTTGAAGATTCTTTTCTGTTTTTGATCCTTTTAATTCCATAATAAATAAAGTTTATTCAGTCTTACAAATTTACTATTTTTGTATTATTTTAAAAATATATATTGGAGAACAAAAGCAAATCATTACTAACGAGCAGCAAATGCCTATAAAAACATATTTTATAAATACTAAAAAGGCCTGTCATACTGAATCCGGCAAAAAAGGAAAGGTTTCAAACAGAAAAAAGAGATCTAAAAGGAGCAGACTATCCGGTAAAAGAAAAATCAAAACGATCAGATTGTCCTCAAGAAATATATTGCTTATAGCAGTGGCTGTAGCTGTATTTTTTGCCATACCTTTTTTAATAAGACATAATGCTGAAAGCGGGGCTAAGGTTCCTGAAGGGAGTTTCAGATATGGTATTGATATTTCACATCATAATTCCGGAGAACCTAATTGGGATTCTCTAAAGGTGTTGATAGGGCCGGGTGGAAAGACTGTAAGAAAAATAAAAGCCGCTAACACAATTCTTCCGGTTACATTTATGTTTATAAAAGCCACAGAAGGAATTGACTTTAAAGATAAGCATTTCAAGCGCAACTGGATAGAAGCAGGAAAGCGCAACTATGCAAGAGGAGCATATCATTTTTTTCGTTCTTCCAAAGATCCGGCTCTTCAGGCATATAATTTTATAAACTTTGTAGGAGAATTGCGTCATATCGACCTTCCTCCTGTATTGGATGTCGAGACAATTCATATAGGATGCTCATACAAAGAACTTAATGACAATATATCTGTATGGTTGAAAATAGTGGAAGATAAATATGGACGCAAACCTATTATATATACATCAGAGCATTTCGCCTGTAATGTCATCTCTACGGAAATCATAACCGGTTATCCCTTATGGATCGCGCATTATGGAGTATCCGAACCGGAAAGGGACGATTGGACGTATTGGCAATTCACTGACAGAGCCTTAGTATATGGGATAAAGGGGTTTGCGGATCTGAATGTGATACGTATAAAGTAAACTATTCTATTGTCGTCTCTTTAAATCCTTTTGCCAGCCCTCCTGTTGAAGTCTCTTTATACAGAGAAGGCAAATCTTTTCCTGTCTGTTTCATTACCTCCACAACATGATCAAATGAAACCCTATGCTTGCCATCCGAAAATGCGGCATAAAGGTTGGAATCTAATGCCCTTGTCGCAGCAAAGGCATTTCTTTCGATACAGGGTATCTGTACCAGACCGCATATAGGGTCGCATGTCATTCCCAAATGATGTTCAAGTCCCATCTCTGCAGCATATTCAATCTGTGATGGACTGCCTCCGAAAAGCTGGCATGAAGCAGCTGAAGCCATCGCACAAGCAACTCCTACTTCACCTTGACATCCTACCTCTGCACCAGAGATGGAAGCATTGGTTTTGACAACATTACCGAACAGGCCTGCAGTAGCTAATGCGTGCAGGATTTTTATCTCTTTGAAATTATGGCCCTTTGCCAAATGGTACAGCACACCGGGAACAACTCCACTCGAACCGCAAGTGGGAGCTGTTACGATAGTTCCACCGGAAGCGTTTTCTTCACTGACCGCCAATGTATAAGCATAAACAAGCCCTCTGGTTTGGAGTGTCTGCTTGTAACCGCTTGCCTTTACATAATAGACAGGAGCTTTTCTGGATAGATTGAGAGGACCGGGAAGCGCACCTTCATGCTCCAGTCCATTTTCAACGGATTGCTGCATAGCCATCCACACTTCATGCAAGTAGTCCCATATTTCAGAACCTTCACATTTATCAACATATTCCCAATAACTCCTGCCATATTTTTCGCACCAACTTTGTATGTCTCCAAGCATATTCATATCATACACCTCCGGAGTATTGAACCTGTCGTCTTTGCCGGTTCCTTCAGATAAGGCTCCCCCACCAACGCTATATACAGTCCATTCGCCCATAAGATTAGATTTGCCATCAAAAGCCTTAAAAGTCATACCGTTGGGATGATAAGGCAAATAAATGTCAGATCTCCATAATATTGTTACAGGCGCTATTGGTTCTAAAACTTCCTGAATAGCAACATCTGTCATGTGACCCTTTCCGGTTGCTGAAAGACTGCCATAAAGAGTGACTTCAAATGCGGACGCATTGCTATATTCTGAAAGAAAAATTTCAGCAGCATGCTGAGGTCCCATTGTATGGCTAGAAGAAGGTCCTCTGCCAATTCTGAATATTTCTTTTAACGATTTCATTTCACACTTGATCAACTAATATCAGGCAGCGTAATATGTTGAAGCCGTTGCTTGATTTTCCAATGCAAATATATGAATTGTTTTGCTTATTATATAAAAATAAGCCTGCTGAAAGAATTCTATAGGCTTCTTATTCACGGTTGTATTTTTAAAAGAAAAGGGCAACCCGAAGGCTGCCCCGTTATAAGTATCAGAAAAACTGAATTACTTTGCGATAACACGTGCCATTTCAAGCACTTTGTTTGAATAACCCCATTCATTGTCATACCATGCACAAACCTTTACGAATGTAGGGTCAAGCTGTATACCTGCCTTCTCATCAAAGATAGAGGTATGAGGGTCATTACGGAAGTCTGTAGAAACAACAGCCTCGTTGGTGTAAGCGAGTACTCCTTTGAGCTCACCATTTGCAGCCTCTTTCATAGCAGCGCAAATTTCTTCGTATGAAGTCGGTTTTGAAAGCTCAACTGTAAGATCGACGAATGAAACATCAGATGTAGGTACGCGAAGTGACATACCTGTAAGTTTGCCGTTAAGCTCAGGAAGAACCTTGCCTACAGCTTTGGCAGCACCTGTAGAAGAAGGGATGATATTCTCAAGAATACCGCGACCGCCTCTCCAGTCTTTCTTTGAAGGGCCGTCAACTGTCTTCTGGGTAGCTGTAGCTGCATGAACTGTTGTCATAAGGCCACGAACAATACCGAATTTGTCATTAAGCACCTTTGAGATAGGAGCAAGACAGTTTGTTGTGCAAGATGCATTAGAAATAATATCCTGACCGGCATATGTCTTATGATTAACTCCATATACGAACATTGGGGTTGCATCCTTTGAAGGAGCAGACATAATAACTTTCTTTGCACCTGCTGTAATATGCTTGCGAGCAGCCTCGTCTGTAAGGAAAAGTCCGGTAGATTCAACAACGATTTCTGCACCTACCTCGTTCCATTTGAGGTTTGCAGGATCCATTTCTGCCGTAAGGCGGATTTTCTTGCCGTTTACGATAAGAGTATTGCCTTCAACAGCAATTTCGCCTTTGAACAATCCGTGAACAGAATCGTATTTCAGCATATATGCGAGATACTCAGGATCGAGTAGGTCGTTGATACCTACAATTTCGATATCATTTGCGAAATTCTCAAATGCGGCACGGAATACCATACGGCCGATACGGCCAAATCCGTTAATACCAAGTTTTACCATTTTTAATAAATTTATTGAAAGTTAAACAAATTATCTACTAACCTTTTTAATATCGGTCTTTAAATCAATGCAAAATTACCAAAAAAAAGTTAAATTCCATATCTTTGTCCATGAAATCAATGACTTTTATTAACTTAAACGATATAATGGATATTCTTCTTACTAACTAATGATGAAGAATATAGAGTGAAAGGCCTTATGACTACAGAAAAAGAAATTGTTGCAATTTTTGATGAAGAAGGATTTAATCTGAGTTTCTGATATGAAGTATTATATTATAGCAGGTGAGGCTTCCGGCGACCTTCACGGCTCTAACCTTATGAAAGGTCTTTATGCCGCAGACAATCGGGCAGATTGTCGTTATTGGGGCGGTTCTCTTATGGATTCTGTTTATAAGTCGCATCAAGTAGGTTCTGCACTTGTTCACGATTACAAAGACGAGGCAGTTATCGGTTTTACCCAAGTACTCCTTAGAGCGGGTCATTTTATAAAAAAACTCAATGAATGCCGCAATGATATTGAAAAATGGAATCCTGACGTTGTCATACTTATCGATTATCCAGGATTCAATTTCAGAATTGCCGAATTTGCACATAAAAAAGGTTTTAAAGTATTCTATTATATTGCTCCGAAAGTATGGGCATCAAGAGAAAGTCGCATACGCAAACTAAGGCAATACGTAGACAAGCTATTTATAGTATTTCCTTTTGAAAAAGAATATTTCAGAAAAAAAGGTGTTCCATATATTTATGAGGGCAATCCTATAATAGATGCTATTGACTCGTCAGAGGCAATGATAGAAAGCCGTGAGGATTTTATTAAGGCCAATTCTATTGAAGACAGACCATATATTGCAATTCTCGCAGGTTCAAGAAAAGGAGAAGTCAAAAGTATGATGCCTGTTTGCATCTCTTTTGCGGATATGCTGAAAAATAATCCGGATTATGCTAATTATCAGTTTATTGTCGCAGGCGCACCTTCCAGAACAATTGATGACTATGCTCCTTTTATAGCAGGACGTGAAGACTATATAAAGATAATATTTGACCAAACATATTCAATAATAAGGCATGCCAAAGCTGCTGTTATAAATTCCGGTACGGCATCTTTGGAGGCTTGTATTATAGGTACGCCTCAAGTAGTTGCATATTCCGGGGCAAATTTTAATTTTTATGTGGGCAAGCAGATTATAAGAATAGAGTTTATTAGTCTCGGCAATTTGATTTTAGGCAGAAAGGCCTTTAAAGAACTTATGCAGTATTATTTCACGCCGGATAATTTGTATTCCGAAGTCAGAAGGCTGATTGAAGATGGAGAATATAGGGGCAATATGAAATCAGATTATAAAGAAATCCGTGCAGCGCTTGGAGAAAAAGGAGCCTCGACCAAAATCGCAGAGGCTATGGTTAGAGAACTTAAGAGGCATTCGGACAAAGAATAACAGGACACTAAAAGTGTTTCTGATTATTCAGATATTTTGCGGAGGCCAAAAATATTCGTTCCGATTCTTATAATTGTTGCACCATACTCTAAGGCAATCCTATAATCTCCGGACATTCCTATAGACAGTTCATTAAATTGTCTAAGTTCAGGAAATTCTTTTTTCAGATTGGATTTCAATCTTGAAATTCTATCGAAATCAGCTCTTATGATAGTTTCATCTGAAGTATTTGTTGCCATTCCCATAAGTCCCCTGAACACAATATTCTCATATTCAGCTGATCTGACAAGAATCTCCCTTATTTCAGCCTCTTCAAGCCCATTTTTAGTTTCTTCGGCTCCAAGATGCAGTTCTAAAAGAACATTGATGGATCTGTCGTTATTCAGCCCCCAATTGTTTATTGCCTCTAAAAGGCGAATAGAATCAATTGACTGGATCAAAGAAGCAAAAGGAAGAACAAGTTTGAGTTTATTTGTCTGAAGATGACCGATAAAGTGCCATTCTATATCTTTGGGAAGCAGTTTATGTTTTTCTGCCATTTCCTGTGGTCTGCTCTCGCCAAATGCTCTTTGCCCGATATTATATGCCTGCATAATCTCTTCTGCAGGATGGAATTTGGAAACTGCCACTAACTTCACATTTAGCGGCAGTTCATTATAAATATTATTAAGATTTTCGCTGATCATCAGCGCCTCCTTTGTTTATTCTCTTTTTCTCTTAAGGCCTGCTGCTGCATCTTTTGAGCTTGCTCCAAACGTTGTTGCCACTTGCTTTTTGGAACAGGTTTGCCTTCGGATGCTTTAAGTTTAGCCATTATTTCTTCAGGATGGACAAAGAATTTCTTTATTATCCATGTCTCTAACATTGTAATAAGGTTTGAAACGAGATAATAATAGCTTAATCCGGAAGAAAGACTATTACATATAAAAAACATCATTATAGGCATCATATAGACGCTCATAAACCTCATGCTGGCAGTATTGGGATCGTTGCCTGACATCTGTCCTGAAGAAACTATCTTTGAGTAAAAGAACATAGAGACTGCCATAAGAAGCGCAAATAATGATATATGATCTCCTAACAGAGGAATATTTGTACCGAAATTCAGTATAGAATCGTATGCACTCAAGTCTTCGGCCCACAAAAACCGCTGTTGGCGAAGTTCTATGGAAGCCGGGAAGAAACGGAACATAGCCCACAATATAGGAAACTGAAGCAGCATCGGCAAACATCCTCCCATCGGGCTTATTCCTGCCCTACGATAGATGTCCATAGTCGCCTGTTGTTTTTTCATTGCGTCTTCTTGTTTCGGAAACTTTTCATTCAGTTTGTCTATTTCAGGCTTTATTGCCTGCATTTTCGCTGAAGAAGAGTAAGACTTGAATGAGAAAGGAAGCACAACTATCTTTATAAAGATAGTCATCAACAGTATGATAATACCGAAATTAGAAATGAACTTGTGAAGGAAGTTGAAAAGAGGGATAATTACATATTTTGTGAACCATCCTACAAGCCAGCCTCCGAGAGGTATTATTTTTTCATATTTCTGTCCGAAAGATTTAAGAGTATTAAAATGGTTCGGACCGAAATAAAACTCGTAAGGCACTGATACTTCGCTGCCTATTGCGAAATCAGATCTCATATTTGCCTCGCAGGTCATCAAATTATGACTTTCATCTTCATTCGAGAAAAAGTTTATAGACAAATTTCCTGATGCAAATTCATTTTTGGAACGCATTATTGCAGAAAAAAACTGCTGCTGGAATGCAAACCAACTTAATCTGTTGTCTATTCTTTTTTCTCCGTTCCGTCCTCGTCCGATTTCATCAGGTTTTTTCTCTCCATTGAAATAATAGTCGAGTTTTGAATATTGACTTTCATTCTTGAATCCTTTCTCCATTCTCGGTACGGTCATCTTCCAATCCATATCAAAAACTGACACGTTCCTTGGAATTATATTATCCATATCTTTGAATGTAAGGACATTATCTATAATATACCCTCCCTTTGCCAAATGATACGACTGCTGAATATATCCTCCTCCGGAAAATGGAAGTCTCATCACAATCGAAGAATCGGTGTGCTCGACTACATCGAATACAAAATCTTTTGTATTGATATTTTCCCCGGCATAAATAGAATAGCCAAGTTCACTCTGTCCCGGTTTGAAGAGATATAGATCCGTACTGTCATAGTTTCTGAAATCTTTTATATGTACAGAATACGGCTGTGCCCCCTTTGTGGCAAAAACAACTTCAAGTTTATCATTTGAAAGCAATAGATATTTCCCTTCTTTTGAACGGGCTGCTCCCAATAGACGATCTTTGTATATGCCGCTTTCAATTTTGTTGTTTTCGGCGGTAAAATCAATTGTCTTTCCTAATGAATCAGTAGTGACAGAATTTTTGTATGCGTTAGAATCAGCGGCGATTCTCGCCAATTCTTCAATAGCAGCAATTGAGTCAAGCTGAGCCTGATATTTTACTTGTTTTGCATATTGTTTTGACTGATACCATGTAAATCCGAACATTACAGCACCAATCAAAATGAAGCCGATTATAGTATTCTTATTCACTTAGTTATAAAATTAAATCTATTCTTGAGTTTCCTCAATGTTTCTAATCTGCTCTTCAAGAGAAGCAAGTTCTTTTTTGGCGGCCTCGATTCTTTTTTCCATCTGCTGTATGAGTGCAGCAGAGGTCTTCGATGCTGTAAAGAAACCGATATTGTTCTCACATGTGTCAATATCCTGCTGGAGCCGGTTGTATTTCTGTACTAATCTATCCTTTTCAGACATCGGTCCCTTCTGAGGTCGTCCCCCTCTGTCGCGATTTGAATGAGGCTGGAAATCAGGAAATTTCTCACTCATAGCCTCTTTGAAAGCTGCGGCAATCGAATCTTTTTCTTTGAAAGGTACAAAACCTATAGATAGCCAACGTTCATTGAATGACTGTGCGGCATCCTGTTTTAAAGTCGCGTCTTCTGTATCGAAAGCCTTAATTTCGTCAATAAGAGCTTTCTTTGCTTTGAGATTGCCGTAAAAATCATTTTCCGGTTTGTTTTGCTTATCTCTTTCTGTAAAGAACTCATCGCAGGCAGCACGGAATCTCTTCCAAAGCTGTTCTGATTTCTTTCGCGGCACAGCACCTATCTCTTTCCATTGTTTTTGGAGATTGATAAACTGATCTGTGGTCTTCCGCCATTCAGTGCTCGTCTTTATGGATTCAGCCTGTTCTATCAAGGCCATTTTCTTATCAAGATTAGCATTCATACTGTCTTTGAAATCAGTATAGAACAATCTTTTTCTCTCAAAAAATTTATCACAAGCAGCACGGAATCTGTCATAAATATTCTGATTTTCCTTTTTAGTGGCAAAACCTATTGTTCGCCACACTTTTTGAATATCTGCAATTTCTTTTGACAGAGAATTCCATTCATTGGAAGACTTTATATCTTCTTTATTTGCAATAGCTTCTACTTTTTCGCACAATTCTTTTTTGGCTTCGAGATTTTCGGCGTGTTGGGCCTTAAGATCCTCAAAATATGCTTGATACTTCTTGTTAATAACAGCTGTTGCAGCTTTGAACCTATCCCATATCTGATCTCTGAATTCCTTGGCTACAGGACCATACTCTTTCCATTGCTCGTGAAGTTTCTGAAGTTCCTTAAAAGCTTCCAATACATTTTTATTATCGGACAGCTTTTCAGCAGCCTGACAAAACTCTTCTTTTGCTTCAAGATTCTTTTTGAAATCAAGATCACGCATGTCCCTATTGATCTGAACCTTGTCGTAAAATTGCTCCACATAGAACTGGTAAGTATTATTCAGATCCCTGAAACTCTGGACAGGTACAGGACCGATTTCCCTCCATCTGGTCTGGATAGCCCTGAAATCCGGAAATGTGGCATTGATATCTTCCTGCTTATCAATAAGAGCCTTAAGATCTTCAATAACAGCCTCTTTCTTTCTTAGATTATCCTCACGTTCGAGTTCTTGTTTTCTGTTATAATCAGCACGTTCCTTCTTGAATTTGTTGTAGATAGCCTTAAAACCGCTTTCTATCACTTCAAAAGGATTCTCTTTCTGTGCATTTTCTTCTACGACTTTACCGGCTGCCTCTTCATCCACATGGGAGGATTCATCAGTTTCATCGACATTGGCGGAATAACCGGCTTCAGCTTTTTCTTTTGATAGTTTTTTATAAAATGCTGCCTTGATGGCTTCGGCCTCTTTTGACTTTTTCATCCTCTCCTTATCTGCCGACAAGGTCTCGAAAGCATTTGTAAGTTGTGCAAGAGTAAGTTCAGCATAATTGACAGAAGTTTCCTCTGGCTGCTCATCTTCTTCTTTTTCAGCCTTCGGCTTATCTGCCAATTCAACTTCAGCTTTATCCTGAATCAGCGGATTTTCTGTCAATACTGATTCTTTCTCTACTTCAGTAGCAGCCTTATCCACTGCCATACTGTCTGAAATTTTGTTTTCTTTTACTGATGCCTCATCAGGTTTTGTCTCGGTAGCAGATAGATTTTCTTTACCTGCCATAATTTCTTTGCCGCTTTCAGAACAAGCAACATTGTCTACTACATCTGATGACTTGATTACATCAGGTTTTAATTCTTCACTCATAAGAAACGAAGTAACGGTTTATAAATAAAAACATCTGTTTATATCTAACAGATAGATTTGCAAATATACCTAAAAAATCAATAATAAATCCTATTTTTGCCTTGAGTTTCAAAAAGTAGGATAATGAGGATAGATATACTTACAGTTGTTCCTGAATTATTAGACAGTCCTTTAAGTTTTTCTATTGTCGGAAGGGCAAGAAAAAAGGGCATAGTAGATATAAATGTTCACAATATAAGGAAATACGGGTTAGGAAGCCGTAAAACCGTAGATGATTATAGCTATGGTGGCGATGCAGGTATGGTAATGATGGTAGAGCCTGTATTTAAAATGATTGAGGAACTCACTTCACAAAGAAAATACGATGAAATAATATATATGTCTCCTGACGGAGAAATACTGAATCAGGGCATAGCCAATGAATTGTCACTTAAAAAAAATATCATCGTACTTTGCGGTCATTATAAAGGCATAGACAATAGAATACGTGAGCACCTTATTACTAAGGAAATTTCTGTCGGCGACTATGTTGTCAGCGGTGGAGAGCTGCCGGCTGCAATTCTTGCCGATGCTATTGTCAGACTTATTCCGGGTGCCATATCAGATGAGACTTCTGCATTGAGCGATTCTTTTCAGGATAACCTGCTATCCCCTCCTGTATATACAAGGCCATACGAATTTAATGGTTGGAAAGTGCCTGACGTGTTGTTGAGTGGAGACCCGAAACTGATTCAATCATGGCAGGACGAACAGGCTTTTTCAAGGACGAAAGCTCTCCGACCGCACCTTCTTAACAATAAATCAACTGAAACGTTAAAATAATTTCATTTTTAATGAGAAATTATTTGCAATTATAAGAGTAATGACTAACTTTGTAAAGTTTTTAAAACGTTACAAAATAAAACACCTTTTAGAAATTTTTCTAACTAACAATAATTAACCCTTTTCGGGTAAAAACACACTACTAACTAACCATAAAGACCCGCTGCGAAGCGGGTCTTTATGGTTAGAATATCGGAGATGTCACTTCTTTCGGTTAAAACGAGAGATCAATACCTACATCGACGACATTGTAATCTTTTCGTACGTGTACAATAGGAGCAGTATCGTAAATAATTCGATAGGCTCCGCGTATTCCTATCATAGGTGTAATTTTGTATTTAAGGTCAATAGCTCCTCCAAAGCGGGCTTTCTTAAAATAACTGTCGGGCTTTTCCTGATGAATGGCCGTAGTTGTAAGTTCCCAATTATCTCCCAACCGATGCCTGAAACTGATAGAAAGGTGACTTTTGATGCTACGGCTGTAGGCATACGTCTCTTGGAATGAAGTAGAGGATGGTTGTTCCCACTTTTCGAATTCGAAAAATATTGCTACTGTGGCAAACATGAGACAATGAGCACTGTTTATTAGCCGATATCGCGATTGCAAACCTGTAGAAACCTTATACTTCATTCCTCTACTCTCTGCCCATTGTGACTCGATATAAGGATAAACTTCAAAAGCATTACGCAACAAATAACGGTATTCGGTGTGTACATATCCTCCGCTTACAGTTACTTCATTACCATAGGTAGAAAATTCAAGTTTATTGATAAAATTGATTACATGTTTGTTCTTTATCAGTAGGTTGAGATTGGCTGTATTTTTAAAAGTGAATACATCCTTTTTTTCGGTTTTGAAATCCAGCACGGGCAATATTGTTCCCTGTATGCTCTTGGTACTATCTATGCTCATGGTAAGATTTTCCGAGAAGAGCATTTGCGAATACATTGGATATGGAACAAACAAGATTAAAAGAAAGTAAAGTAAGCGCTTCATCTCTAATCTATAAATTATTTATGAATTAAAGCTACCAAACACAAAAAAGATAAAATCATTGCAGTTATATACCCCCCAAGGTATACTTTTACTATAGCCCTGAGGTTCTTTTAAAGAACTTGCCTTGTTACAGAATTCGTTTCTTGCTCAGTAATTTGTCTGTTAGCGAATTGGGATATCTTCATAAGGCTGTGGCAAAAGCAAAAAAGCCAAAAATAACACCCGGAATGTTGGCTATAATGATAGGCCAATCTTTTTTCTTATGTATAAAGCCGTATCCTACCCACAATGTACAGTTGATACCTGCAACCATTGGCTGGAGCCAATCACCTTTATGTCCGGAAAGGTTGGAACTAATCTGCGGAATATAAGAGACGTACATTGCCATAGCTGTTACAGTGGCTACCCAACCGAGAATTGATAATAATTTTTCCTGCTTCATTTTACTAATATTTTTGGTTATTACAATTTTCAAAATAATATTTGCTACGATATTTCGTTATAATAAATTAGTTTAAAAAGTTGATAATCTTGCTAATATTTTTCCATATATAGTTATAATTTAAAGGATTACAACTATATATGGAAAATAACGGATAAATTTACTAATTTTTTTATTTTCTCAATGAATATTGGATGGGTAACTCACTAAAAATCTCCGTATTGCCATTCACGGTTGGGGGGATATAAGCAATGTCGCCAATTGAAACTTGCGCAAAGCTATATAGGGCGTCAGTGACGACTTCCCATGTGTACTTTCACCACAACGGATTATCAATAACTAAAATCTGTAGTAAATTTTGAACATAAAATTTATGGGAGATTGAGGATAAAGTCCTTCATACTGCACCATCTCGTTCGAATCTTTGAAATGTGTCCTTGAGACCCATGCATAAGCATAATATCTGCTATTGAAAAGATTGTTGATATAAGCCCCAAGCCCTAATTTGCCTCTATCGAGCGAAAACTCATGATTCAAAGCCATGTTGGCAACAAAATAGGCCGGAACTGATCTGTCAATATTTTCAGTATTGTCCCAATATTGTCTACCGACAAATTTTCCGTCCAAAGTCATAGAAGTGCTTTTCAAAGAGCCTCTTCCAATTCTACGAAAAGGCATAAAAGATAATCTTGCCATACCGACAACGGACGGTGAATTAAGCATTGACACCTTGTCATAATGAGTTTTCAACACTCCAAGATAATTATAATTAGTTTGATTATCATACTGTGTTACTTGTGCTGTGTAATTCTTTATCTTGTTCATACTAAGTGCTATATTTCCATCAAGATGCAACTCCGGAAGAACTTTCCAAGCTGCTGCTATTTCTACGCCTCTCCTGTAGCTTACAGGCACATTCTCTTTGATAGGATAACCGGACTCATTGAGTCTTCCTGTTTCCAATAGCATATCTCTATATTCCATCATATAGAAATTGATAGAATAGGAAAGTTTATCATGAATCTTCATATCCATACCCAATTCAACATCGAACATCTTTTCAGGCTTTAGATTCACCTGAGCATCCCTACCGGCCTTTTTCTCTTGAACGACATAGCGTATATTCTCCTTAAGATCGCTTCTTCCTGGCTCTCTATGTCCTAATGCAACCGAACCATAGACCTTTATGAAATCTCCACTGATCCAGCTGAGACCGGACCTCGGATTAAAAAAATTCCAGTTGTTTTTATAATCCGTTGCTATATATTTATCATCCGGTCCCTCCATTGCATATCTTATTCCTCTATACTGAAGGTCAGTAAAAGCCGAAAATCCCGCTCCGAAATCATACTCGGCACGAGCAAAAGCCGTAGCCTCATATTTTTTCGCATTATTGTCATACCATCTGCCATCAGAATAGTTATGCTTGTCACCTAATACCGATGCCCAAACAACATCTCCGAAATGTTTTCCTGAATAAGAAGAAAAATAGACCCCGGCTGTAGCCGTAAGTCTTTCATCAATATATTTAAGATTGGAGTTCAATACATAATAGCCATTATCCAAAGCCTTACGTATAATAAAATCACTCTTCTTATAAATAGTTCCGTCAATCTCTACGGGAGAATAACCATATTTTTTCATCTTGGCATTTTGCTTGAACTGCTCATAATAACCATCACCTTTTGTCCAGTTGGCGGTTGTCGACCAGAACAGATGCTCACCTATCCGGTGTGTAAAGTTAAGTTGAATATGATGTTGGGTATAATTGTCTGTTTCATTATTATAGTACAAGGCATTTCCCATTTTATCGTAATATTCCCCTGCAGAATTGTATCTTAAATCACCTGCGTTGTATTTTTTCAATGGCAGTCCCATCCAAGTGATACCCGTATGCTGATTTCCCATAAGATATGTAAGTTTAAGAGAATTATTCCCTTTCATCCAGCCTATCACTCCAAAAGCAGATTGAACTTTGCCATAGGCGTTTCTTATATATCCGTCAGTATTTCCGTAGGAATAAGCGAAGCTTGCATATAAGCCTGAAGGCAATAAACCTGTACCGGCAGAAACAGTGGTTGTAGAAGTATTCCAAGAGCCTCTGCCATATTCCATATTGGCAAAAGGAGAAGTGCCTACAGATGCCGTACTCATATTTATACTTGCCCCAAAAGCTCCTGCCCCATTAGCCGAAGTGCCGAGTCCTCTCTGAATCTGGATGGAACTGAGGATATTGCTTAAAGCAGGAATATTTACCCAGAAAACTTCTTGAGATTCGGAGTCATTGAGTGTAATACCATTCAAAGTAATATTAATCTGAGTCCCACTGGATCCTCTTACGCTCATTTTGGAATAACCGAGCCCTGTTCCTCCTTCATTGGATGATATTATCGATGGCTGGAGACTCAAAGCCATAGGGATAGAATTTATAGGATTTGTGGCCCTAAGCTCTTTTTTTTCCATCATTGTAAATGTTATAGGTGTTTTCCTGTCAGCTCTGCCTGCAGAAACAATCACACTGTCAAGACGCTCACTTATTTCAGAGCCATCCTTAGAAACATTTTCCGCTTTTGCAGAAAATGGAAGCAGCAACAAGGCTGCACCAAGATAAAAATAACCTCGCATAATGTTGTTTTACATTGTGCGAGGGTTACGCAAATTGCGTATGAGAACAAGCCTTCCCTACATCGGCATTACCCGCATCAGGTTCATTGGGTCTTTCTCAACCGTACTTATGTACAGTACCCCCGCTTAATTAATGATTAAATAATTATTTTTTAGCAACTAATTTTATTTCATACATTTTTTTCCAATACTTGCCTGTAAGATAAATCTTTTTGCCTACAGGGTCATAAGCTATACCATTGAGCACATCGGTTCTGCTGTCTGTCAGACTTGCAGGCAGAAGTCCGGTACAATCGACAGTCGCTTCCACACTGCCCGTTTCAGGATTGATAATTACAATTATATCAGTCAGATAAACATTTGCCCAGATCTTGCCGTCAATATATTCAAGTTCATTAAGGTTTGATATAGAGCGGCCATTGAGTTTAACATCCAATATTTTATTTACCTGAAACTTATCATCCATAAAAAACAGTCGGGAAGAGCCGTCACTGGCAATAAGCCGGCTTCCATCTGTTGTCAGTCCCCAGCCCTCTCTCGGATATGAGTATGTGCTTTTGTATTTCAAAGTAGCAGCATCATATATGAATGCGACCTTATTTTGCCATGTGAGTATAAATAATTTGTCGGCAAGAATTACAGACCCTTCGACAAAATATTTACTATCAAAATCCAACCTCTTAAGCGCTTTGCCTGTAGCAAGATCTACTTTCCTGAAAGCAGATTCTCCATATCCTCCGGAACTTTCATACAGATTGCCGTCGTTGAAAAACAAACCTTGTGTGTAAGAGTTTTCATCGTGAGGCATTCGGTTCAAGACCTCTATCTTGAACTGCTTAGGCTGTGCATTGCAACAAGATGATAAAACAACTATAACAAAATAAAGTAATATGATTTTCGACAATTTGCTCATTACTCTATTCTTCTTCGGCAGAAAGATTTTCTTGTGGAATATAATCATTTGAGCCTAAACGCTTCAGCCTGTATTCCATAGCAGCCTTTACAAAGGCTACAAAAATAGGTTGCGGTTTTTCAGGGGTACTCTTAAGTTCGGGATGAAACTGCACTCCGATAAAAAACGGATGAGAAGGAAGTTCCACAATCTCTACTAAACCCGTCTGAGGATTACGGCCGGTAGCCTTAAGCCCAGCCTTCTCGATAGCATTGAGATATTCGCTGTTGAACTCGTATCTATGCCTATGTCTTTCGTAAATAATCTCTTCCCCATATATTTTCCTTGCTATCGAGCCTTCCGTCAATTTGCACTCATATGCACCAAGACGCATTGTACCGCCTTTGATTGTAGTACTCTTTTGTTCTTCCATAAGAGCTATTACCGGATTCTTGGTACTAGGATTGACTTCTGTCGAAGCTGCGTCTGACAAGCCAAGTACATCACGCGCATATTCTACAACACACATCTGCATTCCAAGACATATACCAAAGAATGGCTTATTATGTTCACGGGCAAATTTGATAGCGGCAATCTTGCCTTCAATACCTCTTTCTCCAAAGCCGGGAGCCACTAAAATACCGTCCATATCCTCTAAAGTCTCTTTCACATTGGCATCATTGATATTTTCGCTCTGGAAAGAATGTACATTCACTTTGCACTCATTAGCAGTACCTGAATGCACAAACGATTCAAGAATAGATTTATAAGCATCCTGGAGTTCGACATATTTGCCGACAAGCGCTATATCTATCTGATGTTTAGGATTATAAAGTTTGTCAAGAAAACTTTTCAGCTTAGAAAAATCCGGTGCAGGAAGATTATTGATACCAAAATGCCTGAGCACCATCTCGTCAAGTCCCTGCTCCTCCATGTTTATCGGCACTTGATAGATTGAAGGCGCATCGATAGACTGGATTACATGACCAGGCTTCACATTGCAGAACAAAGCCACCTTGCGTCTTAGTTCAGGAGATAATTCCATTTCCGTACGGCACACAATGATGTCAGGATGAACACCTGCCTGCTGAAGAGCCTGTACCGAGTGTTGTGTCGGCTTGGTCTTCAACTCCTTGGCTGCTCTTAAATAAGGTACTAAAGTAAGGTGTATGCTGATAAGATCCTCGTCAGGAAGTTCCCATTGCAGTTGCCTTATAGCCTCGATGAATGGCTGAGATTCCATATCCCCCACTGTTCCCCCTACTTCAGTGACGACAACATCAAATTTACCGGAATTGCCCAACAGAAGCATTCTCCTTTTGATTTCATCTGTGATATGCGGCACAATCTGTACTGTCTTGCCAAGATATGCCCCTTCTCTCTCCTTACTGATAACCGAATAATATATTCTTCCTGTCGTTACATTATTGGCCTTTGACATATGGACGCCAAGAAATCTTTCATAGTGCCCGAGGTCGAGGTCAGTTTCTGCACCGTCATCGGTCACATAGCATTCTCCATGCTCGTAAGGGTTCAAAGTCCCCGGATCCACATTGATATACGGGTCAAATTTCTGGATAGTCACTCTCAGACCTCTGGATTGCAATAATTTGGCTAATGAAGCAGCGATAATGCCTTTGCCCAGTGAAGATGCAACGCCGCCTGTGACGAAAACGTATTTTGTATTCATAAATCGGTATGTTCTTAACTGGATTGCAAAGTTAGGCTTTTTTTTCGATTAGTAAAATAATTTTTGAATGTGATACTGTTGCGAATATCTCGTGTCGCAGATATAACAACCTTTTCCAGCGTATCGGTGATATGCCGGTCTTGAGAAAATACAGGTCTGGTGGAGAAGAGAAGTGACGATAGGAAACAGCTAATAAAGAGAATACGAGAACCTTTCATAACGATAAATTGCCTGCCCTTTCACGATAGATGAAGTTGCAAAATCATAAAACATACAGGCTACTTTTGCCTCGAAAACGCCATTTCCCAGTTTTACTATTTCAATTCCGTATGTATTTCGATAGTCTAAGTCTATTCCTTCTATTATTCCATCATAATCTTCTGTTGCTATTTCTTTATTTTGGTATACGGAAAATGACAATAAACCGTCTTTCCCGATTGAATATGAGAAACTGATAAATGAACTCTTCTTGCTGTAATCTTTAGTAGAATATTTATTCTGTTTTTTATCGAATCTTATATTCTGTATCGGTATCTCCATATTTATCAACATACTATAATCATAATTCCCGACAGGAGCTATTCGTAAAGGAGTATTGATAATTTCCCTTGTATAGTCGTACTTTGAAAATTCGTTGATTATATTAGTACTGGTATTCCCATCATTGTCAATATCTATAGGATCTCCCAAGAACGTTATGCTCTTGCATTTATATCTCCCCATTATCTGTTCATTGACACTTGTCAGCAATGCCTTTTCATCATGTTTATTACATGATGAAAAGGTAATGATAACAATAATCGAATATATTAATATTTGATTTATTCGTTTCATGATGTAATTTTAATATGTATATGGCAAAATTGTAAAAGCAAATCTACTGCCGCCTGTTCATAAAAGTTGGTTTTATAAAATAGTAATTTATAGTATTTTTAATACCTAATCAGTATTAAGTAATTAAATTTCAGAAAAAACTTTGCAAAAAAAATACATTTTTGCCAAAAAACCAATAAATCCAATGAAAATTCCTTAAATTTGAAAGATATATACTTATAATTGGTGGGACGATCTGCCGCGCCTCTTTTGGGGTGAGGAAAGTCCGGACAGGAAAGGGCGCCCTACTGCGGAAAGCGCAGATAGGAGTAATCTTATTTCAATGTAACAGAAAATAACCGCTGTTATTTCATAAGGTTAAAACCTTATTTCAGCAAGGGTGAAAACGTGGGGCAAGAGCCTACGACGCCATTTCAGCGATGAGTGGCGGGTACATTGAAAGGGCCTGCAAGACCAAATATACTGACAGATGAGGACTGCCCGTCCGATGTCAGGGGGTAGGTTGCGTAGATAAATGGCAGATTTAAAAACAGAAACCGGCTTACAGCCCCGCCAAAGGAGTGCTTTCGGGCACTCCTTTTTTATATAGAATTTTCTCTTTATAAGTTATTTTGCAATTAAATCGCTATAAAAGTAAAAAAGATTTTATCAGACGATACAATTGGCTTTGGCCATAGCTTCAAGGTCAAGTGCATTTTCCAGAATTTGAATAGGATTAAAGACTTTGTACTTCGTGGACATCTCTATCTGCCATTTGCAAGTCTCGCATTCACAAATCACAAAATCCGGGTCGAGACTGTTTATCTGATCAAAAAGAGGTTTCCCTATTGCCTGAGAATATTTATAGTTTTCCTTTTTGAAACCATATGTCCCTGCAATACCGCAGCAATTACTTTCAAGAGGCATCAATTCCATTCCCGGTATCATCTCCATAAGTCTTTTTGTGAATATGCTCCAGCCGAGCTTTTCCATGTGACAAGGTACGTGATATGCAGAACGAGCCTTGTAATCGGACTTGAAGAACAACTTTACCTTACCTGACTCAACTAATTCATAAATAAACTTTTCAACAAGAAATATACTATCTTTTACTTTTGAATTATCCACTTTTATGATAGCAGGATACTCGTCTCTCATCGTAAATGTACAAGTCGTAGCCACCGTAATTATAGGCAATTTCTTACTCACCGCCTGCTCAAAAATCTTTATATTATGTTCTGCATGCTTTTTGGCAGATTTCCACATCCCGTTGGAAATCATAGCCACACCACAGCACTTCTCATCCAATAAATTTACTCCAAATCCAAGGGCATTCATTACGTTCACAAAAGCTCTCCCGACTTCCGGATGCTGAAATTCAGTAGAACATCCATGAAAAAATGCCAACTGATGAGGGTATTCGTATTGTCGTGGCTCTGCATTCTTTCTAAACCAACTCACAAAACCATGCATCTGATATTTTGGAAATGTCCTATTTTTATCAATACCCATTATGCCATCCATCAATATTTTGGCAGGAGCAGAACTTGTTATTACATTGACTATTGGAGCAAAAGGTCTTGCCATTTTGCCCATAAAATCAGTGCTTGCCAAAACCTTATCCCTTAATGAAGGTAACTTGCGGCTGTATTTTGCTCTGGCGGAATGAATTATATCTGCAATATGAACTCCTGAAGGGCAAGCCACCTCGCATCTTTTGCAGTTCATGCAATATTTTAAATTCTCGTCATAGAAAAACCCATTTTTCAAACGCAATCTCTCTCCGTCAGGTCCTGCTTGCTTAGGACCAGGAAATAATGGATTTACCGGCACTAATGGACAGTATGCTGTGCATATTGTACATTTTATACACTGCTCAAAATTGTTGTTGCTAATATTTTTCTCCTGCATAGCTATTCTACTTTAGAGCCAATTATATTATCGGCAACATTAAGGGCGGTCATTATGGCGACACCTGCCCCGCAGCCCAAACTCACCGGATTGTAACCGCCTAAAACAGCACCGATTGCATATAGGTTGCCTATTATCTCTCCCTTGATATAAGGATGAAAATTATTGTCTGTACTGACACCGAATCCAAGATAAGCCTGTGTCTTGAAAAAATCTTCATCATACCAATTCGCACGACTTTCCATATAGTCTGTATCGACACCGAAAAGAGGCTCTATAATTGCGGTGGGAGTAGCCCAAAGACCTTTGCTGAAAAAACTTCCACTTGCTAAGATATAATTTTCAGCCTCAAGAATAAGCTCTCCAAGATTGGATGTCCTGACAGCCCTCACAAGGCCATTATTTACATCAGCACTAATCACTTCATCTCCAAGCAGCATCGTGCCGCCAAGAGCCTCAAACCTTTTTTTCAGCAATAGTTGTGACCTTATCCCGGGAATCGACGGTGGCATGGTACCAATAAATACGGTTTTTATCGGAACTGATTCTTTTATTCTCGCCAAGGTTCCGGAGTTTTTGAATCCAAATACAGAAGGTATAACAACAGTATCTTCTGTATTGATAAGAGATTTGATTTTTTGAATAAACAGAGATAGCATATCAGCCCTATCCATGATTCCGGCTATATTGACCGATCTCATCTCGGAAGGATTGGATCTGAGAGAATCAAAGGCAGGCATATCTACAGTTACTATTTTGCAATGACTGCCCATCTTTTCCAAACCGTCAGCAACAAACTTGGTATTGAAGTCCAAATAGCCTTTTATATTGACAATCAAAATATTGTCTCCTATTTTTTGATCTCGGACATCAAACAGTTCCACATCTTCCAATGCCAACCATGCCGACTTTTGAAGCCCCATAGGACTGATCATATAACTATTACGCTCTATTTCTCCTTTGAGCGATACTCCGGCCTCTCTGAAAATATCTTTCAATTTATTGGCATAGTCAGTGATTTTTCCAATTCCTATTTTCTTGTATGGATGTGACTTATCTAAATTTTCAATGGCTTTTAAGGGTTCTGTTACGGCATTACCGTCATTATCTCTGTTCAGCAAATCAAAAGAACCCGAAGAAAAATGCATAGCATTCTGTCCGGCAGATACAATAGCGCATTTTCTACCTGCCTCTTGAAGTCTTATACCGCACATAAGACCTGAAAGCCCACCGCCTATTATTATATCATCGAATTTCATAATGACAATTTATTTCAATTAATCAGACATTCCCAAAACCTCCGAATATACCCATTGAGTGTATTCTGCTTCTCGAAGAGCTTCTCCCCATGCAATAGGATACACTCCCCTCCATCTTTCCTTGATGAAACCTTTTAGATCTTTTCTGGATTTTTCGGTGCAATTGCCGGATTCCGCTATAAGTCCGGCTGCCCTACAGGCACAAAGTTCTCCCTGGCAAGTCCCCATGCCAAATCTGGTCCTCCTTCTCAAATCGATGAGATTATGCACGTCAAGATGCTCTAAAGCTGACTTAACCTCTCCTACCGATACTTCTTCGCATTCGCATACAATGCTGTTATTATAAGAATTGTCAAGCGAAAGTTTGTCTGCCATATTTCCCAAACGGCTAACAGCTGC
The DNA here is from genome assembly GCA_963548935.1 of uncultured Bacteroidales bacterium. Taxonomy (GTDB): domain Bacteria; phylum Bacteroidota; class Bacteroidia; order Bacteroidales; family UBA932; genus Cryptobacteroides. The sequence continues at coordinate 135,557 of CAUUVS010000003.1, forward strand.
TTTCTGGCTCATAGAAGGAGCAGTCCATATTTTTTTTGCGGCCTCTTCCTGACTCTCCATATCAGAGCCGGGCAAAGGTATTTCGGTAGTATGGCATTTTTGATTGATATTCAATTTTTTACAAATCAAATCAGTCGCCTTTTCCGCCATAAGTCTATAAGTCATCAACTTTCCTCCGGTAATGGTGATAAAGCCTTTGATTCCGTCTCTGTTTTCATGATCCAGAAGCACTATGCCACGACTTATATTTCGTCCCGATGGATCATTGTCTGCAGAGACAAGCGGGCGTACACCGGCATAAGCCCTTAGTATCCTCGCATCAGCCAAAGCAGGAGCGAGTTTTGCTCCTTCGCTGACAAGTAGATTTACCTCTTCAGGTGTTACCCTCATATTGTCGCATTCCTCAAAAGGAATTTTTGTAGAAGTGGTACCTATTACGCAAACAGTGTCTCCCGGCACTAAAATATCGGCATTTGCAGGCTTCCTGCACCTATTGAGTACAATATTATTTACTCGATGCGCAAAAATAAGTAATGCTCCCTTGGCAGGAAACATCCCCACATTTGCCCCTGCAAGAGATGCAATATGATGCCCCCAGATACCTGCCGCATTTACTACAACAGGTGCACGATACTCTCTTTCATCTCCGCTTTTATGGTCAATGACTCTAATTCCCTTTACGGTATCGCCTTCTCGTATTATCTCCTTAACCTCCGTATATATAAGAATTTCTGCTCCATGAAGTTTGGCATCCACTATATTTGAAGAGCAAAGTCTGAAAGGATCTACAGACCCGTCGGGAACCCTTACGGCCCCCACTATATCCGGATTAACAGACGGTTCAAGATTTATTGCTTCCTTAGGGTCGATAATTTCAGCTTTAATACCTGCATACAAACAGGAATCTACGAATTTGCTTTGATAATCCAAGTCATCTTCGGGAAGAGAAATAAAAAATCCGGTAGTATCTTCAACACAATGCTTGGCCACTCTCTTAAGTATCATATTCTCTTTGATACACTCAGAAGCAGATTCTATATCAGTAACGGCATATCTGGCACCGCTATGAAGAAGCCCGTGATTGCGACCGGTAGCGCCGTCTGCTATATCTTTTCTCTCAACAAGCAATACTTTCATACCACGCATGGCACAATCTCTGGCAGTTCCGGCACCTGTCACTCCCCCTCCGATAACTATTACATCGAATTCTTTATTAATCTTGCTCATAGTATTAAAAAGGATTTCGTTTCAAAAGACAAATATAATATATGTTTTCGTATTGAAAGCACAAATAATTATTTTTTGTCCACAAAGTATTTCTCGGTTGAAAGTTTGCCAATTTCTTATCGGTTTTCTACAGATTCTTACAACCTAAATACTTTTTTATTTATTGTACATATATTTATTATGATTATCTTTGTAAGTTACAATATAAACCCAAACCAGACATTATGTCATTGAATATTATCAAGGTCAAAAGCAAAAAAGAGCTAAAGGCTTTTGTCGAATTTCCTAATCAATTATATAAGGATGTTCCCTATTTTGTTCCAAAACTGTTTGCAGACGAAATATCGACTTTGGATCCTGATGAAAACCCTGCATATGAATTTTCCGAAGCGGCTCTCTATCTGGCATATCGTGATAATCAGATTGTAGGACGTGTGGCCGCAATCGTCAATCATAAGGCCAACAAAAAGTGGAACCACAAAGAAGTCCGTTTCGGATGGATTGATTATATCGATGACAGAGAAGTTTCCAAAGCATTGATCGATAAAGTAATAGAATTTGGAAAAGCAAGGGGAATGAAGAAAATAGTAGGTCCTTTAGGCTTTACCGATTTCGATCCGGAAGGAATGCTTGTTGAAGGCTTCAATGAAATGTGTACCATGGTACTTATATACAATTATCCATATTATCCGGAACACATGGAAGCCTTAGGGTTCAAAAAAGAAATCGACTGGCTTGAATATAAGATTTTCGTTCCTGAAAGAGTCCCGGAAAGGATACAGAAGCTTGCACGAATAGTTCCTGTAAAATCCGGTGTACACGTGAGAAAAATTACAAGAAAAGAAATCAGAGAGGAAAAGTTAGGGCAAAAAATTTTTGCATTGATTAATGAAACTTATGATAATCTATATAATTTCACACCTCTTTCCGAGAAAATGATAGACAAATATGTCAACTTCTATCTTGGAGTCATTGATTTGAAATACATAACTTTAGTAGAAGATAACGATAAGAATATCGTGGCTTTTGGTCTAAGTATGCCAAGCATTGTGCAAGCACTGAAAAAATGCAATGGCAAAATCTTTCCTTTCGGCTGGTTCCATATACTGAAATCGTTGTATTTCAAACATGAAGAATCAGTTGAACTGCTATTGATAGGTGTCAAGACCGAATATCGCAATAATGGTATTATGGCACTTATCTTCAATGACTTGATTCCTCGCTATAACAAGGGAGGCTTCAAATTCGGAGAAAGCAATGCAGAGCTTGAAACCAACAGGAAGGTACAGTCTCCTTGGGATAATTTTGAATTTGAACAGACAAAAAGAAGAAGAGTAGTATATAAACACATCTAATGGAAAATCTTAATAAGATGCTGCCACCTCTACCCGAAAGGATGAGACCCCATAATTTAGATGAATATGTGGGGCAGAGGCATCTTGTGGGCGAAGGATGTGTGCTCAGGAACATGATTACTTCCGGGAACCTGTCCTCTTTTATTCTTTGGGGGCCTCCCGGTGTAGGTAAAACTACTCTTGCAAGGATTATTGCCGGCATAACAAAGAGGAAATTCTACACACTTTCTGCCATCAATGCAGGAGTAAAGGAAGTAAGAGAAATCATTGAAAGGGCAGGAGAAGACAAAAGATCGGTTTTCAATGAATCAAATGCCTCTCCTATTCTTTTTATCGATGAAATTCACAGATTTAGCAAATCGCAACAGGATGCCCTTCTTGGTGCAGTGGAAGATGGAACGATAATTCTTATAGGAGCCACTACTGAAAACCCTTCTTTTGAAGTTATACATCCTTTGCTTTCAAGATGTCAGGTCTTTGTGCTTGAGATGCTTGATGCCAAAGACCTTAGAGTACTTTTAGAACGGGCAATCTCTTATGATGAGATACTCAAGAATTTAGATATAAAAGTAACTGAAACAGAAGCTCTTTTCAGATATTCAGGAGGAGACGCTCGTAAGCTTCTTAATATTCTTGAGCTTATTATAGGCTCTTCATCGAAAGAGGGTGATATAGTGCTTGACAATAATAAGGTCGTAACCACACTTAAAAGCAATGTTGCCAGATACGATAAAGGCGGTGAAATGCATTACGACATCATATCTGCTTTTATTAAAAGTGTCAGAGGGTCAGACCCTAATGCGGCAGTATATTATCTTGCAAGGATGATAGATGGAGGAGAAGACCCGCTCTTTATAGCAAGGAGACTTTGTATTCTTGCGGCAGAAGATATCGGCCTGGCCAATCCAAATGCCTTGCTATTAGCTGATGCTTGCTTTAGAATTGTCCATAATATCGGAATGCCGGAAGCGAGAATCCCTCTATCCGAGACAACTATTTACCTTGCCTCTTCTGTTAAAAGCAATTCTGCATATAAAGCTATTGATGACGCTATTGCAATAACGTCCCAAACTCAAAACGCCCAAGTGCCTCTTTATTTAAGAAATGCACCCACAAAACTTATGGATGAACTCGGATATGGCGACGGATATAAATATGCCCACGACTATCCGGGACATTTTGCTGATTTGGAATTTATGCCTGAAGAGCTTTCAGGACAAGTATTTTATAAACCGGCAGAAAACAAGCATGAAGATTCTCTCAAGGCTTATTTGAAAAGTTGCTGGCCCAAATATTACGGCACCTCCGGCAAAGATTGTCAGAAAGGATAACCGACTCCGAAATGAATGGCATTACGACCTTTGAGCCATTTCTCAGGCTTAATCCATCTTGCCCCATGATCTTCTGAAGGGTCATATAACTGCATACCAAAATCCAGTCGTATAAGAATAAAATTAAGATCTATCCTTATACCTAATCCCCAGTCAGTAGCAAGACCCTCTTTAAAAGTTTTTTGTGAAATCATAGCAAGCGCACTATCAGTTGCCGTACCCTTTTGTAAAGTCCATATATTGCCGATATCAATAAATGATGCCGCTTCGACTTTCCAAAACAGAGGAAACCGATATTCCATATTAGCTTCAAGTCTCATGTCTCCGGTCTGATTAGGAATGACAAAAGTTTCTTCTCTTTTTGAAAGTCCCGGTCCTACTCCCCTTGCCTGCCAGCCTCTTAAGCTATTTGAACCTCCCACATAGAAGTGCTGTTCGAAAGGCAGAACAGTAGAATTGCCGTAGGCATGACCGGCTCCGATTACAAATCTGGTAGCAAGAGCCAGCTTGTCTTCTTTTCCAAAACGCCAAGTCTTGCCTAAAGTGAGTTCTCCCCTTATGTATTGAGAAAAAGGAGTGTTCCATATCATACCGGCCCCTGAGGCATCTTTCCTCATTATCGGTTTGAAAGCGCTAAGCAGGTTACCGGCGATATTGCATTGAAACGTTATGTATTGATATGTTGTCTTAGGGATTACATTTGCATTTGTTGTATAATACAAGAGACCTCCAAGCCCCAAATCAAAGTGATCTTGATAGGCATTCCTCATAAACGGATTATGAGAAAGAGACGAATAGAAATTATCATCAATATTGAAAAGGTGTACGATATTCAGCTGAAGCGGATAGAACTGGTAATACAATTTCTTGTGTACTCCTGAATAGCCGAATGACGTAGAAATTATATTTCTACGATACTCTGGTCTATTTTGATAATTATATGACGATTTTATGTCTGTTCTGGGTATAGCTCCTTTGAAAAGACTGTATGGTAGAAAAACAAATCGCGGCAACGTCAGACCTGCTGATACTCCGAATTCAGTAGATTTGATGTCTGTTCTCGGCTTAAACTGAAAATTTCCCATGAAAGCAAGATTAAGCAATTCTCCACCGTGAAAAATATTCTTATGATAAAAAGACAATTCGGGAGACAAGCCGAGGAGCCCCGTTGAATTAGAAGAGGCTTCTATATTCAGTTTGAATCCCTGAAGTTTTGAAGGGCTGAGATTAATTTCAGTATTGACGATATTCGTATCAGAATCACTCAACTCAATATTAACGCTGCTTAACATCTTGAGCGTTGACAACCGTTTATAGGTATTATTAACGATTTCTTCACTATAAGGCTGACCGGGAATAATTGTATTGAGGTTGTTCAATATATTCTTTCTAAGTTTAAGGGTCTTTGGATAATATATATCCACTTTTCCGAATTTGAATTTCCTGAATTTGACAGCATCTTCAGGAGACTCATTTCTGGTAAAATTATTTATCCGCATCTCCAATATAGCAGAATCCGGTTTTGAAATCGTATCTGCTTCAAAAAAATAATAGTTTTTTGAAAAACCATAATATCCCAACTTACGCAGATATGCTGCCGATCTTTCGCTTTCGGCTTCAAGAGCTGACTCCGCAAGGAAATCTCCCGGTTTTATTTTTACAGAAGCAATATTATTGTAGAAATCTTTTGCAAATTCAGGATTGCCTTCCGGTAAAGCAAAATTTAAAGATTCAATCGGGTATCTTTTACCCAAATCTATCATATATTTTACTTTTACTTTCCGGTGACTGACTTCTACTTTAGCATTGACATCAGAATTATAATAACCTATATAATCAAGATGATGCTTTATGTTTTCAACAGAAGATGTCACCAAATCCGGATTATAAATGACAGGAGCAATACCTATTTTCTTAACAAATTTATTCCATATACTTTTGTCATTTTGACCTGCCCAATTATAAACACAAAGCATAGGACTCCATGCTTTGGCTTTCTGCTTTATATAAGGAACAAGTTGATTTGTATTGAATTTCTCCCCTTTCTTAACTTCTATAGTATTCTCGGCAAGTCTGTATTGTCCGTCTGAAAGTATTCTTGTAGTAGAACACGAAACTGCGGACAACAAAATTGCCGCCAATATTATAATATATGATAATTGCTTGTTCATCAATAACCCTGCAAATTTATTCCATTAGTATCATATTCTCAAATTTTTCAATGTTTTATTTTATTGATTCGATAGAATCGATAAATAATAAGACAACTTTAAACATCGAGTAAAATTGAATTATTGCTATATTTGTATGTCAAGAAAGAAATCGATGGGCATTTCAAATAATGAGATTAAGACAATACGGTCTCTGGGAATCAAAAAATTCAGAGACTCTATGGGATTATTTATTGTTGAAGGCGAAAAAATGGTAGCAGAAGCTATTGATTCAGGTTTTATTATAGAGAAAATATACAGACGTGATGATATTGGAGCAGAAGCTATGGCCAAAATAAGCCAGCTATCCACCCCCTCTCCCGTATTGGCTGTTATAAGACAACCTGAAATACCAGGCATAAAAGAAATTTCAGAAATCGTCAAGAACAATGGTCTTTATTTGGCACTGGATTCCATCAGAGATCCGGGCAATTTCGGGACAATACTCAGAATAGCCGACTGGTTCGGAATAGATGCGGTATTTGCATCATCAGACACTGTAGATATTTATAATCCCAAGACCGTCCAATCCACTATGGGAGCTATTTTCAGAGTGAAACTCTACTATTTTGACATAGAAACTCTCGCAGACAATATCATAAATGCCAAAGGGCAAGTGTATGGAACTTTTCTTGATGGCAATAATATCTATACTGAAGAAATTGCTACAGGGAAAAATACTCCTGTCCTGATTGTGATAGGAAATGAAGCAAAAGGGATTTCCGCTTCAATAGCTAAAAAGGTTACAGGAAAGCTATTCATTCCAAGTTATGCAAAAGGCAATGCCGGCTCAGAATCATTGAATGCTGCAATTGCAACAGCAGTGACTATAGCAGAGTTTCGCAGAAGATTTTAGATTAGCAGATACGTAATAGCACACCATTCATCGGCTCGATATGCACTTTAATGGGAGTGCACTCATTCAGCTCTTTTGTTTTCTGAATTTTTAGCCATTCGAAAGCATGTTCAGGAATAGTCAGACTGACATCCGCAATTTTATCTGAAAAATTAACAGCAACAAGCCAAGTCTCATCTTGATAATCCCTTAAAAAGGCAAAATGCCTATCCTTGTTGAAACCGTCAGAAGAATGATTGCAATAACACAAATCGTAGGTGTCTCCTGAATTCATTGCCGGGTCTTTTGATGCAAAACGAAGAGCGGTTCTAAATACTTGCAACACAGATTTTTCTCTCTCATAAAGTTCATCTTTGCCGTGAATTGTATTGTATAGTCTTCTTATACTCCCTACACTCCACCAATCAAATATAGATGTCCTTCCATTTTCTCCGCTAAAGCCTTCCGAATCCATACCTTTCTCCCCTATCTCCTCTCCAAAATACAACATAAAAGGAGCCGTATTAAAGAATAATGAGACATAAAGAGCCGCAAATGAATTTTTTGCATCAAGACCAAAGAAATCGGAAGCAAAACGCACTTCATCATGATTCTCAAGGAAATTCAACATATATGGTTGCAAATCTCCCAGAGACTGCCAGTTACCTGTAATCCTTCTTGTGGATTGCCATGGCTCGACAGGCACTCCGCTATCGTCTACATTCTTTCTTACAATATCGAAAAGAGCATCATACAGACCTGATTTGTCATAAAGATAGTCAAAGCCAATATCTCTTATATATGAGGAATAAGATTCTTTCTGATATGCTTCCGCAATAAAAACAATATCAGGAAAGTCCTCTTTAATCTTGGCAATAAGCCATTTAAGAAATTGCTTTGGCACAAGTTCCACCATATCGCATCTGAAACCGTCCACACCTTTTTCCGTCCAGAAACGCACGGCCTCATACATCTTGTCCCAAGTGGCTGTATGATAATCGCAATAATTGATTTTTATGGTATCGTACCAATCATTGACCGATGGGGCTGGTGTATAAGAGTTGCCTGAAGCCATAGCCGGAAATTCTTTGTATTCCTGTTTTTCTACAGGAAGGACAAGTTCTTGTCCCGGATAATAGAAAAAATCATTGCTTTCAAGCCATAACTGACTCTTATCATCCTCTGCTCCAAGAACAGGATGCCCCATTGCATCTCTTCCTTTGACAATCGGTTTAGGAGAAAATTTTCCATAATCTCTTGCCACATGATTGGGCACAAAATCCATAATTACCTTGAGTCCCTTTGAATGAGTACGTTCAATCATCGCCTCAAACTCATGCATCCTGTTTTCAGGCTCTTCGGCAAGATATGGATTTACATCAAAATAATCTGTTATCGAATATGGAGAGCCGGCCAATCCTTTCACCCAATCCGAATCAGATGCCTCGCAACCACAAGTATTGCATAATGTTGCATGACGAATAATACCTGTGAACCAGATATGAGAAACCCCCATATCTTTAAGATAATCTATAGTTGCACTGTCTATATTGCAAAATTTGCCTGTACCATTTTGAAAAATGTCTCCACTCATGACAGGCTTCGCTATATTGTTGCCCCAAAGTCTTGGGAGCATCTGATATATTATAGGTTTTTTCATCTTATTACAACATTATCCCATCAATGAATCGCTTCATCTCCGGGATAACATTAAAAATGTTTTATTTTAGCTACCAGTTAAGAATCTTCTTCAAATCGTAAGATTCCGGATCCTTGACATAAGCCTTTGCAGCTTCATAGTCGGCTGGTGTAACATAGTGGCAGATATACTGGAAATAGTTCTGTGCGATACCACCTTCGATGTTTACCCTTCTCGGAGGGATCTTGCCTTCGGAGTTCTGAAGATCCTTCAGATAAAGAGGATGCGAATCACCATTTGCATCGACATATACCATACAACCTGTTTCACCCTTATCATAAAGTTCGTAAACGCCCATAGCAAGTTCAGTGCAATATGTAAGGTCATAGGCTACAGGATCCTGACAACGTACATCATAGCCGATTTCAACCGGACGAGTCTTAACCTTAAGCCCTGTTTTTGAGAACTCATTGTCAAGTATATCATTGAACATCACAGCCTTTGATATTTTACCAAGTTCAGGATGACCATGCTCGTCATAAGTCATGTGCACACCTGTGGATTTCAGATCTTCAGGATCAAGATCGTGGAAAACTCCTTCTGCCACCACTACAGTACCGTAAGGTATTCCGAGTATTGTCCTTTTTATTATTGCTGAAAGCGTAAGCTTGATAATCTTGTCAATAGAGATTTCTGTTTTGTTGAACATCTCAGGTATAATTGTCATCGGGCAATGTGTGGCCTCTCCGATTCCGAGCGCAAGGTGACCTGCAGAACGCCCCATAGCTGAAATAATAAGCCAGTTCCCCGATGTACGAGCATCCTCATAGACGGTTTTTGCAATATGGGCGCCTTCATCTTTTGCTGAGTTGAAGCCGAAAGTAGGGGCGTTTTCAGGCAATGGAAGATCATTGTCGATTGTCTTCGGTACGTGAATATTGCGAATAGAATAATGTTTTGCTTCAAGGAATTTGGCTATTCTGTTGGCAGTAGAAGCAGTATCGTCACCTCCGACTGTCACAAGAAGTTTGACATTATTGTCTTGAAAGAGAGAGAGATTGAAATTATTTTCAAAATCAGAATCGGTAGGTTTGAAACGGCTCATCTGAAGATATGAGCCTCCTCTGTTGAAATAAGCGTCAGCCTTGTAAAAATCAATGTCTTCAATCCTTGGAGTTTTGCTGAACAGTCCTGAATAGCCGCCATGAAGACCGATAACTCTGAATCCGTTTGAAAGGAATGTCTTTGCCACAGAGCATACGACAGTGTTCATGCCGGGGGCAGGACCGCCACCGCAGAGAATAATAATTGCATCTTTCATCTTATAATATTTTTATGTTTGATTCAATATATTTGTTTTCCTATTGATATTTTATATCATAAATGTATTTGAGTGCAAAATTAATCTATTTTCAGCAGATTATCCACGAAAAAAGAGTTAAATTTGTAAGATAGTACACTTTAAACGATTTTAATGGACAAGGAACAGGCTATTCTAAGAGCTAAAGAACTTAGAAAAATTCTCAGTGAAAACAGCAGGCGGTATTATGTGGATAATGCCCCGACAATGAGCGATTATGATTTTGATATTCTTATGCACGAACTTGAGGATATCGAAGTCGCTTTTCCTGAGATTATCACACCTGATTCGCCCACCCAAAGAGTTGGAAGTGATTTGGAAATAAATGATGATCAGGGGCTTACAAAAGGATTTATACAGTATCCTCACAAATATCCAATGCTTTCACTCAGCAATACATACAATATAGGCGAAGTGGAAGATTTTGCAGGAAGGGCCGCAAGGACAATCGGCAAAGAATTTACATATAGCTGTGAACTTAAATTTGACGGCACAGCCATTTGCCTGACTTATCGCAATGGAAAGCTGCTAAAGGCATTGACTCGCGGTGATGGAATTGTCGGAGATGATGTTACGGCTAATGTCAAGTATATTTCCAATATTCCACAGACACTTAAAGGCAATTTCCCTGAAGAATTTGAAATAAGAGGAGAAATTCTAATGCCTTATAAGTCTTTTGAAAAATTAAATAGAGAGCGTCAAGATAATGATGAACCTCCTTTTGCAAATCCCAGAAATGCGGCATCCGGTTCTCTTAAATTACTTGACCGAAAAGAAGTCGGAAAACGCGGTCTTTGGTGTACTCTGTATCATATCGCAGGAGACAATATTGGTTTTGATTCACATTCCGAAGCTTTGGATGCAGCTGCTTCGTGGGGACTTCCTGTTTCTGACAAGAGACGTATATGCCGTAATATTAAAGAAATAGAAGATTATATCAATTATTGGGATAAGGAGAGGAAGAATTTGCCTTATCCTACTGACGGCATAGTGATCAAAATCAACCAACTCGATATTCAAAAAGAACTTGGCTTCACGGCTAAATCTCCGAGATGGGCAGTTGCTTATAAATTCAAGGCAGAAGAAGCTTTAACCAAACTTATTTCCATCGATTATCAAGTGGGAAGAACCGGAGCCATAACACCTGTGGCCAATCTTGAGCCTGTACTCCTGTCAGGCACGATGGTTAAAAGGGCGACCTTGAACAATTATGAGCAGATGGCACTCATGGATATAAGAATCGGGGACTATGTTTATGTGGAAAAGGGAGGAGAGATAATTCCTAAAATAACAAAAGTGGAATTTTCAAAAAGACTTCCCGGAGTAGAGCCTCCAATCTACCCACTCTCATGCCCTGACTGCGGTACGGCTCTGATAAAAGAAGAAGAGGGAGCAAAATATTTCTGTCCTAATGCAGACGGCTGTCCAACTCAGATCAAAGGTCGCCTTCTTCATTTTTTAAGTCGCAAGGCTATGAATATCATAGCAGGTGAAGCAACTATTGAACAGATGTACGATAAGGGTATGGTTCTTACACCTGCCGATTTTTATGACCTTGACAAGTGGAAACTTATGCAACTTGACGGCTGGAAAGACCGTTCAGCGGAAAGGTTTCTTGCCAGTTTGGAAGAATCCAGAAAAGTGCCATTTAACAGAGTTCTTTTTGCTTTGGGCATAAGATATGTAGGTGAGACGACAGCAAAAGAAATTGCCGATCATTTCGGGAACATAGAAAATGTTGCCGCGGCAGATATCAATCAGCTCCTTGAAGTAAAGGATATTGGCAAAGTGATTGCCGAAAGCGTATTTGCATATTTCAGAGTAGAAAAACATCTTATGGAAATACAGAGATTAAGGTCTGCAGGATTACAGATGAGCCAAGCAAAGAAATCTCAATCCCTATCAGATGTACTGTCAGGAAAAACTATAGTAATCTCCGGCAATTTCAGTATTTCCAGAGATGAGGTTAAATCTCTCATAGAACTTAATGGAGGTAAAAACAGCGGCTCTATCAGCAAAAAAACCAATTTCCTCTTGGCCGGTTTAAAACCCGGACCTGAAAAAATAAAAAAAGCAAATGAACTGGGAGTCGAAATAATAGGAGAAGACGATTTTATGAAAATGATATCGCATGAATATCAGAGCGAACCTGACCTGTTTTCAAATCTATTCTGACATGAAAAAATTGAAGTTATATATTTCCAGAATCAATAAATTCATTTCAGAAGATGTTTGGAAGATGAATATAGGTGAGTTATCCAAAGCTAAAGCAAAACTTGTCAGGGATACTCAGGTGGTTCTTGTAGCTCTCAAGACATTTAAGGAGCAGAAAATAGGATTTCAGTCAGTAGCATTGAGTTATTTCTGTACTATGGCTGTTGTACCTTTTGTTGCAGTTGCTTTTGCAGTGACAGGCGGTTTCGGCTTGGCAGGCAAACTGAAAGATATTCTGTATTCATCAAATATTGACCAGAATATCATAGATATGCTTCTTAACGCAGCCGACAATATCATCAAATCCGCCCAATCCGGGGTTTTCGGCTTGATAAGCGCCCTTATGTTTGTCTGGCTTGTAATATGGATGATGATGAGGGTCGAAACAGTATTCAACAATGTATGGAAAGTGGAGAGACCCCAGAGAAAGTTTATCAAAAGCTTCTGGGTTGACATTATCATTATGATATTGGCACCTTTTGTCATTCTTATTTTCTTTACCGGTTCTATCGTATATTCCCATGTTCTTGACCTTATCCCCAATAAAACAGGAATTACGGATAACATTATATCATTTTTGAGCTGGATTATTTTCTGTGCGGTTGCAATAATAACGCTTTCGGCAATGTACAAATTTATTCCTGCCACAAAAGTCAGATACAGCTGTGCCTTGAAAGCAGCAATACTTTCAGGTATAGTCTTTTCCATTCTGCAATATCTGTATCTTGAAACCCAGCTTATGGTGACAAGACTAAATGCCGTATATGGTACTGTTGCAGCCATTCCGTTATTTATGCTATGGCTCAGATTCGGATGGCTGATTATATTGTATGGGGCCCAATTCTCATACTCCTTTCAGAAAGTTGATGAACAAGAAAAAGAGCTGATATGAGTTTTTCAGAATTTACAAACAAGGATTACGAAGTAATAGCAAGGGATTATGCCGAACTAAAAGAAGCGGCAAGAAAAAGATGTGCCAATGATGAAGAGCTTAAAGTAGTCCAACAGGCTTTTGAATTTGCAAATGAAGCTCATAAGAATATCCGCAGGCGATCAGGCGAGCCATATATATTGCATCCGATTGCAGTTTCTAAAATAGTTGTAAATAATATAGGACTTGGTTACAAATCGATTTCTGCGGCATTGCTCCACGATGTGGTCGAAGACACCAATTTCACGGTTGATGATATCAAAAGGCTTTTCGGAGACAAGATAGCATCACTTGTCGATGGTCTTACAAAAATCAAAAACGTACTCGATAATCAGGACAGAAAGCACCACGAATCAAAATATACCGAAAGTTCTCAGGCAGAGAATTTCAAAAGAATTCTGTTGACCCTAAATGACGATATCAGAGTTGTTCTCATCAAATTAGCTGACAGGCTGCACAATTGCAGGACAATAGAATATATGCCTGAATATAAAAGGGACAAGATATTGAGCGAGACAATGTTCATCTTCATTCCTTTGGCACACAGATTAGGTCTTTATGAAGTCAAATCCGAAATGGAGAATATCTGGCTCAGATACAAGGAACCGGACGCCTATAATGACATTAATGCCAAAATTAATAGAAATATTCTTGACAAAGAGAAAGAAATAGATGGATTTATCAAGCCTATAAATACAGCCTTGGCCAATGCAGGTTTCAATTTTGAGATAAAAAAAAGAGTAAAGACACCTTATTCCATCTGGCATAAGATGAATACCAAGAATGTCACTTTCGAACAAGTTTATGATCTTTATGCAGTCAGGATAGTATTCAACCCGGATCCAAAATCCAAAGAAAGCGAAAGGGATCAATGCTATCATGTATTCTCTATTATTACGGGGATTTACAGGTATAAACCGGACCGTGTAAGAGACTGGGTAAAACACCCTAAGAGTAATGGTTATGAGGCCCTTCATTGTACTCTTATGAGTGAATCCGGAATATGGATTGAAGTCCAGATAAGATCAAAGAGGATGGACGATATTGCCGAGAAAGGCATTGCCGCCCATTGGGCTTATAAAAAAGATGGATACTCCGGAGAAAACGACAACGAGATGGACAAATGGCTCTCAAAAGTCAAAGAAATACTTGTAAATCCTGATGTAAATGCTCTTGAACTGCTGGATATAATTCATAATGACCTTGTTGCCAGTAATATAATGGTGTTCACTCCTAAAGGGGAACAGAAATCGATACAAAAAGGCGCTACCGTTTTGGATTTTGCATATCAAATCCATACAGAAATTGGCAATAAGGCAATTGCAGCCAAAGTAAATATGAAACTTGTCCCTCTTTCTTATGTTCTCAAAATAGGTGATCAAGTGGAGATTATTACTGCTGAAAAAGAACATCCTAAACGCGAATGGCTCGAATTTCTAAAGACAAGACATGCCAGAAATATGGTAATTGATTTTTTCAGGCCAGAAAAAAAGAATTTTGCAGCAATAGGCAAGAAAGCTCTTAATGAGAAACTTAAATCCGTAGGAATCGTGTTGAATGACAAGATGAGGCGATTTATTATTGCCAATCTTGAATTGACCAACGCAGAAGAATTGTATTTCAGGTATTCATTGGGGCTTATCCGTTTTGAGGCGATAATGGAAATAGCCGAGCATTATCATATTGACAACACTGAGGACATTTATGCAGCAGCTCTCAAACCAAGAGATAGAGCAGATTTTATAATAAACTCTCCTTATGACAAACACAAATATATTATTGCATCATGTTGTAATCCTATAGCAGGAGACCCTGTAGTGGGTTTTCTTTCTCCTGATGGTACTGTTACGGTTCATAAAAAGACCTGCGGTGTGGCTGAGAGTTTAGCGACAAAGCACGGTGATTGGATTGTAATGCCGCAATGGGCAAATTCTCAAGATCAGGCTTTTTTAGTAAGAATATCTATAAAAGGCGTGGATCGTGTAGGTCTCCTCAATGACATCACAAAAGAGATTTCATTAGTTATGGAGGTGAATATGAGGAAACTCAACCTTGGTGCAAACCAAGAAATCGTGGAAGGTTATATAGATCTATTAGTACATGACAAGAGGGTACTCGAACAACTTATCAGCAGGCTGAATTCAATAGAAGGAATTCAAAGTGTTATGAGAACAGACATTTAAAATCATGAAAATAAAAAATATCATATCTCGGTTTTTCCCGGCAATACCGGTTGCGATTGTCTTAGGCCAAATCCTCTTCTCTTACTCCTGCGCAAATACAACAACGCCTCCCAGCGGTGGAAAGAAAGACACTATTCCTCCAATGATTGTAGGCCTGAGTCCATTGCCTGGAAGTGTGAATGTGCCTGTACACAATACGAAGATCCACATCACTTTCGATGAATATGTGACGGTAAAAGATCCGAAAAGTATATTTTTGTCTCCTCCTCTGGAAAAAGCTCCTAAATTCAAAATGAGAGGTAAAACGGTTATCGTTTATTTTGAATCCGATCTGGATACGAATACGACATACACTCTTGATCTTACAAATGCTATTGCAGATAATAATGAGGGAAATATGTATCCCGGCTATACTCTTGTATTTTCAACAGGAGAAAATATTGATTCGATGGGTATAACCGGTACTGTACGCGATTGCAACACGCTCAAGCCTATTAAAGGTGCAACAGTAATGCTTTACAGAGATTTGGCTGATTCGGCAGTGTTCAAGCAAAGGCCTGCAGCGGCAGTAAAAACCGATGAATGGGGATTCTTCGCGATGAGAAATGTTGCTAATGCGGATTTTCGACTATATGCCATAGTGGATGAAGCCTCGAACAACAAATATGATCCGGAAAGTGACAAAATAGCATTTATCGACTCTATTATAAGGCCAAAAACCATTCTTAATGATACTTTGCCAGAATTTCTGAAATATAATATGAAAGATACATTTCATTGTATAGAAAGAAAGTCTGAGTATGAACTGTATATGTTCAAAGAAAAGCCTGTCAAACAAATGATAGTCAATAAATCAAGAGTATCCAAAAGAGCTGCTTATATGAAATTTATGGCTCCGGAAGTCAAAATAGATTCTATTTGGGTAAGAAATATTCCATCAAAGCGATTGATAATGCAGCTCAATCAAGAAAAAGACAGCTTAGAACTATGGATTAATGACAGAAGAAGGCTGCCGGATACACTCCATGTCTTTGTGGACTACCTTAAGACTGATACTTCAGGCTTATTGGCTCCTTTTACCGAACATCTCAAACTGACAGAAGAAAATGCAGGCGCAAGGTCAAAGAGTTCAAGAAGAAATATAAAGCATGATGACACTATTTGCGTAATGAATATCACGGCAACACCGGAACTTATTGAACAATACGGTTTCGAATTTGAGTTCAAGTATCCTTTGATATACGAATCATTTGACTCTCTGAAGCTTAAATCAATAAATCCTCGTCAGCAGGAAAAGCTAATGAAATATACTGTACGCAGGGATTCTCTCAATATAAGGAAATATACCCTGAAACCGGAAGGACATTTGCAGGTAGGCTATGACTATATTTTAAAAGTCCCGCATCGCAGATTTAGGGATATCAATGGTTTTTATAATGACAGTTCTGAGGTAAAAGTAGCCTTGCCAAAGGATGATGCCCTTAGCAGTCTCATTGTGAATCTGAATAACGTAAAATATACGTATATAATTGACCTTCTGAATGAAAAGCGAGACAAGGTAATTCGCAGCTATACCGTTAGTTCGGATACCAAAGTCACTTTTCCATATATGAAAAAGGGGAAATATTCTCTCCGCCTGATGCAAGACAAGAATAACAACGGCCTTGTAGATACAGGTTCGGTATTGGAGCACAGACAGCCTGAAAAGGTACAATTTTTCAGACTCAGAAATGGTTCTTATATTCTCGATATCCCTGAAGGCGCCGAGATAGAACAGAATATAAATGTTGATGAATTATTTAAATGATGACAAGAATATTTATAAATAAATCAATATTTGCGATATTGTTGGTTATTATCTGCCCTTTTGCTGTCACAGGACATAATGTTCCGGTTATAGATACTTTAAAGATTGAGAGCGGCAATTCATTACAGATAGCTGAAGATACAATTTTCAGCGATACTTATCTTGATACTGTAAACCTGAATAAAAAGGTTATTATCAATGATTATTCAATGATCGGCGTACAATATGGTGTGGGCATTAATAGAATGCTGTTCAATCCTTCCAAAAAGCAAAGTAATCTGATCACGCCTTTTAATATATCCATCTTCTACACGAAGTATTGCAAGATGTTCGGTTATATGCCTTATTTCGGCCTTCAGATTGGTATTCAATATGGTTATGACGGATACCTTTTCAAAGCCAATAATAAAGGTGAAATACCTACAATGGATGGTGCGGAAAAAGCGATATATAAATTTATTGATATACCTTTTATGTCGCATTTTCATATAGATATAGGGAATTATTTCAAAATAACAGGAAACTTAGGCTTCTATGGAGGATATAGGCTTTCGGTTCAGAGATTTGGAGATAAAGTGGATACTTATTACAAGAGCAATTTTTATAGCTATGACCGCAAATTCGATTATGGACTAAAAGGAGGAGCAGGTTTTGCAATTATGCTCTCCCCCATAGAATTTCATTTCAATGCCCTTGTCAAATACTCTATGTCTTCTATCTATTCACCTGATTACAATAGCCCATATTATTATAGGTTTGCATATCCATTCGATATTCTAATATCGGCAGGAGTGCATTTTCAGATAACCAAACGTATCGGGAAGACTAAGGGATATTTGAAGCGAGAAGCATATAATATTGTTTATGGTAAATGATAAATAACCTTGATATGAAAACAATAACAGCAAACATCGGCGGATTACTGATAGGTGAAGGTCAGCCGATTGCAATACAGACAATGTGCAACACGCATACTGATGATATTGAAGGTACAGCGGCTCAATGTGTGAGGTTATATGAAGCCGGTTCGCAGTTGATAAGAATTACAGTGCCCGGACTTAAAGATGTTCCCCATATCAAGGCAGTTAGAGAGTTCTTGCATACCCAAGGGATTTATACTCCGATAGTTGCAGATATTCATTTCTCTTCCGAGACGGCTATTGCCGTAGCGCCTTTTGTTGAAAAAGTAAGAATCAATCCCGGAAATTTCAGCAAAGAGCATGAACAGGCCTGCCTTAAGTTTGCAAAATTAGTAAATATATGCAAAGAGAATAAAACAGCTATCAGAATAGGTCTGAATCACGGTTCTCTTGGAGAAAGAATCACAAACCTTTATGGCAATACTCCGCAGGCAATGGCTTTGGCTGCAATGGAATGGATTGATCTTTGTCTTGAAAATGATTTTTACAATGTTGTAGTCTCTTTGAAATCAAGCAATACTATTGTTATGGTGGATGCTTATAGGCTGCTATCAAAGGCAATGCGTGAAAAGGGCATAATATTTCCTCTTCATGTAGGTGTTACAGAGGCCGGTAATGGTGATTCCGGCAGGATAAAATCTTGTGTCGGCATATCTACATTGCTTTCAGAAGGAATAGGTAATACAATTAGAGTTTCATTGACAGAAGAACCTGAAAATGAGCTCCCTGTAGCAAGGTACCTTTCCGACAGATATTCCGGTAAATTATTTTCATCAATGACATCTGTAAAAATAGAGAACAGGATAGCTATTGCCCAGTATGACTCTCCTTCAAGAGAGAAGCTTATTTTGGATGTCGCTTGTGATTTTGGCAAAAGATTGTTAGACAAAGAATTGGATGATATTAAAATAACAGGTTCATATAGAAATGAAAATTTGCAGACAGTAAGTATTGAAGAATCCGGACTTGGAGAATATTTGGAAGACGAGCTTTTACAAGCAGCAAGAAGACGCTTTTACAAACCTGAATACATTGCCTGCCCGGGATGCGGCCGTACTATGTACAATCTTCAAGAAGCCTTTGAAGAGGTAAAAGAAAAGACTTCACACCTAAAAAATATTGTAATTGCTGTTATGGGCTGTATTGTCAATGGGCCCGGAGAAATGGCAGATGCAGACTGGGGCTATGTGGGTGAAGGAAACCACAAAGTGACTATATACAAGCAAAAGACTCCTGTACTGCGTCACGTCCCTGAGAAAGAAGCTGTTGCTAAATTAGTAGAACTTATAGAAGCAGATATATAATTGAAAAAGCTTATAGTTCTGCAATTATTGTTTCTGCGGCTCTTGTATGGTCTCCTACTTTCACCTTTATTTTAGCATCCAAAGGCAGGAAGAGATCTAACCTTGAGCCGAATTTGATTATACCGCACTGTTTGCCGCATTCGACAGAATCTCCTTTCTTAGAATAGCATACAATCCTCCTTGCAAATGTGCCGGCTATCTGTTTGAAGAATATTTCTTTATCACCGTTTTTAATGGCCGTGGAAGAATGTTCATTCAACTCCGAGGCTTTGGGAAGGAATGCAAGAAGATATTTGCCAGGATGATACCGGTAATAGCTTATCTCTCCCGTCATCGGCCAGAAATTGGCATGGACATCGAAGAAATCCATATAGACTGAAACCTGAATGCATTCTTTCTTGAGATACTCTTTTTCATATACTTTGGATATGATTACGACTTTGCCGTCAGCTGCAGAAGTTACAATCCCTTCTTTCTCAATCCTTTTTCTGACAGGGACTCTATGAAAACATGTCACAAAAGCCATAAAAATAACAAGAAGCGCAGATATGCTATATGAGACAGCTTTAAGATCTACAAGCCATAATAATAGGACTATCAAAATCAAAGCTATAAGCCAAACCTTCGCTATTGTACCGTATGAATCTCTATCTATTCGCATCAGATTAAGTATTATTTTACAAATTTAGAAATATTTCCCAAATTACATAAGATTAAATACAACTAAATATAGTACACCGGCAGGAATTGCCATAAGACTGCTGTCAAATCTATCCAATAAACCTCCGTGTCCCGGGATAATGCTCCCCGAATCCTTTATATCGAAGCTCCTTTTCCACTGAGATTCGAAAAGATCTCCATACACTCCGGCAATATCCATAATAACAGCCATAAAGATACAATGAATCAGAGGTATATCTATAATTCTCATATATCCGAGCAATACAGCCGTTAGCACAGAGCATAACAATCCTCCCCAGAAACCTGCCCATGATTTTTTGGGTGAGATTGAAGGAAAAAGTTTTTTACCATTCTTACCGAAGGATACGCCAAAAACATAAGCTCCGACATCTGAAGACCAGATAATGATAAAAAAACATAGAAGCATCAACCCGTTGAAATAGGAATGATTGAAAACAATATAATTAGAAAGAGCTAAAGGAATGGAAATATACAATATTCCGGTATAGATAAAAGAAAATTTCCAGAATTCCTCTTTGTCCTTGACATATAACGAATCAATCATAACTATTGAGGCAGGAAGAACCGTCAGTGATATATATTTAAGAGGAAGCCCGTATGCGCATATCAAAAAAAACAATATAAACAGAACTACCCCTGCGACTATGGCAAGAACTTGGGCAAGCATAAATTTCCTGCCCATAGTCATACTATAAAATTCTAACATCATCAATGTCTCTATAACAATAATGAGACCTGCAAAAATAAATTTATCGATTAGCAGTGATGCGACAATAAGCGCTACAAATCCGATTCCGGAAATCGTTCTTATTACAGTATTATTCATTAGTTTACGGTTTCAGTACAAATAGGGTTATAGAAAAAATCGGAAATTATTTCTTCTCTTCATCTGAAGGATTTACATCTTTAATATCACCTTCCGAGATTTTATTTTCACTTTCTTCATCAATATAATCCGCAGGTCTCGCTTTAGGACCCAATATTTTTTCTATATCCTCGGCAAAGATAACTTCTTTTTCCAAAAGAAGTTCTGCTATCTGCGTAAAACCTTCTTTGTGCTTTTCCAAAATCTTCAATGTTTTTTCGTGAATCTCATTTACAAGATCCTTGACTTCCTTGTCCATAAGTTCGGCAGTCTTTTCACTATATGGTTTGGTAAAATCATATCCCCTCGCTCCTGTACTGTCATAGAAAGACAAGGTACCGACCTTATCACTCATACCATAATACTGAACCATGCTATAAGCCATCTGTGTCAACCTTTCAAGGTCATTCAAAGCCCCTGTGGCAGGCTCACCGTTTATCATTTCCTCTGCAACACGGCCGGCAATAAGAGCGCACATGCTGTCTGTCATATATGACTTGGAAATAATCTTCCTCTCATCAGGAAGATACCATGTCAGGCCAAGAGCTTGTCCTCTCGGAATAAGGCTTACCTTAAATACAGGTGCCGAATTAGGCAAAAGCCATCCTACTGTGGCATGTCCGGCTTCATGATAGGCCGTCGTCCTCTTTTCAGAAGGTGACATTATGGTAGCGCTCTTGCGTTCCATTCCTCCGATTATCCTATCTATAGCATCGAGAAAATCCTGCTGTTCAACAGCCTTCTTGTTCTTTCGCGAAGCTGTAAGAGCCGCCTCATTGCAAACATTGGCAATATCAGCTCCTGAAAAACCAGGAGTATGTTTGGCAATGAATTTCAAATCAAAATCTTTGGCTATTTTAAGATCTCTAAGATGCACTTGGAAAATTTCCTCCCTTTCTTTAAGTTCAGGCAAATCTACGTGAATCTGGCGGTCGAAACGGCCGGCTCTAAGAAGAGCCTTGTCTAAAATGTCAGCCCTATTGGTAGCGGCAAGAATAATGACACCGCTATTTGTTTCAAAGCCATCCATTTCGGTAAGCAGCTGATTCAAAGTATTTTCTCTTTCATCATTGGAAGAGAAGCCTACATTTTTGCCTCTGGCACGACCTACTGCATCAATCTCATCAATAAATACTATACAAGGAGCTTTCTCTTTTGCCTGACGGAAAAGGTCTCTTACACGTGAAGCTCCCACACCTACGAACATCTCCACAAAATCAGAACCTGATATAGAGAAGAATGGTACATTTGCTTCACCGGCCACGGCTTTTGCCAAAAGAGTCTTACCGGTGCCCGGAGGTCCTACAAGCAATGCCCCCTTTGGAATCTTACCTCCAAGAACAGTATATTTGCGAGGATTCTTGAGGAAATCGACAATCTCCATAACTTCCTCCTTTGCTCCATATAAGCCCGCCACATCTTTGAAATTAACTTTGACCTGATTCTTGTCAGCCAACTTGCCGGTCGACTTTCCTACATTGAAGACTCCGCCGGGGCCACCTGCCCCTCCGCCAATATTCTTGCCTATTCCTCTGAACATCCAGACCCACATAAGTATCAAAAGGACAGGAAAAAGAAGCCATTGAAGAACTTCCCCCCATATCTTTTCATTATTCTCCATTATTACTTTGAAATGGCTGTCAATAGGCAGAGCTGTATTGAGTTCTCCAAAAGTCTCCTCCGGATTGAACTTGTTAGACACCATAAATACAAAGTGAGGGGATTTTTCAGGTATCTGCCCACCGAATTGTTCGGAATATTTGGCTAACCTCTCAGGACGGATAGTAACATCACCTTTGAAGTCATTTCTTACAAAATGTATTTCTTTTACATCACCTGCATTAATCATGGTCTCAACATCAGCCCATTCGACTTTCTGCGGATTAGGTGATGACTTGGTCACCAGCATATAAATTATGCCTATTATCAGTATCAGATAAAACCAAGAGAAGCCGAAATTTATACGGATAAGCTTTCTCTTTTTACTATTCTGTTTTTTTGCCATTATTCTTCGGATGGTTTAGATTTTTTTATGGAAGCCCGAACTTTTGCAACAGACTTCGGCTTAACTCTTACGGAAACTTTAGCTTCAGGGGTGATGTGGGTATCTTCATCGGCATACTCTGTCCTATCGGCATCAGCCCATAAGTCTTCAAGCCGATAAAAATCTCTATATTGAGTAAGGAATACATGCACAACAATATCTCCAAAGTCAAGAATTATCCAGAAATCATTTTCTAATCCCTGCATTCTCAATACCTTTCTGCCACATTTTTCTTGCATTTTAACAAGGACATTGTCAGCAATAGAGGCTACATTGGTAGTGGAATCAGCATTGCAAACCACAAAGTAATCAGCAATAGCTCCTTCTATCTTTTTAAGATCGAGCGATACTACCCTTTGTCCTCTCTTACCAAGCATCGCATCAGCGATAACCTGTACCGGATTATTCTTCATATATTTAATTTTACCTATTAATAATTTATTATTTTTGCAAGTTACAAATATAACACAATTTCCGAGCCAATGAAAACAGGTTTTAGAATAATATGGTTGGAAGAGACTGATTCAACTAATAACGAACTTAAAAGGCGTTTTAATGAAATTGACAATTTGTCAGTTGTGGCTGCAAGGTGTCAGACAGCAGGACGCGGTCAAAGGGGCAACAAATGGCTTAGCAAGCCGGGAGAAAATCTGACATTTTCCATTTTCCTCAAACCCGGACAAGACAAGCTTCCTGAAATCAAAGCTTCCGAACAATTTATTATAAGTGAAGCAGCCACTATAGCTGTGTCGGAGATGCTTAATCAATACGGTATAAAAGCCTCTATCAAATGGCCTAATGATATTTATGTAAGGAACAAAAAGATATGCGGAATGCTTATAGAAAATACGCTTTCTGAAGAAAGGGTATATGCCAGTATTGTTGGTATAGGGATAAATATCAATCAAAACGATTTTCCTCAAGAATTGATGAATCCTTGCTCAATGGCAACCATTACCCATAAAATCTTTAATATTCAAGAATGTCTTGATAATTTTCTGAATATATTTCATAAATACATATTCAGCGAAGATACCCTTAGCTTGAAAAGAAAATATCTTTCTATGATGTATAGAATAAATGAATATCACCAATTTAGAGATCTTTCAGACAATAAGATATTCAAAGGCCGCATAAAAGGAGTATCAGACAATGCAAGGCTTGTTGTGGAAATGCCTGATGGCAATGAGAAAGAATTTGCTTTCAAGGAAATAAGCTATATTATCTGACCTGATATCAACCTTGTAGCGGCAATACGATCCGCGGCCTTGAAAACAGAGCTGCCTGCAACAAAAATCTCGGCTCCGCATTCGGCCAATTTATCTGCATTGTAAGGGGAGACTCCCCCATCTACTTCGATTATGCAATCTGCCTTCTGCCGCTGAATTTCTTGTCTAAGAATAGAAATTCTATTGTATGTATCTTCAATGAATTTCTGACCTCCGAAACCGGCAAATACAGACATTATAAGCATAAAGTCTGCATCTTTGATATATGGGAACAATTCTTCGACAGGAACATCCGGATCTATTGCTACGCCAGCTTTTGCACCTGCAGATTTTATCTGCCTTACAATATCTAGTACATCAGAACCGGAATCGCAGGCTGCTTCAAGATGAAAGCTCACCATTGAGGCTCCGGCCTTTACAAACCTCTCTACATACTTTGCCGGATCAACTATCATAAGATGGACATCCATTGGCTTTGCAGCCTTTTTTGCTATAGCTTCTATTATAGGAAATCCATAAGAGATATTCGGTACAAATATTCCGTCCATAACATCAAGATGGAAGAGGTCTGCATATTCATTCACAAAGACAACATCTTCTTCAAGATGAAGGAAATCAGCAGAAAGCATTGAAGGGGCTACAAGTCTTTGCATATCATTTGAAATCAGTTACAATATCGACAGGCGATTTTAACGAAGAAATCTTCTATTTCTAAATTAATCTTACTTGTTATTTCTGTACAGGTACAAGCATTTTCTCTATGTCAGTAACATACTGTTTGAAAGTCTTGTCTGTGGACATAAGGTCAACCACTGTAGTACAAGCATGCAAGACTGTAGCGTGGTCTTTTCCTCCAAGTTCGGCACCAATTGTCGAAAGCGAACAATTGATCATGTTGCGTATCATATACATTGCAATCTGACGAGCCTGCACTATCTGACGCTTTCTGGATTTTGAAAGCAAGGCATCTCGTGTAATATTGAAATATTCGCAAACAGTTTTCTGCACAGAATCTATTGAGAGCTCGTTCCTGTCCTCACCAATGATTTTTTCCGTAATACTTTCAGCAAGTTCAACTGTTGCTTCTCTATGCGTGAGGGTAGCGTGAGCAATAAGTGAAATCAAAGCTCCTTCCAATTCCCTGAAATTGGATTTGATTCTGTTTGCAAGATACTCCAGAACTTTGTAGTCTATCTTGACTCCCTCTCTGAAAGCACGTGCTTTGAGCATCGCAAGCCTTGTAGCGTATGCAGGCCTCTGTAATTCAACCGACAAGCCCCACTTCAGACGCGAAAGCAGTCTTTCTTCAAAATTCTGAAGATCAACCGGCGCCCTGTCGGATGTAAATATCAACTGCTTGTCGTTCTTGTGAAGGTGATCAAACACATTAAAGAAAGCATTTTGAGATCCTTGCCCTACAAGATCCTGAATATCATCAACAATAAGTACATCGATTTTCATATAAAATGCAAGGAAATCGGTAAGTTTGTTCCTTACATTCACGGCATCCATATATTGCGTTTTAAACTCATTGCCTGTTACATAGAGGACTACCGGATCCGGATATTTCTCTTTAATGGCTATTCCTATGGCTTGAGCTATATGAGTTTTGCCCAATCCCGGTCCACCAAAAAGGAAAAGAGGATTGAAAGGCGTTTTACCCGGATTGTCAGAAATACTTAGTCCTGCAGTAATGCCCATCTTGTTGCATTCACCTTCTATAAGGTTATTGAAATTATATACCGGATTCAATCTGGGATTGATCTGTATTCTTTTCAGTCCAGGAAAAACAAACGGACCGGGATTGCCTTCTGTAGGATATACATTTACGCTCACTGTCTTATTGACAGGAGTTAAGGCCTCCGCCGCAGGAAATTCCATTGCCGGCTCTACTTTCACAGGATGAATCTTATATACAAGCTTAGCCTTTGGACCAATTACTCGCTTCAATGTCCTTTTAAGAATATCAAGGTATGCCCCTTCAAGATATTCCCTAAAAAAATCAGACGGAACTTCAACAGTAATAGTGGAATCCTTGTACGCTACAGGTCTCAACGGCTTGAACCATGTATTGAACTTCTGCGGCTCAATGATTTGTTCAATGATTCGCAGACAATTGTTCCATAACACGATATGTTGCTCGCCTTTTTCCATTAAAGTCCGGTTTGTCAAGAGTTAAAAAACCATCGAATTGAAAACGAAATGTCTTCCTTCCGAAGTAATGCAAATATGGGTGAAAAATATTTTATAAAAAAACAATAATGGTATTGTATATTAATAAAATTTTACTCTATCCGTTTAATAATATCTCAAACGATTGTTTTATAAAGCCCTAAACTTCAATTAGTTATAAAAAAGCATTTTTAATAAGCCCATAGCATCAAGCTACTTATAATTTATAATTATTCTATTTTATAGAAATGCGTTTTTTACAATAATAGAAGCCGACACTGAATGGAAAAAAATTATTTAAGCATGGAAGTTTCGCCATTTTCAATAACAACTAAAAAAGATTCCGGAAATATTTTTTTTATCGTCTTGTTCTGACGTTTAGCTTCATCGATATTATCAGAAACACCTATAATATATTTGTATATTTTCGTCCCTTTTATAATTATAGGTGTATAACCTTTGAAGACCTTGTCATTTGCCGGCAATTTCTTGCCAGTGGCAAATATCTGAGTTCCATATTTGATGCCTTCTACATTTGAAACGACTATCGTATTATTATTGGATTGTGCCGACAAGCTGTCTTTTCCATCAACATCCATTACTTTTTCATCACTTGGAAGAATTTCGTTAGAATTAACATTCAAACTTGCATCATATTTCTTTTTAAAAAGAGTAAATGCCTGAAAAATTCTGTTAGCAATAGCCTTCCTCCCCTCTTCGGTCTTCATTACTGCCAGATCAGAAGTGTTGGTGATAAATCCCACTTCAATCAGGACTGCCGGCATTGTTGTCTTCCAGAGCACATAAAAAGGATCCTGAGAAAGCCCTCTACTATTTTTAATGGGTCCTTTTTTCATCTGTTTATCAATCTCTTCAGCAAAATCAAGACTGTGTCCGAGATTAGCATTCTGCATTAGATTGAAAAAAATATATGATTCAGGCTCTGAAGGATTGAATCCCTGATATTTTGTAGTATAGTCATCTTCAAGCAAAATTACAGAGTTTTCCCTTTTGCATACCTCCATATTGAACGAAAACAAGTCCTTACCTGTCCTTGACTGTCCGAGAGTATGTATAGAAAAGCCTTTTACGGATGCCCAGCCTCTATTGCAGCGAGAATCCACGGAATTGACATGAATTGATATAAAAAGATCCGCTCCGTTTCGATTGGCAATACCGGCTCTTTCTCCAAGCTCTATAAAACGATCATCAGACCGTGTCATTACCACTTTTATTTCGGGGTATGCTCCCCTTATGCTTTTAGCCAAATATCCGGCTATTGAAAGAGTTATATTCTTTTCTTTTGTCTTGGATCCGTCTTTGCTTATACATCCTGGATCCTTGCCTCCATGCCCTGCATCAATACAGACTATTCTAAGCCCAAGATTTTTTTCATCAGCGCTGCCCCACAAAATAAAAAA
Source organism: uncultured Bacteroidales bacterium (assembly GCA_963548935.1). Classification (GTDB taxonomy): domain Bacteria; phylum Bacteroidota; class Bacteroidia; order Bacteroidales; family UBA932; genus Cryptobacteroides. The sequence continues at coordinate 163,306 of CAUUVS010000003.1, forward strand.
TGGATTTAAGACAAACATTATCACCAATAATACTTGTCTGAATATATGTTGTTGCGAATTTTTCAAAATGGTCTTATATTTGTATCTTATATCGCAAATTTAATAAAATTTGCATTCAAAACACAGGGTTAAGATAGAATTTAGATGCGGATATTTCGTTCCGACAATATATTTGGTCTAAAAGGACGCAGCATTATTTTTATTGTGATTCTGGGGCTATTGGCTTCAGTCTCTTTTTCTGGTTTATCACAGGACAATAATAGGAAACGCAGACCCCCTAAATCATTCAGTCAGGCTGTGGCATATAATCCTGACAGTGTGGAAGTCCCGGACTCAATCAAAGCTCTCAGAGATTCTCTGCGTATTGTCGATTCCCTATTTCGTATAGATTCCATTGCTCTGCAAAAGCAAAGTTCACTGGAGCATCCTGCATTTACCGGCGCTAAAGACTCCCTCAGAGAGGATTTTTCCAATGGGCAGAGAAAAGCATATTATTATGGTGATGTAACGGTGACTTACGGCGATATGAAACTCACCGCAGACTATATGGAGTATGATATGAAGACGGGAACGGTGTTCGCAAGAGGCACCTTGGACACGCTCACAGGAGAGATTAAGGGCATGCCTACAATGTCGCAGGGCAATTCATCATACACTATGAAAGAATTGAAGTATAATTTCAATTCCAGAAAAGCCAAGATAACCGAAATGATAACCCAGCAGGATGAGGGGCTGCTGCACGGCAAGAATATAAAGATGATGCCGGACAAGTCCATTAACATTACTGAGGGTAAATATACCGTATGCGATTTGGAGCACCCTCATTACTATATGACATTATCTGCCGCTAAAGTAATCACAAAACCTTCACGAAAGACAGTATTCGGCCCCGCAGGACTGGTAGTGGAAGATGTTCCGCTTCCAATAGGGCTGCCATTCGGATTTATCCCCAAAAGACCGCAGAGAGCTACCGGTCTGCTGATGCCATCATTCGGTGAAGAAAATGCACGAGGGTTCTATCTAAGAGATTTGGGAATGTATTTTGTCTTTGGTGACCATTTTGATCTTTCAGTAACCGGAGATGTCTATACTCTTGGTTCTTGGAGTTTAGATGTCAATTCAAGATATAAGGTGAATTATAAATTCAACGGTAATTTCGGACTTACCTATTCTAATGACCAGACAGGCGAAAAAGGTTCCACAGACTTTTTTCAATCCAGAAATTTTGCTCTGAAATGGTCGCACTCTCAAGACAGCAAAGCTCGTCCGGGCACCTCATTCACGGCTTCAGTCAATTTCTCAAGCCCTTCAAACAATAGATATAATTCCAGATCAGTATCAGAGGCTCTCGAAAATCAGGCTTCCTCATCCATCTCTTATTCAAAGAACTGGAATGGAAAATTCAATCTGTCAGTGAATGCTCTGCATAACCAGAATTCGAGAGATAGCTCATACTCATTCAGCCTGCCTAATCTGACGTTTTCAGTTACAAGATTCTATCCTTTCAAAAGGAAGAGCCGGGTAGGTAAAGAAAAAATCTATGAAAAATTTTCTCTAAGCTATAATACAACTCTTCAGAATAAAATCAATTTCAAGGCCAAGGAATTCGGGAAGCCGGGTTTCTATGATAAGTTCCAGAATGGCATGAATCATAATTTCCAGATTGGACTGCCAAACTTCACTCTTGCCAAATATTTTAATTTTACTCCTAATGTAAGTTATGGGCAAAACTGGTTTTTCAGAAAATCGGAGGCAGTATATGATTCCGGAAAGAATATGCCTGTTATGGTTGCCGGAAAACAGTTCAGCACTTTAGGTATTACACAGACTTATTCAGGAAGTATGTCTATGAGCACAAGGATATATGGAATGCTTAATTTTGGAAAAGCCCATAAGGTTCAAGCGATTCGGCACGTAATTTCCCCTTCTTTGTCTATGTCTTTAAGCCCGGAAAATGGTACTTATGCAAATGGTTGGCGAACTCTTAATTATATTGACAAGAATGGGGTCTCCAAGAGTTATGATTATAACATTTATGCAGGCCAGATATATTCAGCTCCTTCAAAAGGAAAAACTGCAAGCATGAATATTTCAATCGGAAACAATCTTGAGGCCAAAGTCAGAGATTTGAGGGATACTACCGGAAAAGGAATAAAGAAGATTAAGCTTATAGATCAGCTCAATTTAAGCACCGGCTATAATTTTCTTGCTGACTCCTTGAAAATGAGCGATATTGGAGTGACTATGTCAACTTCTGTTTTCGGAAAACTCGGAATCAGTGCCAATGCCAATTTAGATCCTTATGCAATTGATTCACGAGGTCGAAAAATCAACAAATATAATTTTAAGCAACAAGGATGGTCAAAGCCTTTAAGGCTTACAAGTGCCAGCGCTTCCCTATCATATTCATTGTCAGGCAAAGGTTCTATCAATGGAAACGACGGCAGTAAAACCAAGGATAAGGGTGGTTCTGAAGGTCCTACCGGAGGAGGTTCCGGTTCTGAAAGCGCAGCTGATTATTACAGAAGAATATATTACCATCCTATAACCGGAGATTATATACCCGGAGGCTGGCTGTATTATACCAATCCGAATGTTCCATGGTCTGTGAATTTCAATTATTCATTTTCTTATAGAAGATCATATAATTTCATAAATGACCGTCTCATTGCAAATAACAGTTTTACACAGACGCTTGGTTTTAACGGCAATGTAAAGCTGTCTCCGAAGATGAGTATGAATGTGAGTTCAGGCTTTGACATAATGGCCATGAAACTTACAACAACACAATTGAGTTTTACTTATGACCTGCATTGCTTTAATATTTCCGTATCTTATGTACCTACAGGTCTATGGCAGTCTTGGAGTTTCAGAATTGCGGCCAATGCTGCTGCACTTTCAGACCTTCTTCGGTTCAGGAAAAGTACAAGCTATTGGGATAAATGATTGTTTTTATATTTTTTTTACTATATTTGTGATGCAATTGCTGCGGTGTTTTCCTTCCGCAGATTTCCCATTGAATTTTTATTTGTGAATAAAATTTATCTATTATATGCCACACAGTTTATTTGAGCTGAATTCCATGTCGGATGAGCAACTCCAAAATCTCGCGGAAGAACTTGAAATCAAAGGTGCTAAGAAAATGGATCGGGAGACTCTCGGTTATGCTATCTTAGATCAGGAAGCTGTAATCACATCCAAACAGCCGGAGCCTGAAAAGAAGAAAAAAGGACGTGCTAAAAAAGAAACCGTTACGACCGATAAGACGACATCGAAAGACAATAAAAAAGCTGATAGTGAAAAACTTGCAACGAAATCAGCTACTAAAAAAGACTCTGAAAAATCTTTAGCAAATCAAGCTGAAGTTTCGGAAGTAACTAAGGAAGTTGAAAAGCAAGAAGTTAAGTCCACAACCAAGCAAAAGACCGTCAAGCAGGCATCTAAGCCTGCGACAAAACAGAAAGTTGAAAAAAAGGCAGAAGAAAAGCAAGAGACAAAAGTACTGAAAGATTCTTTAAAAAAAGCAAATCCTAAGTCCGATATTGCTGAATTGCAGACTGTAGATTCTGATAAAAATTCAAAGGAAGACAGTGCAAAGAAAACAAAAACGGCAAAACCTGCCAAGTCTATCGATAAGACTGCTGCTATTATGTCAAAACTTGAAGCTGCAACTGCAAATGCAAAAAGATCTGCAGAAGCCTCAAAAGACAATAGCAATGATGAGACAGTCCAAAAACAGAAGACTATTGATAACCGCAACCATATCGAACAGGGTAATAATAAGCCTGAACAGTCAAGACAAGAAAAATGGCAGAATAATAACCACCAGAGGCTACAGTCAAAAGTCGAATTTGAAGGGACGGTTGAAGCAACAGGAGTTCTTGAGATAATGCCTGACGGATATGGTTTTCTCCGTTCTTCTGACTATAATTACCTTAATTCTCCTGATGATATATATGTTTCACAGGGACAAATCAAAGCAAATGCTCTGAAAACAGGTGACACTGTAACAGGAGAAATCAGGCCTCCGAAGGAAGGAGACAAATATTTCCCGTTAGTTAAAATCAAATATATCAACGGCCGTACTCCTGAATTTATCAGGGACAGAGTTCCTTTTGACTTCCTTACGCCTTTGTTCCCGGATGAAAAATTCAATCTTCTCGGACATGGCCACGAGCACGATTTGTCTTGCAGAATTGTAGATATGTTCACACCTATAGGTAAAGGACAGCGTGGTCTTATAGTAGCGCAGCCTAAGACAGGTAAAACGGTATTGCTCAAATCCATAGCTAATGCTATTGCAGACAATCACCCTGAGGTATATGAGATCGTACTTCTTATTGACGAACGTCCTGAAGAGGTAACTGATATGAGCCGAAGCGTAAAGGCAGAAGTTGTCGCTTCCACATTTGATGAGCCTGCTGAGAGACACGTCAAAGTAGCTAATATGGTGCTTGAAAAAGCCAGGAGACTTGTAGAATGCGGCCACGATGTAGTAATATTGCTCGACTCCATTACTCGTCTTGCAAGGGCATATAATACAGTACAACCTGCGTCAGGAAAAGTGCTTACAGGAGGCGTCGATGCCAATGCTCTTCAGAAGCCCAAGAGATTCTTCGGTGCAGCAAGAAATATTGAAGGCGGAGGTTCTCTGACCATACTTGCTACTGCACTTACAGAAACAGGATCTAAAATGGACGATGTGATTTTTGAAGAATTCAAGGGTACCGGCAATATGGAACTTCAGTTAGATAGAACACTTTCCAATCGTAGAATTTTTCCGTCTGTCAATGTTGTGCTTTCAAGTACCAGACGTGATGACCTTCTATATAGTCATGACCAAGCAAGCAGAATATGGATTCTTCGCAAATTACTTGCTGATATGACCCCTACTGAAGCTATGAATTTTATGCTACAGATTATGGATCAATATCAGACAAATGACTTGCTGCTCAACAATATGAACAAGGTAAGTCCTAGAGATGCAAAATATTATGATAATTTCTAAGCAATTGTCAATTGAGATTGACCTTTAATGCGACCCCCGAAAGTTGGACAAAAAACTTTCGGGGGTCATTTCAATTATATCCGCATTAATATTCATCCCATGCCTTTATTTTAATATCTTCAATATCCATTGAACAGAAAGACCTTATAAAGGCAACAGCAAGTCTCGCATTAGTAAATAAAGGGATATTGAAATCTATCGCGCTTCGTCTTATCTTATAACCGTTACTCATTTCTTCTGCAGAAAAGTCTTTTGGTATATCTATAACCATATCTACCTCTTTGTTCTGAATAAGTTCCACCGCAGGCCTATATCGGTCTTTGAAATTAGGATTATCGCATTCGCTTGGTCTCAGGACTTTTGTACAAGGAATACTGTTCTCGATAAAATATTTATAAGTATCAGATGTTGCATATAATTCAAACCCTTTGCCTGCAAGCATTTGACAAGCTCTCAACATATCGGCCTTTTGAAGAGGATTACCTGTTGAAAGCAATATCTTCTTTTTCGGTATACTATATCCTACAGATAATATTGATTTCAAAAGAGCCTCGTTAAGGTCATATCCGATGCAACCCACCTCTCCTGTCGAAGACATATCGACTCCAAGCATAGGATCGGCCTCCTCAAGACGGGCGAAAGAGAATTGTGATGATTTTACTCCGACATAATCAAGATCAAAAGCGCTCTTTTGCGGAGCTTCCGGCTTCATGCCAAGCATAACTTTAGTGGCAAGTTCGATAAAATTGATTTTAAGCACCTTTGATACAAAAGGAAAACTTCTGGAAGCCCTAAGATTGCACTCTATCACTTTGATTTCATTCTCTTTTGCCAAAAACTGAATATTGAACGGACCGGAGATATGTAGTGCAGAAGCTATTTTACGAGCAATCTTTTTAATTCGTCTTACCGTCTCCACATATAGTTTTTGAGGTGGGAACTGTATTGTCGCATCTCCGGAATGCACGCCTGCATATTCGATGTGTTCAGAGATGGCATAAGCTAAAATCTCTCCATCGTCAGCCACAGCATCAAACTCTATTTCCTTACATCTTTGCATAAACTGACTTATTACAACAGGATGTTCTTTAGACACTTCCGCTGCAAGTGAAAGGAAATGCTTCAATTTCTCTTCATCATAACATACATTCATTGCAGCTCCTGAAAGTACATAAGAAGGACGAACCAGAACAGGGAAACCGACCTTCTCTATGAACTTATCCACATCTTTCATTGTAGTAAGCTCACTCCATTTAGGCTGATCCACTTCCAAGGCATCTACAATACTTGAAAATTTGTGCCTGTCTTCAGCTTTATCAATATTTTCAGCAGAAGTTCCCAATATCGGCACATTGTGTTTTGAAAGCCTTAGAGCCAAGTTATTAGGAATCTGACCTCCTACAGATACAACAACTCCATGAGGAGCCTCAATCTCGATAATGTCCATTACCCTCTCGAATGTAAGTTCATCGAAATAGAGACGATCACACATATCATAGTCTGTGGAAACTGTTTCCGGATTATAATTAATAAGAACTCCACGATACCCCTGCTTTTGTATTGTCTGAAGGCAGGTAACAGAGCACCAGTCAAACTCTACCGAACTACCAATCCTATATGCTCCGGATCCCAATACTATAACAGACTTTCCATCATGCTCACAATCAATATCATTGAAAGTTCCATTATAAGTAAGGTACAAATAATTGGTAGCAGCAGGAAATTCTGCGGCAAGAGTGTCTATCTGCTTGACAACCGGCACTATTCCTAATGATTTTCGATATTGTCTTATTATTTCCTGATTCTCCGTTAAAGAGCCTTTATCCTTATAAACAGCTCTCTGAATCTGAAAATCCGAGAATCCTTGCTGCTTGGCAGTCCTTAACAATTCAACAGGCATATCCTTAACGTCAGAATAAGCTCTCATTGCTATATCAGTATTAAGGATATTTTCAAGTTTATCAAGGAACCATTTGTCTATCTTGGTAAGGTTATGAATCTGCTCGACACTGTATCCTGCTCTCATTGCTTTGGAGATTACAAAGATACGCTTGTCAGTAGGCTCCTTCAATGCTTGCTCTATATCGGTTACATGCAATTCTTTATTGCCCACAAAACCATGCGCTCCTTGTCCTATCATTCTCAAACCTTTCTGTATGGATTCTTCAAATGTCCTTCCTATAGACATTACTTCTCCTACAGATTTCATACTTGAGCCGATTTTTCTTGATACACCATGGAATTTGGACAAGTCCCAACGAGGAATTTTGCATACGACATAATCCAATGCCGGCTCGAAGAATGCAGGAGTATTTTTGGTAACTGAATTTTTAAGATCGAAAAGACCGTAGCCAAGCCCCAATTTGGCTGCAACAAAGGCCAAAGGATAACCTGTCGCTTTTGAAGCAAGAGCCGAAGAACGACTAAGTCTGGCATTAACCTCTATTACCCTATAATCCATTGCATCCGGATCATACGCATACTGTACATTACACTCCCCTACGATGCCGATATGTCTTACAATTTTTATAGAAAGCTCTCTTAGGAAGTAATAATCCTTGTTGCTCAATGTTTGAGAAGGTGCTACGACAATACTTTCTCCTGTATGGATTCCGAGCGGATCGAAATTTTCCATATTACATACGGTTACGCAATTGTCATATTTATCCCTTACAACCTCATATTCGATCTCTTTCCAACCTTTCAAGGATTTCTCGACCAAGACTTGCGGTGAAAAAGAAAAGGCCTTTTCGCAAATTTCTTCAAGCTGTTTGTCATTATCGACAAAGCCAGACCCAAGACCTCCTAAAGCATAAGCGGCCCTAATAATAAGAGGATAGCCGAGTTTATGAGCAGAGTCTTTGGCCTCTTGTATATTTTCGGCAGGATAAGACTTTATTGTCTTTACATTTATTTCATCAAGTTTGTTAATGAAAAGTTCTCTGTCTTCGGTATCCATAATAGCTCTTATCGGTGTACCGAGCACTTGAACATTATATTTATCCAGAACGCCATTTTTATACAGCTCAACGCCGCAATTCAGGGCAGTCTGTCCTCCGAAAGACAAAAGAATCCCCTGCGGCTTTTCTTTTTCTATGACCTTTTCAACAAAAAAGGCATCCACAGGTAGAAAATATATCTTATCGGATACACCCTCGGAGGTCTGTACAGTAGCTATATTAGGATTAATCAATATTGTTTCAATGCCCTCTTCCTTCATAGCCTTAAGTGCCTGAGAACCTGAATAGTCGAACTCTCCGGCCTGACCTATTTTCAAAGCGCCTGAACCCAATACCAAAACTTTCTTTATATTGTTGTCTTTCATATCCTACTATAATTTGCTGATAAAGTCGTCAAATAAAAATTCCGTATCTGTAGGACCACTTGAGGCTTCAGGGTGGAACTGCACGGAACAGAATGGCTTGTATTTATGAATTATACCCTCGTTGGTGCCATCATTCATATTCACAAACCATGGCTGCCAATTTTCTCCAAGAGTTTTATCATCTACCGCATAACCATGGTTTTGAGAAGTGATGAAGCATCTGTTGGTTCCAATAAGCCTAACCGGTTGATTATGGCTTCTATGCCCATATTTTAGTTTGTACGTGCTTGCTCCTCCGGCTCTTGCAAGCAGATGATTACCCATACAAATACCAAAGATAGGCTTGTCCCCCTGCATTGCCTTGCGGATATTATTGACTGTCACGACACAATGTTCAGGATTACCGGGACCATTCGATATAAACAGACCGTCATATTCAAGATTATTGAAATCATAATCCCAAGGCACTCTTGTTATTTCTATGCCTCTATCCATAAAACACCTTAGAATATTATGTTTCACTCCGCAATCCACAAGTACTATCTTTTTGCCTATAGGCTTTTCAGGCATATAATTCAAAATCTTTTTGCAACTCGCAATAGCAATATGATTTTCATTATTAGGATTTTTTATCTTATCTATTGCTTCAATTCCTTCCGGAACAATCTGTCCAAGCAGTGAACCGGACTCTCTTAGAATTTTTGTAATCTCTCTTGTGTCAAGACCGTATATAGCAGGAATCTTCTGCTCCTTGAGCCACTGGTCAAGACTCTTGACAGCATCCCAATGACTATACTTAAAAGAATAATCGGAGATGACCAGGCCTTTGACCCATATCTTCTCCGATTCAAAATTTCTTGAAATGCCGAAATCGTCCAAGCCTTCATCCGGAACCCCGTAATTACCGATTAGAGGGTATGTGACACATAGAATCTGTCCGGAATAGGAAGGGTCGGTGAGACTTTCGGGATAACCTACCATTGCAGTTGAAAAGACAACTTCACCATCGCAGGCCTTATTGTAACCAAAACTCCACCCTTTGAACTCCATTCCGTTTTGCAACTTGAGAGTTGCCGCAAGTTTATTCTCCATTGGAAATAAATGTTATTAAGTTCAATTTCAGCGAAGATACACAAAAACCACGTCTTGACAAAAGAAATCCTGAACAATAATTTTCGTAAATTTGCAAAAATGCCTTAGGAGAACCTTTTCGGCGACAAACTTTATTCGATTGAATTTTTAGGAAAATATTATGACTCTTCATTACGACGATACAATAGCTGCCCCAGCCACTTTACCCGGTACAGGTGCTATAAGTATAATCCGCTTAAGCGGCTCTGAAGTTTTTTCTGCAATAGACAAAATAATAAGTTTCAAAAACGGTAAGATAAATGATTTTAAAGGGTATTCAGTGCATTTCGGAACGATATATATGCAAGACGGATCCCCTCTTGACGATGTGCTTGTCAGTTTCTTCAGAGCACCGCATTCTTATACGGGTGAAGATTCGGCAGAAATTTCTTTTCATGCTTCCAGATATATTGCCGAGCAGATAATGTATTTGTTATCTGAAACAGGAGTACGAATTGCTGAACCGGGAGAATTTACCCGTAGGTCATATATGAACGGAAAAATGGATCTTGCACAGGCAGAATCCGTAGCTGATATTATTTCCTCAGAAAATGCAGCCTCCCATAGACTTGCATTCAATCAACTTAGAGGCGGATTTTCAAAAGAACTTCTCGAAATGAGAACTGAACTTCTAAATATGGTTTCCCTTATGGAGCTTGAATTGGATTTCAGCGAAGAGGATGTGGAATTTGCGGACAGAACACAATTAAATGCACTATTAGATAAGGTTTCCAATCATCTTGAACATCTGATCTCTTCTTTCAGACTTGGAAATGCAATTAGAAACGGCATACCTGTTGCTATTGTTGGTGCTGCAAATAGCGGCAAGAGCACATTACTCAATGCCCTATTAGGAGATGAAAGAGCTATTGTATCGGATATTCCGGGAACAACTCGCGACACCATAGAAGAATCTTTCAATATAAATGGGATATGTTTCAGGCTTATCGATACTGCCGGTATTCGAGATACAATAGAAACCATTGAAAAAATCGGCATTGAAAGATCTCTGAAAAAATTGTCCGAAGCCGATATTATTTTAGGAGTTATAGATGGGAATTCTACTGAAGATAAAATTTTAGAAGAAGCTCGATTCATCATCTCAAAATGCGATTTCTCTTTGCAGAAATTAGTTCTTATTTTGAATAAAAAAGACCTTTTTGGAGACACTTTTTCTTGTAACAAAAAGGTTACAATATTAAACAATATTGTTTTATCAACTAATAGTAAAGACATTAAGGACAGCATCAGGCTTATTGCAATTTCAGCAGGCAAAGGAGACGGTATTGAAGAAATAAAAAACATTCTAACCGATTTTCAGCCTCGAATACTATCAGGAAGTAACAGAAATCTGGTCACTAACGCACGACATTATGATGCACTGGTCAAGGCTTCGTCTTATCTGTCGGAAGTCAGGAAAGGCTTAGACTCTACCCTCCCCACAGACCTTGTGACACAAGATCTCCGGGCCGCTATCGATTCCCTCTCCGCTATAACAGGAATGGACATTACTACAGACGAACTTTTAGAAAATGTCTTTAGGAAATTCTGCATCGGAAAATAAATAACAGACTAAGAAAAAATTAGGATAAAGAATACCTTTTGAAATTTTTATCCTAAATTTACAATGTCTCACTTAAGACCGAAATATGCATATTTTAACAATCTGATAAATGTATAAATTATCCAAAATTGATAATCATGAACAAGTTTACGCACAGATTACTGCTATCTTGCATTGGAATAGGATATACTATATTCGGGAGCGCTCAGAATAAGTTAAGTGGAAGAATACTTGATGAGCATAGTCAAGGGTTTGATGCAGCTGTGGTTATGCTGATTTCTTTACCAGACAACATTCTTGTAGAGACGACACTTACAGACAGTGAGGGGCAGTTTTTTTTCCCATTTCGAAGCGGAAATTTTCTTTTATATGTAAGAACATTAGGTTATAAAGAAATTAAGCAACGTATTACCATCTCAGAATCCGAAAAAATCCCCGATATTCAGTTGGAGCCTGATGAGATTACCTTGAAGGATGTTATTGTCACAGCCCGTAAATCTCGTCCAATGACAAGTTCGTCCAAAGGGAAAATACAAATTAACGTTGCTCAATCTTATCTTACTGATATAGGAAATGCATTAGATGTCTTAAAACATTCTCCCGGGATTTCGGTAAATAGCAAAGGAGGTGTATCTTTAGCAACTCTCGGTGGAACAGGCATATACGTAAATGGAAGAAAGCTGATGTTGCAAGGAGATGAGCTTTCAGCATACCTTCGCTCTCTGCCTTCATCAAAAATATCTCGAATAGAAACTTCCCCTAGTCCTAATGCCGGTTTTGGAGCAGATGGTGCTGGTGGTATTATTAACATTGTCTTGAAAACATCCGAAAGATATGGTCTTTTTCTAAATACATCACATAGCGTTGCATATTGGAAAAACCTAAAACAAAACTCAGATATAACACTCTCTTATAATACTAATAAATGGCAATTAGGCTTAAATTACAATCATAGCATAGGACATCATACGATGAATTATGGTTATGAGAAGATTCAAAACGGAGATAAAAGTTTATCTGAAACAACAGATATAGATAAACGAAACTCTTACTCAGCTGGCACTGACTTTTCTTGGCAAACAAGTCAGAATAGCAAGTTGTTCTTAAACAGTAACATAAGTTTACTTATGGGACCTGGAGAGACACAGACGATAACCCGTGTCTACAAAGGGACTACTGTATTGGATGGAATATTAAAAGCGCGCAACAATTACATAGAGCAGAAGACTCTTCGATACAGCAATAGTGTAAATTATCTATACCAGCCGTCAGAAAAACATCAATTGTCATTTTCAACTGATTGGACACACTTTGACGGCAAGGCTAGCTGTGAACAGCCAAATGATTATTATTCAGCAGCCAATACGCTTATTCGTTCTGATTTGTTTTATTCTCAACCAGATAAGGATATTGACATTTACGCAATATTAGCAGATTATAAATATAATCCTAATGAGCGAAATGAATTGCTTGTGGGAATTAAAACATCACTTATCAAAAGCGACAATACATTTCTTTTCAAGAAGAACGGTACCCTTGACCCACAACGTTCAAATGTGTTCTATTATGAAGAAAAAAATCTTGAAGGTTACACACAATACACATGTTCTTGGGATAAATGGGAATTGAGTGCGGGATTACGTATGGAGTATATGCGTACTTGTAACAAGTTAAATGCTCATACCAATCAAAAAGCAGAAGAGAATACCATGAATCATTTACGGTTATTCCCAAATTTGAATATCTCATATACGATTAACGAAAAGAATAAGGTAGCATTGTTGTATAGTAGGCGTCAGGACAAACCAAGATACGAAGATCTTAATCCATTTGAATATCTGCTTGATGAATTATCTTATTGGAAAGGCAATCCCTTCCTGAGGCCTCAAATAAGCAATAAAATTATGGTGAACTATATATGGAGCAGTTTATCATTAAATTTATATTACAACAAACTTGATGACTATTTCACTTCACTTACGGATGTGTTTGAGAATAATAAGACAATTATGACAACTAAGAATATCGGCACACAACAGCAAGCCGGATTGGAAGCGGTTTTTTCTAAAAGCCTTACTCATTGGTGGGATTTTAGCGCAAATGTAGGATTTTATTACTTTGTAAATAAGTTGGACTACGAAACATATAAGCAAGAATACAAGAGGCCATCTTGTTTTTTGTCTGCGAGCAATAGCATCCTTCTGCCTTTGGGAATAAACTTTGAATTATCCGGAAGATATTACTCAAAACGACAAGGAGGAAGTTATGAGGTTAACAAACCGACCGGAGGTATTGATTTAGCTTTAAATAAGAGTTGGCACAATGGACATCTGCGACTATCATTATTAATGACAGATGTTTTACATACTGAACAATGGGACAGTTATGGAGTAAAAGATGCTTTGAACTTATCGTCTTGGGGCTATGGTGAAAGTCGTAAAGTTATGTTACGAATCAGTTACAGTTTCGGAAAGCAAAAATTCAATAAAGTGGAGAAAAACATTGAAGAATTAGATAGATTATAATTATGTCACGACAACAGTTATAGTCCCGACAAGCAGGCGAATATAGTCGCTATAATCACGATTTTCACCATTCATTTTAATACCCTTACATTCAACTACAATCAATTACACAAATTGTGGTTTGCTTTGTTTTCCTATTCTCAAACATTATTCGTTTACATTATTTATCTCTTTAGGTCTAAACGTCGTTAGTCGCAAGACACACAAAAATACGAGTGTTGCCTGTACCATTCCGTAATCCTGTGGAATATAGAATGCATGCGCCACATAGTTTCGTATATTATGACCTTTAGCTGTAAACACATACTCAAAGAACTCTATATCCTCTTTTTTGAAAACTTCCTGCAAACGCAGTTCTCTTAGCAAATCATCAAGCAGAGCCTGACAAGTACTGTTATCTCGTCCCACTTTTGTCACTCGACCACCATAGTCAGCAACCATATCACGCAATATTCCTTCGAAACGTATGGAAAGTACATCCACAGGCATGCGCCAATCTGTAGGTTTACCCTGCAAAAAGCGATTATACTGCTTAATTAGTGCCTCAATGCCGTAGTCTATCTGTGAATACCATGAGGCAGCCACCACTTGAAAAAGTACGAGCGCCGAGAGGGTATAATCTTTGCCGATATAACGCCCGAATGGGTACAGGTGTTCAAGGACTACCTCGAAAACGAGGCTGTCGCTTGGGGGCATGACTACCGAAAGCGGATAAAGGATAAACCACTCGCCCGCAACAGCAAGGTTTCATATTTCAACAAACTGCGTGCTTGTCTCAATCAGGCTTACGAGGAACGGATAATACCCGTAAACCCTTTGAGGGGCATTGATGGGTTTAAGACGGAGGAGGGAACACGAATGTACCTGACTATCGAGGAGGTAAAGAAACTCGTAAAAACACCATGCGATTATCCGCAGATAAAGGCGGCGTTCCTATTCTCGTGTCTTACCGGATTACGGAGGAGTGATGTGTTGCGACTTCGCTGGGAAGATGTTTATCAACGAGGCGAGTTTACACGCATAATATTCAAGCAAAAGAAAACAAATGGGCAGGAATACCTCGAAATCACTGCGGAGGCTGCGGGACTTATGGGCAAACGTGGCAACCCCGACGACTATGTTTTTATGGATATTCACTCCCCCTCCTGCACTAACAATACAATCAAGTTATGGGTTGCGAGGGCAGGTATTCCAAAGGATATAACCTTTCATTCAGACCGCCATACATTCGCCACAATGATGTTGGACTTGGGGACGGACATTTACACCGTTAGCAAGCTACTTGGGCATAGATTGCTGTCAACAACACAGATATATGCAAAGGTTCTCGACAAAAATAAACAGGCTGCAGTCAGCCGAATACCGTCTATCCTCGCGGGCGAGAGGGAGGAGGAATGAAAGGAAATAATTATTTTTTATAAAATTATTCAAAAATTTATGTAGGCACAAAAGTTCAAAACAAAAAAGGACAAAAAGAAACTCGCAACCTCTTTGAACAAGGCTTCGGAGTTCCTGACAAAGGTAGGAAGAAATGAAAAAGACTGATGAAGCAAAGAAAAAAGAGGTTGTACGCCTACACAAAGAACAAAATCACACTATAAAAGAGATAATTAATTTAACAGGTGTATTGTCGGCGCAGATGATATAATCTATATTAGACGAGGCGAAAATCACACGCCTAAAAGCTCGTAAAACTGCAAGACACGTAACGATAAGCTTCGATGCGGAGTTAGCGGATTACATCGTCCCAAGAATATTTCTAAATGGGTTTGCGATATGGCTAAGTTGGGATATTCGCATTGTTGATATTATTTATTCGTTCTTCAGTTAATGATATCCCCCCTACCAGTTAATAGCCAAGTGGCCGATACTCCATACTCGTCAACGAGGTAGGCTAGCCAGGCCGGCTGGAATATATCCCTTGACATATCCTTTTCGAGTGTATTCATGTTCCATCTATTTATATTGAATTTTGCCGTAAATGTTTGCTTGCCTCTTATCACTTGTTCGGATTTCAAGTGGTAAAGGGCTTGAAAAAAACGGCTTATTATTTTTTGGCTGTCGGGTGTTTGCATAACTCGTTAGATTTAGCGTTTGCAGCAGCAAATTTCGCGTTTAATTCCTTTTCACGTTCACTTGCTCGCCGCTGCAAAGAAACGAGCGTGTCGGGGCTAAAAACGGGCTTTCTGCCTGTCGTTACAGCTTGCTCATACTCGTGTAACTCTTCAGGCGACATATAAGGGATGTATTTCTCCATTTCAAGGATTATGTGGGCAAAAGATTCACGCCGGAGATTGAAAATCTTAGTGATTTCGAGCATCTCACCTTGTCCGAGCAATAGCCAACGGGCGTTGATTTCGGGGA
>CAUUVS010000004.1:0-156515 GCA_963548935.1 uncultured Bacteroidales bacterium
TCCCCGAAATCAACGCCCGTTGGCTATTGCTCGGACAAGGTGAGATGCTCGAAATAGACAAAATTTTCAATCTCCAACGAGAGGCTTTCGCCCATATTCAGGCAATCCTCGAAATGGAGAAATACATCCCTTATATGTCGCCTGAAGAGTTACATGAGTACGAGCAAGCTGTAACGACAGGCATAAAGCCCGTTTTTAGCCCCGACACGCTCGTTTCTTTGCAACGGCGGGCGAGTGAACGGGAAAAGGGATTAAACGCGAAATTTGCTGCCGCAAACGCGAAATCTAACGAGTTATGCAAACACCCGACAGTCAAAAAATAATCAAACGCTTTTTTGAAGCTCTTTATTATTTAAAATCAGAGCGAGTAATAAAGGGCAAGCAAACATTTACGACAAAATTCAAGATAAATAGATGGAATATGAACACTCTTGAAAAGGATATGTCAAGGGATATATTCCAGCCGGCTTGGATGACATACCTCGTCGAAGAGTACAACATATCGGCCGAATGGCTACTAACGGGGAGAGGAAAAATAATGTCGAAACTGAAAAGGAAATAATGGTCATCCCTTTGATGCAAGGAAGCCTATTTTAGCCATTTCGCATATCCATTTCGACGTGTTCTTGGGACACGCCTCCTTGATAAGCTCATTTAGCTCCTCGTCTATCGTTATGGAAATCTTTTTAGCGGCTTTGCGGGTTTTCATCCGCGGCACGCCGGCCTCATCAAGTATGGCGTACACTGTCTGCTCTGACGGCACTCCGGCCAGCCGCATAATATCTTTTATAGGCACGTCGCCTTGGCGGTAAAGCTCCACTACCTTGTGCCTTTTTATATCTGGTGTCTTTCTCATTTTCCTTTCGTCTTTTTATCTATCTCGCCTATTGCGGCAAGTTCTCGCCCCTCATCAAGCCTGCTTTCATAATCAGTAAGTCTGTGCCTTCTGCTGGCTGACAGCACAGCCTCCGCGTGCTCCCTGTCCTCAATCACCTTGTAAGTTTTTCCGTTGAATTGCACTCCCTTTTTGCATCGGCTCAGAATACGAATGTTATTTGTTTTCATATTTTAGAGATTTATTTAATTGTTAATAATCGCCCTGACCTCCACCAAATTAGCCTCGACGCCGAACCTTGCGGCAAATTCCTGTTTGAAAAAACTCTTCGTGCGCTTGCGCCTCTTGTCGCCGTTCGCTCCAAGACTGCCGTAGGCTTCGGCCCTCGCTATGATGTTCTCAATTTCGCTTCTGTTTTTTTCAATTATTTCCTTGAGTTTCTCTATTTCATTCGCTTTGCGTTCGTTGTAAGCTTGCATATACGCCTCGTGCTCGCATTTTATTTTATATGCTTCTTCTGCGAGCTGCATTTTCTCATGAAAATGCTTTGTCAACATACCCTTAAGCGTGCCAGTTATTTCTATTTGGAGGTATTCAGCTATGTCTTCAACAATATCATATATGTCGAATTTGTTGCCGCAGGCGTCTTGCATGTAGAAGCATTTGTCGTTGCTGCGGTTAGGGGCTCCATAGTTGGGTTCGTGGTCTGCAACTCTGATTTTTAAATCTTTGTAGTATACATATATAGAGCCTGTTCCGGCGGAGTGAACTTTCACGCCGTTTATTTTTTCGAGGAGTTGTTGTATTGTTTTCATATCTGTTGTTTTTTTACATTACAAATATAAGGCTTAATTCTTAATATTCAAAATAAGTCGCATTTTATTTTGAATATTTTTATAAAAAAACAGTTGATTTCTTTTATACGCCCTCCTTATCGCCGGCGAGGATGGGCGGGATAGCGGCAATCGCCGCCTGCTTGTTCTTGTCAAGCACTTTCGCGTATATCTGTGTCGTGGATAGTTCCCGATGTCCAAGTAGCTTGCTAACGGTGTAAATGTCCGTCCCCAAGTCCAACATCATCGTGGCGAATGTATGCCTTGCACAATGAAAGGTTATATCCTTTGGAATGCCGGCCCTCGCAACCCATAGCTTGATAGTGTTATTTGTGCAAGAGGGGGAGTGTATGTCGGTGAAAACACAGTCTTCGGGTTTACCCCGTTCTCCCATAAGTTCCGCAGCCTCCGCCGTGATGTCGAGGTACTCCTGTCCATCGGTTTTCTTCTGCCTGAATATGATACGGGTAAATTCTCCTTGCTTATAAACATCGCCCCAGTGAAGCCGCAACACATCGCTTCGGCGTAACCCCGTCAGGCATGAGAACAGGAACGCAGCCTTGATTTGTGGATAGTTGCAAGGCGTTTGTGCAAGCCGTTTAACTTCCTCAATAGTAAGATACATTCGCATCCCCTCCTCCGCCTTAAAGCCCTCTATACCACGCAAAGGGTTTACAGATATTATCTGCTCCTCGCAAGCTCGATTGATGCAGGCACGCAGTTTGTTGAAATATGACACCTTGCTATTACGGGCGAGTGGCTTGTCTTTTATTCGTTTTCGGTAGTCATGCTCCCAAGCCACGGCTTTGTTTTCGAGGTAATCTTTGAAGCCCTGTACCCATTCGGGCGTTATGTCGGCAAAGGTTATGTTTTCCCGCTTCTCATATTTTTTCAAATAATTGAGGCATGAGTACCAATTTCCCCAATTTCCTTTGCTCGCTACCCCAAGACGCTTTTCGCACAATGAACGGTAATAGTCAAAAAAGCGAGTAGAAGAGGCGAACTGTGATTGGAAGCCATACTGCCCGTTACGGAGTTCGATAACTCGCTTTGCACGAATAGCATCGGCAAGTTTGAGCGTTTCCCGGTTCTTTTCCCTGTCAGCCCTCGTCTTTTCTGGGACAAGATACATTTTTAGGTACTCATACGACCGCCTGCCGTTTAAGTAGATGTCGAGATACAGACTTATCAGCCCAGATGATGTGCGTCTTTGACGCAAGCGGATAGGTTCTTTTGATTTTTCCATGAATTTTGTTGCTCTTTGTTGCGTTAATATTTTCAAGCAACAAATTAACAACAAATAAACGATAAAAAGAACATAAATAATGCGAAATTATAATTTATTTTTCCTCTCTTATATCTAATTGATTTATAATGATGTATTTTGCAGTAGTTATATTGATTTTATATTTGATTTGATTATGTTACAAATAGACTTATTTTCTTCTTTAGGAAGTAGAGAATCAAATTCCAGTATATCCGAATTAAAACCCAGACCATCAAATACTTCCTTTATACCATTATGAAAACCGAATATTCCAAGATTAGTGCGTTCCACCGCATCATGTCCGGTTGCAGTACATATTTCTCTGAATTTATTATAAAAATCCGATATTGTCCTGTTACCTTCAACCTTATTGAAATTCATTTCATAATATTTGGCCTTCTCCTCAAAAAGCAGTTTGAGTATTGCGGATGAACTCATTTCCGGCTCATATCTTAATCTATCTGCTATTTCTTTTTTCCGATCGATATCAAGCTCTAAAATATCCCCGGTACGTCTATCGGTTACGCTAATGTTATTTATTTTCTGCCACATTCTGAAGTCCTGAAAAACAGGCGACGAAACGGGAGCCACCTTACAACCGACAGTCTTTATCGTCTTCTTTCCATCTTTTTCAACTTCTATTTCTCGTTTCTCAAACTCACAAAAGCTTATCAATCCTTTCTGAGATTTCAATCTTCGTTGATAGAAGATTATTCTGTCTCTCAATTCTTCCTTAAGTTCATCATTCAATTCTTTATGATATTCAGACTGTTTGTTCCAGATCTTGTCAAACTCTTCAATATAATCCTGACGATAAAACACTTTATTTTTAGTACGGAAATGATGGTCTTTACACAATTCACCATAAAGATATTGCCCAACAGTCAAATTATTAAAAAACAAATGCTTGCTTCTATCACTTATATCTCCGAGATAACCGCTGGATGAAGCAATAGCACTACTGATTGATGATAATACTAAAGCTACGATTTCAATAGGAAGCTGTTCAACCAAAGCCTGTGAACGCCACTCGTATTCTTTCAGTTTCTTGTCTTTCCCTTTATTTTCAGCAGTCGTAATAGAATATTTTGCATAGAAAACCTTATTCAATGCTTTGGTAAAATTTGAAGTTACTTGATTCTTAAAATCTTCTGTCAAATATTCAGGATAAAAAGCAGACTGAAAAGTCCAAATCCTATTAAACTCCTCCTTTAAATCAGACGCATAAAATTCAGGTATTTTCTCGCCTTTCTTAGTCAGTTCAAGACAATATTCTCCCGGAGTAATCCCTCTGTTATACAGGTCTTTTGTTATCTCAATACTATCAAGAAGATGCCCATCTTCACCTGAATTAACTTTACGATTGCTCTTATAACCTCTTTTTTTGTTTATCATCAGCAGTACTCTTGCCAATGCTTCAAGAGAGATTTCTTCTGTTACAGCGAGTGCTCTTAATCGGTATGTTTCAAAGGTTGACTTAGCGCCTGTCTCGGTTAAGATATTCTTGTCTTTCACCCATTTTTGATTGATAAAGACTTTGATAAGATTATCCCTTCTTAACTGATACCTGTCAATATTTCTCCTCATTGAACGCTTCAGACGTCTATCACTGTTTGTTGTAATAGATTTGCCTTTTTCATAAGCATCTTTTTCATCTTCAGAAATAATATTTACTCTGACTCCTGTATCAATTATTGATGATTGCTCTTTTTCGTTTTCAGCCTGATTCACCAATGCCCAACCAATACTAGTCGTACCCAAGTCCAACCCGACGATTCTTTTCATATATGATTATAGTTATTGTTTATTAGTAATTGTATTATTGACTAAGTTATTGTTTTTATTTTTAAAAACATAACTTATATAAATATAATTTGAAATCAATAATAATTTCTGTATATTTGCAAGTACAAAACGTAGCAATTCACAATAAGGATTATTCCGTTGTGCAAACATTTAAAGCGGGTCGTAAGACTCGCTTTCTTTTGTATCTCCTTACTCCCTTTTGATGAGTGCGAAAAAGTGTTTACATTTGTAAGTTGTGTTGCTTTGATTATATGATACGGTTTAAAATATTTTATAGCTGATTTTTTAAGATAGATCGGATTGTTGAAACAATGCCTGAGCATTGTGGCTGATAAAAGAATCAATATAGACTACAAAGAAATTTATGCGCGAAGTTTTGCGAAAGATATGGTTCCCCCTTACTATAGTTGTCATTGCGACAATTCAGACTTTTGGTATGGATATAACAAGAACCGGTTCAAATCAGATATCAAATAAAAACATAGATACTGTTATATACAACAACTCAGGAATTTTCACCAAATTTCATAAAAATAAAGAAAAAATTGCCTCCGACACCATAGGAAACGATAATCTTTTCGGAGAGGAAGAGAAAATAATTTCGGCAAGAGATACTATCAAAGCTCCGGATTCCCTGAAATACACCGACCCGTTTCGTTACAAATACTATGTAGCCTTACTTGACTCACTCACTCACAGACAAGTAAGAGATTCTTTGAAAACGGCAGGAGACTCTTTAGATTTGCTAAAGTTAGACTCAATATACTATGCCGATTCAGCTATCTTAGCTAAAAAGAATTTTCTGAAATGGTATGATAGCTTAGACAAAAATGCCCGCAAAAAATATGATTTCGAGCAAAAAATGAAGCTTCGTCAATCTATTATTGACAGCATACTTAACGTAAAAGATAGCCTTCAGGCAATCAAGGACAGCATTAATGAAAACAAACCAAGAATACTTCAAACATTTGCAGTCCCTGCCCATTTGCAGCACAAGCGGATAATATCTTGGAATAAGGATCAGCTATTTAACGACTTACACATAAAAGACTTGGACACATCATACAATTACTGGTATAACGACTACCCTTTCATGAGAAAAGATGTGAATGTAAGTTATTTAGGGATTGTCGGCTCTCCCGTACAGTTCTATGATGCAATGAAACGGCAATCCACAGAAAAGGTATCATTCTATACACCTTATGAAGTCTATAGCTACTCCCCTGCCACAATTCCTATGTACAATACAAAGACGCCATATACAGAAATGGCCTATTGGGGAACTCTTTTTGCACACAAAGAAAATGAGGAAGCCGATATTCATGTAATGACGACTCAAAACATATTTCCGGAGCTTAATGTCAGGCTTGAATATAACAGAGTCGGCGCAAACGGACTTCTTGCAAAAGAAAATACTGACAACAGGACCTTTGCAGCATCTGCAAATTATATGGGCAAAAGGTATCTTGCCCATGCAGGATATATCTCCAACAAAATAGAGAAAAATGAAAATGGAGGTATTGTAGATAATTTCTGGATAAGGGATACAACGGTAGGCTCAAGGGAAATAAAAACACATCTTTCCGATGCTAAAAACCTAATCAAGAAAAAAACTTTCTTCCTTGACCAGACATACAGAATTCCTTTCACATTTATCAAACACTTAATTACAAGCAACAAACAGAAAAAATCAGCTCGAAAAGGCATACAATCAATTGCTTCAAGCAACAATACTGCAACTGACAGTATAATGCAAAATAGTTCCGACAGTTCTTTATCAACGGTCATTTCACCCATAGCAATAGATGATAAAGAGCAATTCAACGAAACAGAAAATAAGGAAAATAATATTGCAACAGCCGATACTCTCGATACAGATGTCACAACGGCATTTATAGGGCATAACAGCGAATATTCCACATATAGCAAACTCTATTCCGATAAGATTTCCACCACAGATAAAATAGGAAGAAAATTCTATCATAATAACTTTTATCTCAATCCTTTAGCCTCAAGAGATTCACTCAGGACAATGAAATTCGAGAATAAAGTTTTCATAAAACTGCAACCATGGTCCAGTGACGCCATAGTCTCCTCCGTAAATATCGGGCTCGGTGACAGACTTCTAAAATATTATTCACTAAACCCGAAAAGTTATTTGACAGGAGCAAGCCAGACAATATGGAACTCACTTTACCTCTATGGAGGAGCCGGAGGGCAATTCAAAAAATTTCTCCAATGGCAGGCCAACGGATATTATACATTTCTCGGACAAGAAATAAATGATTTGGGTATCAATGCGGATGCCTCATTCAGCATGTTCCCTTTCAGAAGGCAAAAAGACAGCCCGATCTCTTTCAAAGCCCATTTTGAAACAACACTTGAAGAACCTGAATTCTATGAACAATACTATTTCTCAAACCATGTCAAATGGGATAATAACTTCAGTAAAATATCAAATACTAAGATAGAAGGTTCTCTCGAAGTACCTCTTTGGAAATTAAAAATCGGAGCCGGATATTCGTTAATGAAAAATAACATATACTACGACACTTTGGCAATAATAAGACAGAATGTTAGCCCTATGAGCATTGCCAAACTTTCATTAATGAAGAATTTCAAGATTTGGAATTTCCACCTTGACAATACGGCCTTACTGCAATTATCTTCCAATCAAGAAGTTATGCCTCTGCCACTTGCGGCTCTCAATATGAGATGGTACCTCCAGTTCGATGTCGTTAAAAATGTCATGCAAATGCAGATTGGAAGCAATATTACCTACACGACAAATTGGTACGCACCGGCATATAATCCGGAAATCGGGCAATTCCATAATCAGGTAAAAGAAAAATATGGCAATAGTCCATATGCTGACTTATTTCTGAATATTCAATGGAAACGAGCTTGTATTTTTGTAAAGCTCGTAAATGCAAATATGGGCTGGCCTTTAAACAGAACAGATTATTTCAGTGCTGCAGGATACATCAGGCCTCAGAGAGCAGTCAGGTTCGGAATATTCTGGCCTTTCTACCTTCAGCCGCATAAAAATTCAAAAGTAAGCGGAGTATCTTCCGGTAGCAGTTCTTCCTCCGGCAGCAGCGAAAGTCTTGGCAGCTTTGGCGGAGGCTTGGGCAGGGGTCTCGGGAATATAGGAGGTAGCGGCATAGGCGGAGGAATACGCAGAGGAAATATGTAATGAAAGAACATCCTCATATTAAAAAATACTCTAAATATCTATTCATGGTATTGACAATAATGCTGATAATACCATTATTGGACACTATTGAATTATCAAAACCGAAACTCAATGGCAAAAACATAGAATGTATCATCGATCTGGACGGCTACCGTTCACCATCTATGGCATTCAGCACAGGCTTCAATTACGAAATGCTCAGCATATTTGCAAAAGATGCCAATTGTTCATATTCAATAAAATTAGCAAAAAAAAGAGAATTCACTCTTGACTCTTTAAAATCGGATAGCCTACAAATTATTGTTATGCCTGTCAAAGATTCAATAATATCGTGGACTCAATTTTATGTGTCAAGGCCATTTGCTGACAGCACTGTATGGGTAATTCCTGCCGGCAACAAAAATCTGATAAAAGAAATCAACAAGTGGTATTCGCATTTTGAATCATCACATAAATATACAATTGTCAAAGAGAGATTTACCCCTTCTTACGAGCCTTTTTCCAGAGCAGCAAAAGGCCATAAATACAAGAATGCCAGCCCTTATGATCATATTTTCAAGAAATACTCGGAATACTTGGGCTGGGACTGGAGACTATTGGCTGCAATGGTATGGCAGGAATCGAGATTTCATATAGAGGTCACTTCTCCAAGAGGTGCGGCAGGACTAATGCAGATGATGCCCTCTACAGCAGCAAAATATAATATCAACAATTTTTTAGATCCGGAAGAGAATGTTGAAGCCGGAGTAAAGTATCTTCTCAGACTAAAAAAAATATTCTCAAAATATGCTTCCGGAATTGAACTTACCAAGATAACACTGGCGGCCTACAATGCCGGAGAGGGAAGGATTATGGACTGTATCAATATAGCAAGGACAATCGACTTGCCATATTCCACATGGAAAGATATAAAGGAGGTTATCCCTTTTATGAGAGACTCATCTTATATGGTCAATGATTCAATCGCCAAAGTAAGGCTTTTCAAAGGTTATGAAACAATAGCCTACGTAGAAAGAGTAATGTCCTTATACAAAGCCTTCTGCGTTATTGCGCCCGAACCGTCTTTGCCGGATCAACCTTCAAGACAAAGAGCGAAGGAATCAGCAAAAGAAGCATTATTATCAAAAAAGAGACTAAATCAGCCGCAGCAATAAGAAGCGGATTGATATGTATCGGGACATAAGAAAGAAAATAATTGTCAGGATTGAGTTTTATAATATGAGCAAGTCCCTGAACAGAACAAAAAATAAAAGCCAGAGCATTACCAATAAGCATTCCCTTAAGAACAAGCACAGAAGACACTCTAATAAATACTTCTGAAATATGTCTGTCAGTCATACCCATTGACTTGAGAATACCGATAGTGGATATATTTCTGAAAAGTAGTATCAGAAGGCCTGAAATCATATTGAAACCTGCTACTAAGGTCATTAGAACCAATATAAAAAGAACATTGGTGTCTATAAGATCCAACCACGAAAACAATTGCGGAAAACGATTGATAGAAGATGAAGCCACAGGAGCTGATTCATCTTCTGCAGTTCTTAGAAGTATTCTGGTACCGATTTCATCTGTCTTAGATTTTATCATAGCCTCGTTTTTATATTTTCCTTCAAGAATAATCTCTTCTGCCGATATTTCATTTTCACTCCAACCATTAATCCTTTGAATATCAGAAAGTCCGCAGAAAATAAGAAGATTATCGTCTCCTGATAAAATACTCGTATATATTGATTGTATTCTGAATTTGCGCGCCTTGATCTTATCTCCGACAAAATATGCCAGAATAGGATCTCCTACTTCAAGATCTAGAATATCCGCCAGACGAGATGGAATAGAGACTTTCAGACTATCGCCTCCCGCCTTAGTGCCCTTGAAGACAACACCGCATATTTTGTCATCATTCTTAACAATCCCGGCACGATATACCGCAGGAATGACCTCAGCGACTCCTTCAATAGAATCGAGACCTTCCAAAGCATAAGAATTCATACTAAGAGGTTCTGCAGTACCGGCAAAATTCATATCGGGTCTTGTGATACGGATATCACCTGAAATATAAGAGATTCCATTTCTGATTTCAGTCCTGAAACCGGAAGAAACAGCAACTGCTATGATAATGATAAAGAAAGATATGGCTATGGAAACCATAGCCATATTACCTCCAAAACGTAGTCTCCCGGCTATAAACCTCGGAGCATTCATTACCAAATATGTACTCTTTCGCTTTCAGGACGGAACATAGGATCTCCTTCCTTTATACCGAAAGCATCGAAGAAACTCTGGAAATTCTTAAGCGACACATTAACCCTGTTCACGGCAAGTGAATGAACATCGAGTTTTGTCAGCCTCGCTTTCTCCTCATCAGTAATATTTTGAGCCCAGATTATACCATAAGAGATATAAAATCTCTGCTCCGGTGTAAAACCGTCAATAAGACCGATATTCTTGCCTTTGATGGCATTCTCCATTGCTGTAAATGCTATACTGAGTCCACCGTGGTCACCGATATTCTCGCCTAAAGACAAATGACCGTTAGCCATCAGTCCGGGCAATACTTCAACAGCATCAAACTGTGCAGCCAGTACTTCAGCCTTTGCATTGAACTTAGCGGCATCCTCATCCGTCCACCAATTCACCATATTTCCATCTTTATCAAACAAACGTCCTTGGTCATCAAACCCATGAGACATTTCATGGCCTATGACTACGCCTATTCCACCATAATTGACTGCATCATCAGCATCCGGATTAAAGAAAGGAGGCTGAAGAATAGCAGCAGGGAAGCATATTTCATTGGTGGTAGGATTATAGTAGGCATTCACTGTCTGAGGGGTCATCCCCCACTCTGTCTTATCCTTAGGCTTTCCTAATTTCTCCAAATTATCAGCCACATACCACTCACCGGCAGAACGCAGATTTTCATAATAACTCTTGCCGGCGTCTATATTCAGTGTAGAATAATCCTTCCATTTGTCAGGATAACCGATTTTAATAGTATAATTTTCCAATTTTTCGTGGGCCTTGAGCTTGGTGGAATCTCCCATCCAATCAAGTTCATCGATATGCTGTCCAAGTGCTGTCTGAAGATTCTTGACAAGGGCGAGCATCTTTCTCTTTGAAGATTCAGGGAAATATTTTTCCACATACATCTTCCCTACTGCCTCTCCCAAAATACTATTAGGCACTCTCATAGCCCTCTTCCATCGAGGCTTCTGCTGCTGTATTCCACTCATCTGCCTGCTGAAAAATTCGAAAGAAGCATTATAAAAATCATCATCAAGAGCACCGCAGGCACCTTGAATAAGTTGGGCAGCAACATAGTCCTTAAGCACTTCAAGTTTCTCTTTTGCATAATAATCGCTAAATGCTTTGAAGAATGAAGGTTCTCCGACAATAAGTTTATCCTGATCGGCAATACCTCTTTCTGCAAAATAAGATTTAAAATCAAAACCTGAATATGTCTTTTCCAGTTCGACCGTCGACATAGGATTATATTGGGCCTGAATATCCCTTTCCTGAACACTCGTCCAAGAATTCAATGCTAAAAAGTCTTCTACTTTAAGTGCATTTGAAGCAGCCTTAGCTGATCTCTCGATACCTGCGAGAGCAAAGATTTTTTCAAGGAACTTCTTATAGCCAGCCTTAATTTCAGAATTGGCAGCATCCACATAATAATCTCTATCTCCTATACCCAAACCGCTCTGTCCGAGATACAGAATCTGCATATCGCTGTCCATAAGATCAGACTCTACATAAGTCCCGAAAAAAGAACTTTCCCCGGCCTTATGCAAAGAAGCAATTGCTTTTGCCAACTCGGACTTATCGTTGACAGCATAAATTTCATCCACATATTTCTTCAATGGCGCAGCTCCATCGGAATTTAATTTAGTAGAATCCAACCCCTGTTTGTACAAATCCACTATCTTCTGCTCTGATGTACCCTTTGTAGCTTTTATCTTGGTCATATCCTTAAAAAGACGATTCAAACGTGCTTCGCTTGAGTCGCTAAGAGCATCAAATGAACCATATCTGGCATATTCAGGCTTAAGAGGATTATTTTTCTGCCATCCTCCTGTCGTATATTGATAGAAATCCTTAACCGGAGAGACAGTCGTATCCATATCCGCAAGATTTATTGCAGGGACTTTTTCCCTCTTCTGACCACAAGATGCCAAAGCTAATGCCGACAACATAATCAAAAATGTTTTTCTCATATTAATTGTTATTAAATAATTCAATACGCAATTTTACAAATTTACATAAAATATAGTTAATTATAAGACCTTTTCAAGAAAATCAATCCGGCTTATCATCAAAAATTCACAATAAGAACATAAGACTTCATTTTAATAAATATTTATGCGATATTTGCGAGCCTTATCAATTCAACTTTTATTATGAAAAATACAACTAAGGAATATATTATCAGATATGCAATAGCCACTCTTGGTCTGATTCTTATTGCTATCGGAGTAGCGTTATCTATCAAATCAGATTTAGGCACAGCCCCTGTTTCTTGTCCTCCTGTAGTAGTAAATCTTTGGAATCACAGCCTAACAGTCGGAGAATACACTATAGTGATGCATCTGCTATTCATCTTACTACAAGTCGTACTTCTTAGAAAGAATTTTAAATTATCCTATCTTATGCAGATTCCGGCAGCCATAGTTTTCGGTCTGCTTACCGATGCTGCTATCTGGGCATTCAGCTGGATAGATGCATCTTCATATATGATGAGAATGCTACTTTGCGTCCTTACAGTCATTATAACAGCTGCCGGTGTTAGTCTTGAAGTTCTTGGAAAGGCATGGATGCTGGCAGGAGAGCAAACGACAGCTGCTATTGCAGAAGTAACAAAACTACAGTTCAGCAATGTAAAAGTAGGATTTGACATTTTTTTAGTAGCCATTTCCATTATTTTTTCATTCTTCGTTTTCAACAATCCTTTCGGCAACGGAGGCAATGTCGTAATTCGGGAAGGTACCCTAATCTTAGCAGTCTTCACAGGCCTTTGTATGAAATTTACAGACCCTCTCGCCAAAAGCATTTTCGGCAAATACATTGAATAATCTATATCATAGGAGCTTTTACGGGCATCCGATATAATACTACTATAATACGAAGTGCATCAAGGAAAACAAAGGAGATAACTATTTTTTCCTTAAGGCTTCCAAACGCACTGCCGCAGATTTTCTTGTTGCTTCATCAGTAGTATATTCTATCAGTTTAGGAAGATATTTCTTTTCTAATTTAATATTCTTGTCATTACGTGCCAGAATCACACAATTAGTTATTGCCGTCAGGTCTCCCGGATTCTTTTTCAAAACCTTATTGTAATATTTCAGTGCCATTTTATTATCTTTTTCCGCAACAAGATAATAAGAGCCCATATTATCCATAAATATCGGATTATCCGGATTATAAGAAAGCATCTTCTCCGAAATATCTCTGAATGCCTTATACGAATCAGGAGTTGCGTATCTGAAAAAGGCAACACAATATTCTTGAATCATGGCAGCAAATAATTCATCATTTACCTCCACTCCAGGATAAATCCATTTCGGGAATTGCGTAAAATTATAATCAATAAGACCTTTCAGCACTGAAGCAGCCATATCAGGACTCTCTTTTTCATAGCTCATCAAGGCAGAAACTTTAGACAGCCGCATATCTATCTCGTCAGGGCTTTTCTGTATGGCCTTATCTATTTCCTTTATAGCGCTTCCAAATATTTCATCATCAAAATCAGTATCCTTGAAATAATTGACCTGATTACCGAGGCTGTCCTTAAGTGACAGAAGAGGTTCCTGTCCCAAATATTTGCTCTTGTCAAATGTCCTAACGGTTTCTGACTGGGATTTTAAATAATATAACATAAATCTACACTGATGCTGTTTTGAATCATCCGGATAGGTCTTTTCCCATTTATCCAGCAATGTCTCGATACCTATACCGGCAGGCCCGACGGCTTTGACTAAAGCATTATAACGTTCCTGAAAATTCTCAGAACTTATTTCTTGACCCATCAGCCCTGTCACAATAACGGTCAAAAGGGCAATTGAAGATAATATTTTTTTCATATCAATATATATTCATTCTAATCCTTCTATCCTGAGGCAAAAGATTATTGCATCTGTTGCCAATATTTTTCACAAAGCCTAATGGCAAGCCGCAATAAGACACCAATATCAACCCACGAGGAGCATCTTGAAAACTTATTGTATCTTTATGAAGATACGTCAGAGCCTTATCTATACTTACTTCTTCTTTTGGGAATGCAGATTCGTCAAGAGCCTTGCTCAATGCCAAATCTGCATCGGGGACCAAAGCACTACCCTTTACAGTACCTACTGCCACTCCACCCATTATAGGTCTCACTGCCTCAAGACTCGATATTTCAGATTTGATTATTTCAGGAACGGCAATCACCATGCTTCCTTTTTCCTTAAAAATCATTTTTCTATTGAAAAGTGAAGATAGATCCATTGCCGGAAATTTTATGTTTTTTGATTGTTCCAAGCGAAATTCTTTATTGGCAGCAGTTCTGCTCAACGCAGCACAGTACTGCCCCTCTCCCATAACTAAACCAGGTACAAGGTTTATCCCAAACACTGTCTCAACAGGTCCTTCAAAATTATATTCTATATCGATAATCTTAGCTCCTAAGGTTTCGGTTATCCATCTGACATTGCCGTCATTTTCATATTTATTAAAGGTGCAAGTCGAATAGACCAATATCCCTTCTTCAGATAAAGCAGGCCATACATCCCCTACAATCCTTCGCTGTCTTGCTTCGCATAAGGCCACATTATCAGCCGACCATTGCTTAGCTGCCTCTTCATCTTTCCTGAACATTCCTTCCCCTGAACAAGGCACATCCGCAACAATAATATCGAAAAATCCCTGAAGAGCGCCAAAAGCTTTAGGATCAACAGATGTAACTATTATATTCGGCTCACCCCATTTAGCGATATTATCGCATAATACATTGACTCTTTGCTTCATAACCTCATTTGCGACAAGTATAAAAGAGTCGCCTCTCAATTCTCTTAATGAGGCTGCCAGATCTGTTGTCTTCCCTCCGGGAGCAGCACATAGATCCAAGACCCTTAATGGTCTTGCCAAATCGGTAAAACGCTTAGCCACCTGTCTGAACACATAACCAACGAACATAGCCGATGAATCCTGTACATAATATCCTCCTGCATGAAAAACAGGATCCATAGTGAAGACCGGCCTTTCTTTAAGAAAATATCCATATTTATTCCATGCCACATTGTCCTTAAACAAAGAGCCTATCATAGGCTGATATTGAATGTCAGAAAAACATCTATCTTTCCCCGGCGAAGAGATCTCGTTCCCGATAAATACCGGTTTTAAAGGATTCAGACGGATAGATACTGAAGCAACATCTTCAAGAGCAGCTATAGCAGACATTGCATTGGCCGGCCCGATAGCATCTTCAAGAAAATTTACAAAGTCCTTGTTTTCAGTTATATGCATTTACACCGTTGATGTACCGTCATTATAGTCCGGGCCTTTAGAAATGTCAGGGGTGAAACCTTCCGGGAATGCAGATGGGTCAATACCGTCCGGCATCCTGCCTTCCGATACAGCGACAAGCCCATCTACAACCTTATCTATCCCATCTTTCAACTTAGACCCTAACATCATCTTCATCATAAAATTCAGATCTGCCGACAGCTCAATATGGAAATCGGTCTTGTCAGGATTATCGGAACAAGAGTCGAAATGCAAACTTAGATTAAAATTGAACGGTGCTCCATTGTCTTTGAAAGACAATCTTGAATACGGCACTCTTTCATCTAATTTCACTCCTATCTTGAAACCCTGGACATTGAAGGAAATGGTTTCGCTGTCTGCCTGAATATCCTTTTTCTTATCTTCAGGCACAAAACGAAGGAAATTCCTCATATCCACAAAGGACATATACAATATATACGGTGCACGCGACACAATTGCATGCTTGCTTTCAATTTCAGTCATAATTATTATTTTCGTCCCCAAGTGTGAGGCGATAAACTCCACTGCCTAAGAACATCATATTCATTTTCTTTTATATATCCTGTCTCTCTTGCAGCTTCCAACAATGCAGAATAATTGGAAAGAGTATCAAGAGCAACTCCGGCCTCTTGAAAATTTCTTATTGCAAGATCAAAACCATAAGTAAAAATGGCTGTCATACCGAGTACGTCAGCCCCACCTGCCTTAAGAGCACTGACAGCAGCAAGACTGCTCATGCCGGTAGAAATAAGATCTTCTACAACTACAACTTTTTTTCCTTTATCCAATATACCCTCAATCCGGGAGCCTGTACCGTGATCCTTAGGTTTCGGCCGTACATAGATGAAAGGCTTTTCCAACTTGTCTGCTACCAGAACCCCATGTGCAATAGCTCCTGTAGCAACACCTGCCACGATTTCTGTTTCAGGATATTTTGTCCTTATAATATCAGACATCCACTCCGCCACTTTCGCACGGATTTCAGGAAAAGACAATATTCGCCTATTGTCACAATAAATCGGAGAATACCAACCTGATGCCCACACAAAAGGACTTCCGGGTCTTAGCATCACAGCCTCTATTTCCATAAGTTTAAGAGCAAGAAGCCTCTCAACACTTTCCATATAATAATTAAAATTAATCAATTAACTTTGTATGTTCGTCGCAAAAGCGACTTTACAAAGATAAGAAATTATACTAAAAATATGCACAGAATATATTTTGAGAGAAGGTGTATTGTAATTTGCTCTGAAGACGAGGCTACACTGGCAGACCCGAATTCAGTCGAATTTCATATAGGCCGTAAGATTGACATTCATTCACTTGTAGGTATGTTTGAGGCTTCTTCCACACTCACAAAAATATATATTCCCTCTGAAGATATAGACGGGACATACAGGAGGGTCTGCTCCGAATTCAAAGAAGTCAATGCTGCCGGAGGGCTTGTGGCCAACAGAAGAGGAGATTATCTTCTTATCAAAAGAGACGGATTGTGGGATCTCCCTAAGGGACATCAGGAAAACGGTGAGGATATAAGCATTACAGCACTCCGGGAAGTAACAGAAGAGACAGGAGTTTACAAATTGAAATTGCAGAAACTAATATGTATTACTGACCATTGCTACAAAAGAAATAATATATGGCACCTCAAACACACATGGTGGTATTCTATGCTCTATACAGATCCTGTAGATCTTACCCCTCAACGCGAAGAAGACATTACACAAGCGGTCTGGGTTGCCAAGTCAAGCCTACCTCCATATATCAAGAATACTTATCCTTCTATAGCTGAAGTATTCAGAGAAGCAAAAGTGTAATTTTTTGTAGCAAAATCGAAACAAAGTCAAAAATTTTTCGTATATATATTCGTTATATAGCTAACAACGTGTACTAAAATAAAAAACAATAATGAAATTATCACAGTTCCAATTCAATCTCCCTAAAGACAAAATAGCTCAAGAACCGCCCAGATGGAGAGATGAATGCAAATTAATGGTCTTGCATAAAGATTCAGGTGAAATAGAGCATAGGCTATTCAAAGATATTATAGATTATTTCGGCAAAGGTGATACTTTCGTCCTCAATGATACTAAGGTTTTTCCGGCACAATTGTCAGGAAACAAAGAAAAGACCGGAGCGGAAATCGATGTTTTTCTTCTCAGGGAACTTAACAGAGAACAGAGACTATGGGATGTAATCGTAGATCCTGCAAGAAAAATACGTATCGGGAACAAACTTTATTTCGGTGAAGACGAGAGCCTTGTAGCAGAGGTTATTGATAATACGACTTCAAGGGGAAGAACTCTACGCTTCCTTTTTGACGGGAGCTATGAAGATTTCAAGGAAACCCTTTTCGGTCTTGGTAAAACTCCTGTTCCTACATGGGTCAAGGATGAAGTGACGGAGGAAGATAAAGAAAATTTCCAGACCATCTTTGCAAAAGAAGAAGGAGCAGTATCAGCGCCGGCAGCCGGCCTGCATTTTAGTAGAGAGCTTTTCAACAGAATGATTCTCAAAGACATAAACAAAACATTCATCACCGTACATATGGGTATAGGTCATTTTCGTAAAGTGGATGTAGAGGATCTTTCCAAGCACAAGATGGATTCCGAAAGACTTATTATCTCTGAAGAGGCGGCTCAGAGCATCAATTCTACAAAAAAAGCAAACCATAAGGTGCTTGCTGTAGGTGTTACTGTAATGCGTGGTCTTGAAACATACGTCACCACCAATGACGAAGTAAACCCATATAATGGATGGACCAATAAATTTATATTCCCTCCATACAGATTTGCAGTGCCAGATGCAATAGTATCCAATTTTCATCGCTCTGGTTCTACCATGCTTATGACAGTTGCCGCTTTCGGAGGCTATGACAATGTAATCAAAGCTTATAAGACAGCTCTTCAGGAAGATTACAAATTCGGCCCTTATGGCGATGCTCTGCTGATTATTTAAATTAAATATATACGAATCTTTAATTAAGAATTCATAAAAAACATTAAAAAATCGTAAAAAGTGACTTAAGTTTCAAGATTTAAGTCACTTTTTGTTGAAACATGTAGATTATATCTATAAATTGGTCTCAAAACAATACCTGAATGAAAGAACTCACTGAAGAAAAAGCATGTATCTGCACACTCAACAGGATTTTCGGCTACAAGCCAAAAATAGCCATAGCTTTAATTGAATATTACGGAAGTGCCTCCGCTGTATTCGACTACGATATTTGTCAGTTACAGTCCGAATCAGGAATTGAAAAGAAATATATCGATAAAATCAATCGGTACGAGGTGGAAAAGTCATATCGCGAACTTGACAAATATTCAGGCACCGATATTGACTTTATTGGAATTACCGATAAATGCTACCCCCCATTGCTAAAAGAATGCTGCGATCCTCCTCTCGGATTATATATAAAAGGGACTTCAATTCCTGAAGATATCTTAAATTTTGACAAATCATTGGCTTTTGTAGGGACAAGAGATATAACTCCTTATGGCAAAGAATGGTGCATAAGGATAATAGATGCCATAAGCAGAACTGATGCCCGTCCTACAATCGTCAGCGGTCTGGCAATGGGTATAGATGGAACAGCCCATCAGGCAGCTTTAGATTGCGGTCTGCCGACATTGGCAGTAATGGCGACAGGTATTGACGGCATATACCCTTCAAGACATATCAGGTTGGCCGAAAAACTAATTTCCACAGACAGCTGCGGTCTTGTATCGGACTATCCTCCAAATACACCTCCTGAGGCTCTGAATTTTATAAGAAGAAACAGGATCATTGCAGGTCTTAGCAATGCTGTCATTTTGATTGAATCGAAAATAAAAGGAGGAGGTATGATAACCGCCAGACAAGCTTTTTCTTATGACAGGGAAGTATTTGCTCTCCAAGGAAGGATCAATGATATTCATTCAGGAGGCTGCAACCGGTTGATATATCAAAAAATAGCCGAGCCTATAATTTCAATTGAAGAGTTATTAAAAAGATTGGGATTCGGTGGAAATAGGCAAAAAGCCGCAGTATTATCGGCAGACGAATTAATTGCAAGCAAAGCATTTGAAAGCATTGATACCGGTATCAGAAAAAAATTGACTGATATATTGGGAATCATCAAAAATTCAGAAGGAATAGTAAAAGATGAAATTGCCGCAGCTGCAAGACTCCCATACAATGAATTGTCATATATGCTGACGCTTTTGGAGAGCAAAGGCATAATAAGTATAGATATACTTCAAAGATGCTCATTAAATCATCGACTTTTATAATTATTTATATAAATTTGTATGACAAATCGAATATATGACCGGATTTATTGACACACATTCTCACTTGAACGACAAGGCATATTGCGAAGATGCCCATGAGGCAATAAATAGGGCATTAAAGGCAGGAGTATTCAAGATACTGCTTCCTGACATAGACAGTAGGGAAAGGAACAGTCTTTTTTCGATGTGCGAAAAATATAAGAATGTGCTTTATCCTATGCTTGGTCTATATCCTGGTTCGGTAGATGAAAATTGGGAATCTGAAATAGATAAGATGATGCAATATACCGACCATCAAATTGTTGCCATAGGGGAAATAGGACTTGATTATCATTATTCATCCGATACAGCCGGTCTACAGCAAGAAGCCCTTATAAGACAGTTTGAAATAGCGGCAAAGTTGGATTTACCGGTCAATATACATCTCCGCGATGCTACCGATGATTTTTTCAAAGTAATGGATATATGCCGGCATTTGGGACTAAGGGGGAATCTACACGCTTTCAGCGGAAGTTATGAGATATTCCAACGTTTACAGAAATATGGAGAATGGTATGTAGGTATCGGAGGAGTGGTTACTTTCAAGAATTCTCATATATCCGAAAGCGTAAAGAAAATACCGCTTGAAAGAATAATCCTTGAGACAGATTCGCCATATCTGACCCCTGTCCCTTACAGAGGTAAACGCAATGAAAGTTCATACATACCGCTTATTGCAGAAAAGATCGCTTTACTGAAAAACATTAGCATAGAAGAAGTAGCGGCGACAACTACCCACAATGCAACAACACTTTTTAGAATATGACCAAAGGCCTAAAAAAAGCATCCCTTCTCCTGATTTACACAGGTGGTACCATAGGAATGAAAGAGGATATAAATGACCAGACCCTCAAACCTTTTGATTTTAGTCAGATTGTTGAAGAAGTGCCGGAGATTAGAAAATTTGCTTTTAAAATCGACTCTTACACATTTGACCCACTGATTGATTCTTCTGACGTAGAGCCTTCTTTATGGCAATCTCTTGCAAGCCTTATCAGCGACAGATATGAAGATTATGACGGATTTATCATTCTGCATGGTACAGACACGATGTCATATTCCGCCTCTGCGCTAAGCTTTATGCTTGACGGACTGACTAAGCCTGTTATTTTTACAGGGAGTCAGCTACCTATCGGTGTGCCTCGTACAGACGGAAAAGAAAACCTTATTCTTGCTGTTGAGATTGCATCGGCAAAAGATATAGACGGCCATGCAAAAGTACCTGAAGTATGTGTTTGCTTTGGTTCTATGCTAATGAGAGGCAATAGAACCTCAAAAGTCAATGCTGATGTTTTCAGAGCTTTCAGTTCACCTAATTTTCCGGCTCTTGCAGAAGCCGGCATCAATATAAGGTATGCGGAAGAGCTGATTCGAAAGCCACTCGATTGGTATCAGAGCCTAAAAATAAATTCAAAACTTGACACAAGAGTAGGGATACTCAAGATACATCCGGGGATTACTCCTGAGGTGGTAAGATATTTCCTATACAGTCCTGAAACCAGAGCCGTTATTATAGAAACTTACGGTTCGGGTAATGCTCCTTCAGGGCAATGGTTTGTCGACATAGTCAGAGAAGCAGTCGAAAGCGGAAAGATTATTGTAAATGTAACTCAATGTCTTACAGGCACTGTAAATATGAATATTTACGCTACAGGCAAATATCTTGAAAAGGCAGGTGTGGTAAACGGATACGACAGCACAACTGAAAGCGCTCTTGCAAAACTTTTCTTTTTAATGGGCAAAAGTCCTGACAACGAGTGGGTAAGACAGATGATGGCACGCAATCTTAAAGGAGAAATATCTTTATAAGTATTGTCAAATGAAAATTATTTGCTAAATTGCACAAGATTTTGGATAGTCCGACTTTATGCTATCCGTTAATAATGCAAATTATTAATCATTAAATATTATTATTTCAAAAGAACAAAAACAATTATGAAAAAGTTTTTCATGTTTTTGGCAGTAATCGGCATTATGGCCTTTTCTGCAAACATCGCAGCCGCTCAGGAAGAGGCTAAGGCTGAAGAACCTTCAGCAACCGAACAGGTAGTAGAGGCAACATCAGCAAAGGATTTATTCGCAGGCTCAGGTGAAGAAGTTCCTCTACACCAAGCTATCAAGACAAAGTTTATCGAGGGTGGCGCAGGTTTTATGAGTCTTATCATAATCTGCCTTATCATCGGTCTCGCTCTTTCAATCGAAAGGATTCTTTATCTTTCATTCTCAAAGACCAATACCAAAAAACTTTTGGCAAGCATAGAAAAAGCACTTGCTGAAGGCGGTATTGAGAAAGCCAAAGAAGTATGCCGTAACACTCGTGGTCCGGTAGCAAGTATTTTCTATCAGGGACTGCTTCGTTATGACCAGGGAATTGACGTTGTGGAAAAGACTGTCGTATCTTACGGTTCCGTTCAGATGAGCCTTATGGAGAATGGTCTTTCTTGGATTTCTCTGTTTATTTCTCTTGCTCCATCATTAGGATTCCTCGGAACAGTTATCGGTATGGTACAAGCTTTCGATGCTATTCAGAGAGCCGGTGATATTTCCCCTAACATTGTTGCAGGAGGTATGAAAGTAGCTCTTATCACAACTGTTGCAGGTCTTATCGTCGCTATGATTCTTCAGGTGTTCTACAACTATATCCTTTCTAGAATTGACGTACTTACAATCGATATGGAAGACTCATCAATCTCTTTAGTTGATGTACTTGTTAAGAACAAAAAGAATTAATTAAGAATCATTGAAAATGTACGCTAAAATAGCAAAATGGACTTCATGGGTACTGATCATCATCAGTGTCGTAATTTTGATTTGGGGAGCTGTAACAGGTTTCGAGTCAAATAGCGGCATAGCTGTTGATATCATGTTACGTTGGGGCTATATCCTGCTTATCGCTGCTATTGCATTGGTGGTAATATTGGGAATTGTCCTTACTGCCCTGAATAATCCTAAGGGCCTGTTAAAAACAGGATTAGGCCTATTAGTGGTAGCAGTGATTGCATTGATCGCCTATGCTACAGCTTCAGGATCACCTCTCGTTGCCTATATCGGCGAGCAGCCTGATCATTCTACACTTAAACTCACAGATACACTGCTTAACCTCACCTATCTTTTAGGCGGATGCGCAATCGTTTCCATCATTTTAGGTGAAGTTATCAGAACAGTTCGTAAATAATAAATGCTATGTCCAAGAGAAAAACACCGGGTTTAAATACACAATCAACTGCGGATATAGCCTTCCTGCTACTCTGCTATTTCTTGATGGTATCCACTATGGATCAGCAGTCCGGTCTTCAGCGCCGTCTGCCTCCTATGCCTGACAAGAATCAGAAAGTTGAGGATCAGAAGGTAAACCGCCGTAATATCATCATTGTGAAAATCAACTCGGCCGATAGAATTCTCGCAGGTACAGAGCCTATTGACGTAAGCCAGCTTAAGGATAAGGTAAAGGAATTCCTGACCAACCCAACTGATGATCCGGCTCTTCCTGAAAAGGAAATAAAGAACATCGAAGGATTTGGTTCATATCCTGTTTCAAAGGGAGTTATTTCCCTACAGAACGACCGTGGAACAAGTTATCGTGCATATATCGCAGTTCAGAACGAGCTTGTAAAAGCAATCAATGAACTTCGTGACCAATTCTCGATACAGAATTACGGCAAGACCTATCTCAAGTTAGACGAAGAGAAACAGAAAATCGTCAAAGAGGCTATACCACAGAATATTTCTGAGGCTGAGCCAAAGGACGTAGCTAAAAAGTAAGGAGAAAGAAATATGGCAGCATTCAAAAGAAGCGGTAAAAAAGAAATGCCGGAAATCGGGACAAGTTCCGATATTGTTTTCATGTTCTTGTTCTTCTTTATGGTTACGACACAGATGAGGCAGAATGAGGTTAAAGTTATGGTCAAACTCCCGGAAGCTACAGAAGTAGTTAAATTGGAGAGAAAAGACCTTGCTTCCTATATACTTGTCGGTCCTCCGACAGCAGGATATCAGAGCCAATATGGTACTGATGCTCGTGTTCAGTTGAACGATTCGTTTAAAACTGTTGATGACATCCGTGACTTTATCGCTGCAGAACGTGATGCGATGAGCGAGGCTGACCGCCAGTTTATGAGCGTTTCCATCAAAGCTGATCAAGATGTGAGGATGGGTATTATTACTGATATTAAGCAAGAACTGCGAAGATGTTCTGCTTTGAAGATAATGTACACGGCAAGAAAGTCAGAATAATTTGACATTTATTTATAAAAAACCGACAGACCATACGTTTGTCGGTTTTTTTATCAAGACACATACGGTATCATTTTAGAAAAATAATTATCTTTGTTAGAATTGACAGTTTCAGACAGCTATAGCTCTGAATTTGAATGGAAAATAAGAAAGTCATGGATAAATTGATTAGAACAAAGGTTAAAGACCTGCTTATGCAGGAACCCGGCAAAGACGTTTTAGCTAAAGGCTGGGTCAGGACAAAAAGAGGAAACAAACAGATAAAATTCATAGCCCTTAATGACGGGTCGACTGTAAACAACATTCAGATTGTTGCCGATACGACATTATTTGAAGAGCAACTGATAGCTAAAATAACGACCGGAGCAAGTATTGGTGTCATTGGAAAATTAGTGAAGTCTGAAGGTAGCGGACAAGCTGTGGAAATACAAGCATCTGAAATCACTTTGTACGGAGAATGCGATCCCATGCGCTTCCCTATTCAGAAAAAAGACACTTCTCTTGAATATCTGCGTACAGTTGCCCATATGAGGCTACGGACAAACACTTTCGGTGCTATTTTGAGAATAAGGCATGCCATGGCTTTTGCCATACATAAATTCTTCAATGATAAAGGTTTTGTCTATTTGCATACGCCACTAATTACAGAATCGGACGCAGAAGGGGCAGGCGATATGTTTCAGGTAACCACTATAGATCTTACAAACGTCCCGACACACAACGGTAAAGTAGATTTCAGCAAAGATTTTTTCGGTAAGAAAACAAGTCTTACAGTAAGCGGACAACTTGAGGGAGAGCTTGGAGCAACAGCTATCGGCGAAATATATACTTTTGGCCCGACATTCCGTGCCGAAAATTCCAATACGCCACGTCATTTGGCAGAATTTTGGATGATAGAGCCTGAAATGGCATTTTATGACCTTAGGGACAATATGGCAATAGCTGAAGAATTTGTGAAATATTTAGTCCAATATGCCTTGGACAACTGCCATGATGACATTAAATTCCTTAATGATAAATACGATGATACTCTTATAGAAAGGCTTAAAAGCGTCTTGGGAATTTCTTTCCAGAGAGTAACATATACAGAAGCCGTAGAGATTCTGGAAAAAGCAATACGAGACGGACAGCAGTTTGAATATCCTGTTCACTGGGGTACGGACTTCCAAAGCGAACACGAAAGATACCTTGTTGAAAAACATTTCTGCAAGCCTGTTATCCTGACAGATTTCCCTGCAAAAATCAAGGCTTTCTATATGAAACAGAATGAAGACGGAAAGACTGTCAGAGGAATGGATGTTCTATTCCCTAAAATCGGAGAAATCATAGGTGGTTCTGAAAGAGAGGCTTCTTTGGAAAAACTTGAAAAGAGGATTGAAGAACTGGGTATGAGCCGTAAGAATCTCGAATGGTATATCGACACCAGACGCTTCGGAACAGTACCTCACAGCGGATTTGGCTTAGGTTTTGAAAGATTACTTCTATTTGTCACAGGAATGAACAATATCAGAGATGTAATTCCTTTCCCAAGGACTCCGAAAAATGCAGAATTTTAATTAATAATCAATACATATCAATATGCTTGTAATAGGAATAGCCGGTGGTTCAGGCTCAGGAAAAACAACAGTTGTAAACTCTATAATGACGAAACTTAAAGAAAGAGTTGTGGTTATTCCTCAAGACTCCTATTACAAAGACTCAAGTCACCTTCCTATAGAAGAGAGACAGAAAATAAATTTCGATCACCCTGATGCAATTGATTTCCGCCTTCTGTGCAAACAGTTAAAGGAACTAAAAGATGGCAAGACTATAGAACAGCCTGTATATTCGTATTTGACCTGCTCTCGCTCTACAACTGAGACAATAACAGTGCAGCCTGCTGATGTAATTATCATTGAAGGAATACTTATCTTTACTTGCAAGGAGTTAAGAGAACAAATGGACATCAAGATATTTGTTGATGCAGATGACGACGACAGGCTGATGAGAGTAATGTCAAGAGACATTATTGAGAGAGGCAAAACAGTTGAGACAGTTATTGAAAGATATACAAAGACTGTCAAACCGATGTACCTTCAATTTATCGAGCCAAGCAAAAGGTATGCTGACATTATTATCCCACAAGGCGGACACAACAAGGTGGCTATAGATATTATTTCAGCAACTATTGAAAAGTCTCTGCACAAAATGCAAAAAGCCAAATAATTAAAAAGTGAAGAAGTTAAGTAGCGAAAATAAAGCCGGACTATATATTACCGTCATAGTACACCTGACGGTAATTATTATTTTGTTAATAATACAGATAGGCTATTCGCTACAGAAAGAAAATTCTTTCGTCATAGATTTCACAAGGGAAGAAGCCATTGAAAGGCAACAAAAAGAAGCCCGGCGTAAGGCTGAAAAAGAGGCTTTTGATGCTGCTATCAGCAGGAAAATTGACGAATTGATTGCAGGCACATCAGGTACTGATTTCAAAAACATTGTTGTAAACAATGACCTTGCTCTGAAAGATGACAGGAATACTGATACAAGGAAACTTTACGAAGATGCCGAAAGATTGGCTGCCGAACTTAAAAACGGAATCCTCCATGATGGGGCAGACGATAATTCCGTCACTATAGTATCAAAGCTTTCTCCGGCTAAAAGCAAACATGAAAAAGAGTATTCCGGCCCTTCCGTTGTATCATATTCTCTTGAAGGCAGGAAAGCAGGTTCTTTACCGATTCCTGCTTACAGATGTTATGGCGGTGGTATGGTAACAGTTATTATAGTCGTGAATAATGCAGGAACCGTAATTGCAGCTAAAGTTCAAGACGAAGTTTCTTCTGATGATAAATGTCTCAGGAATTTTGCTGTCAGAGCCGCCAAGCTTTCCAGATTTTCAGTTGATCCTACCGCTCCTGCCAGACAAGGTGGCAATATTGTTTATCAGTTTATTGCTCAAAGATAGCGGCTATCTTCATAGTAAACAACGTGCAACGTGGACCGCAATTATAGCAGCTTTGAAATAAAGACACAATCTACGCAATCTATAATGCCACCGTAGTTTCGGCAGAAAGAGCCGCTTTCACCACATCATCCACAGGCTGATACAACTTATAAAAAGCATTATCGCCAAGCTTTGAGTATCGTGCTACCAATGCTCTAAGCTGCGGCATAAGGTATGGCTCGGATTTGGCCCATTCTCCATCTGCAGCCCTGATTCCATCTTTTGAAAAAGCAAAAGCCAAAAATCCGGAAGGAATATCAAGCCCGTCAAGAAAAACATCAAGAGCTTCATAATCGGAAATCTCACTAAGCTTGTTTTTATACTTATCAAAAATCATCGACGCATAACGCATCTGGGTCGCCTTTTTATTGCATTTAATATAGAAATTTGTCGCTTTTGTGGTATCGACAGGAACAAAAATATCCGGAATAATACCACCTCCTCCATATACAATACGACCAGAAACGGTCTTGTAGGCTTCTGTACTATCTATCTTTATGCTATCCTTGACAAACATCTCCCCTTCAATCCACCTTTTATAAATATCATATTCATAATCCGCACCTACAT
The DNA here is from genome assembly GCA_963548935.1 of uncultured Bacteroidales bacterium. Lineage (GTDB taxonomy): Bacteria > Bacteroidota > Bacteroidia > Bacteroidales > UBA932 > Cryptobacteroides. The sequence continues at coordinate 27,570 of CAUUVS010000004.1, forward strand.
AAGGTTTCTGAATACACCTGCCCGAAGGAGTGTAAAACCTTGCCACAGTAATTCTTATGCCGGAACCATCAGTAAAGTATATCGGTTCCTGAACCAATCCTTTTCCAAAAGAACGCCTGCCGACAATCACTCCCCTGTCATTATCCTGTATAGCGCCGGAGAAAATCTCACTTGAAGAGGCTGTCGATTCATTTATCAACACAGATAGCGAAACATTTTTCAACTTACCTTTGCCGTCAGCTCTATATTCCTCCTTTTTACGATTACGCCCCTGAAGATACACAATTTCATCACCTTTTTCCAGAAACATATCCGAAAGCAGAAGAGCCTGATCAAAATACCCTCCTGTATTGTCCCTTAAATCAAAAATTAGCCTTTTCATGCCATTTCCAAGCAAAGTCTCAGCTGCCTCAGAAACTTCTTTAAAAGTAGTTCTGGTAAACTTGGACAACCTGATATAGCCGGTAGTGTCATTTATCATAAATGCAGCATCGACACAATGTAGCGGTATCTTACCCCTTGTAATATCAAAAGAGATTTCTTCTTTATCCCTGTTGACAGTTATCCTGACTTTGCTACCTGCCATACCCTTCATACGCCTTACCATACTGTCCTGAGGGAACTTGACCCCGGCAATAACCTTATCATCAACCTTAACAATCCTATCTCCTTTCATAAGTCCTACCTTCTCCGAAGGACCTCCGGAAATCACTTCAAGTACAATAGCCGTATCATTCGGGACATTAAACTGAATACCTATACCATCAAAATTACCGGCAAGTTCTGTTTCAGAAGACTCCAATTCTACAGGCGGAAGATAAAGAGAATGAGGATCAAGTTTAGCCAATGCAGCGACAACAGCAGCATCGGTAATGCTTTTCTCATCAATAGTATCAACATAATTCTTTTCCACTTCCTGAAGAATGACATTCAACTTTCTCCAGTTTCCATAAGAAGCCTTCAACTTCCTGCCGGAATGATTGGCAACACTCGACACTGTCAATACAAGAAGAATGCCTATAACCACTCCTAACAATGCAACGATAATATTTGACTTATTATAGAAATTCATAAGCAATCATATTAATCCAATTTAACAACTTCAATACCGGCACGTTTCAAAAGGTCGATACCGTCAGTAAGACGATATTCGTCCTTATATACAACTCTTTTTATACCTGCCTGTATAATAAGTTTTGCACATTCAAGACAAGGAGATGCAGTGACATACATGGTAGAACCATCACTACTATTGCCGGATTTAGCAATTTTGGAAATCGCATTGGCCTCAGCATGAAGAACGTAAGGCTTGGTGGCACCAGTCTCATCTTCGCATATATTTTCAAATCCGGAAGGAGTGCCATTATATCCGTCAGAAATAATCATACGCTCCTTGACTATCAAAGCTCCTACCTGACGACGCTTGCAATATGAATTCTTAGCCCAAATACCCGCCATCTCGATATAGCTGTGATCAAACTTTGTCTCGTCCATTTTCAAGTTTTAATTTCTCTGATACAGATACCTCTTTATGCTCCGCTTAGGCGTTCTTTCGAAATCCTCCGGCATAAATTCAATTTTCTTGATCTTAGCGTAATTAGGGATTTCCGTATTAATCTCCGGAAGAGCGCTTTCTATACGTTTCTCAAGCTCTGCCCTACTCATTCCGTCAAGGTCTCCTTGATGATAATCCGGATATACCAAAGCAGTCAGACCTCCATTATCTTCAATCACAAGAGAATCAACAACATAAGTAACATTATTAATAACAGCTTCTATCTCTTCAGGGTAAATATTCTGACCGCTCGGTCCTAATATCATACATTTAGAACGACCTCTCAAGAATATAAAGCCATCTTTATCAATGACTCCCATATCGCCCGTCTTGAACCATCCGTCATCGGTAAATGAAGCGGCCGTAGCCTCTTCATTCTTGTAATACCCAAGAAAAACATTTGGTCCCTTGACCTGCACCTCTCCGGGGATATTTTCAGGATCCGAAGAATCTATCCTTACCTGCATATTCAAGGCAGGTTTTCCGCAAGAATTTATTTTAGTCTTATTCCAATGAGCATATCCTATAATAGGTGCCGTCTCCGTCATTCCATATCCTACGGTATAAGGGAAACCAATAGCATTGAAAAATTTCTCCACTTCCGGGTTAAAAGCCGCTCCACCCAATATAATCTCTTCAAAATTACCTCCGAAAGTATTGACAAGTTCACTACAGAACTTCTTCTGTATCATCTTATCGAGAATAGGCAATCTCATAAATAATCTGTTCTTGTCTATAATCGGCTTGAGCTTTGACTTGTAAATTTTCTCAATAATCAATGGTACAGCCACTATCACATCAGGTTTTATATCTGCAAATGCCTGAAGAATCACTTTTGGGCTAGGAATACGCGTCAAGAAATGAACGTGCGCCCCTATTGTCATTTCAAACAGGAACTCAAACATCATTCCGTACATGTGAGCTGAAGGCAACATAGACACCACATCGGAATTGTTGTTCATGTGCGGCTCTGCCTCTTTAGCAAAAACGATATTTGAATATAAAGCCCTATATGGCACCATAACCCCTTTTGAAAAACCGGAAGTACCTGATGTATAATTTATAAGAGCTAATTCATCAGCTGAATCCTCATAATAATTCAGGTCTTCAGGAACAAAATTATTCGGATATCTACGACCAAAACTTTCGTTGAGATGTTCCCTGATCTTATTTAGGGCATCTGTCTTGGCATAAAGAAAATGGAATGTATTTATCTGGACTACAACAGCTAATTCCGGCATTTCCTCAGCATTCAAGCCCTCCCAGATAACATCATCGACAAACAATACCCTAGCCTCAGAATGATTTACAAGATAATGAATATTACCTGCCTTAAATTCGTGAAGAATTGGCACCGGCACAGCGCCATAGGTCATTGCTGCCAAGAAGCTCACGCCCCAATTCGATTGATTTCTGGAGCATATAGCGACTTTGTCCCCTTTATTTAGACCACATTGTTCAAAAGCAATATGCAGTTTTGCAATTCTACGGGCAACATCCCTATAAAACAATGTAACACCCTGATAATTAGAAAGAGCAGGACGATCCCAATTCTCACGTATGCTCTTTTCAAACAATTTATTTACTGAAGAAAATTCCATATCTATTTCTATATTATTTTCTATTTATTATAATTTAATATTTCTTATTTTACCATCATAACAAGTTGCATATACCTTGCCATCCTTGACTTCAACAGCACTATCAGGCTTAATCATTTTGTTCCCATCAGCTTCGTTCAACGGCTCTCCTCCATTAAAACCATAAATCAGACATTGCACAGAAGTCCTCACCAACCAATATCTCGTGCCTTTTACTTTCAAAAGCTCCGGAAGAGCCTTTATCTTTTCTGTCGGCTTTATACCCTTCCACCCATTTGTCTGACGCCCATGAAGATCATACTTACCGATTGAATTGTCTTTGTGCAGTACAATAGCAGTATATCCCTTAGCTCCCGTAAAATCATATACGGCAGGTCCTATAAGAATATCCTTACCCAAATCAACAGGAAATGGATTTACAAATCTACCCAACCTATCGATAAGATACAATTTAGAACCTGATGCAAACAATATCTGAAGTTTGCCATTGGCATAATAATCGATTGTTTCTGCCTTTCCGCAAATAGCAGACTTGAATGGTACGCCCCAGATTCCTTTACCGTTTTCTTCTTTTAGTGTCAATGTCATATTTGACGACTGCCCAAAAAGATTGGTTCTGCCGGTACCACTGTTTTTAACCTTAAAAGGTCCGGAAGGAACCTTAACAACAGTATCTTTTAATGAAACAGGAATAGCAGCGCTTCTTGAAATATTTATCCTGTCAGCAGTCAATAAAATATCTTTATCGCTTACAGTCAATATAACAGGTTTATATGTCAATCCGGCAAGAGTTCCCCTTAAAGCATCTGCCATCACAGGCTTAAATATTTGCGATATACCTGGAATATCTTCAGATGCAGCATAATATGACAAAATCGATACATTCTTGGTCGGTATCCTTGAAGAAGGAACTCCGGATGATTCCAAAATCTCCTTAATGGTCTCCTTTACAAAAGTTCCGCTAACAAAAGCATTTACAGCCTTATTGCTCCCGACTATGATCCAGCCTTTTCGATAAACAAATCTTGTATCATCAGGAATAGACATAATATTGCCTATCACCGAACCGGCAAAACCTTTATAAGCATAAGGAGCGACAGTCTCTTTATATTCTCTAAAATTCGATGCTCCCGTACCATTCAGAATTATTTCAGCATCTTCCTTACCCGGTCTTATAAAAACCATAGGGCAAGGTTCATCTCCGAGCATAATCACAGCTTTGCATATTTCTTTAATATCCAGCCTCTTAGCCCATTTAACAGGTTCTATCCCGGCAGAATCCTTCAATACAGAGGCTATTCTCCGAAATTTGTCAAGTCTCCCTGTAGCATCTAAAAACTTCTCATTCAATTCAACATAAAGACCGATATTATCCGTAGGGACAGAAACTGCAAATAGGGTAGATGCCGGCAATATCTCAGCCATCTTAGGACTGCCGGGTACAACTCTTGACAACATATTGCTATAATATGAAGCCCCTTCGTAACTTGCATTCCGACCTTTCAAGACAAGCCCTTTGGTACCTGTAGACTTTATCTCAAATGCTGTCCAGTCAGCTATTGTTCCAAAAAAACTTGAATATTTTGCATAATCTCTCTGTAAATACGTACTAAAAAGTTTAGAAGCATAATTGTGAGAAATAAACAAGGCATCAGCCCCACCCATAGCACTTGCCGCCATAGGAAAATTATCTTTGTCAAGAATCGACATGCCTCCTTCCAAATGCCTTTGAGATGCTGTTAGAAGAGTCTCCGAAGATGATATCAAAAGCAGAACCGACCGGCGAAGAAAGGAAGGCGCTTGATGGATATTGCTGCAATCCAACAATCTGTAATTCAATTTCGAAGATTCGGCCAAAGCCATAACCGATTTTATCTGTGACGTAGTATCGGCAGGAGACATACCGGCATCAATTATCATCAATGGCACCAAATCACCACTATTGTGCACAGACACAATTACATCTGAAGATTTCAGAGAACCGAGATCTTTTTCGGACTTTTTCAAAAGGGATAAAAAATCGCCAAATGCTTTTTTCCCTCCCTCTGCAACAAGGACTTTAAATACATTTGAAGAATCTATTAGTATGGAAACGGCTTCTTTAAGGTCATCCATACATAGAACCATTGCAGCATCAGAAGGTACTGCCGGCAATAGTTTATAATCAGATACTGAATATTCTTTAGATTTATAGCTTTCGGAAGAGGTTCCTGAATAAAGAAATACCAACGAAACCACTATGACCACTACAAGAACAGCCATAGCCAAAAGACTCATAATCAGATTCTTCTTATTCATTTTCTATAAAACATTCATATAGCCGGCATATACAAATTGGACATTTTGCATATATCAGCCTTAGCGTACAAAGATAGTTAATCTTTTTATATTTCGTCCGGCCAAGGACAAGACTTTCCCGTTGATTTGAAAACAGGTCTTTGAGCTTTAACCTTGCGAAGATATTTACCAAGGTCTTTCGAAAGTTTTCTGACAATTCCAGGATGGCAAGAGGCCAAGTTGTGCTTTTCACCTATGTCATCATGAATATTGAACAACTCCTTACATCCTGTATCATAATAATATACCAATTTCCAATCACCTTTTCTGATAGCGCTGTCGGTTCCGATTCCGGGTCCCTCATTTCCCCAAAGATTAGGGAAATGCCAAACCAATGCCCTCTTGTAATAATTTGTGGATTTACCTTGCAGCATTGGCATAAAACTCCGGCCGTCAATTTTTTGTTTTGTACTACGATGCTTTACACCGGCAATATCAAGCAATGTAGGGAAAAAATCTTCTATCATAAGATATTCTTCACATTTTGTCTCCGGACGAACAACTCCCAGCCATTTTACAATAAGAGGCTCCCTGATACCTCCCTCATACATAGAGCCTTTGCCACTATTCAAAGGCGCATTTTGCACATATAACGGAGCCGTTCGCCAATGCTCGTTGGTGGCCAGGCCTCCATTGTCAGACATGAATATTATAACCGTATTCTCAGACAAGCCGTTACTCTCTACCCAAGACATAAGATCGCCAAGACTTTTGTCCATTCCCTCTATAAGAGCAGCATACGCTGCTTCTTTCTCCGAAAGACCGGCATCAATATATTTCTTATAAAATCTCATATCCCTGTCAATCGGCAAATGAATAGCATAATGGGACATATACAGAAAGAACGGTTGATCTAATTTCTTTGCCTTATCAAGAGCTTTTATCGCCTCAATAGTAAGAGCCTCTGTGACAAAAGTCTCCGTTCCCCAATATTTTTCCAAGCCCGGTACTGCCCAGTCTGATATTTTTCCGTCTTTAGGGATATTTCCATAATTCTTCTCCCCTAAATAGCTTTCAAGACCTCCGCACGCATGACCTGCTATATTCACTTCAAAACCAAAATGGCAAGGATTCTCGCCGGGAGTGTCTATCGCTCCCCAATGCGCCTTGCCACAATGGATTGTATGATAACCGCTGTCTTTCAGTAGCTGAGGCAAAGAGGTTACTTCATAAGTTGAAGATATCCCGGGTACTTGTGCAATACCATTCACATTCCAATCGGGGAATAGCAGTATATCACTCTCCATATCTTCAGATATATCTTTTCTAAGAGTCCAGTTGGTCACTTTATGACGAGCAGCATTCATTCCTGTCATCAGGCTTATTCTCGAAGGAGAACTGACAGGACAAGCATAAGCTTGAGTAAACATCATTCCTTGAGATGCCAGCCTCTCCATATTAGGAGTATGATACCTTTGATTCAAAGGTGTTTTTTCTGTCCAGAAAGGCAAGGAAGTATCCTGCCATCCCATGTCATCGACAAGAAAGAAAATAATGTTCGGCCTGTTATCTACGTTCTCCTGTGCCTGAACATTAACCGCTGCTAATGCAGAACCGGCCAGAATATAGGTTCTTTTGAAAAAGAGTTTGAATTTTGCCACTATGATTTATATTAATTTGACATTTTTAACAAAATTAATTAATATTTTTGTTAAAACTTTAATTTTACTCAAGTGATCACAATGAAAAAGGGCATAATCTTAATTGCGCTATCTCCGATAACCATAGCTTCAGGAGTTGAAACAAAAAATAAATTACCGAATAAGCCTAATGTGGTTCTTATTGTAGCCGATGATCTCGGTATAGGAGATGTCAGCTGCTACGGCACTTCCAAAATCAACACTCCGGCAATCGATTCGTTAGCATCGAACGGTATAAGATTTTCCAACGGATATGCCACTTCGGCGACATCCACACCAAGCAGGTTGGCAATGTTTACAGGCATGTATCCGTGGAAAAACCCAGAAGCCAAGATATTGCCGGGAGATGCTCCTCTTCTAATTGATACTGAAGTGCCTACTTGGCCAAAAATGATGCAAGCATCAGGCTACATCACGGCCGCTATCGGTAAATGGCATTTGGGAATGGGACGTGGCGAGACAGACTGGAACAACCATATCGAACCCTCCGCAAATACAGTAGGTTTTGACTTTACAAATATTATTCCTGCCACAGTGGACAGAGTACCTACCGTGTATGTTGAAAATGGAGATATTGTAGGACTCGATCCGAGAGATCCGATTTATGTAAATTATAAACAAGGTTTTGCCGGAGAGCCTGACGCTATAAGCAATCCTGAGCTTATGACTATGAAATGGGCATACGGTCATCAAGGAAGTCTGATTAACGGGATTCCACGTATCGGTTGGATGAAAGGTGGCAAAGCCGCTATCTGGAACGATGAAGAAATGGCTTTCTATTTCCTTAAAAAAGCTGAAACATTCATTGACAAGAATAAGGACCGGCCGTTTTTCCTTTATTACGGCCTTCACGAGCCCCATGTTCCCAGAACTCCGGCCACTAAATTTGTAGGTACCACAAATTTAGGTCCAAGAGGAGATGCAATAGTGGAAGCAGACTGGTGTGTGGGACAGATAATAAATCATCTTGATTCACTGAATCTTCTTGACAATACAATAATAATATTTACTTCAGATAACGGAGCTGTGCTTCAGGACGGGTATGCAGACCTTGCAGATTCGCTTGCAAGAGTATATGATCATGACCCTTCAGGTGGACTTAGAGGAGGAAAATACAGTCTTTTTGATGGTGGCACCCATATTCCTTTTATTGTTTCTTGGAAAGGACATATCAAACCCGGAATATCCGAAGCATACTTCTGCCAAATGGACATGTATCCTACATTTGCATCGCTAATCGGTGCTGAAGCTCCTATAAATCAGGATGGTAAAAGTTTTCCGGAAATACTCTTAGGCAAGAAAAGAAAAGGAGGACGTAATATACAACTGCTTGAAGCAAAAGGAAAATTAGCTCTAAGAGAAGGAAAATATGTACTCATTCCACCATACTTCGGGCCTGAACGAGACTATACAGGCAACGAATTAGGGAATTTAAAAGATTTTGCGCTTTATGATCTGTCTATTGATCCCAAACAGAGAAAAAACATTGCGGAAGAGAGACCGATTATCTTTAAGAAGATGAAAAAAACGTTCTTCAAGCTGACAGATGGCTATTACCATTCAGGATTTGAGGATGGAATAGATACAGTCAGACAGGAATAGGATATTTTCAACGCCACTGCTTTTTAAATAACATTTATTTATACATTTTCATTATAGCGTCGGCAAAATTGCCGGGGATTGGCGATTGCGACATTTTAGAAAGATATTCTGTCTTTTGAAATATAATACCCTCTGTCAGTTTTTCCAGTATTCCCCTATCGAATGGTTTATCCCCATATCCATACCAGAGGACGTGGGTAGGCTCTTGATCAATATGCGGCATCTTATTGAAAGCTTCAGTCGCTTTAGGGTCTTTTTCAACTACTTTTTTAAAGAGGAGTTGATGAATAAAATAATCGATAGCTTTGTCTTCGTTTTTCCAATACTCCAAAATTATATTTCTCCAAGCTCCGAGCAAGTAACTGTTTTTTTGAGCCCGAATAAAACAATTTTGTATAAAAGAATAATAACCCGGTATAAAAGAGTCACCGCTTAAGTAAACAAAAAAATCCTGCTGAATGACCCAATCAGGAATTCCCGAATTTACAAAACAAGTTGAGTCAAACCAAATTCCTCCATACTTATATAGTAATTCCACACGACATATATCTGTAAAATGTGCATGCCGTATCTTTCCATCCTTCCATTTTTTTATAATCCTTTCAGGAATAGAAATCCATTCTCCTAATGTCTCCTCGTCCAATATTACGAGTTCATTTGAGCAATTTGCTTTTATAGATGCCCAGCAGGCCTTTACAATTTCAGGAGCCTTTTCCTTGCCTTGCAGCCATATAGAAAATATTTTCTCTTCTTTCTGCGCTGAATCGGAGAAAGTCCTGTGATTATAGTTTTTGACAGCGTTATTATATTGATCAAGATACGATAAGATCAGCATAGCTTTATCATCTCCTTTCCTTCTCAGATACTCTTCCTTTGTTTTAGAAGTCAATTTAATGGCTATTCTTCTTATGATATATCTGGTTTTATAAATTAACAACCTTCTATTAAGCATATCGTATTTTTTTTAAATTTCAAAAATAATCATTATTATCTATTTTATTGGCAATCGAAGCATCTTAATGATAAATATTTCTCTAAAAAATATAACTATTGATAAAGACCAAAACAAATTTTAAATTTGTGTCATACCATATAATTGGATTATGAAAAAGGTTTATATATTTTTAGCTGATGGTTTCGAAGAGACCGAAGCACTTGCCACATTGGATGTTGTCCGCAGAGGCGGAATAGAAGCTCTTACAGTATCTGTCCAAAACAAGGACAGAGTGGAAAGCTCGCATGGAATCACTGTTCTGCCTGATGCAACTCTTGATGAGATATCAGGTAAAATCACATCAGAAGATGTACTGGTTTTTCCAGGAGGCATGCCGGGTTCCAAGACACTTGCATCGAATAAAAGGCTTATAAAAATAATGTTGGCTCACTACTCTGAAGGTGGTGCTGTCGCAGCAATATGTGCAGCTCCGGGACTTGTACTTTCTCAGCTGCCGGAGCTTAATGGCGTAAAGATGACTTGCTTTGACGGTTTTGAAACGCCCCTTCAGGCAAAAGGAGCTGAATATGTAAAAGTACCTGCTATCAGGGACGGCAATATCATTACAGGACGAGGTGCCGGCTGCGCAATTGATTTCGGTCTGGAAATAGTGAATTTTCTCAAAGGACAGGAGACAGTTAAAAAAGTACGTGCAGGAATGATGATATAGTCCTATTTTCTCAGGACAATCCTTTCTATTCTACGAGGTATTGAAGTCATTATCTCATAGGGAATTGTACCGAGAATACCGGCGATCTCGGTAACAGTAGGATCTTCTCCGAAGATGGTAACAGTATCACCGACTTTGGCATCGACTCCGGTGACATCAAGCATACACATATCCATACAAATATTTCCGATAGTAGGAACTCTATGGCCATTCAATGAAAATGAAGCCTTACCACTGCCAAGACGGCGGTCGATCCCGTCAGCATAACCTACGGGAATTGTAGCAATGGTGGTTCCTCCTTTTGCAATATGACCGTACCTGCCATATCCTATTGTTCCGTCCTCCGGACTTAAAGTTTTAATTTGCAGTATTTTACATTTTAAAGAAGCAACCGGTGCAAGATGTGTTCCAGGCAATGAACTGATTCCATATATCCCGATTCCAAGACGTACCATATCGAACTGATATTGCGGAAATCTTTCTATACCTGCCGAGTTAAGTATATGATACATTGGTTTATAACCAATATGCTCTGTGAGTTTTCCGGCATTTTGCCTGAACATTTCAATCTGTCCAAGCGTAAATGAATCTTGTTCCGGCTCTTCTGCTACAGCAAGATGAGAATAGCAAGATTTTATTTTGACAAAAGGACAGCTTTTCAAGAAATCGAACAATTCTTCAAGCTCGCTTGTCATAAATCCGAGCCGATGCATGCCGGTATCAAGTTTCAAATGTATCGGATAGTCTATTATGCCTCTGTCTTTCAAGATGCTGCATAATTTTTTCAATGATGTCAGGTTGGGAATACCCGGCTCAAGCCGATTGTCAATAATTTCATTAAAGAAATCAGTTCCTGCCGTAAGGACAAGAATAGGAAGACTGATACCTGACTGCCTAAGTTCTATCCCTTCTACAGGGTAGGCCACTGCAAGATAGTCTGCGCCCGCCTGTTGCAACATAGCCGCAAATTCAACAGCTCCATGCCCATAGGCATTGGCTTTTACCAGTACCAATAATTTAGTTGAAGCCTCTAACTTCGACCTGAAATATCTATAATTGCTCAGACAGTTTCTGAGATTCAGCTCTAATCTTGAAAAATCGTCTTCTTTCATATCCCTGCTTTTGCCCTACGACAAATAATATTATACAAAAATATCAATTTTCTATGACTATTGCTTAAAAAACTGAAACCTTGTCATAATTTTGAATATAGGCCCGTAATTTGTGATAAACAAGCCAAAATTGGAATATATAATTTTGCAGCCTGAAATATTGTCTGTATTAAATTAAATTTATTATGAGTAATATGATGATTTGGATACTGCTTATAGCAGTTATGATATTGAGCTTTGTTGTTCAGCAGAAGCTTCAGAGCCGTTTTACGAAATATTCTGCTATTCGCAATTCTTCAGGCTTGACAGGGGCACAGGTAGCAGAGAAGATGCTGAGAGACAATGGAATATATGATGTAAAAGTAGTTTCTGTGCAAGGTCGGTTGACAGATCATTACAACCCCCAGACAAAAACCGTGAATCTTAGTGAAGATGTATATTATCAGAATTCCATTGCTGCGGCAGCTGTTGCTGCTCACGAATGCGGACACGCTGTACAGCATGCTGTAGGGTATGCTCCTCTCAAACTTAGAAGTGCGTTGGTGCCGGTTGTTAATTTTGCCAATATGACAGTTCAGTGGGTATTGTTGGCAGGTGTTATTATGATTAATGTCTTTCCTGGTCTTCTATGGTTAGGAATAGCTCTTTTTGCCATGACGACATTTTTCAGTTTAGTGACATTGCCTGTCGAGATTAATGCAAGTACTCGTGCTGTCAGCTGGCTTGAAACAGCAGGGGTAGCAGATTACGAGACAAGACCTATGGCAATCGATGCACTGAAATGGGCAGCATACACATACGTTATTGCAGCAATAGGTTCTATAGCCACTCTTCTATATTATATCTCAATCGGAAACAGCCGTAGGTAGGAGGTCTTACTCCCATTCGATTGTGGCAGGCGGTTTGGAAGAGATGTCATATACGACTCTATTGACACCTTTGACCTTATTGATAATTTCATCGCTGACTTTCGCCAGAAAATCATAAGGAAAATGAAACCAGTCCGCTGTCATTGCGTCTGTGGAAATCACAGCACGGAGAGCAACCGGATTCTCATAAGTCCGTTCATCACCCATAACACCTACACTTCTGATAGGCAAGAGTATTACCCCTGCCTGCCATACTGCATCATATAGGTTCTCGGCATGACGGGTAGGATCCGAAGCTGAAAAAATATTCATTTTAGAACAATCATAATTACGCAATGCTTTGATATATATGTCATCAGCTTCACGAAGAATTCTCAGTTTTTCGTCAGTCACTTCGCCTATAATCCTGATTGCAAGTGAAGGACCGGGAAAAGGATGCCTTCCTACAAGTTCTTCTTTGATTCCGAGAGCTCTTCCGACTCTTCTCACTTCATCTTTAAAAAGCATTCTCAATGGTTCCACTATCTTCAGATTCATATCCTTAGGCAGACCTCCGACATTGTGATGCGATTTTATTTTTGAGGCAATCCCTTCTATACCGGCAGATTCTATAACATCCGGATAAATGGTTCCCTGACCTAACCATCTCGCGCCTTCAATCCTATGTGCGTATCTATCAAATGTCTCAACAAATATTCTACCTATAACCTTCCTTTTTTCTTCAGGTTCGGTAACTCCTGCAAGGCTTTCCAGAAATTCTTTCGAGGCATCTGCACCGATAACATTCAATCCCATATTTTTGTATGAATCCATAACATCTTCATACTCATTTTTTCTAAGGAGTCCGTTATTTACAAAAATACATGTAAGGTTGTGACCTATTGCCTTATGAATCAGAACAGCAGCTACTGTTGAGTCCACTCCTCCACTAAGACCTAAAATCACTTTATCATCACCTACCTTTGTTCTTATTTCTTCAATTGCGGTCTCGATAAAAGACGCCGGAGTCCAGTTGCCTTTACACCCGCAGATATTTTTTGCAAAATTCAATAAAATTTTTGCCCCTTCGACAGTATGGAATACTTCAGGATGGAATTGCACTGCAAAAGTAGGTTCTCCTTTAATATGATATGCCGCATTTACCACATCCTTTGTCGAAGCAATTACTTCGGCATTTTCAGGAAGTTTTGAAATTGTATCCCCATGAGACATCCACACCTGAGAATGCAGTGAAACTCCGGACATTAAAGGAGATTCCGGACAGGTAACATCCAGCATTGCCCTACCGTATTCCCTTGCAAGCGAACCTTCCACCTTGCCTCCGAATTTGCTTGCAATATATTGAGCGCCATAGCAGATACCCAGCAAAGGAATTCGTCCTTTTATATTTTCCAGATTCATTTGAGGGGCATTGGAGTCCCTTACAGAGCAAGGACTGCCTGAAAGGATTACGCCCTTGACAGTCTCATCTATAGCCGGTATTTTGTTGTAAGGATAAATCTCACAATAGACATTGATTTCTCTTAGCCTTCTGCCTATAAGTTGGGTGACTTGTGACCCTGAATCTAGGATTATTATTTTTTCTGTCATCGGAATCTATGTTTCTTATGCAAAAATACTATAAAAAGTTTATTATTCTTCCGGAATTGAGTAATTTTGCAAAATATATGATCATATTGCTATATTAAATTTCTGATATATCGGGAAATAAGATCGTGAGATCTTGAATATAGAGGTATAGAGGTCTTGAATATAATTATTATGGAAGTTAGAAATATCGCGCTGATTGCGCACGTCGATCACGGCAAGACCACTATGGTGGATAGAATGATTTACCAAGCTAATCTGGTCAGGAAGCCGGAAAATCTGAGTGAACTGATTCTCGACAACAATGACCTCGAACGCGAAAGGGGTATTACGATTCTTGCAAAGAACGTCTCTGTTGTATATAAAGGCGTTAAAATCAATATTATCGATACTCCGGGTCACAGCGACTTCGGTGGAGAAGTAGAGAGGGTTCTGAATATGGCTGACGGTGTTCTGTTGCTTGTCGATGCTTTTGAAGGCTGTATGCCTCAAACCCGTTTTGTACTTCAAAAAGCTCTTGAGATGGGCAAGAAGCCTATAGTCGTAATTAATAAGGTAGACAAACCAAACTGTCGCCCTGAAGAGGTGCAGGAGGAGGTTTTTGATCTTATGTTTGCTCTTAATGCCAATGAGGATCAATTGGATTTCAGGACAATATTCGGCAGTGCAAAGCAAGGATGGATGTCAAATGATTGGAAGAAGCCGACAGACAATATTACTGCTCTTCTCGACACTATTCTTGAAGTGATTCCGGCTCCTGAAAAACGTGAAGGTACCCCTCAAATGCTTATTTCATCATTAGAATATTCTCCTTATGTCGGGAGAATTGCAGTTGGGAGAATAACAAGAGGTTCGCTGAAAACAGGTATGAATGTCAGTTTGTGCAAAAGATACGATATCATTGAAAAATCTAAAATAAAGCAATTGATGAGTTTTGACGGTCTCGGCAAACAAAATGTCGATATTGTCGAGTGCGGAGACATATGCGCTGTTGTTGGTATCGACGGTTTTGAAATAGGCGATACAATTGCCGATATTGACAATCCGGAGGCACTACCGCCGATTGCCATTGATGAACCTACAATGAGTATGTTGTTTACAATCAACAATTCACCGTTTTTTGGAAAAGACGGCAAATTCGTTACATCAAGACATATCAAGGACAGGCTTGACAAGGAATTGGAAAAGAATCTGGCCTTGAGGGTAAAACCTGGACTAAATGCCGATTCATTTGTGGTGTACGGAAGAGGAGTGCTTCATCTTTCAGTGCTTATTGAAACTATGCGCCGTGAAGGTTTCGAACTTCAAGTGGGGCAGCCAAAAGTATTAGACAAGACAATAAACGGCCAGAGGTGCGAGCCTGTTGAAGATCTTTCTATTGAGGTACCTGAAGAGTTTGTCGGCACAGCCATTGAATTATCAACAAGACGTAAGGGAGCCTTGCTCCACATGGAAACCAGAGGAGACAGGACACTTTTGGAGTTTGATATTCCTACCAGAGGGCTTATGGGTTTGAGAAATAATCTTCTGACAGCAACTCAAGGAGAGGCTGTAGTAGCCCACAGGTTCAAGGAGTACCAACCATATAAAGGAGATATTGAAAATAGGACAAACGGTTCATTGGTTTCGTTGGAGACCGGGAATGCAATTGCATATTCTATGAACAAACTGCTTGACAGAGGTAAATTTTTCGTTGAACCGGGTGAAGATATTTATGGAGGACAGGTAGTAGGCGAGCATACCCGTGACAAGGATCTTAATGTAAATATATGCAAGACTAAGAAACTGACCAATGTTCGCGCTGCAGGAAGCGATGAAAAGATTATGCTTCCACCTGCAATCAAATTTTCCCTTGAAGAAGCATTAGAGTATATCCAAGATGATGAGCTTGTAGAAGTTACTCCTCATCACATGAGAATACGTAAAATTATGCTTGATCCTCTTGAAAGAAAGAGAAAATCAGGTGAAGAGGATTGAAAATAATTGAAAATATAAAAGTTTTTGTTACCTTTGCAACCCTTATCCTTTTGATAGGTTATGAAAAATGAAAAATTTATAATCCCATTGAACGGATTGCACGCAGGAAGAAGTATTTTTTCTTGGTGCGTGGGGAAAGAGTTCTTTGCAGAATTTGACAATTCAGATATTCTGAATGCTAATTTAAAAATTGATGTAACAATTGAAAAATACGGTACTTATACCGGAATGGACTGTTATATCGATGGTATTATCACTGTTCTTTGTGACAGATGTCTCGATGAATTGGAATTGCCTATTCATACTAAAGCTAAATTTAGTGTTAAGTTTGGTCAGGCCTCTTCATCTGAGAATAAAATCGAAGAATCCGAAGATAGAGAAGTATTATACATTCCTTTTGATGATGCCGAGATTGATATGAGCCAGATAATTTATGATTATTCATTATTGGCTATACCGATGCACCGTGTACATAATGAAGGAGAATGTAATATTGAAGTCATAAAGCATTTAATTGATGATTCTGAAATGCCAGATAATATTTCCTCCAATCAGGAAATAGGCAGAACTAATGAAAACAGCCCTTTTGCAGTATTAAAGGACCTTTTGAAGAATTAATTTTAAAATATATAACAATGGCACATCCGAAACATAAAGTCTCAAAGCAGAGAAGGGATAAGAGGAGAACTCATGATCATGTTGCAGTTCCTACTCTTGCTACTTGCTCTAATTGTGGAGCTACAGTAATCTACCACAGGGTTTGTCCTGAGTGCGGCTATTATAGAGGTCGTCAAATTATTGAGAAGAGCGCTGAATAAGCCTCTTATCAACGGACTTATTCCGATATGGCTCGATAGTTCAACGGATAGAACGGAAGTTTCCTAAACTTTAAATAGAGGTTCGATTCCTCTTCGGGCTACTTAAGTGGAATTTTCAGAAAATTTTGAGAATTCCACTTTTTCCTCGTCCAATGGCCTTTCTATCTCAAAAACATAGAGAAAACCTCAGAATCACAACTCACATATCTGATACCTCAACGCAAAAAGGTCGCCGAAAAGCGACGATCGGAGTCCGAAGGACGACAGGGCCTCCAGGAGAGGGAGGCGGTGGAGGGTGATGCTCACACCGGGAGCTGGATGCGAAGCAGACTGAGGGGTATGAAGTATCTACGATACCTCAACGCAAAAAGGTCGCCCAAAAGCGACAATCGGAGTCCGAAGGACGACAGGGCCTCCCAGAGAGGGAGGCGGTGGAGGGTGATGCTCACACTGGGAGCTGGATGCGAAGCAGACTGAGGGGTATGAAGTATCTACGATACCTCAACGCAAAAAGGTCGCCCAAAGCGACCTTTGCGTTGAGGTATCGGGACTCGAACCCAAACTGGCAGAACCAAAATCTGTAGTGCTACCATTACACCATACCTCAATTCCAATTTACAAATATAAGTATTTTTCAGTATATAGCAATAAATATTTTTCACATTCCGCTCCGACAGAGTCAAGAAAAATTGACGTGCAAGAAAATCACTATTTTATAAAACTTAGATATTTCCCCCTGACAATCCCCCTCTTGTCAATATAAGTAATATATGGCAAAGATGAAAGGTCAAAAGCATCCAGCAGCCTAAATGCCATTTTATTATCCTTAGACATTATTTCATCCATATTGACATACAGCACAGAAATACGAGAAGAACAAGATTTCCCTGCGATCATAGAGTCCCTTTCAAAGGATGGTACAAAAGAAGAACCGGAGACACCACCGCAAGGAGGCAAAAAGCCAAGCCCACGGGACTTCGCCAAAGAATCAGCCGCATACAATTCAGCCTTGCAATCAGAACACCCTCCGGTATAAAAAACGATATATGTATCTCCACGAAGTCTCCGCAGCCTCCACACTCCCTCCTTAGAACGACTACCTCTTTGAAGCCTGCCATACACCTTTACATCAGGCACAACCATCCCGACATCAGCACGGCTAAGCATCTGAGACAATATCCGAGCCATTCCCAACACATTCAGAGTGTCCTCACGAGTATTCCATACAAAAGGCTTAGAAAGTATAAGACTATCAACTACATACCTCTCCCCTTCCTTATATGCCGCCTCTTTCTTGCCAGCAAGATAATACATAAGATCACCCGACATCTTCTTAAAGACATCATTATGATTCAAATTAAAAAGTTCAGAATCGATATATTTAGCAACTCCCACCACATCTTCCACAGAAGGATGGCTTATCCCTGAAAATATTTTGTCAAAAAGCAACGCAGACTCTTCAGAGCCATATACATAAGATTCCGAATATACAGCTACAAGTTTTTGCAAACTTGCCGTATCAAGACGTCGGCCTGCTATATAACCATTCTTATCGATAAGGAACATCCCGGGGGTCTGCAAAATACCATATTTCCTCTGGAAATCAGATTCCAATTCCGGATCCCAATAATGATGAATAATCACCTCTGACGCACGAATATCAAAATTTGTTATGCGATATTTATTCCATGACTCATAATCATCACCTGTATATATCAGTAGGACTTCAAGTTTATATGCCGTAGAATCAAGAAAATTTTTCAATCTCCACGATTCCAATTTACATAAGGAACAATTAGTATCATAAAAATAAAGGACCCGAAGCCTGTCAGACGAACCAGCAAAAGCAGAATCAGTCATAGCAATACCATCTTCAACAGACAAAAGCCCAAGAGCATCAACCTTTGCTCCTTCCGAAGTCTCTAACCTCAAAGACGGCGCTCTGCTTCCGATAAGAGAACGTCTGTTGAAGTCTGCAAAAATTCTTGCATTCATAGTCTCGATTGGACTTCCTAACTTGGCTCTGCCTTGAGCAATCCAATTATCGACAATATGAACAGCAACAGCCTCATCTCCCATTATCTTGGATTGGAGATAATATGAATACAAACGAGAAACTATAATATTCCTCACAGTGTCGCTCTTACAAGTATTTATAAGAAAATCACATTCCTTGATTTTAATATCGACAGGTTGCGATTCAAGAGAGGCAATATACTCTTTCAACTTTTGCTGCAAGGAATTAATATAAAGAGAATTAATTGGCTGCATTTTCTCAAAATCAGCAGCACAGACACCGGGACTCCGAAATATCAAAAGTCCCAAAAACACAACGAATACAGCCGAAAACCTATTCTTCAGGCTCCGGCAGCACAACCCCTGAAGGCATAAACAAAGACGTGTCACCATGATGTTTGAGGATATCCCTTACTGCTGAAGATGAAATATGGGCAAATTCCTGAGCTGTAGGTATGATAATGGTCTCTATATCAGGGGCCAGCCTCCTGTTCATATCGGCAATAGCCCTTTCATTCTCAAAATCCAGCATATTCCTGACTCCCCTGACAATATGTCTTATACCAAGCTCTGTACAAATCTCCATTGTAAGATTGTCATATTTGATCACATTGACATTTTCAAGATTGCATGTAGCCTGACGGATAATATCAATCCTTTGATCCATTGAAAAGAATCCTCTTTTGTCTTGATTTATACCAACTGCCACGACCACCTCATCAAACATAGTAAGAGCACGTTTCAATATATTAAGATGCCCTTCAGTAAACGGATCGAATGAACCGGGAAATAATGCTTTTTGTATCATCTTCTTTTATAATAAAATCATAATTGCCAGTCAATAGGAGTCTTGCCCTCATCTATCAGAATACTATTGGTTCTTGAAAAGTGTCTGCAACCAAAGAATGCCCCTCTTGCCAAAGGCGACGGATGGGCTGCTTCCAATACAAAATGCTTTGAAGAATCAATAAGATCTTTCTTGCTTCTGGCAAAATTTCCCCATAGCAAAAAAACAATCCCACTACAATTATCCGATAGGCATCTTATTACGGCATCAGTAAATTCCTGCCAACCGATTCTGCTATGCGAAGCAGACTGCCCGGCTCGTACAGTAAGGATTGCATTAAGCAAAAGAACCCCCTGCCTCGCCCATCCTTCCAAATTCGGCCGTCCGCTCATTATGATGCCTAAATCATCCTCAATTTCTTTAAATATATTAATTAATGACGGAGGAGCAGGTATATTATCAGGAACAGAAAAAGACAAACCCATAGCCTGCCCATAACCATGATACGGATCCTGCCCTAAAATAACCACCTTGACTTCCGGTAAAGGCGTCAGTTCAAAAGCCTTGAAAATATCTTTTCCGGTAGGAAAGATCTGCTTTCCGGCTGCTTTTTCCTGATGGAGAAAATGCACTAAAGAGACAAAATATGGTTTATCAAATTCCCTTTCAAGCGCTTTTTTCCAACTTTGTTCGATTTTGACATTCATTATTCAAAGATATAATCGATAACATCATCAATAGTCTTGACATAAACAAAAGCCAGACCTTTTATATAAATTTCATTGATGTCTTCAATATCTTTTCTATTATCCTCGGAAATAACTATTATAGATACTCCGGCCCTTTTGGCAGCAAGAATCTTCTCTTTTATACCGCCCACAGGCAGAACCTTACCCCTAAGAGTCATTTCTCCCGTCATAGCCACCCCTTTACGAATCCCCTGCCCTCTAAATGCAGAAATCATAGAACTGACCATAGTTATTCCGGCAGAAGGACCGTCCTTAGGCACAGCTCCTTCAGGTACGTGAACATGAATGTCTTTACCGGAAAACTCTTCATAATTCATCTTCGCCATTTCAGGATGAGCCTTTATATACTGATATGCAATAGTTGCAGATTCTTTCATAACGTCTCCAAGATTACCGGTCATAGTGATTGCACCTTTCCCCTTGCTCACAGAACTTTCTATGAAAAGAATCTCGCCCCCCATAGATGTCCAAGCAAGGCCTGTAACCACACCGGGACCTTCATTACCGGCCTGCTTGTCGTGAGAAGAAGTCGGCAGCCCCAAATATGACTTAAGGTGCTCCGGTTTTATTATATTAGGATAATCTTCAGCCATGGCAATCTTCTTCGCAGTCACTCTGGCAATCTTGGCTATTTGTTTTTCCAGACCTCTCACTCCGGACTCATGCGTGTACAAGTCTATCACTTTATCCAATGCAGCCTTGTCTATACGGAGTTCTTTTTTGCCGATACCATGCTCTTCAAGCTGTTTAGGCAATAAAAACTTCTTAGCAATCTCTATTTTCTCTTCAGCAAGATAACCTGTTACATTTATCAGTTCCATCCTATCCAACAATGCCGGCTGTATCGTAGAAATAGAATTAGCCGTTGTAATGAAAAGCACCTTAGACAAATCATAGTCAATATCTAAATAATTGTCATGAAATGTCGTATTCTGTTCCGGATCAAGGGCTTCTAATAACGCAGAAGAAGGGTCTCCCTTAAAATCACTGCTAAGCTTATCAATCTCATCAAGCACCATAACAGGGTTCGATGTCCCGGCCCTCTCTATTCCATTCAATATTCTGCCAGGAAGCGCGCCTATATAAGTCTTCCTATGTCCTCTTATTTCAGCCTCATCATGCATTCCGCCAAGGGCTATACGCACATATTTACGCCCTAAAGCTTTGGCTATCGATTTTCCAAGACTGGTCTTACCAACTCCCGGAGGCCCATAAAGACACAAAATCGGAGACTTCATATTGCCTTTCAGTTTCAATACCGCCAAATACTCGATAATCCTCTCCTTAACCTTTTCAAGTCCGAAGTGATCATTGTCAAGCACTTTCTGAGCATGTTTCAGATCAAGATTATCCTTTGACACATAATTCCACGGAAGATCAACTATAAACTGAAGATAATTGAACTGTATGCTATAATCGGGACTTGAAGGATTGTACTTTTCCAATTTGGCTAATTCTTTTTCAAAAATTTCCTTCGTGCTATCCGGCCAATCTTTCTTCTCTGCAGCCTCACGAAGTTTCTGAACATCCTCCTCGTCATCCATACCAAGCTCCTCTTGGATTGTCCTCAACTGATTATTAAGATAATATTCCCTCTGCTGCTGATCAATTTCAGATTTGACCTTTGAATTGATTTCCCTCTTTATATTCAGAATTTCAACTTGCTTATCCAAAGCAGCAAGGAGTTTCATCGCCCTTTCTTTCAAGTCTGAAAAACCAAGCAACTCGATTTTTTCGGCAAGGTTCTCAAGCTCTATCGTCGTAGCTATAAAATTCACCAAAAATTGAAAATCATCTATGGACTTCAAAGCAGTAACAGCCTCTTTGGGGGCAAAAGACGATGATTTAATAATCACAGACGCCTTCTCTTTAAGAGAATCGACAATAATACTGATATCCTTGTCCGCCTGTTCCGGTTCAATTTCCGGAAGATAATGGACGCGGCCCACAAGATAAGGCTCTACCGCTATAAGTTCATCTAAATGAAAACGTCTGAATCCCTGCAATACAGCCGAAATCGTACCGTCAGGCATTTCAAAAGTCTTGATTATCTTGGCCACCGTACCGAATTCAGATAAATCCTGAACCGTGTCGGGATCCTCATCAGAAACATTAATCTGAGGAACAGTTCCTATAAAAAGATTACCTTTCTGTGCATCCTCTACCAACCTAATAGACTTTTCTCTCCCTATAGTAATAGGAAATATTGTTCCCGGAAAAATTACAGCATTTCTAAGAGCCAACACAGGCAACTGTTCCGGCAATTCCTCATCATTAATTTTCAATGACTGGTCTCCGGAAATCACCGGAATAATGCTTACCTCTGCTCCTGCAGGCGATAACAAGTCGTTTATGTTTGTCTTCATCTTATTCTTTTCAGTAAATTTATAGGTTGCGACACCTTTCTGCCATTTTGTCATAACTATACATATCAGGCAGCATCAGCACTATATAGTCAATCTCCGTGCCAATGAAATTATGATAGGTAAATCCAACCGCTACCGGCTTTGCCTTGATGAAGACTCTCGATGTAGTTTAGGATGAGTAATTTTTAAGGAAGACTTCTGCATCCTCTATAAGCGGGATATAATAATCCTTGAAGTCGCTCCACGAATAATACGGCCAACTAACGGCCTTGAAAGGAAGAACTGCCGGTTTTCCATTATATATCGGCTTCACAAGCAGCTTCTTATTTTTACGACTACGGTAAAATACCAACTGCAGATTTGAGGCCATAGGAATGTCGAAACTCCTCCAATAATTTTTCACATCCTCCGGCTTATCGATCACTGCCCCGAAGTTATTCAACCTCATAAAGACCAATAGGGGAAGCAGACCCGAATCATGAGAAAAACGAAGTCTCAAATCGACATTATTGCCGGATATATCCTTTTCAGCATTTGTTATAATCTCTTTCAGTGCAGCAGACGAAGCCATTACCCGCTTCTTGTCAGACAGAGGCGATGCTCCCATCATCAGGTAACCGTTATAGTTCCTGACCTCCCAGAATGCCATAAATTCCTTTTTATTAAAAATATCCTCAAAAACATTGTCTACTCCGTCAAGACATTGGATATCAAGGATTGCCAATGCAAGATCCTCTTCAAAACGCCAAGAACCATATTGACTTTCAACAAAGCTTAAGTCGTTGAAAAACCTGTTCATGAAAGAAGCCGCATCTATTTTAGAAGCAAAAAAGTCTGCCCTTGAAACTAAAGCCTTATCTGACAAAGGTCTTCCTTTTACAAAAGAAGGACTTTTCGAGGCATTAGGGTTAAGGAAATCTAAATACACAAGACCGGCATCCATATTAAAGTCAAATGACTTGTCTAATACTCTAAGTTCATCTACAAATGAGAACATGCTCATAAGAACTCTTTCAAAATCAGTGGAATATACCTTTGCAAAGGTGTTTTTACGAAATACCTCAGGATAAGAAGCATACATACGTTTGGCGATATTGCGCCATTGCAGCTGTCCTTTGAATGTCAACTCCCCTTCTCTATGAGCAACTTTCCCATAGAAATCTTTATACCGCAAGGCAAGACTTTTTCCTTCAGGTGTAAGTTTTCCCGCAATTTCAGCATTTCTAAACAGAGTTGCAAGACGTGAATACAATTCTGTTTCATGAACAAATCTTGCTCCATGCCGTCCGAAAAGACTAATATAAAAAGGTTTATATCCTGAAGGAGCTTTTATATCTTCAACTACGGCAAAATCATCAACAAAAAGTTCTCCTCCGGCTTTCCATAAGTTATCGTAAACTTCCGATTCAGTGTCGTATCTAAACGGAGCAAAATCCTGTGCTTTTATATTAAACGATATTATGCTATTAAAAGCTATAATGCATAACAAGGAAAAATATGATTTTTTCATTTCTCAAAAACAATTGACATATCTTTTTTCAATGCCTTTTCAGCAATATTCTCAGGAATAAATTTCCAAGTTCCTAATATGCTTGTACGGCCGATTATGTCTGCCGATATTTTACCTTCCGATTTCAGATATTTATACAACAGCGTTCTGAACTCCGGATATCTGCAAACAATCCTTTCATCCAACTTCTTGGGATCTATTCCGGCTCCTGACAATAGGCCTCCGGCTCCCGAAGAGCGATAAGATGTAATGCCTACATTATAATCTTTTTCCAATGAAAAATCAGAACCATCAGCCATACAACTTATAGATATGCGATTCCCTTTAGGCTTTGTCACATCTACGGTATAGCATATTCCGGCAGCAGAATCAAAATTGGCTGGAGACTTGGCAAACCCTAATCCTGTTTTTCCTGTCTTTATGTCCCTCGTCTCTTTAAGACGGAAAATATGCTCTTGCCCCTCCTGCATGGTATTTATCCATCCGTCATAGCTTGTTTCGAGATAATCCAACACTTCACGTCCCGTCATTCTTATCACAAGAAGTTTATTGTCGAAAGGGTATAACTTAGAAATATTGTCATATCTTATTTCTCCTGGCTCAAGCACCCCATCAATCGCAAGAGGCGCCGACATGGATATATCCACGCCTTTCTGAGACAACGCCAGACTATGGTACAGATTCATATAATCTGACATACCGGTATATGCCTGTCGGGAAACGAGACTATTTTCAAGTTTTCCGACAGGTTGCTTCACAAATTCTTCAATATTATCAAATTCTCTTTTAAAAACGCCTTTCATTTCATTGTCCGCATCTTTTATTGAAATGGCAGGAGCTGAACCAAAGACGGCCCGTTCAACTACTTTGCCATTCTTAACCACAATACGTATGTGTCCATGCCCTATATTCCGTGCATAACTACCGGCATCGATAATACAGGTTCCACCAATTTTTTTTGCATAATTACTATGATCGTGGGCGGCAAGGACAAAATCGATTCCGGACAAGTCTTCCGGAAGTTTCTTGGAATGCGATTTGACAATAACCACGTCCGGCCTTTTCCTAACAGCATCTTTAATTGCCGATGAAGAGCCAAGTATTGCTATGCGAAGACCGGCCCTTTTTATAATCACAAAGTCATTTTCATACAATACGGGAATCCTTTCTTTTTTGAATTCTTTTTCCACTCTTGCGGATAAGAGACCTGTCTCTATATCATCAGGACCAGGAATAAAAGCATCATACCCCATATATGCAGCTATACGTGGAAACAAATGAGCGGACAAGGTATCGTAATAATTATAATAGAAATTCGCTTCCCCTCCATTAATGGCATCTCCGGCATCAATAAGCACCGTAGCAGATGTGTCTCTTACAGCTTTTATATAAGGATATACGGCAAATAAAGAACCTCTCGGATTTTTTGCTCCGGAGAAAGGCTTGTCAAACCATCTTCCATGCACATCATTTGTAGATAGGACATCCAGATTATAAGTTCCGTCCTTCAAAGTTGAACATGCCGATAATATTGCGGATGTTACAAGAAATAAAATCGATTTGTTTTTCATCTTATCGGTCTCCCAATGCATTATTTGTCATCAGATAAAGATATTCATAATGTGCCCTATCCTCCAAAGGGGCTGATTTCCTTAAAGAGAATGCCAATGAACGCACCATAGAAAGAAAATAAGCGGAATAGCTACTGTTTTCACTGAAAGACGACATATCTACGGTTCTCCGATACGGCTCATTGGACTCTCCGAAGCAGACTTCTGCATCTTCATAAAATCTTTCACAAGTATTGTCATCTTCAGCAAAACCTTTGGTTTTCATTGCAATGAAATTCTTGGTGTACCCCTTTACAATAGTACGATGCAACGTTTTTTCAGCGCTTGACAATTTTGCCGGTCTAAGGAAAAGTTCTCTATACAAATCATCGTAATAATCTTTCAATGTGTATGTAGAACCTGTCTTACCCAAAGATGAGGACAATACCACTCTTGCCGGCACCTCGGAAATCATAAGGTTTCCAATAGCCTCCGCTATTTTGTTAGGATAAGGCACGCGTAGCCCTATGTTATCAGTCAAGGATTTATCTTCAAGCCACGAACTATTTCTAATCTCACCTATAACCCATTTCAGAGAAGCCCTCTGAATATGCCTTTCCACAGGAATCGAAGGTTTTATGCCCGCCCCATATTTTGCATTATTCAAGTAGATGCCTCCTACTTGAGCCAAAACATTATTCAAATAACGCTTATACTGACCGGCTATCTGAGCATATAAGGCCTTTCTATGTGAAAAATCCTCATCATCTTCTATCCAATCGCATAAATTAGGAAGGATATATTTCAAATTCTTTACACCATAGGCGCCGGCTTTTATAGGATCATCACCCAAGTCCTCTGCCATGGCACTCGGATCATACAGCATATTTGCAGAGGAGCCAATCTGCTGTGGCCCGTAACGATAGAAAGGATTTCCGGATTTAGAGTCTATGAGTCGCTCTGCGATGGCATATTCCTCCCAAATATCCTTTGCCTGCGGTATAGGACGGTAAAGCCATTCTATTGCATACTCGTCATATATTCCAAGAATAGGAGGTATAAGGGAGACTCCTTTATCTCCGGGCTGGGCGATATAATTAAATCTTGCATAGTCCATTATAGACGGCGTCACCCCATATATGGCAGTAAAGACAGGACTCCTTAAAGAATCTACAGGGAAAGCCGAAGAAGCACCCATATTGTGCATCAACCCTAAAGTATGACCGATTTCATGAGAAATCACATACCTTATGGACTCCGCCATAATATCTTCCGGCATTTTTTTGGAACGCACCCTCTCGTCAATTTGGGCAGTCTGTACGAAACGCCAGTTATTGATAAGACGTATAATATCATTATATACTATAACCGAAGCATTAAGAATTTCACCTGAAACAGGATCTACCCAAGAAGGGCCGTATGCATTCATAGTAGCATTAGGTACATACCGTATACAATTGTATTTAAGATTGTCCGGATCAAATTCAGGATCTTCATCACTTGAAGGGAAATCCTTTACACAAATAGCATTCTTCAAACCGAATTTCTCAAACGCCCTGTTCCAAGCAAGTACTCCTTCCTTGATAGGACCGCGCCACAACTCAGGAAAAGTATTATCCACATACCATACTATGGGCTGCCTTACGCACACCTTCTCACCGTTAGACCAAGCCTCCATATCAGAAGGCTCCAAACGCCATCTGTTAGCAATACGATATTTATTGAACCCGTCTTCCGCATTAGACAAATCCACCCTTGGCATTTTATTTATTCCGGAGGTTGAGAATACGCCTATACGAGAATCCTGTACTCTGGCTCTCATCGGCTTTTCAGGAAGAAGAAGTATGGAAACAGTAGAAGAGATTGTCCCCTCTCCAAGTTTCACCTTGGCAATAAATACCGTTTTGCTAAATTCGATATTATTATTTACCACAATAGAGGCATTATCCTCAAAAGACTTCATCTTTCCGAAATAAGAACTTTTAGAATCAGCCTGCTTAACGACTGTAAAGTCTTTTCCTTTAGGCGTCATAGCATTGATCAGAGCAGTTATATCAAAAATCAATGACGAACTGTCCTTATTATACGCACTCACAGGTATTCTGGCAAACAGTTTAGGCACATAGCTCCTCTCCATCGCCAGCTGCATAAGAGAATCCTTTGTGGTAGCGCCAACTTGTGATTCGTACAACAATACGGTACTGTCGCGCATTTCCACCTGAAGACATACCGGCTGATTATATTTATACCCTACATCAATAAAATTAGGATCGCTGGTAGACGATACCGTACTGCCTACAAGCAAACGCCGCCCTATATGGGACTTAGGAAAAGCAATATAAATTTTATCCTTATTGCTCCTATACATATTCACAAAACCGCCACAAGCAGAATCAATCGCCTCTTTCATGAATTTTTCGTAAGGCGTAACCTTTTTCTTGTTCACAGGCTTGGGAGCAACCACCTCCGTACTCTCCTTTTTTTTCTTTTTCTTTCTTGCTGCCACAGAAGCATCCGCCTCATAAACATGACATAATAAGGCCAAAGCAAGTATTGATAATATAAGTCTATACAGTTTCATTATTCTATTTGGTTTTAAAATACAAATATTATCCGGAAGACTATTTCAGTCTATATTTATAAAGAACAGCAACCGGCCTGTTGCATATCCCCTCATACGACTTGACTAAAGTATTGTCTGAAAACCTGTACACATACAGGCTGCCTTTCTTTTCTCCGGATCGTGAATCGTTATAAGTAGCAACATATAGCAAATCTTCTCCGGCCGCATCGGCAGCCTTTCCCATAAAGTTGGTAGCTATGCAGCTGATAACTTCTTTCTCAGGTACATTTAACACAGGTACTGAAGATGGGGCAGTAGAAAGCCCCCATCTGTAGATTGCATTATCGAAAGTATAATACACATCGGCAGAAGCTGTTGTGGTCACAAATTTAGACTCTGTATCCATCTTTAGGGATTCGCTTGTAAAACCGGTCACCTCTTTCCATTTTCTGCTCTTGAAAGCATCTGTACTCATTATCTTATATGCCTTTGGATCTGATTTGCTACGGAAGAGAGTAAAAGCGGCATTGGTTGATGAATATGCCCTTTTCGCACTCATATTGACAACCTTGTATCCCGGTAAAGTATAGTGAAGAGTCCCGACTGATGCAGAACTCCTCGTGTACACAGTACTGTCAGAGAACATAAAAGGCGCTCTTGTAGATAAGGACACAGGTGAGTTTTTGTTAAGAATAGCAAAATTTCTCAATATCGGGCCATTTTCAGTAAAATCTGTCATTTCCTGAATATATCCAAGCTGCATATCGTACCGGAATATTGATCCCTTATCTGTACGCACATACGTAGAAAAGGCACCGCTACCGCTGTATTCTCCGCCAAATTCAACAGGAGTGGCAGAGAACTCGGCAAACTTGCTGACAGAATAAAGTTCCATTGTCTTAGGTTCGAAATGGTACAGTCTTCCCTGATCATCGGATGTTGCCACCAAAAGCCCGGCATACGGAACCTTTTTAACCTCATGATTGGACATAAAAAGATCCCTTCCGTTTCTTAAAGTCTGCCCTTCAGCAAAAAATATATCATCATAGATCTCTTTCTCACCTTTCAGCTGTTCTTCGACCGTCAATGTCTTTATGAAAGTCAAGGCTCCAAGACCGGAATCATCATTATTGAGAATCAAGATACCTTCATCATAACCTGAATTCACGTTTAGGGTAAAATATTTATATACGACACTTTCATCATTGTCAAGACGAAGACGCAAAATATAAGTCCCTATCTTTGGGAAAGAATAATCGATAGTAGGCTTATCCGAAATCACTGTCTTGCTCTGAAACAGATGATCGGCAACAACCGTACCTGTGGCGAGAGGGCCATAAACCCACTCATATTTTACATTTTTTGTACTATTGACCTTAAGCCCGGTATAGACAAGTTTTTCTCCTATATTCACATTTATTGTGTCCGACATAACTGACACTTCAATAGGTTCAAGTGCATTGAGTTTCTTATCCTCAATCTTATAGCATGAGAATACGAGCACTGCAAGCCCTCCAAGAACCGTTAATCTCAAAATATTCATATCAATATCAATTAAAGAAACCATATTTGCCGGAATGAGGATTACCCCATCCTATCTGAGCCTTCCGATTTACATATTCTGACCCCATCAGCTCAAAATTAGGATCATCAGGATGCTCTGAATAATATTGTTTATAATGCTCAAACATGGGGATGAAAACATATTTTGCCCATGCCGATGAATAAGCCTGCCGCCAAAAAACAACCATGTTGTTATTCAGTGCCTTGTCAGGTTCAGCATCAAGGTTATATCCGCAATGCGACACGCAATATTCATAGAAAATCGGATTGGTATCCTTTGTGTCATGCATAAGTTTAAGCATACGACGGAATTTTTCAGGGTAATAGCGACCGAGGTCATAATGCCACCCTATAGAATTGTTTCCGTCTATCCACCAGAATGGACATGCAGGCTCTCCGTCATTCACATAGATATAATAATACGGAGTAATTATTGTTCTTGTCAGGGAACTGTCCGGCGAGACCGGCGCAAATTCATCGTTTTCAACAATTTTAAGGCCGACCCGAAGATAATTGCCGCCTGACATTTCTTTCGTACGGTGCAATATAATATCGAATTTGGCAGAGACAGCTCCGGCCGGCAAACTAAGTTCTCCTAATGAATAATCCACATTAGGTCTTGCAGAAACCACCTTATACTTCAAATTGCCTATTTTGATAGAATCGTTTTTCGGTACAGGTACCGGCTCGAAAACAAATTTGCGTTCTCTTTCTGAAGGCTGTCCCATAAGAAAGACTTCCGCTGAAACCCTTATCTCATTTTCCGCGATAAGAGCAAATGATGCTGTATGTGTCTGCAAAACTTCAATAAAAGCAATACGGTCTTTCTGAGAAGTATCGTACATAAGCCATGTTCCCTTGCATGAAGTCAAAGAAACAATGAGGCTAATCGCTATATATATTATCTTTTTCATATACTTGTGCATTATTTAAATTTTTTTCTCCATTCCTCTTCGGAAACAGGTATTGGTACTATAAATGTCGTAGGCAGATTTCCACTAAGAACCGTTCCTTCCACAGTATTTATATCTTTTCCTGTTTTTTTCATCTCATGCCAAGTAAATCCCTCTCCATAAAATTCTTTCCGGCGCTCTGTATAAAGCATATCATACGTCAGAACAGTTCCGGATTCGGAAATTGTCTCAATACCTCTGGTTTTTACAACAGCATCGTAATATTCGGCCGCTTTTGCAGGGTCGCTCTTAAGAAACTTCTCGGCCATAATAAAATACATTTCCGGCAGTCTCAATATATTGCATGCAAGTATGGATTTCCCTTTATATTTAGAATCGGCTCCTTCATAATAAACAGGATTCACAAGTTTTTTAAGTCTATGCTCCGAATCATCGAACCAAGCGCCCAAACGGTAATCGGTGCCTGTACCTGCACCATTCTCATAAATTGACTTCCAGTCGCTTGCAAGTGTAAAAACACCTGTTGCAGACAAGTTTCCAAAACCATATTTCACTTTGTTTACATTCTGATAGTCGGTAGAATAGAGTCCGAAAATAGTTTCATGCAAATCTATAGTACCGTTGTCAGGCTGCACAAAAGCACTTTTCGGTCTGAAAGAGAATTTGCCGCTGGAAATAACCTTTTCTGCATATATGGCAGCATTATCCATATCCCCAAGCGTCCAATACACACGAGCCATCAGCGCATATACTGCATAAAGATTAAGATGTGTTATTCTACAAGTAAGAAACGTTCCGGGATTATTGTCTCTGACAGCCGTAACATATTCCTTGTCTTTGGCAAGAAGTTTTTCCGCTTCTTTTAGTTCCTCCAATACCTTATCATAGGCTTCATTCAACGATAAAAAAGGAGCTATATCAAAAGTATATTTAGTGACATAAGGAATAGCTGTTTTCTTGAATTCTTCTCCTGCCCATACAGGCGCTCCGAAATATCTTAGAAGTTCAAAATGGAGCAAGGCACGTATCGCCAGAGCCTCTCCTCTGTATATCTCAAGATTTTTTATCTTATCGGGACTGCTCTTTCCGGAATTAAGAATTATATTGTTAACATGATTTATGGCCTTATAGGCATCACTCCATACATCTTCTCTAAATTTGACAGGACCGTTGTTGTCCCATTTGCCTAAAGCGATATTTCCAAAAACATTATCCTGAATGGCTGTTACATTTCCGGACATAATCTCTGCCGCCCAATGAAAACTGCCACCGTACAGATTGGAGCCTCCTGCTATTTCGCTATAGACCCCATAGAGAGCGTCCTCATATTTTTCAGAGGAAGAAAACATGTCCTTGTCAAAGACTTCGCCTTTAGGATTAACATCCAGAAAGCCCTTGCACCCGGACATAAGCAAAGCTGCAAAAGCTACGTATAATATATTTTGCATGTTCTTTTTCATGATGCCGATATTTAGAATGTAGGACGGAAAATAAGATTGATACTGCGACAATACGGATATGATGTACCTCTTTCAAACCTCACTGTCGAGATATACCCCAGATCAGATAACCCGATACCCAAAGCAAGTTTTCTCAAACCGATTTTCGTTATCTTTTTCGGGGCAAATTCATAAGTAAACTGAACAGAGGATATGTACAGTTCATTTCTTCTCTCTACAAATCTTTCCGAAAAAATCGTGCCTGTTTCATTATTGGCCAGACTAAGATAACGGGACAGATCTCCCGGCTTCTTCCAGCGGTCTGTAAAGGCCCTGACATCTACATTATGGTAAGGATCAATATGCTCCACTTTTTGCTGGAGTGTCGTATTGTAATAATCTCCACCGAACGTATAGCTTGTGGATATGCTGAAAGAAAAACCTTTCCATCGAAAAGTATTCATCAAAGAGCCTTTAAGAATCGGATTCGAATTGCCGACGGCAACCCTCTCATTGGTATTGTAATTATAAGTATATTCACCATTGCGCTTGATAAAGATTTCTTTTCCTGTGGCAGGATCAATGCCGGCAGAGCGCATAGCGAAAATATCAAACTGGGAATGACCTTCCTGATACAGAACTCGCGGTTTGCTCGGATCATTGGCATTGGGGTTGTTTTTAAGAGCCGAAGTTATTTTGCGAATTTCATCCATAACATGGCCTCCGGTTATTGTCATACTCCAGAATAAATCCTTTTTTCTGATAATCTGGGCTGATAAAGACAAATCGATACCCTTATTATTTATCTGTCCGAAGTTAATATTCATTGATTTAGTGCCGACAGACGGAGGAAGCTCTACAGGCATAAGCATATCATAGGTTGTATTTGAATAGAAATCCAAAGATATATTCAGCCTGTTGTCTAAAAACGAACCGGATAGCCCCAAATTATTATTGAATGTTCTCTGCCATTTCAAATCAGGATTTCCCATTTTATCGGGACGTGCCCCAATACCTGAATAATATTCGTATTTGGAATTGTATTTATATATTGTCTTTGCCTGATAATAGTCAAAAGATACGCTTCCGGTATATCCTGCAGAATATCTTAGCACCAAGGAGTTGAGCCATTTCAAATTCTTGGCGAACCCTTCCTTGTGAATGTTCCATCCGCCGCCTAATGCCCAGAAAGGAGCAAAGCTATTATTGGATCCAAACTTCGAAGAGCCGGATGTCCTATATGATAGATCGATAAAATACCTGTTCCACAAACTGAAATTGCCGTTTACAAAAAAACCGACCTGCGTAGAAATAATATCCTTTCCGGTAGGCTTGCCGTTTTCGTAAGCTATTGCAAATGACAGGTCCGACAACTCATCCTTAAGAAACCCGACGGCTCTTGCAGAAGAAGAAGACCTCCGGGAGTAATTTATATTGGAACCGGCGCTGATACGGAACATCGTCCCCTTTGTGTCGAGGGAGCGGCCGTAATTGATTACGATTTTACCGGAAGTTGTCAGGCCACTACTGCTGCTGAACGAATATGAGCCTCTCTTCTCCATGCTCATTCCGATTTCTTTGGCAGACATTGGGGACACATACTTTTCCATTGCCCCCCAGTTCAATCCTAAATTTCCCTGACCCGTGACATAAAAATTCTTCATAATATTCCACCGTCCGGAAATGGAGTTCACAAAAGAATGTGTTTTGCCTTTGGAGAAACTGGAAAGTTCCGCATCATACAAAGGATTCGGATCACCATTATTTTTCGAGCCAAAAGGGTTGAAGTTGTATTTTTTTATAAACTCCCCATTCTCATCCCTTATTGTCTCATAAGGATTCATTTTAGAATATTGCGAATAATTTCCGTATGGAGAATCGACACTGTTGTTCATCGAAAAACTGCTCTTGTAGGATAATGTCAGTTTGTCTCTAAGATGATAGGTAATATTGAAATTTACTCCTGAACTTCTTCTGTTGTCGCCTTTCATCACCCCGTAGTTGTCATTAAGATTTGCGCTGGCCCTAAAATCCAAAGCATCAGCCCTTGAAGACAGCGACATTGAATGATTATGACTAAAAGGTATTCTTAAAGGCGCATGCAACCAATCCGTCCCCACGCCTGCACGTATCCTCTGAAGTTTATAATCGTAGGCCTCATCAAGAGAGCCGTCAGCCTTATCGTAAAGCCCTGCCAATCGCTCAAGCTCAAGCTTCTGTTCAGGATTCGTAAGATTGAACGAAGAAAGATCCGGGATGCTGAAACGAGGAAGAAAATTATAATTCAGCCTAAGTTTCCCCTGTTCAGCTTTCTTTCTCTCTATAACAATAACTCCATTGGCTCCTTTCTCGCCATACAGAATGGTGGCCGAAGCATCTTTAAGCACATCCACTCTCTCTATATCAAAAACATCAAGATCATAAAGATCGGCCATAGTAATCTCGACGCCATCAAGTACTATTAGGGGATTGTTCACGCCTTCCTCAGAATCGTTTTCAATCAAAGTGTTCGCCCCTCTGATTAACAGAGAAGGAATGGCATTTGGATTAGAGCCTGCCGCATTGTTCTCAACAAGAACCATTCCGGGGGTCAACGACACAAGACCGGTTATCAGATTCGTTGGCGCTACCTTGACAAGTTCTTCTCCACTTATAGTAGTGGCTGCACCGGTAAAAGTCTCTTTTGGTTGAGAATAGAAACCATTGACAACAACAGCATCCAAATGAGAATCCTCCTGAAGCCTGACTTCAAGCCTCGTAGAACTGCTGATCGCAATTTCCTGTGACTGCATACCGATAAAAGAAACGACAATAATATTGTCCTTGGTTTTATTCTTGGTAAACCTTAGCGTGAAAGTGCCGTCAGTATCGGTAGAAACTCCCGTACTCGAGCCTTTCACAATTACACTGGCACCTGCAAGCGGCTCTCCTGCAGAATCAGTAACACGTCCCACAATGGTCAATTTTGCAGGCACAGGACTCTCATTCTTTTCTTTCGCCCCTTGTGCCATGCAGTTCGCTATGGGGAACATACACATTGCAACGCCTAAGACAATAAGCCTCCGGCTTACAAATCTTAGAAATTTGTTATAGTCCATAATATATATATTGAATAAGTTTTGTAAAGATAAAAAAAATTTGATTTATTGCAAGTCTCTTGTTTTTCCCAATCGTAATTGCAATTAGCAAATGCAACTTTAAGAGAAAAACACAGAATGTACAAATAAATAAGATTTTGTTTATTGAAAAATAAAGACTATTTTTGTCATTCAATTTCAGTTTAAAAGAAACATTATAATATAAAATATTAACAAATATGACAAAGGCAGAAATCGTAAATGAGGTTGCGAAATCAACCGGAATTGAGAAAGTAGCTGTTCAAAATGTTGTAGAAGCATTTATGGACAGTGTCAAGGATTCTCTTGCTAAAGGTAATCCGGTATATCTCCGCGGCTTCGGTAGCTTTATCGTTAAGCATAGAGCTGAAAAAGCCGCCAGAAACATCACCAAGAATACAACAATGACGATTCCGGCACACGATGTTCCGGCATTCAAACCGGCTAAGGTTTTCGTTGCTGCAGTCAAGAAATAATCTTAAAAATCAATTTAGTATGCCAAGCGGTAAAAAAAGAAAGAGACATAAGATGGCAACGCACAAACGTAAGAAACGTTTGCGCAAGAACAGACACAAGAAAAAATAAACTGCTTCGTGTCTGCCGTTTTAGCAGCCTGCTAAGAGAGAGGGACTGACCGGAGAGATTTCGGCAGCCCTTTTTATGTAAAACAATCGGGAGAATAAGTTTTCCGTACTACACACAACATTAATGGAGTCTGAAAAGGAATCTTTAAAAGATCTTATAGTTGATGTCCAATCAACTGAAGTTCATATTGCCTTGATGGAAGACCACAAGCTAATTGAACTGAACAAAGAGTCCAGCACAGGCAGGAGTTTCAATATCGGAGATGTTTATCTCGGTAAAGTAAAAAAAGTAATGCCTGCTCTAAATGCTGCTTTTGTGGACATAGGAGATGAAAAAGAGGCCTTTATTCATTATTTGGACTTAGGTTTGTATTTCAACGCATTCGACGAATTCGTAAGGAAGACAAATAGCAACACTAAAGCCGGGAGCGTATATTCTAAAATAGATATAGGAGTCCCTCTTGAAAAAGAAGGCCGTATCGAGAACGTGCTCTCCCCCGGACAGATGATTATAGCCCAGATAGTTAAAGAACCTATTTCTACAAAAGGATCACGACTTACTGCAGAGATTTCATTGGCAGGACGCAATATTGTACTCCTCCCCTTCGCAGAGAAGGTGAGTATTTCACAAAAAATCTCTTCAAAAGAGGAGAAAAAAAGACTTGAGACATTGGTCAAGAGCATTCTTCCAAGCAATTACGGTGCAATTATACGTACAGCCGCAGAAGGCAAAAATGCGGCAGTTTTAGTTGCAGAGTTAAAAGCTCTTATCGGAAAATGGGAGAATTCATGGACAAATCTATCTCAATCCAAAGGTATTCAGCAGTTAATAACTGAGTACAGCAAGACTACAACTATCCTAAGGGATCTGCTCAATGATTCATTCTCAAATATTTATGTTAATAGTGAGAAAGAATTTGAAGATATAAAGAGATATATCTCGCTTATATCGCCTGATCAGGAAAAAATAGTAAAACTTTATGATGGCAGGGAACCGATTTTCGATCATTTCGAAGTTACCCGTCAGATAAAGAGTTCTTTTGGGAAAGTCGTGCCTATCAAACAGGGTGCATATCTTGTGATTGAGACAACAGAGGCATTAAACGTAGTAGATGTAAACAGCGGAATCCGCGCGAAGACAAAAGAACAGGAAGAAAACACTTTCGATGTAAATCGCTACGCAGCGGAAGAAATAGCAAGACAACTAAGGCTCAGAGACATGGGCGGAATTGTGATTGTGGACTTTATAGATATGGAAAAGCCGGAACATCGAAATGAGCTTTTTAAATATATGGTTCAACTAATGGCTAATGACAGAGCCAAGCACAATGTCTTGCCGCTAACAAAATTCGGCCTAATGCAGATTACCCGACAGAGAGTAAGGCCGGCGACAGAAATCAATACGACTGAAGTATGTCCCGTATGCCAAGGAACTGGGAAAATCGCACCGAGTCTTGTAATAGACGAGCAGATAGAACGTCGGCTCGCTTACTACGTGAATGATATGAACAAGAAGAACCTGACATTAAAGGTAAGTCCAATTCTGGGAGCCTATTTAAAAAAGGGTATCTTCAATTCATATATAAACAAGTGGAAGAAGAAGTACAAATGCAAAATCAATCTGAAAGAAATCAGTGATTTTACAGTTTTGCAAAATGAATTTTACAATGAGAAAGGGGACAAGCTTGATTAGGCCTGTCCTTTTTTATTGTATATATCCTTAATCACAAGACCTGATAAGGTAAAACCGAAAATAGCCGTAACTGATGCAGTGGTACCATTGATAACGGCTTTGGAGAGATTCATTTCCGATTCCGAAGAATAGCTATCTGAATCCACACCAAAACTATTATCACCGGTATTATGCAATACTTCATCTCCATAGACACACAAAAAATCGTGTGAAGGAAGAGTTTTGGCTCTTCTCATCTTTTTTCGCAGAATAGAAGCCAAGGGGCAGCCTTTGACATCCCAGAAGTTTGCAACCTCAATTCTTGTCGGATCAACTTTCAAAGCGGCTCCCATAGAAGAAAAAAGGACGGCATCTGTCTCGCAGGCACGCAAAATCAGAGATATTTTATGTTTAAGACTATCCACTGCATCGATTATATAATCATAGGACGCAAGGTCGAAAGAAGAAGCCGTCTCTTCAGAATAAATCTTCCGAACAGGCCTTATTTCTGCATCAGGATTAATTTCAAGAAGCCTGTCCCTTAAAGCTTCGACTTTCACCTGACCTATAGTCCTTGTAGTCGCCATCAACTGACGATTGACATTGGACGCACATACAATATCAGTATCTACTATCGTAAGATGACCGATACCTGTTCTGACAAGACCTTCAGCACACCAACTACCAACTCCCCCAACACCGAAAACAATTACTTTGGTACGTGATAGAGCATTCATCATATCTTCTCCTAAAAGAAGTTCCGTCCTCTGAAAAATATCCTTACGCATTATCTTGAAATAATTGGGGAACGTCTGTTTACAACCAATCTTACAACCATGACAATAAGCAATAATAAAAAGAAAAAACTGCATATCCTGCCCACAATATCTCCCTCTCTTACAAAAAATGTCTGCTTATCATTAAGATTTATGCAGCCGGAGAGCACCTCTTGCTGCCACCATGATGTATGTGCCACCACATCTCCTTTTTGATTGATAATGGCTGAAATCCCCGTATTGGCACAACGGGCAATATCCCGTCTTGTCTCAATAGCCCTTAATGAAGCATAAGACAAATGTTGACGATAGCCTGGAGTATCGCCCCACCAAGCATCATTTGTAATGACAGTCAATGCTTCTGCCCCTTTCCTGATATAACCAGTACAATACTCGCCATACACAGACTCGTAACATACAGCACAGCCTAAAGGGATAGAATCAGCTATATTGCCATAATTGTCATAAGAAATACAATCCAACAAAGAAATCTCTTTCTGACCTACGCATCGTCCCATAACACCTCCTAACCAATCGTCTAACTTGGTAAAAAATGCAGGATAAGGCGTCATCTCTACTCCTACAACAAGTTTGCTCTTATGAAAAATCTGATTTCTACCGCTTCTATCCATGATTATTGCAGAATTATGAGACTCTACCCATTCTCCACCATATAACTGCCTAGCATTATATGACGGCCTTTTGTCTTCAGGATAATAACTGTAAGATGATGCTCCGAAAAGCAAATTCGTATTGGGACAATGTCTAAGAAAACTTTTGAATTTCCTATAAGTGGAACCGCTCTCAAGATTTCCTACTATTACATCATTAGTGAATGTTTCAGGGGCCAATACTAATAATGGAGACAATGAGTCAACCCTATTTTCAAGGGGTTTTTCAAGCTGCCTCAACAAGATTTCTGTCTGCTGATTTTGATCCAAAGCCTTAAATTTCTGATATGGATCAATATTCGGCTGGGCAATCAAAACATCAAGAGGTCTGTCTGTCTCTTCATAATTATAATACAGCGCTAATGATATTATTATGGGGACTATAATCAATAATATCACTCCCACCACAGCTGAAATTTTAGCTTTGATATTATATTGTTTCCAATAACCTTCACATACCGAGCAGATTATACCGAAGATGGCCAAATTGGATCCCCAAACCCACAGCGAACCGCCAAGGCTTCCCGTATATTCATACCATTGTACCAATGATGTAGTGCCGGCGAAAGAATTGCCGAGTACTAGCCAAGGCCAAGAAATCTGTACATAGAAATATGCCCTTTCCCAAGCAATCCACATAAAAGCTAAAAAAATATATGGAAGAACTCCGTCAAATACCCTACGACTGATACGAAACAAACCGAAAATCAATGACATCTGCATCGCATTGGCAAGAATTGCAAATATTCCCCCACCTATGGTTGCATTGCACACCCAAAATGTAGTAAAAGCATTCCATAGTGCAAATGCCCAATAATGCCAGATCCAAAATATGCGTCCCTCTCCATAAGAAGCAATTCTCTCCATAGCGAGAAGAGGCACAAATCCGAACAAGGCCAAAATCCCAGTGTGAGGAACCAAGAACGGCAATGACATAAGCATTGCAAAAGCAGTCGCAAGAACTGCCATCAGCAAAATATTATTTTTGCGATATTTTATATTTATACCTTTCAAATGCCTATATGATTGATTTCGCAAAGATATGAATTAATTTACTATATTTGTGAAATATGTATTTTTCAATATAAACTTATGCTTCTTGACATACTCAAAGGCTTGCTGATAGGAATATGCGCTTCTGCCCCATTAGGGCCGATAGCTATATTCGTGCTACAGAAGTCATTAAGCGAAGGACATAAATCCGGATTCATCACAGGCTTGGGTGCAACATTGGTAGATACGATATTTGGTATAATAGCTATTTTTGCCTTGGCTATAGCCCAGCAGTTTATTGATAACAATTCCATTCTTATCCTCATAGGAGGAGGCGTTATCGTAGGCATAATGGGATTTACAATGGTCTTTAAAGACCCTTTCCGCAAAATGAAAGAAGAAAAGGGTCATTCCTATTCCATAAGGGACTTTCTTCAGGCTACCGTTATGGGAATATCCAATCCGGGAGCCATATTCGTGATATTCGCATTATTTACTTTTTTCAATATAAATGTAGAGGATCGCGGTTTCTCTATAGCTCCGCTGATATTATCTCTTAGTGCAGGCTCAGCTATCTACTGGTTCTTTTTCTCTTGGCTCTTCAGCCACATGAGAAAGAGCTTCAAACTCGGTACCCTTTTGTGGATTAACAGGATTTCAGGAATTATTGTAATGATTATCGGAATCGTTATGCTTGCAGAAGGCTTGATGAGGATAATTTTTGTATAAGAAGACTAATAAAATTCAATAATTATGGCAGACGATAAATCAAATCTCAATTCAGAAAACACAGAAAATAAAAAATGTCTGACAGACAACATATATATAAAAAATATTTTAGGGATATTTATTGCTCTGCTCGCACTGATAATATCGTCAAGTATTTTTTTAAAAGTCATTACACATCATGGAAATAAGATAGAAGTTCCGGATTTTACCAATATGACTATGTCAGAAGCTAAATACAATGCCGGTATCAATAATATCAAAGTTATTGTAATAGACTCCGTATATGTCAGAAGAATGAAAAAGGGCGCTGTCTATAGCCAGAACCCCAAGCCCGGTTCGACGGTCAAGAAAGGAAGACGTATAAGACTTACTATCAACTCAATAACTCCGAAAAAAATCATTATGCCGAATTTAGTGGGGGTTTCTATGAGACAAGCGCATGCAGAACTGCTTTCCAGAGGCCTGAATTTAGGTCAATTAATATATGTTAATGATATTGCCACAAATAATGTCATTCGGCAGCTTTACAACAACAAAGAAATAAAACCGGGTATGTATATCAACAGCGGCTCGAACATAGACTTGGTTGTAGGACTGAATAATTTCGACAACACAACGAATGTACCTGATGTCATCGGTATGAAATATATGCGTGCTGTAAGTGCTGTTCATGACTACTCATTGAATGTGAGCAGACTCGTATTTGACAGCAGTGTAAGGAATTATGCGGATTCGCTTGATGCCGTGGTCTATAAACAAGGTCCGGTTGCTTCAGAAATACCGGTGATTATGGGTTCCGATGTGTCGCTTTATTTGACAGTAGATGCCGCAAAAATACCGAATGCCACGAAATAGAATGGACATAAACAATAAACTGCAAGAAGACTCTTTCGAACTTGAAGAAAACTCAATAGGAAAAGACATTATCATAGAGGAAGGGGCTATGGCAGCTTCCGGTGACGAGGAACAGGGGATGTTCGAGCATTTCAGGATGAATATAGATGCCGGACAAACACCGATGCGGATTGACAAATATATGTCCTGCCACCTTGAGGACACTTCACGCCATAGAGTGCAGGTTGCTATAAAAAACGGCTATGTCAAATTGAATGACAAGCAGGCAAAGGCGAATATGATTGTGCATCCCGGAGATGTAATCAGATTTGTAATGCCTTATGAGAGGCACGGGTTTGAAGTTCTTCCCGAAGATATCCCTTTAAATATCGTATATGAAGATAACGATTTTCTTATTGTCAATAAGCCGGCAGGTATGGTGGTACATCCTGGACATGGACACTTTAATGGCACATTAGTCAATGCTCTTGCTTTTCATTTAGGCATAAAACAAGGACCTGAAGCCAAAGATGAGAGAATGGGGGTGCTTGTTCATAGAATCGATATGGATACGTCAGGCCTGCTCGTTGTGGCCAAGAATGACGAATCCCAACTAAATTTAGCCAAACAGTTTTTTCTTCATTCTATTGAAAGATGCTATCAGGCAATTGTCTGGGGCAATATTCAGGAAGAAGAGGGCACTATTGAAGGTAATATAGGAAGAGACCCGAATGATCGTCTGCGATTCAAAGTTTTTCCTGAAGGAGAAACAGGAAAACATGCCGTGACACATTACAGAGTCTTGGAGAGATTCGGTTTCGTAACACTGATTGAATGCCGTCTCGAAACAGGAAGGACACACCAGATAAGGGTACACATGAATCACATCGGACATCCGCTGTTCAATGACGAACGCTATGGAGGAGCTGAAATAAGAAAAGGAACAATATATTCCAAGTACAAGCAGTTTATCAAAAATTGCTTTGAAATATGTCCACGTCAGGCTCTTCATGCCAAGACATTGGGATTTACACATCCGAGCACAGGCAAGCAGGTTCGTTTCGATTCCAAGCTACCTGAAGACATGACAGCTTTATTGGAAAAGTGGCGTAAATATTCTTCGAATATGCCGAAAGAATAAGGGTTCTGATTAAATAATGGTTTTTATCTATTTTATCCTGTCAGGATGTTCTGCAAGGAATTTTTCCCAGCCCGACATGCCTTTTACCGAGTAAAAAGGATTGTTGGAATCATAGAAATGACACATAGCTATAGCAAGAGCATCTGTTGCATCAAGATGTTTAGTCTGTAGATTTACATTCAAGGTTTTCTCAAGCATCATTGATACTTGTTCCTTAGAAGCGGCTCCATTGCCGACAATCGCCTCTTTAGCCTTTCGCGGAGCATATTCAAAGACTTCTATTCCATATTCCAGAGCAGCTATCATTGCAGCTCCTTGCGCTCTACCGAGCTTTAAAATAACTTGGGCATTTTTCCCATAGAACGGGGACTCTAAGGCCATTTCATTAGCGTGATAGGTCTTACACACCTCGCTGACTGTTTCATATATCTGACGGAGTTTGGCATAGGCATCTTTTTCTTTGCGCAGATCAAGAACCCCCATATCCACAAATTCAACTTTCCTGCCTATAACATCAATAACCCCGAATCCAAGCAAATTGGTTCCGGGGTCTATTCCTATGATTGTCTTTTTGTCCATTATATTTTTGGTAACAGACAAATTTAATCAATATAATCAAAGCCTGTATATGGCCTGAGCACTTCAGGAATTTCTATGCGTCCTTCTTTCTGATTGTCTTCCAATAGAGCAGCGACAACCCTTGGGAGAGCTAAAGAGCTACCGTTAAGAGTATGGCATAATTGTGTCTTGCCCTTTTCGTCTTTATATCTCAAATGGAGACGATTTGCCTGATAATTCTCAAAATTGGATACTGATGAAATTTCAAGCCAGCGTCCTTGAGCAGCAGACCACAATTCAAAATCATAAGTAATAGCAGAGGTAAAGCTCAAATCCCCTCCGCAAAGACGCAGGATTCTGTATTTCAAGCCTAAAGCATTTACAAGTCCTTCTACATGAGCTACCATATCTTCAAGAGCGGCATAAGAATCTTCAGGTTTTTCTATCCTCACAATTTCAACTTTGTCAAACTGATGGAGCCTGTTGAGCCCTCTTACATCCTTGCCATAAGAACCTGCCTCTCTTCGGAAACAAGGAGTATATGCTGTTATCTTCTGAGGAAATTCATCATTGCCCAGAATAACATCCCTAAACAAATTCGTGACAGGCACTTCTGCAGTAGGTACAAGATAAAAATCATCCAACCCGGCATAATACATCTGTCCCTCTTTATCAGGAAGCTGACCGGTACCGAAGCCTGATGCCGCATTAACCAATACAGGAGGTTCTACTTCAGTGTACCCTGCAGCTGTATTCTTATCAAGGAAGAAATTGATCAAGGCTCTCTGCAATCTGGCTCCTTTTCCTTTGTAAACAGGGAAACCGGCACCTGTCACCTTGACTCCCAAATCAAAATCTATAATATCATATTTTTTTGCAAGCTCCCAGTGAGGCAAAGCATTTTCAGGCAGGTTGACTTCAGGCCCACCCATCTTCACTATCTCATTGTCCTCAGCGCCTTTGCCGGGGATTACCATGTCACAAGGTATATTTGGCAGCAGAACCAACTGGGCTTCAAGCTCTTTATTATTCTCATCCGCTGCAGAGAGAAGTTCTCCGGATTTTGTCTTCAATTCGGCGACTTCTTTTTTGACTTCTTCTGCCTCCGCCTTTCTTCCCTCTTTCATAAGGCCACCGATTATAGCAGCTTTCTGCTTCTGCTGTGCAAGCAAAGCATCGCTTTCTGTCTGGAGATTTCTTCTATTGGTATCCAATGCAAGAACTTTTTCAACTATAGCCCTTGCATCAAAATTCTTAACATTCAGCTTCCTGATTACAAACTCCGGATCATCACGAAGCATCTTTAATGTCAGCATATTATTATTTTTATAAATAAAAAGAGGACCGCACTGTTACTCGAAGTGCAATCCTCCTGATTCTATCGGTTCTTCGAGATTTAATTCTCAACTGGAATCACCGAAACGAAAGACTTATTCTCTTTCTTCTTGGTGAACTTTACTTTACCATCAACAAGAGCGTAAAGCGTATGATCCCTGCCAATGCCAACATTGGTGGAAGGATTATGTACAGTACCTCTTTGACGTACTAAAATATTGCCGGCTTTTACTACTTCGCCTCCGAACTTCTTGACTCCAAGTCGTTTACTTT
Source organism: uncultured Bacteroidales bacterium (assembly GCA_963548935.1). Classification (GTDB taxonomy): domain Bacteria; phylum Bacteroidota; class Bacteroidia; order Bacteroidales; family UBA932; genus Cryptobacteroides. Next base: position 72,471 of record CAUUVS010000004.1, read on the forward strand.
GCGATTCACGACCGTTCTTTGAACTTGATTGACCTTTCTTATGTGCCATAATTCTTTCTCTTTTTAATTAAGCGATAGCATCAATTCTGATCTTTGTCATTTTCTGACGGTGACCATTGAGCTTCTGGTATCCTTTACGACGTATTTTCTTGAAAACAAGAACTTTTTTTGTCTTTACTTCATCCTCAAGAACAGTTGCCTTGACTACAGCGCCCTCAACATAAGGAGCGCCAACCTTTACCGCTCCCTCGTTGTCGATAAGGAGTACTTTTGCAAATTCTACATTATCATCTTTCTTTGCAGAAAGGAGATTTACGAAAATTTCCGAGCCAGCCTCTACTTTAAACTGCTGACCTGCAATATCTACAATTGCGTACATAAAATAAACTTTAATAAGTTTCAACCGTAAGCGGTCGCTAAATGATGCGACTCTTTATCAATGGCTTAGCGATTATCTGATAAATGGACTGCAAAAATAACACTTTTTATCCAACAGGCAAAATTATTTATTGCAAATCTTAATTATTGGCAAAGCTATCTGCAGGGACTTGCAATTATTCGATAACTTCACTACCTGAACCGATATCGGTAAGAGAGAATAAGGCTACGTCCGAATATCGTATTATATGAGGTTCTGGAATAATTGTCCAGAACAAAATTCATAATATTATTGGACTTATTGAGAATATCCCTGCAAGAAAATAAAATTTCCGACTCACTCTTTTTCCCGAATCTATATGATAAATCCATATTCCACCTTATGTTTTCATATCCCTGTTCGGAAAGAGTCGTACGATACAGATAATAATAAAAATCACTGGAAATCCTAAAATGCTTAAGGAAATCTATCTTGATGTTTAATAAAGTGGATATTAAGCCGGCATCAAAGAAAATGCTCTTATCCTGAAGTTCCCTGACTAAAGCTCCGCTAATATCACACATAACCTCTATATATCTGGAAAAACCGCTGTTAACTCCCATACTTAGATTAATTTCCCGATGCTTCTTACCGATAATACGACTTCCGATTAAAAAAGGTAAATTGGAATAAGCATAATTAATATTGGTATTAAAACTTGACTTTAGAACATTGCTATAAGTATTCCATAAGGCACTTGCATTGAAAATTGAATTACCGTCAATATTAATAGGAATAGTTAGGCTCGCCCCTGCCGATGCTGTATAGCCATAGTTGGAAAGATATGTATCACTATCAAAATATATGGTCTTGTTTACGATACTACCGGCTATATTGGAATAGTTTAATTGAAAAATATAATTACTCCCGGATTTAACGGAATTTATTGAAAACAAGGCTGACGCCATTCTGTGTCTTGATGCTTTTAAAAGCGGATTCCCGGCTCTTAGATAAATGCTTGAGCTGTTATCTATTATATTTCTTGTCTGTTCTATAGATGGTATTTGCATATTTTCAGAATAAGAGCCGTTTACGGTAATTCCATTTTTTGAAAAGCGAAAAAGCAGCTGCGGAGAAATATGGTCATATTTCATCGGATAATTGAGTTCATTGGGAAAATGCTCATTTCTTAACCGAGCAGATACTATATATCGGAGCGAAGCAGAAAGGTCAAGCGACTTTTGCAGGGTCATCCACCTAAATCCTGCTGCAGCTTCGTTAGTTATATCTCGATGAGTGAAATCATGCGTATTTATCACATCTTTTAGCTTTAAAAGTTCATCTAAGGCCAATTTTTTATTTAATGAAAAATCACCTATAAGATTATATGCAAGATTTAGCGTAAGATTGTTTTTCAGGATCGGTTCTTCGTATGAGGCTTTAAGCCGGAACTCATTTTTTCTATTTTCAGCCCCGATAGTCAACCATTGCGGCAAAGTGCTGGTTTTCATAGTATCAAGATACTCCGTCCCACCGTTTCCGTTATTATGGCTATAACTGCCGCCGGCACTTAATTTTCTGCCCTCCCTTTTGAAAAAATGCGTATAATCAAGTTCCAGACCTGCTTTGAAAGATTTTTCCGAAGAGCTATTTTTTTTATTGATTATAAAATTCTTGCCGTCAGTTATAGAGACAAGATTATTTTCATCCGTACACTTTGACCTATTGTAACCAAAATACAATTTCGAACCAAGGGAACTATTTCTATTTATTGTAAATGATCTGCTAACATAATAACTTGCACTTATATCCCCGCTACTCCTCTTCAATGTATTAAAATCATTTCTTTTAGAAAAAGAAGATGTCGGAGAGTAAATGTCAAAATTAGAACTTGCAGACAAGGAATTGGACGCCTCCAAATTAATATTATGGGACATATCGCTTTTATATTGCTTATGTCGTGATCTCATAAATTTCCCTTTTATCTTATCTATCGGAGAGGTTGTTTCAGTGTTGTAATTTACAGGCATATAATTATGACCAGCACCTACTCTTACATCGAATGATGGCCTATCTTTTTTAAAACTACGCCAGCTGGCGTCTGTCCCACCGATAGAGCCGGCCGAATGCGCGTCATTGTCAAGATACAAGCCACCTAAAGCCAAAAGGACAAGCTCCTGAGCTTTTGACAAAGGCTTTTTTGTCTGTATGTCGACAACCCTTTCTTTTCTGCCAAGAGTATCTTTCTCTATTAGCCTGTCCTGAGAATGTTTGTCATAAATTCTGACTTTCTTCACTTCTTCTGCCCTAACCATTTCGAGACCGGCTGCTATATCACTGCCGAAGAGCATAGTTCCGTTGATAAGAATTTTGTTTACCTTTTCTCCATATGCGGTTATGCTGTTGTCGGATATTATGACTCCGGGAAGTTTTTTCAACAGTTCGGCTAAGCAGCTCCCTTCCATGGTAGTAAAGGCGGAAGCATTGTAGATAGTGGTATCTCCATGCCTTATCATAGCAATGCGGTCTCCTTTTATAATGATTGCGTTAATATCACCCGGCTCTTCTTCAATCTTTACCTCAAGGAAGAGTACCGGTTTCATCGCAAGCTTATAGTGAATCTTCTTGTACCCTAAAAATGAGATTGTCAATGTGACACTGTCAACCTTTCCGAAAGGATGCCTTGCAAATACGGAGATTCCTCCTCGCTGCGTTATGGAAGTCAATGTGTCGCTTTTGTCGGAAACGGATACCGTTGCACCTTCCATAGGAGTTCCTGATTCTTTGTCCAAAACCTTTACATTAAGGAAAGGCCTCACATCAACAGAATAAGGTACTTCCTTTTCCCTTACCTGTGAATACACAAGGCTACAGACAAATAGAGAATAAAACGCCAATATCTTTTTAATATGCGTTATCACTTTAGCAATAAGGCTTCAATTATCAAATTCATTAATAAGCCTTCTTCAATAATTCCGGAATGCCTATAAATAAGATCACCACCTTTATAAAAAATCATTGTAGGATAATATATTACACAATTATAGTCAACTGATTCGGCTTGCCAAGCTCTTCAATCAACTCATATTTATTAAAAAATCTCAATTACTTCTGCCTTGGAATTAAAGCTAATCAAAACAAAAAATGACAAAAGAACTATTAGTTTTTTCATAATTATTTGGTATTTTTATTCATAACCATTACAAAAATAAAGAAAAATAAATTTCAACCAAAATTATTTGAAAATATTTGACTATTTTTGCATAACAAGATTGTTTCATTATGAATACTCCTTTCATTTATGACAAATATGTGACCGGCAAAAACTTCATCGGCCGCAGGGAAGACTGCACAATTCTTGGAAATCTGCTAAGCCAAGGCGAACATGTTGTAATATACGAACCGCCTAAAAGCGGAAAGATGTCTGTGATCCAGCAAACCCTTTTTAATATGAGAATAAAGGGCAGACAGTTTATTGTAGGACAGCTTTCCTTATTGAACATACGTTCAATATCCTCCTTTCTCACTCGATTAGGCTCAACTGTGATAAGAACAGAAGCCTCTACTCCGGAAGAATATTCACAAATCATAGAAAATTTTCTATCAGGCACCCACTTCGTTTTTGACATGAAGAGGTATTCCGAATCAGATGAGATAGTTTCATTAAATTGGGAAATTGATGACAATGATATTGTTTCAATGTTGGAATTACCCGGAAAATTAGCAGCCTCAAAAGGTCTTATGCTATTCCTTATTATTGACGAATTTCAAAACTTAGGCCTTACAGAGGATGGGGAAAAGGTATATAAGGCTATAGAAAAAGTAATAAAAAATTCAAGCGATAACAGGCAACAAGGGTGTACATTTATCTTATGCGGCTCTATGGTAAACGCTATGAAAGAGATATTTGAAGTAAAAAGATATTTCTATCGGAGCATCAATAGAGTAAATATAAGTCCTGCAGATGAGAAAGATATTATAGAACATATCGTAAAAGGATTTCTGTCAAGCGGCAAAGTCATAGAAAGGGAACTTATTATAGGCATGTGCAGACTTTTCAGAAACAACCTATGGTATATCAACCACTTTATTGCAATATGCGACTCGATGTCAAAAGGGTACATTGTCGAATCCACACTGCTCGACGCTTTGGAACGACTTATATCGATACACGAACCCAAATTCATTTCAATCGTTAACAACCTCACAACATTCCAAATTAGCCTTTTGAAAGCAATCATAGACGGCTACACCAAATTCAGTGCAACGGATGTAATACAGAAATATTCGCTTAACTCTTCAGCCAATGTCAAAAGACTGAAAGATGCCCTTTGCAAAAAGGAAATAGTAACTTTCAGCGATAATGACGTTCCTATAATCATAGATCCTCTTTTTGAATATTGGGTAAGGAAATACTTCTTTGAGGAAAGCAATATAAACATTTGACATAGTTATGAATAAAAAAAATATAGTTGTGCTGACCGGAGCAGGAGTAAGTGCGGAGAGCGGAATAAGCACTTTCAGAGATAATGGCGGTCTTTGGGATAAATATGATCCACAGGATGTTGCATCTATTGAAGGATGGTACAGAAATAAACAACAAATGATTACTTTCTATAACTATCTCAGGACACAACTAAAAGACAATAAACCAAATGCCGCTCATTTCGCCATTGCAGAACTTGAAAAAGAATACAATGTGACTGTAATTACCCAAAATGTGGATAATCTCCACGAAAGGGCAGGAAGCACAAATATCATTCATCTGCATGGGGAACTGACCAAAGTAAGACCGGAAAACGGGATTTATGACAAGACATATTCGGAAGAAGAAGTATTCGATATTGGATATGACGAAATAGAGCTTGGAGACAAGGCTCCGAACGGGAGTCAGCTCAGACCGCATATAGTCTGGTTCGGAGAGGCCGTGCCAATGATTTCCAAAGCTGCCGATTATGTACAGAAAGCTGATATATTACTGATAGCAGGTACTTCTTTGTCTGTTTATCCTGCCGCCGGCCTGTACAGGTATGCAGGAAATGAGACTCCTATATATATAATCGAACCGAAAGAGATAACCCTCAAAGATCCTCGAATCGTACATATTAATGAGATTGCCACAAAAGGTATGTCGATTTTTAAGAAAATTTTGGAAAATAAATGATTTGGCTTAACTTTGCACTTAATAGCTAACAACCTACTAATTCCATTAGAAAATCTGAAGCTTTAACTTTTTAGAAATTAATGAAACACGAAATATGAAAAAAGCGTTTATTATTTTCTTTCTATTCTTTCTTATCTCATGTCAAAAAGAACAAAATTACCATTTTGAAAACATACCATTTTATCAAGGAGATAAAATTAAACAAAAAATTGAAAGTTTAAGAATTAAGTACAACTACAACTTTGATATAGAGTATGATAGCAATATAGCATTTTCAGAATATTCTTTTAAAGAACTTGAGAAACTACTATCACAGATATCTAATTTCAATAATTATTGTCCTGGTACAAAAATAGCCGAAGAATATGAAGGCGACGAATCTGAACTGTTAATAATCTGTCTAGACTCATATACATCTCCTGGAGGGATAGGCATGAATGATTACGGGTATACCTCAAATGATATTACTGATTATAGAATTTCCTCAACTATCGGTTATCATCAAAACGGAGATCGCCCAAGTACAATAACACATCGCGAGAATTGTCGTTATTTATATGTGTCTTTCAATGCCTCATATTGGCCATTTGCAGGAATTGAGTTCAATGGTACGATTGAATATAATTATAAACAAGACAATGTTAATTGGGTAGATGATAATATCGTACCAAGATATGGATTATGGGATTGGCAACCAGGCAATTTCTATTATTTTTATAATGACGTTGCATTAGTCTCCGAATATCTAGGTACCAAAAAGAGTATAATTACTGATATCATAACTGGAGGTGTTTTTACAATTAGAATTAGGGAGCGTTTTATATTTATAATATACGACATAGCGGGAGATCCAATCACTTACGATAAGCGTTCGCTTAGGATGAGAGGATATTTCGTAAGTGAATAAAACTATTATGATATGAAAAAGTTATATTTCGGCACATTAATAGTCATAGTGCTATTAATTGTTTCAGCAAAAAACACAGTCTACGCAATTTCTAATGACAAAGTAAGAGAACAAACTACACAAGATTCTCTATTATTAAAGATCTATTCACAACTCGATACTGAGGAAATGCGTAAAAAACGAATTGATTTTGGGGACAATTTTGAAAAAGAAAAATACAAAGCATATAGACTCAATAAGCTAAGCAAGAAAGCGAAAAAATATTGGCTGCTTCACATGGAAGCTGTATATGGAGTCATTATGGAAGAACATGACAAAAAAACATTCATCAGAAGCAAACGAACAATGTATAGTCTGGACACATTGGAACACCGAATCATTTCCTTAGAAAAAGCCATGTCCGACAGAAGTCTGCAAAAAGACAGTGTATTTATGAAAATTTGTTCTCCTTTATTGCAATATAAACAATAAAAGGCACTAATCTAATCCGATATTAATAAGATGCGAAATGCTGCAAAAATTTTGGAAAATAAATGATTTGGCTTAACTTTGCACCCGCAAATAAAAGGAGGTGATTTAGAAATGATTATCGTACCGCTAAAAGAAGGCGAAAATATCGAGAGAGCGCTAAAGAGATTCAAGAGGAAATTCGAGAAGACAGGCGCTATCCGCGAACTCCGTGCAAGGAAGAATTTCGAGAAACCTTCTGTTAAGAAAAGGGCTCAAAAGCAAAAAGCCATTTATGTTCAGCGCCTGAAACTCGAAGAGGAGCAGTAAGTCTCCATATAATTACTCTGAGATAAAATCAGAAATCATATTAAAAAACTGTGTCGAAATATTTCGGCTCAGTTTTTTGTTTTAAGAATGACGGATATTCACCGTTTATGACAACTCGCTGTTTTATTTTCTTGAAGCCAAAGTATTATTTATCTTTGTATAAAGTCGTAATTTAAGGGATGGAAAGTAATAATGAACACAAAAAACATAGGTTTGTCGGCTTGAAGATTGCAGTCGGTGTAATATTAGGGCTATGGATTATAATAATAATCATCCTGCATATAGCCCTAAGTCCTTCTTTTCTCACAAGAACGGCCAATAAATATGCAGCTGAATTTGTGGACGGCAATATAATGTTCGGCAATATCGAAGCCTCCATGTTTAAAAGTTTCCCCAACATCAATATATCCATTAATGATTTTGACATCACATACCCTCACGACAGATTTGCCGCTTATGATTCAATAGGTGTAAAAAGCCATTTGAGAAATTCCGGTCGATCTATGGCAAGGGATACATTAGCATCTTTTAAGAATCTGTCTGCCTCAATCAACTATATGGCACTTTTGTCCGGACAATATAGACTCCATGAACTTACATTAGGCAAGGCAAGAATTTTCGCTCACAAATTTGATTCGCTCAACGCCAATTGGAATATTTTAAGAAGCAAGGAGAACAATGATACCGCGTCGTCCGATCTACCTCATGTGATAATCAGAAAAATTAGGCTTTCAGACTCCCCTCTTGTGGTATTCACTTCTATAGAAGATACATTATTTACTTCATTGAATATAAAAAAAGCGACATATAACGGCCCGGTTGATATTATGGACTTTAAATATAAGCACCTCAATATCAGCTTAGATTCTCTCAAATTAGCCGTAAGATTGCCCAAAGACACTATTGCCGTTGCTCTTGACCAATTTGCCATAAAGGAATATCGCTCTGCACTTAATGTAAGCGCCGATGCTACAGCCTTTATTGCAACAAAAGCCTTAGGATATATTTCACTTCCGATTGACATAAAAGGAATTGTGGATTTTCCGGATAATAAACTGTCTAATTTTTCAATAAGAAACCTGAGAACAAATATAGCGACTCTTAATATTACAGGTAATGGAGATTTGAGATTAGGAAAAGACAGCACTTACATCCAAGCTGAATTGTCATTGAATGATTGTCCGGTAAGAGAGACTACCGATTTTTTCCTAAAAAAGATTATGCCTGATGCCCTGAAATTAAAAACAGATGCAAAAATCACACTCACGGCACTTTGCAATGGATATTACAGACCATCAGACAGAACAATGCCAGAGCTTATTGCAGAACTTGTAATACCGAAATCTTCAATAGAATATGAAGGGCTTGACTATTCAGGAGAAATCGAAACGGATATTAATGCCCAAACTGACAAATATGGTAATCTCAGTTTAAGAGTCGATGCTTTAGACGCACATGTGGCAGGAGTTAATATATCAATGACAGGAAGTGCAGAAGATATTTTGAGTAAAGACCCTCTTATAGATATCGATTTGAAAGCCACAGCTTCATTAGACACAATAGATGATTTTCTACCTAAAGGGATGCACGCCGAAGGCAATCTAGAAGCCGCTATTTCCGGAATGATTCTCGTCTCGGATATAGACCCGTACAATTTCAGCAGGGCAGATCTTGAAGGATTTATAAAAAGCAATGGTATCACTTTCAGGAATGAACCTGACAGTATATTCGCATTCCTTGACAAGACAAATATAAAAATTGGAAAAGCAGGTAAAGACGCAGTACTCGGAGCCGACTTGCTTGGGTTAAACGGCACAATTGACAGCCTTAAAGCCACATTAGGCACAACGACTTTCATCAGAGGAAGCTCCATAAGCCTTACAGCTCAGAATGCAGCCAAAGCTACCAGTAAAGAATATGGTAAAGAATTTCATCCAATCGTAGGTACTATAAGAGCTGAAAATATAGCAATGACCGGTGATGACTCATTATTTGTCAGCATAAGAAACAGCAAAAATTCATTTAAACTCTCTAATAAGAAAGAAGGAGACAAAACTCTGCCTATATTGTCTCTTAATACCGCTCATGAAGGCATTTTCCTAAGAAAAGGGGTTAATAGGGCAGGACTTAAAAATTCGCTTATCGACTTCTCTGCTGTAATGAAAGACAATGAAAAGATAGAACTCAGAGATCGTGTTACTGATTCTTTGCAGAAGTTGTATCCATATATTCCGCAAGACTCCTTGTTCAGGCACTCAAAAAGATTAAGAGAAAACAATCTGCCTGAATATATGAGAGAAAAAGATTTTGAAAAAAAGGATATTAGCATAAATCTAAGCAAATCCATAACTCAATATATAAGCGACTGGACAATCAATGGAAAACTAAAAATCGGAGAAGGGCTATTAATATCACCATATTTTCCGCTAAAAAATTCTTTTTATGATATTGAAGGAAGTTTTAACAATGATGAAATATCTTTAAGGAATCTGACCATCAACCCGGGGGCCTCAGATGTCACTGCCAAAGGCAGGCTAAGCGGACTGAAGAAAGTGCTATTAGGAAGAAAAAGCGGGATTCTCAATCTTGATATGGCTATCAATTCCAACAAGTTAGATGCAAATGAGTTGCTTAGAGCCTATGATGCAGGAAGCAGATATATACCCGATTCAGGCAATGCCATGAACGAGCAAGTATCCGATGAGCAATATCTTGCTGAAGTTGCAATGAAGACTGATAATGATACAATGAAGACCGATTACAAGATGATTGTGATCCCTTCCAATCTAAATGCAAAAATATCTCTTCAGGGTAATGAAATAGACTATTCTGACTTACTTATAAACTGGTTTGCCAGTGATATAAAAATAAAAGAAAGGTGCTTCCAATTAACGAATACAGTAGCAACTTCCAACATGGGAGACATCTATTTCGAGGGTTTTTATGCCAGCAAATCCAAAAAAGATGTAAAAGCCGGATTCGATTTGAATATGGTGAATATTACAGCAGATAAGGTAATTACGCTATTTCCTGCCGTCGATTCCATAATGCCTATGCTAAAGTCTTTCAAAGGGATGTTAGACTGTGAAATGGCAGCGACATCAAGTCTTGATACCAACATGAATCTGATAACTCCTTCAATTAACGGTATTATGAAGATCAAAGGCAGCAATCTGGAACTTCAAGAAGAAGGAGCTGTTAAGAAATTAGCTAAACTATTGATGTTTAAAGACAAAAAAGTAGGAAAGATAGAAAACATGTCGGTACAGGGACTTATTGCAGATGATATGCTCGAGGTATTTCCTTTTGTTATGAATATTGACCGTTATACATTAGCAATGAGTGGAATACAGAACTTTGACCAAAGCTTCAACTATCACGTATCAGTGCTAAAATCTCCTATTCCTTTCAGATTCGGAATAAATCTAAAGGGCAATTTCGATAATTGGAAATACGATTTAGGCAAAGCTAAATACAAAAACACCAATGTCCCTATATTTACATCCCAAATAAATTCAATGCAGATGAACCTGCTGAATTCAATACATAACATTTTCACAAAGGGTGTTGAAATTGCATTACAACAGAGTACAGATAGCAGAATTGCCATCGATACAAAGAAAAAAGCCTTAGGTTACGATGCAGAAACACCTTCCGAAGCTCTATCCAAGAATGAAATCCGAATGATAGATTCTACCCTAACGGCTATTGAGCATCCGGTAGACTCAATTTTGTCATCAAAGATCGACTCTGCTATAAAAACCGCACATTTAATAAAGGGAGATCCGGAATCAAGTAGTAAATTCGGCAACTTTACCCAAAAGCAGCTTGACCAAAAAGAAGAAAGACAGGATAAAAGACAAGAGCGCAAAAACGAAAAGGCCGCAAAGAAAGAGGCAAAAAAAGAAAAGCAAACATTAATTGTAACAGAATAAGTTATGAATAGTCAGGATTATATTGAGGTAAGTATTTTTATTGAAAATTTCAGTGAAGAAAAAGCTGAGATTGTAGAAGCAGAAATAGAAGAACTTCCTTACGATTCTTTTGTTATTGATAACAATCCCGGCACAAAACCGGTTCTGAAAGCTTATATCCGGAAAGACTTGTATGATCTGCGACAACTCAAAATATTGCTCTCGGGTCTTGATTTCGCAACTTCTATAAGTTCCACAATGATCCCGGCAGAGAATTGGAACGCTGAATGGGAAAGCAGTTTCACGCCTATTGTGGTGGATAACACTGTAACAGTCAAAGCCGATTTTCATAAAGACTTGCCTAAAACAAGATTCAATATTACAATAAGGCCTCAAATGGCTTTCGGTACAGGACATCACCAAACAACATATATGATGATTTCCTCAATGCTTATAAATGAAAAGGAAATCAAAAATAAGGTTGTAATGGATATGGGATGCGGAACCGGCATTCTGGCAATTCTCGCAGCAAAGATGCAAGCAGCAAGAGTATTCGGTATTGATATCGACGCGGTGGCAGCGCGCTCGGCATTTGACAATGCACATATAAACAGAGTATCCAAAAGAGTTGAGACATATTATGGTGACGCTTCTTTGCTTCAGGCAGGTAAGTACAATGTCATCCTCGCAAATATCCACAAGAATATAATTATCCTTGACCTGCAAACCTACTCAAGGTCATTGACTAAAGGAGGCTTATTGATAGTCAGCGGTTTTTATAAAGAAGACTGTGCAGAAATAATCCACACAGCCTCCGATAATGGTCTTTCTCTTGTCTCCCGACATTCACGTGACGAATGGGCTTGCTTAGAATTCAAGAAAGAATAACTTATTTCCCTAACCAATAGGCTCTGACATCTGACCATCTATAATATGGTCCATTATAAGGTTTTATATCTTTGAGCATCGTCTCCTTTTCATTCAGGAGTAATTTGACAAGCACATTCCCTTTTTTATTTCTATAAAAAACAATCTGGATATTAGCTGCAAAACAAGTATATTCCGCACCAAACCATTTATTGCCTACTTCTTTATAATTCAGACGGTCTCCTACTCCATCCAACCCCATCAAAGAGGCTAATTTCAATAAAGGATAATCGTGACCGAATCGTAGATCAGCTGCGACAGTGCCATTTGCCATTACATCATCTGCCTTATTGACAATATCCTTGACAAGCGGCCTTGCCAATGGCAGCACGATATCACCATATTCAACTGAATTGCAATTGCCCAAATACATCTTAGTATTATAATAAGCCCCCCAATAGAGCACCATACTTAAAGGTAGAATACCATAAATATCAGTGTCGACATCAAAAGATTTTGCGACTTTGGCAGTATTGAAAATATCTTTCTGAAACAATATCTTATCGCCAACAAGAACCGAAGCCTTTTCCGGATTGTTGAATATTTTATTCATAAAAAATAAGGTATCTTTCTCATTATTTTCCAATAAAGAATCCAAATAAATTGAACATGAAGACTTTACAGCACCAGGCACATCATTTGAAATATATTTCTGCATCCGCTCGCCTGTATCCCAGCTTATATGGAGCTTTTTATCACATGCGGAAAGACTTGATGTAAAAGCGGCCATACTTACAAGACATCTTGGAACCATCGAAGATACGGCTCGAATCTCTCTATTGCCATTTTTAAATACTTTAGGATACCTTTTAAACATTCTTTCGGCTATTCGATAATGTTCTATGGCACCTCTTTTTGTAAGCCGTCCGTCCATACCGTCATATCCTGCGAGAACCCTTTTGGCAGCAGATAGAAGAGAATCTCCGTCAGCAGTAAGAAGGCCCTGATTTCCAGCCTGCTCCAAAACATCGATAAGTGTCTTATAATGTTTGTCCCCCCAGTCGGATCGTGAGCCGTGCCGTCCATAATGACTGATATAAAATGGCTTATAACCTTTCGGTGCAGGAGTGTCTTTCAAAATGCCAAACTCATAAGGATCATAATTGGCACTCGCCCTTTGAGGCCTTTCTTTTATCCAATTGCCATAATCCACATTGTTCTGAGCATAGATGACATTTGTTGTAAAAGCATAAAGAAATACTAAAAATAAAATCTTTTTCATAACAAAATGCAATTTATTCTACTAATATACTAATTATTAAGAAAAATCCTTATATTTGCATTCCCTTTCGGACACAAAAGCAGACAGCTTCCAACAGGTTTGTTTGAGTGACGGGTTAATTGTTATGAACCTTCCGGGAGGATTTGCGGGTGTGTTGAAATTGGTAGACAAGCTAGACTTAGGATCTAGTGCCTCGTGCGTATGGGTTCGACTCCCTTCACCCGCACAAGAGCCCCCTCTTAATCGTTTGATTTTGAGGGGATTATTATTTAGATAGGTATACTAAAACCTCTTTTTATCATTACACGTGGAACAAGGTCAGGAATTCGCTTTATCGAAAGTGAAATTCTCCCAAGGCAGATGAGCATCCTTGCCTTCATCAATCACAGCCGCCAAATGGCAAAGCAAAGGAAAATCATTAAGACTGACTATTCCCCTGTCCTGCTTTCGACTCATGGCCTCATATAATGTCCGCACAGCCACGAACCCTTCAAGAGTCATTCCTGAAAGGATATCCATTACTTCATTGTAAGACTTGCCCTCACCAAGAAGCAGACCGGCTTCTCTGGTTCTTCCGCCATAAATTGTCAGATAGAGATCGGCAATTCCTATATTTTCAGACTCTTCGCAAGCATTATGAATTTCCAGTATTCGTCTCATCTCTTTCAAAGCCTGATAAAAAGCCACAGCATGGCTATTATAATGGCTTATCTCATTTTGACCAAAATCCTGCTTCTGAAGCCCTATCGACATTGCCACCGCCAAAGCATAGCAATTCTTGATAGCCACAGCTATTTCAAGCCCTTCAACGTCATTTGTTAATGAAATATGATAATAAGATGTCTGAAGAGCCTCTTTCATCATATTGACAACCTTTGTCTCATGGCCGCAGATCGCCACAACAGTATGATCGCCTGCCACAAGATCACGGCTTGTACAAGGACCGCCTACAGCACATATTTCCCTATAAATACCTTTTTTTGCCAATTCTCTCTTCCAATATTCAGGATAACTTATAAGAGAACCGTCATCTAAGCTCATAAGACCTTTAGTGACACTCAGAACAGGCACAGAAGGGTCTAACTCCATAAGTACATTATCAAGAAACCAATTTACCCCGAACGAACTTACTCCGCAGACAATGAAATCAGCACCTGTGACAGCAGACTTCCAGTTATCGAACTGATGATAGAAAACCCCCTTAGGAAAGGGTCTGTCCAATTTAGGATGCTTCCCTGTTTCAATGCAGACATCTATATTTTTACAGCCGATAGGAGTACCGACAAGGTGAACTTCATTGCCGTTTTCCATAGCAGGGAAAACTAAAGCAGACCCCATCATGCCGGCTCCTATTATCACTATCTTTCTCATAGACACTCTTAAAAAGGTTTTACAAACTAACTATAAAATACAAATATCGTAAAAACTTTTATAAAGCAAATAGTACTTTAGGCATATATATACGGCACTTCCGACACGTAAGATTTGCAGTCTTGCAGGAATTACTATATTTGCGAAAGATTTAGTTGTAACCACTTAACCTCCATAGAGCAATCTGAAACAATGTCCAAGAGATAAAATTTTCAAAATCAAAAAAAATCTTATATTTGCCAAGTTAATTAAGAATTGCAATGTATACGAATACAAAAAAATTAGGTGTTTTTACACTTACTGCAATACTGCTATCAGCGATTTCATGCTCAAAAGAGAGACCTGAAAATAACAACAGTTTCGGGCAGATCAGAATTTCCATAGAGCAGAATTCAGGAATAATAGAAGCTAAAGTGAAATCCGGGAATATTCAAAGAAATCTACCGTCAGTCGATGACTTTACTGTAGATATATTCAACTCAAAATCAGAAAGGATATATCGCAAAAAATATCAGGAAGCAAAATCAGAGACGATAAAATTAAACACAGGAGACTTCGTATTGAAGGCTTTTCACGGTGATTCTCTTGCCTATGGATTTGACAAACCTTTCTTTATGGCAGAAACTCCGTTTAAGGTTCACGGATATACAGACAATAACCGTCAGCCGGACAACATCAATGCCATCGCAAAGTTAGCCAATGTCAAAGCTGCCGTCAAATATGGTTCGAACATCAATCATTTCTATTCAGACTATTACGCAGTACTACGCCATACAAGACATAAAGACAAGTCTGTAAAATTCACAAAAGCCGAAACAAGATGCGGCTACATCCCTTCAGGTAAATTATATATAGAAGTATATGCACAACTTGGAGAAGGCGGCAAATTAGTTTATTTCAAATCAGAACCCGTAAAATATAAACCCAACGAGTTTGTTACTTTCACTATTGAGGCTCCGGCAAGAACAGGCGAGTTGAATGTCAATATAATCGTAGACAAAGAAACAGAAAAAATAGAAGAATCAATCACTATACCTGAATCTTCACTCCCGGGTGGAGCGCCTAAATTCTCGTCAAACGGAATAACTTCGGACAATTATAGCTATAAGTTCGTAGCAGGAGCCGGAACACCGGCAGAAAATGCCTCTTTAAGTTTTCTTGCGACCAAAGGAATAGTTTCTGCAAAAATGACGATTGAATCGGATTATCTGACAGGAGTCATAGGACTTCCGGTCAATATCGATCTTACAAACTCTGACGCATCATTGCTAAAGAAATTCAAGGATGCCGGTATTTATTGGCTTGCAAAACCTGAAAGCAAATTAGGTTTTATTGATTTTTCAAATGTAATAACTAAATTGAGCCTTGAGGCACCTTTCAATCCGGCAGCTCCTATATGTGCAAAATTCAGCATAGAAATAACAGATAAGGCCGGCAAAACCAGTCAGGCTGTATACAAACTCGAACAAACTCCTGTAAATGCTGAAATATTGGTAAACGACAATAACATCTGGGGATGGAAAATGGTCGGACCTATGGCAAAAATGACTAATATAAGCCAAATAGCGGCAAATGCCAATATCAAATTGCAATACAGTGCTGACGGGATAGCATGGAATTCTGTCACTGCTAAAAAAATATCGGACAACACTGTATTTTTCAATGACATGACAGGACTCAAGGCCGGCACAGACTATAAACTAAGGACAATTTTCAATGATGACAATAATAATGTCAGTCCAATAACCGTCATTTCCACTGAAAAGCCGGAACAGCTCGGCAACAATGGCTTTGAAGAATATACTGAAAATATTTTCACCACCAGAATTTTCAGTGGATTCGGTTCTACTTTCAAGACAAAATGGTGGCAGCTTTATAGCTCAGGAGAAAAGTGGTGGGCAGTAAACAGCCCTGTAACACTGAATACAGAAGCAAAAGCTTTTTATCAGGATTACAAGACTTTTCCAACAGTCTCTCTTTTCACAGAAGATGCTTATTCAGGTAATAGCCTGATGATTGCAGCTATAGCAATAGATGATATAGCATCGGAAATCAAATACGGCAGCACTTCCCAAGGAGAAATTTTCCTCGGACTTGCCAATGACAAGAATGAGGGCGACTGGGCTAAAGTGTCTGAAGGACATGCCTTTGGCAGCAGGCCTTCTGCATTGTCCTTTATGCATAAATTCGATATTTATAAAGGAGCATCTTATTCGGTTGATATAGAGTTGCTTGCCTCTGACGATACCCAAATTGCGCATGGAAGCAAGTCTGATAGTAAAGAGAAAATAGAGAATTGGACCGAGTGCCGGATTCCTCTTACCTATACAGTATTTGACAAAAAAACTTCCAAGATAAAGCTATCAATCAAATCTTTGACTGATAAAAATAAAAATTCCAGAAAAATAAAAGTAAAAACAATCTCCGGCGCCCATACCATTCACGCGGGGAGTATATTATATATTGACAATGTTGAACTCAAATATGAATAATATCATGAGAAAAATATTATATTTTTTGATTATAACAGCCGTTGCTTTTGCAGGATGCAAGAAGAATAACAAAGATACCGAAGGGACAGGCAGACTTGAAGTCAAACTTTCATCTTCGGGAGATTATATTACAAAATCCGACAATACCGAAGTCAATAATTTCATTGTCAGCATATCTAAGAAAGACGGCTGGAAACAAGAATTTGAAAAATATGGTTCAATGCCTCCTATTCTGGATTTAGGCCCGGGAGAATATACCATTTCAGCTTCATCCCCCATCAAGAAAGAAGCTTCTTTTGATCTGCCGATATATGGTGCCAGTAAAGACTTCACAATCAGGGCAGGAGAAGTGACTCCGTTGTCTCTTGTGTGCACATTGCAGAATATGAAAGTCACGTTAAAACCTTCGGAAAATTTCAAGAAAGAGCTATCCAACTATACAGTTACCATTACTAATGCCGCATCATGGACAGCACCTGACATTGCGAACAAAAATTTGGTATGGAACAAGGCCGATGTAGATGCAAGTAAACCTGGATATTTCTCTGTATCCCCTCTTAGTATAAAAGTCGACGGATACAGAAGAATCGACAATTCCGAAGCACATGCCAGTCTTTCCATTACTGATGTTGCAGCAAAAGATCACCATATCATCAAATTAGATGCAAAAGTAACAGGAAGCAGCAGTCTTTCTCTCACAATAGACAATTCTCTTGTAGAAAAAAATGTAGACATAAATATACCGGGTTGGAATGAAGTTCCTATCGAAGATGAAACGCAGCCACAACCGCAACCATCCACCGCACCCACTATGACTTGGGCAAAAAATCCGGAATTTAAAGATACCCCTATCAGTCCGACCATGGATGTAGTTATCGTAATAAATGCTCCTGAAAAGATAAAAACATTTATAGTGACAGTTGATTCCAATGTTCTTAGCGAAACCATTGCCCAACTTGCAGGAAAGGATGATTACAACTACAGTACAGACGGGCCTTTCGATATGGACCTCATCAATGACGCCAAATTGATTGCCAATCTTTCAGCTTTCGGAATACCTACGGCTGAAAAGTTGTCAAACCAGACTTCAGTGAATTTTTCTCTTTCATCACTTATTCCGATGATTGCATCATTTAACCCTGATCCCGGCTCAAAACATATATTTACTCTTAAAGTTACTGACTTAAAGGGACAGAGTTACGAAAAAGCACTGACATTCTATCAGCCATAACTTATACGGGGAGATACTAATATGTCTAAAATATATAATTTAATATATATTATTGCTGCAGGAATAATTCTGTTTGCCTGTTCGGAAAAAGAGCCGGCAGACAGCTACGGTTTTCTCTCTGTCAATATCGACTCTGAGAAAGTGCCTGAAATTATCGTAAAAGGGGATGAAAAGCCGAACAAGGTGTTTTCATTAAAGATTAAAAATAAAAAGACCGGTGAAGAACATCTTGTAAAAGATTATTCCTCTCTTTCCGGCGAACCTTTAAAATTGTCTTCGGGTACATATACAGTCACTGCAAATTCAGGAGAAATTATAAATGCGGCATGGAACTCTCCTGTTTATTCTGGAAGCACTGATATAATAATAAGACCGGAACAGATAAATACCGCCAATATAACCTGCAAGCTGGCAAACACAATGGTAACAGCCACCCTTCCTAAAGATATTGACAAATATTTTTCAGATTACAAAATTACTGTCGATAACGGTACGGGCACGCCTCTTATTTTCAGCAAAAGCGATGATAATATAAAAGATACTGCATATTTTGCAGTTACCGGTAAATTGACATGGACCTTGAATCTCAAAAATAATGACGGTATGACATATAGTACAAGCACGATTACGCGTGAGAATGTCAAGGCCGGACAACATTATAGTCTCATATTCAAAATAGGGCAGGCAGGAGACGTGACAGGAGGGGCCGCAGTTATGATTTCAGTTGATGATGTTCTTAATGAAAAGACCTATCCTCTTTTACTTGATTTCAGCAAATCGAATCTTCCTTCAATAACTGCTACAGACTTTAGCATTACAAATCCGATTTCCTCCCCTATGGGTAGTCTTACTACAAAGACAATCGAATTCTCTGCTCCTCAAGGAATCAAAAGCATTTCAATCGTAACTTCTGACAAGAAGCTAATGGAAGCCGGTCTGCCAATGGGGATTGAACTTGTAGATGCTGAAGCGTCGTCTATTTCAAATCTAAACAATGCCGGTATAGCAGCATCAGCCATACCTTTCGGCTCGACCTCAGCAAATATTGAAATTTCAAAATTGGTCTCAAGATTAAATATCGGCAAATATTCTTTCACTATCAATCTGATTGACATAAAGAATCACGGCACTAATGCAGATATAAACCTCAATATAACTCCTCCTGTTGATGCAGAAGCATCTTCAGCCATCCCTTGGGGACGCTTTGCTATTGTATCAGGGCAATGGTTTGCAGAATCAAGACCTGCAGGAATAAAATTCCAATACAGAAAATCATCTGACTCCCAATGGATTGATAGTCCTGCAACAATATCATTCGATGACACTCAAAAAACATTCTCTGCCGAACTATGGGGGCTTGAATCCAATACAGAATATATATTCAAAGCTATTTCTGATAAAGACAAGAATACAAGAGAGATAACATTCAAAACAGAGACGGCTGAAGATGTCCGCAACCTCAATTTTGACGATTGGTATCAAAATGGAAGCTGCTGGTATCCTAACGCAACTTCAGAAAATAAAGACTGGGACTCTGCAAATCCCGGCACAAAAACAATGGGGGTAATACCTACAAAACCTGAAGAGAATGATGTCGCTGTACCTGGAACCGGCAAAAAAGCAGCAAGGCTGGAAAGTTCAATCATACCTTTTGTTCGCAAATTTGCTGCAGGTAACATCTATACAGGACAATTCGTAAAAGTTTCAGGTATGGGAGCCATTCTGAATTGGGGCTATAAGTTTAATTCAAGACCGATAGCTCTTAAAGGATATTACAAATATTCACCTAAAATTATTGACAACGCAGAAGCGCCTTATACTTCATTGAAAGGCACTACTGACAATTGTCATATAAAAATTTTCCTGACAGACTGGAATGGCATGTTTGAAATAAACACCAACAAAAAGGTTTTTGTTTCTGAGCAGGACGAACATATTATTGCTTTAGGTCAGCTGATTTCTTCAAAAGAGAATGCTGAATATGTTCATTTTACCATTCCGCTTGAATATAGAAACAATACTAAAAAACCTAATTTCATAGTAATTACAGGTGCCGCAAGTCGTTATGGAGACTATTTCACAGGGGCTGTAGGCAGTGTATTGCTATTGGATGAATTTTCCCTTACCTACGACCCTTCAGAACTGACTGAAAACGAAAGGGGTAAAGTAAAATACAGATAATTATTCCAGTATCGCTTATGAGAAAAAAGGTAATATCAGGTCTTATGCTTATTGTCCTTATCGTTCCTTCATCCTTGTTGGGTAAGAACAATAAGGACAATAAGATAGAGCCTTTTGACAGGGGTATTGAATCCCCTAATTCATTATTCCTGCCTAAAGGTACGATTGGCGGAGGATTTACCTTTGCATACAATATTTATGATGTAGGAAATGCTAAAAATGATGCAGGTTTTGCTTTATTAGCTCCCTTTGTCAAAGACATAAAAGGAGGTTATAAAGAAATGAGCATTGCTCCGACCCTCGCCTATACATTTATGGACAATCTAAGTGTCGGTGTTAGATTCGACTACGGAAAGACAACACTATCCCTTGCAAATGCGAGCTTGAACCTGACAGATGACATTAAATTTGGAATCAGCGATTTCGGATATGAGAAACAATCTTATCTTGGCTCGATAACGCTTAGAAATTACATGCCCATACAGCAGAGCAAACGATTTTCTTTGTTTATGGAAGGTCGTCTGACCGGAGGATATGCACAAAGCAAAAATTATAAAATGGACGAAGGGCTCAAACACGGGACATATCAGGATATATACAAAGGCAGCATTAGTCTTGTTCCGGGAATATGTGTATTTATTGCCAATTCCGTGTCATTCGAAGTACAAATCGGTGTTATGGGTATAAGTTATCAAATGATAAAACAAGTTAGCAACAAGGTAGATGTCAGTCAGTTGAGCAACAGTGGGGCAAATTTCAACATCAATCTGTTATCCATTGCTTTCGGTACCAATTTTTATATTATGGACAAATGGCACAGGCTTCCGGGAAAGCATAAAAACAAATAGTTATGATTAGTGTCAGATTAGCCTTACAAATTGTATTCTGTACCGCCACTGTTTCAGCCTGCGTTTTCAAAAATGATCTGGACTATCCTTTGGTGCCCGGCAATATCACAGAAATGGAGGTTGAAGGGCAGAAAGAGGTCAAGATTGACAAAGCATCGAAGACAGTCACAATCGTACTTGAAGAAACTGCCGATATCAGCCATCTGAAAGTAAAAAAAATATCACTATCTGAAGGTGCTGTAATGGCAGAGTCCATAGGTGAATTTATAGACCTGAAATCACCGATAAAATTATTGATAAAAACATACCAAGACTACGAATGGACGATAAGAGCAGAACAGAAAATAGAAAGGTATGTCAATTGCGACAATCAGATTGGCGATGCAATTTTCAATACGGAGGATTATTCCATATTGGTAAAGGTCACTGATTTCCAGCCTCTTTCATCTCTTAATATAAAAGATATCAAACTCGGTCCTACAGGCTCTGTTGTCAAATCCACCACAGGTTACCACAATAAAGACGGAAATATAGTTTACAGCACTGAAGAATGTTCATTTCCAATGATATTGGACTGCGTATTGGAACGCACTTTCACCGTACTTTATAATGGCAATAAGACTGTATGGAAATTCAAGGCTATTCAGATTGAGACAAAAGCATCTATTGTTTCAGTCCGCCCATGGTGCTATCACGCAAAAGTAAGGGCTACTTTCGGAGGTTCGGGAACTCCATATATTGAATACAAAAAAACAAGTGACGGCCAATGGATTAAAGCGAATAATGCTAATATTGCAGGTGTAGGGGTAACTGTAGACATCAAAGGTCTCTCTGAAAACACAGATTATCTTGTCAGAATCCAAGACAAGGGAGAATATAGCCAGGAATTTGCTTTCAGGACAGACTCCCCTGTGCAGCTTTATAATATGAGTTTCGATGAGTGGCATCTCAATGGTAAAATCTGGTACCCATATCCTTCGAATGCTTCTACCGAACAAAAAATATGGGATTCAGCCAATAAGGCAACCAGTTCTTTTATAGGCAGCTCAACGACTCCGGAAGATGACTTCACTGCCGTAAAAGGAGAAGGCAAGAAAGCTGTCAAGTTAGAGAGCAATTATGCTGTAGTAAAATTTGCTGCCGCTACTCTTTATATCGGTAAATTTGTAGGATTGAAAGGATTGGGAGCTGAACTATCTTGGGGTATTCCATTCACCTCCAGACCTTCAGCCCTTAAAGGTTTTTATTCATACTCCCCTACCAAAATAAATTATACCGACCAGTCGCATAAGAATTTTATGGGACAAGAGGACAAAGCCCACGTTATTCTTATTCTTACTGATTGGGATGCCCCTTTCCATGTTATCAGCAATGAGGAAAAATTTGTGGATTTCGACAATGACCCGGCCATAATAGGCTATGCCAAATTGCCTTGCATCAATACAGGTAAAGAATATAAGGATTTCTCAATCAATATTCAATACCGCAATGAAAGGATTCCTAAATGGGTGAGCATTATAGCCACCTCCAGTGCCTTAGGGGATTATTTTACCGGAGGCACTGGAAGCATACTCTATCTCGACGAATTCAGTTTTGTATATGAATAAATAGAAATTGCTATTCATTCTTGGCCTTAAAACGTGCCACATCGATAACAAAGCGTTCGTGTGTCCCCTCTCCCACTAAGCCATTGTCATTATACACTGCCACTTTGAAGACAAGACGGCGACGGTCTATATCAATAAGTTCAGTGTCACACCATACTTTCTTGCCAATAGGAGTAGATGCCACATGCGACACATTCACATGAATCCCGACAGTTTCCTCACCTTCTTCAAGATATGGCCTTACACTTATCCTTGAAGTCTTCTCCATAAGCGCAATCATCATAGGGGTAGCAAGAACCCTTACCGTACCGCTTCCGATATGGCTTGCGGTCAATTCCATTGTCACCAATTCTTCCTCGTGCCCCTTTATCCCTTTCTCTAACATCATTTATCAAATTTTCGTTTAAAACACTCAATAGTATTCTCCATAAGGCAGCATATAGTCATCGGGCCGACACCTCCTGGAACAGGTGTAATAACAGAAGCCTTTGGCATGACCGATGCAAAATCCACATCACCGCACAATTTACCTGTTTCAGGGTCTATATCCATACCGACATCTATTACAGCTGCTCCATCTTTAACCATTGTGCCATCCACAAACTTGGCCTTGCCTATTGCAACCACCAAAATATCAGCTTCTCTTGTAATTGAGGGCAAATCTTTGGTTCTCGAATGACAAATAGTAACTGTAGCGTTTCTATCAAGCAACAACTTGGATACAGGAAGACCTACAATCTGACTACGACCGATAACCACAGCTCTCTTACCTGAAATTTCATATCCTGCAGCATCAAGCAACCTGACAATCCCTTTCGGTGTACAAGGCACAGTGCATGATGAATTAGGTCTTTTCTGCCACAAACCGGCTGTATTCAAAGGGTGAAAACCGTCCACGTCTTTGGCCTCTGATATTGCCTCGATGACCTTAGGCTCACTTATATGCTTAGGAAGTGGCAACTGCACTAAAATACCATCCACTCCATCGTCTGCATTCAATTCTGCAATCCTATCCAAAAGCTCTTTTTCAGTAGTTTCTTCCGGCAGCCTAATCGTTGTATTCTTAATTCCCACCAAATCGCAGGCCTTAGCCTTGTTCTTGACATAAGTCTGGCTTCCGACATCGCAACCTACAAGAATAACAACCAAATGAGGAACACGACCATATTTAACAGGGAATAAAGCTACCTGCTCTGCCATTTCCGACTTTAATTTTGCCGACAATTCTTTTCCGCTGATTACCATAACTATTTTTTTATTATAATACTCTCCAACCTATATCTTTCCTAAAAAACAGATTATCACACTCTATTTTCCCTACCGCAGTCAAAGCCTTTTTATGTGCCTCTTGCAATGTAGCCCCTCGAGCAACAATCATAAGTACTCTGCCTCCTGCCGTCCTGATTTCCATACTGCCTGAAACAACGACATCTGAACCGGAGGCAAAGCTCGTACCCATGTGATAAGCAGATACAGACATGTCTGAAACAGCATTTTCAATACCTTTGATAGAATAGCCTTTCCTATATGCACCCGGATAGCCTTTTGAGGCCAAAACAAAGCCCATTACAGAATCGTCCGACCATTTCAACTCAGGAAAAGAACAGTCCGGCATATTTCCTGCAACTGCATTGAAGATCTCATATATATCGGTTTCCAAACGAGGCAGAACGACTTCTGTCTCCGGATCGCCGAACCTGCAATTAAATTCTATAACCTTAATACCTGAAGGAGTCTTGATAAGCCCCCCATATAGCACTCCCTTGAACGGGCATCCCTCTTTTACAAGACCGACAGCCACAGGTCTCATTATCTTTTCTATAGCAGTCTTCTCATCTTCTTTTGTAATAAAAGGTACCGGCGAATAAGCCCCCATACCGCCTGTATTAGGGCCTTTATCCCCATCAAAAGCTCTTTTGTGATCTTGAGCCATAGCCATCGGCCACACATTCGCCCCATCCACAAAGCACATAAAAGAAAATTCCGGTCCTGTCAGAAATTCTTCAATAACCACCTTGCCTTTGCCGAATTTGTCATCAAGCAACATATCTTTCAAAGCCCCCTCTGCTTCATGCAGATTTTCAGGGATGACAACACCCTTGCCGGCAGCCAAGCCGTCATACTTGATAACAATAGGAAAATTACCTTTACTTACATATTCAATAGCCTCGGAGTAATCCTCAAATGTCTTGTAAGAAGCAGTCGGCACGCCATATTTCACCATTATCCTTTTAGCAAAATCCTTACTTGACTCAATTCTTGCAGCAGCTGCCGACGGGCCGAAAATATTTA
The DNA here is from genome assembly GCA_963548935.1 of uncultured Bacteroidales bacterium. Lineage (GTDB taxonomy): Bacteria > Bacteroidota > Bacteroidia > Bacteroidales > UBA932 > Cryptobacteroides. The sequence goes on from CAUUVS010000004.1 coordinate 97,762, forward strand.
GTCCGGAGTTTTTAAAAACATCTACAATACCTGCCGAAAGGGGAATTTCAGGTCCTACAACCGTCATATCGATATGGTGCTCTATAGCAAATTTTTTAAGAGCTTCAATATCATCATCTTTAATAGGCACACATTCCGCTTGTGAAGCAATCCCTGCATTACCGGGTGCACAGAAAATCTTTCCTACACTGATTGAGTGGGACAAAGCATCCACAATAGCATGTTCTCTGCCTCCTCCTCCTACTACAAGAATCTTTTTCTTAGCAGGCTTCCCCATATCGGATTTAAGTCCTTTATGTGCAAATCCAGGTTTCAAATGCAATACTGCCATATATCATCAATGTTTGAAATGTCTTTCACCTGTAAACAGCATAGCGATACCGCACTCATCAGCCTTTCTAATTGAATCACCGTCTCTTACAGAACCTCCGGGCTGTACAATTGCAGTAATCCCATATTCAGCAGCAATAGTCACACAATCATCAAAAGGAAAGAAAGCATCGGAAGCCATCACAAGTCCGGCTTCCCTGATATCAATACCTTGTTCTTGCAGAGTAGCCTCTGCCTGTTTGAGTGCAATCTCGGCGGAACCTATCCTGTTCATTTGCCCGGCCCCTACTCCCAACGTCATTCCGTCTTTGCCTACCACAATCGCATTGGACTTGACGTGCTTGACAATCTTCCAGACAAAATCAAGATCTTCAATCTGTTTCGCTGTAGGTTTTGTTTCCGTAACACACTGATCAGCAGAAACAGGCTTGGTAAACAAATCCTGATTCTGAACAAGCATTCCTCCGTTTACAGAGACAAACTGCCTCTGTGCCTTTACATTACTGCTCATATCTATTTCTAAAAGACGCAGATTCTTTTTTGCGGAAAGAAGTTCCAAAGCATCAGGAGCAAAAGACGGAGCCATTATTATCTCAAGGAAAATAGGCTTGAGCAACTGTGCAACTTCAAGATTAACCTCCCTGTTGAAAGCAACTATTCCCCCGAAAATAGACGTCTTGTCCCCTTCATATACTTTCTTCCAAGCCTCGACAACATCCTTACCTATACCGGAACCGCAAGGGTTCATGTGCTTAAGTCCTACGCAGAATGGCTCCGAAAATTCCCGAACGATATTAAGAGCGGCATTGGCATCCTGAATATTATTATAAGATAATTCCTTACCATTCAATTGTTTTGCCTCTGCCAAAGAATATGGGGCAGGCAGGATAGACTTATAGAACTTTGCATTTTGATGTGGGTTTTCCCCATAGCGTAAAGGCTGTTTCTCTTCGTATTCAAGAAAAAGTTTTTCAGACAAGCATGCCTGCCCCCTCATATATGCAGCAATTGCCATATCATATTCGGCGGTATGGGTGTAGGCTTCTGCTGAAAGACGAAGACGAGTAGACTTTTGAGTGTCCCCGTAATTTTTGATTTCATCAATAACCACATCATAATCAACAGGATTTACAAGTACTGTGACAGAAGCCCAATTCTTGGCAGCGCTACGAAGCATCGACGGCCCTCCTATATCAATATGTTCTACGGCATCTTCCATTGTCACATCAGGCTTTGCAATGGTTTCACGAAAAGGATATAGATTGACACAAACCAAGTCAATCTTATCTATCCCGTTATCTTCCAATTGTTTAAGATGATCCGGAATATCCCTTCTGGCAAGCAGGGCGCCATGGATTTTAGGATGAAGTGTCTTGACCCTGCCATCGCAAATTTCAGGAAATCCTGTCACATCGCTGACACTTGTTACAGGCAGTCCTGCCTCTTTCAACATTTTCATCGTACCGCTGGTAGAGAGAATCTCCCAACCCAAGTCAATTAACTGACCGGCGAATCGTACCACGCCCGTCTTATCGCTGACGCTAATCAAAGCCCTCATATCCAATTAATTTTATATTTATAATTTATAGCAATTCAATCTCCACGCCAGGCTTGTCTGTCACTCTGCCTATAATTGTTGCCTTGTCTCCATAAGAAGCAAGAATTTCAATAGCCCTATCAGCCTGTGACCGGTCAATAGCCAGCACCATACCTATACCCATATTGAAAATATTGAACATCTCCCTATGATTGATTTTTCCGTATTTTTCTAAAAATCCGAATATCGGCAAGATAGTCCAAGTTCCTTCTTTAACAAAAACACCCTGTCCGTCTTGTAGTATTCGTGGAAGATTTTCATCGAAACCTCCACCGGTAATATGAGCAACTGCATGTACATCGCATTGACGGATGACATCCAATACCTGTCTGACATATATTCTGGTAGGAGTAAGAGCCACTTTGCCAAGACATTCTCCAGTCTCAAGCTCGGAATAAGACTTGCGCAAATCCAGATTATTGTCCGAGAATATCTTACGAACCAAACTGAATCCGTTGGAATGCACACCTGTCGAAGCAATACCGACAAGAACATCACCGACCTTGACTTTTGTCCCATCAATGAGTTTGGATTTCTCAACAACTCCGGTAGTATAACCTGCAATATCATATTCACCGTCAGCATACATTCCGGGCATTTCTGCCGTCTCTCCTCCTACAAGAGCGCAACCGGCCTGACGGCAGCCCTCCGCTATGCCTGAAACTATAGCTTCCACTACCTCCGGACGGGTCTTTCCTTGTGCGACATAATCCAAAAATACAAGAGGCTCCGCTCCTTGTGCAAGCACATCGTTCACACACATGGCAACAGCATCGATACCAATAGTATCATGCTTGTCCATGGCAAATGCAAGTTTAAGTTTTGTCCCGACACCGTCAGTACCGCTCACAAGCACAGGTTCCTTGATTTTCAGAGCCGAGAGATCGAACATCCCTCCGAAAGAGCCAATATTGCCCATAACACCGAGCCTGTCGGTAGAAGCTACGTGTTTCTTTATTCTCCTTACAACATCATAACCTGCCTCAAGGCTGACTCCGGCTTTTTCGTAATCGATTGCCATATTCTATAATTATTTTAATATTTTCTAAAATTTACCTTCTCTATTCGTTTCCTCAATTGTTGCATACAACGATGTCGGATAATTGCCGCAAAAACAGGCTGTGCATAAATCCGATCTCTTCCCTGCCTCCAACAAAGATTCTACTGACAAAAATGCAAGTGAATCCGCCTCAATAATCTGACGAGCCTCTTCCAAATTCCTTTCGGAACACAAAAGTTCTTTATAAGAAGAAATATCCACTCCATAGAAACAAGGATATTTAATCATCGGGCTGGCTATCCTTACATGTACCTCTCTGGCGCCTGCGCCTCTAAGCATCCTTACTATTCTCAAAGAAGTAGTTCCTCTCACTATGGAATCATCTATAAGGGCAACGCTTTTGCCTCCTACAATACTCTTGACAGCAGATAATTTCATCTTGACACCTTTGTCTCTCATTTCTTGAGAAGGCTGGATAAAAGTTCTGCCTATATATCGATTCTTGATAAGTCCCATTTCATAGGGCAGTCCGCTGGCTTCGGCATACCCCATTGCAGCGCTAAGGCTTGAATCCGGGACGCCAAGTACAATATCAGCAGCGGCAGGAGCTTCTTTCCACAATAATTTTCCGCTTTCCTTTCTGAAAGTATGGACATTAACGCCTTCGATATCACTATCAGGTCTGGAAAAATAGATATATTCCATAGCACACATTGCATATCTCTTGTATTCGGAAAACTTACGGCTTCTGACACCTTTTTCATCTATCGTCACTACCTCTCCCGGCTCTACATCCCTGACAAATTCAGCGCCTATGACACTGAAAGCACATGTCTCGCTACTAATCACATAACCGTCTCCTATTTTGCCTATCGACAAAGGTCTAAGACCATACTTGTCTCTGGCGGCATACAATCTATTCTTTGTCATAATGACAAATGCAAAAGCGCCTTCGATCATATTCAAGGCCTCTACTATATGAAAAATCCTTGGGTTGTATCTTTCAACGACATTCTTTTTTATAAGGTGAGCTATTATTTCGCTGTCCGAAGTCGATTGGAAAAGACTTCCCCTGTCTTCAAGATATTTCCTGAGCTGGACGGAATTGACAAGATTTCCATTATGGGCCAATGCAAAATCACCTGAATTATGCCTGAACATAAAAGGCTGCACATTTTCAATACCGCCTCCGCCTGCTGTAGAATAACGAACGTGGCCGATTGCCGAACTTCCGATAAGAGTCTTGAGATTGTCATTATTAAAAACTTCAGTGACAAGTCCTATTCCTTTGATTCTTTTCATTTCTCCGACTTCACTGACAGACACGATACCGCACCCCTCCTGCCCTCTATGCTGTAATGAATGAAGAGCATAATAGGAAAGTTCTGCCGCACCAGGCACATTCCATACGCCGAAAACGCCGCATTCTTCGTGAAGACCGCCTATTTCTTTTACCGGATTCATATTAATTTCTATTGAAAGTCATCTTAAAAATCACTTACCGCCAACAATCTGTCAAAAACAGTCTTATAAGCCTGACCTACCTTGCCGTTATCATGCCTGAAACGATCCTTGTCAAGCCTCATTCCTGTCTCGATATCCCAAAATCTGGCACTGTCAGGAGTGATATCATCAGCCATAACAAGCTCACCGTCAGGTAATCTGCCGAACTCTATTTTATAATCGACAAGTGTGATTCCTATACTCTTGAAAAGAGGATACAGAATATCATTTATCTTTTTTGTAATAGAATATATTTTGTTTAATTCCTCTTTTGTCGCCAGTCCTAAGGCCATTGCATGATAATCATTGATAATTGGATCTCCAAGTTCTTCTGACTTATAGCAAAGGTCATAAATTGTACTCTCCGGCACAAGTCCTTCCTTAAGTCCAAGCCTTTGGGCCAAAGAACCGGCAATTACATTACGGACAATAATTTCCATCGGTATTATCTCAACCTTGCGGCATAACTGTTCCCTATCGGAAACCTGTCTGATAAAATGTGTAGGTATCTTTCCTTTAAGCAAGTGTTTGAATATCATACAGGAAACCCCATTGCAATAGACGCCTTTATCCTTTATGACAGCTTTTTTAATCTTATAATATGCCGTAATATCATCAGTGAAATAAATTAGCACCTTGTCCGGTTCATCAGCGCCATATATCTTTATAGACACGCCATCGTGAATAATTTTACTATTTCCCATTTTTCCTGAAATCATAAAAAGAGTATCAAAACATATACCTGATGCCGATAGCAGGTATCAATCCGCACATTGCTTGCAGAAAATCGAATGCGCTAACTATCCTCTCCGGATCTTTGTAAAAATGATATCCGAAATACGGTCTTGTATCTAATGAAATCTGCCATCCCGATTTTTTAGATTGATATTCAATGCCAAACTGCACCGGTAAATACACGTCAAAACCATTTTTATCTTGGACAATACCTCTGATAAAAGTCAATGAATTGGAATACCCTCCTGCAAGACCGGCACCGGCATAGATATTAAATACATCAGCATTGCTGCACTTCCATTCATAAATGGAGAAATTATAAGCTACGGATAATATTCCCGCAAAATTTTTAGTGGGCCTGAATGTAGCATCAATCTCAATAAAGTCAGTCTTATGCCCTGAATAATGTTGGTATGAAATACTGTTATCACAGATATTAGTCCTTATGCCGATAGACTTCGGTCCGGCAAAAGAAAAACTGCAAACAAAAACCACCAATAGGATTAATGTAACTTTTTTCATAATATAATTAGTTTTGCCCATTTTCGGTTATTCTTTGAAATATCTTACTGCATTAGCAAACAATGGTTGCTCCAAATCAGCCTCAATATTCTTGAAAAGATTCCGCTCATACCGTTCCGAGTGACCCATTTTTCCTAAAATCTTGCCATCAGGACTGATTATGCCTTCAATAGCATAATATGATCCATTAGGATTGTATGGAGACTTCATTGTAACTTCACCCGTAATAGGATCCACATATTGGAAAGCCACCTGCCCGTTTGCAAATAATTCTTTTGCAAGCTCCTCATTTACAACAAACTTACCTTCTCCGTGACTTACCGGTATCGTAAACTCCTCTCCTATTGTCATTCCGGAGAGCCAAGGAGAATTTACGGATGTCACCTTTGTCGTAACCATTTGCGATATATGGCGATTGATATCATTTCTGAACAGAGTCGGAGAATCTTCATTCACCATTCCTGTACGCCCATAAGGCAGAAGGCCTGATTTAACCAAAGCCTGAAATCCATTGCATATACCGAGAATAAGACCTCCCCTGCCAATAAGCTTGTCTATCTCTTCTGAAATTTCTTTGTTATTGATAACATTTGCTATGAACTTTCCACTGCCGTCAGGTTCATCTCCTGCCGAAAAACCGCCACAGAATGCAAGAATATGGCATTCCGAAATATTTTTCTTCATTTCCTGAATAGACCTTAGCACATCCTCTTCCGTGAGATTGCAGAACACTCCGAAACGCACTTGCGCACCTTCTTTCCTAAAAGCCTTTGCCGTATCATAATCACAGTTTGTACCGGGAAAAACAGGTATAAACACAATCGGTTCATCTACTTTTTCTCCTTTATATTTAAGATCTACTTTTTTTGCCTTTTTCGGCTTTACTCCTTCCATTCCTTTCGGAAGAATCCTTTTGAAATCAGGTTTGCTCACCAAAGGGTATATTGAAGCGAAAGGTATTTGGTTGGCTTCCATCAATTCGAAAATATCTACCGATTTACCGTTTATGTGAAGTTTACCATCTTCTCCGGAAGTCACATTTCCAAGCAGTATGGCATTTTCATAATCCAACTCTTTTTCGGATTCCACAACGATAGAACCCGGAGCGCCTCCAAACAAATCGTTATTGTCCGCCTTTATACTCAGACCAAAAGCATTGCCGAAAGACATCTTGCATATGGCTTCGGCAGTTCCATTGGTTCCTACAGCATAGCCAGAAACGATATTGCCGCAGGTGACCTGCTCTTCAATAAAATGCCAATTGCGTTTGAGTTGCTCCGCATCAGGCATATAATTATCCAACGGCGTATGCTTTACAAGATAAATAAAATTATTATCCCATTTGAATTCAGGAGAAATTACCCTTTTGGCATTTACAGTGGTAATACCGAATGCTACAAGTGTCGGGGGCACATGGATATCTTCAAAAGTACCGCTCATCGAGTCCTTGCCTCCGATTGACGGCAATTTTAAAGCCTCCTGCATTTTCAAAGCACCCAACAGGGCAGCAAGAGGTTTGCCCCAAGTGTGTGGGTCTCCAGTCATTCTTTCAAAATATTCCTGATAAGAGAATCTCATTTTCTCAAATTCTCCTCCTGCAGCCACCACCTTGGCACAAGCCTCAACAACCGCATACGCAGCCCCATGATACGGACTCCACTCTGACATATATGGGTCATAACCATATGCCATTATACTTGCAGTGTCAGTGTAACCATCGGTAGGCAATTTCTGAACAGAGACTTGAGTTTCCGTAGTCTGAAGCATACCTCCGAACGGCATAAGCACAGTAGAACGCCCTATCGTAGAGTCGAACATCTCTACAAGCCCTTTTTGGGAGCATACTCCCGGTTTTGACATAAGTTCCATAAGTCTCCGACTCATTGGCAAATCGCTTTCCTCTGCCACAAAAGGATTAAGTTCTTCTACAGGCTCTATCAAGGCTTTGCAATAATGCTTTGCCCCGGCGCTGTTGATAAAATCCCTCTTGAGATCGGCAACAATGTTGCCGTTATAGAACATCCTCATTCTGCCCGAATCCGTCACGGAAGCCACATTGGTAACTTCAATATTCTCTTGGCGGCAAAATTCCCTGAAAGCATCTTCGTCAGCAGCCTCAATGACAACAGCCATCCTTTCCTGTGACTCACTGATAGCTATTTCAGTGGGATTAAGACCGGAATATTTAGTCGGAACCCTGTCAATCCAAATATCAAGTCCGTCAGCAAGTTCACCTATGGCAACACTTACCCCTCCGGCTCCGAAATCATTCGATTTCTTAATCAATTTTGTCACTTCCGGTCTTCTGAAAAGCCTCTGCAGTTTTCTTTCTTCAGGTGCGTTTCCTTTCTGAACTTCACTCCCGCAAGTCTCAAGAGAAGCTTCTGTATGTTGTTTTGAAGAACCTGTTGCGCCTCCTATGCCATCTCTGCCTGTCCTGCCGCCCAACAACAGAATAACATCACCGGGGACTGGTGTTTCACGGCGCACATTTTCAGCCTTTACAGCACCTGCTACCGCTCCGATTTCCATTCTTTTGGCCGTATAGCCCTCGTGCAAGATTTCTCTTACATGGGTCGTCGCAAGACCGATTTGATTGCCATAACTTGAATAACCTTGTGCCGCCTTGCGACTGATAACTTTCTGGGGCAGTTTGCCTGGAATCGTATCTGCCACCGGCTTCCATATATTGCCGGCACCTGTCACCCTCATGGCCTGATATACATAACTCCTGCCGGACAAAGGGTCTCTGATAGCGCCTCCAAGGCAAGTGGCTGCGCCTCCGAAAGGCTCTATCTCGGTAGGGTGATTGTGTGTCTCATTCTTAAACATCAGCAGCCATTTTTCTTGCCTGCCGTCATTATCCACATCCACATATATACTGCAAGCATTATTCTCATCACTGACTTCCATGTCGTCCAGATAGCCATTGGCCTTGAGATATCTTGCGCCTATCGTAGCCAAATCCATAAGACACAGAGGCTTTTTCTCCCTGCCAAGTTCTTGCCGCATTTTCATGTATAATTCAAGTGTCCCATCAATATCCTCTTTGATAAAAGACTCCTCAACTCCGATACTCTTCAATTCGGAAGTGAATGTGGTATGACGGCAGTGATCGCTCCAGTATGTGTCTATAATACGAAGTTCTGTCTCATTGGGATTACGCCCTTCGGATTTGAAATATCCGATTACTTCTTTCAAGTCATCAGAATTCATGGCAAGACCTTTCTCCTTGCAGAAAGACGCAATCTTATTATCATCCATATCGACAAACCCATCAAGCACCTCAACAGGGGCAACCGAGACATTTTCCGCATCACAGAGTACCCTAAGGTCTTTTTCACGAGCCTCGACAGGATTGATGACATATTGCTTTATCTTTGCTATAGCTTCATCATCCACATCATTGTCAAGTATATATAATCTTGAACTTTTGATACGAATATCGGCTTTAGGCTCAATTAGATGGACACAATCCACAGCTGATGCCGCCCTCTGGTCGAATTGTCCCGGCAGGTATTCTACAGAGATGAATTTAACATCCGAAATATCAAGACTTTCAGAGTTATGCTCTGTGTCAAGAGTCACATAATCAGTGACACAATCGGTGACTACTTCCCCAAAAACCGAATATCGGCTTCTCTCCAACAATTCCGGAGTGAAGCCGAACAGGTCATAGACATTAAGTAGCCGTAGATTTGTGAGGTGAAGTGAAAGATTTTCGTTCAGTTCCTCTTTGAGGCTCCGAGCCTCAACCTGAAATGCTGTCTTTTTCTCAACATAAATACGGTAGCCTGTGTTCATATTCTATATTTTGGAATTTATTACCTTTTCTGCCTGCTGTTTTCTATATTCGTCAAGTTTCTGCGTGAGCTCACGGTCATTCAATGCAAGGATTTCTACTGCAAGAAGCGCTGCATTCTTTGCCCCTCCTATTGCAACGGTGGCAACCGGTATGCCTGTAGGCATCTGTACCATAGACAAAAGGGAATCAAGTCCTCCGAGCGTCTTGGTCTGTATCGGCACTGCAATTACAGGAAGAGTCGTAAGACCGGCGGCGACACCTGCAAGGTGTGCGGCTCCGCCCGCTCCGGCGATTATAACGCCGACGCCGCGGTCACGCGCCCCTTTTACATATTCGTACATAAGATCAGGTGTCCTATGAGCACTGATAACTTTTTTTTCGAATTCAACACCGAACGACGTCAAGATTCCCTCAGCTCCGGACATAACGTCATAGTCGCTGACAGAACCCATAATAATAGAAACCTTCATATTTAGGGATTTTAAGTTCGTTAATATTCTTCCCATTCGAGAAAACACCTTACAAAAATAGTCATTTTTTATATCAAGTCCAATCTTATTTTTCACATTTTACAAAAGTGAGTCCCTGCCTGCTTCCGGCAAAGCTGCAATTGATTTTTGACTCTACCTCCACCATAAATAAACCATAATGACAAAAAATCAAGGGAAAATCCGTATCTTCGCATAATTGTTATCATGCTATGAGAGATTTATTTCTTACAAATACCCTTTCACATAAGAAAGAGCTTTTTGTTCCGATCAATCCGGGACATGTCGGAATGTATGTTTGCGGGCCTACCGTTTATGGAGATGCTCACCTCGGACACGCTCGCCCCGGAGTAACTTATGATGTCCTTTACAGACTTCTTCGTCATCTTGGATACAAAGTAAAATATGTAAGAAATATCACCGATGTCGGACATCTTGAACATGATGCGGATGAGGGTGAAGACAAGATTGCAAAGAAAGCGCGTTTGGAACAATTAGAGCCAATGGAGGTTGTACAGACCTATACTTTCAGATACCATGAGGCTATGCGTATGCTGAATGTAGCTCCTCCTTCAATCGAGCCTCATGCCTCAGGACATATTATAGAACAGATTGAGACCGTCAAAAAAATTCTTGAAGCAGGCTATGCCTATATAAGCAATGGCTCCGTATATTTTGATGTGGAAAAATATAACAAGAAATACCACTATGGCATTTTGTCAGGACGCAATTTGGATGAGACTCTCGAAGGTACACGCAATCTGGACGGGCAGAGCGACAAGAAAGCCCCTTTTGATTTTGCTTTATGGAAAAAGGCAGAGCCTCAGCATATTATGAAATGGCCATCACCTTGGGGAGAAGGATTCCCCGGCTGGCACATGGAGTGTTCCGTAATGGGAGAAAAATACCTCGGCCAGGAATTTGACATTCATGGAGGAGGTATGGATCTGATGTTTCCGCACCACGAATGCGAAATAGCCCAGAATGTAGCATCAAGAGGCACGCAGGGCGTACATTATTGGGTGCACAACAATATGATTACAATCAATGGCCAGAAAATGGGCAAGTCTCTCGGCAATTTCATTACGCTCCCACAGCTGTTCTCAGGAGACCACCCGAAATTAGAGCAGGCATACAGCCCGATGACAATAAGATTTTTCATCCTTCAGGCACATTATCGCAGCACTCTCGATTTCTCGAACGAAGCTTTGCAGGCAGCCGGAAAAGGATTGAAAAGAATAATGGCAGCATACAAGGATCTGGCAGCAATGGCTTCGGCTAAAGGACTTGAATCAGGGGCAAAAGGTTCCGAAGGCAATACTGCAAGAAATCTTCTATATGGAGAGTTTATTGACGATATGGCTCCAAAGAACTGCAATGCAGACAATAATGATATAAAAGTTATATTCGACGAGGTATATTCAGCCTTGTGCGATGACATCAATACCCCTATAGCCCTTTCACATTTTTTTGATGCCGTCAAGATCATCAACTCGGCAAAGGAAGGAAAAATTATCATCAGCAATAATGATCTAATTATACTATTAAGGCTGTTTGATGACATTATATCAGGTGTATTTGGATTAAAGGATGAAAATACGACCTCCCATTCAGACACTGTAGTATCCGGTCTTATGGATATGGTTCTTGAAGAAAGAGCAAAGGCGAAGGCTGCAAAAGACTGGGTACAGAGTGATTCTATAAGAGACCACCTCAATGCTTTAGGGATAGTTGTAAAAGACACCAAGGACGGTGCGGAATGGACTATCAAATAAATATGTTTACATTATGAAATTCATATCGTGGAACGTGAACGGACTCCGTGCTGTTGTGGGGAAAGGTTTTGACGAGATTTTCAGATCTTTTGATGCCGATTTCTTTTGCCTACAGGAAACCAAGATGCAGGCAGGACAGTTGGATCTTCAATTCGAGGGCTATGATTCCTATTGGAATTATGCCGATAAAAAAGGATATTCAGGCACAGCGATATATACTAAACACCAGCCACTTTCCGTTACTTATGGGATGGGGATTGACGAGCACGACCACGAAGGGCGAATAATAACATTGGAAATGCCTGATTTCTATCTTGTATGCGTCTATGTGCCAAATTCGCAGGACGGGCTTAAAAGGCTTGAATATAGAATGCAATGGGAAGATGATTTCAGAAATTATATTCATTCTTTAGAGTCTTCCGGTCTTTCTAAAAAAGCCAAGTTCAGTGAAGATATTTTTGCTGTCCGTCAGCCGGATTGCGGAAAACCGAAAGGAGTTGTCATTTGCGGAGACCTGAATGTCGCCCATAAAGAAATCGATATTAAAAATGCTGCTTCAAATCGTCGCAATGCAGGATTTACAGATGAAGAAAGAGAAAAATTCACAATCTTTTTAAATTCCGGCTATATCGACACTTGGCGTCTTCTCAATCCTGATACAGTCAAATATTCTTGGTGGTCGTATCGTTTCAGAGCAAGGGAAAAGAATGCAGGATGGCGTATAGATTATTTCATTGTCTCTGAATCTCTAAAAGACAGAATCACCGGCGCTGAAATACACAACGACATCTTCGGCTCCGACCACTGCCCCATAGAGCTTGATTTGATATAAAGACCTTAAGTATCATATAAAACAAGAATTCACTACCAAAACATAAAAGACATATATAATAGCAAAATATGCCTATGAAATTTTCAAAATACCGTCGTATTACCTCAAAATCGTGATGTTCTTCTGCGGATTGTCTCGCAAGCGTATGAAATACCGCCGCAAACAATCTGAATAATTATCTGAGATTCGTGAGACAAGGTGGCAAAAACAATCCCGATTTCAGCAGGTATGCCATATACGGTTGTCAAAGCGAGACTTACTATGTAATGAAAGGCACCAAAACCACCGGGAACCGGTACAAGAGAGCTCAAAGCGCCTACAATCATAAGGAACATAGCATCAACCATATTCAGACCATTTATCTTGTCGAAAGCCACTGCCATTTCACTACTCATGGTAGAAGTGTCCATCCCTTGCAAAGCCCACACTATTGTAGTGCAAGTCATAAGATACATATACCATACAAGCAAATTCAATAAAATGAAAATCCATCCGTGTTTCATATAAATACTTGATACAAGACCCTGAAAAACGCCTTTTATCAAGTTCCATATTTTTGCGCATACACTATTCTTTTCTTTTAACAATGCAACAACTATAAAAAGAACAGCTACAATAGCAAAAACAGAAAGAATTATCCATATCAGTGTTTGGCTTAAACCCGAAGAAATAGGAGAAATGACGTCATTTGAGAAAAACCCTCCGAAACGTCTCCACGTTATTAGGAGCAAGACTAATACAAGCACAGCCAGCATAAGGGCATCCCACAGTCTGTCAGCAATTGCCGTACCTAATACCTTATCGAAAGTAGCCTTTTTATTGCCGCGATCATCTTTTGACGAATCTCTTGTAATATAGCCGCAGCGTACCACTTCCCCCACTCTGGGCAATACCATATTCACGACATAACTAATATTTACTGCATTGAAAGTAGTTATACGCTTTGTAGCGGGATCTATCGGCAAAAGCAACCGACGCCATCTCAAGCCTCTAAAGTAAAAAGACATCACTCCAAAACACATTGACAGAATCACAAAGCCCCAACGACATGATTTCAATGCAAGCCAGAAACTCTTCCACTGCACATTTCTGAAAGAAAAATACAATAGAACTATCGCAAGGCCCAATGAGAGCACATATTTCAATGTTTTTTTGAGATTACTACCCATACCGCCACTAATTTAGCACTACTAATTTAACCCAATTAAAGCAAAAGCCAATAATTTATATTAAATTTGTAATCTTTTTGATTTATAATATTGTATATGAAATCCATACTTGGAATAGGAAATGCACTCACAGACATTTTGGCTGTACTTCCTGACGACACGCTTCTAAAAAAATACCACCTGCCCAAAGGCAGCATGCAACATGTGGATATGGAGACCGGAGACAAGATATGGTCAGCCCTAAAAGAAATAGGTGTTAAATATGTTCCCGGAGGCTCTGCTGCCAACACTATCACATGTTCGGCTATTTTCGGAATGCCGTCCGGCTATATAGGAAAAATAGGTAATGACGAATTGGGACACCTTTTCAAAAGTACTCTCGAGCAGTACGGTGTCAATGCCAGAATGCTATATGGTACAAAATCTTCAGGCAGATGTATGGTTTTTATAACAGGCGCAAATGCAGAGAGAACTTTTGCAGACTATATGGGATCGGCTCTTGAAATGGGACCGGAAGATTTAAAACCGGAATATTTCAAAGGTTATGATTACTTCCATATTGAAGGATATTTAGTACAGAACCAAGATCTTATAAGCACAGCTGTACAAATGGCAAAAGATGCAGGCTGCATTATTTCTATCGATATGGCTTCATACAATGTGGTCGAGTCTAATGATGCTTTTCTGCACAACCTTATAGATAAATATGTCGATATAGTTTTTGCCAATGAAACAGAAGCCAAATCCTTTACCAAAATGGAACCTAAAGAAGCTCTTGCAGAGATTTCAAAGCATTGCAAGATAGCCATTGTAAAAATTGGAAAAGAAGGTTCAATGGTAATGCAAGGTGATGAATATCATTATATCGAAGCATGGCCGGCAGCAACTATTGACGCCACCGGTGCCGGAGACACCTACGCCGCAGGTTTTTTATATGCACATTCTCTCGGTATGCCATTGAGAATCTGCGGAGAAGTAGGCTCCATTATAGCTGCTAAAGTCGTAGAAGTAATTGGCACAAAAATAGATATTCCTAGATGGAAAGCCGCAAAAAAAGAAATCAGAGAACTGATTGCCAAAAACGGCGGATTATCGGAAAAATAACAGATGTTACAGATTATCAAAGATTTTCTAAGAAGAAGGAGTCTGAAAAGATATTCCAGTACTATACCTACAGGCATGATTTCGCTGTCGCATATTCACACAGCGGTCTCATTTATTGATGTTGGGGATTCTTCTTTTGAGATTTGCAAAGAAGCTATTCTTGCATTTTATAAAACAAACAATATTAAAGGCGATATATTTTTCTTTGATTTAAGAAAAATCGGAAAAAATGAACAGATTACTACCGACATTACCGCAACAGTATTTAAAAAAGATTTGAATCTGTTCGGACGACCGTCAAAAGAAAAGGTCAACATAATGCTCGGCAATAAGCCCGACATCTTCATTTCACTTATTAACAGAAATGATTTTCCAATTGAATTTATGGCAAAAGCCAGTCAGGCAAGATTCAAGATAGGCCGTGTCCAGCTGCCCGGAAACACTTTCGATATTGTAATAAGCGATCCTGACGGTAAAAAATATTCAGAGGCTGAAGCCTTCAATGCAATAAAAACATATCTTAAAAAAATAGGATAATGAAAGGTTTTATAAATCACGTTATCATAGCGCTGAAAGGCTTCGGAATGGGTGCCGCCAATATTGTTCCAGGAGTTTCAGGAGGGACAATAGCTTTGCTTACAGGAATTTACGGAGACTTTATAGACTCTCTCAATCAGTTGATGATACTATCCAATTGGAAAATGATCATTAAAGGAAAATTTAAAGACTTCTGGAAAAATGTGAACGGCGGCTTCCTGACAGCACTCTTCATCGGCATACTTCTAAGTCTGATATCGCTTGCCAAACTTATGGAATATGTGATTGTGTATCATCCGGTTCAAACTTGGGCTTTCTTTTTCGGCCTTATTATAGCATCGGCAATCTATATGCTTTTCGACATAAAAGGCTGGAAGCTTGGAGACGTATTATTCCTGATTGTGGGAGGGATATCCGGAATTCTTGTATGTACAATGTCCCCCACGCAGACACCGGACGACCTATGGTTTATATTCATTTGCGGGGCTATAGCCATTTGTACTATGATTCTACCGGGCATTTCAGGAAGTTTTATATTAGTTATTCTCAGCAAATATGAATATATAATAAATGCCCTTAACACAATGAATCTGCCCGTACTCCTTGTATTTGTATTCGGCTGTGTTGTAGGTATTCTTGCTTTCGCAAAATTTCTACACTGGCTGCTTGCTAAATATGAGCGTCAAACAATGCTGATTTTGATAGGCTTTGTTATCGGTTCTTTGGTTAAAGTCTGGCCATGGAATGATATGGAAGCTGTAGCAAAAGCTCATTTCCTACACTTGGAAGGCTTCAATGCAGAATTGGCGGCGTCTGCCGTCACTGCAATAGTCGAACAGGGCGGCAATCTTAAGAGTGTTGCAAATATGCATGTAACAGGAGCCATTGTTTGGGCAATTATCGGGTTGTCCATTGTCTGGATTCTTGAGACAATCAGCAGAAAAGTTTCCTCATCTATTGAACCGGTGGAGCAAAAGCAATAATTTGCATGAAAAACATCCTTATAGAAATTTACCTTTGCAATAAAAAAATAAATAACTATCTTTGCAAGACATTTGAAAGTGTGTTCTATAAACACTATACAATGGAGGAACGGTTCCGTAGCTCAGCTGGATAGAGCAACAGATTTCTAATCTGTGGGTCTAGGGTTCGAATCCCTACGGAATCACAAAAACATCATTTTAAACCATTTTACGGCGTATTAGATCAAAAAAGAGGGCAAGAATTTCAATAATTCCGGCCCATTTTTATTTTTATGCGATTGGTTATCAGCCTCCTGCTAAATTATAACTGCCATCAATTAATTTCTCTATTTGCTCATCAGCAATATTATCATCAAGGACTATTGAAATCCAGCTTTGCTTATTCATATGATAGGCCGGGAATATATTTTTTCCGTCTATAATCTCCTGAACAGTCCCCTTAGCGACCTTGAGATTAATAATGGTAACCTTTCCGGGCAATTCAAGAAAAAACTTTTTTGCAGCCACTCTCAACAAAACGGCATACCATTTCCTATTATCTTTTCGCCTCACAACCCCACCATCGTAATCATCCCAAGGACATTCTATATTGTCCTTATATTTCTCACTTATATATTTCAAGCCCCGTTCCGCTTGGCCTTCGGCAATAGAAGAGGCTTTAAAACATTTTTCAGCTATATCCGAAAGAATTGAGAAATACTCATCACGAACCCTTACAGTAAACTCCCCTACTGCATCTGCTACAAGATGAAGTATATACGGCTCATCAAATGCAGTATCTATAACTTCAGAAACAACCGCTCCGCTTTCAAATACTGACACACGTACTAACAGCTTGCCTCCTGCTATTGAGGCGATATATTCATAACGACCGGTCCTATACTCAAATCCATACCCAATAAGCCTTTCATAAACAGGTCTCCTATCATTAAATATTTTCTCTGCTATCCAGTCCATAGGATCTTATAGAATGTTACAAAACTACTAAATATTTCATTTCGGATAAAAATAATCCGTATCTTTGTACGAATTTATAAAAATATGTTTTTATGAAAATAAATAAAATAATTTTTCTCATTCTGACATTAGTTTTATCTCTGCCGCTTTATTCTCAAAACAATCAACGAACAATTAAACGAAAGGTTGCTATCGGCAGATTTTCAAATGAAACACAATATGCCAAAGGAATATTCTATGATAAGGAAAATGACCCCATAAGAAAACAAGCTCTTGACATATTGTCTTCGAAATTAGCTCTAAGTGAGAAATTCATATTATTGGAAAGAGACGACCTTGATCTGCTTGTTGCAGAAGCCGGGGATAGCCTCAAGAAAATAGGCGCAGACTATATTATACTTGGTTCGGTAACCCAGTTCGGAAGAAAAAACGAAGGTCAGCAAAAAATCTTTTCTTCTACAAAAACCCAAACAGTAGAGGCTGGTGTAAATATTCGTCTTGTGGAAACATCAACAGGTCTCATCATTTACTCCGATGAAGCTAAAGGGTATGCAGAAACAACGACAAAAGAGGTTCTTGGCATTGGAGGCAAGGCTGGATATGACGCAACACTAAGTGACAAAGCCATTTCCGCCGCTATCTCACAATTAGTCGAAAACATAATCAACAAGTGTATGAACAAGCCTTGGCGTTCATACATTCTTGCAGTAGATGATGACAACTATATTATATCAGGTGGGGCCAGCCAAGGGCTAAGACCCAATGATATATTCAGCGTCTACCGGAAAGGCAAGAAAGTCAAGAATCCTCAAACAGGACTGACAATTGAGCTGCCGGGGACAAAAATAGGCACAGTTACTGTTATTTCTTCTTTCGGCGATACTCCTGAAACGGAATTGTCATTTTGTTCGTACTCCGGAATGGATCTTGATATTTCAAGAATAGTAGATGACTACTATATAATGGAAGAACAGAAAGATGAAACCAACAACAACATGTCATTAAATCTAAATTAACATCTTTGAATTATGAATAGAACTTTTTTAAGACTTCTGCTATTATTCTTCACCTCTTTTGTTATTGCAAGTTGCGGAGTCGGCGCATATTCCGTATCTTCCGGCAAAGAAGATATGTCAGGTATTTGTTTTACCGCAAAGAAACGATGCGGACTTACTGTAGAAATAGATGGTCATGAAAATTCCGTAAGGGCTATAAAAGTAAAGGCTTACAAGCCGGGTATGAAAATAAAACAGACTTCAAAACGCACAATCAGACTTTCACCCGGGAAGCATCAGATTGTTGTAAAAAAAGGGAATGTAGAAATCTTCCGTAAATTAGTCTACCTGTCTACAGACGAATATAAAGTAATTAATTTATAGATTTTAATTATTCTATGAAAAAAGCAATACTGCTATCGGCATTAGCCATAGCTTTGAGTTCTTGTTCGCCAAAACTATTATACAATTGGGGAGGTTCTTCCGGTGATGTTTCAAAATATGAGAAACTTGCATATAAAAATTATGACAAGAACACTCCGCAATCATTATGTGAATTACTTGTTCTTTACGAAACAATCATCACCAAACCGGGAGGTATGAGAAAAATGCCTCCTCCGGGGATCTGTGCAGAATATGGTTATCTGCTTATGCAGCCGGAAACAGCTGACACGTTTCTCAAAAATGCCACTTCTTTTCAAATGAAAGTATTCAAAGACAAGGAACTGAATTCGTATTTTTTTGAACATGGTAAAGAAATGTTTGAACTTGAAATTAAAAATTATCCTGAATCGGCAATATTCCTTGCCCCATTGATTAAAAAATTATCCAAAAGATAAAACCGCATCCAAATCTTTAATTATATGAAAAAAATAGCATATATAATATTACTCCTTAGTGCCTTGTCTTGCGGTTCACCTGTCACCAGAATGTCACTTTATCCAAAGATGTATGATGAGAAGCCTCTGACTCTTTTAGTCATGCCTCCTGTCAATAACACATCAAATGTAGAGGCAAAAGAATTGCTATACACATCAATCAATAAGCCTTTGGCAGAGGCCGGTTATTATGTAATATCTCCGCATCTTGCTATGGATATTCTTAAATCGGAGAGTGCATACGATTCGGAAATGTTCATAAATTCACCACTCGATAAGTTTGCAAAATATTTCGGAGCAGATGCTGTTATATTTTCCCAGATCGATTCATGGGCAAAAAAAGGCTTTGGTATAGAAACCGAGATAAGATATTTTATAAAGTCAACTAAAAACAATGAAATAATTTTCGACAGATCTTGCAATCTATACCTTGACTTGTCACAAAATTCAAATAGCAGCAGTATTATCGGTATCATGATTGACTTGGTATCATCAGCAATTATAACAGCAGTAACGGATCATATTGTTGCGGCAAGGAAAGCCAATTATTTCATATTCAGAGATATTCCGAGAGGAAAATACAGTCCTCAATTCGGCATAGACGGAAAGATGGAAGCTCAAAAAAAAGACATAACTTATAAAGTCAAATAAAGTATATCAACAAATTCTAAAAGCCTACGTTGGAACATTTTTAATTTCCACTGTAGCCTGCTAAATCCAATTTTCTATATGGAATTCGATACTAACGTCAATTTGAAAAAATTAGAGGACTTTTCGGTGACATCCTGTAAGACAGAAGAAGATTTTCTTCAGGAAATATGGGAAATATGCGAAAAACGAGGCTCCAATATAGGATATGCAGGCAATGGGGAATTTTGGATAGACTATTCATCAGCACTGAAAACCAAATATATATCTTGTAAGGTGACTGAGATAAACCTGACAGAGGATCAGAAAAACCACCAATACAATATAGTTCTCAAGGGAGGAGCCAAAGCCGGGAGAATAAATGACATCATTATTATATTATTGGCATTATTCGCTTTTTGGTGTCTGAGCAAACTTTTCGTTCCGAATTCAGAGACAATCCACACAATAGGCTTTATTGCCTCAATTGCGATAATTACGGGGATGATAATATTTTCTGGCAAGGCTTTTGGAAGAGATGAAGCTGCAAACCTTATGTACGAAATACAAAATATAAAATGAAAAAATCAGCAAAATATATCATTGCAGCTATACTCACCGGTATATCTATTAGTTCATCCATATCCGCACAAGATCTTCTTCGTTACAACTATATGCGTAACGGCTACAAATACAGCGGAACAGAAAGAATAAGAGTCACTAATGGCTCAAATATGCCTCTTGAGATAAAACTCAACAAAGTTCGCTTTAAAGACGGAGGGGATGTATATATTATAAGAATCGATTTTGAAGATGCAGTAGCATGGAAAATGCCTGTCAATGCGCCTATAGTTATAAACACGACTAATGGAAAAAGCATTAACCTCAAACATTCTTCAAACTCTCCGAATATGGTTGCACCTGAAGGCATAAATACTCCTGAAGGCAAAAGATATTGGAATTATGGAGAATATTATCTTGAACTTCCTGATATAAAAAAAATTGCAGGCGGAGTAAACAGCATTGATGCGACTAAACGATGGTCAGAGGGCGGACATATTAAAATCACTTACAAGAACGACGAATTCGGTAATGCCATTCTGAAACTTTTTGAGACTTTAGAAAACGCTCCTACACCTAATTCCGAATTGGGTAGCCATATAAAATCACTTCAAGATCAGAGAGGTAGCCGTTTAGCTGAGACAAAACAGATAAATGTAAATGACAAGATAGCCGTCTCTATGGTATATCTGTATTACGCTCCTTCTAATAATGAAAGTTATGACCTGCATCTTGCGGTTTCAGGGAAGACCGTACCATTGGGCAATGATGTCATAATAACGACTTCAAACGGAGAAAAGATAGAGCTTAAACAAGAAAAGGATATGGTGCCGGGAAGAATACTCTGTTATCCAACAACAGAGCAGGTCAAGGCTATGATGAAAGGTGTATCAACAATATATATCGAGGCTAAGGATTCTCCTGTAAGGATCAATTTTCAGGATAAAAATTTCAGCAATGCTATAAGCACCCTCTATAACTCGATTCAAACAATAGCAGTTTTATAGACACATCGCATCCTTTACACAAATTCAAGAAACAACGAGGTGTATTGTATGGAAAAAATTATAGAATGCGTTCCTAACTTCAGTGAAGGCAGGAACCAGCTTATAATAAATGAGATTGTAGCTGAAATCAAAACAGCATCTTATCAGGGCAAGAATAAAGAAGAAAAAGTAACGGTTTTAGATATAGACCGAGGAGAAGCCGTCAATAGAACTGTCATAACTTTCGCAGGCTCTCCTGAAGCTGTTGAAGAAGCTGCATTTGCAGGAGCCAAAGCTGCTTCAGAGCTTATTGATATGAGACATCACCACGGAACACATCCAAGAAGCGGTGCATTGGACGTACTACCATTTGTTCCTATCAAGGGCGTCACATTACAAGAATGTGCAGAAATAGCCAAACGTTCCGCCAAAAGAATTTACGAAGAATTAGGCATACCTTGCTACCTTTACGAAGCGGCAGCCCAAAAACCGGAAAGGAAAAATCTTGCAATAACAAGAGCCGGAGGATATGAAGCCTTATCTGAAAAAATCTTAGATCCCAAACGCAAGCCTGATTTCGGCCCGGATAAATATAATGAAAGAGTTGCCATAAGCGGTGCGACAAATATAGGAGCAAGAAATTTTCTTGTCGCAGTCAATTTCAATCTTAATACAACTTCCACAAAAGAAGCAATGGAAATAGCATACGATATCCGGGAATCCGGTCGTCCGGCAATGAAGAAAGACTCTCTCACAGATAAAACGCTAAAAGATGTAATCCGCATTCAAGGCAAACTCAAAGGCGTAAAGGCTATCGGCTGGTATATCAAAGAATATGGAATTTCTCAGGTTTCTGTCAATATTACAGACATAAACAAGTCTCCTTTGCACGTGGTTTTTGAAACAGTCGCCGAAGCCGCATGTAACAGAGGGTTGAAAGTAACAGGTACTGAAATAATAGGCCTTTTGCCGAAGTCATGTCTTATAGATGCAGGAAAACACTTTCTTGGAAAACAACAAAGCCCTATAGACATCTCAGAAGAAGAAATAATCAAAACTGCAATCAAGACTATGGGATTAGAAGAACTAAGACCTTTCAATCCCAATGAGAAAGTAATTGAGACTCTTTTTAAAAAAACCTCCTTATATCTATAAAAATTCGAGATATAAGGAGGCAATTATAAAGAATCAAAACCTAATCGACATAAGCCTCAAGTTCATAAACCTGAATCGGAGAGTTACCGCTGAAATCATAGAACTTGACACCTGTAATTTCAGGATATTCGTAATGAATATGTTTAAAATCAATATATTGATTATTCTTGTTATATTCACCAAGTTCCACCACTCCTCTGAACATCCACGTACTACCGAAATCTTTGGAAACAGCTACCTTGCAAGAAACCGTATTTTTCTCAATATCTCCGGTATACATTGCAATTTTCATAACTTTGTTGCCAGAGTCGAAGATCATCCTCAACTCACTGTCAGAATCCATAGGTATATCAACCCCATCACTTGATTTATTTCCATCAAGCAATTTATCAAGTTTATCGGAACTCTTGCCAAAATAACATGAAATTTTATCCATATCAAGCTGATACCAATAACTTGGTCTACGATTAGACATTTTAATACTATACGGATGCTGCAGAACCTTAATCATAAAATAATTGTTCCCATATACATCAATATATTTCCTGTCTTCTTTTTTAGAAGTAATTTTATAAATACCGAAATATCCTGGAAGCTTGTCCAATGCCAAAGTATTCTTAAAACTAATTTCAGACTTGAATTCAATCTCTCCCTCATGAATAACAATTTTCGGAAACTCAATCATAGATGCCTCAAGTCCGGCATATTCTTTCATCTCTTCCGGATCAAAATATGCTTCCAACAAAGAACGATCTGCCACAAAATCTAATTCAATATCTTTTTCCGCCGGTTTTGTCAGTTTTAAAGTAAAAGGTATCTTCATCATATCAAGTGCTGTGTCCCCCATAGGGTCATTTGCATTCACATTGATAGTATGAAACTTCTCAAAATTTTCTACATTTACACTGAATTGGCCTTTGTTTTCAGAGCGTAACTGCTCCGCATTTATAAAATGATATTGCAGCCCAAAAACATTTGCTTCAGACACACCCGGGCCATCCAGTTTCAATTCAAGTCCGGCAAGATAACCAGGCTCATTAGTAAACTTATCCACCCCCTGAAGCCTTATTTCCACAATTCCCTTAGTTTTACCGGCAGGAATAACGACAGAAGCTTCTGCAAAAGCGTCTGAAGGAAATTCTTCATATCCAATCTTATTATCCGGATAATATTTATCTACAAGTCCTTCTTTTCTCACAACTTTTACAGTAAGGTCTTTCGATATAGGCCCATAAAGTTTCACAGGAATAGACACTGAAGCAGATGCCATCTTTGGAGTACCGTCAAAAGAATCTATATAGACCTTGGTGATATTATCCCCATCAAAAGCTACTGAAGCCCTGTCTGCCCCTTCAATATTTTCTCCATAATAAAGTTTATCAGCACAAGCCGTTCCTATAATGGATATTGCAGCAAAAGCAAAAATACTTTTCAATATTCTTTTCATAATCTATTCTTATTTAATCTTAACAGGTTCTTCAAGTTTATTGAATTTCAATGGAGATTTACCACCATTCGCAAGACCATTCATATTATCGTGTCCTGAAGCATCCTTGATATACCACTTGCCATCTTCGCCTTTGAACTGATCTTTACCATCAAGTTTGTAATAAGCATACAAGCCCTCTGATTTAGGATCAACTATAAGCATATTATTTTTAATTTCATTAGCACTTCTGGCAACATTCCAAAGCCTTACTTCTGACATCATCCCATACAACGGACGCTCACCCCACATAAAGCCGGCAACCTTGCCTATCATAAATTTGACACCGGAGCCGAGCATAAATCCCTTGCTGTCCCAAACAGCTTCTACCTGTTTCTGGGCATTGACATACATTATAGCTTTTCCTGTGGCGCCGTCAAAAGTGAAAGCAAGATGATACCACCTTTGCGAATCGAGTCCGTTTTTGGTATAAATATCCTTCTCACCTGCAACCTGTGGCCAATTTATAGCTTTGCCTCCATCACGGTCTCCGACTCTGAGAATCAATGTACCCTCTGTACCCATAATAGTGTTGTTAGGACCGAAAAAATCGAAATTAACTAAAGCTTCATAAGTCACAGACTCGAACTTATAATCCATCGGAATAGGGACAAAAATATGATCGCTATCAAGTTTCCACACATTATTGATATGCACAGGAGCTTTTACAATCAAATACTTTACATCACTTCCTCGCATAATCGGCACTGTAGAAGACTGAATTTTTATAGGAAGTATATAAACTTTGCCTCCTTCCATCTTGTCAAGATTGTTCAACTGAAGTACTACTTTGTCCGTATATACGGAACCTTTTCTTATTGCGGATTTTGTTATACTGAAATCTGCAAAATCATTACCAATATATATGCACTGAGTACCATGTTTTGCATTATATTTCCTGACAAGGCTCTCGTCCCCGATTGAATATATTATATGTCCTTCACCTTTAGGCAAAGATGACAGTCTTGAATTGATTTCAATATTCATAAATGCTCCGGAAGACAATTCAACTGTTTTCTCTTTCTCTTCAAAATAAACTTTCGATACCAACAACTTGCTTTCTGTTTTATTGCAAGAAACAAACACAGATAGAAGAAGGGTCGAGAAAATCATTATTTTATTTTTCATTTTCCTATTATCTTTAAAAATATCCTGAACTATTGCTGTGACTTTTTCCACTCTTTGAAAACATTCTGATTTATTCTGATCCCCTGTCTCATCCACTTGTAATCAGGAACATTATCATAATCATTATCAAAACGGTATGCGCCAAAACCACCTTTATACCCTGTTTCCGGCATTCTTGCGGCTTGCTTGAGAAGATTGCCGCCTCCGGCATAAGATCTCTCAAAGTTTTCTGTAATTATGACTTTCTTAGGATCATTTCCGGGAGCATTGAATCCTGGCTGAGATTGTCCGTAAGTCTGGAGAATCCAATAGTCGACATAGTCATTTAATTCGGCTGGAAGATACGAAATCTCTCCATCCACACAAAGAAGTTTATGACCTTTGTTTTCAGGATCACTTTTCGGCCCTATATACTTACCCATTTCCTTGATAAGAAACGCAATATTGCCATGTCCTATTGTACCATCTGCATCGTTAAATCCTGCACCCGGCTCCCAGTCAATGTCATATCCATCCCAGTCATTTGCCACCAATGAGTCGCACAGAGCTTTTGCAAATTTTGAAAGAGCTGCATTAAGCTCTTCGGTATTACTGAGATCATGCGATTTGAACCCCCAGAAATCCCAACGTGCAAACTTCATTGCCTGCTTGAATTCTTCATCTGTCCATCCTTCCTTCTTTTTCTTTTCCTCAAGACCGGCATATATGCTGGAAGGTGTTCTACCTTTACCCAAATGTGACAAAAGACTAACTTCCAGAAGTTTTATTCCTTTTACTTTCTGAACAAATTCTTTGTCCGCCTTCTGCTCCGGAGTAATCGTAAACCTGTCAGGAGCACCGCTCCACATAGAAATAATATCCATACTGTCAGGAACAGCCGACAAATATCCTTTTCTTATAGGGCCGGAAGGAGCCCAGTTAGAGAACCAGCCAAAAGCTACAGGACGACCATAACCTATGGCTTCATCCTTATATTTGCGAAGAGCGGCATAATATTCCTCACTCTCAGCATTATTCAATGTCTGATAGCCTCCAATATGCTCATATTTCAACTTCTCAGGTCTAATCCAGTCACTGCAAGAACTGAATGCAATAAATATAAATGCCAGACTTATACTATATAATAAAAATCTTTTCATAATCTTCTAAAATTATTTTTTATCCCACCATAGTTTTGTAGCTCCGTTATCAGGGCCGCCAAGAAGTTGCACAGCTTTTTCATAAGCCTCCTGTTCCTCTGCCGAACGTGCTGTAGGAGAATAATAAGGCATTCTTCTAACACCGGTCTCCGTAGGTATTATACCTGAACTTCTGTTATTAAGAATAGGAGCAAGTTTAGGATAACCTGTCCTTCTCCACTCAGTCCAAGCTTCCTGACCATTAGGATACATGGCAATCCATTTTTGAGTAATGATTTTTTCTAATTTCTGTTCGGTATTTCCGCCAAAAGAAACCGTAGCATCAGTACCCACATTGAACACCTTACCGATATTCTCAACACTTGACATATCAACAAGCATCGGAGCTGTTGTGCCAAGCATATATTCCTCTGCCTGCTCGGCTTTAAGGCCATTCTCTTCAAAAGACATTCTGATACCTTCGCTATAAAGAGTATTTGCATCCGCTCCCATATTCCAGCCGATCAGAGCGCCTTCTGCACGAAGAAAATATACCTCCGATGCAAGAAACAATCGGACAGGAGTATTTTCAGTAATATTAGGTAATGAGCTTGCTACTGCATCCTCTCCTTTGACCTTATCAGTTGCCCTTCTGATGACATTGCCCGGCGCTACAGGCATGAAGGTATTATCGCTTCCTACGAGCCAATTCAACTTGATAGCATTAGGATCTTTTGATGCCATAAAATATTTGCTTATACGCGGATCCTTATAGCCTCCGAGATATGCAAGCATAGAAACACCCATTCGTGCTTCGTTATAACTTGCAGCAAGCGTTTCTAAAGGATTTATAAACTGCAATCCATGGGCAAAACCCATAAATGCACCGTCAGCTCCCTCTTTCATTACGCCTATCGGATGATTGACAGCGGACTCGGCATATTGTCTTGCTAGTTCAGGTTCGACAAACCTTATCCTGACAGATAGCCGTAGTATAAGAGAATTGGCATACTTTACCCAATTGACAACCTTACCTTTATAGACATAGTCATAAAGAGAAAAAATACTTGTACCACCTTTGGAATTAAAGTCAGTAAGTACATCTACAGCCTTTTTCAGGTCTTCAAGCATACTCTTATAAACCACATCCTGAGCATCATAAGGAGTAACAAACAAGCCTGTGCCTGCTGCTTTATAAGGAATAGGACCGAATGTATCTGCGGCCCTGTGCCAAGCAGAAATCTTCAGAATCTGAGCAAGAGCATAAGCCTCTGCAGACCCGCCGGCCTCGAATTGCGTCTTTACAGCAAGCCAAGGGGCAAAAGCACTGGTATATGTAGCCTTAAAGGTGGCAGATATCCAATTCACATTTGAAAAATTATATGTCATATGGTTGTTTCCGCCTCCCCAATCAGCATTCTGTGACATATAGCCTGACCATGTATCTTGACCTATATTATATGCAATCTGATATTCATTAATTATACTGGTTCCATCAGCAGCAGTACCTACAGGAACTATAGTCTTTTCCATAGTCTGTATATAGCCTCCTGATTGTACTCCATCCCGAAGCAACATTTCACGAGATACACCTTGCACATTGGTATTAATTGCTTCAAATTTGCCACACGCAGAAAGAATCACACTAAATGCAGCAGATAAAAAAAGCAATCCGGATATATTCTTTTTCATTTTCATCATAGCTTAAAATATTATAGACTAAGTTTAATACTAGCACCGAAACTGCGTACGCTCGGTTGCATAAAGTAGTCATTACCTATTCCGTAAGTTCCTGTTGAAGGAGTAAGTTCCGGATCATGCGGAGCCTTATTGTAAATCATCCAAAGATTATTGCCCAACAATGATACAGTCATTCCTCTTATAACGCCGTCAAACCATTTTGAAGGCAACTTGTAGCTAATCGTCATCTGTTGCAATCTTATATTCGTAGCATCATAAGTATAAAATCCCATCATATCAGAACCTCCCTGAGCACCTACCATATGATAATACTTGTTAGCATCAACTATTCCTTGCGTACCAAGCCTGACACCACCATTATCTCTGGCTTTTGCAGAGTCTTCAGAAACTCCGAAACGGTCCATAATCGCCTGTGTGGAAGAAGTGACTATACCACCAAAGCGGCCATTGAACAGAGCAGAAATGCTTAGCCCCCTCCAGCCGAAATGCAGATTCCAGCCTAATGTAAAGTCCGGGGTTGTTTTTCCAAGCAGAACAGGATCACCTTTTTCAAGGCTGAACTCTCCTGTTGCAGGTATATAGACATACCCGTTGCCATCTTTTTTTAAGAATGTATTGGCATACACATCATTAATGCTTCCTCCAACCTTAAGGATTGTCGCCCCCTTAGTAACTTCAGGGATATCAAACGTGTAAGAAAGATTAGGATGCTTGTAATTCTTAACCATCTCGATAATTTCATTTCTATTCAATGTAAATACCATATTGGTTCCGAAATGGAAATCGGACCAATTTTTAGAATAACCAAGAGAAGCCTCAATACCTTTATTCTGAACATTACCGGCCTGAAGATATGCATACTTGTAACCTGAACTTTCAGGCATTGAACCCAAGAAAGTCTGATTATATGTATTGGACTTATAGTACGTAAATTCAGCAGACACACCTTTGAATCCTTTGAAAGAGAAACCGAATTCATAAGATTTAGTTCTCTCTGCCTTAAATTCGCCGAAAGGATAAATAGTATTAGCCTCAATCACTCCTCCCTTGATATCCTCGGTATATGTCCCCGGAGTCATGCCTATTCGGGAAACAGGAGAACCAACTTGAGTATATGAAGCTCTGAATTTGAGCATATCTACCAATGTCCCCATATCCACCAATTCTGAAAGAAGAAATGATACACCGATCGAAGGATAGAAGAATGAAGGCTCTGCTGAATTGACAAGCCTAGAATTCCAGTCATTCCTTCCGGTTGCAGTAAGATATATAATCCTATTCCATCCGAGCTCTAAACTTGCGAACATAGCCACATTTCTTACAGCTTTATCCCCTCCTCCTTCTGACGGCACACCGGCACTTGGAGATATATTGCCTATTGTAAACATATTTGGTATAAGATGAAGCTTCCCACCATAACCGAACATTAATGACCTGAAGTCGGAAAAACTTGCTCCAATGTTTGAGGTGAGTCTGAATTTACCGAAACTCTTATCTATATTAACCAACATATCGGCATACATCTGATAATCTTTGGTATTGCTAAAGCTAAAATGCCCTTTGTCTCCCTTTGCCCATACTTCAGCAGTAGTAGCATACAAATCTCTATGAAAATACGTGGAGGACTTATCGAACCTTGCCCTACCTGTGACATTCAACCATTTTAATATATCATATTTGAATGATGCTGATAAGATATAACGATCCTTATTATTCTCGCTAATATTACGGTAAGCTGTCCAATATGGATTCTGTAATCCATATTTTCCCTCAGAAAGGGGCCAATTCTGAATATTTATATTTCTGGAAGGATCCCAATATTCAAAAGTCCTGACAGGCTCCCATTCCTCACCCCTCGGATAAAGGTACGCAGCCACGATAGGATTGAAATACTCTCCTTGAGAGACCATATTACGGTCTTTTTGTTTGATATATTGTGCAGCAACATTAAGTTCCAACTTATCTTTCAATAGTTTGGATGTATTGTTGATTGTAATATTATATCTCTCATAATTATTGTTAGGAACAACTCCGCTGGCATTAGTCGATGCAAGAGAAATGAATGTGTAATTCTTTTCAGTCCCCATAGAAAGAGTGGCCGAATTAATAAGATTAAGACCTGTCACAAGAAAATCTTTGGCCGGATTATATGAAGAAGGGGTATCAAGTTTTTCTCCCCAACTCTCATAAGATCCAACCTTGTTGCCATAAGTATTCTGGAAACGTGGCATAACAAAAGGGCGACTGGCCTCAAATGATGATGTCAGATCCAATTTAGCTCGCCCGGCTTCCCCTCTTTTCGTAGTAATAAGAATTGCACCGTTAGCTGCGCTACTACCATAAAGAGCAGCAGCCGATGGGCCGCTAAGAACAGATATCGACTCTACATCCTCAGGATTAAAATCAGCTATCCCCTCTGAAGCAACTCTTGATTCTCCCATAATACCGCTGTTTTCTCCGACACTCTGATTGAAAATAGGAATACCATCAATAACATACAGGACATTATTACTGCCCTCTATTGATTTGGCTCCACGCATAACAACTCTGGCAGCACCACCTACGCCTGAAGCGCTCTTGTTAATAGCAAGTCCCGCAACCTGTCCATTCAGAGAATTTACAAAGTTAGCATCTTTTACTGCTGTGATAGCATCATTCTTTATCTCTTGAACCGTATAAGAAAGAGACTTTTCTTCTCTCTTGATACCCAAAGCCGTGACTACCGCATTATCAAGAAACTGCGTATCCTGCTCCATAACAACTTTTATAAGAGTACGGCCTTCGACACTGATTTCCTTAGTAGCCATACCTATACAAGAAATACGTATTTTCGCATCCTTAGATATACCGGATAGGACGAAATTGCCTTCCAAATCGGTACTTGCCCCTATACCGGGATGCCCTAAAACCTCCACTCCGGCTCCTATAACCGGTTTCCCATCTGTGTCAGTCACATTTCCCTTCAGATCAAATGTCTGAGCAGATAGCGACATCAAAGACAGACACGATAACGTTACACAAAAAAGTAACGTAAGTAATCTTTTTGAATTCATTAATTTAGATTGTTTAATAATTGGCTATTACAATCAAGACATTTTATTGTCTCAAAACTTTACAAATATATTAATTTATAGGATTAAATGCAATATTCCTTAATAAATTTCCCAAAAGACATTAAATATTTAAATTTTCCAATCGCAAATTCAACAAGACATGAAGTTTGCATTATTATTGCATTTCGTACATTCTTACGCACCTAAAAGAGGCTGCACCAAAAATCGAATTTTGACACAGCCCCATCTAAGTTGTCTATCAGTTCATCAAAACTGAATTTATCTAAATAGAAATATAAAGTTAAATAATATTCACTCCCTAAATATAAAAATTTTCACAAGATTTTATCACCCAAAAAATTGTTTATCATAAATAAATTTAGTATATTTGGACGAAGGAAAGTAAGGAATATAATGTCGCAAGCAAATCATAGTAATAAACGAATAGTTTCTAAAAAGTTACTATGGTGTTTTTATGTTCAGATAAATGGTACTCAAGTTATAAAAGGAATTTTTTTAATTTTAGGTTTCTTGTTAGCGAAACCGGCGTTCCATCATTAGGTTGCGTTGGGACAGCAAAGTATTGGGATAATGAATATATTGACCAAGAGTTCTATATTATTTTTGGTTCTTCAACTGAAATTGAAAGTTTAATCAACGCTTTAGACGTAAAAAAAATTAAAAGCGCATTAAATGCGAATGCAAATACGGACACATTATTTCAATAGTTGTAAACTCTGATATAACAACGAGAGCTGCAGAAATGCAGTTCTCGTTGTCTCCGGCAGTTCCGGAACTATTCGTAGCAGCGGAGGTACTGCCAGCCTTCTGATTTGGTAAAGATGTAAAGGTAGTTGAGTCCGTCTGTGAAGTTGATGAAGCGGACGAGGCTGGTATCCTGTGCTGGTTCTCCATTGGAACACTCCCTGCATTCAGCGATGGACTTGCCAAGTTCGAGCAGGCTACCTTCTCATGAGGAGGATAAATGGATATAACCCGAAAGATGTTGCACAGGAGGTAGTGTATGCTCTTCTGCCATACAAGAAGAATATAAAGACAATAACGACAGATAACGGACTTGAGTTCAGGGAACATAAGAGGATATGCAGGAGTTTGGGGACAACCGTCTACTTCACTGACGCATACTCTTCATGGCAGAAAGGAACTATCGAAAATACGAACAAGCTCATAAGGCAATATCTGCCAAAGGGAACAGACTTTAATCAGATTTCTGACACACAAATAACAGCTATTCAGTATAAAATCAATCGCAGACCAAGAAAAAAATTAGACTTTATGACACCAGTACAACTATTCTTTAGAAAACTTTGATTATTATTGCACTTGGTACTTGACTCTATAGTTTACACAAAATAAGGCGTCAAACTAGTGATTTATAAATAATTTTGTTATATTTACGTATTCAGTATTAGAAATCTTTAACTGTATACATTAAGCATCTATGATGAAAAAGAGAAACTATAGTAGAATTTGTCCACACTGCAGACATAAATTATCATTTCGGGCTTGTTTAGTATACTTAATAAAAAATCATGAGCATTCGATAATTTGTGATAATTGCCATAGAATTATTGCACCGGAGAAAGATGCCGTTTCTTTTAAATTGGGCATAAATCTAGGTTTCTTTGCAATTGTAATACCAGCAATGATAGCATTATATGTATTTCATACAGATTTTTTAACATCAGTTATAGCAGGATTATTATTTGCTTTTATAACCTTTTTAATTGTTAGTGTCATTACGTTAGGACATCTTCATTTCAAATAGAATATTGCAATAACATACATTTAGTTAATCTTTAAATTAAAACTTATGAAGCACAAAAAAATGAAGTCCATACTCAAAGCAATTGTTTCTGCCTTAACACCTTCATTAATGGTTATTGTTTCCATGAGAATTTTGTCCATGGTTTCGTAGGAGGCTTAATAACCCATGTAAATTACTTTTTAGGACGTATCAATAGAGACATTTATCTGGCACGGCCCATGGCCCAGTACTGAATTTATCCCGTAACTTGGGTAGTGTTTCACTGAGTGTGTCCAAGGCCTGAGATTTCGGCCGACAACTTTCAAGATTTTTTCAAAGATAACGATTTTTTGATGTGCGGGCACGTTTTTGCCCGCATTTTTCACTGGTCCCATGGTGGCTGATTTTCTGCATGA
Source organism: uncultured Bacteroidales bacterium (assembly GCA_963548935.1). Taxonomy (GTDB): domain Bacteria; phylum Bacteroidota; class Bacteroidia; order Bacteroidales; family UBA932; genus Cryptobacteroides. The sequence continues at coordinate 130,971 of CAUUVS010000004.1, forward strand.
CAGGCCCCGGAAGCCCCAGCCGGTCGCTCCGGCGAGCGCACTTCCGCTTCCGTCATGGTCCGTCATGGCACGGTTCGTCATAAGTCTCTGTTTCATAAGCACAAATTCCGTAAAGTCAAGGTAGAAGTGCAACATTGACGTGGCGCGCCACGTCAGTGCTGTCGGGCAAGATGTTAGAATCAACAGGCAACACTAAAAAAGGGAGCACGTGGCTCCCCGGAATCAATTAACTTTGTGTTGTCTTATGAAATACAGCCAATTGACCCGTGAGCAAAGATACGCAATCTATCTGGGTTTGCAAGAAAAAAGAAGAAGCATCAGTGCCATTGCTCGGCAGCTTGAAGTTCACAAATCGACAGTGAGCAGGGAGATCCGCAGGAACAGCAACCGTTTCGGTAGGTACAGTTGGGCCATTGCGGATGAACGGTCACATGACCGCCGGCATCGTTTCCCGGGTAACCGTGTGGTTGACGGGAATTCCCTAAGGGAAGCACTGAGGCTGCTCAGGGAAGAGGACTGGTCTCCAAGGCAGATAGCAGGTTACCTGTCACTCAAAGGCATAAACATATCGCACGAGGCCATCTATGCCCGCATCCGTTCCGATGGGAGCGGGGTGCTTCGCTCCCATTGCAGACACGGCATGAAGTATCGCCGCCATATTAAAGTTAAAGTGCGGCCAAATACAAAGGTCCGCAACATACCTGACAGGAGGAGCATACATGACCGTCCGGCTGAAGCCGATGGGAAAAGGTTCGGGGACTGGGAGATGGACCTGATAATCGGAAAGGGCAGGAAGTGTGCCATACTGACGCTGTGCGAAAGGAGCAAGAACTATCTTCTCATGCGGAGGCTTCCTAACGGAAAGAGCCCTGAAGGAGTGGCAGAGGCGGCAATAAGCCTTCTGTGGCCATACAAGAAAAATGTACACACAATAACCACTGACAATGGATCGGAGTTCAGAGCGCATCGAAAAATTGCCGAAGAACTGAATACCAAGGTATATTTTGCAGACGCATACGCCTCATGGCAGAAAGGGGCGATAAGCTTATAAGGCAGTATATACCAAAAGGAACTGATTTCAACCGGCTTACGGATGACTTCATCCACTCCGTACAGTTGAAAATCAACAGAAGACCCAGGGAAAAACTGAACTTTTCTACACCAAAGGATGAATTCTTCAAATTTTTGTCGTAACGTTGCACTTGCTTGTTGACTCTACCATAATGAAAACAATAACCAAGCATCTGAAAAGAACGGAAACGCTATGTAAAAACAACAGAAAACAACAATTAACAAGCACTTTATATTGGGTAGAATTTGTTTCTTATTTGTTACTCAACGAAGCAGCAATAATACTTTATATATTATATTTCAGTGTGTTATGTATCATATAGTTTTTACTAATATATTAAAACCTGTAACGAACACCCAAAGACAAGCCGAAATAATCAAAATAAGTATTAAAGAAAGTAAAGGAAGGTCTCCAGTCCAATGAAAGCTGTAGAGGAATATTGAAATTATATTCAATGCCTAACTGACCGGCCAATCCAAGATCAAAACCGCTATGAAGCTCATCATTTTTCTTGTAATGATACATTCCAAGCTGTGCGCCGGGTCCTGCATAGAAATTGAAACCATCCTGTATAGGGAACAAAAAATCATAGATACCTGTAACCCAAGTACCATGAGGCCCCCATCCTAAATCAGCCTCGACAAAATTATAATCAATTGAATGCTGATACGATAACTCTGCCCCATACCCCATTCTAATACCGATTGCTCTCGATTGTGCATTTGCAGCAATAGCAAAAAAGAAAATCGCCGCAATGATAATAATTGTTTTTTTCATTGTTTATTTTGTTTTTAACTTGCTCTCGCCTTATGTATCAAAAATTATGCTATTCCTGAAAAACCCATAAAAGCCATAGCCAGAATTCCAACGGTTATCAATGCAATCGGAACACCTCTGAAAGCCTTAGGAACATTATTCAAGGCAAGATGTTCTCTAAGTCCGGAGAAAAGAACCATAGCCAATCCATAGCCCAAAGAGGTAGCAAAAGCATACAAAACAGACTCGCCAAGTCCAAGCATATGGGTCTCACCTCCAAAAGCAAATTCTTTGGAAACCACTGTAATCGCAACACCGAGAACGGCACAGTTGGTAGTAATCAATGGCAAAAATATTCCTAAAGCCTGATAAAGAGAGGGGCTCACTTTCTTCAGAACAATTTCTACCATTTGAACCAATGCAGCAATAACTAAAATAAAAGCAATTGTCTGCAAAAATTCAAGATGAAAAGGAAGAAGCAAATACTTATTGAGCAGATAAGTAACCAAAGTCGCCAACGTGATGACAAAGCACACGGCAGCAGACATACCGGTAGCGGTAGAGAGTTTGTTTGAAACCCCAAGGAAAGGGCATATACCCAAAAACTGGGCAAGTACTATATTATTGACGAATATCGCCGAAACAATTATCAGAAGAATTTCCATGATTCAAAAATTTATTTTTTAGCTAAATACTTATTGAACAGAACCATAAGATAGCCAAGCACTATAAATGCTCCGGGAGCCATCACAAAGGCCAGCATTCCATCTCCTGAAATAAATTTCCAACCGAAAACAGAACCGCTTCCAAGAATTTCTCGCACCATACCGATAACAGTAAGCGACAATGTAAATCCTATACCAACACCAAGACCGTCCAAAGCAGAATCAACGACAGTATTCTTATTGGCAAATGCTTCTGCCCTACCAAGAACAATACAATTGACTACAATCAGAGGAATAAAGAGTCCCAATGTTTGATACATAGCCGGAGTATATGCCTGCATAATAAATTGAAGTACAGTCACAAATGTAGCAATTACCACAATATAGACTGGTATATGCACCTTATCAGGAACAACAGGAGCAATAGCAGAAATCGCCATATTGGAGAGAACCAATACAAAAAGAGTAGCTAACCCCATACTCAAACCATTCACTGCTGAAGTGGTAGTCGCCAAGGTCGGACACATACCGAGCAGCAGAACAAATGTAGGATTGTCTTTGACAAATCCTTTCGATATAAGTTTTAATCTGTTATTCATTACTTGTTCCTCTTTCATTAATAGCATTTGAATTTTCATCTGTTTCAGTAAGTTCTCCCATAAGAAGAGATCTCACGGCCTCTACAGCATTCTTTACGGCAAGCGTGTAAGCTCTGGAAGTAATTGTAGATGCAGTAATGGCATCAATGTCGCCATTGTCTTTTTTCACTTTCAATATTTTCCCGTCCTTGGCACCTTCTGAAGATTCAGGTCTTAGATTGCGCCACTGTGCCATAAATTTCTCATCTGAAGTACATTTTGCACCAAGACCAGGAGTCTCGCTATGAGAATATACTGAAGTATTATAGACTGTGCCGTCCGCCATTACACCTACGATAAGAGTAAGAGTACCTGAAAACCCCACAGTTGAAGACTTAACGGCATAAGCCACTTTTTGTCCGTCTTTGGAGCATATATAATATTCAGAAGGCTTGCCCCCGACCTCAATGCTATGCGCATCCGATATTTCCCCGCCTTCAGGAAGAACCTTGCCGATAGATGTCTTCAAAATCTTGGCATTCGTTTCAGCTATAGGTGCTGCTGTAATAGCATAAACTCCTGCAAGCACAGCAGAACATACAAGACAAGTTGCAAAAAGGCAAAATACCATATTTTTGAAATTAGATTTTGCTGCCATAATTAAGCCCTCCCATATTTTTTCTGATGAAACCACATATTCAGAAGAGGTACAGTAGCATTCATAATTAGAATTGCAAAGGACATTCCTTCAGGATATGAACCGAAATACCTTATCATCATAGTAATAAATCCTATACCAACACCGAAAACGATGCCGCCTTTAACGCTCATAGGAGAAGTGACATAATCGGTTGCCATAAAGCAGGAACCGAGAATCATACCGCCTGTCAGAAGATTGAATACCGGGTCTGTAAAACGATCCGGAGAAACAAGCCAGAATACAAGGGACACAAGAGCGACAGTAGCCCAGATAGACAATGTAATATGAGGCCTGATAACTTTGCGCGCAAGGAGATACACGAATCCTGCCAACAGAGCCAATGCCGAAATCTCTCCCACAGAACCTCCGATGCTTGCAAAAAGCATCTGACCATAATTATATCCATGCTCCGCCATTATATCTCCCAATGTTTCTCCTTGCAGCAGTCCTTCTTTGACAACACCCAACGGAGTTGCTCCTGATACGGCATCTGCCCCGAAAAGTCCTGAAGGTGTATTCCAAGAAGTCATATATTTAGGATACGATACTAAAAGAAAGACTCTACCTGCCAAAGCCGGATTGAAAACATTCTGTCCGAGACCTCCGAAAGTCATTTTGGCAACAGCAATAGCCACTACTGCTCCAATAAAGACTATCCACCAAGGAGTCGTATATGGGAGATTCAAAGCCATAAGTATTCCTGTAACAACGGCTGACCAATCATTTACAGTGCTTTCTTGTTTTAATAAATATTTAGAAATAAAAAATTCAAGCAATACGCAAGAAGCCACACTGACTCCAAGCACAATCAACTCCTGCCAACCATAAAAAATGACCGAAACAATCACAGCAGGCAATAAAGCAATCACAACATCACGCATAATTCTCTTTGTAGATATATTTGCGTGAATATGAGGGGACGGTGAAACTAAAAGTCTGTTATCCATAATCTTTAACTTGTCAAATAATTATTTCTTGATAGGGGCAACTTCAGCGGCCTTTCTAGCCCTGATAATTCCCATAATTTCAGATTTTGCCACTCTGATAATATCTAAAAGAGAAATATTTGCAGGACAGCTGTACAAACAGCATCCGCATTCAATACAATCTTGAATAGCATTTGCTTCAAGTTCTTCTTTCATATTATGTTTAGCAAGACGATTCAAAAGAAAAGGCTCAAGCCCCATAGGACAGGCTTCGGAACATTTTCCACACCGTATGCAATTGCTCTCAGGCTGACGCCGAGTCTGTTCTGAAGTGAGGAAAAGCAGTGCTGATGTACCTTTCAAAGTAGCAGCATCTATATTAGCTATAGCTTTCCCCATCATAGGACCGCCACTTACAACCTTTACCGCCTTTTCAGGAAAACCTCCAAGATAATCTATGATGAAACTTAATGGAGTCCCTACTCTTACAAGCATATTGGCCTGCTTGGCGAAGCAATCTCCAGTAATGGTTATCGAGTTATCTATCAAGGGCTTATTCTTCTGGACAGCATCATATACAGCCAATGCAGTAGCAACATTCTGCACAACGGCTCCCACATCAATAGGAAGGCCTCCGGACTTTACCTGACGGTGCATTACAGCATCAATAAGCTGCTTCTCTCCGCCTTCAGGATATTTCTTCATAAGGCTCATGACACTGATACCTGAATAATCGGAAGATAATACTGAAAATGTTGAAAGTATAGTCTTAATATGCTTTATTGCATCCGGCTTATTGTCTTCAATACCTATAACGGCCTTATCAACGCCAAGGGCTTTTTTAAGAATCGCAGTGCCTATAACCACCTGCTTGCCTTTTTCAAGCAAAGTGCGATAATCAGACGTAAGATATGGCTCGCATTCACACCCATTGATAATCAGAGTCTCGCATTTTTTACCCGGAGGAGGGGTAAGTTTTACATGTGTAGGAAAAGTAGCGCCTCCAAGACCTACAACACCTCCAAGACGAATCTTTTCGATAATTGTTTTGCTGTCATCCGGAATAACAGTCACTAAAGCATCTGTCCTGTCTATTGTTTCCAACCATTTATCCCCCTCTACTGCAATCTCAATACAGTTCTGGTAATTTCCTGCCAAATCTTTGCGCGGCCCTATGGACTTCACGGTACCTGATACAGAAGAATGTATATACGCCGAAACAAATCCTCCAGGCTCTGCAATCGGCTGGCCAACCATTACTTTGTCTCCAACCGTCACAAGAGGCTTCGCAGGAGCTCCAATGTGTTGAGACAATGAAATAAATACCACCGGAGCTATCGGAAGCGCCTCTATGGTACAATCTTTTGAAATTTTGCTATCAGCGGGATGAACACCGCCTATTGAAAATGTTCTCTTCATACTATGCCTCCTTGTTCTCTTTTGACAATGTGACAGGTCGAGCCTGCGATTCTTCCTTCAATTTTGCAGTTTCTACCGTTTTGTCCGGTGAAGGCTTTACAGATGCGTTGGCAAGTTTCTCCGCCTCTATGGCCTTCTTATTCCTTTCTGCAATACGAGCCTTGATTGCGGCCTTGTCCAAAGGCTTAGGAAAATTAACGCCATGAATGGCGCCTGTCGGACAAACAGCCTCACACTCACGGCAAAGCTTGCACTTCAGGTAGTCTATATATGCCACATTGTTTTCTAAAACAATAGCTCCGTGTGTACAAGTTTTTACACACAGGCCGCAACCGATACAAGATACCGCACAAGCCTTCTTAGCTACCGGTCCTTTATCCTTATTAACACATGATACATATACCCTCATTCCACGAGGTCCTTTGTTTCTCAATTCTATTATTGATTTCGGACAAGCCTTCACACAAGCACCGCAAGCAGTACATTTTGACTCATCCACAATAGGAAGACCTGTTTTGGGATCCATTGAAATCGCACCGAATTGGCAAGCCTCCACACAATCGCCACACCCAAGACAGCCATAGGAGCAAGCGGTATCTCCTGCATAAAGAGAAGCTTTTACCTTACAGGACTGATACCCTCCATAATCATTGGTTTTTGCTCTGAATTCACAAGAACCATTGCACCTAACAACAGCCACCATAGGGGCTTTGTCCTTGACCTCATAGCCAAGAATCGCTGCAACTTTTTTCATCACATCATTACCACCGACAGGGCAATAATGATTGTCAAGATTAGGAGCTTTGACAGCAGAATCGGCAAATGCCCGACATCCGGCATAGCCGCAACCTCCGCAATTCGCCCCCGGCATGGCCTGCTCAACCTCATCGATTCGCGGATCCTCCTCAACCTTGAAACGTTCAGCCACAAGATAAAGTATAACCGCAAGCAACAATCCGAGTATTGCAATAATTGCAATTGTCCAAATAATCGTAGTTGTCATAGATACTTATATTGTTTTTATTTCTTTTTTATCTCAAAAACATATTCACGAGCCAATCTTCTCCTAAAAAAATAAAGGATTGTAAAATATAATAAAACTCCGCAAATACCTATAAGACCTGTTGCTAATTCACCTATACCTGTATATGATAAGGAGACAACAAGTGCCATCAATATTATCAGAGGCAGTACATAAGCAAGCAAAACAGCCTTTAAGCCCATAGATTGTCTCAACACCACCTTAACTTGTTCCCCGACACTATAATTATCAAAAGGACCGGCGGTCACCACAATCTCTTTTTTCTTAGCCTCGGCAGCAGAACACAGACCGGCAGCGCTACATGAGCCACAAGTTGACTCTGAAATAATTTCAACTGAAATATTTTCAGATGTAATTTCTTTTACAACTCCTATATGAGATATTTCGCCTGCCGCCATATACCTACTGCGTCACCAAAGAATTGAAAGGGTATTTCAATCCTTCATAACTCTCAAGATAACCTGATACTTCACCAACCTTAATAGGTGCCTTAAAAAGAACCGGTATCCTATTATCATCATCAGTAAACCACATATACATATCTTCTTTACCGCTGAAAACCTCCCCTGCCACCAAAGTAGCTGCAAACTTCAAAGTATTTACATTGCCTATATTCTTTACATATTTCGACTCTTTACCCTTATATGTCAGGTAAACAGTAAAAACCTCATCGTCTACGGCAAAAACCATCGGATAAGGAACTTCTTCTTTTACTTTGGAAAAATCCAGATTTCTGGCACGACAAAATATAGAAGGTAGATCACATATACCTTTTTTCAAAGGAATCTGAGTCGTATATCTGGCTCTGTTTCTCGACTCGATTATAGCATCGATAAATGGGCTGGCAGGCTCCCACATATAAGAATAGGTATTATATACATAATATCCGCCTTCCCGAGTATCACGCACAAATCTTACAGGCCTAAGACCATCAACGGTAAACCATGAGATAAAATCCTCTCTTACACAGAAAAAAGCATCATAAAACTTTGCTGTACGACCACATATCCTGGCCTTGAATACCTTATTCCCATCTAAACTCACAGTATCTATAGATATACATCCATTGGCCACATCCGAATTGATAACACCCCATTTGTAATGCAGCACATAATTCAACTTTTCTCCGGCCTGAAATGCCAGTCTTTTTTCCGAAAGAGAATGAAGAGGAAGAGATTCCATATCATTATTGACTGCACCAAGCAGGTTGCAAGGCACAAAAAAAACGACAATCAACAATAAAACGATATGAATTTGGCTTTTACTCATCTGAAATCACTGTTTGAAAAGTCATCTCCTCCGGAGAAAGGGCTGAAATCCCCCGAAGTCGACCCAAAATCATCATTCATTGCAGAAGCCACCTCCGCCGCCTGATTGGTAAGAGTATCATCCATCTCTACAAATCTTACCATTTCGCTCTTGAATCTCATAGGCACATCAGCTGTCTCTCCGTTTCTATGCTTTGCAATAATAATCTGAGTGGTCTCCTTGCCATCCGGAGTTTCCGACAACCCCAAATAATCAGGTCTGTGAACAAAAATCACCATATCAGCATCCTGTTCAATTGAACCCGACTCTCTAAGATCGCTCAATTGAGGTTTGCCGTTACTTCTTTCACGCTGAACTGCATTTCTGGAAAGCTGTGATAATGCTATTATAGGCACATCCAATTCTTTGGCTGTAGCTTTCAATGTTCTGGAAATGGCAGCAACCTCCTGTTCACGCATTCCTCTCAAATCCGCAGGCCCCTGCATAAGCTGAAGATAATCGACTATTATCAGCCTTACCCCTTTGGATTTGACAAGCCTCTTCACCTTTGTGCGAAACTCCATAATCGGCAAACTCGGTGTATCATCGACATAAAGCGGAGCTTTGGAAAGAGCTTTAAGCTTATAGTTTAGCTGATCCCATTCATAATCTTCCAACTTGCTCCCGCCTTTTATCTTATCTGCACTCAAGGAAGATTCCGAAGTCATCAGGCGCTTGGCAAGTTGTATTGCAGGCATTTCCAATGAAAAAAATGCTACAGGCATATTGTAGTCTACTGCTGCATTTCTGGCAATATTCAACGCAAAAGCAGTCTTACCTACCGATGGTCTTGCTGCCAAAATTATAAGATCCGATTTCTGCCAACCCATTGTAATCCTGTCTATAGACGGATAACCTGACGGCACTCCGCTATATCCGACCTGCTCCTGCATTCGTTCAATATCATCCATTGCTATTCTGATGACGGAACCGATTTCCTGAACGTCTTTTTTGACATTGTTCTGGATTGCAGCAAAAATTTTTGTCTGAGAATTATCTATGAGATCATCTACATTTACAGATTCATCGTATGCATTCTTCAGAATGTCAAAAGATGCAGTAATAAGATCTCTCTGAATACATTTCTGCTTCAGAATCTTGATATAAAACTCGACTTGAGCGGCAGCGCCTATCTTCTGAGACAATTCCGTCAAAACGACAGGACCGCCTATCGCCTCCAAGTTGCCGGATTCCTTAAGTTTCTGTGCAACAGGAAGAATATCCAAAGCAACATGCTCATTGACAAGACTTACCATAGCCTCAAATATCATCCTGTGCTTAGGGTCATAGAAACAACTTGGAGAAAGTTCTTCAATAGACTCGTCAACACAATTGGGTTCTATAAGCATAGCACCCAATACCGCCTCCTCAAAATCAAGGGCTTGAGGCGGCTTATTGCCCATTTCAAGACCTATTGCATCAAGATTGGCAGGCTGATATTTTTTCTGTCTCGGTTTCTTGTCCGGCATTTCAAAGAAAATTATTCTTCGTCAAAGTCAGAATTGACAATAATCCTTCCGCAATGCTCGCAGATAATAAGCTTTTTATTTGAATTTATATCAACTATTCTCTGAGGTATGATTGTATTGAAACATCCACCGCAAGAATTGTTGTTATATACTGTTACCACAGCGAGATGATTGTGCACGCTTTCACGGATACGTTCATAAGCGCTCATCGTTCTTACATCTATCTTCTCTGCGCAAGCAGTTCTAAGGGCACGAAGTTTTTTCTCTTCTTTGGCGGTAGACTCGACTATATTGTCAAGCTCTTCCTTCTTGGCTTTAAGATCCTCTGTCCTTATTTCTATATTCTCTTTGATACCTTCAAGAGCAATCTTATAGTCTGAAATCTTCTCTTTTGCTTCTTTGATATTTTTTTCTGCAATACTCTTCAGGTAGCCCTGATTTTCAATTTCCTTATTGATTGAATCAAATTCACGGCTATTTGTGATATTCTCTAATTGTTTCTGATATTTTGCTATCTGGGCATCGCATTCGAGAATATTCTCCTTTGCATTTGCAATAGCGGTATTAAGACCGTCAATATTATCATTAACATTAGAAGCCTTTGCCTTCATTCCGGATAGTTCTTCTTCCAGCGCAGCAACTTCTTCAGGAAGTTCGCCTCTAAGCTGAAGAATCTTGTCAATTTCAGTGTCAGCCTTCTGTAGAGAATAAAGAGTCTTTAGCTTTTCTTCTACACTTAATTCCGAATCAGCAAAGTTCTTCTGAATTGAAACGAAAGTCTCTCTCTGATCTATTGGAGTTTCGACTTTCTTGATTTTCTTAGTAGCCATATTTTATATATAAATTTATCGATAATAGGAACTGCAAAGTTAGGAAATTTTTCGTTATATCATAACGAGGAACGAATTTCCTCAAGCTGCTTTTTAATCTCTTTCAGAGAGTCTAACGCTTTAACCCTGTCATCCACAGCCTTCCTGTCGGACGATAGACGTTTTGAAGCGCCCTCCAAAGTCATTCCCTTATCTTTTATCAACAGGTGGAGCTGTTTCAAAACATCGATATCATCTTTAGTATATAACCTATTGCCCTTAGCATTTCTATTGGGCTTGAGATATTTAGGAAAATTATTGGTCCAGAAGCGCACTAACGAAGTACTCTCGCCTAATATTTCTGCAACCTCCCCTATGGTATAATAAAGCTTTTCCATATAAATATTAGTCTAATCCAATGATTGTTCGGTACTAAGAGCCATATATGCGACTCCAACATATTCTTTCGGAGATAAAGAATAAAACATATAATTGATGGGATCCATTATCTTGCCGTCTTTCAAAACCTCATAGTGCAGATGAGGAGCAAATGAACTGCCGGAAACCCCGACACTGCCTATTTTAACGCCTCTGTCCAATTTCCGGCCTTTTGATACCGAAACATTACCCAAATGAGCATATTTAGTAATATAGCCATTCCCATGGTCAATTTCAACAACATTGCCAAGCCCTTTGCCGGAATGAATCACATTCTTCACGACTCCGCCGGCCGCTGCTTTCACCACATCTCCCTGGCCTGCTATAATATCCAATCCATTATGTTCAGATTTTACCTTATAGAAAGGATTTATTTTCTGTCCCACAGAAGCTCCAATCCTAGAATAATTGATATTTTCCACAGGTGACGCCAAAGGAGGAATTGAATTCTTTCTTGAGGCCATTATTGAAAAAACCGCATTCATATTTGCCTCCACATTGGCTGCCTTCAGTTCTATAGAGGGGATTTTATTTCCAATATATTCAAAAACATCACATTCAGTCGATTTCACATCCGATAAACTGTATCCGAGAGCAACGCCGAGATCTGCCGAAGGTGACTTGGTATGAAAGATTTTGTTATAAATAGCATTGTCTCTGGCCTGAAGATCCTGCACTACATCACCCACAAGCTTTTGATTATCTTCCAACTGAGAATACAGCTTTTCGTACATTTTGTTCTCACGCCTAAGCCGCCGCTCTTCCGAAGTGCTGATAAAAAGCGAAGCAATCACATAATATACTATAGCAAAAGATGCTGAAACAACTATCCATTTAACGACACGCCAAATTATATTGCTAAATGATCTGGATACCTTTTTAATATCGAAATTCTCTTTATCGAATTCATATTTTGCCATACCTACCTCCTTGCCGACTACTTATGCGATTCGACAATAATATTCCGAAACTCGGATGAAGCATTCACTACCATTGACTCATACTCGTCTACCGGCATCTCCAAATCAAAATAATTTGAAGGATTCACATATCTGCCTTTATATATCACTTCATAATGCAAATGAGGTCCGGATGCTCGCCCCGAACAGCCTGAATCACCTATATTTTCCCCTCTTTTGACTTTCATACCTTCAACGACATATATCTTACTAAGGTGTGCATATCTGGTCTTATAGCCGAAGCCGTGATTAAGAATCACCGAATTACCATAGCCGAACAATGCAAATGACACTTTTTCGACAATACCATCACCTGAAGCATATACAGGATTGCCTGACTTGCATCCAAAATCAATCCCGGTATGCATTTTTGTAATACCGGTAAAAGGATCAGAACGGAAACCAAAAGGACTGGTAATTCTGAACTTTGAAGCGTCGGTCGATAAAGGCGAGACCGCCGGAATGCAGGAAGCCATATCACCGGCACGTTTTGAGTACGACTCTATTTCATCAAAAGATTTACTCTGCACATAAGTTTTCTTCATCAGTATATCAATCCTTTTCGTCGTCTTTGTAAGCTTAGAATTTTTAGGAAGCGCATCTAAATACGCATAACGATCCACACCACCGAATCCGGCATTTCGTATCTCTATAGCAACCTCATTCAAGCCAAATATATTGCGATATATGTCATTGTCCCTGGTCTCAAGTCCTGCCAATGCTTCCTCATATCTGTCAAGATTTGTATTCATCACTTCCATTTTCGACATCCATTCTGCATTTTTCATCTTTAAAAAAGCAGTCTTCGGCAGCTCTAATCCTAAAACAGAAGTAAATATCCAAAAATAGAACAATGTAACTGCCGCCGATGACAACACAAACACCATAACCCGGATAAATCGAAAACAGGGAGACACATTTTCCGCCTCATATAAAAGAGTAGTCGGATTGAGTATGTATTTTTTCCTATATGACATGTTGCAAATATAGTCTATTTTGCGGAAATTATTGTAATTTTGCATTTTCACTGGAAATGGCTCTATTTCAGAATATAAAATTCGTGCCAACAGTGATTTTATAAAAATATAAAGTATCAGATATGACATCGAATGAAATAAGAAAGATGTATCTTGACTTTTTTAAGTCAAAAGGCCATACAGTCGTACCCTCAGCACCTATGGTCATTAAAAACGACCCTACCCTTATGTTCACCAATGCAGGAATGAACCAATTCAAGGACATCTTCTTAGGCAATACCACTCCCAAATTTCACAGAGCCACAGATTCTCAGAAATGTCTTCGCGTGAGCGGAAAGCACAATGACTTAGAAGCTGTAGGTCATGACGGGCGACACCACACGATGTTTGAGATGCTTGGGAACTGGAGTTTCGGAGATTATTTCAAGACAGAGGCTATCGACTGGGCTTGGGAACTCCTCACGAATGTCTATAAGATAGACAAGTCAAAACTTTATGCCACAGTATTTGAAGGTGACAAAGAAGACGGTACATCTGCTGATAACGAGGCTCGGCAGGCATGGTTGAAACATCTTCCTGAGGATCATATCTTGCCCGGCAACAAACACGACAATTTCTGGGAAATGGGGGATACCGGACCATGTGGGCCATGCAGCGAAATACATATCGACCTAAGAACAGATGAGGAAATTGCAAAAGTGCCTGGCAACAAACTTGTCAATACCGACAATGATGATGTGATCGAGATATGGAACCTGGTATTTATGCAATACAACCGCAAGTCCAATGGAGAACTCGAATTGCTTCCGAACCATAACATCGATACAGGAATGGGGTTTGAAAGACTGTGTATGGTGCTTCAAGGCAAGACAAGCAATTATGATACAGATCTTTTCAGTGGCAGCATTCGCAAAATCGAAGAACTTTCAGGACATAAATATCACGAAAGCAATAAAACAGAAGTTGCTATGAGGGTAATTGCAGATCATATCAGAGCTATAGCCTTTTCTATTGCCGATGGTCAGCTACCTTCGAATGTCAAAGCAGGATACGTAATAAGGAGGATTCTGCGCCGGGCTGTCCGCTATGGCTACACATTCCTTGATTTCAACGAACCTTTCCTGTGCAAGCTTATTGACAGGTTAGTGGAAGACATGGGCGAAGCCTATCCTGAGCTTACTGCCCAGAAGGAACTTATTGAAACTGTCATCAAAGAAGAGGAAATGGCATTTCTACGAACTCTTGACAGAGGTATCAAACTGATGGACGAGTATATGGCCAAAGCCGGAAATTCAATGCAAATATCAGGTTACGATGCATTTATACTTTATGACACATTCGGTTTTCCACTTGACCTCACTGAACTTATTGCAACGGAAAACGGCTATACTGTCGATATAGATGGTTTCAATGCAGAAATGGAGAAACAGAAAAACAGAGCCAGAAATGCAACGGCAAATGAATTCGGAGATTGGACAGAATACCATAACGGAGAAGAATCAGTATTCCTCGGATATGACTATACCGAACTCGACGGTGTTCAGATGATAAAGCAACGCACAGTTAAGCAAAAAAACAAGATTTATTACCAATTAGTGTTTGACAGGACACCTTTCTATGCAGAAATGGGTGGTCAGGTAGGTGATACAGGATACATTATTGCAGAAAATGGTGAAAAAATCAATATACTCAACACAATTAAGGAGAACAATCTCACCATCCATCTTGCAGAGAAAATCCCTTCTGATTGTTCAGGAATCTTTTCGTTGTATGTAGATGCTGAAAGACGTTCCAGAATCGCTGTCAACCACACTGCAACCCACCTTCTTGATCAGGCGCTCAGGGTCGTTCTCGGCACTCACGTAGAACAGAAAGGCTCATTTGTAGGTCCCGATTATTTCAGGTTCGACTTCTCTCACTTCTCAAAAATGACTGATGAAGAACTTAAGAGTACGGAGAAAATGGTCAATAGCCTTATAAGGAACAATAATTCACTCGAAGAAAATCGAGAAGCTTCTATGGAAGAAGCAAAAGCGATGGGAGCCATTGCCCTATTTGGCGAAAAATATGGAGATAAGGTCAGAGTCGTTAAGTTCGGAGACTCTATTGAATTATGCGGAGGTACTCACACCAACGCCACAGGAAACATCGGTATCTTCAAGATTGTGTCCGAAGGCGCAGTGGCAGCAGGCATAAGAAGAATAGAAGCCGTTACCGGAGAAGCTGCCGAGAAACTCATTTACGAAATGCAAGACACGCTGAAATCAGCTAAAGGCTTATTTAACAATCCCCCTGATCTATCAGGTTCTATCAAGAAAATTCTTGAAGAGAACGCTGCCTATAAAAAAGAACTTGAAGCATTTATGCTTGAAAAAGCCGGAAATACCGCAAAAAATATTATAGCAACTGCAGAGCCAATCAATGGAATAAGAATTGCAAAGTTCTCTTCTTCAGAAGATCCCGCTATAGTAAAAGAAATTGCAAGTATTATCCATAAAGAAGAAAAAGGTCTTGCTTTTGCAGCTGCATTTGAGAATGCAGGAAAACCTCAGCTTGTACTTATGTACACTGATGATTTGGTTGCCAAAGGTAAAAATGCAGGAAATGACATACGTCAGGCCGCCAAACTTATTCTCGGAGGTGGTGGTGGACAACCTTGGATAGCAACAGCAGGAGGAAAAGATGTATCAGGACTCGCAGCGGCCATTGAAGTATTAGTTGATAACGCTACAAAGTGAAAAAGCTCGACCAGTTCATATTGAAGTCATTTATAGGACCGTTTTTTGCGATCCTCTTAGTTGTTGTCTTCATCTTAATAATGCAATTCTTGTGGGTGTATATCGATGAATTGGTAGGAAAAGGACTGGGACTGAAAGTAATACTTGAGTTTATGGGTTGGGGAGGCGCCACTATGCTGCCCCTTGCACTTCCTCTTGCCACCCTATTAGCTTCTGTAATGACTATTGGCCAAATGGCAGAAAACAGCGAACTTATTGCAATGAAATCGGCAGGCATTTCATTGGCAAGGGTTATGGTTCCACTGATGGCAGCTTCCATAATGATTGCTATCGGGACATTCTTTGTTGTAAACAACCTTGTACCTTTATCATTTAACAAGATTTTCACTTTAAGAGACGATATAGGCAGGACAAAATCCGAAGTCACAATACCGACGGGTATCTTCTATGATGGTATCGACGGCTATACAATGAGGATTGAATCTAAAAGCGACAATAGCGACATTCTGCATGGAGTTATGGTTTATGACCATACCAATAATAAAGGTAATACCAGCCTCACGCTTGCAGATTCTGCTTTGATTAAAATGTCCAAAACCAAAGATTACCTTATATTACAGCTATTCAATGGGATCAACTACCAAGAGACCAATATCAAAAATTATAGAGACACATCACTCCAACTACAGAAAATCGATTTCAAGAAGCAAGAAATGATTATCCCTCTACATAACTATGCTTTCAAGAAATCCGGTGACGCAAAATTCGGAGACAATGTTAGAGCCATGACTTTAAGCCAATTGTTAGTGGGAAAAGACTCTATAAAAATCAGGAAAGATTCTATAACGGCATTACAGATTTCATATTTCTTAAAAAGCAGAACCCTTAAATACAGCAACCAATTAGATACCTCCTATAAATTTAACGGCAGAGTGTCCTACAATATAGAAGGCTTCGGAAAATGGGACAGCAAGTCGGTAGAAAAAAACGCTTATCGTAATGCAGCTATAAGAGCAAATGAATTAGCATCCATTCTCAAATCAGACGGCAGCGAAGTCTATGTGGAAAGAAGGACCTTGATTGCATCGTATATAGAACTGATGAAAAAATTCGCCGAGGCTTTTATGTGTCTGATTCTTTTCTTTATCGGCGCCCCTATAGGCTCATTCAACAATAAGAAAGGAGGTCTCGGAGTCTCAATCATAATAGCTGTCCTATTCTTTGTATTTTATTGGGTTATAGATATTACCGGCATAAAATTAGCTCGTGACGGTACTGTATCGGCAGCAGTAGGCGTTTTTGTTTCAACTACGGTATTGCTTCCAATAGGTATGTACCTATCATGGAAAGCAATTCACGACTCTTCTATATTTAGAACAGAAAATTTCGGTGCATGGTGGAGAAAAGCAAAATCAAAGATTATCAATATGTTCAAAAAAACAAGAATAGTATATATGGGTACTCCGGAGTTTGCGGTTGCCCCTCTTGATGCCTTGGTTCAAAAAAATTACAATATAGTAGGGATAGTAACAGTAGCTGACAAACCAAGCGGAAGAGGACTCAAAGTCAATGAAAGCGCTGTCAAGAAATATGCTGTAGAACATAACATTCCGGTTCTTCAGCCGGTAAGACTCAAAGATCCGGAATTTTTGAAGCAGCTTTCTGACCTTAAAGCAGACCTCTTTATCGTTGTAGCATTCAGAATGCTTCCTGAAGAAGTATGGAAAATGCCGTCTTTAGGGACATTCAATCTCCACGCTGCCCTGCTTCCGCAATATAGAGGAGCTGCTCCTATAAACTGGGCTATCATCAATGGTGAGAGAATCACCGGAGCAACAACCTTTATGATTGATAATAATATAGACACAGGAGGCATAATATTGCGCCAAAGCTGTGTTATCGAAGAAAACGAGACAGCAGGAGACGTACACGACAAATTAATGAAAATCGGTGCCGAACTTGTGTTGCAAACAACAGAAGGCATAATTGAAAAAAGCATTGAAACAAGGGTGCAGCGAAGTTTTATTCAAGGCTCCGAAGTGCTTAAACCTGCTCCGAAATTAACAAAAGAGCTGTGTCATATTGATTGGGAAGATTCGACCAAGAATATTCACAACCTCATAAGAGGTCTTAGCCCATATCCTACAGCCTTTACATATTTATCAGGAGGTTCGTTTGCAGAATCTCATCAATTAAAAATATTTTCAGCGGAAAAGGTCGAGGGAGAAGCCCTGTTGAGAATGAAAGAATATTCCGGCATAATAGAATGCAAGCCTGGACAAATACTTTCAGACAATAAATCCTATTTGGCAATATGTACCGTAGACGGAGCAATCTCAATCAAAAATCTTCAATTGGCAGGTAAAAAAAGAATGACAATTGAAGCCTTTCTGGCAGGTTTCAGAAATCCTTGCGAGTACATTGTCATAAACGGTTCTTCAAAATCAGAAATAGCCAAAACAAGACAATAATGGGAAAGACTGCCGTAATTATATGTGCCGGTGATTTTCCGCAAAAGGAATATCCAAGATACCTTATATCTACAGCAGATTACATTATTTGTTGTGACGGGGCATTTCAGACTTGGCTTAAAAAAGCTCCATCTATTTTTGGAAATTTGCGACTGCCCGATGCCATTGTCGGTGACATGGACTCTCTTTCTCCCTCTATTCAGAAAAAATATTCTTCAATAATTGTACGAATTGCCGAGCAGGACACAAACGACCAAACAAAAGCATTCAAATATATTATAGAAAATTATAAGGATGTGGAATATATCCATATCATTGGAGCCTCCGGCAAGCGTGAAGACCATACCATAGGTAATCTGTCTCTGCTTATGGAATATTGCAGGATGCCTATTCGGGATAATATACAGATAGATATTGTTTCCGACTATTCTACAGCTTTTGCAATAACGGATTCTTGTGAACTCCATATTGGAGAAGGAAGGACAATATCCATATTCTCTCCGGACAATTCACTAAACATCTGCTCAGAGGGGCTTGTTTGGCCAACCGACTCGGTAGTATTCGACAATTGGTGGAAAGCAACTCTTAACAAAACGTCTTCCGATATTGTCAAACTGACTTTCAGCCATAAGAGCATTGCTCTGATAATTCTGAATTGATACGCCACGTAAATCTTGCTTTAATTTCATATATTTGTTACAATCTTGCGTAAAAGACGTAAAATATTTGAATTATGAATAGTATTGATTTGGAAGCATTAGAATATCATAGCAGTTTCCCGGCAGGCAAATTATGCATAACCCCGACAAAACCGGCTATTACCCAGAAAGACTTGTCATTGGCATATACTCCCGGAGTTGCGGCTCCTTGTCTTGAAATACATAGAGATCCTCATAATGTATATAAATATACCAATAAAGGCAATTTTGTCGCTGTAATATCAAATGGCACGGCAGTTCTCGGTCTCGGCAATATCGGCGCTTTAGCAGGAAAACCTGTAATGGAGGGTAAAGGACTACTTTTCAAAGTATTAAGCGGGATAGACGCAATTGACATTGAAGTAAACAGTACTGATATTGAAGACTTCTGTAAGACCGTAAAAAATATTTCCCCAACTTTCGGAGGAATAAATCTGGAAGATATTAAGGCTCCGGAATGCTTTGTAATTGAAGAAAAGCTAAAAAAAGAATTGGATATTCCCATAATGCACGATGACCAGCACGGCACAGCCATAATATCTTCCGCCGCTCTTATAAATTCTCTTAAAATAGCCGGTAAAAAAATAGAAGACATAAGGCTTGTTGTCAATGGAGCAGGCGCTGCCGCTATTGCCAGTGCCAATCTATATCTGAAATTAGGGCTGAGAAGAAAGAATATCATTATGTGCGACAGTAAAGGTGTGGTGCGCACTGACAGGACGGATCTCAATCAGTATAAACGTGCTTTTGCTACTAATATTGATATACACAGTATTGAAGAGGCCATGAAAGGGTCTGATGTTTTTGCAGGTTTTTCAAAAGGCGGTGTACTTACGCAAGATATGGTTAGGAGTATGGCAAAGTCCCCTATCATTATGGCAATGGCAAATCCGGATCCGGAAATTACGTATGAGGATGCCAAGACAGCAAGACCTGATGTAATTGTATGTACAGGACGTTCTGACTATCCCAATCAGGTAAACAATGTTCTGGGTTTTCCTTATATTTTCAGAGGAGCTTTGGATACTCGTGCAAAAGAGATTAATGATGAAATGAAAATAGCAGCTGCACAGGCTATCGCTGATTTGGCAATGGAGCCTATACCGCAAAATGTTCTAAAGGCTTATGGCTTGGAAAACATGACTTTCGGTCCGGATTATATTATACCTAAACCTCTTGACGGCAGGTTATTGGAAAAAGTATCAGTCGCTGTGGCAAAAGCAGCCGTGGATTCCGGTGTGGCGAAAGAGACTATAAGCGATTGGAATGCATATAGACATAATTTGAGGCAATGGAAACAATATTGAGAAAAATAAGATTAGCATTTGCAGCTATAATATTCATACTCATTACATTATTGTTCTTAGACATCACAGGGGCTTTGTACAACTGGTTTGGCCTGCTGGCAAAAATACAGTTTCTTCCGGCAATCCTTTCACTGAATTTCATTGTAATAGTAGTATTAGCAATTGCAACTCTCATATTAGGCAGAGTCTATTGCTCTGTAATCTGCCCATTAGGGATATTGCAAGACATTATTGCTTGGTTCAGATTTAAACTCAACAAAAAAGCAAGATACTATTGGTCTAAAGAGAAAAAGTGGCTCCGATATGGAATATTCGTAGTTTTTATTTTCGCTTTAATAATTGGTTTTCAATCCTTTGTGGCAATAGTGGCACCATATAGCTCTTATGGAAGAATTGTCGAAAACCTATTTTCCCCTATTTATATCTTGGGAAATAATCTATTTGCCTTGATAACTGAAAAAGCCGGAAGCTATACGATTTATCCTAAAGAGGTATGGCTCAAGAGCCTACCGACTTTCATCATTGCCGCCATTACATTTATGACAATAATTACTCTGGCTTGGAAAGGAGGAAGGACATATTGCAACACAATCTGTCCTGTAGGAACAACCCTCAGTTTCTTAGCAAGATTTTCTGCATTCCGTCCTGTGATAGACAGGAGCAAATGCAAACTATGCCATAAATGTGAAAAAGATTGCAAGTCTTCATGTATAGACCTTGAACATTACAAGGTGGATTACAGCAGATGTGTCACTTGCTTCAATTGTATAAGTTCTTGCAAATTCGATGCAATGCAGTATCGTTTCGCTTGGGGAAAATCCGTCGATGACAACCTGAATACAACAAACGAATCATCGAAGTTCCGACCGCTTAAGTCACAAACCTTATCAAAGCAAGATAAAGCCGGTACGGATGTTTCAAGACGAGCATTCATAGTATCTTCGGCAATTGTCTTATCATCACTTGCAATAGGAGAGAATAAAGAAAAAGTCAAAAAGACTTATGCAAAAATATCAGGAAAAACGGTGCCGAAGAGAAGTATTCCCATAACGCCGGCAGGCTCATGGAGCGTAAATGGTTTTTATTCCCATTGTACAGCCTGCCAACTATGTGTAATTGCTTGTCCCAATAATGTGTTGAGACCATCTTCCAAATTATCAAGGATAATGCAACCTGAAATGTCTTACGAAAGAGGATTCTGCAAACCTGATTGTGTAAAATGTTCTGAATTATGTCCTACAGGAGCTATCAGACGCATTCTTCCGGAAGAGAAAAAGTCTATCCATATAGGTATGGCTGAAATAGAATACAGTCTTTGCTTAGCTGCTGAAAAGGGTGCAAAATGTGGGTTATGTGCACGCAAATGCCCTATAGGAGCTATCAGTATGATCGAAAAAGAAATAACAAATACATCAGGCAATAAAAAAACAGTTAAAATCCCTATGGTAAACGAGAGCAAATGTATTGGCTGCGGAGCTTGTGAATTTGTTTGCCCTTCAAGGCCATTATCCGCCATTAAAGTCAATGGCAGAGAAATTCATCTGCATTCCGATGCCAAAGACAATTAGGTAAACAATCATTGGAAAATGCCTTTTCTGGCACCAAACAGCACATTACTTCAGAACATATATCCTAAACCTACAGAGAACGTATTTTTAAGCACATCATTGCATAGCAAATATGCCACATCTATACAGATGCCATAAACCTTCATACCTAAACCTACGGATGCGAACGAAGGCAGCAATGCATTATCGGTACCGAAATGATACCCGGTACGAACAAATATCATATCCTTCCAAGCATACCTACCTCCGAATGCCACAGAAAATCCGGAAGCAAGGAAGAAATAATCAATATCCAGAAGCGCTTCTATATTGTGCTTACCGACGAATGTCTTTGAATAATCTCCGCCCAGACGGATTGAAGACGGCAAATTAAAAGCCCGTCCGGAGGAAGATTTTACCGGAGTACCGACATTAGACACTCCCAATGCGATATTGAAATCCATAAGTTTAGCCATAGCAAATAAATCTCCACCAAATGCTATTATAGATCCTGTCGTAAAATGCTCCGAAAGCCTTTTCAAACTAAGACCAATAGACACGAAATCCGCTATCTTAAAACCAAATCCTAAATTAAACTGCATTTCACTCGGTCTGTAAGTCCGCAATGAGAGACCTGAACCATCTGTAACTTCAAAAGGCTGTCCAAGCTGGTTCAAAAAACCAACAGACAATCCCAAGCCTTTTTTAGTACGAAATGCTATCCCAGTTCCAAGATTGGTAGTCTTGCCGTATTCCGGCTGCCAGTTCTGAAAAAGAAGCTGTGCATCAAACTTTCCGTCATAGAAAGACATTACGGCAGGGTTGTCAAAAGATGCCCAAGCCATTGTGGAAATCGATGCCATACCGGCAAAACCTGTGGCAGAAGAGACAGGGTCACGTAAAATACCGGAAAATTCCATCGCATACGGATGCCCTGCCGATTCCTGCGCCATGGAACCGATACCAAAAACAATTGCGAGCGAAAATGCAGACAACAGACACTTAAATACACAATATTTCATTTTCTAATATTTTACAACCGTATTTGTACTTGCATTTCCCCCATAACTAACAAAAACAGAATACCTTCCAGGGGCCATATTGGAAAAATCTATTTCAAGAGGTCTAAAAGCACTGAATACAGATCTCCTCTCATAAACAACAGCTCCTGCTAACGACACAATCTTGACATACGTTTCTACCTCATCTTTACCTGTACACAGATACAACCTGTCTTTAACAGGATTAGGATATGTCTCCACATTGTTTCCTTGCTTTCTGACAACTACCTTGAATGTACCTGAGACTCTCTTCCCAAAAGCATCTATAGCCGTGATCGTAATCGTACTCAGTCCAAAGTCTAAAATAGTAGCAAAAAATGCTGTTTTGGAATTATTTACGTGTATGATATTATTATTAGAGTTCATAATCTCATATCTCAACTCCTCACCATCTGGGTCAGAGAAATAATCATCACACTTAAATATGAATTTCTTTCCTATATCACCGTAAACCAGAATATTCTCAAAATCTTTTTTCTTTACCGGAACTTGATTTTCAAGTATTTCATAATTAAATGTCTTCTCTGCAGAGAGACCATACTTATCTTTTACAGAAATTTTGGCTTGATATACTTTAGCAGGGGCAGAAAAGCCGACAAATTTTATAAGATAAGACTGATCAATCGGATTTCTCACAAGCTCTGCCGCATTGGAACCCGGATCAAACTGAACAGTAACATCGTGTCCGTCAGGATCAGAGATACCTATAGGACAGTATACTGTTTGAAAAGCCTTTATTATAAACAGTTTCTGCCCGAGAGTAATCACCGGAGGATTATTTCTCAAAGTCCTGACATGTTTTACTTCAGATAGCTCTGAAAAATTATGTCTATAATCATACCCGGCAATGGCGACAAAATAATCGGAGTCAAAATCGAGATCTTTCAGGCTTCCTTTTATAGCGTCACCGGTTTTTGCTCCTTCCGGTGTTTCTATACGAGACACCTTTATATTTTCTCCCGGTTCATTAAGTTTTATATTTTTGAAAACATTCTTGTCCTTTGAAGCCAACAGCATATAACCATAAGCAGGACGATTTTTAGAGTCTGACGTCACATTCCAGCTCATATCCACACTATTGGATACAGGAGTAGCAGTATATGAATCAACTTTCGAAGGCACATCAGTATTTCCATAAGTAATAGATCCCAACGCATCGACAAGAGGTCCTATATTGGCATTCGCAGGCAAAAAACCTGTTTTAGCTCCTTTTATCAACCGTTCTTCAAGCATCTTATTTGTAAATCCTTGCCCCCCACAATAAGAAACCACAAGAGCCGCAACTCCTGAAACATGAGGACAAGCCATCGAAGTTCCACTCATCAGGCCATAGCTGTTATTAGGATAAGTACTATAAATAGATGTTCCGGGAGCGGCAATATCCACCCAATCACCAAAATTGGAAAAATATGATCTATTCCCATTCTTATCAATAGCTCCAACTGCAATAATAGGATCATAGTTAGCCGGAGCGCCATTTTCAAAAGCATCATTACCGGCAGCAAAAATCACGACACCACCTTTCATCATTGAATTAGGCTTCTGAGTGCCATCTGCTGCACAACCGGCATGCTTAATAAAATAATCAACAGCATCTTTATCAACATGGTCAATCCGCATTGCAAGAGCAGCCGCTTTCTCTTTCTCACTTATGCGACCATCTCCGTCAGTATCGATTAAATATCCCCAACTATTCTGTGAAATGACAGCTCCGTGATCCGCCCCATATTTTATGCCTTGCGCACCGGAAAGCCCGCCTACTTCCTTTCCATCCTTTGTTGCAAAAATCTGGCTGTTAAGTAGCTTGACCCCGGACTTATTATTTGCCTTATCTCCTCCTGCTATACCGCAAATTCCTTTTCCATTGTTATTCACGGCAGCTATGATTCCCCCTACATGAGTACCATGCCTATGAGCAGTTATCACAAAATTACCATCCACAAAATTCCTGCTGCCACCGGATCCCCCCGGAATAAAATTGTCTTTAAGATCTTTATGATCAGGGTCGATTCCCCCATCGACTACCGATACTATTACCCTGCTGTCACCAGTCGTATAATCCTTCCATACGCGCCTTACATTAATATCAGCGCCTTTCTTTCCTTTATTTCCATCATTGAAATAATGCCATTGCATAGAATAACCCGGATCATCAAAATCATTTATCGCAATCCTATGCCTTCTTTCAACATACTCGACGCCCGGCATACTTCTAAACTCATTTACCGCCTTTGCAGCAGGCACATCTTTAGCATATTCAACGGCATACCATCTATGAAGCCCGGCCGCTCTTGTACGAGGTTCAAATTCTCCGGCATATTCAAAAACCCTCTTAATTGAGACAATTCCCAATTCATCAAGAGCCTGATTCAAGGCCATAGATTTCGTAACCACTTTACCTCTTGACAAATCCCCCTCAATAAGGTCTATCATATCTTCTGTAAATTTCACAACCGAAACACCCGGTACAAAAACTCCGGCGCTATCATTATTCAAGTTCTTTGATTCAGCGTTTCTTTCTTTCTGCGATACAAATTCTTCTTTTGTGCAGGCAAAAATCGTAAAAATCCAAAAAGAAAATATTATTACTTTCTTCATATTATCT
>CAUUVS010000005.1:0-141832 GCA_963548935.1 uncultured Bacteroidales bacterium
TACGACAATATGACTGCCGGCGGAAGTAATAAAAAGACTTCATATTTAGGAGAATTGGCAGCTTATGCTTCCGACAAAAAGCTTGATAAGTCAATTTTGGATAAAGCAGACTATATCAACTCTGTATATCCATATACATGGGATGCAATTGTTGCTTACAAAGCGGGTATGATTAGCACATACGATAACTCCGATATTAAATATATTGGGATTACAGAGAAAATATACGATGATCACGGCGTAAAAAAGATTGAAACAGCCGGAGAACTCCAGCAAAAATATGGAAGGACACGGGCAGGCAACAAATACGATATGGCGTTAAATGTTGGATTCAATATCTCGGACAAACTTTATTTTGGAGGTAATCTCGGCATGATTTCTCTTTCTAATGATTTTGCATCATATTACAAAGAAGCTGCTGCCCCTAATGATACTAATTTCGATATTGAATTCGATACGCCAAAAGGCAAAGTAACAGCAAGATTCAGCGATTTCCGCTTCCAGCAAACAATAAAAATTAGCGGCAGCGGCGTATATGGCAAATTCGGTCTTATATTCGTACCGGTAACCGGACTTAGATTCGGTGCTGCAATACAGACACCGACATCTACTTTCATAAGAGAAACATACCAGTGTGCCGGACAGACATATTTTAACAATGAGACTTTCAATGCTAAGGCCAAGAGTACCGAAGGCATATATGAATATCGTATCATATCTCCATACCGCATAAATGTAGGAGCTGCCTATGCAGGCAAAAGGGGACTTATAAGCATAGACTATGAGATGTGCGACTATAGCGAAATGAGATATAGAGAATCGGCATTTAACAATGTCAATAGTTTTGCAGACGTAAATAATTCCATAAAAAATGGGTATGGCATATCCAATATGCTCAGGCTCGGTGGAGAATTCAAAGTTAATCCGGAATTGGCGCTCAGAGCCGGCTACAACCTTTATACTCCGGCTGAAAGAATAGTGGAAAATGGAGTAACGAGGGCGCCAAAGGCTTATACAAATGTATTTTCTGCAGGCTTAGGATATAGTTCAAGCGGTTCTTTCTTCTGTGATGTTGCAGGTAGATTTATGCAGAAAGCCAATGAATATTTCTATCCTTACGGCAATTATATCGATAATACAGCTTCTCCTGAAGTATTGGTCAAATCCAATATTGTGGATATTGTACTTACCTTAGGATGGAGATTCTAAATTCAGAGATTATCTGCGAATATAAGGTTTGAGATACAATATGGAATCCGGACCTTCACAAAACAACAAGTCAATTATAGACAAATCCGGCATGAAGCCATATTTTCGGGAAAAAACCTGAAAATATGGCTTTTCCAATCCTAATTGTGACAAAACAGTATTGGTCTTTTTGGGATGTATGACATTTCTCAAGTCTTTGCAATTCACAGAAGAGCCATCAGAAATAAACTTTAGAGTCTCTCTGAAATCAATAGCAAGTCCCAATTTAGATGATATTACATTTATCAGACTCATATTTAGCTCCCATAAAGTAAGGTACCCTGATTCAAGTACTTCAAAAATAGAATCCTTGTAATATTCAAAAAAAGGAGAAGAATAGTAGGCAGAAGATATTGCCCTTTCAGTCTTTTGTACCCAAGGCACGGAATAATCAACTTCAATCTCTTTTATCGGCCGGCGAAAAGAACCATCCTTGTGCACGATAGGCACATTAAGATTTTCGATGCCATTTGAAGAAAAGATCCTGCAACGATTGCGATATGACTGTTTTTGATAATTCTCGCAGGCTTCAATATACACAACAGCAGGTATCACCTTGTCAGGTGATAGGGTAAAACCTTCTGCAGCCGATGCAAACCATGATATTGGAGGAAGATATGCCGTAGAAAGTAGCACTTTCTATTCTATTGCACCTTTTTCATTAGCCTCGCTACCCCTGATGACACCTCTTTTGGAAGCCCTGATAAAATTAATGATATTATCCCTTTCTTCTGTTTGAGGGAAACCGGCTTCAACTTTAGAACAGCCGTCAGATATATTGTAACCCTGAAAATAAATAGTATCGTAAATATCTTTTATATTCCTGATTACCTCCGGAGAAAAACCTCTTCTTCTCAAACCTACGATATTTACACCGGCATAGCATATAGGATCTCTTCCGCAAAGCACATAAGGAGGTACATCTTTATTGATTTTGGTACCGCCTCCGACCATTGCATGGCAGCCGATTCTTGTAAACTGATGAGCCATTGCTCCTCCTCCAAGTATTACCCAATCGTCCACATCAGTTTCCCCGGCAATACCCACAAAACTGACTAAAATACAATGCTTGCCTACGGTGCAATCGTGAGCAACATGTACATAGGACATTATAAGAGTATTGTCCCCTATTCTTGTCACACCCTTGCCACTCGCCTTCGTGCCTCTATTAATTGTAGCACATTCGCGAATTGTGACATTGTCACCAATCTCCACATAAGTCACCTCTCCATCAAATTTAAGATCCTGAGGTTCAGCTCCGACAACGGCTCCGGGAAAGACTTCACAATTCTTTCCTAATTTAACATATTTGAATATGGTAGCATGAGGCAGTATTTTGCACCCTTCTCCTATTTCAACATCATCATCAATAAAAGCATAAGGCCCTATTTCTACATTGTCGGCTATTTTTGCCTTAGGGCTGACAGTTGCAAGTGGATGAATAGTGATCATATACAATAAAATTATTGGGCTATGGCCATTCTTATAGCCTTTGCCGCATTTGTATTAATGGTATGCCCGGGCTTAAAAGCGGTAATCTTAGCATTCAGGTAGCCCCCGGCAAGTCGGAGATCTCCTATCATATCAAGAAGTTTATGCCTTCCGCATTCATTCCGGAAATGTAATTCAAGATTATTAAGATAGCCTTTTTCTATACTCAAGGCCGGTTGATTAAAAAGTTGGGACATTCTTTTAAGTTGCTCATCAGACACCGGATGTTCCACAATGACAATGGCATTATCCACATCGCCGCCTTTAATCATATTATTGGCAAAAAGATATTCTATCTCGTGAAAAAACACAAAGGTTCGGCATACAGCTATTTGGGAGGCATAATCTACACTCTCATCCCATTTGACATTCTGAACGCCAAGCACTTTTGAGTCGAAATCCACTGTAACATCAATCGAAGGACGGTCTGCAGGTTCTATCTTTATCCAAGAACCTGATTTTTCATCTTTCAGTTCTATATTCTGTCGAATATCGAGATATTTCCTTTCGATGGACTGTTCACGCAATCCATCCCTGCAAATCGATTCTGCATAATATTTTGCGCTGCCATCAAGAATAGGAACTTCCTTATTGTTTATTTCTATTATGGCATTGTCCACCCCGAGACCTGTAAGAGCAGATACGACATGCTCAATTGTGTGCACCTCCGCATTGTCTATAGAAATAGTCGTGCTCCTAGCTGTGCTTGTCACATTCTCTGCCAATGCATCAACGGCAACACCCAAGTCTGTCCTTACAAAACGGATACCCGTATTCTCCGGAGCCGGCTTTATTGTCATCTTGGCGACAAGTCCCGTATGCAGGCCCTTGCCCTCAAATTGGTATGATTTACATACTGTATGCTGATACATTTATATAACGTGTTTATTATTATTTTGGCAAAGATAATAAAAATTATTCTCTTTGAAATTTATTTCCTCCGCTCTATCTTTCTTCTCCGCTCTGCTTGAAAATGGCATAGCTACGCATATAATTCTTAATTGGCAGAGCAGGTGAGCCCAATAATGTCTGTCC
The DNA here is from genome assembly GCA_963548935.1 of uncultured Bacteroidales bacterium. Lineage (GTDB taxonomy): Bacteria > Bacteroidota > Bacteroidia > Bacteroidales > UBA932 > Cryptobacteroides. The sequence continues at coordinate 3,775 of CAUUVS010000005.1, forward strand.
CGACTTTTTGATATTGCCGATAATTCCTGCCTGTGCTCCTATAATAGTATTGTCTGCTATGACCAAATGACCTGCGATACCTACTTGGCCGGCCAAGATACAATTCTTTCCTATTTTGGTAGATCCTGCAATACCGCACTGAGCAGCCATTACTGTATTGTCTCCAATCTGCACATTATGAGCTATCTGACAGAGATTATCAATCTTTACACCATTTCCTATAATAGTGGATTCCATTTCAGAACGATCTATCGTAGTTCCTGCACCGATTTCCACATTATTTCCGATAATAACATTGCCGATATGTTCGATTTTCTCCCATGTGCCGTCAGGTTGAGGAGCATTCCCAAAACCGTCAGAACCTATAACAGCGTTTGAATGAATAATCACATTATCTCCTATTATCATTCCGGGATATATACATACTCCGGGATAAATTATGCAGTGTTTTCCTATTTTGGTATCATCTCCCACATAAACATTTTCAAAAATCTTGGTATAATCCCCTATTTCCGCATGATGCCCTACATAAGAATGACTGCCAAGATAGACTTTCTTGCCAAATTTTGTAGTAAAGAACCATGAAGACCTAAATCCCCTATGCCTTTTGTCTGTGCGTCGCTGGGCAGCAACATATTTCAACAAATCAGCCAAAGCGGAATAGGCATTCTCCACCCTTATCATAGTAGGCGTAACAGGGCCTGTAGGTTTGAAATCATTATTCACTAAAAGAATGCTCGCCTTGCACGTATAGACATAACGTTCGTATTTAGGATTGGCAAAAAAACAAAGCTTCCCCGGTTTTCCGTGCTCGATTTTCGCAAAATCGGTCACTTTGATCTGCTCGTCTCCTTCTACCGTACCTCTGAGTATGTGCGCCAACTGTCTCGCCGTAAATTCCATAGACTTATTATTTTAAATATTATGCAAATTAACGACTTTTAACTCAAATATGGAAATATTTATAATTAATTCGGAAAAAATTGATTCATGACAACCTTTTGAAATTTTTATCTTAAATTTGAAAAATTGTGCTTAAGATTGAAATGTGCCAATTGAAATTTTCTACGCCAAAAGATTAATTTTTCATTTTTTTTGTCGTAACGTTGCACTTCCTGCTTGACTCTACCGATTGAAAAATTATAGTATGCCTTTTTGATTTAAGCAATATTATGCTTATCTTTGTAGCCGTGAAAGAGATAGGGGACGACAGAGTCTCCTATCTCTGTTTTTAGAATATGAATTCGGATATTATCAAAAAAGAAATTGAGGCCACTGTGATTTCCAGAGGCTGCTTCATTGTCGATATTGCAGTAAGCCGTGACAATGATATCGAGATCACCATAGAATCAGACAATGGAACTGTGGATATGGAAGACTGCATTGCCGTAAATAATGCCTTTCTGAAGATATTTGACAGAGATAAAGAAGATTATTCGCTTACAGTCACATCGGCAGGTCTCGACCAGCCTTTCAAAGTGCTCAGGCAGTTTCAAAAAGCTATAGGTTCTCTTGTAGAGGTAAGACTTAAAGGCGGCAGAAAAATTATAGGCAAACTCATGGAAGCCCAAAAAGATTATATCCGTATGGAATACGAACAAAACGAAATTGTGGACGGCAAGAAAAAGAAAATAAAAGTAATGCACGATGATATTTTCAATATCGGAGAAATCAACACGGTTATGCCACATATTGACTTTTAACATTTATTGCAAAATAGTAAAATAATATAAACACACATGGAAGAAAAATTGGATCTTAAGACAGCGTTCGCTCTTTTCAAAAATGAAAAGCATATCGATAGGCCTGTAATGATGGGAGTGCTCAAAGATGTATTCATAACACAGCTTACAAAGACTTTCGGTTCTGCAGATAATTTTGATGTTATTATCAATGTGGACAAGGGAGATTGTGAAATCTACCAGAACCTTACGGTTGTCGAAGAGGTTGAGAACCCTAATACCGAAATATCTCTTAAAGACCTCAAGAAACGTGGAGAAGATGATTACGAAATAGGTGAGATATTTACAAGAAAGGTCGAACTTAAAGATTTCGGTCGCAGGGGTATCCTCAACATACGCCAGAATCTTCAGGGTAGGATTATGGATATAGAAAAAGCAAACCTTTTCAACAAATACATTGAGAGGATAGGCGAGATTTTTACCGGAGAGGTTTATCAGACTTGGTCGAAGGAAGTCCTTATTCTTGATGAAGACGGCAATGAGTTGCGCCTTCCGAAATCAGAACAGATACCCGGAGAACATTTCAAAAAGAATGATTCGGTACGTGCCATAATCAAGAGCGTGGAGATGAAAAACAATACAACTCCATATATTGTTTTGTCGAGAACGACTCCTGAGTTTCTTACCAAATTGTTTGAACAGGAAGTTCCTGAAATTTATGACGGGTTGATTACAATAAAGAAAGTCGTCAGAGTCCCTGGAGAAAGGGCGAAAGTTGCCGTTGAATCGTATGATGACAGAATTGATCCTATTGGCGCTTGTATCGGTGTAAAAGGTTCAAGAATCATTGGAATAGTGCGCGAACTTCGTAATGAGAATATCGATGTACTCCAGTGGACCTCCAACACACAGCTGCTTATCCAAAGAGCTCTAAGCCCGGCCAAAATATCTTCTATAGACATGGGGACAAACGAAGAAGAAAAGATAAAAGTCTATATGTTGCCTGAAGAGGTCAAGAAAGGCATTGGAAAAGGAGGTTGCAATATCAAACTTGCAAGCATGCTTGTAGGTCGAGAAATTGAAGTGTGGAGGGAGACTGCTCAAGATGACAATCAGGAGGAAGAAGATGTTCTTCTCAGCGAATTCAGCAACGAAATCGACCAGTGGGTTATTGACAAGCTTATTGCAATCGGATGTGATACAGCAAAAAGCGTATTGGCTTTGTCAGCGGCAGATGTAGCCAAGAGAGCGGATCTCGAAGATGAGACAGTAGAAGAAGTAATGAAAATTCTACGTGCAGAATTTGAAGAAGAAGAGGAGGAGTAATTAATAAAACGGGAAGTGATTATATGGCAGAAATAAGATTAAATAAATTAACAAAACAATTCAATATTGGTCTTCAGACACTTGTGGATTTTCTAAACGAGAAAGGCGCAAGCATAGAACTTAATCCCAATGCAAAAGTATCGGATGAATATCTTCCTGCTTTAGAACGAAAATTCGGGGATGATCTGAGGGCTAAGCAGGATGCGGAAAAAGTAGATATCAAGATGAAAGAAATCATTGAGAAAAACACCAAAAAGCCGCAGGATGATGACGAAGATGAATTTGAGCTTGCTAGGGAGACCATAATCACTAGTACCGGTTTATCCAATCCAACTAAGGAAGAAGAGGAGATGGCAACCTCTTCTGAAGCCCCTGTGAAAAATGAAATCATTGAAATTCCTGACCAAAAAGAAACACCTGTGGAAGAAATACAAATTCATGAAGAAAAAGTAGCTGAAAAGCATATCGAAAACCAGACTGAGGATGTTCAGACTGTTGAGAATCCGGCTCCTGCAATTGAGGAAACCAAGGAAGAGCCTATAACAGAAATTGAGCAGCCTGCCGAACCGGAGCCTCTGAAAGCTGAAACACAAGAAGCTAAAAAAGAAGAACTGCAACTTGAAGAATCACAAAATACTGCTAACAACAAAGATGAGAAATCCACAAATAAAGAAAACGCTTCTCGCAAGGAATCTTCTAAACATCAACAGCATAAGGACGAGGGACATGAAGAAGATTTTTTGCCTAAGGTGGATAAAGCAAAACTAAAAGCTGAACATAAACTAAAGAAAGCCGCATCTATCAAAGATGAGGAAGATGATGAGACGCCTGGATTAAAAATAATCGGTAAGGTGGATCTATCTAAATTTGAAAGCCCTAAAAAGAACAAAAAAAGAGAACGAATCTCAAAGGGTAGTCAAAAAGTTGATGTAAACAAGATTGAAAGCGATGATCGCCGAGTAAAGAAAGAGGACAGAAAAAGTAAGTCTAATGAGGGAAGCGGTCGTCACGACAAGAATGAACGCAATGCAGGCAAAGGCAGAAAGAGGGATAAGAATGATAGATTCAAGCCGGCAATGACACAGGCCGAAGAGGAGGAAATGCAGAAAGAAATCCAGAAGCAGGTCAAAGAGACTTACGCAAGGATGAATGACAACAGAAAGAGCAACTTCGGAGCCAAGTACAGAAAAGAGAAGCGAGAAATAGCCTCTCAAAAGATGCAGGAAGAAATGGAGCAGGAGGCAGCAGAGAAAAAAGTTCTTAAAGTCACAGAATTTGTGACGGTAAATGACCTTGCTACCCTTATGAACAATACTCCTGTAAATAAGGTTATCGGAGCCTGCATGAACTTGGGCCTTATGGTATCCATCAATCAAAGACTTGATGCAGAAGCTCTCGTCCTTGTTGCCGAAGAATTCGGATACAAGATAGAATTTGTCACGGCAGAACTCACTCAAGAGGTCAATCAAGAAAATGAAGAATTTGATGATGAGGGCAACCTTGAAGAAAGACCCCCTATAATTACTGTGATGGGACACGTAGACCACGGTAAGACTTCATTGCTTGACTATATCCGCAAAGCTAATGTTATTGCAGGAGAAGCCGGAGGCATCACACAGCACATTGGCGCCTACAATGTAGTACTTGCTAACGGCAGAAGAATAACTTTCCTCGATACTCCGGGACATGAAGCATTTACCGCCATGCGTGCACGAGGCGCTCAACTTACAGACCTTGCCATTATCATCATTGCAGCTGACGACGCTGTGATGCCGCAAACTGTAGAGGCAATCAACCATGCACAAGCTGCAGGCGTACCGATGGTCTTTGCCATTAACAAGATAGACAAGCAAGGGGCAAGGCCTGAAAAAATCTATGAACAGCTGTCGCAAATGAATATATTGACTGAAGCATGGGGCGGCAAATTCCAGTGTCAGGAAATTTCAGCCAAGAGTGGTCTTAATGTGAACAAGCTTTTGGAAAAAGTGCTCCTTGAAACAGATATGATGGAACTGAAAGCAAACCCTAAAAAATTAGGAGTAGGTACTATCATAGAATCATCTTTGGACAAAGGACGGGGCTACTTGGCTACAATACTTGTCCAAGATGGAACCGTAAGGAAAGGAGATATGGTACTGAGCGGAAGCTATTACGGACGTATCAAGGCTATGTTGAATGAGCGAGGCCAATCGATAGAAGAAGCCGGTCCTTCCACTCCTGTTTCAATATTGGGTCTCAACGGTGCCCCAAGTGCCGGTGAAAAATTCAATGTCATGACTGATGAAAAAGAAGTCAAGGCTATAGCGAACAAGCGCGAACAGCTTATAAGGATTCAGGGTATCAAGACCCAGAAGCATATGACTCTTGAAGAAATCGGACGCCGTATAGCCATAGGAAATTTCAAAGAACTAAATATTATTGTCAAAGGTGATGTTGACGGTTCTGTCGAGGCTCTCTCCGATTCATTGATCAAGCTCTCTACTGAGGAAATCCATGTAAACGTGATTCACAAGGCGGTAGGTGCAATTTCCGAATCGGATATTATGCTCGCAACGGCATCAGATGCCATTATTATCGGATTTCAGGTGCGTCCTTCAGCCGATGCAAGGAATCTTGCAGAAAAAGAGGGTATTGAAATCAGGCTTTACTCTATCATATATGATGCGATAAATGAGGTAACAGACGGTATTGAGGGTATGCTTGAACCTGAAAAGAAAGAAGAGGTAACAGCCACCGCGCTTGTCAAACAGATATTTAAGATTTCCAAGATTGGCACTATTGCAGGCTGTATCATAAAAGAGGGCAAACTTACCAAGTCATCAAAGGTGCGTCTTATCAGAGATGGAATTGTGGTATATACCGGAGTTCTTTCTTCACTCAAAAGAGGCAAGGATGATGTCAAGGAGGTTACTGCCGGCATTGAATGCGGTTTAGGAATAGAGAATTTCAACGATATTAAAGAAAACGATGTTGTGGAAGCTTTCCAGATTGTGGAAATAAAAAGAACATTATAATTATTAATCGACTGATGATTAAAAAATTGTTTTTAGGGCTGGTTGTTTTATTAGGAACCGGCCTTTTTACCTTTGCCGATGAAGGTATGTGGATGATAAATCGGATTAATGCAGCTCTTGAGAAAAAAATGCAAGCAAGAGGTCTTGAACTGAGTGCAAATGAAATATATAATGCAGATGCAGACGGAGCCTCGATTTCTGATGCTATAGTCTCTATTGGCTTTTATTGCACCGGCAGCATAATTTCGGATGAGGGGCTGCTTATAACCAATCATCACTGTGCCTATAGTGACGTATTTGCTCTTAGTACCCCTGAACATAATTATCTTGAAGAGGGCTACTGGGCTATGACAAGGGACAAAGAAATCCCTATCCCCGGCAAAAAGGTATTCTTTCTCAAAAAAGTAATTGATGTCACATCTGAAGTTGAATCTCTAAGAAATAAGTTAAAGGCCGAAGGCAAGCCATACGGTTTTAGAAGATTAAACTATATTATGGAAAAAAAGTATAGTGCCGATACAGGGTTAGATGCTTATCTTAGTGCTATGTGGTCCGGTGAAAAATATTATATGGCCTTATACAAAGTATATACTGACCTCCGGTTGGTTGCTGCGCCTCCTATATCCATAGCTGCATTTGGAGGAGATGAAGATAATTGGGAATGGCCCCAGCACAAAGGTGATTTTGCGATTTACAGAATATATACGGCAGATGACGGCTCCCCTGCCGACTATTCGGAAAACAATATACCGATGCAGGTTGTCTCAAAAATAAAAATCTCCACATCAGGTTACAAGCCCGGAGATTACACTATGGTTATAGGTTATCCGGGAAGAACAGACCGATATAGCTCTGCACCTGAAATAGATTATATGCAAAGAATCGACTTGCCTATAACAAATGAGCTTCGCAAGAATCAGATGGAAACAATCAGACGATGGATGGAGAAAGACCCTGCAATTCGTCTGAAATATTCCGACAAATTTTTCAGTCTTAGCAATATTCAGAAGATGCAGGAGGGCGAATTGGCATGCTTCAAGAGATTTAATGTGATAGAGGGAAAAAAGAATATAGACAAGGAACTTCAAGAATGGATAAACGCCGATTCCTGCCGAAAGGCCCAATGGGGAAATCTTATAGACAGTATAGCTGCCGGTTATTCCGAGACAGAAAATATTGAGAAATATAAATCTTATTTCCGGGAAACCATTTTCAGAGGTACTTCAATTTCTAGGACACTTATGAGAATGAACAATTCCAGAGAAGGGATAGAGAAAGAAAAGAAATTCTTGAATGAAGGCTTTGATTCATTCGATCCAAGAGTTGAGCATGACCTTATGAAATATGTAGTCGAACAATTCTATAGACATATTGACAGCAGTTTTTATGGTCCGTTCCAAAAAGAACTTGCATGTAGATTCGGCAATGATTACGACGCCATTACAGAGTATCTTTGGCAAGGCAGCATAGTAGAATCCATAAGAATGGCACACAGATACGGTTGTCATAAGCAACTTGAAAATGATAGAGTATGGAGATTCTTCAATGACTTAAGCATTACCACCTTCAATAAATGTGATGGCAATCTAAAAAAAAGGACACGCCTTTTCCAACTCCGGCACGAATATGAGAAAGCTCTTTACAGAATGAAAGAAGACAAGGGAATTGCCATGTATCCCGATGCAAATTCCACTATGAGAATAACATTTGGGACTATCAGCACAATTGAGCCTAAAGATGGCATTCTGTGTTCATGGCATACTACATCAAACGGCATACTTGAAAAACACAATCCTTCTTCTCACGATTTTAACATTTCCGATAAAGAGAAATCAATGTTGCTCGCAAAAGATTGGGGAAAATGGGGAGTGAAATCACACAAGAAAAATGCAGCAGAAATGTATATCGATTTTCTGACGGACAATGATATCACAGGAGGTAATTCAGGCAGTCCCGTACTCAACGCAAGAGGAGAAATGATAGGTCTGGCATTTGACGGCAACAAAGAGTCGCTTGCAAGCGAATGTTCTTATACTCCGGATTACAACAAATGCGTCTGCGTAGATATAAGGTACATATTGTGGATACTTGATAAATATGCAGGAATGGAAAACATTATCAAAGAAATAGGACTTTAATTAAACTTTAGTGAGCCTTAAACTGTTAAGCACAACACAAACACTACTGAAAGCCATACAAGCAGAAGATATCATAGGGTTTAAAGAAAAACCGAACATGCCTGCCGCCGCAGGTATAGCAATTATATTGTAAATAAATGCCCAGAAAAGATTTTCTCTGATGATCTTTGAGGCCTTTCCGGAAAGCAATATCATTTCAGGCAACTTAGAGAGGTCTGAAGATACTATTGTTATCATAGAAACATCCATTGCAATATCGCTGCCACTTCCCATAGCTATACTTATATCGGCATCAGCCAATGCAGCGCTGTCATTTATACCGTCCCCCACCATAGCCACTTTTTTGCCTGATTTCTGCAATTGAACGATATACTTGGCTTTATCTTCAGGCAACATGCCGGCTTTCACGTCATCTATCCCAGCCTCAGAAGCTATGGATTCAGCTGCCCTAATATTATCACCTGTAAGCATAGTTACAGATATTTTCATCTCTTTCAGTTTCTTTACTGCAGCTATTGAACTTTCTTTCAGTTCATCGGATATGGCAAAAACAGCTATAAGCTTGTCTTCTACATAAAAGCATACAATAGTCCTCCCCTGCCTTAGCCATTCTTCTGTAATGGTAGAAGGTTCTCTTAACCGATGCCCGACATATAATGTCTTGCCTTCGTATTCAGCGGTTATTCCTTTACCGGGAATAGCCTTGAAATTATTGACCTTAACAATCTTTACATCTTCCAAAGTCTTTAAAATAGCACCTGCCAAAGGGTGTTCAGACCGGATTTCCATATCCTTAAGTACCCCTTTATAATTCTCATCATACCAATATTGATTTTTAACTTCCGGTCTTCCAAGAGTCAGTGTTCCTGTTTTATCCAATACGATGTTATCTATATTCTTGGCTTGCTGCAAGGCATTAGCATCCTTAATAAGTATTCCCATTCCGGCAGCTCTCCCAATACCTGCAATAATTGCTGTAGGAGTAGCAAGACCCAATGAGCACGGACAAGCAATCACCAAGACAGAAACCATTGTAAGCAGAGCTTTTGCAAGCCCTCCTTCAGGAGAAAATATCCAATAGAAAAATGCAATAAATGCCAATATGAGCACTACCGGTACAAATACAGAAGCTATTTTATCTACCACTTTCTGAATCTCCGGCTTACTGCCTTGTGCGTCCTTAACCATCTTTATTATCGATGACAGAACAGTATCGGAGCCTGTTTTCTCCGCCTTGAAACTAAATGCCCCCTTTTGATTCATCGTGCCGGCAAATACATTTGAGCCGGCGATTTTTTCAACCGGAACAGGCTCTCCCGTCAGCATACTCTCATCAACGAAAGAATTGCCTTCAACAACAATTCCGTCTGCTTGTATTCTTTGGCCTGGTTTGACTATTACAATATCTCCGGGCTTAATATCGGTTTTTTGGGGACGCAGTCCGGAAAGTTTGCGGACAGCATCTGTCGTACGGTATTTTGCTTTCTCTTCCAACAACTTGCCTATAAGTACAAAAGCTACTATCATTGCGCCTGAATCAAAATACAGACAAGCCTCAAAACCTTTAGAGACTATAACATTCTTGAATATAAGATTGAAAAAACTGAATAGCCATGCCACTGTCGTAGAAAGCGCTACCAATGTATCCATACCGGCATGGAAATGTTTTGCTTGAGAAATGGCGCTACGCAAAAACCGCCATCCCGCTCCAAATACAGAAACAGCCGATAATACTGCCAGAATAATACCTTTCCCCTCAAATTCAATAAAACCAAAGCTGATCAACATTATTAAAACAGCCAGAATTATTGCAAGCCACATATTTGTTTTCAAACGCATATACTCTTTTATTCTGACCTTTTCTGCAAGTTCTTCGGCTTCATTCCAAGTCTCATTATCAATACCTGCACTCTCCTCTTCATCAATTCCTTCAGGCACAACAATATCATATCCTGAGGCCTGAACGGCTTTTTTTATATCTATCGCTTTTATAATATCAGGATTATATTCCACTTGCGCCATATTAGCAGCTAAGCTTACATTAGCAGACACGATTCCGGGCTGCTCTTTCAAAATATTTTCAACTCGTGCAACGCAGGCAGCACATCCAAGTCCAAGAACAGGAAAATTCTTTTTTATCGACATAAGGCAAATAATTTATTATCAGATTTACAAACTACATTTTGTACATTCCGACGCACCTAAAAAAGGCTGCACCAAAATCGAATTTTGACACAGCCCTATTTCCAAATTTATTATTGCTCATCAGGAGTCTGATCGTCAGGCCCGCTCTGTGGCCCTTGTGGTCCGCCCTGACCTCCGAAAGGATTCTGAGGATCGCTCTGTTGTCCTCCCTGAGCTGCTTTTGCCATATCCTCCGATGCGGCATGCCAAGCATCTTCAAGTTGTTTTGTATAAGTCTCAATATCAGCGATATTTTGAGTCTTTACTGCTTCTTTCAAATTGCCGAGAGCCGACTCGATGTTACCCTTCTTTTCTGCAGGAATTTTATCGCCATAGTCTTTAAGATTCTTATCGCTCTGGAAGCAAAGTGCGTCTGCACCGTTAATCTTATCGATTCTCTCCTTTTCTGCCTTATCAGCAGCCTCATTTGCTTTGGCCTCATCCCTCATCCTTTTGATTTCCTCATCGCTCAAACCGGAAGAAGCCTCAATTCTGATATTCTGTTCCTTGCCGGTCGCCTTGTCTTTGGCAGATACATTCAAAATACCATTGACATCGATATCAAATGTAACTTCAATCTGAGGTATTCCCCTTGGTGCAGGAGCTATGCCGTCAAGATGAAAAACACCTATCTGCTTATTGTCTTTTGCCATAGGACGCTCTCCCTGAAGCACTCTGATTTCCACAGATGGTTGATTGTCTGCCGCTGTAGAGAACACCTCCGACTTACGTGCAGGGATTGTAGTATTTGACTCAATAAGTTTTGTCATCACACCGCCGAGTGTCTCAATACCGAGAGAAAGAGGTGTAACATCAAGCAGAAGTACATCTTTTACATCTCCTGCAAGTACACCGCCCTGAATAGCAGCACCGATAGCCACCACCTCATCAGGGTTTACACTCTTGTTAGGCTCTTTGCCAAAGAAATTCTTTACTATTTCCTGAATCTTAGGAATACGTGTAGAGCCACCTACAAGCAGCACCTCATCGATTTCAGATGCTGACAACTTGGCATCAGCCAAAGCTTTGCGACAAGGCTCTATGCTTCTTTGGAACAAATCATCGCAGAGCTGCTCGAATTTTGCACGAGTAAGAGTCTTAACCAAATGCTTAGGAACACCATCGACAGGCATAATATAAGGCAGATTAATTTCCGTAGAAGTCTGGTTGGAAAGTTCAATCTTAGCTTTCTCAGCAGCCTCTTTCAATCTCTGAAGAGCCATCGGATCTTTCTTAAGGTCAGAACCGCCGTTCTCCGAAGCGAACTCATTAGCTAACCAGTCTATAATTTTCTGATCAAAATCATCACCGCCAAGATGAGTGTCGCCATTGGTGGATTTTACTTCAAATACACCATCGCCTAATTCCATAATTGAAATATCGAAAGTACCGCCACCCAAGTCGTAAACAGCAACTTTCATATTCTTGTTCTTCTTGTCAAGACCGTATGCCAACGCAGCAGCAGTAGGCTCATTGATAATACGCTTCACATCAAGACCTGCAATCTTGCCGGCCTCTTTTGTGGCCTGACGTTGAGAATCAGAAAAATATGCAGGTACTGTAATCACTGCCTCTGTAACATCCTGACGCAGATACTCTTCAGCAGTCTTTTTCATTTTCTGAAGAATAATGGCCGATATCTCTTGCGGTGAATACATACGGCCTTCGCACTCTACTCGTGGAGTATTGTTTTCACCTCTTACAACTTTATAAGGCACTCTTGACACTTCCTGCCCGACCTGATCATAAGTCTCCCCCATAAATCTCTTTATAGAGAATATGGTATTCTTTGGGTTGGTAATTGCCTGACGCTTTGCAGGGCTTCCGACTTTTCTCTCACCTCCTTCCGTAAAAGCCACCACAGAAGGTGTTGTCCTTTGACCTTCATTATTAATAATGACTGTAGGTTGGTTACCTTCCATTACTGCAACGCAGGAATTGGTAGTACCAAGGTCTATTCCAATGATTTTTCCCATAATTTTATCTCCTTTTATTATTATTTCAATTCAATCTGTGCCGGATATCATTCCGACTCGGTATTCGTTTTATCTAATGTTGTGCCAATTATGTTTTTCTGTCAAAATGTCAGAAAAACATAATATATTTGCATTATGGAATACAGGAAACTGACAAAAGAAGAATACGACGGATTGAAGTCCCGTATTCTGTATGAAGACAATCACCTTCTAATTGTAAACAAGAGGGTCGGCGATATAGTGCAAGGCGACAAGACAGGAGACGAAACTATAGCAGACCTCTACAAGGCTTTTATTGCTATGAGGGACAATAAGCCCGGTAAGGTTTTTATAGGCATTCCGCATAGATTAGACAGACCTGTAAGCGGTCTGACAGTCTTGGCCAAGACATCAAAAGGACTTGAAAGAATGGCTTCAATGTTCAGGGAGGGTGAAGTACGCAAGACCTATTGGGCTCTGGTTTGCAACGAACCGGAACCAAAGTCCGGAGAGTTAGAAAACTGGCTTGTCAGGAATGAAAAAATAAACAAGTCTTTTATAGTGAATGCAGACAAGGCCGGGAAAAGCGCAAAACTTGCCCGGCTGAAATATTCTATGATTTCCAAGACAGAAAAATATTTCCTTTTGGAAGTGGAACTGCTGACAGGCCGCCACCATCAGATACGCTGTCAGTTAGCAGAAATAGGCTGCGTCATAAAAGGTGATCTTAAATATGGCGCCAAAAGATCAAATCCTGACGGCGGAATTTCCCTGCATGCCAGAAATATAAGATTTGTACATCCTGTAAGGAAAGAAGAGATTGATATTACAGCGCCGATTCCTACAAGTTGGAAAGGGCTATAATATTTTTATCTTATTTAAAATATCATTTTTATACCATATATCATCACTCTCTTTCAGAAGATCTCCCAGCTTGGAACAAAGGTCTTCAAAAAGTTCAGGCTCTGATTCCGGCGAAATATTGTGTATCTGATACGGATCCGCAATATCATCGAAGAGGCTGACAGACTTAAGGGTAAAATCTCTGTTGATAACTAATTCCATAGTATGGGTTGCGGTTTTCACCCCTCTTGCCACAGGGAAAAAATGTCTTATCATCCCATCCTTGTCCGCCTCGCCATTGACATTCCTCAGATACAATACGGCATCCGGCCTCTTGTCTGATATGCCTCTCAGCACTTCAGAATAATCTTTTCCCTCAACCGATGCAGGAGTCTTATCCTTCAATCCTGACAAAGACAGAAGAGTCGGCATTATATCGACAGGTGTCAACATAATAGGCTCAACCCTATGTTGCAGCACATCAGGATAGCGAATCACAAATGGTACGTTGAAGGATTCGGACCAAATAGAATTTTTAGGATCTTCGATGCCTTGGCTGCACATTGTCTCTCCGTGATCAGAGGTAAAAACAACAATTGTATTTTTATCCAAACCAAGATTTTTCAATTCTTTCAGAAGTCTGCCGAATTCCCGATCCACAGCTGTAACGTTTGCCAGATAATATCTGATCGAAGCTGCTTTTGACATCGTGGTATCGGCATTCTCTCTGACATACAAGTCCTTCAATGACTTGTTCTTATAGATTTCAAAGTCTTCTTCGTTACAGTCGCCAAGCCCCTTGTAAGGCGCATGAGGAGGATTGAACGCCAAACACAGGAAAAATGGTTTTGAACCGTCCCTCTCTCCATTTTTATTCTGAAGATACTCAATAGCTTTATCAACTTCATGTTTCACCGAAAATTCATGAGGATCGTGCCTTACTCCTTCAGTATCCCAATAATGAGGATTCTTATGCTCGTCAAAAGTACCGTACGAATACCAGTAATCAAAGCCGTGCCTCCTCTCCGGCGGTGTATAGGCATCCCATTCAGGCCTTCTGGCACTTACAAAATGTCCCGGATTTGCAGGGTCGTTCCGCATAGGTACTTCTGCATGAAGTTTGCCTATATATCCGCAAGAATACCCGTTGCCGCTAAGCACATCCGAAATACAGACCGCATCTTCCCTCAAAGTATTTTCCGGCCTTTCAGCCATGCAATTAGACATGATTCCATTATGCTGCGGATACATTCCGGTAAGGAACATCCCCCTGTACGGGCTACTCAAAGGGCAGGTACTCATTGCATTGGCCAATACAAGAGACTCACCTGCAAAAGCATTGAGATTCGGGGTATATGAAGGATCAGCCCGCCATCCGTGAGCCTCTGCATATTCGGGTTCGTCCCAGAAAGACATTGCGCAATTTCTGAACTGATCAGGAAAAACATACAGTATATTCGGCTTCTGCTCTGTCTGATTCTGTCCGCAAGCACATAACGCCAGACCACCTACAGGCAATATATAATTCTTTAATTTCATTGTATAATATTATTATTTATATGTTTTTAAATTAATTTCTTCAGTTCTACCCTCCGAAGTATGGAAAATAAGCTCTGTATTGCCATTTGAATATGAAATACAATGTCCTTCTCCCGAATCTCCGGCAAATTCCCATTTACCTTTCAATACGACTTTTACCATAGTGGCTCCGCAAGGATTATCTACCCACTTTCGAGAATATATACTCCTTTCCTTGCGTTTTCCATTTTCAAAAATCTCATCAGAATCCCCCTCGTAAAGTGCGAGATCAGGATTGCTGACGCTAAGAGTGATAATATTTGAATCGACAGAATACATAAGCATACAAGGCGAAGACTCCAGCACTATGTCATCAACAGCCCCGGTCTCGAAAACAGCAGCAGCAACGCTTCCTGAAGAAAGGTCACGTACCGCATGGAGCCTGTCTGTTTTACTTATCACTTCATAAGGCAATTTATCAGAGTAAGACTTTATTTCATTATCGGATGCATGGATTACGGTCATATATTCATAGTTATCAGAATCATAATCTTCCGTAGCGCCATTCCTATCCACCTTCCAATGATAAATATATGCTTTCTCAAAATCGCCTTCGGTAGGAGCATCGGTTTCTTCGTGAAATGAATGCTGGGACGACCTTGTCATAACGACTTTTGCATCCTTGACAAACCAAGTATTGCCAAATCTGTCTCTTACAATATTTAACGGTCGCCTGTCAGTCTCTTCCACTTCCAAGCCAGAATAATTTTTGCCATTGAAAAAAGTCGGACTTTCAGCATCTATCGTATTCTGAAACAGAGTAGTATGTAGCTGAGAACCTTGAAGACGGTTCTTAAGACCACTGCCAAGGCAAATTATCTTATTGCCAAAAGCGAAAAATGACTTACGGGCCATAAGGCTGCCATTATATTTATCGTGCTCGTGCAGAATCATGGCATAAGCACCCGATAGACCATGACCGGAAACTTTATCTATCTTATGGTTTACGCCTCCAGCAAACCACTGATCCGATAGAAGCATTTCTTCATAACCGGAAAACCTGTCGACATTAAGCACATTCGCCTTCATTTCCTCCATAGGTATGACGGCAGCTGTTGTGCCCGGAATATGACACCAGTCAAAGCCCGCCACCTGATAACCGCTGCCAAATGAAGAAACATGATGTCCATCGCCTCCGTTTGCAGAACTGTCACCTAAAATCTGCATGCTTCCATGCGTAAGATAACGACCATAATGATTGGCGCCAACATATATCTCAGATGCCCAAAGATACCTTGAATGTCCGGCTATTGTGACCAACCAATCATTTTCCCTATATGAAAGAGAAGAATTATAATTATATGCTTTTGCTCCCGTAGGACTCTTTTCAGGGATAATACCTGCTGCTGCAAATTTATCGACCCATCTGCCTTTCTCCGGACCTATCCTTAGATATGCCGCAGCTAATTCTTTGTCAATCAAAAATTTACCGTCAGGAGAACCGGCATCTGCCAATCTGGCGTATTGCTCCGGTATAAGTGCCTGTTCCCCGTCAGGATGCCGCCCGGACATAGCCAAAGGAAAAGATTTCAGATTGCAATAGAAACGCATTTCCATTAGGGCATGTTTCATATTGTTATGACTCTGCTCGGAAATCGCAAAATCAGTTCCTTTCAATAGCCATATCGCCTTAACTCCACCATCAAAGCCTCCTGTAGCATAAGCAGGATAAGCCCTCCTATGATGAAATACAGTCCCGTCCGATTTGAAAGAAGGCAAAAGTCCTGAAGTATAGCGGAAGCCATTGTCCACCCAATTGGAAAATGCTTTGATATAAGCATATTTATAAGGCCCGTCCTCAAGCATAAGAACGGCTGCAAGCCTTGACATGAGGTAGGTATTGAAAGCGTCAATATCCACTCCAGGAGCCTTCGGAGCAGGTTTTACCTCTCCTACGCCTGAAAACCATTCCATTGCCTGCTGTACCTGCTCCGACAATCCTGCCTTACAAAGAATATCTTTCATAATAACAGGCCCGTTATAGAAATTCCTCATACTATATCCAAGATGATGCAGTGTCCCCATACCGCTACCTGCAGCAAAGCCCTGATCCAAAAGATGCTTCGTCATATTCACATACATTGATGCAAGCGAGGCTTTCTGTACAGAATCTTCTGAAACCCTCCATGCGTTAGCAATATCAAACATCAGGTCATTATATTTTTTCAACAGTTGTCCTTTAGAATCAAACTGTCTTGACGCATCGGAAATACCAAGATTTATAAAAGTCTCTCCATACCTTGTAAAAAAAATCGGTTTCCCCGATACAGTACCGTCTTGATTGAAATGTATTCCATAGGATTCAAAACGTTTCTCAAGGGTCTTATAATCAATTATTTTAACTCTATCAGCAACAAGTTCCACAAATCTTCCGGAAATAGTCTGCATCTGCTGCATAGCATCATTTCCAATTGATTCCGGCACATTTTCCAGCCTGTTCTGCCAATGTCTTGTCAGCAATAGCCAATGAACATCTGTGTCTTTGTTAATAAACGGCGCCTGAAAATCCGGAGTATGGTAACGAACATCCTCAAAAACGGAAGGTATTATACCATCGAAATAGATAGAACCCTCACTGCACCCTGAAATGCAAATCTCTATTGCATCCATGTCTTCATGAGGCATTCCCTCCATATCTCTATCAAAAGCCACCCAGGCTCCTCTCCAGCCGGAAAACCCCAATCCGTATTCAAAACGGCAGCACTTCCGGCCGGCTTTCATAAAGCTAAAAACAAGTTTGCCTTTTGTCTCTTTCGGAGAATATACCCAAAAGACAAACGATGACACAGAAGTTTCTTTAGGGTTCGGATTATTCCTAAAATAAGGGACAGGTACATTCAACCTGATAGAAGCCCCGTCTTTTTCCCACTTCCACTTCAATGACTTGTTCCCTGTCTTGTAATGCTCCGAAGAAAGTTGCAAATACGACTTGGGAGAAGACGGAATGGCCGGATACACAGAATTTTCAAAAGAATAATATCCCTTTACACTGAATTCAGTACTTCCCTGTGCATATAAACATACACACAGGGGCGCAAGTACCGATATTAATAAAATTTTTCTTAACAAATTATACAAGTTTATTTTTATGGTTTTTCAACAATCTTAACTGTCATCTCCTGAATCTTTCTGCTTGTACCTTGATAGTTTTTGTTTGTACCTATAAAGGTAAGCTTATACTCACCGGACTTATTGAAAACATACTCAAACTCATTCATATAGTTCTGCATATTCTTGATAACCTTCGGTTTGTCATTGGACACTTTGTTAAGCGGAGAAGGAGAACTGAAAACCCAGCCGTCCAGAGCATAAGGGAGCTTTGTCGGGGCAACACCTTTGAAAATAATCTCAGCCTTATCTGTCTGGTTGAGTATAATTGTACCCGCACCTTTATTTACAGTATAAGGATCTTTTATCTCATCATTCATCATCACAGTGACAAACCCCAGATTGCTGATAGCAAGTTTGGATGGTTCGGAGCCGGCAACACTTATAGAGATGCTACCGTTCACACTATAGGTACGCTGTGCGTTTATGCCGTCCCTCTTCGGATGCCAATGCAGCGCAAGCGCAAAATTATCCAGACAGTCATTCAAATCTGCAATATTTTTACTCCACTTTCCGTTGATTTCATTAAAAGGAACCTCTGTCCATCCTTTCATGCCGCCATCGAACATTTCCTTTATTTTAGCTTTGTCAGCGGCTGCATCATTCCCGGAAAGACCTTTAAAACTATTAGAGATATAAATTGTGAAGGCGCCTGCCATACCATATTGCGACAATACGTCCAACTCCAAATTTACAGATTCGACCTGTTCTTTGGAGACCACGAACCTGTCTTTGAATTCATATTTCGATCCAGGCTCGCCTGTGTACCATATAAGATTGTCTACAGTCCCTTCAATGAGGAATTTGACCGGCTCTCCGGCTATCAATTTATTGGCAGGATCCAACTTGATATTGAAATCCACTTTCTCGGCAATGTCGCTATGCTTGCAACTATTCAGAGCAAAAACAGCTAATAATGATAATAATATGTATTTTGCTTTCATTATATCAAATCTTTTAATCATTCATAATAGTATTTTACCACAAAGGGTTCTGCTTAAGCAGTTTATTCACGCCGAGTTCCACAGCCGGTATCGGCAGAACTATATGTTTTTCATCAACGGCCGCTCCGATAGCTGCCGCCTGTCCTGCCTTGACATCTTTTGCCCACCTTGGATCTTTAGCGAATTTTGAATATTCATTCATCGATTTCACGAAAATCCCCCAGCGGATAAGATCATACTTCCTCAATGATTCGAAGCAAAGCTCTCTTCCTCTCTCGTTTCTGACAAAAGTCCTAAAAGAAACATTGTCATAAGAACTAAAATCTTTTGTCTTGATGCCGGCACGGTCACGAACAGCCTTTACGCAATCATACGCCTTCTGTGAAGGAGTTCCATCGTATTCATTCTGTGCCTCCGCATACATAAGCAGAACATCAGAATATCTAAGAATAGGATAATTTATTTTTGTATAAAGGCTTTTTGCCACCATTGTCCCCTCGAATTCTACTTCTCTGCGGAATTTGCCGCAATTTCTGATAGCAGCTGCAGCAAGAGGATACTTCGTTGTGCTTTTTTTATCATAAACATAAGGAGTCTTGTCAATAGAAGGCTCACACTTCTTTTTGCCGTCAGAACCATCAGAGCCGTATGGCGGCTGTGCAGGATTACCGGCATAATTGTAAGGACACATATTCCACTCCTGTCTCTTATCAGTAATCTTGGCAAACTCGTTCTCATCATCAGTACGGTCAGTCTTCCAATACAAATCCCATAATTTAAGCGAACCGTCGTACTGCGCATAAGCATAATTGCATTTGAAGCTTGAGTAATTTTTGCTTCCGCTGCTCTGAAGCCCCAGAAGATCACCGATTCGTCCGTTGCTCCAGAAAGAAGCGCTGCTTCTGTCCCCTAAAAATTCCACTTCCCACATAGATTCATGATTGGCGGTGTCGTATTTGTTGGACATCATTTTCTTAAACACATCAGTATAATCAGGATTCAACTTATGTTTACCGGAAACTATCACAGCATCAGCATAGTCCATAGCTGCTTTTAATAGAGGTCTCTTGTCCGATATCTGTACAGTTTCTCCCGCCATAAAAAGATAAACTCTCGCAAGAATGCCTTGCATCGTGGTTTTTGTTACTCTCGAAGGCTGTGCATCAACTTTTTCAAAAGAATTATCAATACAATCTTTCATCTCTTCAGCAACCCAATTAAGGACCTCTGCTTGAGGTGTCACGGCACACATAACATCGTCATGACTCTTAGCTTCAACCTTTCTCAAAGGAACATCTCCCCAAGCCTGAGCAAGAATAAAATGATAGTAGGCACGGAGAAATCTTGCCTCATTATAATATTTATGTTCCTTGTCTATCTTAGAATTCTGAATAGCATCCATATAGGCATTTGCATTCTTGATTCCTGCATAGATCTTAGTCCATGCATCATATACATGTGAAGAACTGGCATCGTGCCTGTAAATCTGACAGGAAGCAGGGGTGGTAGGACGATTGAAATAAGAAAGGTCATCCACATTAGAGAGCATCAAAGAATAGTAGTTGCCATAAAAAGCCTCATTGCCCAAAGCCCCGTACACTCCTGCAAGACCATATTTTAGCTCGGTTTCATTATTATAATAAGTCTCCTTGATTATAATATTAGGTTCCATATCTAAGAAATTGCATGATGAAGCAATCCCTGCTATGACAACCATTGATAATATATATTTTATAGTTTTCATATTATATTCCTCCAATAATTAGAATGTAAGTGAAATACCGCCGGTAAAACCAAAGGCCCTTGGATAAGCAGACCAGTCGAAACCCGGTGTCAATACGGAATTTCTTGTAGACACCTCTGGATCAGGCCCTGAATAATTAGTAAGTGTCCAGATATTCTCTGCTGTAACATAAACTCTGGCATTGTCAATCCTAAGCCTCTTCATCAATCTTGCAGGCATGGTATATCCAAGAGTAATATTACGAAGACGGAGGAATGACGCATCTTCCACAACCCTTGAAGAATATACATCCATACCATTTGCAAATAGTCTCGGTATATCGCTATTAGGATTCTTTGTCTCATCAAACCTGTTATTATATGTATTGAATTGATTGAGATTAAGTCTTGAACCATTTTCGAATATAAGACGGTTCGCATTCAAAGCACTGTTGCCATAGCTCCATTGCATAAAGAAATTAAGGTCGAATCCTTTATAATAGAATGTATTGCCAAATCCGCCTGTATGCAAAGGCTGGCCGCAACCTATTATAGTTCTGTCATTGTCATCAATTACACCGTCGCCATTGATATCGGCATATTTTGCGTCACCGGGTTTGGTAAGCCCCCTTCCTACGGAGTTCATATATGGAATGCCGTTTTTAAGGAGTCCCATATCGTTGAAATCCTCTTTTTTATATGTCCCTTCATATATAAATCCGTACATCATACCTGATGGCTTGCCAACCTGAGTGATATATGGGAACTGGGAGTTAAATCTCTGCTCCCAAGACACATTCCTGAAAAGTGAATACTGATTATCATTCAATGCAGTCACCATATTGCGGTTGAAAGCAATATTAAATGACATATCCCACTCAAAATTTCTGGTCTTGACATTCACGGTTTCCAATGAAAATTCAAATCCTGTGTTCCTCATCGAACCAATATTTCTCATCTCCGTAGTATAACCGGAAGATGCCGGCACGATAGCTTCCAAGAGAAGATCCCTTGTATCTTTTCTATACCAATCCGCTATGATTCTGATTCTGTCATTGAAAAAGCCCAAATCGATACCTGCGTCAATCTGTGCTGTGGTCTCCCATTTAAGATTAGGATTGGCAAGATTTGAAGGATAATATCCTGCAATATTCTTACCGTCAAACACATAATCAAATGTTTGCTGGGTACCCGGAAGTGTCGTAATCTGTGGGTAGAAATCATATGGAGTCGAGGTTCTATTGTTTCCCGTAAGACCCCAAGAGAATCTAAGCTTACCGTTTGACAACCAATTCTGATTCTTCAGGAAGTCTTCTCTGTTGAAGTTCCAAGCTACAGATGCAGAAGGGAAATAACCTACACGATTGGCTTTCGGGAACTTGGATGATGCGTCAGCTCTGAATGAGGCTGTTAGATAATATTTGTATTTGTAGTTGTAATTCAGTCGGAAAGCACCTGACATCATTCTCCAGTCATACCGGAATGGAGTAACAGTCTGATATTGTCCTGTATGAAGACCTTTCAGTCCAAGCTGTTCTGTAGTCATTTTTTCTGCTCTGGTGCCGTAGAAATCAGCAGATTCGCCCTGCATAGAGTAAATGCCTATAAGCTGAAGATGATGCTTCTTAGCCAAAGTTTTGGAATACGTCAAAACATAGTCATTAAGCCAATTAGACTTGTCATTCCAATAAATATGACCGTTGATACCTTTTCCTGAAGGAGAGCCTTCATATCCTGTGTATGTCTGGCTGCCATTGAAAGCCTCAGTACGCCTCTTATTGGTCGTATATGCACCTGATACTTTCAATGACAAATCATCAGTAAATTTATATATCAGTGAAAGGTTTGCGCTCATATAATCAACAGCGGTCTTGCGATACTCATTTCTGACTGTTTTTGCCGGATTGAAACGATAGTCATTGGAGCCTGAAGCATCGGCATCTATAAGAGCATCCAACCATTCATCTTCACTACCTGTCTGAGAAAGAGGTCTGGCAGGTCTATATCCCCAAACTGAATACATCAGCCAGCCTGTTGCAGAAGATGACTGCTGGGCCGCAGTAGGGTTCGTACCATTTGTCGCCGTCTTGGAATAATTTACCATCAGATTGGCTGTCAACCTCTTGCTCACTTTCTGAGAAAGATTTACTTTTCCCTGATACCTCTGGAAATTTGAATTGACAATTATACCGTCCTGATCAAGCGCAGAGAAACCGATATTATAATTTGTACCTGTGCTTTTATTGCCTCCTGAAAGTGAAAGAGAATAGTTCTGTATTAATGCAGGGCGATAGATCCTGTCCTGCCAATCGATTGTAGCGGCATTTTTGTATTCTTCCAAAGTATGACCGTTTTCAAGATATTTATTGGTTCCTCCGCTGATAGCATACATATCTGTCTGCAACCTTACAAAATCGTATGTATTCATAAGAGATACTTTGTTTGAAATCACATTACCTGTCCAAGCAGCTGTAAAATTAATGGTAGGTTTGCCTTCAGCTCCTTTCTTGGTTGTAATTACTATGACGCCGTTAGCTCCACGTGCACCATAAATGGCTGTAGCCGAAGCATCTTTCAAAATATCAATAGTTTCAATATCTGCAGAGTTAAGATTGGTAGCCATCGAACTCTCGGAAGGGAAGCCGTCAATAATATAAAGAGGGGCCGAACTTTGAGTAAGAGAGTTGTTGCCTCGTATAATGATATTAGCCTCCTTGCCGACAGAACCGTCGGTAGTAGTAACCACCACTCCTGCAATACGGCCGGTAAGAGCCTGATCAAAAGAAGTGACAGGAGACTTCACAACATCATCCATAGACATCGAACTGACAGAACCTGTCAAATCTCGTTTAGCAACGGAAGTATAACCGTCCGTCACCACCTGAGCGGCATCCAAAGCGAGCTTGTCGTCCTGTAACGTGACATTGATTACAGTCCTGCCTTTAACAGCTTCTTCGGCATCTTGATAGCCGAGACAAGAGAAAATGATTGAAGATTTCCCGGATACACTCAGAGACCAATTGCCATTCTGATCAGAAGTCACACCGTTGGAAACATTTCCTTTCTCATAAACAGTTGCCGCAATAATCGGCAGACCTGCATTATCAACAACGGTACCCTTGACCGTTATTATCTGAGCATTTGAATTGACGAGAGTCAAAACAAAAACCGACAATGCAAAAACAATTTTAGTTAGTTTGTTCATCATTGACCTAATAGTTGATTCTTAATTCACAAGGCTGCCCGTCAACACATTCAGCCTTGATCAGTTTACCATTTATATTTATTTCTTTTATTATTTTTTTGCTCTCCTGTGAGGTTGTATATGATTTTTCAGTCAACCCCAAATCCGGAGTACAGACACTTAGAAGTATTGTCCCGTCCGGCTCCACCTTCTCCATGACAATGGTTTCAGTAGGAATTGACCTGACAGTCGTTCTATCAGACTCATAGCCTTTATAACTGATATATGCCGTAATTCCGGTTGGCACATCCTTTACTACATGAGCAGAATTGTCAGCGCACAATACCTTATAAGGCAATTTTACGGAGTATTTGGATCTTTCTGACGATGTCGGTTCGACCAGCATAAGATATTCGTAAGAAGCCTCTTTCGGTGCAACACCATGGTTGAGATATGCCGCCACAAAATTGCCCTTACCTGTTTTCTTATTGGTATTGTCCGGTGAGACCTGCTCCGCCTTACTTATTATCAGATCTTTAGAATCCCTTATAATATAGCAGTTGCCACAAAGGTCTTCGAGAACTGTAGTCCCTTTATAATCCGGCGCCCATATTTTCGGAAACCCCTCCAACAATCTATTATCGATTATCAAAGATTCTGACTTGTCTTTCATCTTTTGCTGAAACAATGTAGTCTCGGTAGGATATGTCGAATTATTTGTAATGCCTGTACCGATAAATACGATCCTGTTATCAAAGCAGAAGACACTCTTGGTGGCTGTTGCTCCGGGACAGAAATTGGTTCTATCTTTTTCGGTGTATGTAAATGCCAATACCCCATTACGACCTTGAAGCGATGATACTCCTGGGAAACGGCTGACATTCCTTTCCATTAAAGTACCCTTGAGAGGGTTCTCCAATTTGTCGTAAGGTAGATGAATAGTTGTAGTGCCCGGCAATCTGTTCCAATCCCATCCTTCTTCAGAATATCCTGACGACTCGGCAGATGCAGGGTTACCGGAATTAATAACTTGTACGAAACCATAACTCTGATAACGTCCGAAACGGTTGTCGTTTGTATAGATTTCAGAGCCCCAGACATCGGAATTGAAGCCCTTTAAAGTAAGCATCCATCCTTTTCTACGATGAATACCGAAAGCTCCGTAATTATATACATAAAAGCCTTCAGGCACATCTGCCGCTTTTATGCCGTTTTTTTTCAGAGACGAAACTATTTCCTTGTTATTGCCTTTCATTGCAAGGAAAGCTCCTCCAAGTTCAGGATCATAATTTTTCCCGGAGCCGGTCTGATCGCCGAATAAAGCCAAATAGCCGAAACAATCTATTGCCTTGGCAGGAATACGCCCACCAAAAGGATGCCTTCCGGAAATACCGATGCCCCAGTCATATAGATTACAATAGGACTTCATAGACATCAATCCTTTCTTTACAGCCGCAAGTGCCTTCTTATCAGGCTCAAATCCGGTTCCGATGACAATTCTGAAATATGAGCCTAATGTAGAATAAGCCCCTGTGGCATAAGCCGGGTAATGCCCTCCATGATGAAAGGTTGTGCCGTCCACTTTTATTCCGCCTATGGTTCCGGGAGTAAAATACATAGATGAAGACATCCACCTTGTAAGCCCTTCCATATAAGCATATTTTTCTTCATCGGTAGGCTGTAGCAATGCAGCAGTGATTTTGGGAAGCAAGAGTGTATTCCACGAGTCTATAATCTCGTCCCTGCCCTTCTCATATTCTGCATGGCACTCTGCGATCCCGCTCCAATACTCAAGAGCTGCAAGGTAATCATGTATTTTTCCTGCTTTTTTCAATTCATCACGCATCAGCCACAGAGCATTGCCCCATCCTCTTATATTATAGCCATAATGATGGTTTGTCCCCATACCGCTACCAAAAGCCACTCCCTGCCACAACAAATGATCTCCTACAAGGAAAAATCTTTTTAAAGATTTTTCGTCAGAAGTAAAATGATAGTCGATAGCATAGCGATAAAGAACATCAAAAGCCTTCTGCATCTTTATATCAGAACTTGACGACTCGTCATTGCTAACAATCGGTTTTCCTTTCACACTGCCATCAGAAAGCCTTTCCAATTGCATTTGTGAAAACATCTCTTCTAATTTAGGACGAAATTTCAAAACCTCATAATCGCTCTTGGAAGGCATTTCATCCCTATAGAAAGCATCGATATTTACCATAACAGCATCAAGCGACTTCTTCATTGCAGCGTCCATAGGCTTGGCCGAAGGCTTTGGATTCTGCTCCCATTCCCATAATCTACACCAATGCCACATATTCCTTCTGGAAAGGAAATGATTGTTGCTCGGTATTTGTTTGTCCGGAGTTATTTGATTGTGAAGTTTTTGTGTAGAAAAAGCCAGTCGGTCTATATAGAATGCTCCCGAGATTATCGTGGGCGAAGGGCGTACAGACATCATCGCGCCATCGATATTTCTGGAATCAATGGGTATGTCCCCATAATATCCGGTACCTGAAGACATATCGCAATATTTTACCCATATTGCCCTCCAGCCATAAAAATCCATATTGACATCAAAACCGCATATTTCGCTCCCGTTTATGTCTTTAAAAGCAATATGTATTGGCGCCTCCAAAGGCTTGTCGTTACAAATCCACATCATCAAGCCATTCTTCGAATCAGCCATTGAAGCCCTGACAGCAATAGGATCCACAAGCAGCAACTCCGCCTGTCCCATCCAAGAGAATTTCAAAGAAGATTCGCCGTCTTTGAATCTGTCTCCTGATAATTCCAACTGCCCACGGCCTCTTACCTTGGCTTCGGGCGGCACGTCCCGCTCAAAGCTATAAGAGCCTCCGTCTGCAAAAACAAAAACAGACGAAACTAAAAAAATAACTATCGATGCAAAGATTTCTCTCATATATTTTATAGATTTCTCCTGCGTAGCAATGCCTCTAAATAATAATAATCAGCATAATTCAGAGGGACATCAATTCCGCTGCCGTGAGGAATGCTACCGACAGAATGCTTCAATATAAATCCTCCATTGGTACCGGTTTCAGCAAAATACGGTGCTGCCGAAAGCGACTCTATCATCTTATCTGCTTTATGTAGATAATCTTTATTCCCTGTCATATCATACAACATATACAATGCAGAAGACATGATAGATGCAGAAGATACATCTCTGTATGAATCCGGAATATCAGGAGCATTGAAATCCCAATATGGCACAAGATCTTCAGGCATATTCCTATTGTTCAAGATAAATTCCGCAACCTTTTCCGCCTGATGCAAATAACGCTCATATCCTGTAAAACGGTAAGCAGCAGCATAACCGTATAAAGCCCAAGCCTGTCCCCTTGCCCATGCTGATTCATCGGAATAGCCTTGAGCGGTGCAACGCCTGCGCACCTCACCCGTATCAGGGTCATAATCCACAACATGATAACAGCTGAAATCATCCCTGAAATGATTTTCCATTGTCTTGTCGGCATGGCTGACTGCAATATTATAATAAGTGGAGTCTCCGCTTATCTCCGTAGCTTTGAACAACAACTCCAGATTCATCATATTATCTATTATTACAGGGCATTTCCAGCCTCTTTTCGCCTGCCATCCCCTATCGGTATTCCAAGACTGAAGTACTCCGGCATTTGGTCTGAATCTGGTGGACAATGATTTTGCAGTATTGAGAAGAACCTGTTTATAACCGTCTATATTTTTCAATCTCAAACCGTTGCCATAACTGTCATATACCATAAAGCCTACATCATGATGCCATGTAAGATATTGAATAGGTGAAAGCACTTCAGTAAATTTCCGAGCGGACTCAGCCCATTTTTCGTCTCCGGTCAACTCGTACATATACCACAATTCTCCGGCAAAGAAACCGCTCACCCAATCATCTACAGGCACAAACTGAACTTGGCCGTCTTTATAAGAAGAAGGTATCCTCAAAGTATCTCCGGCCTCAGACTCATTTAGCAGCAATTCCAACTGTTCTGCTGCAAGGCTTACCTTAGTATCATCATTTCTATTTTCACAACTTAAAAAAACACAAAGAGCAGATGCCGATGCAAGAACAAATCCCTTCAAAAAACTTTTCATAAAATTTTAAATGTATTGAATGGTTATTATAACGTTTTATATTATTTGCAAATATACTAATGGCAGTCATTATCTATGTGTAATAATATCTAAATGACAAACACTTTTGTCTAAAACGAATTTTATCTAAATTTGTAAAATATGATGAAAAAAGTATTTACCGCCATAGCCGCTCTTATGCTAATCTGCCTACAAGATGCCGGAGCGATATTTTTCCGCCACTTTCTACCGGAGGACGGACTATCCCACCCGGCGGTGCTCTCTATTTGTCAGGACTCTATAGGGAGACTATGGTTCGGTACGGAAAATGGGATAAGCATTTATGACGGCAACTCATTTATTTCCATAAAACCTGAAGACAACAATGGAAAAAAATGCTTCAATGGCAACATCATAGAGGATATGATATGTGCCGGCAATGGGGATGTTTATTTCCGCACAAATGAAGAATTGGTAAGATACGCTGCCAGTACAGGAGAGATTACTACAATATACGACAAACCTACCGGTGCGATTTTCTATGAAAGAGATACATTATTTGCCATAGATAACAACCAGCTGTATTGTTGGAAGCCATTAATTTCCAAACTCGACTATATCAAAACTTTACCGTTCAAAAACATTTCGCGCTACATAAAAGATAAATCAGGAAGGACTTGGATTGCTTGTCAGGACGGCCTTTTCAGCAAAACGGCAAATAAAGATTATACCAAAATATGCCCTAATCATGGTATCTATTCCATGATAGAATCTTCAGACAATTGTATTTGGATAGGAAGCAGAGAAAAAGGGCTTATGCAAATAACAACTGACGGAACAATAAGAAATTTTTCCACAGCGAATTATTATTCCAAAGGGTTTCACAGCAATGATGTACGCCAAATTGCCGAAGACAAAAACGGTAACATCTGGTTCGGCACATTCAATGGTCTGTACTGTTACAATCCACATAATGATGAATTCACACCTTATCTAAGAGAAGAAAGAGAAGGTAGCCTCTCCCATTCCTCCGTTTATTCCATATTTATAGACAATGCCGGCATTCTTTGGATAGGCACCTATTATGGAGGTGTGAATTTTGCAGACATCAGTCGCAACTCTTTCGTCTTCTATCCGGCTGCCGACAATGATGAAGGCCTGTCGCACCCTGTTGTAGGTAACATGAAGGAAGACAAGAAAGGAAATATATGGATATGCACCGAAGGTGGAGGTCTTAATATGCTGAATCCGAAAAGCGGAAGAATTGAAAATTTCAAATCTTCCGTATTTCCTTATGCCATGCCTCACACCAATCTGAAATGGATTGATTACGACAAGGATAATGACCTTTTATATATAGGTACGACCTCAAAAGGACTTTATTCTTTTGACATCAGAAGAAAGAGTTTCAAAAATATAATCGGAGAGGAAGAGGCAGGAAAAGCCATGGCCTTTATCAATGTAGTGAAAAGACACGGCAACAGGCTTTTCCTGTCAACAAGAGAAGGTGTTTACGTACATCATCTTGCTACCGGAAAAGACTCTTTGCTATATAAAAACAAAACGTTGAATTTCTATCCTCTTGCCGTTAGTGGCAATGACCTTTTGATAGGGGGAGACGACATATATGCCTATAATATGTCTTCACTCAAATTGATAAAGACTTTTGGACTTCGCTCTAATGGGCAGAAACTCAAGCCTTTGAATATTTTCACAAGCCCTGATGGCACTATCTATGCCTCCACATTCGGGCAAGGCATATTCAGGTATGACAAACAAAAGAAAGCCTTTACCATTTTTTTAGACAATTCATCTTCTTTGCTAAACAATTATTGCTACCAAATGACTTTCAGCCTGTCATCCAATATAATCGTTTCAGGCGAAAAAGGAATTAATATAATAAGTCCGGAAGGCAAAATTTTAGAGACATATTTTTTGGGTAAAAACATACCTCTTACAGCAATTGTAAGGGACTGCGGCCTTATCACTGCCGGTAACGGCACTATATATGCCGGAGGCACCAATGGACTAATGGCTTTCAGGGAGAAAGATATTTCATCACAAGATTATCCCGAAAACATATATTTCTCAGAATTGTATATAAATGGCAAATTAACAACCCCTACCGACGGCTCCGGCACTTTATCCGAAGTTCTGCCATATACAGACAAACTAAAGCTAAAACACAGTCAGGACAGAATCGGTATAAGGTTCGCCTCCAAATATAATGTGGCCGACTTCAATATTACCGACTACGAATATCGTCTCTTAGGCTATGATGAAAGATGGTATCAAATCGGAGGAGACAGGATTACTTACACCAATCTTCGTCCCGGCAGATATATTCTTGAGGTAAGGAATAGATATATCTCCTCTGAAAAAACAGACTCTTGCCGGCTGAAAATAACAGTAATGCCTCCATGGTTTTTTTCTTGGATAGCTATTATATTGTATATCATTACAATATCAGGAATACTCTATTTTTTCATCAGAGATGCCAAAATCAAAGCTGCCACAAGAGAAGAAATCATAAGAGAACGCCGTGAAAAAGAAAATCTCATGGAACTGAATGAGGCAAAACTGCAATTTTTCACAAGTATCAGCCACGAATTCAAAACTCCTCTCACGATAATGTCAGGCCAGATCGGCACGATTCTTCATAGTTATAAATTAGCCCCGTCCGTATATAACAGAATGCTGAAAGTAATGCACCAGACCAAACAGCTTGGGTATCTTGTATCAGATCTTATTGAATTTCGCAAATACGAGCAAGGTAAGGTCCTGCTTCACGTAAGCAAGCACGATATCAATGATTGTGCGGCAGAACTTCATAGCCGTTTTACAGGGGTTGCAAAACAAAAAAACATCGACTTCAGCCTTGCATTATCATCCGGTGACACAACTGTCTGGATAGATTCCGACCAGATAGAAAGAACCATAATGAACCTGCTTTCAAATGCTTTCAAATTTACCCCGAAAGGAGGCAAAATAGCATTGGAAGTCAGTTCTGACAATTATTCCATATATGTGCATGTAAAAGATACCGGCCAAGGGATAAGCCCTGAAGAAAAAGAACACATCTTTGAAAGATTCTACAGAGCCGGAGACGGACATATCCAAGGTTCAGGAATAGGACTTTCACTTGCCAAAGAAATGGTCGGGATGCACCATGGGACAATATCCGTGGACAGTGCCTTAGGTCAAGGCTCCGAATTCATCATCTCTCTAAAGAAAGGCACAGAACATTTTCAAGGAGACGAGAAAATAATCATAGAAGAAAATACCGCACCTGAAGCAGAAGACAACATTTCCATTCTTTACGAATCAGGTCAAAATAAGGAAATACAGGAAAACAACGAAGAAATAAAGAATAAAATCCTGATTGTCGAGGATAATCCGGAACTGCTCGACATTCTATACGAATTATTCTCGCCTATTTATAATACACTTAAAGCTGACAATGGCCGTGAAGCTCTTGAAATCATCAAAAGGGATAAGCCGGATCTCGTTGTAAGCGACATTCTTATGCCATATATGACAGGTGTGGAACTGTGTTCTGCAATAAAAAGCGATATTGACCTCTGCCATATCCCAATAGTGCTGCTCACAGCCTTGGATATGCCGGGACAACAGCTTGAAGGCCTGTTACAAGGAGCTGACGACTATATAGGCAAGCCGTTCGACTCAAGACTCCTATTGGCAAGATGCAACAATATTATCAGAAACAGAAAGAATCTTCTGAAACAAATCGGTCTGGACAACAATAAAGATATATCTATGCTTGCCACCAATAAGTTGGACAAAGAATTTCTTGACAAATTAGCTGAGATAATAGAGGGAAACATCGGCAATGTCAATCTCAACAATGACCTCATCGCCGAAAAGATGAATATGAGCAGGGCTTCTTTCTATAATAAATTCAAGAACCTTACCGGAGAGACCCCTAATGAGTATCTCAATAATCTCAGATTGTCAAAAGCCACATCTATGCTCGTAATCGAACAAGGAATGTCAATTGCAGATATAGCCTATTCTCTCGGTTTTAATTCAGCCAACTATTTCTCACGTAAATTCAAAGAAAAATTCGGCATATCCCCGGCACAATATCGCCAAGAAAAGGCCGGCCAATAATCTAATCAAAATATTCCGCCTTGTTTTATACAAAATTGAACAATGTTTATACATTTTCACCTCTCATCAACTTTTATTATCTATACATTTGTCAAGACATTAAAACGTATTAATCATGCAAATAAAAGAAAAAAATCATGCCTTTAGGGGAGAAAACTTCTGTATAAGAAAGCAGTCCTATAAGGCGCCTGCCTATGAAATCATGGCAATCGGCATAACAGGAATAATATGCGGCAGCGGCGTTAAAGACCATGCTCAAACCGACATATTCGATGATGAAACAGGATTCACTTGGTAATTTAAGATTATTATGAAAAAGACACTCAATTTTCTTGCAGTAGCTTCGATAATGATCATTGCCGGAGCCTGCGCTAAAGAACAAAATCAGATTGATACACGTGAAGCTGAATTGGTTACCATTAAATTAAAAGTCAATACGGATACCAAATCACAACTCGGAAACGACTTCAAGACAGTGAAATGGTCGGCAGGGGACAAAATCAGCGTCCTTAACCCGGCAAGCAGCACTGTACAACCCACTGGATATAACATAAATACCACTGATAACACGGTTACAATACAGTTACCGGCAGGCGCTACATCTTTTTATGGATTATATCCTTATAATGCTGCCGCAACTATTGCAAGCAACAAAATCACCACTATTTTACCGTCCGAACAGATTGCTGTCAAGGGCAATATCCCAAACAATGCAAATGTCTCTATCGGTTATGCCAATAAGACTGATGCAAGCATAGTTTTCAAAAATGTCGGTGCAATCCTGAGCTTTACACTTGATTACGATGATATCGAAAGCGTCTCGTTCTCCGGCAACAACAACGAATCGGTAGCCGGTACGATAAATATCACCTACCCTGCTGCCGGAACGCCTTCCGTAGCTTTCACAAGCAAAAGTTCAAAAACAATCACTCTAAAGACGTCCGACGGCTCTTCTTTGGAAAAGGGTAAAAAATATTATATGGTTGTAGCTCCACGGACATTCAGCAAGGGTATCACTCTGACCCTTTGCAATTCGGCAGGAAAGGTGGCTGCAAAGAGCAGTTCCGCTCCAACTACAATATCCCGAAACGGCAATCTTAGTTTGGGTACAATCAGCGGAATGACATTCAAACACGACCTCTACACGCTATATCAAGCAGGCAAAGACGTAACTATTGCAGGAAAAGTTTATAATAGAACTAATAACGGAGATGCTGTATTGCTCGACTCTGATGTCCAACCTGACCTTTATGCTACAGTAAGCGGAAAAGAGGGGGTATTCTTCCTGAAAGGAAACGCAAATTTCACAAACTCGAAAAACTTGATTATCGGTAAAGATTTAGTAATCAGCAGCAATGAACCCGAAGCCCCTGTGAATTATGTACCTACAAAACAATGGTCCATACGAAAAGGTTCTATTACAATGAACAACATAAAGATTGATCTGACAGGCATTACAAATTATCTAATCAATAATACCGCTACTGTTTCTGATGATTTCAGCGCTATTGTTTTTGATAAATGTAACTTTACAAATATTAAATGCAACATTCTAAATGCGAATAATCGTAAGGATGTCGGTATTACGACAATTTCTCTCACAAATTGCAAGATACAGATTCTTTCAGGCAAGCCGTTGTTTAACGCATTTAAATGCAGCACACTATACAAATACAAAAATATCATATTTGAGAATAATGTTTTCTACAGTGCAAGTGCAGTAAATTCGCAGGTATTTAATTATGACAACAGAACGACTCAAGACGATACAAAGACATGGGACTGTTCCATATCAATGAAAAATAATATTTTCTACAATATTTATTCCAAAAATGGATTGATAAGGCATTACATAGTTGCTTCACTTACGAGCGGACATAACATCTATAATACAAGCAATTGTGGCGGTGGTAATGGAAGCAAGTCTTTCTACATATTCGGAAACAAACCTGGAACTGCCATAATCAGCAACACTAAAGATGTATTAAAAACACCTGCAGGCAATAAATGGTCATATAATGGGAAAGGTATCTGGAATCCTAAAGGAATAACCAACCTCTTACCCATAGAAGCATCCGAAATTTTCGCCAGCTTCAACACAACGACAGGAGAGTATGTACTGAATACCGGCTACGAGAATTATGGTCCGAAGAACTAAATTTTAATTGTAGTTATTTCTATTATGGGGCTGTGTCAGAATTCGATTTTGGTACAGCCCTTTTTATGTGCGTCATATAGTAATATTATCTTCAGGCCCCCCATATTTCATCCATGCAGGCATGGGTTCCCCTTTCAGATAATGGTCAAAGAATTGTTGCAGCCGGCGTGACAAATCCTTACAGTTATGAAATCTTTAAGGATAAATAATCCGTGAAAAATTTTGATTAAAATACAAACGTTTGTATATTTGTGGAAATAAACACCGGAACAATGCCGCAAACTACAATCACTGATATAGCCAAAGTATTGAATATCACCCCTTCTACAGTATCTCGAGCATTGGCAGGCAGTCCAAGAGTCAAAAAAACGACCATTCAATTGGTTGAAAAGACTGCACAAGAGATGGGATATGAACGCAATTCCATGGCAGCCAACTTAAGAAAAGGCGTAGCGGATATTGTGGGGATAATTGTTCCAAGAATAAACCGCCAATTTTTCAGCAACGTTATCAGCGGCGCCGAATCATTACTACAAGAAGCCGGATACTCTGTAATTATATGCCAGACACACGAAAGACTGAAAGATGAAATACTTGCACTGAAAACGATGAAGCGGAATCAAGTTGCAGGCATCATAATTTCTCATTCTATCGAATCCATAAACGGAAAGCACATACAAGATATTATAGGAAACAATATAAAGCTTATTCAGTTCGATAGGGTTTTCAGCAGAGTTCCGGGCGCGAAAATCTTGAATGACAATTTCGAAGGAGCCTATAAAGCTACCGGATATCTGATTGGCAAAGGTTACAAAAAAATCGGGCATATTGCCGGTTATATGAATTCTGAACATTATAAGCAAAGGCTTGAAGGATATATACAAGCGCTGAAGGACAATGGCCGGCCGGTTGATGACAGAAATATATTTTATGATTCCATTCTTAGGGAAACAGGATATGAAAGTGGGAAAAAAGCTATAGAACAAGGCTGCGATGCCATTTACAGCTCAGGTGATTTTTCAGCTCTTGGCGCTGTGGAAGCCGCAAAAGAAGCCGGACTATCAATTCCCGAACAATTTGGAATCATAGGCACAGCCAATGAAAATTTCACGGAACTCATGTCTCCTGCAATGAGTTCTTTGGAACTTAATCCTAAAGAATTGGGAAGGCAAGCGGCAAATGCTTTTTTGAACAATTCAGACAAAACAATTACAGTCCCGATGGAACTGATTATCAGGGAATCATCAGAAAAAACAAAATTTTAAAAAATAATATTATGACTAATTTATTTTCACTTGAAGGAAAAAATGCTTGGATCACAGGAGCATCTTATGGTATTGGTTTCAACATTGCCAAAGCATTCGTCGAAGCCGGAATCAAAAATATCATTTTCAATGATATTAATGAAGAATTTCTTCAGAGAGGTCTGAAAAACTATGAAGAAGCAGGTATAAAAAATGTAAAAGGCTATGTGTGCGACGTTACCAAAGAAGATGACGTAAAAGCATTAGTTGAGAAAATCCACAAGGAGGTTGGACAGATCGACATTCTCGTAAACAATGCCGGCATTATCAAGAGAATACCGATGCACGAGATGAAAAGAGCTGAATTTCAACAGGTTATTGACATAGACTTAGTTGGTCCTTTCATCGTTTCTTCCGCTGTGCTTCCTGAAATGATGAAAAGAAAAGAGGGAAAGATTATCAATATATGTTCTATGATGTCTGAACTCGGACGTGAGACAGTGTCAGCTTATGCAGCAGCCAAAGGTGGGCTGAAAATGCTTACAAGAAACATCTGTTCAGAATATGGCGAATACAATATCCAGTGCAACGGTATTGGCCCTGGTTATATTGCAACGCCGCAAACAGCGCCTCTCCGTGAGATACAGCCTGACGGAAGCCGTCACCCTTTTGACAGCTTCATCTGCGCCAAAACACCTGCAGGACGTTGGCTTGATCCTTCCGAGTTAGGCGGCCCTGCCGTATTCCTTGCGTCGCATGCTTCAGATGCTGTAAACGGACACGTACTCTATGTCGACGGAGGCATCCTTGCATATATCGGCAAGCAGCCTAAATGATGATTGATCAAAAACAAATCCGTTAATGATAAAAACAAGTTTTACCAAAACGATGACACTCCTGCCGGCATTAGTATTGTTGGCAGGATGCGTGTCATCATATAAGATTGAAGTCAGCAATCCTTTGTCGATTGACAGAGATTGTGAAATTGTAGAAATTTCATTGCAAGGCAAGTCTGTAAAAAAAGGTAAGATTATTGTTACCGACAGCAACGGCAATCAATTGCCTTATCAGATCGCTTCTGACGGCAAACTGCTCTTCTGTGCAAATGTGAAAGCCTCATCTAAAAGTGTTTACGAAATAAGACGTGGCATTCCTGAAAAATTCGATACCATATGCTGTGGCTCTTTCAGAGCAGATAGAATGGACGATTTTATCTGGGAAAATGACAAATCAGGCTATCGTACCTACGGGCCGGCTCTTCAGGATAAAGGTGAACGTGCTTTCGGTTACGATGTTTTCACCAAGAGTGTATCAAGACCCGTAATGACAGAACGTTTCGACAAAGCATTGTACGGCAATCCCAAAATTTCATTCCACATCGATCACGGAGACGGCATGGATTCTTACGGAGTAGGTCCCACACTCGGATGCGGAGCTGATGCTATTGTGGCAAGCGACAATCTTATATACCCTTGGTGCTGGACCGGATATGAGATTTTGGAAAGCGGCCCTATAAGATTTAAAGCAAAATTTGAATATAGCCCTATAATCATTGACGGAAAACAGGTTATCGAAAGAAGAACCATAACTCTCGACAAAGGCTCTCATCTGAATAAGGTTGATGTAGAATTTGATGGGCTTGATAAAGATTACCCTATTGCAGCCGGTGTAGTAGTGCATCCTGAAAATCCGGAAGCCTATCGTTATGGACAAAATAATAACGGAGGTTATACTGCTTATGCCGACCTTGGAGACAGAAATATAGGCAAAAACGGAGAAATATATGTAGGTACGGTATTCACCTCTCCCCTGATGTTTGCAGGTTACAGACCTTTCAGCAAAGAAGATCTTAAAAACAGAAATGGCGCCCTCGGCCACGTACTTGGCATAGGTACATACCAAACGGGACAAAAATACACATACTTCTTCGGCAGTGGCTGGAGCAAGGGAGATATTAAAGATTTGGACAATTGGGAGAATTATTTAAAAGACTTCTCTACAAGAGTGTACTCCCCATTAACAATAAATATAAAATAATATATGGAACAAGTTTTCAGTTATATAATCGGGCTCGGTGCAGCAGTGATGATGCCTGTAATCTTCACGGTGCTCGGCCTTTGCATTGGCATCAAATTCGACAAAGCCCTTAAGAGCGGTCTGTTAGTAGGTGTCGGCTTCGTTGGACTTTCAGTAGTCACAGCCTTGCTTACAAGCAGTCTTGGAGCCCCGTTAAAGACAATGACAGAGATTTACAACCTGAAATTGGGCATCTTCGATATGGGCTGGCCGGCTGCAGCATCGGTGGCATATAATACTACTGTGGGCGCCTTTATTATCCCTGTATGCCTCGGTATAAACATACTGCTACTTATGGTCAAAGCTACCAAGACCATCAATATCGACCTTTGGAACTATTGGCATTACGCTTTCATCGGGGCTGTGGTATATTTCGCGACAGATAATATCTGGTGGGGTTTTTTTGCAGCAATAATATGCTTTATCATTACTCTGATAATGGCTGACCTTACGACAAAGAAATTTCAGGAATATTATAAAGATCTTGACGGTATTTCCATACCGCAGCCTTTCTGTCAAGGATTTGTACCATTTGCCTATATTCTTAACAAAGGAATGGACAAGATTCCAGGATTCAGCAAACTTGACATCGATGCAGAAGGTCTTAAAAAGAAATTCGGCATTCTCGGAGAACCTCTTTTCCTCGGAGTTTTGGTAGGAATCGTTATTGGAATGTTGTCCTGCAGAAGTTGGGCTGAGATTGTACAGAAAATTCCTTTTATACTCGGATTAGGAATCAAAATGGGTGCTGTAATGGAATTGATTCCAAGAATCACTGCCTTGTTCATCGAAGGTTTGAGACCTATCGCAGATGCTACCAAAGAGTTGGTTGCCAAGAGATTCAAAAATTATTCTGGCATAAATATCGGTATGAGTCCGGCATTGGTGATAGGACACCCGACGACCTTAGTTGTGTCGCTGCTGCTTATCCCTGTTACACTATTCCTATCTGTGGTACTTCCGGGCAATGAATTTTTGCCATTAGCCTCATTGGCGGGTATGTTCTACCTCTTTCCCGTTGTACTTCCAATCACAAAAGGAAATGTTTTGAAAACATTTATAATAGGCCTTGTATCGCTTATTGTCGGTTTGTACTTTGTAACAGATCTTGCTCCGTATTTCACTCAGGCAGCACAAGATGTATTTGCAAAAACAGGAGACGCTGCTGTGAAAATCCCTGAAGGCTTTCTTGGAGGCTCGATTGACTTTGCTTCAAGTTTATTCTCTTGGGTTATTTTCCACCTTGTACATGACTTCAAGATTATAGGAAGTGTGATTTTAGTAGCAGGTACAACTTTTATGGCTATACTTAATAGGAGAAGAATAATTAAAAAGGCATAAGGCTTCAGAAATACATTAACAACAAAAATTATATGAATATGAAAAAAACAATATTGGCAATTATAGCATTGGCAACTGCAATAGGCGCTAATGCACAAGTGAAATACACAATGCAGGTGGCTTGCAACCCTCAGGATGTCAAAAACTACGACACCGAGAGGCTACGCAGCAGCTTTATGATGGAGAAAGTAATGGTTGCCGATGAAATCAACCTTACATACTCAATGTACGACAGATTTATTTTCGGAGGAGCCATGCCTGTGGCAAAAACTCTCACATTGGACACAATCGACCCTCTAAAAGCACCGTATTTCCTCTATGGCAGAGAATTAGGAGTAATCAATATAGGCGGAGACGGTATTATAACCGTCAATGGCAAAGAATACACCTTGAAATTCAAGGAGGCATTGTATGTCGGCAGGGGCAATGAAAACGTTACTTTCAAAAGTAAAGATGCCTCTAATCCTGCAAAGTTCTATCTCAACTCTGCAACGGCGCACAAAGCCTATAAGACGCAACTCATCACTATTGACGGACGCAAAGGTTCATTGAAAGCCAATTCTTTCGCTGCCGGTAAAATGGAAGACAGCAACGATAGAGTTATTAACCAGCTAATTGTCAATAATGTGCTTGAAGAAGGTCCTTGCCAACTCCAGATGGGGCTTACTGAACTGAAACCTGGAAGCGTATGGAATACCATGCCGGCACACACACATGCACGCCGTATAGAAGCATATTTCTATTTCAACGTAAGCGAAGGGAATATGATATGCCACATTATGGGAGAGCCTCAGCAAGAAAGACTTGTATGGCTTGCCAATGAGCAGGCTATAATGTCGCCTGAATGGTCGATTCATGCCGCAGCAGGCACCGGCAACTACATGTTCATCTGGGGTATGGCAGGAGAAAATCTTGATTATACGGATATGGACAAATTGAAATATACTGAAATGAGATAATTATGAGCAAGATTGTTACTTTCGGAGAGGTGATGCTCAGGCTTTCCACACCGGGCTATCTCAGATTTTCACAGGCAAAACAGTTTGATCTCACTTTTGGAGGAGGAGAGGCCAATGTTGCCGTGTCTCTCGCAAATTACGGAATGGACTCGGAGTTCGTCACACGTCTGCCTGACAATGACATTGCCGCAGCTTGCCTTCAAGAACTTAACGGACTTGGCGTAAAGACAGGACATTGCCTTAAAGGCGGAGAAAGAATCGGAATCTATTTCCTTGAGACAGGCGCTGTCGCACGTGGAAGCAAGGTCGTATATGATAGAGCGCATTCCTCTATATCCACAATTGAAAAAGGTATGATAGATTGGGAAGAAGTACTGAAAGGTGCGGATTGGTTCCATTGGACAGGTATTACTCCTGCGCTAAGCCAAGGAGCTGCCGATGCTTGTCTCGAAGCCATCAAAACAGCCAACAAACTTGGAGTACCTGTTTCCTGCGACCTTAATTACCGCAAAAAATTATGGAAATACGGTAAATCGGTATCGGAAGTCATGCCCGAATTAGTGGAGGGCTGCGATCTTATCTTAGGCAATGAAGAAGATGCAGAAAAAGAATTCGGCATCAAACCGGAAGGCTTCGATGCCGAGAATACCGGAGGAGAGATAGACGCTGCACGTTTTGAAAGCGTCTGCAAACAGCTCATGGTCAAATTTCCAAGATGCAAAAAAGTAGTAATTACTCTGAGAGGTTCTATCAATGCCAACCACAACACTTGGGGTGGAGTTCTTTATGATGGCTCGAAGCTCATAGAATCAAGAAGATACGATATAACTCATATCGTTGATCGTGTAGGTGGCGGAGATTCGTTCATGGGAGGATTAATCTATGGTCTTCTTGCTTATAAGGATAATGCCAAAGCACTTGATTTTGCAGTCGCAGCATCCGCTCTAAAGCACACTGTTTTCGGAGACTACAATAGAGTCAGTGTTGCTGAAGTGGAAGCGCTTATGGCAGGAAACGGATCGGGAAGAGTTTCAAGATAATATTATGGCAAGATTTACTAAACTACAGACATTGTCTGCAATAAAAGAAACAGGTATTGTGCCTGTATTCTATAACGCTGATGCCATTGTTGCCAAAAACGTGGCAAAAGCCTGCTATGAAGGAGGCATAAGAGCCTTTGAATTTACCAATAGAGGCGATTTCGCACATGAGGTTTTTGCAGAAGTCATAAAAACACTCAAAAGCGAATGTCCTGAAATGATTATCGGTGCCGGAACAGTTTTAGACGCTCCTACAGCTGCTCTTTTTATCCAATTGGGCGCCAATTTCATAGTATCGCCGAACTTCAATCCTGAAGTGGCAAAACTTTGCAACAGAAGAGGTGTCCCTTATTCCCCGGGCTGCGGCTCTGTCACAGAAATAGGCGAAGCTCAAGAAGCCGGATGCGACTTGGTAAAAGTCTTTCCTGCAGGAAGTGTAGGAGGTCCCGGCTTTGTAAAAAGCATACTGGCGCCACTACCTTGGACAATGATAATGGCAACTGGAGCAGTTGAACCGGCAGAAGACAACCTTAGGGCTTGGGCAGCATCAGGAGTTACGGCTGTAGGTATGGGGTCAAAACTTTTCCCAAAAGAAGCAATCGCCTCCGGAAATTGGAAATCCATTTCTGAACTCTGCCGCAAATCTCTTGAATATTTCAAAAACGGAAAAAAATAAATCATTACGGCATATTGATTTTACAAGAAGCCGCCCGGAATTTGTTCGGACGGCTTCTTTAATTAATCCCTATACATTGTTTCGTAATATTTCCGATAGTCTCCGGAAGTGACATTATCCAACCAATCCTGATTATCAAGATACCATTTTACTGTTTTTTTCAGGCCTTCCTCGAATCGATGCAAAGGCTTCCACCCCAATTCGTTCTTAAGTTTCGAAGAATCAATAGCATAACGGGCATCATGTCCGGCTCTGTCCTTTACAAAAGTTATCAGATTCATGTCTTCTCCTTCGGATCTTCCAAGAAGACGGTCAGTCACCTTAACCAAAAGACGGATAAGGTCGATATTTTTCCATTCGTTGAATCCGCCGATATTATAGGTTTCACCTATCCTCCCCTTATGAAAAACAAGATCTATAGCTCCTGCATGATCCTCTACATAGAGCCAATCCCTGACATTCTCCCCCTTTCCATAGACAGGTAATGGTTTTTTATATCGTATATTATTGATAAATAATGGAATTAGTTTTTCAGGAAATTGATAAGGTCCGTAATTATTAGAGCAATTTGTAACGATAGACGGAAAACCGTAAGTATCGTGGAAAGCTCTTACAAAATGATCG
The DNA here is from genome assembly GCA_963548935.1 of uncultured Bacteroidales bacterium. Classification (GTDB taxonomy): domain Bacteria; phylum Bacteroidota; class Bacteroidia; order Bacteroidales; family UBA932; genus Cryptobacteroides. The sequence continues at coordinate 45,794 of CAUUVS010000005.1, forward strand.
CTTGATGCCTTTGATGCACTATAAGGGCTATGTGGCATATATCTGTTGTCTTCTTTGAAAAAATCATCACCAAATGGGCCGCCGCCGCATTCATCAGCATTTCCGGATCCACTAGGCCTGTTCAGCGCCAAAGTTCCGTATACTTCATCAGTGGATATATGATAAAATATTTTTCCTTCATACCTTTCCGGCAGACTCTCCCAATAAAGTCTGGAAGCCTGCAAAAGACTCAATGTCCCCATCACATTGGTCTGCGCAAAAGTAAAAGGATCCTTTATAGAACGATCCACGTGGCTTTCGGCAGCAAGATGAATTATGCCATCTACCTTATATCCAACAAGAAGTTCCGATATTGTTTCAAAATCACATATATCCGCCTTGACAAAAGAATAGTTCGGTCTGTCTTCAATGTCCTTAAGATTTTCAAGATTACCGGCATAAGTCAATTTATCAATATTGATTATCCGATAATCAGGATATCGATTTACAAATCTCCTAACGACATGACTTCCGATAAAGCCTGCTCCCCCTGTGATTACTATAGTTTTGCGCATACCTTCTTTCATATTAATCTTTTATCAACCGCATCGGAACAAAAATAACAATAATTTAAAGAATCCCGGACAAAGAAGCTACAACAATTCCGGAGCGTCGGCAAGAAAAGGATGATGTAGATCCTTGGAACTAAGTATCATTGAATCAGAAGGTACTTGCCAATCGATGCCAATTGCAGTGTCATTATAAGCGATACCTGCTTCGGATTCCGGACAATAAAATTCGTCACACTTATATCTTAGTACGGCAGTTTCGGAAAGCACGCTGAACCCATGAGCAAAACCCTTAGGAATAAATAACTGTCTATGGTTTTCTCCGCTAAGCTCGACTGCCACATATCGTCCGAAGGTAGGACTGCCACGGCGTATATCCACAGCAACATCAAGGACAGTACCATATACCACGCTCACCAATTTGCTCTGCGCATGCCTGCCTTTCTGAAAATGAAGTCCACGTACTACACCATAGGACGATTTGCTCTCATTGTCCTGAACAAAACGGATAATGGATGCTTTTGCATCAAACTCTCTTTGTGACCAAGCCTCAAGGAAATAACCTCTTGAATCTTCGAACACTCTCGGCTCAATGACAAGCACATCCTTTATGTCTGTTGCAATAATATTCATAATATAAAGAACACTAAGCATCAAGTCCTTCAGAAAGTTTCAGCAAATACTGACCGTATTGGTTCTTTAGCATGGGTTCTGAAAGCGCCCTAAGCCTTGAAGCATCAATCCAACCTTTCCTATATGCTATTTCTTCAAGACAAGCCACTTTCAGACCCTGTCTTTTCTCAATGGTTTCTATATAAATCGATGCCTCGGACAATGAATCATGAGTACCTGTATCAAGCCACGCAAAACCACGTCCCAAAGTCAGGATTTTCAGCTCTCCAGCAGTCAAAAATGCCTGATTCACAGAAGTTATCTCCAACTCGCCACGTACTGAAGGCTTCACCCCCTTAGCCACTTCCACCACTTTATTAGGATAAAAATAAAGACCTACAACAGCATAATTGGATTTAGGCTCGGAAGGCTTTTCTTCAATGCTTAGACAATTCCCGGCAGCATCAAATTCAGCAACACCGTATCGTTGCGGGTCATTCACCCAATAGCCGAAAACAGTTGCAAGACCATCCTTTTCGGCAGCACATACAGCCTTTTCCAACATTCCTGTAAAATAGCTGCCATGGAAAATATTATCTCCCAGAACAAGGCACACGCTATCATCCCCGATAAATTTCTCCCCGATTATAAAAGCTTGAGCCAAACCATCGGGCGATGGCTGTTCGGCATATTCAAAGCGAACGCCAAAATCGGAACCGTCTCCCAAAAGTCTCTGAAAACCCGGAAGATCTTCAGGAGTGGATATTACTAAAATTTCCCTTATACCGGCAAGCATAAGCACGGATATAGGATAATATATCATCGGCTTATCGTATATCGGCAACAACTGCTTACTTACGCCTTTGGTGATGGGATACAAACGAGTTCCGCCACCACCGGCAAGAACGATTCCTTTCATAATACAAAAAATTATTCGTGCATCGCAAAACGCTGCTCTGCCAACTTCTCCCATTTAGTACCGGGACGCCCATAATTTGCATAAGGGAAAATACTTATCCCTCCCCTCGGAGTAAACAAACCTGTCACCTCAATATATTTCGGATCCATCAAACCTATAAGATCTTTCATTATCTTATTGACACAATCCTCGTGAAAATCTCCATGATTGCGGAAACTAAACAAATAAAGCTTCAAGCTTTTACTTTCAACCATCTTAACATCAGGCACATAGCTTATCCTTATCTCTGCAAAATCCGGCTGTCCAGTAATCGGACACAATGATGTAAACTCCGGGCAGTTAAAACGCACCCAATAGTCATTATCCTGATGTTTGTTCACAAATGACTCCAACAATTCAGGATTATAGTCAAATGTATAAGCTGAATCGTTACCAAGGTTTTTCAAACCTTCAAGTTCTCTTCCTTCTGCCATAACAATATGATTTTACTGAAACCGGTACCCTTTTACTCACCTGCTTCTTTAAGCCGCTCTGCATTCTCTGCAATCTGAAGCTGGTCAATACATTCAATAATATCTCCGTCCATAAATACAGGAAGATTATACATAGTCCAGTTGATACGGTGATCTGTGACCCTCGACTGCGGATAGTTATATGTACGAATCTTTGCCGAACGGTCGCCTGTTGAAACCATTGTCTTACGTTTGGCTGCAATACCATCTAAATATTTCTGATGCTCCATATTATAGAGCCTTGTCCTCAATTCTTCCAATGCCCTGTCGAAATTCTTAAGCTGTGATCTTTCCTCCTGACACTGAACCACAATGCCCGAAGGAATATGTGTAAGCCGGACTGCCGAATAGGTTGTATTGACTCCCTGCCCTCCGGGACCTGAAGAGCAATAGGTATCCTTGCGGACATCATTCATATCCAAATCTATATCGAATTCACCCGCCTCAGGAAAAACTGCCACTGAAGCAGCTGATGTCTGGATACGTCCTTGAGTCTCGGTCTGAGGAACTCTCTGTACACGATGCACTCCTGACTCATATTTCATAATTCCATATACCCCCTCGCTATTGCTTGAAAGTTTGAAAACCACCTGTTTATAGCCACCGGAAGTGCCTGCTGCCTGATCAGTTATTTCCAACTTCCATCCTCTCGCCTCTGCAAATTTGGCATACATTCTGAAAAGATCTCCAGCAAAAATAGCAGCCTCGTCACCACCGGCCCCTCCTCTGATTTCTATCATGGCATTCTTGCTGTCATCAGGATCGGCAGGAATCAGAAGCAACTTTATCTCCTGCTCCATATCCGGCAATTTAGGCTCAATCTCTGCAATTTCCTCTTTTGCCATCTCCTTCAGCTCCTCATCTTTTTCATTAACTAAAATATCTTTGGCAGAAGAAAGGTTTTCCACCATCTTTTTATATTCAAGACCGGCTGCAATAATAGGCTGAAGCTCTTTATAGTCCTTGTTAAGCTGGACATATTTCTTCATATCAGACATTACTTCAGGATCAGAAAGTTGATTCTGAAGCGACTCGTATTTATCCTGAAGGCTAAGCACCTTCTCCAATAATTTATTGTTATCTGCCATATTCTTAAATTGTTTTCACGTAGCAACGGCGCCTCATAAATAATTCGTGCTCATATCTTGACCACACATTTACCGCTCCGTTGCTCTCAATCTGAGGATTCGCTATAGCCCAATGCGTGCCATATTTTATACATCTTTCCGATATTGCGCAATGATAAACAGCCGAGACTCCGGTATTTTGCCATTCAGGCACAGCCCCATTCAGCATAAGATCAACAGTGTCAAGAGTATGAGCAGCTTTCCAAATATGATACCAACCGAAAGGAAAAAGCTTCCCTTTTGCTTTCTGAAGAGCTCTTGAAATCGTAGGAAATGCTATACCGAAAGCCACAGGCCTATTATTGTCATCCAAAATAATCACACTTGTCTTATCATTCAGAAACTTCATTGCAGCCTTTGCCTCCTCCTGCACCTCTTCATCAGTAAAAGGAATGAAATTATACACAGAATCGGCAAAACTATCATTATATACATCAAAAAAATGTTTTATCATTTTCTTGTCCCTTTTCAGCCTCTTTATACTGCCTTCGTGAAGATTGTATCTCTGCTTTAGCATTCCGGCTATTCTGGTCACCTTTTCCGGTACTCCGCGATCAGCTATCATCTTGTACTGCAACCAATCGCATTCCTTTACAAATCCCAAAGACTCTATCAATTCATTATAATAAGGATAATTGTAAATACAATTAAATGGAGGTATATTGTCAAATCCCTCTACAAGCATCCCCTGTTTGCCCAATGTATTGTAATAAAGAGGTCCGTGAATCTCGTTCATTCCTTGCTCTTCAGCCCACCGCTCGGCAGTACTGACAAGCAAACCGGCAACTTCTATGTCATTGATTGTATCAAACCAGCCGAAACGAGCTCTCTTCGTACCATATTTCTCATTGTATCTGGGATTTATCATTCCGCATATACGCCCCACGACCTTGCCCTTGGAACCTGTCCCATAATCAAGTACCATCCACATCTTGCGAGAACAATATTTCAAAGATGAAACTTTGGTCAAGGAATAGATCTGCTCACGATGCAAAGCCGGTACATATTGTTTGCAATCCTTATAAAGTTCATCAGGGAACTTGATGAACATCATTAATTGCTTTCTGGTCGTCACTTCGACTACCTTATATTCATGCATAATCGGTTTCGGTTTGGTATGACTTGCAAATATATGAAAAATATTCCGTAATAGGCTTTATGAACCATTGGTTTTTCATTGAATTTTCATAATGAACAGACACTTGATACAAAGGCACACTACTGTGAGTAAGATTGTCAATAACAAATCCCCTACTTGTGAAAGTAGGGGATTTGTGCATAAAAAGACTGTGCGATTTTGCACTTGGTCATTACTTCGCTTGTGCCGGCATCTTGTCCTGTTTGACGGTGTACACTTTGCCGGCAGAGATGGTACGTGACGGAAGAGTCCATGAATAATGGCTTCCGTTAACAGACAACATCAATTCGGCGGTGCCGGTATAATTCTCTTTAATCATGATTGGAATAAAGACGTCACGCTGCAATATGCCGTCCTTAATCTCGGCGGAGTTATTCGGGTTCACTTTAACACCAGTATCATAAGAAGTGATAAAAAAATCTTCGGGAGCATACCAACCCAAGTAGAAACCGTTTGCTTTCAACTTTTCATTCCAGATTTCGGCGGTTCCCGTATGATTGTTGAAGATTTGCAGGCCTTGGGGCAAGCGTAGAAAGGAGGTGGCTACGTTGGACAAATTGATAAGAGGTATCTGCCGATTGGTTACCGTAAGGTTTGTAGCGTATAATATGCAATAATTTCCCATTCCTGCCAGATTGTCCGAAGTAACATCATAATTATTAAGCATACAGATAGTAGGATGATTACTATAAGATTCATTACTTTGCCTATACGGATAGAACACACCAACGGTAGCCGTGCCGGTGGCAGGCAGTTGGGTGGTAGCGGGAGCGGTAAACGTTGCCGTGCGGCCATCCGCGCTCTTGGTAGCCAGTTCGAACTTGTCGTTGTAAACTTGGCCTCCTATCTTGTAAACCACGGATAGTGCGTCTCCATCGTTCCATACACCTTTGTATACGCCATTCAGAACATCAAAATCGTAAGTGATGCGTGTGGCAGGCGCTTCGTCAGGTAGCGTCACTGTGATGGTGAGGGGTTTAGCTTCGGTGACATCATCAATCAGGTTGTGATTGGTGCAGCTTGCCGCCATAAGGGCAAGAGCTGCGAAAAAAAGTTTATTTATTTTCATTTACTTTAAGTATTTAGATCTACTTTTAATTGATATGAGTTTTGCTGCTTACCAGTCTTCTCCGGGCAGTTCCGGTAGCGGGGAGGTGCTTCCGCCAAGAATATTCTGGGATGTTTCTACTTCGATAACCTCGATTTGCGGGGTGGCGTACTGTTGTTCCGCACCCTGCGGAAAAGTGTTTTTCATACTCAAAAAATATTAAATGTTTATAAATTATATGTGAAAAAACGGATATGAAAGCTGTGCCGCATACATTGCTGTATGTAGCAGGAAAATAACTCATGTAAACACAAGAGCGAAAAAGTGACCTTATCGTTAAATTTATGACATGGAGGGGGGGGGGGGGGGAACACAAGACACGGCTTCACTCCTGCATGGTTTCAGTTCTCTGCAGGACGTGCTAAAGGAAGACGAAATGTGAAAAGCGTGAGCCATATCGGTTTCCGATTTATGTTTACAAATTTAAGTATTTTTATTTGAATAAACAAGCATCGGGAAATGAGGAGTCAATAAGTTAGGGTTAAGATGACTTTTCATTGGATTTGGCTTCGTTCCAAAGTTCATCCATCTGAGCCAATGTCATATCATTCATACTCTTGCCTTGTCTTATTGTTTGTTCTTCTAAATAAGTGAAACGACGGCGGAACTTATCGCATGCCCGATTAAGGGCTGTATCAGGATTGATGCCATAAAGCCTTGCGGCATTAATGGTGGCAAACATAAAATCACCTAACTCTTCTTCGGCATGATCGTATGCCTCTTTCTCACCTGCTGACATTGTCTCACGCCGGCTTTCCGCTATATGAGAATCCATTTCCACACCTCTATCCCGAATGTTTCCGCTCTCAGCAAAAGCATCCAGTTTTACCAATTCATCTTCAAGTTCTCCAAGTTCCTCCCTGACCTTATCCCATACCTGACATTTTTCTTCCCAGTCAAATCCTACGCCTCTCGCCTTATCTTGCATAGCATAAGCCTTTAGAACCGGAGGCAAAGCATAAGGGACTCCTGAAAGTATTCTTTTGTTACCTCCTTTCTCCTTTGCCTTAAGCATCTCCCAATTCATTGAGACCTCATCGGAATCGCTGACTTTAGTATCGGAGAATACATGAGGATGACGATATATCATTTTATCAGCAAGCTTTTCCATAACATCAGCAATATCGAATCTGCCTTGTTCCTCTGCAATTTGAGCATAAAAAACAACATGAAGCAGCACATCCCCAAGCTCCTTTTCAATGTTTTTATCTGATTTCTTCAATATGGCGTCGCTAAGTTCATACACTTCCTCAATAGTCATTGAGCGAAGACTCTCCATTGTCTGTTCCCTATTCCAAGGACATTCTTTACGGAGTCTCACCATAATGTCCAGCATTTTGCCAAACTGTTCAATTTTTTCTTCCCTCGACTTATGTTTCATTTCATCAAATTTCTACTATTTTTAGTATAAATTGCAAAAATAATAAGAATTAGCATCTATTTTATTAAGATTTATCAAAATTGATTTTAAAAAGGTGTATATTTGAAAATAAATAATAACCCTTTATGAAACAAATCCACTATATCAGTGCCGACGAAGCAGTCAAGGCCGTAAAATCCGGAGATCGCATCCACCTAAGCAGTGTTGCCAGCGTACCTCATATACTAATTCAAGCGCTTTGCAAAAGAGCAGATGCCGAAGAGGTAGAAGACCTCCATTTCCACCATTTCCATACAGAGGGTCCTGCCCCTTATTCCCAGCCTGAATATAGCGGGATATTTTTCGACCAAGGATTTTTTGTAGGTCCGAATGTGAGGGCAAATGTCAATTCAGGCTATGCAGATTACCTGCCGGTTCATCTTGGAGAATCCCAGAAACTCTATAGAAGCGGTGCCCTTAGATGCGATGTTGCTATGGTACAAGTATCTCTGCCTGATAAGAATGGTATGGTTTCATTGGGGACTTCCGTAGATTGTTCGATAGCTGCCATTGAGTCGGCAGGTACGGCTATTGCTGTTGTAAACAAGAATGTGCCTTTTGCTTATGGAGATCTTGTAAGTATAGAACAATTCGACTATTTCGTTGAAGACAACACCCCGCTTATCACAAAAGATTTTGCAGAACCGACACCTACAGAAATACTTATCGGCAAGAACTGTGCGGAATTAGTACCGGACGGGGCCTGTATCCAGATGGGAATCGGCGCTCTGCCTAATGCCTTAGCAGCACAACTTATACATCACAAGAATATCGGAGTCCATACCGAAATGTTTGCCGACGGCATTCTGCGTCTCATCAAAAAAGGCGTGGTTAATGGCGCCAACAAAAAGATTGACAACGGAAAAGTAGTTGCTTCTTTCTTGTTAGGGAGCGATGATGTCTATAATTTTATAGATCACAACCCGGATGTACTGATGAAAGATATAAAATACACAAATGATCCTTGGACAATTTCGCGCAACCCTTCTATGATAGCAATAAATTCAGCTACGGAAGTGGATCTGACGGGACAGATTTCGGCAGACTCTATCGGCACAAGAATATTTTCCGGAACAGGAGGTCAATTGGATTTTGTCAGAGGAGCGACGATGTCCGACGGAGGAAAATCAGTAACAGCCTTTGCATCAAGGACCAACAAGGGGAAGAACAAAATAGTATCTTTACTGAACCCGGGAGCGGGAGTGGTAACCCCAAGATCTGACGCTCATTGGATTGTGACCGAATTCGGAGCTGTCGATCTTTATGGCAAGTCTTTGCAGGAAAGGGCTAAACTTCTTATCAGCATTGCACACCCCGATGACAGGGAAAAATTGGACCGTGAAGCATTTGAGAGATTCGGCCCTCACTACCACAATTTCAACATTTAAAAGTAATAATTCAATGTATGACTTCAAGGCAATGAAGCCATACATTGATATTGCCGAAAATACCGATACCATGAAACTCATTAAAACAATGTCGGTTCCACATCTTCTTCTTTGGGAGGATAAAATATCCCAATGATAATAAAAGGATTAGGAGCAATATTGTGAAATTTCAGTGTTGTCCCCAGAAAGAAATAAAGATCCTTGTTGTTGGTAAATACGTCAAAGTACTTTTCTCTGACCCTTTGGCAAGCAATCTTCTCGTTACCATTCGCAGCCTTTAAGGAGTTCAAGTACAACATTCCTAACTCCCAGTCTTCAATCATCATAGTCCTTTTAATTCCGTCCTCAGTTTCAAAGACGTACGAGAACTTGTAGGGAATCTTTTGGACGACCTTAAAAATCTCAGAAACTTCTTCCTGTTCAAACAGTTCGAGTTGTTCTTGATGTGCTTTTACTGCTTCAAGTTTGGATTTATCCCAGTTACGTTCGCAGGGCTCGCAAACAAAATCAATTACTTTTGTCGGCTTTAAGATTGCCAATGAAGTTCTTTTATTCGGATCTTTCGCTTCTGATATCAAATCGGTCATATTCGTCTTTACATTGCGCAAAACGATTTCCTTTCTTTTTGCCCAATTATTAGAAGTGTCAACTTTCTCAAGAAGAGAAATAGGATGATCAAGGTTTGGGCGAAAACTCTCCGGACGCAAATCTTTGTTATTCCGAATAAGATCAAGTTCTATCCACTGCCACTTCGCATACTGCTTGGAGTAATTGAGTTTCCTGAATGGTACCGGATAGATGCGAATCCATGTACCGTCTTTTTTCACACCGGCAGTACATACAAGCTCGTCATATTTCCCCGAAAGCGTCGGATATGTTTTTACGCAAATCAGAACCTTTTCCTTTGACATTACAAAATATTATCAAAACCATAATTAATGTCCTCAAGACTCATTAAAGCCTTTGCTACTCTGGATCGATGGCATTGCTTGGGGTTCTGCTCGAAACAAGTTAAAGCCACACGCCCCTCTTGGTCAATTATTTCCCTAACTTTAAGAAGACTATCCCAATTTAAAGGAAGCGTATTCTCTTCGTAATAATCAAATAGAGCATCATAATCTGCCTGAGATACAAGATGCTGCCTCATATTAGATTCAATGCCTAATTCGGGAACATGAATATACTTAATACCGACACCCTTACATGCGTTCTCAAGCTGATACCCTTTAAAACCATATTTTTGGCTATACGCATTTTTTCGCACATCACATAAAACACGCACGTCATTTATGATTAGGAAATTAAGATAACGCTCAAGGCTTTTCCCCTCATAACCAATAGTAAAGAGTTTTTTATTGTCAAAATGCCTTTTCTGCAAATCAACTCTTGCCAACTCATCCGGCATCAACATCTTTCTTGCAATTGTGCTTTTAATTGCAAAGAATGGATAATGCAAATAAGTATATCTAATTAGATCATCTAATGGTACATCTTTGAATTGCTTGCAGATATCACGGATAGCAACTTGATCAAAGATTGTTAACTCAGAAAAATAGTCCTTATTGTCTTCCAAAAAAATCTGTCCATCCCTTTCCGACAATTGGCCTTGCTTTGTCATTGTTATTATGTCCTGATTTGCTTGGAATGAAAAACAACCATAGTAATACGGGACAAAATCAAAGGATTTGTCTTCTTGTTTGCGCGTTGTAAGAAACAAGCACTTCTGGAATTGGGTCGAATTCAATTCCCCGCCTAACTCTTTGATTAAAGACAGAATAAGTTTTCTCCTATAGAACATGGCACGCAACAATAGACTATTTATGCAAATTTAAGAAAAATCTTATGGAAATAAAATCGCACCGAATTTTTCTTATAAAGACACCACATTTTAACCATATTCGAAAAATCAAGTTTCAGGAATTATTATATTTGCATATCAAGATGCAGCGTTCTATACGGATTCTGCATCTTATGATAGAGAAAATTAATTGACATGAAAAATTTAATATGCGCAGTATCATCTGTCGTGATACTGATATTTGTTGCAAGTTGTTCTAATGATGGTCTGGGCAGAAGGAGACCCGGTGGAGAGAACATAACATCGAATCTCGTTGAGAATCCGAATTGGACCATAACTTATAATGGCAGGATTGCCAATATTGCAGATGACGGCACTATCGTCGAAGATGTGATTAATGTAAAATCCAGTGATTCAAAACAATATTTCTTAGATCTTGTCAGCAAAGAGAAGTTGGCAAATGAGTTTGGAAACAGTATAGACAAATTTGTAAACCATAGTCTGACAAAACTAAAAGAAAATGAAAATTACAGGACATTGCTCTCTACCGGCAATTCAAGGGTGCCGTATCTACGACTTGACAACGGAGGAGCCTCTTGGCTTGCAATCACTTACGGTGTAGACACCAACGGGAAGCTGACCGGAGAATATGCATATTTGGACTTCTCTACAGTAGAGGTACAGATGCAGAACACCTCTAACTGGAAAATAGAATACACATCAAGAGATCCGAAGACACAGCAGGATCATATTATCGTAACTCCGTCCAATGCCTCAACATACTATATAGATGTAGTCTATAAGGGCTATGTAAATGATGCTTTCAATGGAGATGTTTACAAGTTTTTCAATGCGATGCTTGACAATTTGTCTCTACAGCTCAATAAGGACGACAAAGACTTTTCCAGACTGATATTCAAAGGAAAAACGACTCAATTATTCGACCGGCTTAGAGCAGGAAACTGGATTGCTTATGCTTATGGAGTCGATAAGAATGGTTTCCTTACAGGATCTTACAGTACATACGATTTCCAAATTGCAGAAGAAGTTCCGACTTCCGACTTCAAGAAGTGGCTTGGGAAATGGGAAATAAGTCCGGATAACGATGTTAAAGATCAAAACGGCAATGTAATTGACAAGAATCAAGTCTCTTACTCTCTTGAAATATCAAAAGCTGAAGCAAATGTGGCTTATATTGTTTCAGGATGGGAGACCAAAGATATTGACATCGTCAAATACACTTCGAAAATGCGTTTCGAAGCTAAATTTGACAAAGCCACAGGCAACCTCTTATTCACATATTTCGATATGGGTTCTTGGAAAGGCAGCGACAATAACAATTATGCCACTATATTGGGAGGTCTTTATCTTGAAAATAATAACGAATTTGTTTTCCTTGATAATGCCGAATTTGCGGTAGCCAAGATTGCACCGGACAACAGAAGTGCAAAAGTGGTAGGAAAACAATTTATTAAAAATAATAATACTCTCAATTTCTGCGGTATGTGTTATCTTGATATTCTTCTTGATGCAAACAAAAAATTTGTCCCCAACAAGACAAACAGTATCAGAAGCTATAGCAAATATATTCCATATTTCCCTATGACAATGACCTACACCGGCCCGATTTCCACCGGTAAGGCAGCTACCGGCGGAAACTGGAGTCCTAAAGCTATGAGCGTCTGCACTCTCAACAACAGAAAGCCTGCTGTCAGAGTATCTTCAATAAATGAAAATATCCCAGCAGAAGTTAAATCCTCATACGACAATTTGTCAAACTACAGGATAGTACAAGACAAACCAATCGTAAGAAGGAGCCTTACATGCACAGAAACACCGAAAACAGCAATCAGGCCTACAAACAAATAAGGCTCTAAAGGTTAATATACAACGGGGGCTGTATCAAAATTCGATTTTGGTGCAGCCCCTTTTAGATATGTCAGAATGTATAAATGCAATCAGCTATTTAAGCCTTTGTGCAATAGCCTTGCTCTGTTCCTCAAATCCGGGCTTATTCAATAAAGCAAACATGTTTTTCTTGTATGCCTCGACTCCCGGCTGATTGAACGGATTCACTCCCAATGTATAAGCGCTTATACCGCAGGCAAACTCAAAGAAATAAAATAATCCGCCTAAATTAAACTCATTGATTCTCTCTATGCTGACTTCAAGTTGAGGTACTCCGCCATCGATATGAGCGAGTTTTGTGCCTAACTGTGCCATAGCATTACAGTGCTCGACATTTTTGCCTGCAAGATAATTAAGTTGATCCAAATTCTGGGCATCAGAGTCGATTACAACATTGCGGTTGCTCTTTTCAATATTAACAACCGTCTCAAACATAATTCTGCTGCCCTCCTGAATAAACTGCCCCATAGAATGAAGATCTGCCGTGTTATTGACAGATGCAGGGAAAATGCCTTTTCCGTCTTTACCTTCAGATTCTCCGTACAGCTGTTTCCACCATTCCCCAAGGTATTGGAACTTAGGATTGTAAGTAACCATTATCTCTATAGACTTGCCATATTTTGAATACAAAAGATTTCTCATGGCAGCATATTCCACAGCAGGGTTTTCAGTGCCTTTTATCGCAAGGGACTTCTCTGCATTTTTCGCTCCTTCCAACATTGCCCTTATATCAAAACCTGCCACTGCAATCGGCAAAAGACCTACCGGAGTCAGGACAGAAAAACGGCCTCCCACATTATCAGGAACAACAAATGTCCTATATCCCTCCTGAGTGGAAAGAGTCTTGAGCGCTCCTTTGACAGCATCGGTAATCGCTACTATTCGTTCAGCTGCGTCCTTATATTTATTTTCGATAAATCCCTTTACAATTCTGAAAGCCACAGCCGGCTCGGTGGTCGTACCGGATTTTGAAATGACAATACATGCAGTATTTCTCTGCTGCATAAGGTCTATAAGATCTCCTAAATATTCTTCAGAAAGATTATTCCCGGCAAAAACCACATCAGGTGCATTCTTTACAGAAAGTTGTTTTACGAAATTGTGAGAAAGAGCCTCAATGGCGCAGCGTGCCCCAAGATAAGAGCCACCGATACCGATAACCACTACCAAATCAATACCTTTTGCTTTCCAATCATCACGGACAGCCTCGCAATCGGCAATCAAGGATTCAGGAGTCGTTGAAGGCAGGCGCTTCCAGCCGAGAAAATCATTACCGGCCCCTTGCTCGCTTTCAAGTACATCAAACGCATCAAGAGCCTTATCTACAAATTCTTTGTATTCTGCATTTTTCACGAAGGAGCTGCAGCCTCCCACATCAACTTTTACCATATTCGTATAAATTATATTCTGATATTTTTTGAATAAATAGCACTATAATCTTACAAATTTAATAAAAATTAATCTTCCGGAATATAGATAATCTCTCCGTTTTCGAGTTCATAGGCTACCCCCACTTTCTTTCCCTTCTTACCTTTCCCCTCATCCTGATTTTCAGAAGGCGTATACCGGTTGATTTTCTGCCCTTCCTTAGTGATTATTTCCATATTCTCTTTCCCCGGATTTTTGACAATAGTGAAATCCTCTTGACTAAACATTTCAGTCATATTGAATCTTGTCACCAAAGCCACCATCAAGGCAACAGCGAAAACCATAGCCACATCAAAAAGGTTGCCGACAACACTCATCGGATCAAGGTCATCACCGGATTTCAGCAGATTTTTCCTCATAACACATCATCTTTTTTATCATCATAAAGAGAAGCCACATACTCAAGATCAGCCATTTCCCGAACATACCACCTCTGCTTGACCTGTAGAGTCATAAATCCTATGGCACTTGAAAAAAGACCTACAACAGTAGTAGCAAAGGCCACCTGCATATTATAAGCCATAGAAGCAATGTCTCCCGTAGATAGTCCCACAAGAGCAGGCCCCATCGGAATCAATGTCCCCATAAGTCCAAGCATAGGTCCAAGCTTTGCAAGTGTTTTGGATACTGCCAGATCTTTGTCAGCCTCTATCTCAAAATCATTCAGCAGCCTGTTTACAAGTGCCTTATCCGACCCGGCAGACAATACTTTTCGCATATATGCAAGCGACATCGAACTATTGCTTTCCGGCAAAAGCTTTATAAGCTCCTGAAGATTGGAACGATGAATTCCATCCAATGCTTTCCGAATCACAGTGTCAGTCTTTCTGACAACAAGGTACTGACCGAAAAACGATCCGGCTAAAACAAGTGCACGTACAAACAAGACTATCAATAATACTATAACAGGCACGAGAAGACCTGTCGAGATCCAATAAAGGATATCCGAAATATAATTCATCTTTTATTCAAATATTTAATTTTATTTTTAATTCCGATTTTTCTTATATAAAATCCGGCGAATCCGAATATTGCAAGTAGCAATATCAAACCTAAAAGGCTAGACAATTGCACACTGCTCTGACCTTCCACTGCGGTATGCCCATTTACGGTAGATATAATACCGAACATAGCAAGAAGCATATTTGTAAGGAACAACAACTCTATCCGCAAATCTTTTTCAGGGATAAGGCTTTTCAAAATAAATGTAAACAAAGGTATTGCAAACAATAGAACTCCGGCAAAACTCCATGAAATCAACCTGAAAGATACTCCGGGCAATGCGAATACGAGCATTACAAGCAAGCTGAAAAGAACAGGATATATCAATATCCCGGGAAACCATCTCAACATCTTATATGTAAATACCTGCCATTTTTTAAGAGGTTCTGTCGATAATATCCTTACTGTAATCATACAAAATGCTATCTGGAGAATAACATCCACACTAAGAATTACGGCAAGATCCAGCATCAGCGGCTGCTCCGAAAGCCAATCGGTTATCTGCGTTTTTGACTGTTCGATGGCAAATCTCCACATCAGCCCGGTAAAAATTGCAGCGCACAAAGACGATACGGCCACAGCCCACCATTTACGGTAAGTCTGCTTCAACAGATAATTGAAGCAGACTATTCCCATAGATATAATTACAACCGTCTCCATCAAGAAACTTTTTGAGCTCTTCTACGTCTTAAGAAAACCACAATACCAATTAGAGCCACAATAGCCACAACCAACACCACAATATTGCTAAGCAACTTCTTTTGAGCGACTGATTCTTGCCCCAACTCTTCTTTTTTCATGACAACTCCCTTGCCGCCATCATCAACAGCGACTTCTCGAATCTTTCTGATGCTTCCCAAATACTTTTCAGCAGTAGCCTTATCCATCTTGGATGCAACATATTCCCTTAGTTTTGAATTATTGCACACAAACCCCGAACATGAAGGCTTGAACTTTTCCACCAATTCCGTATGAAGTTCGGCAATATCAGCAATCTGACTTTCAGAAGCCTTCCACATACCTTTTCTGATAGTCTCAAGCATTACTGCCGTCATTTCTTCAAGAGCTGCCGGATTTTCCTTTTCAAAGAACTTACGTACTCCTAAATTAAATTTATCTTTTACATAGACATCATAAATATCGTCCCAAAGTTCTTTATCTATAACCTTTGGTTTCATAACGTTCCACCCGTAAGTGTTCTGTATGATTTCAGCAAAGCCCCCTGCCGAACCGGCTTCTCCTTTCATATGTTCGCGAATATATTCAGGATTGAGAATTGTCGTACGGCTTTCTATGCCGATAGCCTCTTTTACCTCCTGCATGCGGACGTTGTTCCTGTTGCGATAATCACTCAAATATGCGTCCGGATCCTTGCCTGTAACATTACGCACAGCCAAATTAAGCCCCCCCATAAACTCATACACATGGTCAAGGCTCAAGGCTCCCCAAGTATTGCTCTGCCTTGGCTGGATTACGACATCGGTTCGTGTAAGGGCTGCCTCAAATGCAAATTCACGAAAAACCTCCCAATTCTTTTCATTTCCATAATATGCTCCCATATTGTGTATATAAGTATCTGAAATTTCTTTTTCAGTTTCCCATCTGTCACCACTCATCACCATACCTTGTATCCCGGTTCCATACGCACCATTCATGCCTCCGAACACCCTGAAAGAAGACATTTCACGAGCATCCTTAGGTGTCAATCCCTTGTCGATAAGGGTTTTCTCGGTTTGAAGAACACCTTCTGCAACCTGATTCTCATATTCATCATCTTTTGCAGCAGCAGCCATTTCCACAGCCCTGTTGATAAGGAACAATCTTGAGGCAGCTATATCTCTCAACTGCCCTGAAGTCTGAACCACAACATCTATCCTCGGTCTGCCAAGTTCTTTGGAAGGAATAAGTTTCAAATCCGTAACCCTTCCGAAAGAATCTCTTACAGGCTCCACTCCCAACATATATAGCACCTGAGCTATCGTAGCCCCTTCTGTCTCAATAAACTCACTGCTCCAGAGAGTATAGCTTACCTTACGTGGAATACTGTCATTATGACGGAGACGATAAGTTTCTATAGTATTGTCGGCAAGTCTCTTGCCCCTCTCCCAAGCAGATTCCGAAGGTGTAGCCTCTGCATTGATTGAATAAAGATTGCGTCCTGTAGGAATAGTATTCGGATTGGCTATAGGATCTCCTCCCGGAGAAGGTTTTGTATACCCCCCGGCAAGAGCATTGGCCAAACTCTTCAACTCCTGTTCCGGACTTGTTTTCAACGCATCCTTATATCTTCCTACATTCTTGACTGTCCTTTCAATTTCAAGGATGGCCATAGCATATTTTATCTCATCCTTATCAAATTCTTCATCCGGACTTCCGGTATTTGCCGGCATACCTCCGGCTAATGATTTATCGCCCCCCTGTTGTCCAGATGTAGACATACCGGACGAAGGTTTGTGAGATCCGGGATGTTTAAGCCCCATGGCCGCCATTGCACGCATTGCAGCCATAGAAGGTTTTTTAGCGCCCGGAGGCATAACTCCCATAGAGGATTTGTTCCCTTTAAAATATTTTAACATTTCGGCAGGCATTTTTCCTCCACCACCCATCATCATAGCCATAATTCCTGCAGGAGCGTTTTTCATCTTTTCGACCTTATGGGCTTTCTCCAAATCCTCTTTCGAAATACCCGCAATATTACATATAAAATCATCTGTGGCAAGATCAGGATTTGAAATCAGTCTGCCGACAATTTTCTTCGCAGGATTCAAGTAGCGTACATTGAAGACAGAACTATGCTTTGCCACAGTCTCGTCTGCCTTTTTCCGCATTTTATCCAAAGCAAACATACTGTAAGCTATAGGTTCTGCACTCATGGCATATACGCTGCTTATTATACGATCAGGCTCGTAAGGCTCTCCCATAGTATAAATTTTACCAATCACATTTTCCGTAGCCATCTCTTCGACAAAATTCTCGATTCTGTTGATTTCCGCAGCAGAATATGGAATTGTTTTAACACTGTCAAGTCCAAGCTCCCTATGTATTCCCATAGATACCGCAACCGATTTGACAGCTAACGAAGCACGAGAGAGCGCAGCCTCGTCTATATTCTTATTTCCGGGCCTGCCCTCTTCTATATCTTTATTAAGGTCATTGTAAATCTTGACCTTATCCAATACGGGCTTATATACATTACTTACACCACTTTCCATAAAAGGAGGCGTCAGATATGATTGCAGTCCTGCATAGGAACGCCTTTTGGCAATAACTCCTTCACCGACATTGCCAATTGTATA
Source organism: uncultured Bacteroidales bacterium (assembly GCA_963548935.1). Taxonomy (GTDB): domain Bacteria; phylum Bacteroidota; class Bacteroidia; order Bacteroidales; family UBA932; genus Cryptobacteroides. The sequence continues at coordinate 63,998 of CAUUVS010000005.1, forward strand.
AATATAGAAATGAGGAAGCTCTCCCACAAGTCTGTCCGGCCAGTCCAAAGAACTGAGAGCCACTTGCTTACGTGGGGTAAATTCAAGGCTTCCGTGTGTTCCGAGATGTATGATAGCGTCTGCTCCGAATCCATATCTTGCCCAAAGATATGCCGCAATATACGGATGAGGAGGAGCGGCATCAGTGCCGTGAACCATTTTGAATGAATTTTTGCCGCCACCGGCTGCCGGTTGCGGAATAAGCACGATATTCCCCAATCTGACTCTGGCAACGGCAAGCTTACCGTCTTCCGTACTCATATATTGTCCGGGAAAATCTCCATTCGCGGCCACCACTTCTGAATATTTTTCAGGCCTAAGGCTCTTAGCCACCCAAGATTCATAATCCTCTTTTGCAATAAGTTCAGGATTGCCGTTCTTGATATATTCGGTTATGGCGCCTTCAGCATATCCTCCGAAAATAGCCCCCTGACGCTGTATCATCTTTTCAAGCTCCTTTGAGGAAGCAGGCAGACCATCCACACGATAGCCTTCAGACTTAAGTCTTTTCAGCAGGTTGAATAGAGACGGGCCTACCTCCATTCCTCCGGCAACCATATTGTTAAGTCCTGGTCCCTTGAAATAATATATCGCAATTTTCTTTTCAGAATTTTTCTTACGCTTCAAGGAAAGATAATTATTGATATTCTTGACAAAAACATCTAACCTCTCAGGTATTGCATACACCTCAGGAAGCCCTTCCTTGTCAATTCTATGCCCAAAAAGCACAAACGGTCTCAATGCCCCGTCAAGCTCAGGAGTAGAAATGCTTTGCGAAAGAAAACCTCCGCTCATTCCCATTTTATCAGCCTCCCAAGATTCAGCGCTTCTGTTCACATTCAAAGGGCAGATAAGAGGACTATTATATTTTACAAGCATATCGACGACATTATCACCAAGTCTTCCGTGAGCCATATTGATTACAAGTGACGGAGCAATAGAGTCAAGCCTGTTCTCCATAATGGCCTTTTGTAAAGACCTGACCGGATAAACAAGATTACCTGTATTCTCAAGTTCCTTGATAACATCAGTAGGATTTCCCATTGAGCCGGTTATCACAATATGAGGGGCGTCCTCTTTCCAGAGATTATTTTTCTTCAGAAAAGCATTGTACTCTGCAACAGAATCAAAACCAAGATCTTCATTGTCAGCATTCTCAAGATCAGGATGATAAATAATATTATCAGGAGCATCTATCGGCTCAGAAGGTTCTTCTATATATATTTTTTTCTTGTCAATATATTTTCTGACATATTCCAGCATGGAATGATAATTTTTCCTGCCGCCTGCATATAGATAAGACTTAAGAACACCGGCTTGTGTAGAATCTACAGATACTATATCATTAACAGGATTGGTTGCGGTGATACTAAGCACCGGCACTTTTCGGGCGACCTTCCATAGAGATTCGCGCTGCTGCTCTGTAATCCTTAGCCCCATAGCATCAACGACAACCATATCATAGCCGGCAAGACGGTCGATTTCATCTGTGCCGACATCCTTGACCTTTATAAAAGGATTTGTATTGGACTTGGATATCTGACCGAGATTGATTACTTGATAATGCACAAATGCCACCTTAGTAGGGCTAAAAAAGCGGCTCCACAAAAACCATAATAATATAATGAAAACAAGGCCGACAATAGGCCACAAATATTTTTTATTCATATCAATAATAAATTTATATGCTATAGTCTGAAAATATCGGCAATATTGATTCTCAAAGTTCCCAAAAGGCTGATTCCTTTCTGCGGTAACTGCAAAGCGCTGTCTGCCGCCTTATCCTTGTAATTAAAGATATTATCAACCCCTATTCCCACAGAAACACCATAAGGGAGTGTCAATGAAAAATTTGCGGTGCAGATTATTCTTGATTCGTAGAAAACTCTTTCGAAATTTCCTGATGAGGTCTTGTAATATGTGTTCATCCCTGAACCCCATTGCCCATGTAGAGAATAAGTTGTACCTACCTTTCCGAATTTATGATTATAAATACCGCTGAATGTAATGCTGTGCGGACGCACCAAAGATGTGTTTTTACCATCCACTTCCTGATAATCATTAACATAAGTATATGCTCCTGTCAGAGTAAGGCCTTTGATGACTCTTGCCTTCAGAAGGGCTTCTCCTCCTGTAGTCTTTGCATTGGTAGCATTTACATAGTGCCAGCCCTTCTTACCGTCAATAGTTCCGTCATAATAACTTATCTTATTGTAATACCTATTATGATAACCTGACAAGGAGAAATCGAACCGACCTATTGTTGTTTCCGCAGACAAAAGAAACTGATTGCTATTTTCCGGTTTCAAGTTTTCATTTCCATAAATCATCATTATTCCAGCCATATCGAATTCCTGATACAGCTCTTTAAGAGAAGGAGATCTGAATCCTCTTGAATAGCCGGCGCGAAGTGTAAGAAAATTCCAAGGCCTATACATAACTGTGATTTTAGGTGTCAGATTCCATTTATATAACCTATGATAATCTGCTCTTATTCCGGCAACGACATCAAGATGTTTAAACACTTTCCAGTTTTCCTGCAAGAAAGCCACACCTTCCCCAACGCTTCTTGAAGAATTGTCTTTGAACATATAGTGTTTCAGATATTCATGCCTCCATTCCGCCCCGGCTGAAATATCATGGCTGCCGAGCTGCCAGGAGAAATCGAGTCTTGCAGTCTGGCTTATATTTCTGTATGTCATTCTTGAGTAACCGGCCTCAAAGAAATCTTTTTCTTTCTGATAGTCATCGAATATATAGGACAGATTCAGACGGCTCTTGTCATTAATGATGTAGCTCAATTTAGGTCTTATGGCATAATCGGAAAAAATATCATTATGCTTGTTGTCCCATTTCACATCATATTTGTTTCTATAGAAAGAGCCGTTGAGTTCAGCTTTGAAATGCTCATTGAAAGAATACTTGAATTTCTGCGATACATTCCACATTTTTCCGCCATAAATCGTAGTGCTTCCGGCCTTGTCATATTTTGTAATCTTTTTCCCATCAGGAGTTATCTCATCATAAGGCTTGCCATTTTTATCACCAATGCTATATGTATCCCTTTTTTGCCATGTAACAGAAGTCATTGAAGAAAAGACCGATGTGCGGCAGCCTGCCGAAGCGGAATAGGATTGTCCGTTATGACCGGCATATCTTGAAGAAATTTCAGCGACAACAGGACGCCCTGCCTTTTTTGTTATGATATTTATAACGCCGGCCAAAGCATTGGAGCCATAAATTGTTGCCTGTGCCCCCCTTATTATCTCAATTCTCTCAATATCTTCGACATTGAACATCGAGAAGTCTACATTATGATCAGATCCTTCCCCACTTACTCTCTCCCCGTCCACAAGAAACAAAACATACTCTCCCCCCATGCCCTGATATTTTATGGACGGAAGACCGCTCATGGAGTTGTATCCAATCTGCAATCCCGGTATCTCATATTGCAGCAGAGACTCCATATTTATAGGATTAAGAGCCTGAATTTCAGTCCTGCCTATTATTCTCGTAGGCACCGAAACATCCTTCAGCAACTTCTCTTCACGTGTCCCTGTCACAACGGTTTCTTCCAACTGGTTCAAAGCCGGAACCATAGCCACCTTGACAAATTCAGACAGATTTTCCGAAGGTACATTCAACTCACTGTTTTTATATCCTATGCAGGAAAACAGTAATGGAAGATCACGTTTTTCTTTGAGTTTCAGCACAAAATATCCTCTGCTGTCAGTACCGACACCCATTGTAGTGTTTTTTATCAAAACAGATACTCCTGGCATAGACCGGCCGTTTTCATCTACAACCTGCCCCCTAATTTCGTATTTGTATGATAGTCCCGACTCATTTTCGGCAAAAACGGTGGTTGAAAGAACCACCGTACATAATATTGTAACTATTTTTCTACGAATACTCATAACTTATTTCTGTACAACAGGTAGAGAAGAAAATTTGCAGAACCCTTTCTCTCCTTCAGCGTTTCTGTAATCAGCAAACTTTATCTTTACCAAAGAACCGTCCTTGCACTTTACAAAGAATACTTTGTCGCTCAATTCATAAGTATATTTACCATGCTCGCCTTGTACAGGAGTCTTTTTCAACCATTTATTCAGCACTTTATTTCCTTTTGCCGATGCTGCATAGCCGATAGGCAGTCCGGACATCATTCCCGATAAGTCTACAATCAAATTGTCTTTAAGTTCGCCATCCTTAACAAAACCACTTACAGGAACAGTAGCAGTCTTCAAATCGGTACTCTCGCTAATAGCCGCTTCCGTATCATTGGTGCGGATTGCCTTAGGATGTATGGCTATATGCCATTCTATCTTAACATCCGAAAGGCTTCCTTTTGCGTTCTCCTTTCTGACAAATTCTTTGGTTCCATTCTGCATGTCTACCTTATAATAATTCCAATCCGAGAAATCGCGATGAGTCTCCGTCTGACCTGTTTTAAGATTGACATAAGTCCAATTCGAATAATCATTCGCCTTTACCAAAAATTCTTTTGCCCCTGAAGCCGGAGCAACAGGCTTTTCAGGATTTTTCTTATCACAAGCTCCAAAACTCAGAATAACAGCAACCGCTGTTGCTATAAAATAAATTCTTTTCATATCATTAAAATTTTTCGCCTGCAAAATTATAGCTTCCACTCTCGCCTATCAATCGCTAATTGTTGGTATTTTTCTAAAAACAAGTACCAAATAATAATGCCATTTGTTAAAAACAATATTTTATCTTGCCCCAGAACTCTGAATTGCGCCTATATATTCCGAATATTCCCTTATCCCCTCCGAACCAGTCGTAACCTATACCAAAATGTAATGAATCACTTATGGAATAGTCAACAGAGCAACGATTGAACCAGCCTATATTCCTTATATCAAAATAAATAAAATCAGAAATCGTCAATGAATTTTCAAACATCTTCTTGGACAAATTCATCGTAGCCAACAATCGGTTATCTTCTTGGGATAAATATTCTTCATACCCGAATATTTTTTCTCCGGACAATTGTACAGACAGCATCCAATCTTTAGGTGCGTACCAGTCAAGCCCCAGTAGCCAATTGCAAGTATTATATCCTTTATCGGGCTGCATAAAAGCCTCCGGTTTATAAGTAAAATGCTTACTGATATTGAATGCTCCTTCCCCTCTTATGACAAATTGCCCCAATGGTTTGGAAATATCACCTCCGACAAACCCCATACGATGATATTCCGGCATTATATTCATCACCCCTCCTGAAGGCATATATTTAAGCACCGGCATTTTGTTCCATGTATAAAGAGCAGACAAGGAAAAATCCACTCCGGGAAATGTAAAACTCAACCTTCCTCCATATTCGATATTCTTGAATTTAATCTCCGGCCTTGTACCGGCATTCCACACAAAGGGAACAGAAGACGACGATAGCACGCTCCAAGGATTGGCCTTATCCACAGGCAGTACATATCCCTGAAAAACAGGAACAGTCACTATATCCAATTTGAAAATATGATTATAAAAGAACAGACGCAAAGCAGTGACAGGCATGCGTATATCATCATAATCCTGAGCAAGAAACTCGCTCATATCCATTGGTGAAACGAGGTCTGTGATTCGCACACCGTCGGCCGTCCCCCAGATAACCAATTGCCTGCCTGCCCTGATGCCCCAATGTTTCTCCCGATGATCAATATAGGCCTCTCTCAATTCAAAACCCGTCCTTTCTTTAAACAAACTGTTATATGTAGCATTGAATGACACAAACAACGAGGACTTGTCAAAGCCTTTACCGACCTCCCCTCTAACTCTTGTTCTGGAAGACATAAAATCGAATGGCTTTTCAGATCGCACGGAATGATAGGTGTCTACAAATCCTTTTATCTGCCAGTCATCAGTGTTTTGAGCCAATACAGTTATACTGTACAACAAAGATATAATAGCAGATACCAATATTTTATCATATCTTATCATAATCCACCTTTTTCAAGCACTGTGACATTGAAAACTCCCTCACTTATAGGAATATTGAATTTCGGATTCTTAATTTCAATTATAGTCTTATGCCCTGTCTGGACATTTTCCATTTCCAATCTTTGAGGAAGCCAGAATCCATCAATCTTATTAACCTCTGATAAAGCAAGCTTTCTATGAAGATTTTCCATCTTGTCATAATATTCCACCATTACGACAACAAGACAATCTTGCCTTATCCAAGACTTCTTTTTTGAATAAATATCCCTTGAATCCTTGGATACGGATTCAAGAACCCAACATTTCTTTCCGTCCAACATTTCTTCAGCCAGTAGAGTATGGGTGTCCTCATCCACATTACGGCTACCCATATCATCGTAGGTAAAGTCGCTACCCATAAAATAGTCATGCTTGGCTGACGAGCCGCTGATACGGCGTGTTTTCTTCATGGCAGGAAGATATAGCCATTTGTCATCATCTTTTCCTTGCTCATCATAATCCCAAGTAAGGAAACCGGTCCCTTTGACATCTGCCGGATACTCGAAAAACATTATCGACTTTCTGTCTCTTCCTCCTTTCCCGACATCGATCGAATATGATTTCAATCTTCTTTCACGTATGCTTCCCCGCTTGTTTACAAGTTTCATAACCATCTCGAAGCAGCGGGTATCACCGTCAGGACGATCCTTAACCTTCTGTGCCAAATCTCTGCCTGTGAGTTTCTGTGCATGCAAATTCAAAATTGCCGCAAATAGGCACATTACTATCAATACAATTCTTTTTTTCATATTTTCAATTATTTATTCTTTTCCTCTTTTCCAAAAATACTGAATTTGCTAAATAAGATCGGAGTTATGCACAAGTCGGCCAAAAGAGCGGAAACCATACCTGCAACTGACAAAAATCCCATATTTCTAAACGACAGCGCTTGAGATGTCATATATATTGCAAAATTCACTGAAATGATAATGCTGGTCAAGATAATAGGAGTCCCGACTATACGGAAAGTCTTCAAAACAGCTCCTCTATAATTTCTCTGACGGGAAAACTCAAGATGACCGTGATTTATAAAATGAATGGTGTCATCGACAGCCAGACCGAGAATCATAGGCATTATAGTGGCAGTCATCATGTCCAACGGATAGTCGAGCAAGCCCATAAGACCTCCTACGACTATTGCAGGTATAATATTAGGAATAAGTCCTATGAGTCCTATTCTTACACTTCCGAAAACAAGCATCATCAGCACACCGATTATAATAAGAGCAATTACAAAAGAAACCATCTGTCCCCTTGTTATATATTGCATTGCGACAGTAAATTGAGGTATGCTGCCTACATTTGTGACAACTGCATCCGGGAACAAAATCTTGGCTTCTTTAGTAATCATATCAAGTTCTTTTTCTGCTTCTCCCGAATTATAACTATTCATTTCAACCATCAATCTCAGCCGCCTGTAATCATAATCAATCCAATACTCTGTCTCGCTTCCACCGGCATTCTCATACAACAGCAGCAATTGTGCGACCTCTTCAGAATTTTCAGGCACCTTATAAAAAGCATAGTCTCCTCCGTGAAGCGTCATATCCATATCTTTGATAATGTCAAGTATCGATGAAGTCCTCTTTGTCATCTTGTATCCTGAAACAATGGAGGCGAGAGTATCTAATTTCTTCAGAACTTCAGGATTTTTGGCTTCGCCATCCTCCTGCAAATCTATCATCATATCATAAGAATATATGGAACCGAGTTCACTTTCTCCCACTTCTAACAATTTGTTCACATATTCTACCTTGCGCCCCATAGTACGTTCCACATCAAAAGCAGTTTCAATTTTAGTGAATTCATATATCAGAAAAGCTATTACAATAGCTGAAACTATAAGAATAGATTTCCAGCGTCTCAAAACCCAAGAACCGAAAGATTCAAGGCACTTGTCAAGCAGCCCCCCTCCGGTACGTGACACCTTCGGATCAGGTGTTCTGTCTTTTCCAAAACTCAGCATCGATGACATCACAGTCAGAGCAATCAGAAACGACAGCATCACACAAGAAGAAGTAGCTATTCCCACAAAACGCATAGGCACCATAGGGATAGCCAGAAATGACAGCAAAGCGGCAAATGTAGTAAGAGCGCTGAACAATACCGGCCAACCCATTTCTCCGACCGTCTCCACTACGGCCTGTTTTCTTTTTCCATGCAAACGGAACCGTCGTCTGAAATACGAATAGATATGTATATTATATGCCACTGCCACAGCAAATGCAAGCAGCATAGGTACCAGCATCATCCCGCTATCTATCTTGAATCTGAAATACCCCATAATTCCATATACAATGATAATTGAACCTATAGCGGTTATTACAGGTACTACGACACCCCTTAGTGAGCGTGTCACCAACAACATTACAAATATCGACAACAATATGGCGATACCCATAATTCTCGGCATTTCCTTGTTTATCCAATTCATTTTTGATGCCGTAGCATAAGGCATACCGGTTCCTAACGGATTAAGCGTTTGGTATTTAGGTTTGGATATTACATGTTCTAATTCATTGCCGGTAGTCATTTCAGGCGAGACCGAATGCTTGCCTTTATTCCATACTGAATCTTCAGGAAAAGGCCTCAATTTCAATAAAATCCATGTAGATTTGCCATCATTGGAAACCAATCTTTTAGATATATAAGGCTTCATATATGCCTTTCTTCTTATTTCGGCAAGTCCTTCAGGATCAGAAGGAATCTCATCAGGAACAATCTGCTCTATACTCATTCCCTCTTCATTGCCGACCATAAATTCAATATCCGTAAGAGAAGTTATCTTCTCGGCATAAGAAAGGCTGTCCATAATTTCATCGGACAATTCCCTCAGCAGTTCAAGATTCTCTTTTGTAAAAATATTGTCACATCTTGTCAAAACAGCGGCATAATTGTCATTTCCAAATATCTCTTTGAACTCTTCCGTTTTCACAAGCATAGGATCATCTTCAAGGAAATAATCTTCCCATGAAGAACTTATATTAAGATATTTTAATCCCGACAAGCCTACGGCAAACAATAAGGCAAAAGAAACGAGGATTAGCCATCTTCTTTTCAAGATCCATTCCCCCCTCAAAGAGAACCACCCATTAATTTTTTCTATATTCATATATCATTTATTTTTAATAAGCTGAATAATCGTCACAAAAATACTCACAAGGTATTGGTTCATCAATCGCAAGAAGTTGGTATTTTATGTTTTTCACTTCGTAAGCACAACAAAAATTCCTGACAGGATTTGTCAGGTCAGAAATGACCAATAAACAATAGACCAAGAAAAAATCGGGATTTATAACACCATTTGGATATAACAAGAAAAATAATTATATTTGTTTCGAAAGAATTTTTATAAAACTTAAATTTTTAAATTATGAAAAAAAGTATAATAACATTAGTATTGGCAGTAATTGCCACAGGAACTCTATTTGCTGCAATGCATCATTATGGTTTTATCTTGAGTTGCGGTAAAACTATTTATCAGTCATTTGATAGAGAACTCACAGACAGTGAAATTTTAGAATATTCTGATTTTTATGAAAGTACACAATGCGACCTTAAGACTTCTCATGATCCGATATACTATTAAAATCGTATGACCTTTTGTATAAGAACAATTATCACTATAGTATTAGCTTCATTCAGTATCTGTGTCAATGCCCGGAATTTCAGAGTTTCGTATTCTTTTTTACGTAAAAACGACAAAGCAGATGAAAAATATGTGGCTGAAATGGACATGAAACTCGACATTGGAAGCAGAAAAACGGTTTTTTATAGCGAAACTACTTTTCTTAAGGATTCACTGAACCTACTGGCTTTCGATGCAAACGGCTCAATCATTAATGATGAGGAGTATAAAAAACGTTGTGCAATTTACGGGGGCACGACCTCCGAAATTGCATTTATTGATTACAGAACAGAGAAAATTTCTACCGGCTGGCAGTGTCCTGGTATTTTTATAGTCGGGACATCTTCTTTGGAGCAACCTCTATGGGAAACAACAGGTGAGACGAAAACGACATTAAAAGGCTATGCCGCCAAAAAGGCTGAAGCAGAATTTATGGGAAGAAAATGGATAATATGGTACTCGGAAGATCTCCCTTTGCCATACGGTCCATGGCTGTTATGGGGAGCTCCGGGTCTCATAATAAAGGCGCAAGACTCGGAAGGCATATTCGATTTTACCTTTTTGGGTATAGAAAGTATTGGAGAGACTTCCAGATATGATTTTCTGCAAGATTATTACAAAGGCAAAACATGCTCCGGCAAACACCGTTATTATGATTATAGTCTTGAAGAAGCAGAAAAGCTCCATACTCGCATAATGACTGATATTGATTTTCAGGACAAAATATTAGGATTTACTTCTGCCGGCTATATAGAAGATAAAAAAGGAACCATTTCTGAGATAAAATTAAACCCCTATATCCCAATAATTCCAAATGTCCGGTGGAAAAATCGTTAGTCTTATTCTTCCCTTGATGCTTATGCCTCAACTGCTTATCTTAGCAGGCAAGAGAGAAGTAATCAGGGGAAGATTAGAAAATTCGGTAACCAAAGAGGCTGTTTCCGATGCCATGGTGTCCGGAATAAAAGAAAATCGAATAATCGGGTATTGCTTTTCAGACGCCATGGGGCATTTCGAACTTACAACAGATGCCGATAGCCTGAAAATCACTGCTTTAGGTTATGAAATATTGAGCATTCCGGCACAAAAGGCTAAAGGAGAAAAAGTTCTTCTTCTTAGCCCGGCAAAAATGATATTGAAACCATCTTCAGTATCTGCTCAAACCGTATCGGTGCATGGAGATACGATTTCTTATTCTGCAGGAGCTTTCCGTAGGGAAGAAGACCTCAAACTTGCTGACATACTTAAAAGAATACCGGAACTTACGGTTACAAAATCCGGTGGAGTACTTCATAACGGTTCATATATCAATAAATTCTATATCGAAGGATTGGATATGTTCGGTGCAAAATATGGAGTAGCGACCAATAATCTTTCTGCCGATGACATCTCAAGCATAGAAGTCATTCGAAATCATCAACCTATCAAACTTCTTGACAAGAAACAAATTTCAAATAAAAGCGCATTAAATATCACACTTAAGAATACGTCTAAAGGGACATGGATACTTAATGGCGATGCCTGTGCAGGAGCAGGCAAAAAATATTTATTTTCAGGCAGGCTTCTACTTTGCCGTTTTTCCAAAGAAAGGCAAAACATGATGATGCTAAAAAGCAATAATACGGGTGAAAATATTTCAAAAGAGCTTATAGGACTTCCGTATTTTGGGCAGCCCGGAGTATATCTGATACCGGAAATCGGCATGGATAACGGTTTTAACAGTCGCCTTTCCCCTATCCCGCAAAAAATGGAAGTGCCTGAAAAATACGCTCTTGACAATATTTCAGCGACAGGGATAATCAATCATCTTGAAAAATTAACGGACAGTTCTTTTGTCAGGATTTCAGTAGATTTTTCATTTGATAAAATCAAGGAAATAGTCGGCAGAGATGAAACAGTACTTTTCCCTAATAAAAATAATCTTCAAATAGTAGAAAAAGGGAATTCAGATGACAGGATAAAATATGCTTCCGGAGCTGTATATTATGAAAATAATTCCTCAAAGCATTTTTTATCGGAGGACTTCTCCATCTCCGGACAATACAGAAATTACAATTCAAACATCAATCGCCTGGAACAAAAATATTTTCTGCCGGGATTTAAGATTGACAACAAATTGAAATACGTTGCTCCAATGCAGAAAAAAGGCCTTATAACCATATCAAATAACACATATTTGTTCAGGACACCGCATTCTGCATCATTCATAAAAAATAATTCCGCTACAACCCAGACCCTTCTTTCAACTCGTATAGAAAACACTTTTAATGCCTCGACATCTTTACGTTTTCGTAGATTTCACCTAAGTCTGTCGGCAAAACAGAATTTTGAATACAACGGTTTGGAGTCTCAACTTAGAGGCATCAAAATTAAAGGTTTAAAGTATTTGTCTAATCTTGACGCTTTCTTTTCAAAGACAACTGCGGAAGCCGGATTGCGATTTGGACTCAAGGACTTTGATATAGGATTTTCGGCGCCCATTAGTTTTAACGCTATAACTGCTCCTTCTTTTAAAGCTATGACATATTTTTCTTTTTCTCCGATGCTAAACCTAAAAAAAAGATTCGGAAATTCTTTTGAAGCAGCCTCTTTACTACAGATCGGACAAGATGAGGGGGACTTGTCTTCTTTGCTCGGCGCTGCAATAATGAAAGATTATAGAACTATTCAATCATCAGACATGCTGGACAAAACGACCAAGTTCTACGCCTCGGTTTCACTGTCTTATTCTGATATTCCTTCAATGCTTTTTATAGGTCTTGGCGGAAACATTCTTGCTTCCCGTTCAAACAAATCCATAACCTACAATTATTCGAATAATTATACTATTATAGGTGTTAACGGTCTACCGGCAGACAGAAAAAATTACGGGCTTTCTTTTAATCTTGCAAAATATTTCGGAGCCAGAATATTTTCCATGAAAATTTCAGGAGATATTTCCCGTTCCGTTTATGACGGCTTTTTACAAGGCATGCCTTGTAAATCAATTGCAAATTACGGTTCCTGCGGACTCAAATTGAATCTTGCTCCGATAAAATGGCTGAATATAGAATCTGAAATTTCATATTCAATCAACAATATAATAAAGCCTTCCGAAGCTGCAATGCAGAACATAAACCTAAGCGGACATCTTTATATCAAACCTTTCAATAGATTTTCAATATATGGAGATATTTTATACAGCCACATGAAGTTCAACGAAAGTTTTTCAGAAAACATGCCATTGCTTGACATAGGGATGGAATATAGTCTCAAAAAAGCAGTATTGTTCGCAACATGCCGAAACATCTTAGGCTATAAAACACTATACCATAATTTCAGCGGAATGTATGAAACTGTCAGTCTGTCATCCGGGCTAAGGGGCAGGGAATTACTTGCAGGAATAAGATTGGATATTTAACGAAAATATGACGCCTAATGAAAGATGGTGAGATTTTCATAAGAATATACGCCCGAAACTGCATTGTCAAAAGAATAGAGAAAGCCGAAGCGGCGAAATTTCTCGGCAGCTATCACAATCTTGGATATACGGATTGCAGATATCACTATGGAATATTCGTAACAGAAAAAGATCGATCCTCTTTTGAATCAGGTACTTTAGTTGCAGCAGCAGGATTTTCAAATGCCAGAAAATGGAAAAAGAACGGTACCATAATAAAATCATACGAATGGATAAGGTATGCCTCGCTTCCACAAACCAGAGTGCTCGGTGGAATGGGGAAAATATTACACACCTTTATTGATGATGTAAAACCAGACGATATAATGAGTTATGCCGATACAGCTTGGTCAGGAGGAAACGTATACAAAAAATTGGGATTTAAGGAAGAAGGGCTGAAACAGTTTCCAAATGGTGGTGAAAGCAGAAAATTCAGATTAAAATTGATTGAATATGAATAACGACAAAAAAGCATCAAAAATACAGGTTTCGGAATCGCATTTTGAATATCAAGAATAGATATCCATAAAAATCCAAAGAAAAATCTGTAAAAAACAAGAGGAAATAGTATTTTTGCATACTAAAATCTTATTTATCCAATAAAAATGAAAGCAATCGTAAAAACCGATTTTTCTCTAAAAGGCCAGAAAGGGAAATATGTCGGCAAAGTACGTGATGTCTACGACATTGACGGAAAGTATCTGGTAATGATTGTAAGTGACAGAATTTCGGCATTCGATGTGGTTCTTCCGGAAGGTATTCCATTTAAAGGGCAAATTCTCAATCAAATAGCTTCTAAATTTTTAGATGCTACAACTGACATCATTCCTAACTGGAAAATTTCAGTCCCGGATCCTGCTGTTACTGTCGGACTGAAATGCAAACCTTTTATGGTGGAAATGGTAATAAGGGGATACCTTACAGGACACGCTTGGAGAGAGTATAAAGCCGGGAAAAGAACATTATGCGGTGTTCCGCTTCCTGAAGGCATGGTTGAAAATCAGAAGTTTCCTGAGCCTATTATCACTCCTACTTCCAAAGCCATGGAAGGTCATGATGAGGACATTTCTAAAGAAGAAATCATTGCAAGCGGTCTTGTAAGCAAAGAAGATTACGAGCAATTAGAAAAATATACCAAAGAAATATACCGGAGGGGCTGTGAAATAGCCGCCAAACAAGGACTTATACTTGTCGACACAAAGTATGAATTCGGCAAGAGAGATGGGAAGATTATGCTCATGGACGAGGTACATACTCCTGATTCTTCAAGATATTTCTATGCTGATGGCTACGAAGATAGACTCAATAGAGGAGAAAGGCAGAAACAGCTTTCCAAAGAGTTTGTAAGAGAATGGCTAATGGATAACGGATTTCAAGGACAGAAAGGCCAGAAAGTACCGGAAATGACACCCGAAGTGGTAAATGGAATCACTGAACGTTATATAGAACTTTACGAGCATATTACCGGAGAAAAATTTGAACGTAAAGAATACTCTGCCGAATCAATCGAAGCAAACATCAAGACCTGTATAGAAAACCTTAAATAGCATTTCCCCGGACTCTTACGGTTAGAAAGTCTCAATATGACGATTTTATGACGCTGTCTATAACACCTTTGACAGCGTCATATTCATATCCTCTCGAAAGGGCAAAACGTAAAAGTTTAAGATGGCATTGAGGATCATCTGCCAACACGCGATATTTAGCCTCTATGACAGCCCTCATTTTCTTGTCGGCATTATCCCTGTCCACTTCTTCAAGAGCGGCCGCAATCGTATGCTTTTCAATACCTTTTGCAGAAAGCATATACCCTATTTTCACACTACCCCAACCGGAAATGGAAGCCTTCTCTCTGGCATAAGCCGCAGAATATCTCAAATCATCGACATACTTTTCCCTGACAAGGGCTTCAACCACATCAGCCGCAGCCACTCTATCCCCCTCAAGCATTCTTAGAGCTTTGGTGAATACATCGTAACGACAATATTCCCTTTTAGCACACTGCCTCTGAAGCCGAATCAACACCTTCTTCCGCCTATCATCCATGTTATCAGAAATTATAGCCCAAACTCAGATATACTCCCAATTTCTTAGTAACATTAGACCAATGTATATCTGCCTTTATAGGCCCTAAGATAGAATCGTAGGCATATTCTATACCGGCGCCGACATATCCTTTGGACTTATTAAAATTCACTATATCCTTGGGAGCCGAGAAAGTATCTGCAAAATTAACAATAGCGCTCAAATAATTGTTTTTAAATAACTTAAACCTAAAATCAGATCTTAATACCAAAAGCATTCTATCTGCAGCAAAAAAATCATTGACTCCTACAAAAGGTATCTGCTGATCCATATATCGGCTTGGCATGTCTCCGCCTGCCACATTGATAAAAGGAAGAGGGATGCTCTCCTGTCCAAACAGAAACCTAAGATTTGCAGAGGGCAGAACTGAAAATCTGCCGCCATTGCCTATAATCGTCTTTGCATCTACCTGAATGGCGTGGAAAGGGGTCACCTTATTATGCAATCCTGCAAAAGTCCATGCATAATCAAGACCTATCGTAAATCCCTTGTTAGGGAAATACGCACTGTCAAAAGTATCTGTCCTTGCATTGAAAAACAGTGATACATAACTGTTCGTCATCGTATTCAGGTTATATTTTACCATATCTATATTATCGGTAAGCAAAGAATTGATTTTATAATAATCATTCCTTATACCGATTTTCAAATCAAATTTCGACCAGCTGATATTGGAAAAATAAATTTCTTCCATCATATTGGAATAATCAGTAGTCACATTTGATTCTCCCCAGTTGAGCTTCGAATGGCCGACATAATGAAATTTGGCTCTTGTATTGAAAGTCGGTCCATTGGATCCCATATAATAATATCGCAGATCTACATAAGGATTTATCCCTATTTTGCCCGTCAGGTCAAAAGCCGAACCATGAAACTTATGGACATTCCAGCCAAAATTAAGTAATATGGAAACAATCTCTTCTGTGTCTACCCTCGCACCGAAGCCTGCTTTGTGAAGTGGCCCTTTCTTGCAATTAATCTTCAACCTGTATGGTTGGGATGTCCCCAAAAGCTCATAGGTGACATAATCAAATGCTTTTGTACCATAAATCGTAGCAATTGCACTATTTATATCATCTTTGCTGACTTTATGCGTTATATCAAGCTTGAGCATACCCATCAGATACCTGCTCTCTTCATCAGAAACCCCCGTCATCTCGACCCCTGAAATACTAACAAAATTATGATTAATATTCAAAGCCTTTATTTTGCCTGATGTCGTCCTTGCCCCGGAAACATGTTCCTTAATCTTCATCAGATTTGTGTGCCGGGCCTTAGCCGCTATATACCCCCTATTGACTATCGTATCTATACTAACCTTGTCAAAACTCATCATTCCAAAGCCGTCAAGTTCAGGCTTTATAGTCACATCCGCTTCCTTGTAATTTCGTTCATAAGATTCTCTGCCAAGCATCGAAACTCCCTGCATTATAATATCTGCCAAGTTATTAAGTTTGTTATAGGTTTTGAAGCCATCTGAAAGATCAACGCCTATAATAAAATCCACATCAAGATAGCGGGCAATATCAGTAGGATAATTATCTCGCATTCCTCCATCCACAAGCACCATACCGTCCACCCTTACCGGAGCAAAAATACCCGGAATAGACATCGTGGAACGTAGGGCTGTATTGAGTTTACCGGATGTCCATATTTTAGCCTTACCCGTGACCATCTCTGTGGCAACGCACACAAAAGGAATAGGAAGGTCTGCGAACTTAATGTCATCCTGATAGCCGACAGTCAGCGAACTTAATAAATTATTAACATTCTGGCCAAAAATGAAACCTGCAGGAAGACTTCCAAGAAGATTCTCCTTAATCAATTTATTCGGATCATCCCCACCTGCCCCAAGATGCAAAGTCTCAAATCTTCTTTCCGTATCGACATGCTGATTGTCTGCTTTTCTCATTCTAAGAAATTCATCTTTGGAATAATAGAAAGGAAAGGAAAACACATATTTCTCCCTATACTTGTTTTCAGAATATGAAATGTAATCCCTTGGAGTGGCATCCGTCAATGAAGAAGACCAGTCAATTGCTTTGATTATGTCCTCAAGTTCATCTGCATTATAACCCAATGAATACACACCGCCGACAAGTCCTCCCATACTCGTACCGAGCACCACATCCACAGGTATACCCAAAGCCTCGATATATTTGATAACCCCAACGTGAGAAGCCCCTTTGGCACCACCTCCGCTAAGAACGAGAGCCACAGTCGGTCTGGATCGCTTAATATCTGCAAGTTTCGACTTTATCAGGTTCAATTCCAATGTATCGACAATTGGGAACCCTCCCGGCAATCTTGGATTTATTCTATGTCCAAAAGCCTTAGAGCACAAAAGCATAAACCCTGCAATAGCAATATAGCAAATCCTACGCATTAAAATCCTCCTTATTATGACTTCCTGCCAGCATACCGCAGGCTGCAAAAATATCCTCTCCTCTTGAAGCCCTGATTGTAGAAATAATCCCCGCAGAAGACAACCGATCACGGAACATCTCCATAACACAATCGATAGGGGCATCGTAAGGAAATGCCGGAATCTTATGAAACCTTATCAGATTGACCCGGCATTCTATTCCTCTTAGCAGCCTGATTATAGCATCGGCATGACGTTTGTCATCGTTTAATCCGGCAAACATAGTATATTCAAAACTAACCCTCCTCTGCCCTGAGAAATCATACTTTCTGATAAGTTCGATCACATCTTTTATAGGAAATGCTCTCTGCACGGGCATTATCTCTTCTCTTTCCTCTTCAAATGCAGAATGAAGACTTATGGCAAGATTACATTTAGTCTCATCGAGAAACCTTTTTAATTTAGGCAAAACCCCGATAGTAGATAAAGTTATCCTTTTCGGGCTCCAGCCAAAACCCCAGTCAGAAGTCAAGATCTCTATTGCCCGCAACACGTTTTCATAATTATCAAGCGGTTCTCCCATCCCCATGAACACAGTACTTGTAAGAGAATCCGACTCATCAACTGACAAAAACTGGTTAATAATGTCTCCGGCAGAAAGATTGCCATGAAACCCCTGAAGGCCTGTCATACAAAAACGACAGCCCATTTTACACCCTGCCTGAGAAGATACGCATAGAGTTTTTCTGTCAGCTTCAGGTATCATAACTGCTTCAATAGAACTGTTTTCCAATTGTCCGTAATCGTCTTTTGCATTCAAAACTCCTGAATGAGAACAGGATACAGGAAATAAATACTTTTTTGTCCCGTCAGAAGACAACTGACAATCTGAAAAAGCCGTTCTGCCAACCTCATGGTTTTTAGAAAGTCTTTCTCTACCGGATTTAGGCAAATTAGTCATTTCATCTATTGAAAAGACCTTTTTCTGATATATCCACTGTGCAATCTGCTTGCCGGTAAAGGCAGGAAGACCTTCTGAAACTGCGATAAGTTTCAGTTCTTCAGGTGTTTTTCCTAAGAGCGATTTCTTCATTTGAGGGATATTCTTTAACTATTACAAAAATACAAAAAGAAACTAAAGTAATTGCCAACTTTTTCAGTAATTTTCCTTTTGTATTGTATATATAACAAATATTTCCTATTTTGTCAACACCACCACTATTCAAAAACCAATGACTATGAGAAAAAAATTGATTTTATCGATCTCTGTGGCTATTTTGCTTTTTTCATGTAGCAGAGAAGAATTGTTTTCCCCTAAAATTAATGATAGCCTGATAAGGGAGGAGCTTTTTGGTGACATACGCGTTGTGAAAAACAACATTCTTTTCGCCAATATTCCCGGTATGTCAGGCTCTTATGCGACCAAGTCTTCCGATGATGCCGAAATGGTGAGCCTAAATTCTCTTTTGGATTGGGCAAAGGTTGATACCTGCCATTTCAAAGGCAAAATCATCACTCAGGTGGCATTCTTGCCTGATGATGGTAAGGAAGCTATTTCTCTTATAGACACGCTTCGTGAGGAGCTACTCGGAGGGGATATTTCTGTGGCGAAGAAATTCCTTGTCAAAGTAGAAAGCCGTTCTGCACCAAAGGAAATTTTTGTTGCTACAATGATACCTACGGCAGAATATCTGAAGGTGTTCGGTTCTGATGGTTTCAGTTTTATTGACAAGAGCACTTTCGAAGGAATAGTGATTTTCAGCGAACCTGACGGAAGTTTCTCGGATATATACGTTTACGGTAATGGACCGATGTCATACGGTGTTCTCATGAATGAGGATAATGCCAGAAGATATGAGCAAGTGTTGTATCTTAGGATTATGAGAAAAACCATGAATACAAAAGCGGGGTATGAAGTTGTGGATGGAGGAGAAATCGAGGGAAGCGTCTGTATCGGATATTCTAAGGTAGATGATCGTAAGTTTCCTAATCTTTCGGATATGTTTGACAAGAGTGAATCAATGAATTTCCAACATAATAATTGCGGCGTAGGCGGTGGCGGCAGAATCATAGGCCCGGACGAGGAAGATAAGACAAACCACAGTTTAAATGACACTTTGGAAGCTTCAAAGATTGTTGATTTTAAAAAAGATCCTATTCTCTATGTAGTGAGTTTGTATACATCAGGAGATGGATTAGTGACAGGTTCCGGCATGTATCCTAAAAACAAATTTGTTTTCTGTAATGCTTTGCCTGCTCAAGGCAGTCGCTTTGACAGGTGGACGGGAGACTTATATCGCAAAACGGAAAATGTGTGCCTTCTTGTGTGCTCTGATGTGTCAAGTACTGCATATTTCAGAAGTTTGATTGATGAACCCGGTCTGGCGATAAGACCTTGCATTGATTTGAAGAAAGGTGTAGGCAATCCTCTGATTATGATGGGGGTGGCATCTACCGGAGGGGCTTCCGGACTTAAGGGAGGAACTTATGGTAATGTCCGATATAAAGAAGGTGGAGGCAAGAAGTTCCATAGCGGTATAGACCTTGCTGCAAGTATTGGTACAGAGGTTTTTGCAATGATTGACGGGATAATAGATGAGGTAGGGAAAAATCCGAAAATGTATGTTACTGAACAGCCTAATAGAAATAGAAAAACTGGAGAATACCCTATAGGATACAATGGTGATGTAAATGGAGCCGGCAATAGAATCAATATTGTGGGTAACATTGATGATAAGGATGTCAAAATTGGCTATTGGCATCTTAGAGCGAAAGACCCTGTTGCCATAAATCCCCGTACCGGAAAGCCTTTTGCTCCGGGAGATAAAGTATATCGTGGGGAAGTGCTATGCTACACGGGAATTACCGGAAATGCCTATAATGTTCCTAATCCTCATCTACACCTGTCCTATTATGAGAAAAATAAAAATGGCAGGTACGTTTATGTTAATCCCGAAAAACTTATTAATGGCAAGGTGAATTGGAATGAACGAGCGAATAGAGTATTAAGCGGTGCTATTTCAGGTATTATATGTGATTCGGAGGAGCAAGATCTAAAATGGTTCTAAATTTTATGGTTATGAAAAGAATATTATTTATTACAATTGCATTTTTTATGTCATTTGTGGCAATGGCACAAGAAAACGAAGAATGGTTCGGATACGATGTCGAGGGGTTTTGC
Source organism: uncultured Bacteroidales bacterium (assembly GCA_963548935.1). Taxonomy (GTDB): domain Bacteria; phylum Bacteroidota; class Bacteroidia; order Bacteroidales; family UBA932; genus Cryptobacteroides. The sequence continues at coordinate 84,729 of CAUUVS010000005.1, forward strand.
ACTGGACAGCGGATGAACTACAAACAATTTGTGGCCAAATTCGGCAAGCCTGATCGCATTTTAGGAGACGGAGAGAGTTATTATGTAGAAGGAAATTATTTCCATTTTGAACAGAGCATATTTCTTCAATTTATTATTAAAACACCTCGTTTTGCTGTACTCACCAAAGACATAAAAGGTGGCATACGTGTTGGGGATAAATTATCAAAACTTGACAATTTCAAATATGGAAAGCCAATAAAGGCGAGAGAGGCTTTGCAACCTAATGATGGCAGTGTGACGTATGTATTGTTTTATAATACAGATTTTCCTTTATATCTAAATACAGAAGATGGAAAAATAACCATCATTCATTATTGTGAGCCGGACTAAGGATTCAAATCATCACGTATTGTATTCTAATCTTATGAAAAGAATATTATTTATTACAGTTGCATTTTTTATGTCATTTGCGGCAATGGCACAGGAAAACGAAGAATGGTTCGGACACGATGTCGAGGGGTTCTGCATCGGACAGCGGATGAATTACAAACAATTTGTAGCTAAATTCGGCAAGCCTGACAGGTATGAGGCTAATGGAGGCGATGAATCATATTATATAGGAGAAGACTATTTTCATTTTGAACAGAGCATATTTCTTCAATTTATTATTAAAACACCTCGTTTTGCTGTACTCATCAAGGATATAAAAGGTGGCATACGTGTTGGAGATAAATTATCAAAACTTGATAGTTTTAAATACGGAAAACCAGTTGAAGTGAAATATGGAATTTCGCCTCCAAAGGGATGTACTAAATATGCTTTATTTGAAGGAACGGATTACCCTGTATTTCTTTTGGTAAAGAATGGTATAATAGAACTTATTGATTATGTTGTGTGGGATTGATTTCATATAATTTTGTATAGTATTGTGAATTTTTCGTGCAAAAGAATATTATTTATTACAGTTGCATTTTTTATGTCATTTGCGGCAATGGCACAGGAAAACGAAGAATGGTTCGGACACGATGTCGAGGGGTTCTGCATCGGACAGCGGATGAATTACAAACAATTTGTAGCTAAATTCGGCAAGCCTGACAGGTATGAGGCTAATGGAGGCGATGAATCATATTATATAGGGGAAGATTATTTTCATTTTGGACAAGATGGTTTGTTTCTTGATTTTGTCCTTGAATCACCACGTTTTGCTGCTCTCACTAAATACATTAAAGGCGGAATACGTGTCGGGGACAAACTTTCCAAACTTGACAATTTTAAATACGGAAAACCTGTTGAGATAAAATATGGATTCAAGCCGGAAAAAGGTGTTATAAAATACGCTCTGTTTTCAGAATCTGATGAACCTGTATTCCTATTGGTCAAGGACGGAATTATTACAGTAATTTTTTATTTTGAAATACCTTGATTAAAATTCAAATCATCACGTATTGTACTCTAATCTTATGAAAAGAATCTTATTTATTACAATTGCACTTTTTATGTCATTTGCGGCAATGGCACAAGAAAACGAAGAATGGTTCGGACACGATGTCGAGGGGTTCTGCATCGGACAGCGGATGAATTATAAACAATTTGTAGCCAAATTCGGCAAGCCTGATCGCATTTTAGGAGACGGAGAGAGTTATTATGTAGAAGGAAATTATTTCCATTTTGAACAGAGCATATTTCTTCAATTTATTATTAAAACACCTCGTTTTGCTGTACTCACCAAAGACATAAAAGGTGGCATACGTGTTGGAGATAAATTATCAAAACTTGACAGTTTCAAATATGGAAAGCCAATAAAGGCGAGAGAGGCTTTGCAACCTAATGACGGCAGTGTTAAATATGTTTTGTTTTATAATACCGATTGTCCTTTATATATAAATGCAAAAGACGGAAAAATAACTCTCATTCACTATTGGGATCCGGACTAAGGATTTAATTTATCACGTATTGTACTTAAATCTTATGAAAAGAATATTATTTATTATACTTGCATTTTTTATGTCATTTACGGCAATGGCACAGGAGAACGAAGAATGGTTCGGATACGATGTCGAGGGTTTCTGCATCGGGCAACGAATGAATTACAAACAATTTGTAGCCAAATTCGGCAAGCCCGACAGGTATGAAGTTTATGGAGAAGATGATGGTAAACAAGAAAGTTATTATTATGGCAAGGACTATTTTTATTGTGATTATAATGGACAATTTCTTGAATTTAATCTAAAGACGCCAAGATTTGCGGCTCTTACTAAATACATTAAAGGCGGAATACGTGTCGGGGACAAACTTTCCAAACTTGACAATTTTAAATACGGAAAACCTGTTGAGATAAAATATGGATTCAAGCCGGAAAAAGGTGTTATAAAATACGCTCTGTTTTCAGAATCTGATGAACCTGTATTCCTATTGGTCAAGGACGGAATTATTACAGTAATTTTTTATTTTGAAATACCTTGATTAAAATTCAAATCATCACGTATTTTACTCTAATCTTATGAAAAGAATATTATTTATTATAGTTACATTTTTTATGTCATTTGCGGTAATGGCACAAGAAAACGAAGAATGGTTCGGACACGATGTCGAGGGTTTCTGCATCGGACAGAGGATGAATTACAAACAATTTGTGGCTAAATTCGGCAAGCCCGACAGGTATGAGGCCAATGGAGGCGATGAATCATATTATATAGGAGAAGATTATTTTCATTTTGAACAGGGCATTTTCCTTCAATTTATTATTGAGACACCTCGTTTTGCTGTCCTAACCAAGGATATAAAAGGTGGCATACGTATTGGGGATAAATTATCAAAACTTGACAATTTTAAATATGGAAAGCCAATAAAAGCGAGAGAGACTTTGCAACCTGATGACGGCAGTGTAACGTATGTCTTGTTTTATAATACAGATTGCCCTTTATATTTGGATACAAAAGACGGAAAAATAACCATCATTTACTATTGGGATCCGGACTAATGATTTTAATTATCACCTTTTCTTCTCTACTGTTATATATACTTTCTTGTGCTCATAATTCTACTCTGCTCATTCCATTCGTTCCCATTTCATTTCATCTCCATGCTTATCATACTGCTTACGCTTACCAACCGGAGGTTCTGTTAATGTGATCCGGACTATGGATGTACGTTCAAGACTGCGCGCAATGGCATCATCAAAGGCATCCATATGATTGGGAAGAAAACGCTGGCTGATAGCCCTCAGACCAGCTATTTTCTCTTCACGGTCTGTAACCAACTCTGCTTTGCCAATAGCTGTGGCAGATTTATATTGCAACGTAAAGTTTCCATCTTTTGGCCCAACGGTTGGTGTGCATCGGGTTACAGCAGACAGGAACACTATCGGATTATGAGCTATACAGTCCAGTTTGTCGCCCGCCAATGCACAATGGAAATAAAAAATTCTTTCGTCAGTTCTTGCCAACGACAGCGGTACTGCGTATGGTCTACCGTCTGGTCTTGTCATGCTGACAGTGATATATGGAGCCTTGTCCAGCACCTCCAATGCGAAAGCTGCATCCATCTCTCTGCTTGCTTTTCTCATAATTCTTATTATTGATTCATTCCCTATTCTTTATCCAGTCACGAAGGATGACGGCATGATTACAGGTTTGGGAGCGTGCACCATAAACCAGCGTGACATCGGTTTTTCTCAATAACTCGGTGCAATGGCAGGCAAAAGTTGCAGCGGCAGGATTGTCAGACAGTTCCGCTTCGTAGCGCTTCTTGAACTCGTCGAAGTTCTCCTCCTTATGCCCAAACCATATTCTGAGGGCAGAAGTCGGCGAAACTTCCTTTGCCCACTCGTCAAGAGCCGCTGCATCTTTACTGATGCCACGAGGCCACAGACGGTCTATCAATATGCGATAGCCGTCCGTGGCATCAGCTTGTTCGTATATGCGTTTTATCTTCAGATCGTACATGATTATTCTATCGTAGGCATACCCTCAGCCTTTATGGCTCGTGGGAACAGCACCTCATTCTCAAGCTGGATATGTTCTTTGAGCCACCCCAAAAAGCAAGTTAGCTTGTCCGTCAGCATCTGGCACGGTTCTGATGAAGCGAAAGGCTCCTCAAATTGCTTCACGATACTGAGGATGCGGTCGTACCGCTCCAACTCCCCGTCGTGTTCTATCATCATCACGCGGATGGGGTATTGTACAGAGCCGCAATGGAATGGCTGTGGCTCTGTGCCTGCATCCATCATCTGCTGTAGTTCACAAATGTAAGGAAAGAGTATCTGTTCCTCCTTCTGGAAATGGTTCGAGAGGTCTTCATAACTCTCAGCCAGCAGGCTTGCGATGACCGGCATTCCTCGCGCTCCATTCTGCGTCTTCAGTATCTCTGCCTCGCGACGCATATCATCTACCCGCGACACACATCCCTTATGGTAATGCTCCATGATGTGGGCTACTATCTTGTCCAAGGGCCACTCTTGGGCCTCAGTAAGTGTCTGTTTGAAGTCTGTCATACTCTTATCATGGTGAGCATCATCTTGAAACAAGTCTTGGCATTGACAGCAAGAGGATGGTCGCTATTGATTATCATTCCAACGGCGAATTTACACTTTTTCAAACGAATAAACCAACTTCATTAACACTTTTTCAAGCGAATTTAACTCATTGCCCTACACTTTTTCAAGCGAATGACATAATCAACACGCAAAAAGTAATCTAAAAAACCACATAAATCCCAAGAAAACACAACCTTTGCATTCAACAAGCGTTCTGTAATATACTGCGAAAACATCCTATCAATCAACATATGGCATAAATTCACGAATGTCTGAAAGAAAGTCGTACAACACGTATATGCAAAGCGATGATATACAACAGCTAACATTTATTGCAACAGCCAAAGATTATAATGCAGATATCATTAAAAAGATTGAAAGCGCAATATTTTAAAATATATATTTCAGAATGCAGCCTTTTTAATTAACTTTGCCACAAGAAGTGAAAAATTCGCTTTATTACAAATAAAACATTATCGATATGGCTAAAGAAGCAGTACAGGAAAATGCAGGAGCAAATTCGGGCAAACTGAAAGCACTCCAGGCAACGATCGACAAGATTGAGAAGGATTATGGGAAAGGAACGATCATGAAGTTGGGAGAACAGCCAAAATGGGATGTTCAAGTCATACCGAGTGGTTCTATTGCATTAGATCATGCTTTAGGTATCGGAGGCTATCCAAGGGGCAGGATTATTGAGATTTATGGTCCTGAATCCAGCGGTAAAACGACTTTAGCTATTCACGCAATAGCTCAGGCACAGAAATTAGGCGGGATTGCTGCAATGATAGATGCTGAACATGCTTTTGACAGAACTTATGCAAAAGCATTGGGGGTCAATCTTGAGACCCTGCTAATATCTCAACCGGACAACGGTGAACAGGCACTCGAAATTGCAGACAACCTTATACGCTCCGGAGCTATAGACATTATTGTCATTGACTCCGTAGCCGCTCTAACACCTAAGGCAGAGATAGAGGGGGAAATGGGAGACAATAAGGTAGGGCTTCAGGCCAGACTCATGAGTCAGGCTCTCAGAAAGCTAACCGCAAATATCAGCAAGACCAATACATGCTGCATCTTTATCAATCAGCTAAGAGAGAAAATCGGAGTTATGTTCGGCAATCCGGAGACAACCACCGGAGGAAACGCTCTCAAATTCTACGCATCCGTCAGAGTGGATGTACGTAAGGCAAGTCCTATTAAAGACGGTGACGAGGCTCTTGGCAATCGAACCAAAGTAAAGGTAGTGAAGAACAAAATGGCCCCACCGTTCAAAAAGGCAGAGTTCGATATCGTCTACGGAGAAGGTATTTCTCGTGTAGGAGAAATCGTTGATCTTGGAGTAGAACTTGATATTATCAATAAAAGCGGTTCATGGTACAGTTACAACGAGCAGAAGCTCGCTCAAGGCCGCGAAGCCACAAAACAGCTGCTTACCGACAACACCGAACTCTGTGACGAGATTGACATAAAGATACGCGAGGCCTTGCAGAAAGTACAGGACTAAGGCTCCGCAAGATTACAGCGTGAGAGTTTCTCTGCAATTTCAGGTTTGACAATACCGGCATTTGCAAGCCCTTTCACTGTCCACCGCTCCTTAGAATTATTCTCTCGATATATAACTATTCCTTTTGCGGCATACTTGTCGATATAAGGATGATGCGAAAGAGAGTCAGCTGGCAATGTCCAAATTCTATATGGTCTGGAAGCACCCACAATAATAAGGTCTTTCAGGCCATTAAATTTTTCTTCATCAAAATGATAAATATCCATAAGCTGCTCTTTATACGAATATCCTCCTAACTGCTGTCTGTAGCTTACCATTTTTGAGGCAAAATATGGACCTATTCCAGGCAGGTTATCAAACATAGCCGAGTCCGCTGTATTAACATCAACTTTAGGAATATCTATATATTTTTCCAATCTCTTATATACAGAATCAGCCACAACATAGGATTTCGCAAAATCCTCTTTCCTGTGGAATCGGCCACCCTTTTTTCTATAATTATCTATTGATTTAGCTTGGCGAGTAGAAAAACCGAGCCGTTTCAAATCATATATAGATACCGTATTTGGATTGAATCTGAATGACTCGTAACTTCGCTTTTCAAATTTTTCTTTGACCGCCTCTTTCTCATCGGAACATTTTGCGGATTTTTTGACAAATACTTTGTCTTCTGATGATTTACCAATAGAAGATATAGTATTTTTGCTTCCCTGATAATTTGACACGCTTTGCCTTTCAGAAAAATATGATAAGTTAACTGAATCCTGCTCCGACAAGGCAGGTCTGCCAAGAATAGACTCCGCCATAGCACGCTCTATCACATAAACAGTGTCAGCTGCACTTTTAGAAACAATCTTCATAACAGCAGCCCTATGCACAAAAAGAGCTGTCTGATAGCCAATTACAAGAAAAGCAAGGGCTATTGCCCCTGTGATGAATGAAGCAGAAAGTCCCTTATCGGTCTTTCCTGAATTTCTTTGATTTGTATTTTCCATAATCCCCTCTGTCTCTCTCCTCATTATACCCGGAGCTTGTTCCGGAAAACTCCGTTTCTTCTATATTTCTTTTTGACAATCCTGCACCTGCTACGACAATTACAATCTCGCCTTTAGGCTCATTTTCCTCAAACCATTCGGCCACTTCAGCCAATGTCCCTCGCCTGTATTCCTCATGAATCTTTGATATTTCTCTGGCCACAGCACACTCCCTTTCTTCTCCAAAATACTCAATCATTTGCAACAACGTCTTAACAAGACGATATGGAGATTCATAAAAAATCATTGTTCTATATTCATTTGCCAGTGTTTTTAACAAGGTCTGACGACCTTTTTTCACAGGAAGGAAGCCTTCAAAACAGAATCTGTCGCAAGGAAGCCCGGATGACACAATAGCAGGAATACAAGCAGTCGCTCCGGGAAGAGTCTCAACCTCTATTCCTTCTGCCACACAAGTCCTTACAAGCAGAAAGCCGGGATCAGAGATTCCCGGAGTCCCGGCATCACTGATCAGCGCCACATCAGTCCCTGCAAGAATATGTTCTTTAATAATTTCAACAGTCTTATGCTCGTTGAATTTATGATGAGAGTGCAATTTGCCTTCCACGCCATAGTGTTTCAACAACACGGAACTGGTTCTTGTGTCTTCTGCAAGAATAAGATCCGCATTCTTCAAGACATTGACAGCCCTATAAGTCATGTCCTCAAGATTTCCTACAGGAGTAGGCACAATATGAAGTTTACCGGACACGCTATCTTATTTTACGCCTTACTGCCATCATAAATCTATACACATCGTCAGACTCCATATTCCATTCAGGAAAAGTCTCTCGAAGATAATCCACTGCCTCATCAAGTTCTTTTGTTGCATTCAATTTCTCTATCGTGGCCTGATAAAGCGCCGAATCTTCACGGAAAAGTCGTCTTATAAACATAACCTGATCTCCGAGACCGATTGCACTCCTAAGAGATTTAACTTCAGGACCGGGTATATCCTTGTACCAAGCGAGCTTCTCAGCCATCACGTCAAGTATTGCCTTTCCTTTGTCAGCGAACACCTCATTTTCGTCAATTCTACGTGATTCGATAGGCTTTTCCGCTTTTTCAATAAAGGTATCTCCACCAAAAAGACTTGTAAAGCCTTTTTCTTCTTTCGGATCAGGCTCGGAATAAATATCCTCCCCAATAGCAGAACTTTCTCTGTAATCAGAAATGGCAATATCAGCTTCAAGCGACAAATCTATTGGTTCATCATCAGAATTTTGAGTAATAACCTCCTCGCCTTTCAATGCTGCCACCTCACGTTCAAGCTCTTCAACCCTGAAAGTGAGTTTCTCAAGTGACTTTAATATTTTTGCCAAAAAATCTTTCTGCTTATTATCCATAAGGCTATATTTTGACTACCTTTGCTATACTGATTGTCTCAATAGAGACAATATATGAAATATAAGTGTCAAATACAAAAATAAGCAATGTTTTCAGAAAATACCAAAAAATCAGGGTGTATCGAAGTGATATGCGGCTCAATGTTCTCAGGCAAGACAGAAGAATTGATAAGGCGTCTTAAAAGAGCACAATTCGCCAACCAGAAAATCAAAATTTTCAAGCCTGCGATAGAAACACGATATTCTGATATGGATGTAGTCTCGCATGACCTCCACAGTATTCCTTCTACTCCCATAAAAAACGCATCCGATATGCTTCTTGTAGCAGATGATGTGCAAGTAGTCGGTATTGATGAAGCTCAGTTTTTTGGAGAGAACCTCGTTGATGTAGCGCAGACTTTAGCTAACAGGGGAATAAGAGTCATTGTTGCCGGTCTTGATACTGACTATCTTGGCAAGCCGTTCGGTCCTATTCCTGATTTGCTTGCCGTAGCAGAAGATGTACAAAAAGTACATGCTATTTGCGTAAGGTGCGGCAATCTTGCAAATCATTCTCATAGGCTATCCAAAAGCAAAAAACTCGTGGTTCTCGGCGAAAAGGATGTATATGAGCCTCTATGCCGTGCCTGCTACAATAAAGCTATTCATAACGGAGAATAACGGCCATTAAACCTATCCGTTGTCAGGGTGGTTTTCAAGGACATCTCGCTGCCATGTTCCACTCTCTATATGGGTGTATATCTCGGTCGTAAGAATACTTTCGTGACCGAGCATCTCTTGTACTACACGCAGGTCGGCTCCATTCTCAATCAGATGAGTTGCAAAAGAATGCCTGAAAGTATGCGGAGAAATCTCTTTTCTCACACCGGCCAAGACAGCCTGACGTTTGATCATATTGAAAACCGACACCCTCGACAAAGACTTCCCAAAACGATTGAGAAAGATAAAATCATTAAATCCTGGTTCCGGAGACAGCCTTACTTCTAAATAAGCCTCGACAGCATTGACCGCATTCTCGCCTATAGGCGCCATTCTCTGCTTGTCCCCCTTACCTATTACAATAACAAAACCTTCTTTCAGATAAAGATCCTGTATTCTCAGCCCACACACCTCTGAAACACGCAGCCCACAACCATAGAGCACCTCAAGAATGGCCTTATCCCTAAGACCGGTACGGCCTGTCAATTCAACAGAAGAAATAATCGCATCGACTTCCTCAACTGACAGAACAGAAGGGATATAACGCCCAATTTTAGGAGAATCCACATTTTCTGCAGGATTATCTTCCCTTACGCCTTCCAACTGAAGCCAACTAAAAAAAGATCTGAAAGCACTTAACATTCTCGCCTGCGAACGAGCTGCCACATCAAGAGAAATAAAATAGGCAATAATATCGTCTCGTGAAACATTTTCCGGCTCTTTCCCGATAGAGCCGAAAAAATCATCAAGATCAGAGCAATATGCCGCCACGGTATTCGGCGACATAGCTCTCTCAATTTTCAAAAAATAGTCATAAGACTGCCTGTAAGCAGAATAATTCACAATATTAAAGGCCTATCTGTCAAAATATTAAAGTGTTCTATATTTCTTGCCATACTCAAGTTGCTGTGCAAGGAAATCATCAGAATAGACCAATTTATAATCCACAATAACTCCATCTTGCTCAACCGGAACAATATCAGGATTGATAAAGCCACCATAAGGTTTCAAATCAAGAGCTTCATAACGCTGCTTAATTTCCTTATGCAAAACCGGATCAATATTCACGGCATAAGTCTCGATAAGATCCTTGCCGGCTTCATAATCCCCTTCAGACTTGATTCTCTGGATTTCAGCAAGCAAATCGGCAAAAAGCCCTCTCAAAGCTTCATAATCATTTACAACAAAATAGGTCTTGCCTTTCTTTACCTTTTTCTCAATAACATTGGCTTTAGCGCCTTTCTCATAACACCAAGCAGCAATAAGCTGACGATTCTGCATGTGAGCCTCCGTATTCTTTCTTCCAAGCTCCACGCGGGAAAACTGTGTTAAAAGACCATTTCTTATATAATTGGCATATTGAGGCTTATAGGCATCAACATTAGGGATTATCCCCAACTCGACCATCTTAGGATCTGCAATATAGTACAATCCGAACAAATCCGCCCGTGCCTCCTCCAAAGCCGATTGATATTCTCCCAAAGCAGTAGGAGAGACTCCTGGCAGCAACTGACCTGAACCATGCCCAAGACACTCGTGCAGATCCGTATGCACCTCATTATCATAAGCTCCATATTTTTTGTAGTCGTCAATTTCTTTCTGCGAGTATGCGTATTCATTCAATACGTTCTTGGGACTTTCTTCAGCAGAATAAGAATATGTATGAGTAATATTAGCAATAGTCACAGACTTCGAACCATGTTCTTTTCTAATCCAATCAGCATTAGGCAGGTTAATCCCTATCGGAGTACTCGGATAGCAGGCGCCGGCCATAGCAACAGCATTGACAACTTTTGCCGAAATACCCTTTACTCTTACTTTCTTGAAACGGCTATCCACAGGAGAATTATCCTCAAACCACTGTGCATTGGCGCTCAAAGCAGCTGTCCTTGCAGAGGCCGCCGAATCTTTGATATGTACATAACCCTCCCAAGTCGCCTTACGTCCAAGGGGATCATCGTAATCCTCGATAAAGCCATTAATAAAATCAACCTGACCGACTGTATCTTTAACCCATTCAATATTGAACGCATCCCATAATTTCAAATCACCGGTACGATAATACTCACACAGCAATTTCAAAGCTTTCTCCTGAATAGGGTTTTCAGCCACGGCCGCCGCTTTCCCAAGCTCATCTGAAATCCTCTTCAGTGCCGGTCCATAAATACCTCCGATCTTCCAAAACTCCTCGTGAATCTTCCCTGAAGCATCTTTTACCAATTTTGAATTAAGGCCATAAGAAACAGGCTCCGCATCATTCGGCTTCATTATCGAAGCATAATAGTCTTCAACCTCCTTACGATTGACATTTTCATAGAAATTCACAGCTGACAGGCTGACAATATCACCTTCCTTCGATGTAGAACGCCTCTGCGGATATGCCTTGGTATCATATACAAAATCAAGAAGTTCCTGATCTACATAACCGACAGCCGACATGAGCGACTTAAAATAATCTTTCGGACAATCAGGAAAAAACTTGTCCTCAGCATAATGATGATGCACGCCATTGCTAAAAAACACCCTTTTGGCATAAACTATAAAGTTCTTAAAATCATCATTTTCACGATCACCTTTGTAATTTTCTATAATATTTTCAAGCATATGCCTCAAAGGCAGATTGTAACGGCAATATTGATCCCAAGTAATATCTCTGCCATATTTTGCAGCTTCGCTAAGGTGATAGGCATACTCTTTCTGTCTCAGGCTCAAGGCATCCCAACCGGGAACCTTATACCTCATTATCTTCAAATCCGCAAACTGATCGATAGTGTAGTTAAATCCGTCATCTGCAACATTTCCGTTCTTTGTCTGCGAGCAAGAAACCGCTGCAAAAGAAGAAACCGCTGTCAAAATTATTTTCACTGCTATTTTCATAATTTAATAAATTTTCAGAATAAAAGTGCGGCACGATTTTATCATGTCGCAATGCAAATATAATAAATATTGTTATTTTTGTCGAATATGTATATCGGTTTTTCTAAATATCTATTCAAAGCAATAGGGACAGTATTAGCAATAACTGCTCTGGCAATATCATGCAATGAATTAGATGATTTTAACACGGAATTCGGCAACCTTCACCAAGGAATTGCCAACGGCAAAAGTTCAGGACCTGATTTTATCAAAGAAAGAACAGTCTCAAAAGAGATAAGGAAAGTGATGATATTGTATTCTGCCGGTTATAATAGCTTGAGCAATTACCTTAAAGAAGATATAGAAGACTTAAAAAAAGGTTTTATTCCCGGAGACAGACGAAGCGACAATGTCCTTTTGGTATTCAGCAAACTGCCTATAAGCGCCGGAGAATATAGAACAAAAACCTCTCCTGTTCTTTTCAGGTTATACAAGAACAATAAAGGCAAATGTATTGCCGACACCCTACTGACACTTCCTCCGGGAACGATTGCCGCTTCAACAGCGACTTTCGGAAAAGTAATGAATTATATAAAGGATAATTTCAATGCCGCAGGATATGGTCTTATAGTTTCGTCCCATGCTACCGGATGGCTACCAAACGGCTATTACAACAATCCCTCGATGTATGACCCGACTTGGAGTAAAGGCTCTTCAACTTGGCGTCGATTTGCAAGGGCTTCAGGCGCACCTGACATAACATACAACGAAATTCCTTTTCCTTATATTGAAATACCGCAAGACCCTAATCTTCCGGCAGTAAAAAGCATCACACAAGAGGTTTTTATAGAAAACAACTTGAAAATGTCTTATGAGGCCGAACTTGTAGCGTTTGCAAATGCCATCCCAATGCATCTGGAATATCTCCTTTTCGATGCCTGCCTTATGGGTGGCATTGAAGTAGCCCATGCCTTCAAGGACAAGACCTCATACATTGGATTTTCACAAACTGAAGTGCTTGCAGAAGGTTATGACTACAATACCATAGCCAAACATCTTATAGAGACAAGAGAACCTGATGCTAAAAGCGTATGCTCTGATTTTTTCGATTATTACAACAAACAGTCGGGACAATACCAATCAGCGACAATATCATTTGTCGATTGCTCCAAAATAGACAACTTAGCGGCTGTATGCAAAGAAATGTTTACTAAATACAGGGCAGGACTGAACTCGATAGACTTTTTATCAATACAACGGTATTACAGGTTTCACAGGCATTGGTTCTATGACCTTAAAGATATTATCGCAAAATCAGGAGCTTCCGAAGAAGATTTGGCCAAGCTTCAGAAAGCATTGGATGATGTTATCGTATATAAAGGAGCCACACCTGCATTTCTTGGAATCGATATCAATACATTCTCCGGATTCAGTATGTACCTGCCGGCACACGGCTCTCCTTTCCTGAACAATTATTACAAGACGCTTTCTTGGAATACGGCAACCTCTCTTGTACAATAGGGAAATAATTTATATCTTTGCGACCGCATATTACAAAGGCTTATGCCTTTTGGTGCAATGGGGCCTGACAATTAGGCTGAGTAACACATTTTATTATTAAAAAATGAAACATTTCGAATTAAAAGGCCAGATTCGCGAAACTGGCAACCAAGCCGTAATCAAGGCTTTGAGAAGACAAGGACTTGTTCCTTGCAACCTCTATGGACAAGGTATAAAGAACGTATTGTTTACAGTAAGTGAGAAAGATCTTAAGGGGCTTACTCACAATCCTTCTTCATATATAGTTGATCTTGTACTTAGCGACGGCAACAAATATCAGGCTATATTGCACGAGTTACAGTTTCACCCTGTAAAGGACAATTGCCTTCATGTGGATTTTCTTTCAGTGTCGGATGACAAACCTATAGCAATTGAAGTACCGATTGCTATAACAGGACACGCAGCCGGTGTACAGGCAGGTGGTAAATTCTTCCAGCTCAAACGCAAGCTCCGTGTAAGTGCGCTCATGAAAGATCTTCCCGATGAGATAAAGATTGATATCAGTAAGCTTAAAATCGGAGAAAGAATTGTTGCCGGGGACATACATCTTGACAATGTAGCTATCCTTACATTCAAGGGCACAATACTATGTACTGTCAAATCAACTCGTCAGGCTGCTCCCGGCTCTGTTGAGGAAGGCGGAACATCAGCTGAAAGCGAGGCTGAAGAGTCCGCTGAATAATCCGAATTTCCTTTATGGAACGATATCTTATTGTCGGTCTCGGAAATATCGGTGCGGAATATGCACGGACGAGACACAATATGGGTTTTATGATATTGGATGCATTTGCAGATGCATCCAATATTGTTTTTGAGACGCAGAGGTACGGAAATATAGCAAAAACATCTTTCAAAGGTCGTGAAATAGTGCTTCTAAAACCTTCAACCTATATGAATCTTAGCGGCAATGCAGTACGCTACTGGATGGACAAACTCAACGTACCTGTTGAAAGACTGCTGATAATATGCGATGACCTGAACCTGCCTTTCGGTACATTAAGAATGCGAAAAAAAGGAAGCGATGGCGGACACAATGGGCTTAAAAATATTCAGGAATTAATTGGCACACAAAATTATGCCAGAATAAGAGCAGGTATCGGCAATGATTTTAACAAGGGCGGTCAAATAGATTTTGTCATAGGTCAATTCAACACTGACGAAGAGGATAAAATACCTTCAATTTGCGAAAAAGCAACTGAGGGTATAAAATCATTTATTACTATCGGACCGGAACGAACAATGAGTTCTTTCAATGCCAAAAACGCTGAATAATCTGTATTATTTAGATAATCTATACCGTTAAAACGATTGTAACACCATTATTTAATGTTTTTTCTTGCGTTTTTCAATAGGAATATATATCTTGCACAAGTTTTGATACAAAATGTTTAACGAACTAAATTATTCAGTAATGAAAGATCTTGTTAAGAGAATCAAGGAAGAGTATGAGCTTTTTGCAGTAAATGCTGAGGCTCAAGTAGAAAAAGGCAACAAAGCTGCCGGTGCACGTGCACGTAAGGCCGCTTTAGCTCTTATGAAAGATTTCAAAGAGTTTAGAAAGGTTTCTGTAGAAGAGGCCAAGTAATGCCGGACTCTGTAAGGCAGCGGCTTCCTATAATCAGGGAGCCGTTATTTTTTTATTTTTACTGAAAATTATATTTTTTTTCGATATTCATGCAACGTTTGCAAAACAGTCTGCATCTATGTTATAGGTTTAGGTTTTAGTACACGTCTAGAGGCCGGTAAGCATTAGAGCTGCCGGCTTCTTGCATTTTTTAGTAAAATTCACTAACTATGCAATCATAATAGATGAAATATGCACCGCCTATATTATATAATACCTGTATTTCTAATAATGTGCCTGCATTCGGCATTTGCCATTCCGGTAAACAAAAGACAGATAACACTTGTACAACCGGATGGCAAAGAGTTCGAAGCCTTTATCGAAGGCGATGAATTTATAAGCACAATATCTGATTCCGAAGGCCATGCTATCATTAAAGGCTCGGATGGATTCTACTATTACGCTATATACAATGCCGACGGCAGCAAATATAATACAGGCTATATTGTAGGCAGCCCTGCCCCCTTGCATATACTAAGCGCAAGCATGAATATTCCACATAGCGCTTTTAGGCTCATCGCTTCGATAAAAAGGAAAAAACTCTCCGAAGAATCAAATCGCCGTCCGGGCATACTTTCAAGAATAAGGGCAGAGACCAAAGCAGGTCCAATCAAAAAACATTGCGTCATACTGCTTGTTCAATTCAAGGACAAAAGTTTCAAATACTCAAAAACAGATTTTCAGAATTTGATATGTCAAAAAAATTACTCTGCCAACGGGGCAACCGGCAGCGTAATGGATTATTTCAATGACCAATTCAAAGGAGATTATATTTTTGAATTTACTTTGAGCGATATTATCACACTTTCTCACAACTGCGGCTACTATTTTGATGACAAAGGCATAGATAAGGATGCTAACACGCATCTTGCTGTCAAAGAGGCTTGCGAAAAAGCAAATGCCGCCGGAATAAACTTCTCAAAATTCGATGATGACAAAGACGGCGAAGTGGACAATGTCTTTCTGTTTGTTGCAGGAGCCGATCAAGCTGACGGAGGAGGTGAAGACTGTGTATGGTCTCATCAATCATTTCTAAATAATACAAGTGTATCCGGATTGACGATAGACGGCAAGAAAATCAATACCTATGCCATAACCACAGAGTTGAGAAGAGAATCCTCCAAAAAATTTACCATGGCCGGAATCGGCACATTCTGTCATGAATACAGCCACACTTTCGGTTTTATGGATCTCTATGATACCGATTATAACGCAAGCGGAGGAAGAGCCAACGGGACTTGGTGCACAACGGCTCTTATGGATGGAGGCAACCGCAATAATGAGACAAACACCCCGCCGAACTATAATGCAATAGACTATGACATGCTTGGTTTGGGAAATGCAGAGCAATTAAAGACGGGATCTTATTCTCTGGAACCTATCAGAATCAACCGCCGATACCTCAAAATGGAAACAAACAACACTAAAGAATATTATCTTATCGAATGCAGAGATAACAATGGCTGGGACAGATACATTGGAGGAAAAGGTCTTATAATCTATCATATAGATAAATCACAAAGCGCAACAGGCTATTCTGACACTTATAGCAGAGTCTTTACTGCAAATGAAAGATGGAAATACAATGAAGTCAATTGCAGACCGTCTCGTCAATGCGCAGAGCTGATACCTGCCACTCCCGGAATATCAGCATACACAAATGACGGCTATTTTGCCAACAATACCGACAAGATTTTTTACCCGAGCGCATCAAACAACGCATTCACATCAAAAACAAACCCTCAGTTTATATTTTGGGATGGCTCAGAATCGGCATTTGGACTTACCGGTATAAAATTCAACGGAGACAATATAGATTTCAGTGTCATAAAAATGAATGACATCGATCTTCCGGAAGTCAAAACCAATGATTATCAGATCTTTCAGGATGCTGCAATTATCCAATGGGAGGCCACCGATCCTTTATACACAGGCAGCTGTTTCATTACATATGGAAAAACAGACGGTACTCACACGACAGAGGAAGTCTACCCTTATGAACCAGGAAAATATGCAATAACTTTGGAAAATCTTTCACAGCGCACCGCCTATCGAACCAAGATATATTTCCAAAAATCAGGAATTACCGGCAAAATGGAAACCCTCAATTTTACCACAAAATCCATGTATGACGTAGAGCCATATATTTTCCTGAATTATGTAAATCGTAACGATGACGGAACTTTCCCTGCAGGCAGCTTGCTACCATTAAGAGTATATAATATAAGAGGTACGGCCATAGTGAAATGGTTTATGAATGACAAAAAGATAGCGACTTCCGGCAACGGATTTTACAAAGTAAGCAAATCAGGTATGCTAAAAGCCGAAATCACTTATATAGACGGCTCTAAGGACATTATTTACAAAATGATAAATGTCAAATAATATGAAAGTGACTTTAAAGAAATATATTTATTTAATAGCTCTCGCCGCCCTGACAATAACTGTGACAGAGTGCAGTTGCAACAAATTAGACGAAGACTTTATAAACAGCAGCACGCTCAACCTAAGAGTTAAAGGAGATATCATTCATAAGTATTCACCGGAGCATTATCAGATTGGGTACAATGAGCAAAAAAGGCAATTCCGAGTACACAATGACACAATGTCCGAATATTATATTCTCACCTGTAAAACTCTACCTACATATAAAGGCCAGAAAATATATGGATCAATCAAATGGTCGACCCGCTCTTCCATTTCTTCAAAGAATAATATCGAGTTCAAGGTTGAAAAAATTGACGACAAAGGAAATATATGGCTATGGAGTAAAAGTACAGGAATTGCCGTATCAGTCCGCAGGCTACGATAGGTTTCACTTTATTGAATTCAGCACCTCCAATTTACCATTGGCTATCAAAGTCACTATAAGTTCACCGAAAAGAGAGTTCTGCCAAGCAAACCATGCACGAGTATAATCAGAAGCATCATCTTTGTGAAAAGACTCGTGAATAAAACCTGTGCCGGCATCAGTATCCATAAGTGATTTTATGCAGTCTCTTATCTCTTCGTCATCTTTAGAAGTAAAAGCCTTCATCATAATACTCATAGGCCATATCACATGTTTACCTATATGAGGCCCGCCAATCCCCTCTCCTGCTTTACCTTTCCAGAAATAAGGATTACTGTCACTCCACACAAATTTTCTGGTATTCAAATATATAGGATCATTCATCATAGAGGGAATAAGGTAACCAAGTGACAAAAGACTCGGTACATTAGCATCGTCCATCATATAAGCATTACCGAAACCATCGACCTCAAAAGCATATATTTGACCAAAACTCGGATGATTAACCACCGCATGATTTTTAAGCGCAAACTCGACCTCATCTGCAAGACTCATACACTCTTTTGCCATACGTTTATTATGATTCACCTGTTTAAGTATTTCAGCAGCCTTGCGGAGAAT
The DNA here is from genome assembly GCA_963548935.1 of uncultured Bacteroidales bacterium. Taxonomy (GTDB): domain Bacteria; phylum Bacteroidota; class Bacteroidia; order Bacteroidales; family UBA932; genus Cryptobacteroides. The sequence continues at coordinate 103,286 of CAUUVS010000005.1, forward strand.
ATCCACAGCAAAAAAATTGGAAGGCACCAGAAATTCAAACTGAGTTGCATCATCAGAAGGACGGAAAGCCGAAGCAATCAGCCCTACAGGTTTTACCGGATGTCCGAGACCGACCCTTGCCTTTGTATCCAACTGTCTATCGGTCACTCTCAAAAAATAATAGTCTCCTTCTCCTTCTTTCTTCTGCTGTGATTTGAAAGTGTCAAGAATATTGCGGACAGCCTCAAGCCAGACTTCGTCAAAGACAGAGGTATCTCCTGTTTCTTTCCAATATCCATAAGCAAGACGTACCGGATAGCAATGTGAGTCAATCTCCCATTTTCTCTCGAAAACCTCAGCTCTTTGAGGAGATCCGGTATCGTCTGTAACAGCCCCCTCACCTGTAGGACCGTCATTGAAAGCATTGGCATAAGGATCTGTATTTATCAGACTGAACTGACACCGAATTACCCCGGCTATCATCTCGGCAAGTTCCTTATCTTCGGATGCTATATGTATATAAGGCCATATCTGACCACCAGAATCCCGCAGCCACATAGCAGGAATATCTCCGGTATATACAAAGGTACGGGAGCGTCCCTGCCCATCTTCACCAAGATGCACAGTTGTATCTAAAGTATTTGGGAAACAGTTTACAAACATCCATCTAAGGTAAGGATTCTGCAACTTTGCAGCTATCTCTATTATTTCTTTTTCTACGGCAGCAGATATAAACAGCCTTTTATCTTTCTCCGGCCTCTGCGAATTAAACTCCTGCCCTGATAAAGATGTCAGAGTCATTGCCATTACGGCAAAAATCATAAGGAATCTTTTCATATCATTATATTTACGATAAATATAATCAATATTTTGAATTTCCAGGATTGCTTATTGTATTGATTTAAGACTTTATTGAATTTTGCTTAAAAATTCTACAATATTGCTAAATTTGCAAATAGATTCAATACCGTATGACAGAAAATAAGACATTCCTATTGAAGCTATAAAAACAAACGGCAAAATACAACTATAGCATATACTTGCCTTACGGCATAAAACAACCAAGAAATAATTTCATATATGAACAGACTTACAATTTCAGGAGCTCCTCTTAGCAATCTGCCATGGCAGAACAGACCGGCAGGATGCAATGATCCGCTTTGGCGCTATTCTGAAAACCCTGTTATCCCAAGAGATCTTCTGCCTGACTCCAATAGTATTTTCAATTCGGCAGTAGTTCCTTTCGGTAAAGGCTTTGCAGGTGTTTTCCGCTGCGATGACAAAAACAGAAGAATGACACTTCACGCCGGCTTTTCAAAAGACGGTATCAACTGGGAAATGAATCCTGAAACAATAAAATTTTCCTGCGATATACCTGAAATAGGAGAATGGGTTTATGGTTATGACCCACGAGTAGCCAAAATCGAGGGAAAATATTATGTAACTTGGTGCAACGGTTATTTCGGCCCCACCATAGGAGTTGCATGGACAGAGGATTTCAAGACATTCCATCAAATGGAAAATGCTTTTCTGCCCTATAACAGAAACGGAGTCTTGTTTCCTAAAAAGATAAACGGCAATTTTGCTATGCTTTCAAGGCCAAGCGATACAGGGCATACGGCATTCGGAGATATTTTCTATTCTGAATCGCCGGATCTGGCTTTTTGGGGTCATCATCGTCACGTTATGGCTCCTGCACCTTTCGAACAAAGCGCATGGCAATGTATGAAAATCGGAGCAGGCCCTGTGCCTATCGAAACTTCCGAAGGATGGCTTCTGTTCTATCACGGAGTTCTGCACTCTTGCAATGGTTATGTCTATGCTTTTGGCTCCGCCATTTTGGACTTGGAACAACCTTGGAAAGTAATTGCACGTAGCGGCCAATACCTTATTTCTCCAAAGGAAATTTATGAGCTTACAGGCGATGTGCCTAATGTCACCTTCCCTTGCGCAGCCCTGCATGACCCGCAGACAGGAAGAGTAGCTATATATTATGGCTGTGCAGATACGGTCACCGGCTTAGCATTCGGATATATACCGGAAATAATAGATTTTACAAAGAGAACGAATATCTTGAAATAAAATAGGATGAAAAAAATTGAGTGCCTGTTCCTGACTGTTTTATGTATTTGCTGTCTTATCGGCAATGCAGGCGCCTATAATGATGTGGATTATTGCCAATCACCTAACTCTTATGTAAATCCGTTCATCGGGACAAGCAATTTTGGGACAACCAATCCCGGAGCAGTCTGCCCAAATGGGATGATGAGCGTATCTCCATTCAATGTAAGCGGCTCCCAAAGCAATAAATGGGACAAAGATTCGAGATGGTGGTCTGCACCCTATAGTAGCGACAACAACTATTTTACAGGATTTTCTCATATAAATCTCAGTGGAGTAGGCTGCCCTGAAGCAGGTTCGATTATAATTATGCCCACCTCCGGCGAGATAGAGCCGGATCATTGCAAATATGGAAGCAGATACGACAAAGAGATGGCAGAGCCGGGATATTATACCAACAGGCTTACTCGCTATGATATTAAAACAGAAGTGACAGCCACCACCAGATCTTCCATAGAAAGATTTACATTCGGTGAAGGTAAAGCCAACATTTTAGTAAATCTCGGTCTTGGCCTTACCAATGAATCGGGAGGTTGGATTAAACGTGTCAGCGATACAGAAATAGAAGGAATGCGTTTTGCCGGTACATTCTGTTACAATCCGCAGGCTGTTTTTCCTATCTATTTCCACATAAGAATAAACCGCCCTCCGGATAATGCCGGTTTTTGGAAAAAACAGCCGGAGATGACAGCAGAAGCAGTCTGGGACAAGTATAGTGGAAAATATAAACTCTACCCCGGCTATATGAAAGAGTTGGCAGGCGATGATATAGGCTATTGGTTCTCATTTGATAATATCAAGGAAGGCGAACAGATTATGGTGCAGGTAGGAGTATCTTTTGTAAGCTGTGCCAATGCTAAAATGAATCTTGATACGGAACAACAAGGTTTTGACTTTGATGGTGTAAAGGAAAGGGCATGGAACAAATGGAATAATGATTTGGGAAGAGTAAAGGTGAGCGGAAGCTCTGATGAATATAAACGAATATTTTACACAGCACTGTACCATACCCTAATACACCCCAATATCTTAAATGATGTAAACGGAGAATATCCGCTTATGGAGGGAGGCACAGCTCTTAAAATCAGAACCAAAGCAGAAAATAGCGACAAGCCTTATATCGGAAAGGTGGAAAATGGCCGCAACAGATATACCGTATATTCTTTGTGGGACACCTACAGAAATGTACATCAGCTACTTACTCTTCTATTTCCTGAGAGGCAGGAAGATATGCTAAGAAGTATGGTGGATATGTACAAAGAATGGGGATGGCTTCCGAAATGGGAACTTTTCGGAAGAGAGACTTTCACTATGGAAGGAGATCCTTCTATACCGGTAATCACGGATTCTTGGCTTAAAGGTCTGCACGACTTTGACATACAATCTGCATATTCAGCCTGTATAAAATCAGCTACGACCCAAGGCAAATACAATCTTATGCGCCCGGATATTGACCCTTATATAGAAAAAGGATATATTCCTATCGGCTATTACTCCGCAGATTTCAGTGGAGACAATTCCGTGTCGCACGCACTCGAATATTATGTAGCAGACAACGCTTTGTCTCTGCTTGCAAAAAATCTTTATGAACTGACAGGCAAAAAATCATATTCTGATGATGCGGAATTATTCAGAAAAAGATCTTTGGGATATAGAAATTATTATAGCAAAGATTCGGGCACTTTGAGACCAATTAAAGAAGACGGTAGTTTCCTCTCTCCTTTTGACCCCAAGCAAGGTGAAAATTTCGAGCCGGTACCTGGATTTCACGAAGGAAGCGCTTGGAATTACACTTTCTATGTACCTCATGACATTGAAGGATATGCCGACCTAATGGGTGGCAGCAAGCCTTTTGTCGATAAACTGCAAAAAGTTTTTGATAAAAACCTGTATGACCCGGCTAATGAACCGGATATTGCCTACCCGTACCTTTTCAGTCGTTTCAAAGGAGAGGAATGGAGGACACAAAAAACAGTCAAAGAACTGATTGACAAAAACTTTGCAAATCAGCCTGACGGGATTCCGGGAAATGATGACACCGGCACCATGTCGGCATGGCTTGTATTCTCTATGATGGGCTTCTATCCTGACTGTCCCGGAGAACCTTATTATACACTGACAACTCCTGCCTTTGACAAAATCAGAATCAGCCTTAATCCCGATTATTGCAATGGCAATGAATCACTGGAAATAGAAAAGACTCCGGGAGACAGGATATTATATATAAAATCATCAAACAAGAAATTGAAAACATACAGGATAAGCCATAGTAAGCTTATAGGAAGTAAAATCCTCAATTACATGTGCAGATAATTATACCGATTATAAAACATATAAAAATGAATATAAAAAGCCACATATTATTTTTCACTACTATTTTGATAGCATCCTGCAATAGCAATGTAAGATTCACAGATTATGTCGATACTCACATTGGTACTGGAGGGCACGGCCATGTCTTTGTGGGCGCCAATGTCCCTTTCGGCTTTGTTCAATTAGGACCTACCAGTCTACCGCAGGCTTGGGACTGGACATCAGGCTATCATATTTCAGATTCAACTGTTATCGGGTTCTCCCATACACACTTGGAAGGTACAGGTATCGGGGATTTGTTTGATATAACCGTTATGCCCGTTACAGGAAAGGTTCTCTTCGCAAGAGGAGAGGCTGTGACAGAAGAGATGGATGCACAGGCAAAAGAAAATGCCATGCAAAGCGGTCTTTGGTCTTATGCAGACAGAAGCAAAGAAGTCAGCATTCCGGGCTATTATAGCGTACCGTTGACAAGATATGGCATAAAGGCCGAAATGACAGCTTCAGCCAGAGTCGGATTTCATAAATATACCTATTCGGCAGCAGAATCCGGAGCAATTGTCTTTGATTTGGAGAACGGAGGCTGCTGGGACAAGACAACCGAAACAAATATCGAAGCCATAAGCGACAAGGCAATAAGGGGCTACAGATATTCTACCGGCTGGGCAAAGAATCAGAAAATATTTTTCTATGCCGAATTTTCAAAGCCTTTCATTTCATTTAATGTGATTGACAAAGAGGTCTCTGACAATATCAAGATGCCTCTATACGCCAGAGCCGATTTCGGTAAAGTCGGTGACGGTGAAAAAATCATGCTGAAAGTGGCTATATCTCCTGTCAGTGAAGACAATGCCATGGAAAACATGAAATCAGAAATACCTGGCTGGAATTTTGACAAAACGGCCAATAAAGCCCAAAAATTGTGGAACAAAGAGTTATCTAAAATAGAAATTAAAACAGAAGATGAGGATTCTAAAAAAATATTCTACACTGCACTTTATCATTCCATGATTCATCCTGCTCTGTTCAATGATGCAAACGGGGATTACCGCGGAAGCAATGACAGCACATATCGATATGAAGGTTTCACCAATTATACTATTTTCTCGCTTTGGGACACATACAGGGCTGCAATGCCTCTGACGACGATCATACATCCTGAAAAAATGAGCGACATTGTCAATACCATGCTGCATATATATTCGCAGCAAGGTAAGCTCCCGGTGTGGCACCTTATGGGAAATGAGACGGACTGTATGGTAGGTAATCCCGGTGCCATTGTGGTAGCTGACGCAATTGTAAAAGGTGTTAAAGGATTTGACAAAGAATGGGCATTCAAGGCATTGAAAGCATCTGTGATGCTTGATGAGAGAGGACAGGACCTAAGAAAGAAATACGGCTATATACCATCCGACTTATATAATGAATCTATTGCCAATGACATGGAATATGCCATTGCTGACGGTGCAGTAGCCAATGCAGCTGAATATATGGGCAAGACAGAAGATGCTGAATACTTCAGAGCCAGAAGCCACTCTTATAGAAACTATCTTGATGAACTTACTCTTCTTGCTCGCGGACGGTTTGCAGACGGCAGTTGGAGAGCTCCTTTCAACCCTATCGAATCCAACCATAGGGAAAATGATTATTGCGAAGGTAATGCTTGGCAATACACATGGCTTGCGCCACAGGATTTTGAAGGTCTCAGAGATTTCTATGGCAGCAACCTCAAAATGATAGACCGCCTCGACACTCTTTTCTCGACTTCTTCCATACTTGAAGGTGAAAATGTATCTCCTGATATTTCCGGACTTATAGGTCAATATGTCCATGGTAATGAGCCGAGCCACCATATTATTTATTTCTATACAATGGCCGGCGCTCCTTGGAAGGCTGCCGAAAAAGTGCGTGAAGTGCTCAAAACAATGTATTCGACTAAACCCGACGGTCTTTCAGGCAATGAAGACGAGGGACAAATGAGTGCATGGTATATATTGTCTGCTCTTGGTTTCTATCAGGTTGAGCCGGCTTCTACAAGATTCTGGTTCGGTTCTCCTATTTTCGACTCGGCTACAATCAGAACAGAGAAAAACAAGTTCATCATCAAAACGATTGATAATAGTCCTGAAAACATTTACATAAGTTCTGTCATATTGAACGGCAAGCCTTACAAAAAGGCCTATATAGATTACAATGATATCAAAAAGGGAGGAAAATTAGTATTCACAATGAACAATAAACCTGTAAAATGGTATTGATTATGAAAAAAGCGATTTTTATTGTTTTGTGCGCGGCTCCTATATTTTGCAGGTGCAATAAGGATATTCCCGAAAATGCAGATTTCTCTCCTGTAGACTATGTCTCAACTCTGACCGGTACCATGTCTGACTATTCCCTATCGGCAGGAAATACTTATCCGGCAACCGCTATGCCTTGGGGAATGAATTTCTGGACACCACAGACAGGAAAAAATGGTGATGGATGGATATATTCATATTCGGCGCATAAAATCAGAGGATTCAAGCAGACACATCAGCCCTCACCTTGGATCAATGACTACGGTCAGTTTTCAATAATGCCGGTAAAGGATTTCACTTTGTATGACGAAGAATCACGTGCCAGCTGGTTTTCTCATAAGAGCGAAACGGCAAAGCCTTATTACTATCAGGTATATCTGGCTGATCACGATATAAACGTCGAACTTACACCCACAGAAAGAGCAGCAATATTCAGGATGACTTTTCCGGAAAGCGAGACATCAGCAGTTATCATTGATGCCTTCGACAAAGGGTCTTCAATAAAAGTCGATGCTGAATCAGGAATTGTCAGCGGCTATTCTACCTGTAACAATGGAGGAGTACCGGATAATTTCAAAAACAGCTTTATACTCAAATTCGACAAGAAGATAGAAGATTGCTCATATATAGTCGATGGCAAGAAGATAATATCAAATACCGGTGTAGCCTTGCCTGAAATCAGCGGAAACCACGTCATGGCGATTGTCAGATTCAATACAAGCAGAGGTGAGCAAGTGAGGATTGACGCATCTTCTTCATTTATTTCATCTGAACAGGCTGCAATTAATCTTGCCGAAGTAGAAAGCAGATCTTTTGAAGAAGTAAAAGAGACCGGAAAGAGACGTTGGAATGACGTTCTCGGACGAATATTTGTTTCCGGAGGATCTGACGAACAATACAGGAATTTCTATTCTTGTCTTTATAGAAGTACTCTTTTCCCTCGCAAATTATATGAAATAGACAATAATGGAAATACCATGCACTACAGCCCTTACAATGGTAAGGTATGCGATGGATACATGTATACGGATACAGGTTTCTGGGACACTTTCAGAGCGCTGTTCCCGTTATTGAACTTAGTCTACCCGGATGTTAATGGAGAGATACAAAAAGCTATGGTAAATATAGCCAAAGAAAATCCTTTCCTTCCGGAATGGTCGAGTCCGGGGCACAGAGGGTGTATGGTAGGTAATAATTCTGCATCTGTGGTTGCGGATGCTATTCTATGCGGAGTCTGCAAAGAAGACCTTGACACATTGTACAGAGCTATTGTATATGGTACCGAAAACGTATTGGAAACAGCAAATTCTTCAGGAAGGCTCGGACACGAATACTACAACAAATATGGATATATACCATATAATGTCGGAATTAATGAAAATGTAGCCAGAACTTTAGAATACTCTTACGATGACTGGTGCATACTCCAAATAGCCAAGAAGATAGCCAGACCGGATGAGGAAATTGAAAAATGGGCAAAAAGGGCTAACAACTATAAGAATGTTTTCGACAAGTCTTCATCTCTTATGAGGGGCCGCAACCTAAATGGTACTTTTCAAGAACCTTTCAGTCCTTACAAATGGGGTGACGCTTTCACAGAGGGCAATTCATGGCATTATACATGGTCGGTTTTCCACGATATGCAAGGGCTTATCGATCTTATGGGAGGTGAAAAAAATTTTGTCACCATGCTGGATTCTGTTTTCATTGTCCCTCCTGTCTATGATGACAGTTATTATGGTTTCTGCATACACGAAATTAAGGAGATGCAGGTAGCCGATATGGGCAATTATGCCCACGGTAATCAGCCTGCACAGCATGTAGCATACCTGTATGACTATGCGGGACAGCCTTGGAAGACACAAAAGAAAGTGCGTGAGATTATGAATAAATTATATTCTGCCACTCCAGATGCATATTGCGGTGATGAAGATAATGGTCAGACTTCTGCTTGGTACGTATTCTCGGCATTAGGTTTCTATCCGGTATGTCCAGGCAGTCTTCAGTATGCTTTAGGCGCTCCTCTTTTTAAAAAAGCAGTAATTACAAGACCTGACGGCAAGAAAATAAATATTTCTGCGCCTGATAATTCTGAAAACAATATTTATATTAAGGGTATGACCTTGAACGGTAAGAATTGGGAAAACAACTACCTCAACTTCAACGATTTGAAGATCGGTGCAAATATCAGGTTTAAAATGTTCTCTATCCCTGAAATCAATAGAGGTACATCCGCCAGGAACAAACCTTACTCCTTTAGCAGAGAATAAAGAAGTTATTATTATTGGATAACCATAATAGAATTAAGGTAGAATGGTATAAATAAAAAGAGTATGGCTGTTTTTAGTCATACTCTTTTAGATATAAACATTTTTATTAAAATGAAAGCGCAATCTGAATAAAATCATCTGCCTTAAGTGCAGCTCCTCCTATAAGACCTCCGTCTATATCAGGGCAGGCAAACAATTCTTTAGCATTTGAAGGCTTGCAACTTCCACCATAAAGGATCGTCATATCATCAGCCACAACAGCTCCGAACTTATCATTAAGCACTTTGCGAATATAAGCATGGATTTCCTCTGCCTGCTCGCTGGTTGCTGTCTTGCCTGTACCGATAGCCCATACCGGCTCATAAGCAATAACGACATTTGCCATATCCTTGGCAGAAAAATTGTAAAGCACGTTCTTTGTCTGCTCTGCCACAACTTCAAAATGCTTTCCAGCCTCCCTCTGTTCAAGATTTTCACCCACACAAAGAATTACTTTAAGTCCGGCTGCAAAGGCAAGTTTCACTTTCTCGACAAGTTTCTCATCGGTCTCACCGTAATACTGCCTTCTCTCGGAATGACCGAGAATAGTATAAGAGCAATTTACAGATTTGAGCATATCAACTGAAATTTCTCCGGTAAATGCACCTTTATCCTTGTCAGCGCAGTTTTGAGCAGACAATTCAACATTTGAGCCTTTCAGAGCTTCTGCCACAAGTGCAAGGTGTGTAAAAGGAGGGGCAACAACAAGTTCAACTCCTGCGGGCAACTGTGCTGACTTAGCAGCCACCGCCTTTGCCAATTCAACGCCTTCAGGAACTGTAGTATTCATCTTCCAGTTTCCGGCAACAATTTTCTTTCTCATATTTTAATGATTTAATATTAATTTTAATAACTTCCAAAATTTACTTTCTCTCCGCTTCTTCAAGAGCTTTGAAATACTTATATGAATTCAATTTCAGTTCTCCTGCTGCAGCTTCATCGAGAACAATCGTTCCGGCAGGATGGTTCTGAAGAGCCGACAAGGTCACATAATGACTCATAGGTCCCTCTACAGCAGCCTGAACTGCCTTAGCTTTCTTAGGGCCGAAACCTTCTATAAGCACTTCTTTAGAACTTGTTACAGTAGCCACTCCAACAGAAAGAGCCTGTTTTGGCACTTTATTGACATCATTATCAAAAAAGCGTGAATTGACCACCAAAGTATCATAAGTGAGGGTAACTATCCTGGTGCGAGACTCCAAAGAAGAAAAAGGCTCATTGAAAGCAATATGTCCGTCCTCTCCTACTCCTCCGAAAAACAGATCTATACCACCTGCCTCGACAATTGCCTTTTCAAAATCATCACATTCTTTCTGCAAATCGGCAGCATTTCCATTAAGTATATGGATATTCTCAGGTTTCTGATCTGTGTGATCAAAAAAATTGGTATGCATAAAAGAGTGGTAACTTTGCGGATGAGATTCCGGAAGCCCCACATATTCATCCATATTGAATGAAATGACATTTTTAAAAGATACCTCTCCTGCCTTGTTCATTCTTATAAGCTCGGCATATGTCTGCAAAGGAGTAGAACCTGTACAAAGACCTATTACGAAAGGTTTGTCAGTCAACGCTGCTTTTTCATTAATTCTTTTGGCAATGTAATGCGCTGCCCACAAAGAGCCTTCTTTCTGATTGTTTCGGATAATTACTCTCATAATATTTACATTTTAAGATATTTACAAATTTAATCATTTGTTTTGATTAATAAAGCATAATTCCGGCACGCCTCTAAGCGGTAGAGTCAAAAAGCAAGTGTAAGGTAAAAAACATAAGGATATTTGACTGCAAGAATGCAAATTCAGCTGAAAATCGGAAAAGACACACTTATTGCACTTACGATTGGAAAATACATTTTCAGTCAGTTTGTCTTTCAGTTCAAAAAAAAATAGAAGGCGATTTTTTGTTTTAAGAATTATTCTTTAAAAGTCTGGTGGGAAGCAGGGCAATGATATACCCTATAATGGCTACTGCAAGCATTGTTATAAGAATATCCGATAATTTCAGGATAACAGGATAGGCAGTGGCCATAAAACTCCCGGGCATTTTGATAAAACCTAAATGGCTTTGGGCTAATACAAAAAGAATTCCTGCTGCTATTCCTGATATCATGCCCAGAATAGATATAAGCCAGCCTTCTACAATAAATATTTTTCTAATCAGCTTATTGCAGGCTCCAAGACTTTTTAGAGTTCTTATGTCTGTCTTTTTCTCGATAATCAGCATGGAAAGACTTCCGAAGATATTGAATGCGATTATAATGATAACGAAGATAAGTATAAGATAGACTGTTGCCTTTTCGTATTTCATCATTTTATACAGAGATTCGTTCTGACTGAACCTGTCGCTGACCTTATATTCAGGACCTAATCTATCGGCAATGCCTTTGAGAAGTCGATGAATTTCTTTTCTGCCTGTTCCTTTACGTAGTCTTATTTCTATGGCAGAGACTTCTTCTGTATATCCTATAAGTTCTCGCATTTTTTCTATAGGAACAATTATCAGAGCATTGTCTATTTCAGTATTTACACTGAAAAGACCTGCCGGAAAGACCTCTATCGACTTGATTGAAGCTGCCGGATTGGACATGGAAAAAGGCTTTTTTCTATCAGGAAAATAGATCCTGATAGGCGACAAGAAGCGTGGGCTGATGTCCATCCTATATGCAAGCCCTGCTCCTATTACAGCCATGGCAATCTGTCCTCTATGCAATTGAAATTTACCTTCTGTCATCTGTTCGCCGATAGGAGATTCTTCTTCGAATACTTTATCTACCCCTTTGGCCTTGGCCACACCGCTATGTGAGTCATAATTTATATACACATTCTCCTGAAGAATGCTACTCATATTATAGACCGTTTCCTGTTCATAAATCCAATCGAATGCTTCGGAATCAGGAATAAATACCTTTCCTTTCTTTGGAGTGATGAGAATGTCAGGTTCTATATTGCTTAGAGACTGCTTTATAATATCATCAAAGCCGTTGTAGACAGATAATATTATAATAAGCGCCGCTGTACCGATAGCCATACCTATTGCACTTATCGCAGAAATAATGTTTATTACATTATGTGATTTCTTGGCGAAAAGATACCTTATAGCTATGAAGAAAGGCAGCTGCACTAAATCTATTTTTTAAGCAAGTCTTCTATATGGCTGGCATAATCCAAAGATGAATCCAGATAAAAAACAATTTCAGGCACTATTCTGAATTGCTTGGCTATTTTTCTGCCTAATTCCCCGCGAATTACCTTATTGTTCTCTTCAAGGATTTTCATAACGTTTTCAGCTTTTGATGAAGGGAAAATGCTTACATAAACTTTGGCAATTGCAAGATCCGGACTGATTCTAACCTCGCTTACAGTGAGTAGCGCACCGTCGAATGCTGCCATCCCCTTACTTCTGACAATCTCCGCAAGTTCTTTCTGAATCTCGCGTGCTACTTTCAACTGTCTTGTGCTTGCTGTATAATCCATTTTATTTCAGTATGTTAATTATGAAATAATTCTTTTTGCCTTTTTGTGCAAGGATGTATTTATTGTCAATAATATCTTTTCCGGAGACTTCGTATGAAATATCCGTAACTTTATCTTTATTGAGACTGACTCCGTTGCCCTGAATCATCTTTCTTGCCTCTCCTTTTGAGGGGAAGACAGATGTCTTGACTGACAGAAAGTCGATTATGCCACAAGGTAATTCCGACTCCTTGATATCAAATGTAGGGACACCTGAAAATACTGAAAGAAATGTTCTTTCATCGAGTTTACGGAGCTGCTCGGAAGTTGAATTTCCGAAAAGCATAGATGATGCTTCTACTGCATTGTCATACTCCTTTTCACCATGTACCATTATGGTAATTTCCTTGGCGAGCAGTTTTTGGAGCATTCTTTGTCCGGGATCTTTCTTGTGTTCTGCAGAAGCATTTTCAATCAGTTCTTTGTCAAGAAGCGTAAAAATTCGAATGTATTTTTCTGCATCTTCATCAGAAACATTGAGCCAAAACTGATAAAATTCGTAAGGAGAGGTCTTTTCCGCATCAAGCCAAATATTTCCTTTTTCTGTCTTGCCGAATTTTTTACCGTCAGCTTTACGTATAAGAGGGCAAGTGAGAGCATAAGCTTCCTTTCCAAGCATTCTTCTTATAAGTTCTGTTCCGGTGGTTATATTACCCCATTGGTCGCTTCCCCCCATCTGGAGGATACAGCCTTTGTTCTCGTAGAGCCATAGAAAATCATAACCCTGAAGAAGCTGATAGCTGAATTCAGTGAAAGACATACCTTCGGACGAGTCTCTTGAAAGCCTCATCTTGACAGAATCCTTTGCCATCATATAATTGACAGTTATATGCTTGCCTACATCTCTGATGAAATTCAGAAAAGAATAATGCTTCATCCAGTCATAATTATTGACTAACTCGGCCTTGTTGGGTATATCTGATTCAAAATCCAAAAATCTTGACAATTGAGATTTTATGCAGGCTACATTGTGATTTAGCGTTGCCTCATCAAGCAGATTTCTCTCTGATGATTTCATAGAAGGGTCTCCAATCATACCTGTTGCCCCCCCAATCAATGCAAAAGGTTTATGACCGCTCTCTTGAAAATGTTTTAATATCATTATGCTGACAAGATGTCCTATGTGCAGAGAGTCGGCTGTGGGGTCTATACCTACATAAGCCGCAGCCGGTCCTTCCATTAGTTTTTCTTCTGTTCCGGGCATAATATCCTGGATCATGCCCCTCCATTTTAATTCCTCAACAAAATTTTTCATCATCTTTGATAATTATCAAGACAAATTTAGGTATTTTCTGACTGCTATCAAATTGTGAGCCTACTAATTTGCCGATATAATATTTAAAAGTATTTTTGTATATTTAATAGATATGAAAAGCCGGTATTCCGGTTATAACTAAATTGCATCATATACCATATGACCGACAGATTATTTCTAATAGATGGACATGCCCTTATCTTCAAGATGTATTATGCCTTTTTGAGAAAACCGATGATAAACTCAAAAAGTGAGGATATGTCAATCCTCTTTGGTTTTACAAAATATATTCTGGAACTGATCGAACGAGAAAAACCTACTCATATAGCAGTAGCCTTCGATCCTCCTGGTGGTACTTTCAGAAACCGTATGTTTCCGCAGTACAAGGCCAATAGGGCTGAAACTCCGCAATTAGTCATTGATGCTCTTCAGCCACTTACAGATATATGCCACGCATTGAATATAACGACACTAATGGTAATGGACTATGAAGCCGATGATGTGATAGGTACAGTGGCAAAAAGATTCCAAAGCGATTACACTCAAGTATTTATGGTCACACCTGATAAAGACTACGGCCAGCTGATTGACAATAACATATTTCAGTTAAAGCCAGGAAAGTCAGGAGGAAACGATGAACTTATCGGAATAAAAGAAATCTGTGAAAAATACGGAATTCAGAATCCGTCTCAAGTAGTCGAGATTCTTACAATTTGTGGAGACAGTGCCGATAATGTGCCCGGAGTAAATGGAATAGGAGAAAAAGGAGCACAGAAACTCATTGATGAATTCGGTTCGGTAGAGAATGTATATGCCAATATAGATAAGCTTTCTGACAGACAAAGAGCCATGATGGAAGAGGCACGCCCTCATATCGGATTAAGTCATGAACTTGTTACAATCAATACAGCCGTACCTGTTAGCATATCGAAAGATGATATGCTCCTTAAAATAGATTTTCGTCCGGATGCGGCAGCTCTGTTTGATAAATACGAATTCAATTCTCTAAAGAAATACTTAGGCCAAAAAGGACAATATTCTATTGAAAAATATAAAAAAATAGCTTTCGACAAGACCTCTGTCTCAGAGTTATGTCGTAGAGCTATTATGTCAGGCAGGTGTTCAATCACAACTAAAACCCAATCTGACAGCATCTTTTCCAATGCCTTATCAATGACTGTGGCAGTAAAAGAGAACCAAAAATACTATGTGGCGGAAGCATCTTTAGCAGACTTCAAATCTCTAATGGAGAATAAAGATGTGGAAAAATGCGGCTACAATCTGAAATATCAATACAACATATTATCTCACAATTGCATAGACATAAAAGGAAGACTTTTGGATATTGAACTTATGCACTATCTTGTCAATCCTGAAAAAAGCCACAAGATTGAAGTACTTGCCAAAAGCTACTTAGATATTTCCATTGAGGAAGACAATGAAATCGAGCAATTAAATCTATTCGATACTGTTCCCGAAATAGGACACAGCGACATGTCCAAAGAAGCGGTAGCAAGCCTTATGCTATGTGAGAAAATATCGGAAGAGATGAATGATGTTTCTATTACAACACTTTACGATAAGATTGAAGAACCTCTGATAAGAGTGCTCGGCAAAATGGAACAGACAGGAGTAAATATTGACATCAAGCAACTGAAATCCTATGCCAAAGAATTACATGAGGAATTAAGTAGCAGAGAAGCTACCATACGTGATATGGCCGGAGAACCGCATCTTAATATATCTTCTCCAAAACAGATAGGCGAAGTGCTTTTCGACAAGATGGCAATAGATTCAAAGGCGAAAAAGACAGGCAAAGGCAGTTATAGCACAGACGAAAACACCTTGCTTTCAATAGCCTACAAACATCCTATCATCAATGAGATTTTAGAATTCAGGACAGTAAAGAAGCTATTGTCCACCTATATAGAACCATTTCCCGAATATGTATCAAAAACAACCGGGCGCATACACACCACTTTCAATCAAGCACTTACGGCTACCGGCAGACTAAGTTCTTCAAATCCTAATCTTCAAAATATACCAATAAGGACAGAAAGAGGAAAAGAAATACGCAAAGCATTTATACCGAGTGTACCGGGAGGTCTTATTGTCTCAGCTGACTATTCTCAAATCGAATTAAGAATCATGGCGCATCTTTGCGGTGACGAACATCTTACAAATGCTTTTAAAGAAGGAATAGATGTTCATGCTGCCACGGCCTCTAAAATATTCAATATTGATTATAGTTCAGTAACACCCCAGCAAAGAAGGATAGCAAAAACAGCAAACTTTGGTATAATGTATGGTATTTCAGCTTTTGGTCTCGCCCAAAGACTTCATATCGCCAGAGGAGAGGCCAATAAACTGATAGACGATTATTTCAAAGCTTTTCCATCCATCAAGACATATATATCAAAGACCATAGAGACAGCACGAGAAAAAGGATATGTGGAAACCCTCTTCGGCAGAAGACGTTATCTTCCTGATCTTAAATCAAAAAATGCCAACGTACGCTCTTTAGCAGAAAGAAATGCCGTAAACGCTCCTATACAAGGTTCTGCGGCAGATATAATCAAATTGGCAATGATCGGAGTCGATAAACGGATTAATGAAGCAGGGCTGAAAAGCAAGATGGTTCTACAAATTCATGATGAACTCGTATTTGATGCAATAGGCACAGAAGTTGAAGCACTAAAGCGATTGGTTACTGACGAAATGGAAAATGTTGTCAGTCTCAGTATACCCTTAACAGTCGAATGCAATTATGGACAAAACTGGCTCGAAGCTCACTGATCTATCCGATGCACAATTAGTGACAATGGCCCTTAAAGGAAATTCTCAGGCTGCATACTTCACCTTGTACGCAAGATACCATGCGGGTATTTGCGGACATATTTCTCGTTTTGTCCAGAAAAGAGAAGACATTGAAGACATCTGCATAGAGAGCTTTGAAAAAGCTTTCAAGCAACTTTCAACATATAAGCCTGAAAACAAATTTTCTACTTGGATGCTCACAATCGCCCGTAATACAGCTTTTGACCATAAGGAAAAGGCAAAAGCCAGAGGTAAGGATGTAGAAACAACATCTTTAGAAAGAAGAACCGGCATTGCTGTAGAAGTACCAGACGATGCAAGCGATCCTATAGATAAAATAATTGATAGTCAGATTCATGAAAATTTCATTAGCAGCATTGACGGACTGCCGGAGATATATCGTGTTGTTGCAAAAATGTGCTTTATAGACAATTTCGGATATAAAGAAATTGCCGATCAGACAGGACTTCCGATAAATTCTGTAAAAACCAGAATCCGAAGAGCTAAAGAGATGATTACAAGGGCAATGTTAGAAATGGAAGAATAATTATGACTTTTGATGTTTTCAGCAATATATTGCTAACCGAATTTCCTAAACTTTCCGACAGGCAACTGATAGCTTTCAGAGATATGGAAGCTCTATATAAAGAATGGAATGAGAAAATTAATGTTATCTCTCGTAAAGACATTGATGCTCTATATCTGCATCATGTTCTACATTCTCTTTCTATCGCAGGGTATATAAAAAGAAGATTGCCTGATACATGGGATATTTTCTCTTCACGTGGAACAAAGGTACTTGACTTAGGCACAGGAGGTGGCTTCCCGGGAATCCCTCTCGCTATACTTTTCCAGGAAACAGAATTTATTTTATGCGATTCCATAGGCAAAAAAATCAAAGTAGCATCTGCAATTGCAGATACCTTATCTCTTGATAATATAAAGACAGTTAACACACGTGCCGAATCTCTACCTTACAAATTTGAATATATTGTGTCAAGAGCGGTCACATCATTGGTAAATTTTTATCCATGGGTAAAAGGAAAATTTTCAAAGGATATATTTTACCTCAAGGGCGGCAATGTGAAAGAAGAAATCACAGAATTATCTAAAAAACACAAAATACCATATTCAGATATAGGAGTATGGGAGATCCGGACTTGGCTTGATGACGAATATTTTAATGAAAAATTCGTTATTAAGATTCCTGCAAAATAATTTTGCAATTCATGGCAAAAAGACTACCTTTGTAGTCCTTTTTATTTGTCGAGAACACATCTCGCTATTAGTTGAATAGTAAAAATTTTTATAATATGAAAAGAACCTTTCAACCATCTGTACGCAAACGCGTAAATAAGCACGGATTTCGTGAGCGCATGGCAACAGCCAATGGCCGCCGCGTACTGGCTTCTCGCCGTCGTCACGGTCGCAAGAAGCTGACTGTTTCATCAGAAGAGAGATTTTAGCTTCTCGCATAAATCAGTAAAAAAGAAAGCTACTTTAATAAGTAGCTTTCTTTTTGTAATTCAATATTCTTCATCAAGCCTTTTGGCCTCGTTTTTTCTCAAGCTGGGATTGTATGCTCTTCATTGTCGATGTCGTCAGAGGATATAACGTCAGACAAGCCGCTCCCAACAAAGCTCCTATTGCAGGTATATAACTCATAAGAGCCTTAATTGCCTCCAATGTAGTATTAGACTGAACAGTCACATCCTTACTATAACCTGAAAGCGCAAGAACTTGCATTAGCATAAATGCTCCTAATGCCCCACCGAACTTCTGCGCCATTGAAGAAGATGAGAATATAAGTCCTGTCGATGCAGAGCCGTTTTTCAATTCAGAATAATCTGCCACATCGGCAAACATAGACCACAGCAATGGAGAAACAATCCCTATTGCTATACAAATAAGTATCTGTATAACAAGTAACATCCAGAAACCTGTTTTGTTTTGCGGCAAAAACAAAATAAGACAACTCAATAAAGCAATAAATAAAAGCACATACAAAAAAGTGGATTTTTTGCCTATCTTATCAGAAACAGGCACTGCTAACGGCACTCCGACCATTTGGGCAATTTCTCCGATAAAAAGAAAAATTGCACAGGTAAAGATAGCATCAGTCCCAAGTATATTTGAAAAATAATATGCAGCCGCTCCTCCCCTGATAGAACCGAAAAGCAGAAGACCTATACCGCCTCCCAGCAACAGCCACCATGGCTTATTGGATGCTAAAGCCTTCAAGTCCTTTTTGATAGATGAAGGACGCTTTTCCTCATTTACAGTCTTAACATTTTCCCTTGTAAGGAGAAAGCACAACAAAAACAATACTGCACATATTACAGCTACTATTGATACGACAACTGTCCACTGCATCGGAGCAGCATCTCCGACTCCTTTAGCAACCTTTTCCACTCCGTCTACAATTCTGACCGTACCTACAATCGATTTTTCAAAAACAGCAAATATTGCCATTGCTATAAAGCTGCCAATGTATGCAAAGAACATACGATATGAAGAAAATACCGATTTCTCTTTCGATGACTCCGATACAACCCCCAACATGGCTCCGTAAGGAACATTTATGGCAGTATAAACAGTCATCATAAGAATATATGTAACATAAGCGTAAATATGCTTAAAAGTATATCCGGCATCAGGAGTATAGAAAGACATTATACCGATAACTGCAAAAGGAATCGCTATCCACAAAAGATAAGGACGATATTTACCCCACTTCGTATGAGTCCTGTCGGCAATCATTCCCATTACCGGATCAGATATGGCATCATATAATTTTGTAATCAGCAGTAGAAAAGCTGCATGCTGAGGTTTCAGTCCAAAAACATCTGAATAAAAAATAGGCAGATAATATGAAAAAATCTTCCAGAACATCGAGGAGGACATATCGCCAAATCCATAGCCTATTTTTTCTGAAAGTTTAGCTTTTGAGCAAGTAACTGATTGCATATATCATTAATATTTTCACAAAAATACCTATAATTAATATCTTTGCAAAACAAGTTTTGAAATATGGATCAAGATAAGAAATATATGCTTGAAGCTCTAAAAGAGGCCAAGATAGCAGCAGATGAGGACGAGGTACCTATTGGTGCCGTAATTGTATGCAATGGAAGGCTTGTGGCAAAAGGACACAATATGGTCGAAAAGCTGCAAGATCCCAGCGCGCATGCAGAGATGATTGCAATAACTTCAGCCACAGAAGCAATAGGATGGAAATACCTTAATAACTGCACTTTATATGTCACAGTGGAGCCTTGTCCAATGTGTGCTGGGGCACTCAATTGGGCACAAATAAGAAGAATTGTCTATGGAGCATCAGACCCCAAAAGAGGATATAGCTTGTTTTCACCTTCACTGCTGCATCCAAAAACAGAAATCAAGACCGGAGTATTAGCTGACAAATGCAGCGAGATAGTAAAGAGTTTCTTCAAAGACAAAAGATAAGATTGAAGCAGAATCTCTTTTTCAACAGAAAAACACAGCTACCATCCTTTTGCAATATTTTCGGCAATCCTCAATTCCAGACGCTTTCTGGCCTCCACACTTGCCCAAGCGGTATGAGGAGTAAAACGCAATTTTTCAGAATGAGATGTATGGAGAAGCGGGTTATCCTCCGAAAGTGGCTCCCTTTCGAAAACATCGAGAGCAGCACCTCCGATAATATTGTTGTCAATTGCTTTTGCAAGAGCAAACTCATCGATAATGCCACCTCTCCCCATATTGACAATAATAGCATCGGGCTTCATTATACTAAGTTCTTTTTCACCTATAAGCCCCTTTGTCTTTTCATTAAGAGGTGCATGGATTGATATTACATCTGCTTTTAGCATAAGTTCCTCAATAGGCAAACTTGGATATTCTTTGCAATGTGAAGTACCTGATGTAGAATAATATACCACATTCATTCCAAAGGCCTGCGCAATCTTTGCCACCTTATTGCCTATAGCTCCCATTCCGATAATACCCATAGTCTTGCCGAATATTTCAATAAATGGCTTCGACACATCAGTAAACAATCCGCTTTTGGAATATCTCCCGGATTTGACCGCTAAATCAAAATAAGGTGCATTTCCAAGCAATGAAAAGATGTGCATAAATGTAGCCTGAACGACAGAATCAGTAGAATAACCAGCCACATTGCGGACAGGAATCCCTCTTTCCTCGCAGGCCTCAAGATCTATATTATTTACACCTGTGGCAGCCTCGCAAACCAACTTCAAGGCAGGGGCATTTGAAAGAAGCTCCCTATCCACTTTGACTTTATTAATTATAAGAACCTCGCAGTCAGAGACTCTGTTGAGAGCCTCCTCGTATGTGGAATTATCATAACAAACCAATTCACCGAGGGCTGATATATCATCCAACGGAGTATCTCCCATTGTAGCAGCATCTAAATAAACTATTTTCATAGCGCTATTGTTTAATATTATCTTCTACTAAGATAGCAATTATTAAGGATATGAAAATAAAACCAGACCGAATAAATCAGTCTGGTTTGTGCGCGGGAACAGACTCGAACTGTCATGCCAGTAATAGGCACTACCTTCTGAGAGTAGCGCGTCTACCAATTTCGCCACCCGCGCAGAATTGAATAACAAAGATACAAAATATTACTAAAAAACAAGGCTTAAATAATAATATCTATAGGTACAACCTTGCTCCACTTGTCAATTTTCAAAGAAATCGAAGTTTTGGAAAAATCCAGTTCCATATCAACATCCCTAAGATCTTCATCCTGCCAATCATATCCGCTTTCAGCAATATACTCTCCTATTGCAAATTCCCTTATGACATCTAAACCATCAATAATACTAAGTTTCAAAGAATTATCACATTGCCTCGGCAGATTTATAACAACAATCCCGTCTTTCCCTGCTTTTTTCCTAACAGAGAACAGCCCGGTCTTCGGTTTTCCGAAAGCTCCATAACCGGCAACCGTGCCTTTTATTCCAAATAGAAAAGGATATTTCTCCCCTTCCACCCTAAGCTTGATATTCAACCTGCAATAATTCTTATGCAATTTCATTTTATATTCAACAGATTCGGAAGATGCACATATCGCATCACAAACCATCCATAATTCAGGACAATCATCCCCCTCCGGTATTGAGACAATATCAGAAGTACAACCACTTATATATACATCTTCAGAAAGATAATCACAACCCGAAAAACAACCGACAAAAACCTCCTTTTTAGGAACAGAGATTGCAAAGGTATCGGGAATATCTCCTGCAAAGAATTTTTCATTCCTTACAATACCGTTATTGACAAATACAGACACTAAAACATCATCGCAAGCCGTATTCTTCACTTCTGACATATCAATAATAAGCCTGCAAGGACAATTACTCCTGTCCTCCTTGACCGTGCAACCGGAGAGAGAACTAATAATCAGCAGCAAGGACAGAAAGACAGGAATAATCTTTTTCATGAAAATCTATATTAAAATATAAAACTTAGAGCCAGCATAAAATTGTCAGGCAGAATAAAAACTTTTTTACCTTTTTTTAAAGTGTCTCCGCACATAGGACATGAATATATCCTATAACTATCCATACCACTCCAAAAGCCTGCACCCATCTCAAGATTAAGAAAAGATGTAAGCATATAGGTATAGCCAAACGACAAACCTGCTCCGGCTCTGTCCCCTTCTCTTGTCTCAGGACCTCTGAAACCACCTTTATTATACTCTTGATACTTTGCTTTTGCAGAAAGCCACCAACCTGAATAAACATGCCAAGGCCAATATCTTACACCTCCATAAAAAGCTCTCTGCCTATTATTTACGGAATGTTTGTCTTCCCCTAATCTAAATCTGAAAGGATTATACAAAACTCCTGCATCAATAGAAAAATGTCTGGACACAGATATAGAAGCCTCTGCATTGAGAGTAAGCAGATTGGCATATTGAAAAACATTTGACGATACAGCGAATTCTTGTGCATCTGAATTACTCGCAAAAGCCATAAATCCGGCTAAAAAGATAATTATTTTCAAAAAGCTTTTCATATCATTCCGCATATCTTCTGAATACAAGTTCTACAATGGAAGCATCTCCAGGATTCATTTCAATCAGTTTCCTTTTCAAGGCCTCTTTGTCGGCAACATCCTTTGTCATAGCCGCACAAATCTTGGAAACAGAAATGCCTCTCTCATACAAATACCTGAATATCTGAGGCTTGAACCAATAATTCATCCCTGCGGTAGGCATCTTGCCTCCATATCTATCCTTAAACATCTTGTTCTGCATAAAATAGCCCCACATTTCCCCTATTTCACAATAGCCTGCAAGTGTCCCCGTACCATCACCATAAGTGACTCCTCCGCTCGTCACAAAAGAAGTGATTATATATTCTATATACTTATCCCAATATTCCGGTCCAACTTTAGAAAAATGGCTTGCATGTGCAAGTTCATGACATACAGATGAATATATTTTAGAATATTCATTGATATTCTTAAGTCCTATGGTTATATCCGGCATGAAAACCTTTACCGCCTTTACGAATTTACCTAAATATTTTTTCAATAGACCTTTATCCAATACAGCTCCATGCTTGAGCATCACAGCACTTGATGAATTGGTCGATTGAAAAATCCAGAATCTAAGACCTGAAGGAGGTACGGGGATATTCATATCATCACTGGAGCATCTGGTAATATAGTCATACGCAGCATTATTGACTGCACATCTGCAAAATAATTTTCTCTCGGACTGATTTGTGACAACTGCATCGATTCCTGAAGGAGAAGCCTTACCTAATGCAGATGTTGATGCCGGTATCAATATCAAATTAAAACCTATTGAAAAATTTTTCTCATTTGTAAACATCAGGCGATACCTTACTTTGGAAGAGTACGATTTAGGAATAGTATAATATCCGTCTCTATCTGTGAATGTGGAAGAAAATTTCACGAAACTATTGCATACCACTTTGACTCCTGCCACTCCGAATGGCTTGCCTCCTGCATATTTATCATCGACAATTGTAATACGCCCTTTCGGTTGCACTCTAACTCCTTTTGTCTTAACTCCAAGCAGGTCTTCATTGCCGGTAAGTCTATACGCCTCGGCCTCGACAGCCTCCCAATCTACCCAATCGGCCCTGGTAGCTGAATTGTCAGGGATAAAACAATCATCGAGCACTTCATGGCAAATATTGGCAGGTAAAGCAAAATCTTTGGGCACCACGCAATACTGCCAAGTAATACTGCCTTCCGGCAGCAGCGGATCAATATAATAATCTCCGTCTTTTAATATCTGATAATCAAGAGGATGATCCATCATATCCAATCCCAAATCTTTAAGGTAATTATATTCAATCTCATTTGACGGAAGAAAACGTACATACATATCAGTCGGTTTAATATCCACCCTGCCTGCTTTCGTAGGGTAAAGAGAATAAAGAGCTTTTGTCACGTTCTTCACCGAATAAGGATCGTCTAATTTGACTCCTAACACAATCTCATCGTGTCCCAAGACATATCCTGTTCCTTCATCATCAGATTGCGCAGAATGGTAGTCATCCTTGTTGCAGCCATAAAAAAGAGCGATTACAGCAAATAAAATTAATGTTCTGATAGTTTTCATAGTCTGTCATTTTTGGTTACATGCAAAATTATTACACACTAAAGGTTTTCAGAAAAAATAAACGTTTAATATATTTTCTACCCCATACAACGAAAGAATCTCGACAATAAAGCGATATGTCTACGAAGAAAATACATAAAATAAAAGAGGAAGACCAATCGTCTCCCTCTTCAATCAAATAAAACAGCATCTTCGTTTAGAAGAATGTCACTGTTTTCTGCTCTATTGCCGAAACCAGATTGTTTGCCAGACGGCTGACTCCAAAACGGAACAAACCCTTATTCAACCAATCTTTGCCAAGAATTGTAGATACGATTGAATAGTAGCAAACCGCATCCATAGCTGTTGAAACACCTCCTGCAGCCTTAAAACCAACTTTCTTACCAGTCTTCTCATAGAATTTGGCTATACACTGGCACATAATATATGCCGCCGTAGGAGTTGCATTGATTTCAACTTTTCCTGTAGATGTCTTAATGAAATCGGCACCTTCCTCCATTGCAAGAAAAGAGGCATTTGCAATCTTTTCAGGAGTAAGAAGCAGACCTGTTTCGATAATTACTTTGAGACACACCTTTCTACCCTGTTTTGCAGCGGCATTATCAATGCATTCCCTCATCTTACGAATTTCTTCTCTTGCACTATCATAATCTCCAGCAAGGAAAGAATTGAGAGCCAATACTATATCAATCTCGTCAGCACCTTGCTCCACCGCCATCTCACACTCTCTCATTTTAACTTCAAGAAAACTCTGAGAAGTAGGGAAACAACCTGAAACCGTCGTAATATGCAGTTCAGGATTGTTCCTGTGTTCTTTTACTACAGAAGCGAAATTAGGATATACGCATACTGATGCAGGTAACGGGTATTCAGGATACTCTTTATGAAAAGCATTCACTTTCTCAATAAGTTTAATTATCGATTCTTTCGTGTCGCTTGTACTCAAAGAAGTCTGATCCATAAGGGAAAAGCAGTCTTTAAGAACCTGAGGCGAAACAACATTTTCCAGATTACCGGCAATAAGTTCCAACCCCCTATTAATAGCCTCCTTATCAGGACTATAGCCATACTTTGTAAATAATTCAGTCATTTTAATTAAATTTTATCCTCGTATTTGTATTTTAATTCCTTCATTAATCAATGGTTGCACAAGTTTTTTCATCTCGGCAGCCGAAATTTTACCTAATCCTGACATAGGTGTCTCACGGTCGATAGTATAGACCATAACTTCACGCGGCTTCAACTCTCTAACAATATCCATCCACCCCTCTAATACTTCCTCAGAAGAAGAATCAAAGCCATTACCTCTCAAAAACATAGTCTGAAGCACAAAATCTCCATTAAATTTTTTAAGATTCTCTACAACTTCTCTTACCGAATATGTTCCTACCGGCTTATTAATCAACCTTGCCAGACAATCAGTAGGAGCGTCTATCTTCATTATCGGATTATCAACCTTTTTAAGAGCATCAAAGACTCTCGGCCTTCCTATCATGGTTGCATTTGACAATACCGATACCTTAGCATTAGGGTAGTACCTATTTCTCAATTCAATAGCAATATCTACTATTTCAGGAAAATACGGATTCAATGTCGGCTCTCCGTCTCCGGAAAATGTTATAGAATCTATAACCGTACCTTTCAGCCAACAATCTATTAGTTTGCGCTCAAAAGTATCTTTGAATTCAATAGCTGTAGGCAAGCTTTTATCATCCTTTCCATCCTCATTCCATCCGCACTCACAATAAATGCAGTCAAAATTACACAATTTCCCGTGAGTAGGCAAAAGATTTATGCCCAGAGACGAACCAAGACGCCTGCTAAAAATAGGCCCGAACACCAATTCTTCCCTTATCATAGCTACTAAATTATTCTACATGAAGTACTTGAAGCAGTAAGCTTGCACTTATTGTCAATATTGTCAATAAATACCAATCCCGGCTTTTTTCCTTCTTTTATGCTACCGTAAATATTTTCTTTCTTGAGAAATTCAGCACCATTGATACATGCCCATTTCAAAAGTTCATTAAGATTCAAGTCAGGGAAATTTTTCTGTAAACAGAATAATTCAGACACCATATCCAGATCATCATTACTTGAAAGGGAATCAGTACCTATTGTCAATTTCAGTCCATTGCTTCGCATAAGATCTACAGGCGGCAAAGCATTATGAATATAAAGATTAGACAGCGGACAAAGAGCAATAAACGGATTATTCATATTTTGCTTGATAGCATCTATACCCTCCTGATTCATACATACCTCATGAACAAGCAGAATATTTTCATTGAAAGGGGGTTTTCTTACTGCTTTGAGCCTATCTATAAAATAGAGCAATGAAGAATGTCCGGTAACAGGCGGTGTACTCATACCAGCTGATTTTCTATTTTCATACATCTTGCCGGAGCCATAAATAAGCATTTGCTCTTCTTCGTCCGTCTCTTCCGAATGAAACGACAAAAAACCGGAATCAAGACCGGCATCGCTTGATGCAGAAAGCAATTCAGGACTCATCGTATAGCAAGCGTGTGGCGTGGGAGCTGCATCAAGTCCATAAAAAGCAGCTTTATCTGCCAATTTCTTGACCCCATACATAATATTGTCGCAATCTTCAGGCTCAGTACCGAATACCTCAAGAAATGTTCTGGTATAGATTTTCGACTTTGATTTAATTGAAAAAGAATCTTCACAATTGCTTATATCAGCCATTGCAGATACGCCTCTCTTCCACAACACCTCCATCCAATGCTCTATATCAGCTATCTTCTCCTCTTTGGACTTAGTATCTCTAAGATTATTTATTTGATCAATAAATCCTGCCATTCCTGTTCCTTTGCGGAATAATTTCCACATGGAAGACAATTCAATATGGCAATGGGAATTGACAAAACCGGGGACTATCGCTCCTTTGTAGAAATTAGGTTCCAAATCTATATCATCCGATACACCTGTCCTCAGAATCACTCCATCATCACCCACTTCTACAAATCCATTACGGATCGGAGACTCTTCACACAGTGTAAATATATATTCAGAGGCAAATCTCTTCATTTGAAATATCTTTTTTAAGACTCATACGTTTTTCCGTCTTCTTTTTGAAAGCAGTACTATCCTCACGCGTAATTGAATCTCTTCTTTCTTTTATTACAAGCTCCGGTCCCATAAACAAGGAGTCAGATTCAACAGGTTTTGACCTGACTATACCTATGGAATCAAAATAAAACAATATGGAATCATTGTATGATACAACATCTTTATAGACAAAGATTTCAGCTCTTCTGAAATTTCTATTTATAATGACATTTCTAATACTGTCAGCCTTTTCTCTATCCTTTTGCTCTTTATCAATAATATCCGCCTTAGCGGTCAGAGCCTTACTTATATTCTCAAAAATTTTAGCAAATCTATCAGGATCTTCCATATAATAGGATACGCTTTTCCGATAATCATTTGATGTGTAGCCGTATTTTTCAAAAATCTGTTCATACACCACAGAAGTGTCAGCCACTCTTGTATTTGACCATTCCAGACCTATCCATTGATCTACAAGCAACATCTCCATATAGATTTTCTCAAGTTTGGATTTAGGAATGACTCTGGCCCTCCTTGTGCAAGATGCCGGAATGCTCAAAAATATCAGAGCTATAAAAAAATATCCTATAATACGCTTCATACTACCTCAATGTGGCGCCGAATTCATTTTGAAAAACTGCCAGAATCTTATTCATCACTTTCTCAACCTCCTGATCAGTCAATGTTTTTTCATTATTCTGAAGAACAAAATTCATAGCATACTGTTTCTTGCCATCTGCAATCCTGTCTCCCCTATACACATCAAATAAAGAAACCTGCTTCAAAACTTTCTTAGCTGCACGCAATGCACTCTGTCTCAATGCTGAATATGGAACATTCTCATCTATAAGCACGGCCAGATCCCTACGAACTTCAGGGAACTTAGGCAATTCTTGGAATTTAACTTTCACCCTTCCGATAAGTTCAAGAAGGACAGGCCAAGATATTTCAGCGGCAAAAACAGGCTGTTTAACATCAAATTTTTTTGCCAAACCAGGATTGATTGTCCCCATAACGGCTATACGCTTTCTACTTCCGGGCAATAGATAAACAAGACCTTCAGAAAATATATCAGCAGGAGCGGATTCTGTATCAAATGAAGATATATCTGCGCCAAAACGTCTGAACAGCAATTCAATATATCCTTTCAATCGGAAATAATCACCTTTCTGTGTCTCCTGCCTCCATGATTTTTCTGTAGGACCTGTCATAAATATAGCATAACAAGAATGTTCCTCATAAGATTCGAGCGTAGTTCCATCTCCTTCAGCAAGCCTTTGATAAACAGAGCCATACTCAAAACTTCTTATAGAATTCATCTGCCTGTTTACATTATATGCTATTACTTCCAGCCCATTGAAAATCAAAGTTTGGCGCATAACATTAAGATCAGAGCTAAGAGGATTTAAAATCCTTACACATCTTTCTTCAGGGTATGTTTCAAGTCCTAAATAATATCCGCTCTTGGTAAGGGAATTATTCATGGTTTCAACAAAACCATTGGCAGCGAGGAAATCGGATATATAGTTGCGTACCTGTTCAGGGTCAGGTGACGGTGAAGGAGATACCGACATCCTCATATTGGCAGGAAGTTCTATATTATTGTAACCGTAAATACGCAATATTTCTTCAACCACATCACACTCTCTACTTACATCTACCATATATGCCGGAGCAGCAACAATGGAGGTTTCTTCTGCCTTTTCAATGAATCGATAATTAAGTGCAGTCAGAATATTATCGATCATTTCCTTGCCGATCTCTTTGCCGATAAGACGACCGATTCTCGCATAATTAATTTCAATAACCCTCCTGTCAATCCTGTCAGGATAAACTTCCTGAATATTTCCGGCTATTCTACCTCCAGCTATAGCAACAATAAGGTCAGCGGCCCTCTTTGCAGCATATTTTGTAATTTCAGGATCTGCTCCCCTTTCAAATCTAAAAGAAGCATCTGTCTGAATCCCATGAGCTTTGGAGGTCTTCCTTATCGTTCCGGGATCAAAATATGCACTCTCTACAAATACGTCAGTAGTAGCCTCAGTCACTCCGGAATCCGCACCTCCTAATACGCCGGCTATGCACATAGGACCTTTCAAATCGGCTATCACCATATCTGAAGACTTAAGCTCTCTCTCAACGCCATCAAGTGTGACAAGCTTTTCTCCTTCAATAGCTCTCCGCACCACTACCTTTTTTCCATTAATTTTAGAAGCATCAAAGGTGTGAAGAGGCTGTCCAAGTTCAAACAAAATAAAATTGGAAATATCCACTATATTATTGATAGGATGAAGGCCTATGGATATAAGTTTTTTAGCCAGCCAGTCAGGTGATGGTCCGACTTTGACATCTTTTATAGTAATCCCTATATATCTAGGAGCACCATCATTATCAAGCACCTCTACGGGAATAGAATCTTCAGAATTCTGTACTGCATCAATTTCCCCCACCTGTGGATAAGCAAAAGAGCATTTGATATTATTCCTTACCATAAATGCGTATAGATCCCTCGCCACCCCTATATGCGAAGCAGCATCCACCCTGTTAGCTGTAATCTCGTACTCTATTATAGCCTCCGTCTTAAGTCCCAAATAATCTTTGGCAGAGGTCCCAACCTTTGCATCTTCAGGCAGAATTTTTATGCCGGCATGATCACCACCTATACCCAACTCATCATCAGCGCAAATCATCCCGAAAGACTCGACACCTCTTATTTTTGATTTCTTTATTTTGAAATCTCCGGGCAACACAGAGCCGATACGTGCAAAAAGTACTTTCTGTCCTGCAGCAACATTAGGAGCGCCACATACAACTTGCAAAGGCTCTCCGGATCCATCATTTACTTTCGTAATATGAAGATGATCCGAGTCAGGATGAGCTACGCATTCCAGAACCTCAGCCACAACTACACCTGCAAGACCTCCCGGAATTTCTTCCTGCTCGCTTACAGAATCTACTTCAATACCTATCGATGTCATCGCATCAGCTATCTCTTTTGGAGGCAATGAAGTCTGGAGGTAATCCTTGAGCCAATTATAAGAAAGTTTCATACCGTCGATATAATTTTATTTTGCTAAATCTTGTTTTGAAAACAGGGAAGAAACAAATTCCTTTTTGTCGAATACCTTCAAGTCATCTATGCCTTCTCCTATGCCGATAAATTTAATAGGAATATGAAATTGATCTACTATGCCAATAACGACTCCGCCTTTGGCAGAACCATCTAATTTGGTAACAGCCAAAGAAGTTACATCAGTAGCCTTAGAAAATTCATTTGCCTGCCTGAAAGCATTCTGGCCGGTAGTGGCATCCAAGACCAAAAGCACATCATTTGGCCCATCCGGAACAACTTTTCTTATCACATTCCTTATTTTGGTCAATTCATTCATCAAGTCCACTCTATTGTGAAGACGGCCGGCCGTATCAATCAAAACAACATCAGCATTCTTTGCTACTGCCGACCTGACTGTATCATAAGCTACAGAAGCGGGATCCGACCCCATTTCCTGACGCACAATATCCACGCCTGCCCTCTCTGACCAGATTACAAGCTGATCTACAGCTGCTGCCCTGAAAGTGTCGGCAGCTCCTATTACAACTTTCTTGCCCATAGATTTCAACTTGGATGCCAACTTACCGATTGTAGTAGTCTTGCCAACGCCATTCACCCCTACGACAAGAATTACATAAGGTTTTTTAGAAAAATCAAAAGGAAGTTCATCCTTTAAAGAGCTTTGTTCTTCTTCAACATTCAATAATGCTGCAATCTCCTCTCTCAGCATATCCACAAGCTCATCTTGAGACATATATCTGTCTTTCTCTACCCTATCTTCCAGCCTGTCGATAATCTTTAGAGTAGTATCAACACCCATATCGGACGATACAAGAGCCTCTTCTATTGCGTCAAGCACATCATCATTTACCACAGACTTCCCCACAACAACCCTTGAAAGCCTTTTGAAAAAGCCCTCATTCGTTTTTTTAACCCCTTTATCGAAAATTCCCATTATATATCTAAGTTTAACTTACAAATATAACAAAAACACTACATAATAAAAACCGGTGCAGCCAAAACCAATTTTGACTGCACCGGTAGCTAAATTGCAAAGATTATTTCTTATTGAAAAAATCTTTTTCCTTACCTGCTTCTACAAGAAGCTCTGTGAATATATAAGCGCCTGTCTTAGGGGACTTGTCCATACGTATGCATTTTACCATACTTCTCGAACCTGCCTTAGCAGCGAAGGTTGCGACCGCTTTCTTTGCCATAAATCAATCTCCTATTTTACTTAATCTCACGATGAACCGTTACCTTGTGAAGGTATGGATTATATTTCTTACGCTCCATACGTTCCGGTGTATTCTTCTTATTCTTTGTGGTAATGTACCTAGACATTCCGGCAACACCGCTCTCTTTCTGTTCGGTGCACTCAAGGATGACTTGCACCCTGTTTCCTTTAGCTTTCTTTGCCATAATTTCTAAAATTAAACAAGGTTAATATATCCTTTCTTCATAGCCTCTTTAAGTGTAGCATCGAGACCGTTCTTCTCGATATTTCTCATACCTTTGCATGAAACTTTCAGAGTGATAAACCTATTCTCTTCCTCAGACCAGAATTTTTTGGTTTTGAGGTTCAAGGCGAAATTGCGCTTTGTGCGACGCTTGGAATGGGAAACATTGTTTCCTATCATCCTTTTCCTGCCTGTTATTTGACAAACCTTTGCCATATTATTGTACTTTTATAATTATTCTGAAAAATATTTATGCGGACGGCAAATATCGGGTTAAATTTTGTTATATCCAAAAAAACTATACAAATTTGAAAAACCTATTCCATCTTATATTCATAGGGAATATCTTGTTCTTATCTATTGAAAGCCAGATAAGAGAAGGTCTTCCTACTATATGGTCTTCAGGAACGAACCCCCAATATCTTGAGTCAAGCGAATTGTGCCTGTTATCGCCCATCATAAAATAATAGTCCTGCTTAAAAGTGTAGCTTTCTGCCTTTTTCCCATTTATCAATATGTTACCGTCTATATCCTCTTCAAAATCATTTCCTTCATATACTTCGATTATCCTTCTATATAAAGGAAGATTATCCTTGCTTAGAGTTACTGTAACTCCTTTTTTTGGAACCCATAAAGGACCGAAATTATCTCTTGTCCATCTGAAATTCTGTTCAAAAGGAAATATGAGCTTATACGAATCCGGATAATCCGGCGGATAAATATCATTATTAAGCTCCAACTCTACAACATTGCCTATTTCTTTTACTTTAGAAAACATCTCTGAAGTAAGAGGCATTTGCGGATAGCCCGGGAGATTGTTGTCATACCATAATTCTCTGACATTCAATCCCAATTTTTCCAAAGTCACATTATTGATAGCTGTCCCGTTTGTTCTGACCCTATAAGTATTCTGAATTCCCGGCCATATTTCCTGAGGTGTCTGACCTATATAGACCCTCCCGTCTTTTATTGTCAGTGTATCGCCAGCAACAGCAACACATCTCTTGACATAGTGATCCTTCTTGTCATTCGGCCTAACTTTAACAGGTCCGTAATTAGCTATGACATAATCTCGTCCTGCAGTTCTGCAAACAGCATAATAGTCATCCGAAGGACTTTTGGCAAGAACCGTATCGCCATTTGGGAAATTAAATACTACATAATCGCCTCTCTCAATGTGCCTGAATCCTTTTAACCTTTTATATCTATTGTGGATAAGTGTAGAATATGATTCATGTCCAAAAATAGTATTGTCTGTAAAAGGAACAGTAAGAGGTGTTTCGGGTAACTTCGGACCAAAAGTGATCTTGCTTACAAACAAATGGTCTCCTGTAAGCAGGGAACTTTCCATCGAGGATGAAGGGATTTTGAACGCCTGAAAAAAGAATATATTGATAAAAGTCACAAAAACAACTGCAAAGATAATGGCATCAAGCCATTCCAACATCGAATTGCGCTTCTCTCCTTTCTTATAGTCCTTTTTCCAAAACAACCATTTCACTTTTTTTGTGATATGGTGATCATATATGACAATAAGTCCGAAGAGCCACCAATAATTTCCAAGCCAGACTACCCATAACACATAGAGGAGAGCCCAAAAGACCATCCTTACCCATTTGTTATGAAAAAACTCCTTCAACCACATTTTCAACTACTTCACAGAGTTGATAATGGCCTCGAATGCCTTAGGGTTATTCATTGCAAGGTCTGCAAGCACTTTTCGATTTAAACCGACATTCTGCTTGGAAAGTTTGCCCATGAACTGAGAATATGACATTCCATACTGACGTGAAGCTGCATTAATTCTCTGAATCCAGAGTGCACGGAATTCACGTTTCTTAGCCTTACGGTCACGGTAAGCATAAGTAAGGCCTTTTTCATAGGTGTTCTTTGCTACCGTCCAGACATTTTTCCTTGAAAGGAAATTACCGCGAGTTCTCTTAAGAATCTTTTTGCGGCGAGCCCTGGAGGCCACTGAATTTACTGATCTTGGCATAATTTTGATTTTTTGCGGAGGTAGTGACCACTATAGGTTCTTTTATACTACTTTCCGGATTAAACATTAAAATAATTAAATTACAAGAAGTTCTTTAACTCTCTTCACATCATTCTTATGTATAAGAGCGAAGTGATCAAGATTTCTTTTCTGCTTCTTGGTCTTCTTTGTGAGAATGTGGCTATGATAAGCGTGTTTTCTCTTGATTTTTCCCGTTCCGGTAAGCGTAAAACGCTTTTTGGCACCGGAGTTGGTTTTTTGCTTTGCCATCTCTTTAAATTGTTAATTGTTAATAATATAATAAATCCTTGAAGGATTATTTCTTTTTAATCGGAGCAATCATCATTATCATCCTCTTGCCTTCTAATTTAGGCATATGCTCTGCCCTACCGAACTCTTCCAATTCAACAGCAAATCTCAATAATAGTTTTTCTCCCTGTTCTGCAAACTGTATAGAACGTCCTCTAAAAAAAACGGATGATTTGACTTTTGCCCCCTCATTCAAGAATTCCTGTGCATGCTTGAGCTTGAACTGGAAATCATGCTCATCAGTATTCGGACCGAAACGAATCTCTTTAATAACTATTTTGGCAGAATTGAGCTTCATCTCTTTGGCCTTCTTCTTCTGCTGATAAAGGTATTTCTGATAATCCAATATCTTGCATACAGGAGGGTCAGACTTGGCAGTTATCTCAACCAAATCCAATTCAAGACTCTCGGCCAACTTTATAGCTTCTGAAATAGGATAAACACCCTGTTCGGGTATATTTTCCCCCACAAGTCTTACCTGAGAAGCGTTGATTTCCTCATTGATTCTGAGTTCGTTCTCAGAAGCCGCCTGAGAATTGCGTTTGAAACGATCATCACGAGGCCGACCGGAATTATTTCCACTTGGCTTCGATACAGCAGGTCTGGATCCGCTGAAATGATTTGGTTTAAAAGGTGCGATAAAATTGTCCTCCTATATTTTAATTAATATTACAGAATGAATTATCATTGAAATTCGGCTTTTACGGCCTCATTAAACTTAGCGATAAACTCATTCACTGTCATTGATCCTTTATCTTCTCCGTTATGACGAACAGATACTGTCTCTTCCGTGACTTCTTTTTCACCTACAATCACCGTCAGAGGTATTCTAAGCAAGGAATTTTCCCTTATTCTCTTACCAAGTGTCTCATTACGATCATCTACGGAAGTGCGAATATCGGAATTATTCAGCAATTCACAAACTTTTTTTGCATAATCAGCATATTTTTCGCTGACTGGCAACACTTTAACTTGGTCAGGAGCAAGCCATAAAGGAAAATGACCGCCAGTGTGTTCAAGCAAAACAGCAGTGAACCTTTCTATTGATCCGAAAGGTGCTCTATGAATCATAACAGGGCGTTTTTTAGAACCGTCCGCATCTGTATATTCCAACTGAAAACGCTCAGGAAGATTATAATCCACCTGAATTGTACCCAACTGCCATTTTCTTCCAAGAGCATCCTTAACCATAAAGTCCAGCTTAGGCCCATAGAATGCAGCCTCTCCATATTCCACAACTGTTTTCAAACCTTTCTCGGCAGTAGATTCAATAATAGCTGACTCAGCCTTCTCCCAATTATCATCGCTACCGATATATTTGTCTCTATTGACCTTGTCCCTCAAAGAAATCTGAGCAGTATAATCTTCAAACTTAAATACCTTGAAAACATAGAGTATCAAATCAATCACTTTCTTGAACTCGTCTTTGAGTTGCTCCTGCCTTACAAACATATGAGCATCGTCCTGTGTAAACGAACGAACTCTTGTAAGCCCATGAAGTTCACCGCTCTGCTCATAACGATAAACCGTACCGAATTCAGAAAACCTGATAGGAAGATCCTTATATGATCTTGGGGATGATTTATAAATCTCACAATGATGAGGGCAGTTCATCGGCTTTAGCAGATACTCCTCTCCTTCCTGCGGAGTCTTAATAGGCTGGAATGAGTCCTTTCCATATTTTGCATAATGACCTGATGTCATATAGAGCTGCTTCCCTCCTATGTGTGGAGTAACTACAGGCAGGTATCCATACTCATTTAGTTTTCTTCTTAGGAAATTCTCAAGTTCCAATCTCATAACAGCGCCTCTCGGCAACCACAGAGGTAGCCCCAAACCAACATTTGTAGAGAATGTAAACAACTCCATCTCCTTTCCCAACTTTCTGTGATCTCTCTTTTTGGCCTCTTCAAGCATCTGCAAATATTCATCCAAAAGAGATTTTTTAGGAAAAGTAATCCCATATACACGAGTGAGCTGATTGCGATTCTGGTCGCCTCTCCAATAAGCGCCTGCAATAGCTGTAAGTTTGACAGCTTTTATAGGTTCTGTACTCATAAGATGAGGACCTCGGCACAAATCAGTAAAATTGCCATTATTGTAATATGTAATAGTGCCGTCCTGCAATTCATTTATCAATTCGCATTTATACTGGTCGCCTTTCTCCTGAAAATGCTTCAAAGCATCTGCCTTAGAAACATCTATACGAATAAATTTCTCTTTATTTCGTGCCAGTTCAAGCATTTTCTGTTCAATATTCGGGAGATCGGAATCGGAAATTGTCCTGTCCCCAAGGTCGACATCATAATAAAAACCATTATCTATGGCAGGACCTATACCGAATTTAACTCCAGGGTACAGAGATTCCAATGCCTCAGCCATAAGGTGTGACGATGAATGCCAGAAAGCGTGTTTTCCCTCTTCATCCTCCCATTTCAGAAATCTTATGGATGCATTATCGTTAATCGGTCGACCAAGGTCATAAGTAGTACCTTTATCCAAATCAGTATCACCGTCAAACTTTACTGAAACGGCCAAAACTTCTGAAGCGAGTCTTGGACTGATACTCTGTGCAATTTCGTAGCCGGTAACACCTTTTTCAAAAGGCCTTACACTACCATCCGGAAATTTAATGTCTATCATAAAAAAATAATTAAATTGGACTAACCAGTATTTACAAACCAAGTACTTAAACTTGATTAGCCATATTATTCAATAGGAATATCAAAGATAGGGATTTTTTTCTATCTTTGCATTGATAGGCATAATAAAGATGTCATATTAATTAACAAATAATACTATTTATGTCAGAAGCCATAAACCGCAATACTCTTTGGAACGAAGGGGGCAAGGCAGCCTTAATTCTTGGAGCTGTCTCCATAATATATACTCTAAGCACTACATTGATTGCCAAAATTTCAGGCGGCCCCATGATATCAGCTATAGTCTCAGTGGTCAATATGATGCTATGGTTTGCCAAATTTGCCGGTTGCATTCTTCTTATGCGATTTTTCATGATGAAATTGGTCAGAAAATATCCGGGAACAGACAATAAAACAACATTCAAATTCGGTACTATAGTATCTTTTCTTTCGGCTTTGATTGTTTCAGCTTATTCTCTGGCAAGTGTTCTTATGATGTCTTCCGAAGAAATCAATATTCTTATAACTCAGCGTCTCGGGGACAATCTGAAAATGCTGGATCTCAATACAAGAAATATGCTTACGGGTCTTATCGACAATATACAGATATATACATTCTTCATAACATTAATATACTGTTTCTTGTTCGGCTTGATCTTGTCCATGATACTATCTAAAAACATTCCTTCAAGAAATCCTTTCGAAAATCATAAAGATCCTGATAATCAATAAGACCATGGAACAGGACAAAGATATATCAATCATAGTCCCTTTTTTTAATGAAGAAGAATCCATACCGGATCTACTTAAATGGATCGCCAAGGTGATGGACAAAGAAAGATTCGACTATGAAATAATAATGGTAGATGATGGAAGCTGTGACGCCTCTTGGCAGGTAGTAAGAGATGCCGCTCTTACAGACAAACACATCAAAGGGATATCATTCCGCAGAAACTATGGCAAATCAGCTGCACTTTATTGCGGCTTCAAAGAAGCGACAGGCAAGGTTGTAGTAACAATGGATGCTGATCTTCAGGATTCTCCCGAAGAAGTGCCTGAAATGTACAGAATGATTGTTGAAGACGGTTATGATGTGGTATCAGGCTGGAAACAACACAGAAAAGATAATAAAATCACAAAGAACCTGCCTTCCAAATTATACAATGCCACGGCAAGATGGATTACAGGTATAAGGCTACACGATATGAACTGCGGACTTAAAGCATATCGCAATGATGTAGTTAAAAATATAGAAGTCTATGGGGAAATGCATCGATATATCCCTTATCTGGCAAAAAATGCAGGGTTCGACAAGATTACGGAAAAACCGGTTCATCATCAGAAACGTAAATACGGAAAAAGCAAATTCGGTATTGAAAGATTTATGAACGGTTTTCTGGATTTGCTATCACTATGGTTCTTGAGCGCTTTCGGCAAAAAGCCTATGCATTTCTTCGGTTTTTCAGGAATCCTAATGTTCATCACAGGCTTTATCATAGCTGTATGTCTCATAATTTCAAAATTAGTACATCAAGCCAATGGACTTAAATTCAGAGCTGTATCGGATCAGCCTTTATTCTATTTATCATTAGTGTCTGTAATCGTAGGGGTAATGTTCTTCCTTGCAGGTTTTATATGTGAAATGATATCAAGGACATCCAACGATAGGAACCATTACAACATCAAAGATAATATTTAATCCAAAGACTAATAGAATGTGTTTCGATGCTCATGCAGAGTAACAAAAAAAAGAGAGTCCCGATGTCGCTTGACATCGGGACTCTCCGAAGAACGG
>CAUUVS010000006.1:0-121571 GCA_963548935.1 uncultured Bacteroidales bacterium
ACCCTCACTGACAGAGCCAGAATCTGTAGTGCTACCATTACACCATATCTCAATGCTATCCAATTGATTTATCAATGGGACTGCAAATGTACAATAGTTTTGATAAACTGCAAAGGAAATCTTGAAAAACAATTAAAATTTCACCAATAATATGGATAACTTACCACATCATTGTAAAATTGCGTCAGTTAAATAATATTCGCCACATAAATTTTATACCATTATGAAATGATTTTAGTTTTGTTCCAAGAAATTTTCGGCGTAAGCCGTATTTTCCGTCAAGGAAAGACCATTAATATGTTTTTATGCAGAAAAAAGGTAACATACTTACGATAGATACTGGCTCGACAACTACTAAAGTCGGGTATTTTTCAGATGGAAAACTCATTTTTGAAGAAAAGATTGTCCATTCTGCTGATGAAGTGGCACGTTTCCATAGTGTTCTTGAGCAAGATGAGATGAGGCGTGATGCTATAACAGGTTTTCTTCGAAAAAAAGGAATCAAACTCGAAGAAATAGATATAGTTATGTCCAGAGGCGGTCTCATTGCTCCGGTAGTTTCCGGTGTATATGGGATTAACGAGGAAATGAGGGAAGTTTTGCTTTCTTGCCGTTTCGGTACTCATGCCTGCAATCTAAGCCCTGTCATTGCTGATGACATAGCCGAAGAAGTCAATGCTATTCGAAAAGAAAAAGGCATCACTTCATCTGCAGGATTTTGCAAGGCTTATATTTTGGATCCGCCTCTTGCCGATGAGATGCTACCGGAGTGCCGTTTAGGGGGTATCCCTGAATTTCCGAGAAAGCCTTGTTCGCATGCCTTGAATTCAAAGGCTGCTGTGAGGCATTATATGGCAAGGCACGGTATAATGGACAACAATTTGAATATAATTGTGGCTCACATAGGGGGTGGAGTGACAACGACTCTGCATAGAAATGGAAGGATAATTGACACTAATGACGGACTTGGCGGTGACGGCCCTATAACTCCGGAAAGAGCCGGGACATGTCCTGCCTTTCCTCTTATAGAAATGTGTTTCAGCGGAAAATATACAGAGGCTGAAGTGAAGAAAAAAATTCTTGGTAGAGGAGGAGCCATTGCTTATTTCGGCACAAGCGATTTGGAAGAAATTATCAAAAGGTCAAGACAGGGGGATATGAAATGCGAGCTTTTTATGAAAGCATTTTGTCTTAGCGTGGCTAAAT
This sequence comes from uncultured Bacteroidales bacterium, assembly GCA_963548935.1. Classification (GTDB taxonomy): domain Bacteria; phylum Bacteroidota; class Bacteroidia; order Bacteroidales; family UBA932; genus Cryptobacteroides. The sequence goes on from CAUUVS010000006.1 coordinate 1,207, forward strand.
ATATCGCTTCAATGGCTGCTACTGCTGAGGGAAAGGTAGATGCAATAATACTCACCGGTGGCGGAGCCTGCAATTCCGATATTTGCGATGCTATTGCAAAACGAGTTGATTTTATAGCTCCGGTTGAGGTAGATCCGGGTGATCACGAACTTGAAAGTCTTGCTGATAATGGTTATCATATATTGGCCGGCGATGTTGTAATTCATCGCTTTGATAAAAATGGAATAATTGCTGAATCATAAGAAGTAATTAATGGCGGCTTTACTTGTTGTGTGACAGCTTTAAATTTATTAATCATGGAAAAGAAGTCGGATAATCTGCCTATAAGGGCATTGGCCAAAGACAGAGAAAAAAACAAGGAAGAAAAAACTCAAAACGGTTATACTTCCTTATTTAGATTAGTAAAAGAAAGGAATGCTTCTTGGGCATAGTCTTAGAAAGCATGTGCTTTTATTGTCTGTAAATCAGAGTTGTTGCCCAGACTTGACAGCCCTCCGAGCGTCCTACAAATCCAAGCTTCTCGTTTGTACCGGCTTTGATTGAAATACAGTCTTCCGAAATATCCATTATATCGGAAAGTATATTTTTCATTCTGCTGATATATGGGGCTACTTTTGGCTTCTGAAGTACTATAGTAATATCGACATTTCCGATTTTCCAACCTTTTTCTGTAACAAGTGAAACGACTTTCTTTAAAAGCAGCTTGCTGTCGATTCCTTTCCACTCATCGGAAGTATCCGGAAAAAAATGACCTATATCTCCAAGAGCTACAGAACCGAGCAGGGCATCACATAAGGCATGTATTGCTACATCGCCGTCAGAGTGTGCTACAAAACCATAATCGCAGTCAAGCATCACACCGCCAAGCCACATAGGAAGTCCTGCCGCTATTGCGTGCACATCATAACCGCTTCCAATCCTGAAAGGACATTGAAAATTGTTTTCTGCCATATTGCCTTGTCTTTTTACAAAAATAAATAAAAAATGTTAAATTTGCTAAATAGCGGATTGTGCGGACTGTACACTTCCTTAAAGAAATTTTATTATGGCACTTTTTAGTTGGTTCGGAGATCAGGAACATAGGGTTTTTAATTATAAACCAATATATTACGATCAGGATAAAGAAGAACTGAAACAGAGGTTCGGAGAAGTTGATGGCTCTAAGAATAAAGAAAAATATGTTCCCGGAGCTTATATTCATGGCGCTTTCCGGGACGGTAATTATACAAGAAAAAGGGGAGGGAACAAAGCTCAGATTATTATCGGGCTAATAGGACTTTTCTTAGTAATGATAGTACTGATATACATTACTAAATTCTATAGTCTTTTATAATGGATATTAGAATTTTACCCGGCAATGTGGCAAATATGATTGCTGCAGGAGAAGTCGTTCAGCGTCCTTCTTCGGTGGTTAAGGAGTTATTGGAAAATTCCGTCGATGCCGGTGCTGATCAGGTCTCGGTAGTCATTACTGACTCCGGGAGAACACTTATTCAGGTGATTGACAATGGGTGTGGAATGAATCCGGACGAAGCGGTCTTGTGTTTTGAACGGCATGCTACATCCAAAATAACATCTGCGGAAGATCTTGAAAACATACGTACTTTCGGATTCAGAGGAGAAGCCCTCGCTTCAATTGCTGCGGTTGCTGAAGTTACAATGAAGACAAGGCGTGAAGAAAATGAAATCGGATGTCAGGTTGAATTTGCTGATTCAAAACATCTTGCAACATTAGAAACAGCCTGTCCCAAGGGAACTAATATCGCAGTGAGAAATATTTTCTATAATATTCCTGCAAGGCGAAAATTTCTCAAGTCGGACAATGTTGAATTCAAGCATATTATTGAAGAATTTACTAAAGTGGCTCTTACCAGACCAAAAGTCGGTTTCACGCTAACTCATAATAATAAGGATGTTTTCGTTCTACGTCAAGCCAATTCTTTGAAATTCAGGATTCAAGATCTTTTGGGAAATATTGCCGTAGATAAGGTTGTTGAACTTAAGGCTGATACTACTGTCGTCAATGTGAGCGGCTATATCGGTAGGCCGGATATGGCTACAAAGTCATTAGGCAATCAGTTCTTTTTTGTAAACGGACGTTATTTTAGAAGTCCTTATCTTCACAAGGCTGTAATGAAGGCTTATGAAGGAATCATCCCTGAAGGCGTTACCCCATCATATTTTATATATTTGGAGGTACCAGCCGGTACTATGGATGTAAATATTCATCCTTCTAAGACTGAAATTAAATTTGAAGAAGATTCTGTTATTTTTCAGGTTCTATATGCTTGTGTGAAGGAATCTTTGGGTAGGCATTCTTTTGGAGCCAGTATAGATTTTGACAATTCGGGAGTCCCGGAAATGCCTGTTTTCGGTTCAAGTTACAAAGAATTCAGGCCTGATGTGAATCTTCCTAAAGTGGAGTTTGATCCTACATTCAATCCTTTTGAACAGGAACACACGGCTTCGAATCCTTCAGTCGGCGACAACGAGGGACGAAGTTTTTCATATTCCGGTTTTGTGGACAGGCGTGACGACTACGGCAAACTCTTCGAAGAAAAGACTCTTCCTGTCTCTTCAGTTGTTATATTGCATGGCAAATATATAGTCACTCAAGTCAAATCGGGACTTTTAGTAATAAATATTAAAAGGGCTAAAGAACGAATTTTGTATGATAAGTTTCTGGGGGCAATCAATGCAAATGGGCATGTGTCCCAAAAAGCTCTTTTCCCTGTACAAGTTGTAGTCGGTGTTGAAAACAGACTGATTTTTGAAGAGCATTCAGCGCTTTTGTCTTCACTCGGCTTCGATATTACCGCATTCGGTAATGATACCATTGTCGTAAATGGAGTGCCTGAGGGCTTTTCTTTAGACGAAGGACGCATAGAGACTCTTATGGCTGATATTTTGCTGGCTCTTAATGATAATCATCAGAATATAGCCGGTATCATGGAGTCCGGTATCGCTGAAAGATTTGCCCGTATCGGCTCTGAGGGAGGCCCTGCAATGACCTCACCTGTTGAGGCACAAAGATTGATAGATAATCTTTTCAGTTCAAGCAATTCCGAGTTTACAAGCAAAGGTAACCGTATTATGAACATTTTGTCTTTAGATGAGATAGAAAAGAGATTTTAGATATGCCGTATAATTATTATGGATATGACAATAGTGGAGGCGGATTTTGGAATTTTATACCTCCGGTCACCAAAAATATTATTCTTATAAATATATTGATCTATATTGCAACAACTATCAATCAGCAATTTATGATTGAGAAATTTGCGATGTTTTATCCGGCATCTCCGTTTTTCAAATATTGGCAACCTATTACATATATGTTTATGCATGGAGGATTCTGGCATATTTTCTTGAATATGTATTCATTGCTTATATTTGGGATAGTGCTTGAAAGAGCTTTGGGCTCAAAGAAATTTGTGGTATTTTATTTTATTACAGGTCTTGGGGCGTTGGCTGTCCATACCGGTGTGGAGTATCTTCAACTGCTACACTACTCTAAGCAGATAGCAGAAGGTTCTTCAGTTGCAATTCAGTCATACCACCGGATTTTGGCTACTCCTACGGTTGGTGCTTCCGGAGCTATCTATGGTGTGCTTATAGGCTATGCAATGCTTTATCCTGATTCTGTGCTGACTTTGATCTTTCCTCCGATATCTTTGAAAGCCAAATGGTTTGTTATTATATTTGCAGTTATAGAGCTTACAACAGGTGTTTTTGGAACAATGGAAGGGGTAGCGCATTTCGCTCATCTTGGAGGAATGCTTTTTGGTTGGCTCCTAATTGTTTGGTGGAAGTACAACAGAAGACTATACGATAAGGAAAAGTGGATATAGTATGTCTTTGTTCAAGAGAAACAAACATAATGGTGTAACATTTTTGGGCATAACCTCAAGGGCATTGATGCTTATAGCTGCATGTTTGCTGGCCGGCAGTTATTTATCTATGTTTGTCAATCCTGCCAAAGTTTGGTTTATGACGGTTTTCGGTCTTTTGTTCGCTCCACTTGTCTTTCTTAATCTTTTTTTGCTGATATGGGCTGCAGTAAGGCTCTCACGTACTATTTTTATTCCGCTTATTGCATTATTGCCGTCAATTTTCCTTATAGGAAGATATATTCAATTCTCCGGCAATGAAAATCTGCCCGTAGGAAATGTGAAGATATTATCATATAATGTAGGGCGTTTCAGCTTGTCTGCCAAAAAAATGCATATAAAAAAGATGAAAGATTGTGCGGATTTGGTGATGGCTTTTATTGCTTCTCAGGATGCGGACATAATATGTTTACAGGAATTTGCAATGTCGGATGCCAATGATGTAAAGAATTATCTTGAATCTAATTTCAAAGGCTATGATGTGGAATACTATGTTTATCTTACTAATAAGGGTTGTTATGGGAATGCTACTCTAAGCCGATTTCCTTTGAAAGGCAAAGGCAAACTTGATTTTGAATCCAGCTCCAATCTTGTCCTTTATTCTGACTATGATATTTTCGGAACCGATTTAAGGGTGTATAATTGTCATTTTCAGAGTTATAATGTATCGATTCCTCATATTGTCAATTCCATAAGAAACAAGGAAATGATGAAGAATACAGAGGAAAAGGTCAAAAGGTCAATTGTCACTCGCCCGCGTCAAGTCGATATGGTTATGGCTGATATAGAGAATTGTCCGATAGAGTCTATTGTGGTAGGGGATTTCAATGATAATCCGGTTTCATATACCTATTATCGTCTTTCAAAAGGACGTAAAGACTCTTTTGTAGATGCCGGAAGAGGAATATCTCCCACGTATTATTATCTGTGGCCAATGCTGAGGATTGATTACATTCTTTATCCTAAGAGGTTTCAGGCTGTTGAGCATAAAGTTTTTGATGTGAATTATTCGGATCATTATCCTATAATGTCTGTTTTGAATATTGACGAGCCTTCGGGCGAATGATATAATAAAATGAAAGATTATTCTGAAATTATTGCGGAGACGTTGAAAGTGCTTCGAGACGGTGGTGTAATACTCTATCCTACCGATACTGTATGGGGACTTGGGTGTGATGCAACCAATCCTGAGGCAGTAGCTAAAATTTATTCTATTAAACGTCGTTCTGACAGCAAAGCTTTAGTGCTCTTGGCTAATGATATGGATATGATTGCAAAATTTGTCAAGGAGATTCCTTCAATGGCAATAGAACTTGTTGAGGCTAATGACAGACCGATGACTATTATTTATCCGAGAGCATATTCCGGCAAAGCGCCTAAAGAGGGAGAAAAGGTCGTTGCCGATAAGCATTTTCTTGCATATAATGCTGTTGCTGAAGACGGTACAGTGGGAATAAGAATACCTATGATGGATTTTTGTCGTGATATCGTATATAAATTAGGCCGTCCTATAGTATCTACTTCGGCAAATATTTCAGGAGAATCGACTCCGAAAGTATATGCCGAGATAGCCGAAGACATTATTGATTCTGTAGATTATATAGTCGAGCCGAAATTGGAATCAGGCGCTACCGGTATGTCTTCGCAGATAATAAAAGTTGGTCTTGACGGCGAGATACAGATAATCAGAGGCTGATATGGAAATATTTTTTTCGGTCAAAACCGATGGTCGTTATTGTATTCTCTGTGAGGATGAGGCTACGCATTGTGTCAAAGTTATGAGACACAAAAAAGGTGATGAAATATGTGTTGTCGATGGGATAGGAACGATGTATCGTTGTGAGATTACAGACTGTACGGCCAAGGAGGTCGAATGTATGGTACTTGAGTCTTCTTCCGGCTGGGGAGGTCATAATTACAATCTTACATTAGCAGTCTGTCCTACTAAGAACAATGATAGATATGAGTGGTTTGCAGAAAAGGTTACCGAGCTTGGAGTGGATAGGATTGTGCCCGTCATAGGAGAGCGGTCTGAAAGGAAAGTCTTCAAGACAGTGAGACTTGGGCGGATATTGATTTCTGCAATCAAGCAGTCTCTAAAGGCGAAGTTGCCGGAGGTGTCGACACCTATAAGCGTAAAGGATTTTATTGAGTCGGAAGCTGTGAATAAAGATTCTCTGAAACTTGTTGCCTATTGCTTTGAAGGGGATTCTGAAAAATATTCTATTAAAGAAGTTCTTGAGCAATATAAAGGAGAATCTGTTGTGGCTCTTATCGGTCCTGAAGGGGATTTTTCTCCTGAAGAGGTATCTTTGGCAATGAAATGCGGTTTCAGGCCTGTTCATCTTGGAAAGTCGAGGCTAAGGACAGAAACTGCTGCGGTGACTGTTGCAGAGGCTGTATATTTTAAATATATGTAGAATTATGTATATAGGCGTAATATCGGATACTCACGGTGTGTTCAGTGATGTTTTTAAGAAATTTTTAGAACCGGTCGATGAGATCTGGCATGCAGGAGATTTCGGGGGAGGTTATGATTTTTATAAAAGCATATCGGACTTTAAGCCACTTGTCGGTGTATATGGCAATTGCGACGGTAGGGATATAAGGCTTGAGTGTCCTGAATTTCAGACTATTGAAAGAGAGGGCCTTAAGATTCTTATGACTCATATAGGCGGTTATCCGGGACATTATGACAGAAAAGCTTTACAGAAGATAATTGCCGAAAGACCGGATATTTTTGTTTGTGGACATTCTCATATCCTTAAAGTAATGAATGATCCTAAGAATCATCTTCTTATGATTAATCCCGGTGCAGCCGGATTACAGGGATGGCATGTTGTCAGAACCGCTTTGCGGTTTCGGATCGAAACCGGTAAAGTAAGCGATATGGAGGTCTTTGAGGTTAAAAGATAAGAAAATTCTCCAAACTATTTTCATGAAGCCGTCCTTTGTATTCTTTGAGCAACTTATTTATAACACGCCCATGAATAATCATAAAACACAACGCTTATGCAGTATCGCAGGGGAATCGGTATTTGAGCCATTAAGACATGCTTTGAAGCATAAAAGCATCTGTTTCTTAAAAGATGTAAGGCTGTTCATGGGCTTATTGTGAGTATCAGCGAGTTATAAGCCTTAAATGTCCGATTAGAATAATCAGGGCAATTACAGAATGTCCGATTAGCATAGTTTTTTGTCTGATTGGCATAGTTTCTTCTTATCGTTTCACCTTTAATTTTGTAACAGAAATGATATTTAGTTGTTTAATTTAAATTTTCAAATTATGAAAACGAAATTAATGAATTGGTTGGTCTTGCTTCTTACGGCTGGATTTATGTTGGCAGTAGCATGTAAGGGAGATGATGGGGCAGTAGGCCCTGCCGGACCGAAAGGCGAACAGGGAATTGCTGGTGCTAAAGGCGCTAAGGGAGACAAAGGCGATAAAGGCGAAGAGGGGAATGCCAATGTGAAACGTACCAGATGGCTTGATTTCGATGAGGAGGCGGATTGGTTTAATATTAGACCGGATTTTGCTTTTTTTAGAGATAATAATAATGTATTCCAGTTTTCTGAGCAAACCATTAAAAGTATAGCGGCAGGAGATTATATTACCCTCTGTTATGTCAGGAAAGAGGCATGGGCTGTACAATGGCCATTGCCTTCGGTTTTGGCAAATGGCGATTTTGTTGAATTCGGTAACGGACGCAAGATGATGAATTATCTCATTTCTGCAAATGAGGATGGATCCGACTTTAAATTCGAATTAAACGTTACCTCTACCGACGGTACGAATGTAAAAGGAGGTAAAGAGGATTGGCAATATCGTCTCATATTTGTTGCCGTGAGCGGAATTATGACGAAATCCGCTTCGGCCGATGCTTTGAAAGAGGAATTGCAAAAGCTGAGCTACGAAGAAGTTTGTGCCCGCTATGATATAGAGCCGTAAAAAAGGAATATACGGCTCTGGCTGCCCTCCGAAAGTTTTTTGTCTGACTTGCGGGGGCTATGTCAGTCTGATGCTGTTGAAGAGACAGTCAAGGAATAATCCTTTTCTTTTCAAAATTTGTTAGACATTCGGGAGTCCGGATGTCTTTTTTTTGTATATTTATAATTTGTTCATAATATATTCCGAGCTTATATATAGAAATGGCTGTAAAGGTTAAAGAGAAGAGCGTGTGGTTCTGTTCTAATTGTGGAAATGAAAGTCCGAAATGGATGGGGCGTTGCCCTGCCTGCGGTGAATGGAACACAATGGTTGAAAAAACAGTAGTGATTGGAAAATCGATGGCTGTAGGAGGAGCGGACACTTTGAGCGGAGATAGCAGACCTTCACATCTGAGCGAGATAGGGTCTGCTCAAGAGAGTCGTATTTCTTTGGGAGATAGTGAATTGGATCGTCTTTTAGGAGGAGGTATGGTTGAGGGCTCTCTTATATTGATAGGAGGCGAACCCGGTATAGGCAAATCGACTCTTTCTCTCCAGATTCCTTTAGGACGACCGGAATTGAAAACCTTATATGTGACCGGAGAGGAGAGCCAACGGCAGGTCAAGATGAGGGCAGAGAGGCTTGGGGCTCAGGCGGCCAATTGTTATATCTATAGTGAGACAAAGATTGAAAATATTATATCTGAAGCTGTGAGGCTGCAACCGGATTTGATGATTGTCGATTCTGTGCAGACAATGTTTTCTCAAAATATAGAGTCTTCTGCCGGATCTATATCGCAAATCAAGGAGGTTACCTCTATGTTGTTGCATTTTGCAAAGTCCGGCGGAATACCGGTTGTGCTTATAGGTCATATTACCAAAGACGGCTATATTGCGGGACCGAAGATATTGGAGCATATAGTAGATGTCGTGCTTCAGTTTGAAGGAGATGACAAGGGGGCATATCGTATTTTAAGGAGTATCAAAAACAGGTTCGGCTCTACTTCTGAGTTGGCTGTTTATGAAATGACCAGCAATGGACTTCGTCCTATTATCAATCCTTCTGAAATGCTGATGCCTATGCATGAGCAAGGGCTTAGCGGTACCGCTATAGCTGCAATGCTTGATGGATTAAGACCATTCCTGTTTGAGGTCCAAGCTCTTGTAAGTACAGCTGCTTATGGAACGGCTCAGCGTTCTGCGACAGGTTTTGATGTCAGGCGGCTGAATATGCTTCTGGCAGTATTGGAAAAAAGAGTCGGTTTCAAATTGAGCCAGAAAGATGTCTTTCTAAATATGGCAGGGGGACTTAGGGTTGTGGATCCTGCCTGCGATCTTGCAGTCGTATGTGCTGTTTTGGCTTCAAATTTTGACTTTGCGGTGCCTTCGGATGTATGTTTTGCCGGTGAAGTAGGGCTTAGCGGAGAGATAAGACCTGTCAATCAGATAGACAGAAGGATTGCAGAATGTGCAAGACTTGGTTTTAAGAAAATCTATATCTCGAAATTTGCAAGTTATGATAAAAATGCCTCAAAAGGTATTGAGGTTGTAAAACTTGCAGATGTGCCTGCACTTGTCCGATCTGTGTTTAAGAATTGATTAATTTTCTTTAGCTAAGGATTCTATTATGCTATCCATAGTAAGATTGGCTTTCCAATTTGGAGCAGTACAGTTGTTGAGCATGACGGAAAAGATTATAGTGTCTTCTTTAGTTCCTTCTGAAGGTACAATATATCCGCTATAGCATCGTACACCATCCATTGAACCACTTTTCCAATAAATTCTTTCTTTAACTGATGCAGGGCTGTTTCGTAGTCTGCCGGTTTGAGTGCCTTTGTCAGGTTGAGTAAGAGAGCTTAGATATGTTTCAAATATAGATGTTTCCATCATTGCCTTTAAGAATTTACATAAAAAATCAGGTGAGGCATAGTCTTTTTTTGATAGGCCTGATCCGTCAACTATCTTATAGCCGCCTGATTTGTCTTTAATTTCAAGTCGGTTTATTGCTTGGTCTATAGCGCTGTCAAATTTGCCGTATTCTGCAGTACCTGCCATCTTTTTGCCAAGCATTCTGTATATGGCTTCTGCATAGAAGTTGTCGCTCTGTTGATTTGTAATGAATGCTATTCTATGCAATTGTGGTGAAAGTGTCTTGCCAATAATTGTTAGTTGCTCTTGAGCTGTAGCCTTGTTCCATTGTTTGGCTGTTCCGAGCTTTTTGCGAATCCGTCCTTCAATATCTATGTCAGCACAGCCTCCTTTTATATCCAAGCCTTTTGTATTCAGGTATTTCATGAAATGATAAGCACAAGTGTAGGCTCCGAATTTATTGCTGCATTTTACCGTTCGGTATTTTCTATCGCTGCCGAATGTTCCTCTTATTTCGGCATTAGGATATAGGTCGGTTTCAAAAAGATAGAGTCTGTCGCCTGTTTCCTTTTTACCTGTTGTGCAATTATAGCTGAATTTCATCCAAGGGGTATCGGGGTAGGCAGGTGATATTTTGAGAGGACTGCCGGCGGTATTTCCCGGTATGACATTGAAACTCTGAATATTCTTAAAAAAACATAGGGCATTGGCGCCGGTACCATAATATGTTCCAATGTCTTCATAAAGCCAAGAATTTTCCTCTATCGGTCCTTCGAAAAATCGTCCGTCTCCGATGATTGAACCGTCAATGCTTCTGATACCGGCTTCTGACAACATTTTATGCCATTCGCTGAAAATTTGTTCTACAGGCTTTGCGATAGAATCTTTGGAGCCGATTGTCGGGTCTCCTCCGCCAATTATATATAAATCACCTTTTAGAACATCATCTGTGATTGTGCCACTGTATCCTATTAGAGTCTCAAATCTGAAATCTGGGCCTAATTCATTAAGTGCCAAGCCGGTAGTTATAAGTTTTATATTAGATGCCGGAATGAAGTTTTTAATGCTGCTTGATTCTGCTATGGTATCTCCGGATATTTTAACTGCCAATATGCCAAATTGTGCAGTTCTAAGTGGCTCTTGCGACAATAGAGAGTCGATATATATTTGCGACTTGGATTTTTTGACCTTCTGCTCGGCTCCGAAGACGTCGATATGGCTAAAGGTGGCCAAAATCATTATTATTAATAATGCTAATCTTTTTTTCATTATATGATGATGTTATATATCTTACAAACTTACGTAATATAAACTGTATATTTTTGCCGAAAGATCAGAAGAGAATAAGTGCTATTTGCTAAAATAAGAATTAAAAATTATTATGTAGAATGACATTGTATTTACTATTTTTTTCGTGTTATAATGTTATAACATTAAGTATAATATTAATCGATATTTTTGAAAAATTCAAGTATTCTGGCTATTTTTGTGCTGAAAAATTATAGTAATATGCTTGATCTTTTTGTAGGAACTGGGATTGCCCATTCCATTTTGCTTTTTGCTTTTGTTATAGCAGTGGGTTTATGGTTAGGAAAATTTAAAATCAAAGGGATATCGATAGGTTCGACTTGGATTCTTTTCGTTGGTATAGTGGTTAGCCATTTCGGCTTCTTATCCAATCCTACGGTTCTGACCTTTATGAAAGACTTCGGTCTGATATTGTTTGTCTTTTCTATAGGACTACAGGTAGGGCCAGGCTTTTTCCATTCATTTAAGAAAGGAGGGGTCACTATGAATATTCTGGCTCTTGTTCTTGTCCTTTTGGCAGTTGCAACCACATATTTTATTCATTTGTTTACCGGTGAAGACCTAAAGATAATGACAGGCGTGATGTCTGCAGCCGTCACAAATACCCCCGGTCTTGGTGCAGCCCAGCAGACACTCTATGACGCAGTAGTGGCGAATGGCGGCACTTATAATGCAGCATCCGCAGCTTCTTCACAACTTGCTTCTGCCTATGCTGTGGCTTACCCTATCGGTGTTATCGGTGTTATCGCTCTTATAATAATTTTTAAAGGCATTTTCAGAATCGATCCTGAAAAGGAAAGAAAAGCTCTTGAGGCTGCTGAAAATAGCGGAGATTCCGCAAGAAGAATGCACTGTATGGTGGAGAATCCGGCTATTTTTGGAAAGCCGCTAAGAGAAATAGTTAAAAGTATAGGAGAAGATTTTGTTGTGTCCAGAGTTATGAGGGATGGTGTCATATCTATCCCTAATGAGAGTACGATTCTTCAGCAGGGCGATAAGATTCTTATAGTGACAAGCTGCAATCATGTCGATCCGGTAAGGATTCTTTTCGGCAAAGAAATACCTATGCATGTACAGGACTGGGAAAAGCTGGATACCAATGTCGTTGCTCGAAGATTGTCAGTTACAAAATCATCTTTGACGGGAAAAAGGATTAAGGATTTGAATATTAGGGCAATATATGGTGTCTCTATAACCAGGGTGCTGAGGGCCGGCGTCGAGTTGGCCGCTCGTCCTAACCTTATTCTTCAGATGGGTGATACCATAATGGTGGTCGGGATTGAAGATAATATCAAAGAAGTAGCAAAACTTGTAGGTAACAAGCCTGAGGCCCTTTCTCATCCGAATCTCGTTCCGATTTTTCTTGGCATCGCTATTGGAGTGATTTTCGGTTCTATTCCTATTGCATTTCCGGGAGTTCCCCAACCTGTCAAATTAGGCCTTGCCGGCGGTCCTCTTATCGTTGCCATTCTTCTCGGCTTTTTCGGTCCTAAATGTGGAATCACTACATATACCACATTGAGCGCCAATATGATGATAAGGGAAATGGGAATATCATTCTTCATGGCGGCTGTCGGTTTGGGAGCCGGAGAGACTTTTGTCAGCTCATTGCTTGGAGGCGGTTATTGGTGGATATTATACGGAGCTCTTATTACGCTTATACCTGTTTCTATTATTATTGTCATTGCCAGACTTGTATTCAAATTGAATTTCTATCAGATTTGCGGTCTTGTGTCGGGTGGTACTACCAATCCTCCTGTCCTTGCTTTTGCGCAGGGAGCTTATGGAAGCGACTATACATCTGTCAATTATGCTACTGTCTATCCTCTTACAATGTTTATGAGAGTACTTGTCGCCCAGCTATTGATATTATTTGCATTGTAGTGAACCGGAGGTAGGGGATGTTTTTGATTTATCCTTCAATTCCTGCTCCTGTCCTGCCCGGAAAGTCATATCTGAATCCGGCATTTGAAGTGCCTTCCGGGGCCGAAATGCTTCCTGTTGTGGAACCTAATGGGATTGTTATCGGGCAGTCTTCAAGAATTTATATCCATAGCGGATCCGGACTTTTGCATCCTGTCGTACACCTGCATATAATCAATCGTAATGGAGAGCTATATCTTCAGAAGCGTTCAATGAAAAAAGACCTGCTTCCAGGATACTGGGATACAGCTGTAGGTGGTCATGTGAATTATGGTGAGCAGATTCTGGAAGCCCTTTTCAGAGAATCCGGAGAAGAACTTAATTTGTACGATTATAATCCTGTTTTTCTGAAAGCCTATCTGTATGAGAACAAAGCTGAAAGAGAATTGGTCAATATATATGCCTGTGTAGGTAATTTTTCTCCTAAACCCGATTTGGAAGAGGTGGAAGATGGTAGATATTGGAGCTTTAATGATATAGACGAAAATTTGGGAAAATCAGTCTTTACTCCTAACTTTGAAATAGAGTTTGCCCGAATAAGAAAATCTTTAGAAGCTCTTCTTTAGAAATTTGGATATATGGCAGATGAAATAAGAATCATAGACAATATCTATCTTGGCAGAACTTCAGCGCTCAAGAAAATAGCCGTAGACCTGCATGATAGCAGGTATATATTTCTTAATACCGGAAATGCCGTGTTGAAATATGAAGAGGCTTCGATACGGCGTTTTATAAATGTTGCTGAAGATACAGGCGCTGATATGCTTTATTCTGACCACTATGACAAAAAGGCCGATGGCATTATTGAAAAACATCCTGTGATTGATTATCGGAAAGGCTCTTTGAGGGATGATTTCGATTTTGGCTCCTTATGGTGTCTTAGGGCAGAATCATTTATAAAAGCTGTGGTATCGATGTCCGAAGAGTATAATTACGGCGCACTCTATGAACTTCGTCTCAAAATGACCAAGATAGTCCGTATTCCGGAATATCTCTATACGGAAACTCCTTCCGACCTTAGGAAGTCCGGAGAAAAGCAATTCGATTATGTGAATCCTCGCAATAGAGAGCTGCAACTTGAAATGGAATCGATATGTACCGGGCATTTGAAACGAATCGGTGGATATATTAGTACTGCAAGCAAAAATATTACTTTTGACAGGGTCGGGGCTAATGATATATATGTCTCTGTTGTCATCCCTGTTTTCAATAGAGTAAAAACAATAGGCGATGCTATATGTAGCGCCCTGTCTCAAAAAACGGATTTCCGCTATAATATTATTGTGGTTGACAATTATTCCTATGACGGCACATCTCAAGTGATAGAGAATTTTGATGATGAAAGATTAGTACATATTGTCCCCCAGCAACCCGGTTTGAATATCGGTGGTTGTTGGAATCTTGCAATCAATGATAGCCGGTGCGGAATGTTTGCCGTGCAGTTAGACAGTGACGATGTATATAGCGGAGATGATACTCTGAAAAAGATAATAGAGAAATTCTATCAGGAGAAATGTGCGATGGTTATCGGTTCTTATATGATGACAGACTTTGAAATGAATACAATTCCGCCGGGACTTATCGATCATAAAGAATGGACTGAAGAAAATGGCCGCAATAATGCTCTGAGAATAAATGGCTTTGGCGCTCCGAGAGCTTTTTATGTACCCTTGCTGAGAAAATTCGGTTTCCCTGATGTGAGTTATGGAGAAGATTATGCCGTAGGGCTTAGAATATCAAGAGAATACAGAATCGGGCGGATATATGAGCCTATTTATTGCTGCAGAAGGTGGGAAGGCAATTCCGATGCAGCCTTAAGTATTGAGAAGCAGAATGCTAACAATGCCTATAAGGACTTTATCCGCACTGTTGAGTTGGAGGCCAGAATATCTAAATAATAATTGAGATGAAGGAGAACAGGCAGATAGACAAGTTCTTGAACGATCAGTTTTCAGTATGGCCACTGGCAGCTGCCAATTCTAAAGCCATTAAAAATTGTCATTTTAAGGAAATATATATCGATGGTCTTAAAGTTAAAGTCCAGCATAATCCCGGACGCATAAGGTCTTCTTCAGCAAAAGTTGATAGCAAGTCTATAAGTGAAAGGGATTGTTTTCTATGTGCCGACAACCGTCCTAAAGAACAGATGAGCTTGAGATTTGAAGGACGAAAAGGACGTCATTATCATATACTTGTCAATCCATATCCGATTTTTCCGTCGCATTTGGTAATTGCCGGAGAGAGCCATATCGAGCAATCGATATGGAAAAAATATGTGGATATTTTAGATTTTGCCCATCATTTTACAAAATATACTGTCTTTTACAACGGGCCGAAATGTGGAGCTTCCGCACCGGATCATTTCCATTTTCAGGCTTGTCCGAGATCTCTTATGCCATTGGAAAAAGAGATAGACAGGTTGTTGGATATTATTTCTGAAGGCTTGAGCGATAGCGGTGTGCCAAATGGAGAAGAAACAAGTCTTATTCCTCAAGAAATCAATAGTGAGATAGAGTATATCTCTTCTGTTCAGGAGGCCCAATTATATCATTATAAAAAATATACCAAAGGAGTCTTTGTACTGCGTTCGAGAACTTCCAAGTCAATGGCAAAGATGTTCTATAGGCTTCTTGATTGTGCACCAGTACCTGATGGAGACAAGGAGCCAATGATCAATCTTTTGACGTGGTATTGTCCTATTTTGCCTAAAGATCATGGAAAGTGTACTCGTCCTGAAGGAAATACTCATGGGCTTTCTGCTTTTGAATATAGGGCAATAGTTTTTTTCAGGGGAAGGCACAGGCCTCACCATTATTTTGAGTCAGGCGATGGGCATATTGCAATAAGCCCGGGATGCGCTGATATGGCCGGTTATTTTATTGCTCCGCAGATAGAAGATTATCAAAAAATCGATTCAAGTCTGATAAAAGAAATATTGTCGGAGGTTTCAATTTCTGAAGATGTGGAGAAAGGTATTTTATGGAGACTTTCCCGTACCCAATCCAAGGTAGAAGTTGGCATAATGTCTTCTGATGAAATCGGATTTGAAATAATTTCAGATGGTGCGGGTCCACAGAAAGTAAGCTATTGTGAAGGTAAGGTATTATATAACGGAACTTTGTACGATGAACTTGTTTTTGAAGCGAAAACAATGTCTACGGTTTTTGCCGAACCGACGTTTGTATTGTATGGAGTGACTATAGGTGTGGATTTTCATTGGGAAAGGCAGGTGACCGGGAAATTTGCAGGAACTTTGAAGTTTATAGTATGCGAAAACAAGGTAACAGCAGTGAATATCATCGGGGTAGAGGATTATCTTTTGAGTGTTGTTTCTTCTGAAATGAAATCTACTGCCTCTTTGGAATTTCTGAAGGCTCACGCTGTTATATCCAGATCTTGGATAATGTCGATATTGTCCAAAAGAGGCAAAAAATATGATAAACATTGCCCTTCTTGTATTGGAAATCTCAATAGTGTACCCTCTGTTGTTACTCATATCGATTCTATGCTTTCAGCATCGTTATCAGAAGACGAAACTCAAAATATAAGCTGTCCTGAGATAATAAAATGGTTTGACAAGGATGACCACAAACAGTTTGATGTATGTGCAGATGATCATTGTCAGCGTTATCAAGGTCTGACTATGGCTATTGGAGACAATATACGTAAAGCAATCGATGAGACTTGGGGGCAGGTTCTGTTGTATGGCGAAGAAATATGCGATGCCCGGTTTTCAAAATGCTGTGGCGGGAGATCCGAAATCTTCAGTACAGTTTGGGAAGAAAAGCAAATCCCATATCTTGTTTCTTTGCCGGACACGCCGGAGCACAAGATAGGCGAGAATGTTTTCTGTAATACCTCTGACAAAGAAGTATTGAGGCAGGTATTGAATGACTATGATATGGAGACAAAGGATTTCTATAATTGGCGACAAGAATATACCCGTAATGAAATTTCAGCTCTGATACGTAGGCGATCCGGAGTGGATTTCGGTACGATATCGGATCTCGTACCAATAGAGAGAGGTCCTTCAGGCAGAATCAAGAGATTGAAAATCATAGGCTCAAAAAAGACTATGGTGATAGGAAAGGAATTGATTATTCGGAAATTTCTTTCGGAAAATCACCTGAAGAGTTCTGCTTTCGATGTGAAATGGCCGGATGATAATCATTTGGTGCTTGAAGGACGGGGCTGGGGGCATGGAGTCGGTCTGTGCCAGATAGGAGCGGCTGTAATGGCTGTGAAAGGTTATGACTATAATCAGATTCTGAAACATTATTATCCGGGGACAAAAATTGAAAGAAAACAGTAAGACTATTATTGAAATATGAAATCTGTTGCAACCAAATCAGTATTGCCTTGGTGGTGGATACCGACACTCTATTTTGCGGAAGGGATTCCTTACTTTATCGTTAATAATATTTCAGTGATAATGTTTGCGAAAATGGGAGTGCCGAATGAGACGATGTCGTTATATACCAGTCTGCTGTATCTACCTTGGGTTATAAAACCTTTCTGGAGTCCATTTGTGGATATTATCAAGACAAAGCGATGGTGGATAATTCTTATGCAGTCAGTGATGAGTGTTTCGTTTATAGCATTGGTCTTGTCATTGCCGCACCCCTCGCAGCAGATGATTGCGTCTAAAAACACTCCTGTCAGTATGTTTACGGTAATGATAATCCTTTTCTATGTCACAGCAATTGCTTCGGCAACTCATGATATTGCAGCGGATGGTTATTATATGTTGGCGCTGAAAGAAGAGCAGCAGACATTTTTTGTTGGCATAAGGAGTACATTCTATAGGCTTTCATCTATTTTCGGTAAAGGAGTTTTGGTGATGATAGCCGGGCTTTTGGAACTCCGTACAGGCAATATTCCACTTGCCTGGAGTTCTGTAATGGCTATTGCTGCGATAATATTCTCTGTTATAGCGATTTATAATCTGTTTGTATTACCTGCCCCTGATGCGGATTATTGTAGAAATACAAAAGGAGGGGCTGATATTGCCAAAGAATTTGCAGATGCTTTTGTCGGTTTTTTCAAAAAAAAAGGAATAATTGTAGCTCTTGCATTTATGCTGCTATATAGATTTTCTGAAGCCCTTATGCTGAAACTTGTCGATCCTTTTTTTCTTGACCCTGTTGAGAATGGCGGATTAGGTATTTCTACTGCTAAAGTGGGTTTTATAAATGGCACTGTAGGTATTATTGCCATGTTGTCCGGTGGAATAGCCGGCGGTATTGCCGCATCAAAATGGGGATTGAAGAAAGTTCTTTGGCCTATGGCCCTCTCTCTGACTCTTCCTTGTTTTGTATATGTATATATGAGTGTTGCGCAGCCGTCAAATCTTTGGTTAATAAATGCTTGCGTAGCTTTTGAACAGCTTGGCTACGGATTCGGCTTTCAGGCATATATGCTGTATCTGATATATTTTTCAGCAGGAGAATTCAAAACATCTCACTATGCTATATGCACAGGATTTATGGCTTTGGGTATGATGATACCGGGCATTTTTGCCGGCTATATATGGAAATGGCTTGGAGGGTATACCGGTTTTTTCTGGTTTGTCATGCTCTGTTGCCTTGTTACTGTTGTTGTAACTATGTTAGTTAAAATTGATCCCGAATATGGAAAGAAGAATAAATAAATTGTTGATGATAATATCATCGACTGTATTTTTAGCGATAATCATTTCTTTTTCTGTTTATGCAGAGAATCATCCTACCGGAAATATTGTAAAGACCGGTCTGGAAGTAATAGTCGACAGCGGTTTTGAATATCTTAAAGGTCGAAGGGTGGGTCTTGTGACTAATCCGAGTGGTGTTGACAGGAATCTCCGTTCTACCATTGATATTTTTTTTGAAGCCCCGGAAGTAAATTTGGTCGCATTGTTCGGACCGGAGCATGGTGTGAGGGGAGATGCGTACGCCGGCGATAAGTTGGCCGATAGTCGTGATTCCAAGACAGGATTGCCAGTGTATTCGATTTATGGCGCCTATAGGGAGCCATCTCAGAAGATGCTTGAAGGTATTGATTTGATGGTATATGATATTCAGGATATCGGAGTCAGATCTTATACTTTTATCAGTACTTTAGGGCTTGTGATGAGGGCTTGCGCCAAAAAGGGGATTGAGGTTATGGTGCTTGACAGACCCAATCCTTTGGGTGGAAATAAGATAGAGGGATGTTATGTGGAACCGGGATTTTTTTCTTTTGTCAGTGAGTTCAAAATCCCTTATATCTATGGTCTTACGGTAGGTGAGTTGGCAATTATGATAAATGAAGAGGGAATTAATTGTGGGCAGAAAGGCAACGAGGGTCACCTTAAATGCAATCTTAAGGTAGTACCTATGCAGGGATGGAGCAGGGATATGCTATATATTGATACAAATCTCCCTTGGGTGCTTCCGTCTCCGAATATTCCTTATCCTCAATCAGCAATCAATTATCCTTCTTCAGGAATTTGCGGCGAGTTGGGTAATTTTCTTAATATCGGTATTGGGTACAATTTGCCTTTTGAGACTTTTGCAGCAGAATGGGTGGATGCTACAAAACTTAAGGCTGAACTGGATTCTTATATGTTGCCTGGCGTGAAATTCAGGGAAATCCATTATAAGCCGTTCTATGGAAGTAAAGCCGGGAAATTGCTGCATGGCGTTCAATTTTTCTATACTGATTATGATAAGGCAAATATCTCATTGACACAGTTTTATGTTATGCAGGCTATAGGTGTTCTCTATCCTTCACGCAATCCGTTTACTTCTGACGGAAGTCGAAATGCTATGATTGATAAGGTTTGTGGTACAGATTATGTGAGATTGGCGTTTGCGAAGAATATGAAAGTCTCGGACATCAAGTTTTATTGGGATAAGGATGTGGAGTCTTTCAGGACACTTTCCGAAAAATATTATATTTATTGAGCTAAAAAAACGGCATCGATATATGAAACACTTGATTTACAATATTATCGCAATAATAGCTGTATTGGCTATGTTTGCTTTAGGTTCAAATGCGCAGGTGAGAAGAAGCGGAGGCTCTGCAAGTGAATCTTCAGAGACAACGCAGTCATCGGGGACTGTTCGTAGGTCTTCATCATCTTCGGGAGGGACATCGACGTCCCAAGTATATCGTAGATCTTCAGGGACTTCTACCGGCAATCGGAGCGACAGCTCTTCTGTACGTCGTTCGGCAGGCTCAGGTGGGAAGGCAAGCGGTACAGTGGTGCGTCGTGCTTCCGGGGCATATGGCAGGGAAAGCGGCACGACTGTTCGTAGGTCTTCCGGGACGTTGAATGGTAGCGCTGTAAGTGGCAATGTTGTCCGCAGGTATGATTCTGATAATACTGATAAGAGCAATTCAAATCATCGTATTGCCAAAACTATTGGCTCTGACGATGTTAGAACTATTAGGCGTGGCAATCAGGACGAAAGTACGACCGTAAGTCGCACGGCAGCTACTTCCAATGGTGCAGGCCAGGTTTTGAGAAACAATAATAATGTGACTCGCAGAGGTCTTACTTCTGTCAATGAATCTGAAGAGCAGTCTATGTCTTCTTCGTATGACGACAGTCGGAATTTTAGCGATGCCTCATCAAATCAGGCTCGCAGGATGAACGATAGGTATGATGATTTCTATATTGACAATCATGATGTCATGAGAATACATCCGAGGGAAAGAGATTTTATAGTATATGATAGATTAGGGTATTTCTACGGAGCGGAACCTCACTATTTCGGCTATAGGGTTACAGTACTTCCTCCACGTTACAAGCGAGCAAGATATTATGGAGTAGATTACTATTATTATAATGATGTTTATTACAGGCCTTATGGAGGTTGTTATGTGGTGTGCAGACCCCCTTTCGGCGTTTATGTTAATGCCGGTATTGGCAGCCTTTCCTTGTCGATAGTAAATTTCGCTTTCTATACTGATGAGTACAGAAGTTATAGCGGGTTTGATTCATACAGCAGGTATATCGATAGGCAGAATATGATAATAGCCCGGAATAATTCTATTATGGCGGCACGTAACAATTATATTGCAATGAATCTTTCTTCTGCACGTAATTCTTATTCTTTGGCCAATAGTCTCGGATTGGTGCAGAGTTATGCGTATGCCAATCAGGAGTATTATTATCGAGACGGAGTGTTTTATGTTATAGATAGAGGTCAGTATAAAGTTATTGTTCCTCCGGCAGGCGCTCTTGTTGAGGAGCTTCCGGATGATTATGATATTATAATATTAGGAGGCGTGCAGTACTATAGGGTGGATGATACTGTCTATAGGGTGACACTTATTAATGGCAGGCCTTTTCTTGAGGTTTTGGGGCAGATGTGTGGCAGTCTTGCAATAAGGTATAGCAATTTTTATAATTGATTTAAAGATATTTAATAATTTGTGAGACTTTTTTATAGTTTCATTTTTAAAAAATTAACAAAAAGATTTTTAAAATTAGCAATAATGAAAAAAACATTTATTCTATTAATGTCGGCTTCTGTTTTGTTTTCCGGCATTTTGGTTTCTTGTAAGAAAAAAGAAGATAATAAAGAGAAAAAGCCCGAAGTTGAATATAAATCATTTACCATAGATAAGACGAGTTTTAAGATGATCGCTGTGAAAGGAGGTTCTTTCAATATGGGGGCACAAAATAAGGACAAGAAAGGGGCAAATTATTATGAGGATGCTCTGGATTTTGAGGCTCCTGTGCATAAGGTTGTCCTTTCGGATTATTATATCGGTGAATTTGAGGTGACCCAAGCCCTTTGGATGGCTGTTATGGCCAAAGATAATAAGGATTACAATAATCCGAGCCATTTCGGAAAATATCCTTTGAACGCAGAGGACGGAAATCTACCTGTCGATGGGGTAAGTTGGGATGATATTTGTAAAAATGATGGTTTTATTGATAAACTCAATAAACTTTTGGAGTCTCAACTTCCTAAAGGGAAAAGATTACGTCTTCCTACAGAAGCTGAGTGGGAGTTTGCTGCAAGGGGTGGAGCCAAGCATGACGCTTCAAAAAATTGGCTTTATTCTGGTAGTTCTGATGCCGGTGAAGTGGGATGGGTTTTTGATAACAGTCAGATTGAAGGTGTTGCTTCGGTTCATGCCGTAGGAGGAAAAAAGGCGAATGAATTGGGTCTTTATGATATGACGGGAAATGTTTGGGAGTTGTGTAGCGATTGGTATGATAGAGAATATTATAAGAAGTCCCCTGAGAAAGATCCTAAAGGGCCTGATGTTCCTAATTCCGGAGAAGAAAAGATTATGAGAGGGGGTGCTGCTAATAGTGTGAATTATGACGAAAGCAGAGTGTCTCTCAGAAATTATATTTACTATAAAAACGGGGCTGAATTTGCAGGTCTTCGTTTAGCTCTGTAGTTGAATTTTTGTATGTAAAACCGCACGTACGGTGTGTGAAAAATAGGAAACGAAAGAGAGGCTGACTGAAAATTTTCAATCAGCCTCAATTTCGTTCAAGGTTGGAATCAGCTACTCTTAATTATATAGGTGTGTTTATTTTTCTGACAGTAGTCTTGCTGTAAGGAAAAATCATTTTGAATATTCTCATAAGTGCTAAAGCATCTCCTGATGTGAATAATTCTATGTCAGGCTCCGAATGAGGCAGGATGTTATCGGATTTCGTGTCTTGTTTTTCTTCAAGAAGGCCTTCTTGTGCCATTACATAGAGCAGATGCTTTGCGACCGCCGGTGCCGGATCTATAATCCTCACATTTTCACCTGCAATTTTTTTTATGGTATTATAGAGAAACGGGTAATGAGTGCACCCAAGAACGATATTGTCAGCACCTGCCTCCAATAGAGGTTTCAGGCTTTTTGCGACAGTTTCTTCTGCATAAGGACCGTCCAATAAGCCTTTCTCTACCAATTCTACCCAGCCGTTTCCCACAGATTCGACAATTTTCACGTTGTCTTCATATTTTTCTTTATTGGTGAGGTATTTAGAACCTTTAAGTGTACCTGCGGTGGCCATTACACCTATTATTCCGCTTTTGGTAGTTAGAGCTGCAGGTTTGACTGCCGGCTCCATACCGATAAATTTTATATTATAATTGCTTCTTAGCTGGTTTATGGCCGCACCTGTGGCAGTATTGCAGGCGACGACAATAATATTTGCTCCTTTACTTATAAGAAAATCGGTTATTGCTTGGCATCGCTTTTGAATGAAAGCAACTGTTTTGTCCCCATAAGGGCAATTGGCATTGTCGGAGAAGAAGATATAATGCTCTTTAGGAAGCAGTTTGTATATCTCCCTAAAGACGGATAGGCCGCCCGAACCTGAGTCGAAAATGCCAATCATATATTATATGACAATGAATTATTCTAACAAATATAGTTATTTTAACTAAATTTGCAGAATAATCTAAAAGTGGAGAGTGTATGATTACATTTGAACAGATCAAAGCCCTTCATCAGCGTATAGAGGCGTTGGGGAGGTGTCTTTGACATCGAAGCAAAGAGAAATAAAGTAACAGAACTTCTTAAAAAAACAGAAGCTCCTGATTTCTGGGGAGATCCGAAAGCTGCCGAAGCATTAATGAAGAATATTAACGGAGTTAAATCTTGGGTGACAGGATTCGATACAGCTGTGACAAGCGTTGAAGATTTGGATGTGCTTTATGAATTTGCTAAAGAAAGTGTTGAAGGCGCGTCTGATGAATCAACAGAGACTGCAGAGACAAGAGAGTTGGAGTCGTCATATAAGGAGGCTGAAAGTAATGTCGAAGCTCTGGAATTGAGAAATATGCTTGGTGCGGAGGGAGATAATCTCGGTGCGGTTCTGACTATAAATTCAGGAGCCGGCGGTACGGAAGCCAATGATTGGTCCTCAATGCTAATGAGGATGTATATGCGATGGGGTGAAAGAAACGGTATGAAAATCACTGTCACAGATCTGTTGGAAGGAGACGAGGCCGGTATAAAGTCTGCCACTATTCAGTTTGAGGGCGATTATGCCTACGGATATCTGAAGGCTGAAAACGGTGTTCACAGGCTTGTACGAATTTCACCTTTCAATGCTCAGGGGAAGCGCCAGACTACTTTTTCTTCTGTTTTTGTATATCCGCTTGTGGATGAGACCATCAATATAGATATTAATCCTTCTGACTTGGAATGGGATACCTTTCGTTCCGGAGGGCATGGAGGGCAGAATGTGAATAAGGTAGAGACTGGTGTGAGAGTCAAGCATATACCTACAGGAATCACGGTGGAGAATACAGAGACAAGATCGCAGCAGGATAATCGTCAGAATGCTCTCCGTATCTTGAAATCTCATCTTTATGATATAGAGCTAAAAAAAAGACAAGAAAAGCAGGCTGAACTTGAAGGACAGAAGAAGAGGATAGAATGGGGCTCGCAGATAAGAAGTTATGTCCTGCATCCTTACAAGATGGTGAAGGATCTGCGTACAGGTTATTCGATCGCAGATACCCAAGGCGTACTTGACGGAGATCTCAATGAATTTATGAAACGTCTTCTGATGCAGCAGGGTAGCGGCAATGCTACACCTATTATTGAAGATATTGATTAATTGAAACTTATGACAGAATGAAACGTTACTTTGTCATTATTGTGGCTTTTGCTTTTGTGGCAAGCGCTATGGCACAGAATACCGGAACCGAAAAACTTGAAGAGAAAGAACCTCAACTTTATAATATAGGTTTTGACAATTGGTATAAGCATCGTAGAAAATGGTGTATGTATGACAGGAATGCTCCGGCTGAAAATAGAATCTGGGATACTGCAAATCAGGGACTTAGCCTTCTTGGTATAAACGGTGCCGAGCCGGAAGATGAAATTGTGGTTGTGAAAGGTCCCGGCAAGAGGGCTGCAAAACTTCATAGTGAAAAAATACTATGGGCCTTTGCCGCCGGTGCAATATATAATGGCCGATTTGTCAGGATAGTGGATTGGAGCGGTGCAGAAATTACTTGGGGCATTCCTTTCACGGCTAAGCCTAAATCCATGTCAGGGTATTATTACTATATTCCAAAGCCTATCAATTATGTCAAAGCTCCATACAAACATCTTAAGGGCACTATGGATGAGGCTCAGATAGAAATAATTTTGACGGATTGGGATGCTCCTGCACATATAATTTCCAATGATGAAAGTTTTGTGGATGTGGAAAATGATCCTCATATAATAGGTCGTGGATGTATGACTATTAAAAATGCCACAAATGGTTATCTGAAATTTGATCTTCCTATAGTATATCGCAATTCCAGAACTCCGAAATATGTTATGGTTGTGGCTACTTCAAGTCGTTATGGAGGATATTATACAGGAGGCAGTGGCAGCACTCTGTATTTGGACGAGTTCCGGTTTAATTATTGAAATTTTAGCAGTATGAAAATATTATTTGTTGTAAATAACTATTATATAAGAGGTAACGGATTGGGAGCTTCTGCAAGAAGAACAGTCGGATTGTTGAAAAAGGCAGGGCACGATGTCAAAGTGCTTTCCGGCAAAAATCCTTATCCGGGAGAGCCGCAGCCTGAATTTTGTCTTGAAGACATTAGATTTCCATTTTTTAATAAAATTGTCGTATCTCAAGGTTATTCTTTTGCTAAAGTAAACAGGAAGATAATTCGTGAGGCTGTGAAATGGGCTGATGTCGTACATATAGAGGAACCCTTCTTGCTTCAGAGGGTTACGCTGTCCATTGCGAGGCGTAACAATGTCACTTGTACCGCCACCTACCATTTGCATCCTGAAAACCTGTTTGCATCTGTAGACATGGAGAATTGCAGATTTGTCAATGAAGCTACATTGAAATTCTGGAGAAAGAAAGTCTTTGACAAATGTTCGGATGTGCAGTGCCCGACAAGAAATGTAAAAGAAAGATTAGAAAAGGCAGGTTTTAAAGCAGAATTGCATGAAATATCCAATGGTATAGAGCCGGAAGAAGGGGTTCATGTATTTCATTCTGATGACGAGCCGTTTATTATTTGTTGTATCGGTCGTTTTTCTCGTGAGAAAGACCAGTTTACATTGCTTAATGCTATGAGATACTCCAAATATGCTAATAAGATTCAGCTGTATTTCACAGGCAGGGGGCCGATGAAGAAAAATTATGAATCCATTGCGGAAAAATTGTTTGATGAAGGGATTCTTTCATACAGACCTGTTTTTGGCTTTGAAGATCGTGACGGCTTGAGGCGGCTTGCCGGAAAATCAGATCTTTATGTGCATTGTGCTTCTATTGAGGTTGAGGGGCTTTCGTGTCTTGAGGCATTGCAGCAGGGAGCCGTACCGGTTATTGCTGAAGGGCGGCTTACAGCCACATCGCAGTTTGCTCTTGATTCCAGAAGCAAGTATCCTGTAAGGGATGCCAAAGCTCTTGCGGAGAAAATAGATTACTGGTACGAACATCCTGAGGAAAGAAAGAAAATGAGTGAGGAATACATGTATTCCACTAAGAAATATAATATTGATAAGTCTATATCGGCATTGGTGAGAATGTTTGAGAATGCGATTGCTAAGAAACAATAGTCATCTGTCAGAATAAATCATTAAATTTGAGGATTGAGAAAAATCTTTAATTATATGGAATTTAAATATGCTCCAATGTTTCAGTTGGGAAAAGACACCACTGAATATTACAGACTTGGCACAGAAGGTATTTCTGTCGGTGAATTTGAAGGTCATCAGATATTGAAGGTAGCCCCTGAAGCTCTTACGGCTCTTGCAAATGCTGCTTTCAGGGATGTTAATTTTCTCCTTCGCCCTGCACATAATGAGCAGGTGGCCAAAATATTAAATGATCCGGAGGCTTCATCCAATGACAAATATGTTGCATTGAGATTTCTTCGTAATGCCGAAGTTGCAGCAAAAGGCCAGCTTCCTTTCTGTCAGGACACAGGTACAGCCATTATTCATGGAGAGAAAGGTCAGCAGGTCTGGACAGGATATGATGATGCTGAAGCTCTGTCAAAGGGCGTATTCAAAACATATACGGAGGAAAATCTCAGGTACAGTCAGAATGCTCCTCTTGATATGTATAAAGAGGTGAATACAAAATGCAACCTTCCTGCGCAGATTGACATTGAGGCAGACGAAGGTATGGAATATAAATTCTTATGCGTAGTTAAGGGTGGCGGCTCTGCAAATAAGACATATCTCTATCAAATGACAAAGGCTGTCCTTAATCCCGAGACTCTTGTGCCGTTTCTTGTTGAGAAGATGAAAACACTTGGTACGGCTGCTTGTCCTCCATATCATATTGCATTTGTCATCGGAGGTACTTCTGCCGAGAAGAATCTTCTGACCGTCAAGTTGGCTTCAACTCATTATTACGATTCATTGCCGGTAACAGGGGATGAGACAGGCAGGGCTTTCAGAGATATTGCTCTTGAAGAAGAGGTTTATAATGAGGCTTGCAAGATTGGACTCGGAGCGCAATTTGGCGGTAAGTATTTTGCCCATGATATAAGGATAATACGACTTCCTCGTCACGGAGCAAGCTGCCCTATCGGTATGGGGGTCAGCTGTTCTGCCGACAGAAACATAAAGGCAAAAATCAATAAAGAGGGTATATGGATTGAAAAGCTCGATGACAAACCTTCGCGTCTTATTCCGGAGGCCTTAAGGCAGACCGGTGAGGGTGATGGAGTTAAGATTGATCTTGACAAGCCAATGCCGGAAGTTTTGAAAGAACTTACAAAATATCCGGTGTCTACTCGATTGAGTCTTAGCGGTACGATTATAGTTGCAAGAGATATTGCGCACGCCCGTCTTAAAGAGAGGCTTGACAGGGGAGAGGGACTCCCTGAATATTTCAAGGCGCATCCTGTGTTCTATGCCGGTCCTGCAAAGACACCTGCGGGAATGGCCTGCGGTTCTATGGGGCCTACTACAGCTAATCGTATGGATCCTTATGTGGATCTTTTCCAGAGCCATGGCGGAAGCATGATTATGATAGCAAAGGGTAACCGTACTCAAATGGTTACGGATGCCTGCAAAAAACACGGAGGATTCTATCTCGGTTCTATCGGAGGTCCGGCTGCCGTGCTTTCCGAAGAAAGCATCAAGAGTATAGAATGCGTGGAATATCCTGATCTCGGTATGGAAGCTATATGGAAAATTAAAGTTGAGGATTTCCCTGCTTTTATACTTGTTGATGATAAAGGTAATGACTTCTTCAAGAAGTTGGGTCTGTAGCAGATATTTTGATTCAATATGTTGTTATTACTATAAACCCCATTGTTTTATCAGAATTTATGCGTACATTTGCCAAGATAAAAAGACCGTATTGATTACGGGGAATTATTAACTAAATTTTTTGCATAATGGCTGAGTATTTACAAGCTGACAAAAAGCAAGAGATTTTCGCAAAGTACGGGAAGTCCAATACAGACACCGGCTCACCAGAGAGTCAAGTTGCTTTATTCTCCTACCGTATCAATCACCTCACGGAACACGTGAAGAAGAACAAAAAAGACAATGCGACCCGTCGCTCCCTTCTTCGTCTCGTAGGTAAAAGACGTCAGCTTCTGGACTATCTCCGGAAGATTGACATCGAGAGATACAGAAAAATTATCAAGGAGCTTGGTCTCCGTCGATAAGACATAGGGAAGGAAACCAAAGGGAAAGGTTCCTGATAGAACCTTCCCCTTTTTTCTTTTTAAGAAGACAATTGAACGAAATAAATGAACATTATCAACAAGAAGATTGAATTATCCGATGGTCGGGTAATCGAAATTGAAACAGGCAAACTTGCCAAGCAGGCTGACGGATCGGCCGTCGTGAAAATGGGTGGTACAATGTTGCTTGCCACCGTAACATGTGCAACAGAAGTTGTTGAAGGAACTGATTTTCTTCCTCTTCAGGTAGATTACAAAGAAAAATTCTATGCCGCAGGGCGTTTTCCGGGCGGCTTTATGAAACGCGAAGGAAAATCATCGGATTACGAAGTTCTTATAGCTAGGCTTGTGGATAGAGCTTTAAGACCATTATTTCCGGATGATTTTCATCTTGCTGTTTTTGTGAACATTTGGCTGATATCAGCAGAAAAAGATATACAGCCGGATGCACTTGCAGGACTTGCGGCTTCTGCAGCTCTTGCTGCTACGGATCTGCCTTTCTTCGGACCTATTTCAGAGGTGAGAGTAGCAAGAATTAATGGTGAATTCAAGATTAATCCTAATTTCTCTGAAATGAAAGATGCTGACCTTGAACTTATGGTGGCAGCAACTGAAGAGAATATCATGATGGTTGAGGGCGAAATGAACGAGGTGACAGAGGATGTTATGCTCGAATCGATTAAGTTTGCACATGAAGAAATAAAGAGGCATTGCCGTATACAGAAAGAACTAAATAAAGAGCTCGGAAAGGATGTCAAGAGAGACTATCCTCATGACGAAGAGGATGAAGACCTCCGCAAGGCAGTTCACGAATTCTGCTATGATAAATGCTATGAACTTGCAAAATCAGCTAAGCCTAAAAAGGAAAGAACCGCAGGCTTTGAGCAGATTCATGCAGATTTCCTGGCCACATTGTCAGAAGAGGATCAGGAGGCAAAAGCTGCAATGGTTGCCAGATACTATGGCAATGAAGAAAAAGAAGCAATGAGAAACCTCATTTTGAACGAGGGAATACGTCTTGACGGAAGAAAAACCGATGTCGTAAGACCTATATGGTGCGAAGTTGATTGCCTTCCTTGCGCTCATGGTTCTGCTGTATTCACTCGTGGTGAAACTCAGTCTCTTGCTACTGTAACATTGGGGACGAAACTCGATATGAAAGAAATGGACGAGGTTCTTGTTCAGGAAACTCAGCAGTTTGTTCTCCATTATAATTTCCCTCCGTTTGCAACAGGAGAAGCAAAAGCGCAAAGAGGCGTGGGACGCCGTGAAATAGGTCATGGCAATCTTGCTTTCAGAGCATTGAAGGCCGTTATGCCGACTGCTCCGGAATTCCCTTATGCTGTACGTGTGGTATCAGATATACTTGAGTCAAACGGTTCTTCTTCACAGGCCTCTATCTGTGGAGGATGTCTCGCTCTTATGGATGCAGGCGTGCCTATCAGGAAGCCTGTAGCAGGTGTTGCTATGGGACTTATTACAGATGCTAAGAATCCTAACGACAGATATGCCATATTGACAGACATTCTCGGAGATGAGGATCATCTTGGAGATATGGACTTCAAGGTAGCAGGCACCAAAGATGGTATTACTGCAACCCAGATGGATATAAAGGTGGACGGACTTTCATATACTGTTCTTGAACAGGCGTTGGAGCAGGCTCATCAGGGAAGACTTCACATTATGAACGAGATGATGAAGACAATCAGCGAACCTCGTGAAGACTACAAGCCATTTGTGCCTCGCATCAAACAATTTGAGATTTCCAAAGATTTCATAGGAGCTGTTATAGGCAAAGGAGGTGAGACTATCCAGAAGATTCAGGCCGAAACAGGTGCTGTTATAGCAATTGACGAGGTTGACGGCAAGGGTATTGTAGATATTGCTACAGATGATGCAGAGGCTATGCAGAAGGCATACGATTGGATTATGGGTATATGTTCGGTTCCGGAGGTGGGCGAAACCTATCACGGAAAGGTTGTATCAATACTTGATTTCGGTGCCTTTGTGGAGATTCTACCCGGAAAAGAAGGTTTGTTGCATGTTTCTGAGATAGCTTGGGAGAAGACTGAGAATGTCACTGATGTTCTTAATGTGGGTGATGAAGTGGATGTCAAACTTCTGGAAATAGACGAGAAGACAGGTAAAATGAGATTGTCTATGAAGGCTCTTATTGAAAAACCTGAAGGATATGTTGAGCCGGAACGTCGTCCAAGACCTGATAGAGGTGAGAGGCGTGGTTTTGGTTTCGGACGTAGCAATGACCGTAGGAACGATAGAGGGGAAAAACGTGGATTCGGACGTGGCAGCGATCGCAGAAATGATCGTAGAAAATCGTTCGAGTTTAAAGAGAATCAGGAAGGAGAGAGTTTCGACACTTCTTATAACGACAATAATGAGTCTGAGACTTTTTAGTTCTCTTGCTGACATTACAAACAATAACGGATGACTTTCACAAAGTCATCCGTTATTGTTTTTTGTTTCAAATATCACTTCTAACGCTTATTCATTTCAAACAGTTAGTATGACATTTATATTACTTTTGATTTTTAAGGAGATCACGGATTTCTTCAAGAAGTACAACATCTTCAGCCTTTGGAGCCGGCGCTGTTTCAGGAGCTGCTGCCTCTTCCGTTTTCTTAAGATTTTTTAGCTTGTTGATACCCTTAATTACTATAAAGATACACAGGGCAATGATGATAAAATCAAAAATTACTTGAAGCAGATTGCCATAATTGACAGTTACAGCCGGTTTTGCTGCCTGAATTACAGCGCCTGCGGCATCCACTTGCTCCTCTATGCCTTTAGAGATAGTCCATTTCCAGTCAGTAAAATTAACTCCTCCTGTAAGGGCTCCGACTAAAGGCATGATCACATCACTAACCAATGAAGTTACGATCTTGCCGAAAGCACTGCCGATAACAACACCGACAGCCATATCAACTACATTTCCCTTTATTGCAAATTCTTTAAATTCATTCCAAATTTTTGCCATAATCTATTTATTAAAAATTAAAATTTTCTTCAACTACTGAATAATACTACTTTTCAATAGTATTTTCTTCGCTCTTCTCCACTTCAACTGCTCCATTAATTACTTTTTCAGCAGCTTTTTCGGCTTTCTCTGCGGCTTTTTCGGCTTCATACATAACTTTCTGTGTCTCTTCAGACATCTTAAGTACATCCTTGCTATTCTTGAGAGACTGCTTTGAAGCAGCAACAGAATTTTTACTGTTTCTTATATCCTGTTCGCTATTTTTTATCTGTGTCTTGTACTCGCTTATTCTCTTCTTGCAGGCTGTAGTAGTAAACTTATCTGCTTTGAGTTTATCTTCCATCCGTTTGATTTCCTGACTCATATTTTTCAACTGCTGCTTTTCTTCCTTATTCAGACCGCCATCAAGAGTCAATGCTTTTTTTTGAACCTTGAATGCCTCTTTTTTCAATTTGATTGCAGCCTCCTGAGCCTTGATGGATTCCTTAAGTGTCGATATTACGGCATTTTCTTCATAGATCTTTGCTTTGTAAAGACTGATAATTGACTTACTATGTTCAATACTATACTTGCTTTCGTCAATTTGAGCCTTGTATGCCTTTTCTGCTTTCTCAACAACAGCCCTGCTTTTCTCTACCTGATTTTTAACCTGAGATGCAGTATCTTCTATCTGCTGTTGATGGACAACAACCTCTTGTGCATAAATATCATATAAAGCCAAAGACATTGAAAATGTAATTACAGCCAATGTTTTAATAATGATTCTCATATTATAATTATTCTAAATTTTGTGTAAATATAAAATATTTATTAGTGAATTTAATATAATATTTTCAGAAAAATATTAGAATGACTCAAAAGCATTTAAATCGCTATTGCTTTCAGCTCCCTCTTCAATACTTTCAGGAAGATTTACGAAAAAATTAAAACCGGTGTATTTTTCTATCTGATTGACAGAACAAGAATATTGCATAACATCTTCTTTGGCAATAGGCTTGTGTTCCACCCAAAATCCTATTGTTGATGCTGAGATAATATTTCCGCCACCATCTCTATGTACTTTCAACAATACCTTCCAATAATAATTAGGTACAGGCACTTCTATATCATCGTTTGGATTTACAACCTTTTTAATGATTTTATTCTCTCCTATCTTATTGAATGAAGCTCCTGTAACAACATAAAGAGTATCATCTGAAGGAATAAAACTTCTGACATTTGTTTCTAATCTTTCCCAGCCTTGTTGATTTAATTTTGAAAGTTGAGGTGTCATATTTGTTGGATAATTGCATTGATGTTGCATGTCAAAAGAGTTCCTTCTGTCACCTGACGGTACCTGATGCCCTCTATCATAAGAAAGTCCGTCTGCTTGTGGCCCGTAAGATTTTTTCAAAAGGATTTGGTATTTTTCAGGCACATTCGGGTCTTTTGGCCCCCACTTATCGTTTCTCTTTCCAATTGTATGTGTTTTACATAGAGGATAAGCAACCCAATATGAAGTGTACATGGAAGCATCATAAAGGTAGGAGTAATTTCTTTGATAAACACCTTTGAAATCTGCCCGGTTTGTCTTATAGTAAAAATTCTCTCCTGTCATTGTCGGAGAAGCTGCAGGAAGCTCCAACCAGTCATAAGGAAGAGCTGCTTTTTCCGAACCTCCTCCGGAACCGGTTGCAGGTGTTGTAAAACTCTGCACATCTCCATAGAATACTGATTTATCAGAAGAATGCTTGCCTGTCCCTTTAACTTCAACAAATGCCTTATAATAATATTTGGTTTCTTTATTCAAACCTGACAGATATTTGGAGAAATACCCCGAGGAGTAAGTAAGTGAACCATCGACGAGAATTTCCTTATCAAGATTGTCTGAAGAAAAACCATATTTGAATCCTGCCTTGACCGGTATTGATGTAGCATTGCTGAAAGAACCTTTCAAAGTAACATAAGAAGCGCCGATGTTTGAGATAGCTTCTGTCGTTACTAAAGCAGACGGTACTTCACCCTCGCCAATCTGCCCTCCGCCACCGGATACTGTCCCGACAAGTTTTATATCATCGATTCGAACATTATTTTTTCCATTATTCTTAAATGTAAGGTCTAATTTTTCTACCCCTTGATTTATAGCGATATTATATATTACATTATATTGAGAACCTTTACCTTTTACAGTATGTTGAGAACCCTTACCTTTGATAATTGGTTCTGCTATTTGTACTCCGGATTTTGATGAAAGATTATACTCTTTAGGTTTATTATGGTTTGATACAAATGTAAGTACGGCTGACCTTGCTCCTGCAGTTGGAATGTCTGAAACAGTAAAACTCTCATTAGCCTTGATCATGAGGTTAATTGTTGGAAATACATCATGATATAATTTAGTACCTCCGGTTTGAGAATAAATCACAGTTCCTCCACCATAAACAGTGGTACTACTCTTATCATACACCGATGGTTTGCTACCTGATTTACCGTTATCCCAAGTCTCGCTCCACAGCAGCTCCTCTTTTTCTAAAGGAGTATTATATTTCACTTTGAGTGTTTTGATCTTACCAGCACTGAAAGTAAAATCTTTGCTCAAGTCATATTCTTTGATATGAATACCGGGGCCTTTGGCCGAAGAAGTCCCAACTTTTACCGTCAACTTGTTGCCGGATTTTGCAACAAAAGGTCTGATTCCGAGATAGAATTTAGCAGATTTTGTTTTTTTCAAAGCATCGGCACCTATAACAGAAAGGCTTGCGACCTTAGACACAGCGTCCTCCGACATATCTGTATAGGTTACAGGATTTGAAGTTGCATCAATATAATAATTACCTACGATATTCTCATTAGCAATAAAATCAACTCCGGTCACTGAAATATCTTCATCAAGTTCATTAATTACTTCCACTTCAAGGACACTTGAAAGATGATTCATGGTAATATTCGGCATATTGCTCCCAAGTATATTGGAAACACAACCGTACATCGGGAAATTTTCACCTGCAAGATGAGACATACTGTCATTTCCGGTCTGGCTTTGTTTTTTCGACATCTCAGAACCGATTGTAAAGACAGCCTGTTTGTTGTTTTCAGGAGACGTTAGAGAATTTTTATACGGATAGTACATGCACCAGTCATAGCTCTGACTTTGATTTAAAGCACTATTAAGAGAACCTGTGAATCTATTTGAACCCAAAAGAGAGACCGGGATAGTAAATTTACCGTCTGACTCGTATGTATTCAATCCGGCAACCGAATGAAACAAAATTATACAATCATTTGCAGCCCATTTGGTGTTCAGATTTTCATTTATGGTTTTACTTTCAGGAGTAGATGCAATAATCTCAAAAGGAATCCCTGTTTTTGGGGTTTCATAGGGATGAATTTCCTTGGTACAGCCATAAAATAAAAAAAGAGAGACAAAAGATATTATAGGTAGAAAGTATTTTCTCATGGCATTATTATTCAATAGGTTCACCATCATTTTGCCATGGAGCTATTACGGCTTCAGCTGACATTATATTAATCTCAAAATCAATCATAAAAGCCTCGATTTCAGGCTTTATATAAAACTTTTTCATCGGTAATACGATATTAATTATGTATAATAAACTTGCAATAGATTTTGTAAATATAATATATTATTGTCAAATAATGTATTGACTCAATGGATTTTTTACATTGGAAAGGTCAAGCTCATTCCGGCAGACACCTCTTGAACGAAAAAGAGGCTAACTAATAATTTTTAGTCAGCCTCCTTCAATATGCTACAAACTTTATAGTTCGTTCATTTCTTTAGCAAAATCCTCCTTGCTTCCTACTAAAATATCCTGATACTCATCAAGACCTGTTCCAGCAGGAATCAGATGCCCGCTAATGACATTTTCCTTAAGACCTTCAAGGTTATCCACCCTGCCTCTTATGGCTGCCTCACTAAGAACTTTGGTCGTTTCTTGGAAAGAAGCAGCTGAAATGAAGCTATCAGTCTTGAGGGCCGCTCTCGTGATACCCTGTAGCACCTGTCTTGCAGTTGCCGGTCTTGCATCACGTACTGCCATCATCTTAAGACCTTGTCTGCTAAGTGAGTCATTTTCATTCCTCATTACTCTTGCAGAGATGATCTGCCCGGCAGAGAATTTCTGTGAATCACCGGCATCCAGGATAATATATTTGCCATAAATAGCGTCATTTGTGTCCATAAATGTCCACTTGTCCACTAACTCTTCTGGTAGGAATTCTGTATCTCCTGGCTGCTCTATCTGCACTTTGCGCATCATTTGTCTGACAATGATTTCAAAATGCTTGTCATTGATTTTTACACCCTGGAGACGATACACTGCCTGAACTTCATTTACAATGTATTCCTGTGCCTTTACAGGACCGAGTACATTGAGAATGTCAGTAGGAGAGATTCCTCCGTCAGAAAGTCTTGTACCGGCTTTTACATAGTCATTTTCCTGAACAAGAATCTGCTTGCTAAGAGGAACAAGATATGTCCTTTCCATACCTGATCGGTTGGTTACGATAATTTCTCTGTTGCCCCTCTTAATCTTGCCCATACTAACTTCTCCGTTGATTTCAGAGATAATAGCAGGACTTGAAGGAGTTCTGGCTTCGAAAAGCTCTGTAACTCGTGGAAGACCTCCTGTTATATCGCTTGACTTGCCGATAGCACGAGGAATCTTGATAATAACATCACCGACTTTCACTTTCTTGCCGTCAGAAGCTATAACGTGTGCACTTACAGGCAGGTTGTACTGCCTTAGCGTTGCCCCTGCATCATCGAGAATAAGGATAGAAGGATTCTTTGTCTTGTCACGTGACTCGATGATGACTTTGTCTCTGTTTACAGAGAATTCATCAGCAACTTCTTCACGGAAAGTAGAGCCTTCAATCATATTTTCAAAACGAACAGTACCGGCCTTTTCTACTATAGTGATAGCGTTATAAGGATCCCATTCGCATATCAGATCGCCTTTCTTGACTGACTCGCCATTTTTCTTGTGCAATAATGCACCATAAGGCACGTCATATTGAGAGAAGGTAATACCTGTGTTTTCATCCACTATTCGCAATTCTGTCATCCGGCTTACTACAACCTCCATAGGTTTTCCGTCGTCACCGACTTTCTCAATTGTTCGCAGTTCTTCGAATTCAAGTTTTCCGTCATATTTAGATTCAATAGAAGAATCAGCCGCAGTGCTGGAAGCAGTACCACCGACGTGGAATGTACGAAGAGTAAGCTGAGTACCCGGCTCACCGATAGACTGTGCGGCAATTACTCCGACAACCTCGCCTTTTTCAACCATACGACTGGTAGCAAGGTTACGTCCGTAA
This sequence comes from uncultured Bacteroidales bacterium, assembly GCA_963548935.1. Classification (GTDB taxonomy): domain Bacteria; phylum Bacteroidota; class Bacteroidia; order Bacteroidales; family UBA932; genus Cryptobacteroides. The sequence continues at coordinate 38,046 of CAUUVS010000006.1, forward strand.
CATTTTGCGCAAACGCCTTTTCTGGATTCGCAGGTAAGTACAGAACGGATTTCGATTTGTTCAATAGGAAGAGAGTCGATGAGATTGGCAACATCTTCCCTGATTTCCTGTCCGGCAGGCAGGATGAGTTCTCCCGTAAGCGGATTGAATATATCGTGTACAGATGTACGACCAAGTATTCTCTCGCCAAGAGACTCTACAACTTCATCCTTATTCTTTATAGCAGTAGCAATCAGACCTCTTAGAGTTCCGCAATCCTCTTCTGTGATAATCACATCGTGCGATACATCCACAAGCCTTCTTGTCAGATAACCTGCATCCGCAGTCTTCAATGCAGTATCAGCTAAACCTTTACGAGCACCGTGAGTTGAGATGAAGTATTCAAGCACCGTCATTCCTTCCTTTAGGTTGGAAATAATAGGATTCTCGATAATCTCGGCTCCGGCAGCACCTGATTTCTGAGGTTTTGCCATCAGTCCTCGCATGCCGCAAAGCTGTTTGATCTGCTGTGTCGAACCGCGCGCTCCCGAATCCAACATCATATATACCGGATTGAAATCCTGCTGATCGGCGGAAATCTGTTTTTCAACTATTCTGGTAAGTTTATTGTCTATAGATGTCCATAAGTCGATTACTTTGTTGTAACGCTCGTTATTGGTAATGAACCCCATAGAGTAATTGTTCTTGATATCCTCGACCTGAGAATAGCCTGTTTCGATAAGCTTAGCCTTTTCTTCAGGAATAAGAACATCACCAAGGTTAAATGAAATACCGGCACGGAATGCACGGTCATATCCGAGATTCTTTATATCGTCAAGGAAATGTGCAGTACGTGTAACACCGGTGGTTTTAATCACATTGGTAATGATTTTTCTAAGCGATTTCTTACCGAGTACTTCATTTACAAAAGGAACCTCATCAGGGACATACTGATTGACAATAATCCTTCCGGGTGTGGTTTCTACCATCTTATAGCCTTTGGAAGCATCCGACTTGTCAATAAGGATTCTTACATTCACCTTTGAGTGAATATCTACAATCTTCTCATTGAGGGCTACAATAACTTCTTCAGGACCATAGAAATTCATCCCTTCTCCCTTTGCACCGGGTTTTACTTTTGTGATATAGTAAAGGCCGAGCACCATATCCTGTGAAGGAACAGTGATAGGAGTACCATTGGCAGGGTTGAGGATATTTTGAGATCCAAGCATAAGTAGTTGTGCCTCAAGTATGGCAGCGTTGCCAAGCGGTAGATGAACAGCCATCTGGTCACCGTCGAAGTCAGCATTGAACGCTGTACATGCAAGCGGATGAAGCTGGATAGCCTTTCCTTCAATCATCTTTGGTTGGAAAGCTTGGATACCGAGTCTGTGAAGAGTAGGAGCACGGTTAAGAAGTACCGGATGACCTTTCATCACATTCTCAAGAATATCCCAGATTACCGGATCTTTCCTGTCCACAATCTTTTTTGCAGATTTGACTGTCTTTACAATTCCTCTTTCAATCAATTTTCTGATAATGAAAGGTTTGTAAAGTTCGGCAGCCATGAATTTAGGAAGACCGCACTCGTGCATATTGAGTTCCGGACCTACAACGATGACTGAACGTGCAGAATAATCGACACGTTTTCCTAATAGGTTCTGACGGAATCGCCCCTGCTTTCCTTTCAGGCTATCTGAAAGAGATTTGAGGGCTCTGTTGGATTCGCTTTTGACCGCACTGGATTTTTTGGAGTTGTCAAAGAGTGAATCCACAGCTTCCTGAAGCATACGTTTTTCGTTTCGTAGAATTACTTCAGGAGCTTTGATTTCAATCAATCTCTTGAGACGATTATTTCTGATAATAACCCTTCTGTAAAGATCATTCAAGTCAGATGTTGCAAACCTGCCTCCATCAAGTGGAACAAGCGGACGCAAATCCGGTGGAATAACAGGAATAACCTTCATTATCATCCACTCAGGGCGGTTTACACCTTGCGACTCTTCGAACCATTTTACAACACTCAGCCTTTTCAGTAAATCTGCTTTCCTCTGCTGAGATGTCTCTGTGGCCATACTCTCTCTAAGTTCTTTTGCAAGTGCAGGTATATCGATATCTTTAAGAAGTTCATATACTCCTTCTGCACCCATTTTGGCGATGAACTTATCGGGATTGTCATCAGAAAGATTATAATTGTCCGGCATTTTGTCTAGTATGTCCAGATATTCGTCTTCTGATAGGAGATCAAGTTTTTGCAATCCACTGGTACCGGGACGAATTACCACGTATTTCTCGTAATAAATTACTGATTCCAGTTTTTTTGACGGCATTCCTACTAAGGCAGATATTTTATTAGGAGCAGATTTGAAGTACCAAATATGGGCTACAGGAACTGTAAGGGCTATATGTCCCATTCTTTCCCTGCGAACTTTCTTTTCAGTTACTTCCACTCCACATCGGTCGCATACTATTCCACGGTATCTGATTCTCTTGTATTTGCCGCAATAGCACTCATAATCTTTTGTAGGTCCGAAGATCTTTTCGCAGAAAAGTCCGTCTCTCTCAGGTTTGTAAGTCCTATAGTTTACCGTTTCCGGTTTAAGGACCTCTCCGCAGGACCTTGCAATAATATCCTCAGGAGAGGCCAGAGAGATGGTGATTCTCTGGAAATTGCTCTTTACCTTATTGTCTTTATTATTAAAAGTAGGCATATTTCTTTATCAATCAAATCAAATTTCAATTAATCCAATGTTACCTTAAGGCCAAGACCTCTTAGCTCATGAAGCAATACATTCAAAGACTCAGGTATGCCCGGCATCGGCATCGGGTCGCCCTTGACTATGGCTTCATAAGTCTTGGATCTGCCGGTGACATCATCCGACTTGACAGTCAGGATTTCCTGAAGAGCATTGGCTGCTCCGAATGCTTCGAGAGCCCATACTTCCATTTCTCCGAATCTCTGACCTCCGAACTGGGCTTTTCCGCCAAGAGGTTGCTGGGTAATAAGTGAGTATGGACCTATTGATCTGGCGTGCATCTTGTCATCAACCATATGACCGAGTTTGATCATATAGATGACACCAACAGTTGCAGGCTGATCGAACCAGTCACCTGTACCACCGTCTCTAAGCATTGTCTTGCCATATCTTGGTACCCCTGCTTTGTCGGTATAATCGCATATTTCATCGATATTGGCACCGTCAAAAATAGGAGTACTGAACTTAAGGCCAAGTTTAGAACCTGCCCAGCCGAGCACTGTTTCATAAATCTGACCAAGGTTCATACGGGAAGGCACTCCAAGAGGGTTGAGGACAATATCCATCGGTGTACCATCACTCAAGAAAGGCATATCCTCTTCTCGTACAATCTTGGCAACAATACCTTTATTACCATGTCTTCCGGCCATTTTGTCGCCCACAGTGATTTTCCTCTTCTTGGCAATGTAAACTTTTGCAAGCTGCATAACGCCATTAGGAAGTTCGTCACCGATTTTGACTTTGTCGAGAGCCCTCTTGCTTTTTGCAGATTCTTCCTTATATGCAATACAGTAATTGTTGATAAGGTTTCTTACAAGAAGATTTGTGTTTTTGTCTGAAGTCCACTTATTTGAATTAATGTTTTCAAAATCAATGGTCTTCAACTGCTCTGCGGTGATATTCTTACCCTTAGGGATAATTTCAACACCATAAAGATCGCTAATCCCGACACTTGTCTTGCCTTCAACAAGAGTTATAAGTTTCTCTATGAATGAAGAGTACAGAGCTTGCGCTTTTTTGTTGAAATCCTCTTCAAGGCTCTCAAGTTTGGCTTTCTGCTCTGCTTTCGCACCTTTCCTGCCGGCATCTTTTGCTACCTTTGAATATAGGGCTGTCTTGACAACAGTACCGCTCAACGATGGGTTAGCCTTGAGTGATGCGTCTTTTACATCACCAGCTTTGTCTCCGAAGATAGCTCTCAAGAGTTTCTCTTCCGGTGAAGGATCGCTTTCGCCCTTAGGAGTAATCTTACCTATCATAATATCGCCAGGCTCAATATGGGCTCCGATTCTGACAATACCATCTTTGTCGAGATTCTTGGTTGCATCTTCGCTCACATTAGGAATATCGGAGGTCAACTCCTCCATGCCCCTTTTCGTTTCGCGGACCTCAGTAAGATATTCATCTACGTGTACTGATGTAAGTATATCCCAGCGTACCATCTTTTCAGACAGCACAATGGCATCCTCATAATTATAACCTTTCCAAGGCATGAATGCTACTGTAAGGTTTCTACCCAATGCCAATTCTCCTGCCTGTGTTGCATAGCCTTCTGTAAGAATCTGACCATTTTCAATACGGTCGCCTTTCTTGACAATAGGTTTTAATGTAACGGTTGTGCTCTGGTTTGTCCTTCTATATATAGGAAGATGATAAACAGTAATTTCAGGTGAGAAGCTTACATATTTCTCATCTTCAGTCCTGTCATATTTTACATGTATTTCATTAGCATCCACATATACTATCTCTCCTTTGCCTTCCGCTATTATCTGTGTTCTGGAATCAAGACATACTGTCTTCTCAAGACCTGTGCCCACAATAGGAGATTCAGGACTTAGAAGAGGCACGGCCTGACGCATCATGTTTGCTCCCATCAATGCACGGTGGGCATCATCATGCTCAAGGAAAGGAATAAGCGATGCTGCCACAGAAGCCATCTGGTTCGGAGCGACATCCATATAATCCACTTCTTCTTTGGTAACTACAGGGAAGTCTGCTTCAAGGCGGCACTGTATCCTGTCTTCAAGGATATTTCCGTCATCATCCATATTGACATTGGCAAGAGAAACTTGTTTGTTTTCCTCTTCCTCAGCACTCATGAACTTCCAGCCTTCGTCACTTAGATCCACCTTGCCGTTTTCAACTTTACGGTATGGGGTCTCGATAAATCCTAAATCATCAATTTTGGCATAAACGCACAATGATGAAATAAGACCGATATTAGGACCTTCAGGTGATTCTATAGGGCAGAGACGACCGTAATGAGTATAGTGCACGTCTCTGACTTCAAATCCGGCCCTGTCTCTTGAAAGACCACCGGGACCGAGGGCAGAAAGACGACGCTTGTGTGTAATCTCTGCTAAAGGGTTGGTCTGATCCATAAACTGTGACAGCTGGCTGGTTCCGAAGAAAGAATTGATAACCGAAGACAATGTCTTGGAGTTGATCAGATCAATCGGGTTGAACTGTTCGCTATCCCTTATATTCATTCTTTCCCTGATTGTCCTTGCCATTCTGGAAAGACCTACGCTGAACTGATTGGCAAGCTGTTCGCCAACAGTTCTTACGCGCCTGTTGCTCAGGTGGTCGATATCATCGACTGTAGCCTTTGAGTTTATCAGTTCAATAAGGTATTTGATGATTTCAATAATATCTGTGTTTGTCAGAACCCTTACTGAAGGGTCTGTTTTCATATCCAGTTTTTTATTGAGACGATAACGTCCTACGCTGCCGAGGTCGTATCTCTTCTCTGAGAAAAAGAGCTTGTCTATGACATCTCTTGCTGTTGCCTCATCTGGCGGTTCTGAATTTCGGAGCTGTTTGTATATATAATTGACGGCTTCTTTTTCAGTATTTGTAGGGTCTTTCTGCAAAGTATTGAAGATAATGGCAAATTCATTATCATTTGCATCGTCCTTATGCAGCAAGATTGTCTTCACATCAGCTTCTTTAAGCTTGATGATTGTTTCTTCGTCGATTACTTCATCACGTTCGGCGACTATTTCCGCCCTTTCAAAAGAGATTACCTCTCCTGTATCTTCATCAACAAAGTCCTGAATACCGGTTTTAAGAACTTTGGCGGCAAGTTTGCGACCAAGATTCTTTTTTATATTTTCCTCGGTAACTTCTATTTCTTCTGCCAGACCGAAAATATTTATAATATCTTTGTCGGAATCGAATCCAATAGCCCTAAGCAGGGTGGTTACCGGTAATTTCTTCTTACGGTCGATGTATGCGTACATGACATTATTGATGTCAGTTGCAAACTCGATCCAAGATCCCTTGAATGGGATTATCCTGGCAGAATAGAGTTTTGTTCCATTCGCATGGAGACTCTGGTCAAAGAACACGCCAGGTGATCTGTGGAGCTGTGATACTATGATTCTTTCAGAACCGTTGATAACAAAAGTTCCACCTGGGGTCATATATGGTATATTCCCAAGATATACATCCTGTACTCTTGTATCAAAATCTTCGTGCTCCGGGTCACTGCAAGAAAGGCGGAGTTTTGCTTTCAGAGGAACATTATATGTTAGTCCTCTCTCAAGACATTCCTCAATCGAGTATTGTGGTGGATCAATAAAATAGTCGATAAACTCTAGTTTGTAATTGTTCCTTGTATCCTCAATTGGGAAAATTTCCTGGAAAACTTGGTATAAGCCTTCGTTTTTCCTGTTCTCAGGAGTGGTATCCAGCTGAAAAAAATCTTTGAATGACTTCAGCTGAACCTCAAGCAGATCCGGATATTCCAGAATTTTTGAAGTTGCGAAATTTATTCGTTTGTTGTTAGTCTTTTTTGACATATTCTGCCTTTGAAATGAGAAAAACTTAAATACGAGAAAAAGGTTTAGAGCCTATTCTCCGGCTCTAAACCTGCTTGTGCCCCCAAACATAGGGGAGAGGTGAAATTACTTAATCTCAACTTCAGCTCCGGCCTCTTCAAGTGTAGCTTTAATCTGCTCGGCTTCAGCCTTGGATACTTTCTCTTTCAAAGGAGCCGGTGCCTTGTCTACAAGGTCTTTTGCTTCTTTAAGTCCGAGTCCAAGAGCGTCCTTAACAACCTTGATAACGCCAAGTTTAGCCTGACCGGCTGAAGTAAGGATTACATCGAATTCTGTCTGCTCTGCAGGAGCTGCATCAGCAGCGGCTGCAGGACCGGCAACAGCAACAGCTGCAGCTGCAGGCTCGATACCATACTCATCTTTAAGAACTTTAGCAAGTTCCTGAACGTCTTTAACAGAAAGATTTACCAACTCTTCTGCAAGTGCTTTTACGTCTGCCATAATAATATTTTGTTTAAATTGTTTGTATTATTTTTCTTCTTTTTCTGATAGAGTCTTGACAATTCCGGCAAGCTTTCCGCCAGCTGATTCAAGAGCTGAAATAACATTGCGTGCAGGTGACTGGAGCAGAGTGATAATATCACCGATAAGCTCTTCCTTAGACTTGATAGATGCAAGCTCTTCAAGTTTGTCTGCGCCTATAAAAGCACATTCCTGAACGTATGCTCCTTTCAAAGCAGGCTTTTCAGCACCACTCTTCTGGAATTCTTTAATCAATTTGGCTGGTGAGTTTGCAACCTCGGCGTACATAATGGCTGTATTGCCGACCAAGGTAGGAATCAGGAGATTCATCTCATCGTTGTTCAACTCCTTAAGCACGTGGTTGAAGAGAGTATTCTTTACTACTGTAAGCTTGATACCTTTCTTGAAACACTCGCGACGGAGTTTTGTTGTCTGTTCAGCATTCAGTCCTGAGATATCCGTAATGTAGAAATTAGGAGTCTCTTTGATCTGTGCTGAGATTGATTCAATTATTTGGGCTTTTAATTCCTTTTTCATCTTATTGAATTTTTTATTCAGCACTGAATGCTTTTAAGTCAATTTTAATACCTGGGCTCATTGTTGTGCATATCGAGGCAGCTTTCATATATGTGCCTTTCAATGACTGCGGTTTCAATTTTGATATTGCAGACAAAACAGTCTTTGCATTATCAAAAATTTGCTCAGGGGTGAATGATGCTTTGCCGATGGCTGTGTGGATGATACCTGTTTTATCAACTTTGAAATCGATTTTACCACCTTTTACATCCTTAACGGCATTGCCTACTTCCATAGTGACCGTACCTGTCTTAGGGTTAGGCATAAGACCCCGAGGGCCGAGAATACGACCGATAGGACCAACTTTTCCCATTACTGAAGGAGTACAGATGATAACATCTATATCTGTCCAGCCACCTTTGATTTTTTCAATATATTCATCGAGTCCGACATAATCGGCTCCAGCCTCTTTGGCTTCAGTTTCCTTGTCAGGTGTGCAAAGTACGAGTACACGTGTCACTTTACCTGTACCGCTAGGGAGAGTCACAACTCCACGAATCATCTGATTCGCTTTGCGAGGGTCTACCCCAAGGTTTACGGCAAGCTCCACTGAAGCATCGAACTTGGTGTAGGTAATCTCCTTAAGGACACTGCATGCCTCTGACAACTCGTACATTTTTGAAGGATCATATTTTGTTGATACGGCCTTCTGATTTTTTGTAAGTTTGCTCATAATGCATCTGATTATTTAATATCCTCAGGGAAAGTTCCTGTAACCTTTATACCCATACTTCTTGCTGTGCCGGCTACCATTGTCATAGCAGATTTGAGAGTAAATGCATTCAAATCAGACATTTTACCTTCTGCTATTGTCTTAACCTGCTCCCAGGTAACCGATGCAACCTTCCTTCTGTTAGGCTCTCCCGAACCTTTCTGAACTTTAGCTGCTTCTTTAAGTGAAATCGCAACCGGCGGTTGTTTTACCTCGAAAGAAAAAGACTTGTCTGAATATACTGTGATAACTACAGGCAGTACTTTGCCGGCACTTTGCTGAGTAGCGGCATTGAACTGTTTGCAGAAGTCCATTATATTCAGGCCTTTCGAACCGAGTGCCGGTCCTACCGGAGGTGCGGGATTCGCTGCTCCACCTTTGATTTGGAGTTTGATGAATCCGGTAACTTCTTTTGCCATATTTATTATTCTTTAGTTACTTGATTAAAGTTGAGTTCGAGCAGAGTTTTTCTGCCGAATATCATCACTATAACCTTAAGCTTGCTTCTGTCTTCAACAATTTCGTCGATTGTACCATCAAATCCGCTGAACGGTCCGTCAGTGATCTTAACAGAATCTCCGATATTATAATCGACTTCTGTAACACCTTCACTGTCTGCTTGCTTGTCCTGTTCTCCAAGTATTCTGCGTACTTCTTCATCTCTTAGAGGTATCGGAATACGCTCCGCAACGGCAGGTGAATTGTCGTCCTTTTTGACAACAGCTCTATTTTCTGTTAGGAAACCTGACATTCCGGGTATCATATTCCGGATAATATATTGCAGGTCTCCGCTAAGCTCGGCTTCAATCAATACATAACCCGGAAAAAGGAGCTTCTCGACTGAAACTCTTTTCCCATTTTTAACCGTGTATTTCTTTTCGACAGGGACGAGGACCTGATTAACCTGATTCTGGAGATTACTTTTCTCAATCTCTTTCTCAAGGTATTCTTTGGCCTTCTTTTCTTTTCCTCCTGCAGTCCTAAGGACGTACCACTTCTTTTCGCCCATGGCAATGATAGATTACAATGTGTAAATTGCTGTCATCAGATGCTGGAAAGCAAAGTCCACGATGAACAATGCCAAAGCAATAATGACTGTAGCCACCATAACTAACAGGGCAGAGCTCTGCAATTTTTCCCAGGTCGGCCAAGCCACTTTCTGTGTCAGCTCAACGTATGACTCTTTACAATAGTTAATGAACTTTCTCATCTTTACTTTTAATGGACACAGTTTGTTGGAAGCTTAAACCATGTCTGTTAAACATTACCAAATCGTAACCTTTGATATTTGCAGGGGAAGCAGGATTCGAACCCACATCTACGGTTTTGGAGACCGCTGAACTACCCTTGTTCTATTCCCCTATTAAAAAGCGGGCAGAATCGTAGCCTGTCCGCTATGGAATATGGTTATTTATTCAATAACCTTGATTACCTGACCAGCACCGACTGTACGGCCGCCTTCGCGGATAGCGAACTGGAGACCCTGATTGAGAGCTACAGGGGTGATAAGTTTAACAGTAATCTCAACGTTATCTCCAGGCATAACCATCTCAATACCCTGTGGGAGAGTAATCTCACCGGTAACATCCAATGTACGGATGAAGAACTGAGGGCGATAGTGGTTGTGGAATGGAGTATGACGTCCGCCTTCCTCTTTTTTGAGGACATAGATCTGAGCTTTGAATTCTGTATGAGGAGTAATAGAGCCAGGTTTTGCTACAACTTCACCTCTCTTAACATCCTTCTTGTCGATACCACGGAGAAGAAGACCTACGTTGTCACCAGCTTCACCCTGATCAAGAAGTTTGCGGAACATCTCAACACCTGTGCAGACTGTCTTGCGTGGCTCGTCACCGAAACCAACAAGCTCAACCTCGTCATTTACGTGAATAACACCTGTCTCGATACGGCCTGTAACAACAGTACCACGACCGGTAATAGAGAAGATGTCCTCAATTGGCATAAGGAATGGCTTCTCGTTATCACGTACAGGAAGTGGAATATATTCATCGACTGCTGCCATAAGCTCCATTACTTTATCTTCCCATTTTGCTTCGCCATTGAGTGCGCCAAGGGCAGAACCACGGATGATAGGGCAATTCTCGTCGAATTTATAGAATGCAAGAAGGTCGCGGATTTCCATCTCAACGAGATCAAGCATTTCTGCGTCATCAACAAGGTCAACCTTGTTCATGAATACTACAATCTTAGGGACATTAACCTGACGAGCGAGCAGGATGTGCTCACGAGTCTGAGGCATAGGACCGTCTGTAGATGCAACAACGAGGATGGCACCGTCCATCTGGGCAGCACCTGTAACCATGTTCTTAACATAGTCAGCGTGACCCGGGCAGTCTACGTGTGCGTAGTGACGAGTTTCTGTTTCGTACTCAACGTGAGAAGAGTTAATGGTAATACCACGCTCTTTCTCTTCCGGAGCATTGTCGATCTGGTCGAAAGACTTAAGTTTGTCTGCGTTACCAGATACCCTTTCAGCAAGTACCCTTGTGATGGCTGCAGTAAGGGTTGTCTTACCGTGGTCAACATGGCCGATTGTACCGATGTTGACATGCGGTTTTGTTCTTTGGAAAGTTTCTTTTGCCATAATATTATGTATAAATGTTGTTAATCAAATACAAATAGTAGAGCCGATGATGAGATTTGAACTCATGACCTCCTCCTTACCAAGGAGACGCTCTACCCCTGAGCTACATCGGCGTAGCTTTTTTGGAGCGGAAAACGAGGTTCGAACTCGCGACCCTCAGCTTGGAAGGCTGATGCTCTACCAACTGAGCTACTTCCGCGAAAAATGTGGGAGGAGAGGGATTTGAACCCCCGAAGGTATAAACCAGCAGATTTACAGTCTGCCCCAGTTGGCCACTTTGGTATCCTCCCAATCAAATATGTCTTTTCCCTAATTAGGAAATTTTGAGCCGATGGAGGGAGTCGAACCCACGACCCCGAGATTACAAATCACGTGCTCTAGCCAACTGAGCTACATCGGCAGTATCCGCTTCCTATTTGTTAGAAAGGGATTGCAAAGATAGAGATTAATTCTTATTCTCCAAAACTTTTTGATGTTTTTCAATTATGATTTTCATCTTTTCTTGAATACTTTCCGTATCGAGTCCGCATTCATGCCTTTGTGAGTCTTGTTTGTCCTGCTCAATGAATCTGTCAGGTATACCGGAGCATTCCACCTTGATATTGATACCGTGATTGACCATATATTCTGAAACTTCTCCGAAAAGACCGCCTTTTATACAGCCGTCTTCAAGGGTGAGCACTAATTTGAAATTATCTGCTACTTCTTTAAGTATTTCGTTATCAATCGGTTTTAAGAATATCATATTATATACGGCAGGGCAGTATCCAAACGTTTCTTTGAATTTGATTGCGGCTTCTACGGCTCTGTTGGCTACAGGACCGATTGCAATAACAGCAAATTTTTCACCCTCTATAAGTTTTTGACCCTTACCGGTTTCCATTAATTGATAATCTGTATTTCTCCATTCGACACCTTCCCCACATCCTCTGGGATACCTTATTATATATGGGCCATTTTCAGATTTGAGACTGCTGAACATAAGATTCTTCAATTCAAGTTCGTCTTTAGGCGATGAAATAATAGTGTTTGGTATACTTCTGTACGCTGCAAGATCGAAACTGCCCTGATGTGTGGCTCCGTCTTCTCCTACTAAGCCTCCGCGGTCAAAGCAGAGAGTTACCGGTAATTTCTGCAAGGCTACGTCGTGAATAATTTGGTCATAAGCTCTTTGGGAGAATGAGGAGTATATGTTGCAGAATGGTCTCATGCCGCCGACAGCAAGTCCTGCTGAAAATGTGACTGCGTGTTCTTCTTCTATGCCGACATCGTAGAATCTATCAGGCCGTTCCTTAGCCACTATACTCATTCCGCATCCGGAAGCCATTGCCGGGGTTATTCCTACAACTCTTGAATCATTTTTTATAAGATCTAAAAGAACACTTCCGAATACATCTTGGTATCGATCTGCCTTGTGAACGGTTGCTTTACGTTCTCCTGTATCAGCATTGAATTTGCCGGGAGCGTGCCATACGATAGGGTCGGCTTCCGCAGGGGCATAGCCTTTCCCCTTGACTGTATGGACATGCAATATTCTCGGGCCTTTCAGACCTTTTAGTCTTTTCAGCGTGTCTGTAACCTGTTCTATGTCATTACCGTCAATCGGACCAAAATATCTGAATCCCAATGCTTCGAACAGTGCGCCTCCTGATTTTCTTACCATATTAGATTTGGTATCCTTTGTCATTTTTTGCAAAATGTCACGGAATCTACCTTCTCCTAACCTGTTCCATATATGGCCTTTCAGTTTGTTGTATGTAGGGTCGGTGGTGAGTCGAAGCAAGTAATTGTGCATGGCTCCTATATTATTGTCGATAGACTGGTTGTTGTCATTCAATATTATAAGAATATCGCTTTTGCCTGCACCAGCATTGTTTAGCCCCTCAATGGCCATACCTCCGGTAATCGCTCCGTCACCGATAAGAGCGACGACTTTTTCGTCTGTCCCTTTCATTCTGGCAGCTTCTGCAAGTCCTAATGCAGCTGAAATGGAAGTGGATGAGTGGCCTGTGCCGAACACATCATATATACTTTCATCTCTTTTTGGGAAACCGCTTATCCCTCCTTTCGTTCTGTTTCCTTTGAAAGCTTCTCGTCTGCCTGTCAATATCTTATGGGCATAAGCCTGATGGCCGACATCGAATACTAATTTATCTTTTGGTGTGTCGAATATATAGTGCATGCCGACAATAAGCTCTACTGCTCCAAGACTGGATCCGAGATGACCGGGATTTACAGAGCAGCACTGGATTATATAATCGCGAATTTCCGCACACAGCATTTCTAACTGCTCTTTATTCAAAGATTTGATATTGTCAGGACAATTAACTTTATCTAAAAATTTATATTCCATATATGAAATAGTCTCTATAAAATGCTAAGATACAAAAAAGACGATAAATCGGAAACACTGATAAATTTATTTTATCGAGAGGACTTTCGGTGTGCCGGGAAATTTGTGATACTTAATTTCAATTAGCAAATGCAACAATAAATGTTTTTCCTAAATTTGAACAATAAAGTTGCATTCAATGGTTGAAAGTACAATGCTTATATATCTGAAATTGGATTATGGTTTTAACGGTAAAATAATTATCTTCGTAATTCGTAAAAAATAAAGACTGTTACAATGATAAATTCAGGTACTAAATCTCTAAGAGATTCAACCGCCGCACGTTGGGTAGTGCTTATGCTTTTGGCATTCGCTATGTTCTGTTCATATATATTTATGGACATTTTGTCACCTATAAAGGATTTGATGCAATCTACAAGAGGTTGGGATTCGACTGCTTTCGGCACAATGCAAGGCTCGGAGACTTTTCTTAATGTATTTGTCTTCTTTCTTATTATTGCCGGAATCATACTCGACAAGATGGGGGTTCGTTTTACTGCAATCCTGTCCGGTGCCGTGATGCTGATAGGCGCTACAATCAACTGGTATGCTGTTACGGAAAGTTTTCAAGGATCCGGTCTTGAAGTATGGTTCACCGAGCATCTTAATTATATTCCCGGTTTTGATGAGCTTGGAATTTCCCCTTTCTATAGAGGAATGCCTGCATCGGCAAAATTTGCTGCAGTCGGCTTTATGATTTTCGGCTGCGGTGTAGAGATGGCCGGCATTACTGTTTCGAGGGGAGTTGTGAAATGGTTCAAAGGTCGTGAAATGGCCCTTGCCATGGGATCTGAAATGGCTCTTGCCAGACTTGGAGTGGCTACCTGTATGATATTTTCGCCTGTATTTGCCAAGTTGGGCGGCAATATAGACGTGTCCCGTTCAGTGGCTTTTGGCGTTGTTCTGTTGATGATATCCCTGATTATGTTCATAATTTATTTTTTTATGGACAAGAAACTTGATCAGCAGACAGGCGAGATCGAAGAAAAGGATGATCCCTTCAAGATAAGCGATCTGGGCAAGATACTTTCAAGCGGTGGCTTCTGGCTTGTGGCTTTGCTGTGTGTCCTGTATTACTCTGCTATCTTCCCTTTTCAGAAATATGCTGTGAATATGCTTCAATGCAATCTGACTTTTACAGCTGTCGCTCCTGAGTCGTTCTGGGCAGGAAATACTGTTACAATTATCCAGTATATTATTATGCTGGTAGTTGCCGCAACTGCATTTATCAGTAATTTTTCCAAGACAAAAGGAATGAAATACGGAATGCTTGTGATGTCGATTGTCAGTCTTGTAGTGTTCTGCTATATGGGGTATATGAGGCAATCTGCGGAAACTGTATTTGCTGTATTTCCTCTGTTGGCGGTTGGCATAACTCCTATTCTTGGCAATTATGTTGATCATAAGGGCAAGGCTGCTTCAATGCTTGTTCTCGGCTCCGTGCTGCTTATTGCCTGTCATCTTACATTTGCCTTTGTGCTTCCTATGTTCAAGGGTAATACCGTAGGAGGTATAATGATCGCTTATCTGACGATACTTCTATTGGGAGCATCATTCTCACTTGTACCGGCATCTCTATGGCCGAGTGTTCCTAAACTCGTAGATGCCAAAATTATAGGTAGTGCTTATGCTCTTATATTCTGGATTCAAAATATAGGCTTGTGGCTGTTTCCTCTATTGATAGGCAAGGTATTGGACAAGACCAACCCTCATATTGCAGAAGGTCTGGCAAGTGGTAATATGACACCGGAAGTCGCCGCAGTGTCTTATGATTATACTGCTCCTCTGATAATGCTTGCTTCTCTTGGAATAGCAGCTTTAATTATAGGATTTATTCTCAAGGCTGTCGACAAGAAGAAAGGCTATGGTCTTGAGTTGCCTAATATTGTTTCGGAGTAGAGAATTTGTTTCTGCCATAATGCAAATGTCTTTTTTATTGAATTAATAAGCGATAGAACCATTGTTGGAATCTGTTGCTTTCTTATAAACGTTCATTAAAGATGTCTGAAAGGATTTTTGAAAATGATAAAAAGAAATTAAAATGGGTAGTGCTGGCGTGTTTAGTCGTACCGATGTTTGCGTCGTATTTCTTCGATGATATGTTCTCCACACTATCGCATCTTTTCGAGAATCCGACATTGCTTGAACTTGGTTGGAATTCATCTGATTACGGTCTTTATACAAGCGGGTATTCTGTATTGTGCATTTTCGGGGGATTAGTAATATGCGGAATGCTGCTTGACAGATTGGGAGTGCGTATTACCGGTTCTATTTTTGTCGGGATTATGGTTTTAGGGGCAGGTATGGTGGCTATTGCTCTGACAGGAGGCTATATTCCTAAAATGTCATTGCGGCTTGCATATATCGGTTGTATGCTTTTCGGGCTTGGCAGCGAGATAGCTGGAGTTGCTGTCACAAGGTCTATTGCCAAATGGTTCAAAGGCGGTTCTATGTCTTTAGCTATGGGACTTCAGCTTGCCATAGCAAGGCTTGGCACAGCATTAGCTCTGATTTTCTCCCCAGTGCTTGTACATGAAAAAAGCGCCGGAGACGTTTACACTCTTGTCGAGACTGCCAAGCCGGCATTTTTCGGTTTAGGACTGATGGCGTTAGGTATTGTGCTATGGGTTGTTTTTGTGATAATAGATGCAAGGGCGGATAAATTCTTTTTCTTAAAAAGTAGGGCAGATGAAGATATGTCAGATGACCGTGCGAATGATATAAAAGAAGACTCTTTTAGGTTTTCAGATGTGCTTAAACTATTGGGAAACAAGCAGTTTTTGATGATAGCATTTCTCTGCGTGTTTTTTTATAGCAGTATTATTGCATTCAAAAAATTTGCAAGTGCAATATTGATTCCAAGGTTTGATATTCCTGTGGAAACAGCAAGTCTGATGGTGTCGATGCTTCCTTTTGCAACTGTGATTTTTGCCCCGCTTTTCGGCGTGTTGGTGGATAAGGTCGGGAAAGGTACAAGATGGATGGTAATAGGAGCCTTGTTGGCTTTGGCAGCACATATTCTTTTAGCATTTGCTCCTCAAGGTGTGCGTGCTTACGGATATATCAGCATGGTGTTTTTAGGGTTTGCTTATTCACTTGTACCTGCAGCGATGTGGCCTTCTGTACCTAAGATTGTCCCTGCAAATGTGCTTGGGACTGCGTTTGCTCTTATTTACTGGGTGCAGAATCTTGGACTTATGTCTTTTAAAATGATTTCCGGAAATATACTTGCAGCACATTCTGCAAATTCGGAGATAGTAAATTATGCCACTGATTCTATTGTTGGCGGAGCATTTAGGGTTGAGCTTATGTTTGTCTGCATTTGCATATTTGCGCTTCTGCTTTCTTTTCTTCTAATGCATTCTTCAAGAAATCACCCCGAAATTGAACTTGATCTTCCGAACAACAAATAGGGCGTAGCGCAGTAATATTTTTGTGTGGGATTGGATTAAGGTCACAGACAGAAATACGGTGGGTATACTGTTGCAATAAAACAATGTTTACGCAAAAAACTACCTAATCCGATAAGGGCAGCTTTTGCGTAAATATTGTGTACGGCTGTTTGCTACAGGACGTTGCATGTAGGCTGATTATCTTTCGATGGTTGCTTCGCGATCCGGACCCAATGATATTATTCTGATTGGAACGCCGAGAAAGTCTTCCATGAACTTGATATAGTCTTTGAATTCCTTAGGCAGGTCGCTTTCTTTGCGTATTTCGGTAAGATCGCAGTGCCAGCCTTTAAGCTTCTGATACACAGGTTCTATTCCACTATTAATGTCGTAAGGGAAATGATCGGTCTCAACCCCGTTTACCTTATATCCGGTGCATACTTTGATCGTCTCGAAATCGTCTAAACAATCGGCCTTCATCATAATAAGGTCAGTCACTCCATTTACCATTACGGTATATTTAAGCGCTACAAGATCAAGCCATCCACAACGGCGAGGACGACCTGTGACAGCTCCGAATTCATTTCCTACTTTGCGGATATGCTCTCCTGTCTCATCAAAAAGTTCAGTTGGGAAAGGTCCGCTACCAACTCTTGTACAGTAAGCCTTGAAGATTCCAAAGACCTTTCCAATCTTTGACGGGGCTACGCCAAGACCCGTACAGGCACCTCCTACCGTAGTATTGGAAGATGTTACAAAAGGATAAGAGCCGTAGTCGATATCCAACAACGAACCTTGTGCTCCTTCTGCAAGCAAAGTATTTTCTTTGATATATTCATTGACGAAGAATTCGCAATCAATCAGTTTGAAAGATTTTAATTCTTCACAAGCCTGCAACCATTCGGCCTCATCTTTCTCCGGATTGCATTCATAGCCAAGTGCCTTGAGTTGTTCAATGTGTCTTGCTTTTAATTTTCCAAACCTTTCTTTGAAATCCGGCTCAAGAATATCGCCGATTCTAAGTCCGTGGCGGCTTATTTTATCTGTGTAAGTCGGTCCTATACCTTTCAATGTCGAGCCTATTTTACTTTTACCGGCAGCAGCCTCGTTGGCAGCATCGAGAAGTCTGTGAGTCGGGAGGATTAGGTGTGCCTTCTTGGATATATAGATCTTCTCAATAGGGTCTATTCCCATTTCTCTTATGCCCTTGCATTCTCCAAGAAAAGCGACAGGATCGAAAACGACCCCGTTACCGATGATATTCTTTGAACCTTTTCTGAAGATTCCTGAAGGTATGCTTCTGGCCACAAAGTGCTTGCCTTCGAACATTAGGGAATGCCCTGCATTAGGGCCTCCTTGAAATCTTGCCACAGCAGGATATCTGCCTGCAAGTACATCCACAATTTTACCTTTGCCCTCATCTCCCCATTGGAGTCCGAGGACAACATCGATTTTATTTGATGACATCTATATCAGATATTAATTTATTTTGATTAAAATGGCAGATCATCGGCCGGTTGGCTGTCATTGATGGTTTCAGGAAGATCTTGCACAGCCGAAGCATCCGGTTGCGCTGTTTTTGCGCCGGTCTGATAATTCTGGAAAGGAGAAGTGTAGCCTCCCTGAGCAGAAGTGGTTCCGGTATTGTCAGAACGCCTGCCTAATAGCTGTATTCCATCGACAATAATTTCTGTCGTATATTTCTTGGAGCCGGTTTGGTCTGTCCAAGACCTTGTCCTAAGACGCCCCTCAATATATAGCTGAGAGCCTTTTCTTACATATTTTTCTATGGTGTCAGCGAAGCCTCTCCATGCCACGATATTGTGCCATTCCGTGTTTTCGTGCTGTTCTCCATTTCTGTCACGATACCTCTCGGAAGTGGCAAGAGGGAATGAAGCAACTTTGGCATTTGTGCCGTTTGACTGGTTTTGGTCAAGGTAACGAATCTCAGGATCCTTACCGACGTTGCCTATAAGCATTACTTTATTAAGTGACATATTAAATTATGTTTAAGTATTTGCTAATATACGGAAAATATATGGAATGTTGCACTTTTTATTAAATTATTATTATCTTGCGAGCGATATGAATATTATTTTTTGCAAAAATGAAAAAAGTTATTGTTTCAATCGTAATTGCTTTTATTTGTATTGCTGCAAATGCTCAGAACAATATTATTAAGACAAATCCATTTGGAATGGCTTTCGGTAATATAAATCTGATTTATGAGAGATTGTTGAACAACTATTCATCTATTCTTGTCAAAGGGCAATACGGATACAACATTATGGGTACAAGCGTAAGCGCTTTTGGATGCGCAGTAGACTATCGTTATTATTTTACTCATGCGAAAAAGGCTGTTCCGAGCGGATTTTATATAAATCCTGAAATAATGTTTCAGGGTGGAATGGTTGATTTGGAGAATGATAAAAACAGTCTTTACAGATTCGGATTAGGTGCTGAGATTGGTTATCAATGGGTTTGGGATAGCGGTTTCACTATCGATTTGGGGATTGGTCCGATGTATAATCTTGTTAAAACCGATTCAAGTAATTTTGAAAAGTTGGGCTTTCCTCTCCCAAGTGCAACATTAGGTGTAGGTTTTGCTTTCTGATTTCAGAGAGATGTATTTTTGATAACTGCCGTCATTGCATCAATGTCAGGCAGTTCTCCGCATAATATTCCATAGCCTGTGACAGCTTGGTATAGCAACCAGTTCTTGCCGTTTATGTATTGGCAGGCGCTGTTTTCAAGGTCGAAAGCCGGTGTTTTGTAATTGGCTTCCAAGATGATTTTTGCCGTCCCATTATCTTCTCCGGCATAGTCGGCATTGCTTAGCCTTTCAATTTCCGATAATCTTACCGGAAGGGTGTATATAATCAGGTCGCATTCTCTAAAAGCAGCCTTAAAGTCATTTATAGGATCGGTTATGAAACCATATTCTGGTAGTTCGGCAGCAAGTTTATGTGCCTTTTCCAATGTCCTATTCATAATAGCAGTGGAGAATCCCATTTCTGCTGCTGCTATTGCTGCTGCTCTGCCGGCTCCTCCGCAGCCTACTATAAGCGCTTGCGGTTGTTGTCTGTATTGCGAGAGTAGGTTTTGCCGGACAAACTGGTGAATTTTGATATATGCCGAAGGGCCGAACTGTTTGTAGCACTGTATTACAAGTCCCGGAAATAATTTTTCAGCAATGCTTAGTATAATTCCTGTGAAATCGGAATTATGTGCCTCAATGCCATTTTTTGTCTTTACTAACAGATTGGTGGCCCTGATTTTGAAACATGGTCCGGAGATTGTTCCCAAGCCGTCTTTCGCAAGACAAAGGGCTTGATTGAATGCCTTTCCTTTGAAAGGGGCTGTGACATTTATTCCTTTATAGTCTTCAAGAAAGCGAGCCCATGATTTTTCAAAAATTTCCCCTTCGATTAAGTCATAGGAATATCTACCGTTATAGCCGGCTCTGAAAAGGGAAGGGCTTAGTGATTTGGCAATAGGATTGCCTATGAGGCCGAATTTAGGCATGGGCGTTAATTTATTCTGTCGTTTGATGCTGGTTCCGTTGGCGGACTGCTTCGAACATAAGTATAGCAGCTGAAACGGAAACATTCAATGAATCCAATGCTCCTGACATTGGTATTAAGATATGTTTGTCGGCCGCTTTCCTCCATTGCTCAGTAAGTCCTGTGGATTCTGTGCCCATAACTATGGCGGTGGGACCTGTCATGTCTGTATTATAATACGCGGAGGAGTCTTGTAGCTGGGCTGTGTAAATTTTGATGTTATTGTTTTTTAGCCATTTGATTGTGTCTTGGGAAGTGGCGAGGGCAATCTGTCTTGAAAAGACAGCGCCGATGGAGGCCCGAATAAGATTCGGGTTGAACAAGTCTGTCAACGGGTCGCAGATGACTACGGCATCTGCACCCGCCGCATCGGCGCTTCGGAGCACCGCTCCGAGATTGCCCGGTTTTTCAACGGATTCCAGTACCATAACCAAAGGACATTTGCCAAGTTTGATTTCTTCAAGACTGAAGCTTTTGTTTTTTATTTCGGCGATTATGCCTTCCGTACCTCCACGATAAGCTATTTTATTATATACATAAGGTGATACTTCAATTATCTGACATTCAGGATTGGCTTTCTCCACTTTCAGGGAAATAATCTTCAAGTAGGCATCGCTTATGATTTCTCTGCACACAAAAACAGCTTCAGGTATGAATCCGGCTCGTGTACAATGTTCTAACTCTCTTTTACCTTCCACAATGAAAAGCCCCTTCTCACGCCTTTTTGAAGATTTTTCTTCAAGCGAGAGCAGGGCCTTTATTTTAGGATTTTGAACAGAAGTTATATTTTCAATTCTCTTCATTCTTTGCAGCAATGGTTTTCTCAGGCCTCATCTGAGGGAAGAAAAGCACATCCTGAATTGTGTTCTGACCGGTCATAAACATAGTGAGGCGATCAATTCCAATTCCTAAGCCTGATGTCGGAGGCATACCATATTCAAGAGCTCTGACAAAGTCATAGTCCACGAACATAGCCTCGTCGTCACCGTTACTCTTCAGTCTGGCCTGCTCCTCGAATCGTTCAAGTTGGTCTATAGGGTCGTTCAACTCCGAGTAGGCATTGGCTATCTCCTTTCCGCATACGAACAATTCAAATCTTTCGGTAAGAGCAGGATTACTCCTGTGGCGCTTTGTGAGCGGAGACATTTCAACAGGATAATCAGTGATAAATGTAGGCTGAATCAGATGTTCTTCGCAATATTCTCCGAAAATAGCATCAATCAATTTACCTACACCCATTGAAGGGTCTGTTTCGATATTGAGTTTCTTGCAGACTTCTTGCAGCTTGTCAATACCCATTCCGGCAACATCTACTCCGGCATATTCTTTTATGGCTTCGAGTATAGGGAGTCTCCTGAATGGAGCCTTAAATTCAATTTCATTTTCGCCGATCATAACCTTTGTTGTGCCGTTTACTGCCATAGAAATCTTTTCTATCAATTTCTCTACAAATTCCATCATCCAGATATAGTCCTTGTAGGCTACATAAATCTCCATACAAGTAAATTCAGGGTTATGTGTCTTGTCCATTCCCTCGTTACGGAAATCTTTGGCAAATTCATATACACCGGAGAAACCTCCTACGATCAAACGCTTAAGATATAGTTCATTGGCGATTCTAAGATACAGAGGTATATCAAGTGCATTATGATGTGTGATAAACGGACGGGCTGCAGCTCCACCTGGAATTGCTTGAAGGATCGGTGTTTCCACTTCCAAACAGCCGGCATTGTTGAAATATTCACGCATGGTGGCGATAATCTTTGCTCTTTTAATGAAAGTATCTTTAACCTGCGGATTGACAATAAGATCGACATATCTTTGTCTGTATCTCAACTCAGGGTCTGTAAATGCATCGTGCACCTTGCCGTCAGCTTCCTTTACAATAGGAAGTACTTTCAGAGATTTACTTAGCAGAGTCAGTTGCTTTGCGTGAACCGATAGCTGTCCTGTCTGTGTGATGAAAGCATACCCCTTTATGCCGACAATGTCGCCTATGTCCAGTAGTTTCTTGAATACGGTATTGTACATTGTCTTGTCTTCTCCGGGACATATTTCATCACGCTTTACATAGACCTGAATTCTTCCTGTTTCGTCTTGGAGTTCTATAAAAGAAGCCGCGCCCATTATTCTTCTGGACATTATTCTACCGGCTATGCATACATCAGAAAGATTGCCTTTTTCTGCATCGTATTCTGCTGCGATGCTTGCGGCTGTAGCATTTACAGGATAAAGCGGAGCAGGATATGCTTCTATTCCCAATTCCTTTAATGCTTTGAGGGACTCCCTTCTAAGCACTTCCTGTTCACTAAGTTGATTCATTGCCATAATATTCTGTTTAATCTTACAAATTTAACAAAAATATTGGAATTACGGATAAAGCAATATTTTGTCAGGTAATAAAGAATTATGTTGGTATGGCTAAAAGATAGTGTGTGTGTTTACGAATAATCAGTGATATGTCGGTTCTTGAATTTATAAAGAAAGTAATAAATCTGTTAAAAGAACAGCTGTTTCTGATTCATTTTTTTGTGCATCTTTAGGCTTCCAGGCCACCACGAATCTTACAGATGCGGATTTTACTTTATATCCTCTTTCTTTCCACTCAGATAAGGTTTTTTGCATTTTCAATGATAACTTTGCTACAGGAATTCCGGTTGAGTTGTACAGCATAAAATCATTGTAAGTCAAAGAATTTCCTCCTCTCAATGCTATGATCTCCTGTTTCCGTTCTTTGAAGAAGCCAAGATTGACATCTTTGTGAGAGAGTTGCAGTACGATTTCTTCAGGTATGCTGTATTGCTTTTGGTCTAAATAATATCGACTTGCATTTAAATTATTGAAATAATCGCTATTAGTATGTATAAATAGTCTGTTTTTTGCACGGGTAATTCCTACATAATATTGACGTATTAGGTGAGAATTCTTTACATGATTATCTGATATTAACATATATACGTCGTTAAATTCTCTACCTTTTGCCTTGTGGATGGTTGATACGACAACATCTGTTCCTGATACATCGCAGAAATCTTCCACTGATGACTCAAATGCAAATTCCTTAAAGTCATTGAAATATTTTGTCTTGCTGGTTTGTTCAAACCGGTCAATACAATGCTTCAGATAAATCAGGCTTTCACTCGTGCCATAGGCGGAGAATGTTGCATTCTTGGCTTCCTGCCATAATTCTTCTGTAATAAGAGATGTTTTTATCCGCTTATCTATAAATTTGAGAAAATATCTCATTTCCGCCATATTCAAAAAGCGAAAATCATCCATTGATTGTATCAAATTACTGCTTATGCCTTGTTTTCGCAAGAAAGCGTTCATAATAACAGCCTCTTCGTTTGTTTGAGTAAGTATGCATGAAGAGCTTCTGCTACTATGTTGAAGTAAGTCATCAACAAGCGGCTGATACATATATTCCGATTGATGCCTTGTCACTTGCACCCAACCCTTTTCTTTTCTCATGGATATGAGAGGAGTTCTTTTCATTCTTTTGTCAAGGGATTTTAAAAATCCATTGGCAAAATCCACAGGCTGGCATGCACTGCGGTAATTTTCTGTCATTTCGATAAATGTACTTCCGTTTTCTTTTGCCAGCTTGTACATATAACTTGAATTTGAACCGCGAAATTCATAAATATTCTGGTCATCATCCCCCACAGCTATTACACGCATTCCGTCATTGTAGGTCATGAGAGCTTTTATGAGCAAGTATTCTTCAGAGTTCATATCCTGAGCCTCATCTATGACAAGGACTGTCTTTCTGATTTTGTTCGGTTCTACTTCACCTTGTAATATCATTTTTGCTGCATTTGCGACTATATTTTTTGAATCTTCAAGATTTCCTATCCTTCCCATAAGATCGAAACAATATGAGTGGAATGTTTTTATTTCGACAAAATGAGCAGCATTGCCTATCAGTTCCATAAGTCTTTGTTTGAACTCTGTTGCGGCGGCCCTTGAAAATGTCAGCATTAGAAGCTGTTCGTGTTTTACATCTTCAAGTAATAGCAGAGCTGCAAGTTTGTGGACAAGTACTCGTGTCTTTCCGCTACCGGGACCGGCTGCAACCACAATGCAGCGCGAATCATTTTCGGAAATAATTTCCATTTGCCGTATGGATAGTTGTTCAAACAATTGCTTGTATTTTTGTGGTGTTAAGTTTCTTTGTATCTCGTTTATTCTGTCTCCTTTAAAATATTTTATGACAAACTTCTTGTAATCCATATAGAAATAGTCCCGAACATATTGCAATGCTGAATTGTAATCCTTTACCATCAGATTGGCATACTCGCCTACAATATGCACCTGCTGGATTTTCTGTTTGTAGAATTCATTGAGCATCCGATAATCTTCTTGCTTGTATCTTGATTTTCTGTCCTTTATTCTTTGAATATTCATAGCATTGTAAAGCACTAAGAAGCCTCCTTCAAGTTTTAATGCACCGATTTTTGACAAGTACAGAAGAGCTTCTTCCACATCCTCCAACTGAATATTGTCAACTCCTCCGAAAAGGTATTGGGAGCTGTTTTTTATTAGGTTCAGAAGTTCAATTATGGAGAATTGGATGGATTTATCAGTAACGTTCTCCTTTTCGTTATCTGAAGCTAACCGATATAGCCATTCTAAAGTAAAACGACTTATTTCCAATCGTTTCTCAAATCGTCTTATGGTTGATTCCAAGTCTGTAAGGCGACTTATCTCTATGTTATGAGCCGCATCTTCTTTCTTACGGGTATAATCCTTGATGGTTAGAAAATAAAGCAGTGTCCGTATATCTTTTTCGCTGGATGTACCTATTCCATCGTTTATGGCATTTTCATTTAGCTGCTTGTATGATATTTGTAAAGATTCGTCGGGAATATGGTTAAGGATATATTGTTCAAGTTTTGTAAAGCGCTCAAGGAGCATTTGCGATTTTCTTCTTGAATTACCTGTATCTTGTAAGTAGGCAGATATATCTTTACTATCTGCCAATATGCCTTCCTGTCGCATGCGTTCAACTACGGATATAACTTCCCTTTTGCTAATCCCCAAGATATCTGCCAGATAGTCAATCCGCGATTCGGCTTCTGCATCTTGAGCTTTGGCAATGTACTTTTGGGAGATTAATGATTTTATGATACGAATTGCATTTTCTATTTCATCGCTGCTAAAAAGTACTGACGCTGATATGCGTTCTCTTGCTTCGTCCATGTTTTTTACTGTGATACCTGTGGCATATACATGAGGTATATTGTTTCCTCTTATTAGGTATCCGCTTTGTTCCAAAGTTGCTATTGCCGTTCGTACACGGGTTTCAATGTCGTATACCGAATCATCCCATCCTGCTTGCCGGGCAATTTCCAATGCGGAACAGTTGACTACTATACGTTGTTTAGTAAAGTCTTTGACTGCTTTCCATACCTGCTGTATCTCACTGATGCTTAGTTTTGTCTGGTTTAGTAATATGAAATGCTTGTCCAGATCATCATCAGAATAAAGAACATAACAACGTGCACTGAGATTTGGGTCACGACCTGCCCTTCCTGCTTCTTGAACATAATTTTCTAACGAATCGGAAATGTCATAATGCACTACAAGGCCTACATTTCTTTTGTTGACTCCCATACCAAATGCAGATGTGGCGACAATGATGCGAACGTGATCGTTCATGAAAGCATCTTGATTGGCTATTTTTTCATCAGATTCCATCTTGCCATTGAAAGGAAGAGCTTTGTAACCATCACGAGTCAATTTGCCTGCTAATTCTATAGTTTTCTTGGTGCGTGACACATAAACAATTGCAGGGCAAGCGGAACTCTCTAAGAGATCTCTTAACCTTAAATATTTCTCATTGTCATTCTCTACATGGATGACTGAATATTTTAGATTTGTTCTTGATGCTGTTGAGGCAAATAGCTCTAGACTCAGATTAAGGGTTTGCTTGAAATAATCGCAGATGTCCTGTATGACTTTCTGTTTAGCCGTAGCTGTAAAGCAGGATACAGGTATCGTATTCTTGCATTTTTTAGTTTGTTGGTATTTCCGTATGAATTTTCCTATATAAAGATAGTCGACTCTAAAATCATGTCCCCATGAAGAAAAACAATGTGCTTCGTCTATTACAAATCTTACAACATTTCTGGCTGTTAATATTTTCTCGATTGTTTTTGAGCGAAGCATTTCTGGAGATATATACAGGAGGGAGGCCTCTCCGTTCTGTACTCTTTGTATGGATAGGGACCTTGTTATAGGATCCAACATTCCATTTATGGTTACTGCTTCTGTAATGCCATGGTCAGCAAGATTATCTACCTGATCCTTCATCAGAGACTGCAAGGGGGAAATAATTACAGTAAGCCCATGCATGGAGCGTCCCGCCATAAGTGCCGGCAATTGGAAGGTAAGTGATTTGCCTCCTCCGGTAGGAAATATTGCCAGCATAGATTTTCCTTCTACAGCAGCTTGGGCTGCTCGTTCTTGAAGTGGTTCGCCTTCGTATGTTCTGAAGCGTTTATATCCAAAGAATGTTTTTAAATTACGGTTTACATCTAATTTCGTATCACAGTATTCGCAACCTTGATGACAATTAGTGTGGCACAGGAGCTTTATAATAAATTCTACTTCAGGATAATTGTAAAGTACCCATCCGGGAGTGACAGAACGATAATCTTTGGTATCAATAAGAGCAAGTGCGTATGCCAATGCACAGGGGTATTGTCCGATGAGCATATCAATGTCTGCATGTAGGCATATTTTTCCGTTATAAAGTTCTCTGACAAGATTAGATATTTTTTCATGGAGATATTCAGCATTTACCATACTAAGAAATCCATCGAATTCTTTTTTACCCTTTAGCAATGACGCGAATAATATACGTTTTTTATCC
Source organism: uncultured Bacteroidales bacterium (assembly GCA_963548935.1). Taxonomy (GTDB): domain Bacteria; phylum Bacteroidota; class Bacteroidia; order Bacteroidales; family UBA932; genus Cryptobacteroides. Next base: position 65,202 of record CAUUVS010000006.1, read on the forward strand.
GGCAATGAATTCCAGCATTCGATTTCATCCATCAATAAGTCTTTTGCTTTCTTGCAGTCGTTCACCGGATTGTTCATATGTTCACTAAGGAGTTTGTCATCTTTAACGAGCCGATGGTAAGGGCGTTCCGGAAACAATAGCGGAGAGAGATAAAGTGTATCGACTAAAATCCAGCGACATTTTCTGTCTTTAAACAGATATTCGGCATCATGATGGATTATATTGTGACCGCATATGTATTCTATGTCGTTTAAGAACACAAATAGTTCTTCCTTTGACGATTTATGGAATGTCGTGTCATCATGTTTGAGTGCTCCAATGTCATGGATTTTATGATCTTTCAAGCCTACTTCAATATCTATTATGGCATAATTTGAGACATTACGCAGTATAGAGGCAGTTTTATTGTCAATAATTCTATTTTCTGCCCTTAAAATTCTTATAATTCTGCTTTTTATTGACATATATTAAATCTAAAATTTTTATCCAAGTGCTCCCTACACTTTTCCCGTTTAATATTGCTGACACCGATCCAGATATACCTCCGCATACCTGATAGCGACGGAATTTAAGAATAACTTTGTTGATTATCACTTTTGTATAGAGCGAGAGCTCTTTGTATTATCATATTGCTACTTAATTTCTTGCCTTCAGGTATAATATAATAACACTTTTCATAACTATTTTTTGCAAATATATGAAATATTAGTCGATTCGGAAGAATCACAATTTTCATATTCAGATTGAATAAAATTTTATTAAATTTGCCTTGATGAAAGTGAACTACATGACATGAAGAGAGTAGATTCATATCCGGCAAGGCCGTTTGTTAAGTGGGTTGGAGGGAAAACTCAACTTCTTGAGGATATAAAGAAATCGCTGCCTCTTGATTTATCACAAAGAGAGAATATGACATATGTTGAACCATTTGTTGGAGGTGGAGCCTTACTTTTCTGGATTCTTCAAGAATATCCCAATATTACAAGAGCTGTCATTAACGACATTAATGCTGAACTAATCTGTGCATATAGAGTTTGTCCGGTCTGATGTGGAGAACCTTATTATGAAACTTGACAGACTTCAGTCAGAATACCTGTTATGTGACAAAAATGCACGTAATGACTATTATTTGGCTAAACGCGAGCGTTTTAATAGTTCTGGAAAATCATCTTTGGAAATACTTCACTATTCATATTTTTGAACAGAACATGTTTCAATGGTTTGTATAGAGTGAATTCCAAAGGGAAATTCAATGTCTCTCACGGCAGGTATTCCAATCCGAAAAAAGTCGATAATGGCGATGACTTCTTTGAACGCTTGTACAATGTGTTCAATATTAAGAGAGTGTCTGCTTCCAGAATGATTAATTCGAATGGCGATGGTAGAGGAGCTATTTCTGAGATAATGATTTCAAACGTTGTAAACGTATATTGATATGAGAGACTTCAATACATGGTTCACCTCGTTTAGACAGTCCATTGCCTAACCTCCTTGTGCATGGATTCTTGATCCGTTCACAGGTGGAGGTACTACGGGAATTGCGGCGTCCCTTCTTGGTAGGCGTTTTCTTGGTATAGATCAGTGCAAGAAGTTTCTTGATATCAGCAAAGCACGTCGTGAGGAATTGAATAGTATTGAGAAACGCGTGGAGTATCTTAATAAATTACAGAAGCAAGCAAAACTTTTCGAGGAAGATAAGATTCGAGTTCTTAATGACAATAAATGTTATTACGACTCTGAATTACCGTTCTAATATTTTCTGTGATTTATTGCAATGTTTGTGTATTTTTCAACCATTATTGCAATTGAAAATTCAAGATAGAAGTATATTTTATCATATTTATTGCAGTCGGCATTCCTAATTAAAGAGAATGCCGACTGTTTTTTATTTTTCTGAACAAGCAGATGGCTGTTACGAATTTTCCGGTTTCTGCAATTCAATAGAAAAGACAATGAAAATTGTTTGCAGAGATGATTTCGATCGAAAAGACAATGAAATTATTTCAAAACTGCCACAAATAAGGTATATTTGTATATTATGGTGAAAGAAAGGAAATGGATACTGAAGGAATCTGCCGACATTGAGAAGGTAGATCGTCTTTCTGCAGAATTGGGAATCGATTCTGTATTGGCCACTTTGCTTGTTCATAGAGGAATAGAAACTTTTGATCAGGCCAGAGCATTCTTTCGTCCTGACCTTTCTGCTTTGCATGACCCTTTTCTTATGACAGATATGGACAAAGCTGTGGATCGCCTTGTTCAAGCTGTTGACAATAATGAGAAGATTCTTGTATATGGCGACTATGATGTTGATGGAACCACAGCTGTTTCTTTGGTATATTCTTTTTTGAAAAGGCATACAAGCAATGTAGAGTTCTATATACCTGATCGCTATGACGAAGGATATGGTGTGTCTACAAAAGGCATCTGTTGGGCTGCGGAAAATGGATTTAAACTGATTATTACATTGGATTGTGGTATCAAGGCTATAGATAAAGTCGATTATGCCGCTTCTAAAGGTATCGATGTTATTGTATGCGATCACCATTTGCCTGAAACCGAACTTCCTAAGGCTGTTGCCATTTTGGATCCTAAACGAGAAGATTGCCATTATCCTTTTGATGATTTGTCGGGATGTGGGGTCGGTTTCAAGCTTGTTCAGGGATATTCAATAAGAAAAGGACTGCCTTTCGAAGATTTGAAACCGCTTTTGGATCTTCTTGTGGTCAGTATAGCTGCTGATCTTGTTTCTGTGACAGGCGAGAATAGGGTTCTGTCGCATTTTGGTCTTCTGCAATTGAATACAAATCCAAGAAAAGGTCTTCTTGCTATCATTAATCTGGCAAATCTTGAGCCTTCACACGTTACAATCGATGATATAGTATTTAAAATAGGACCAAGAATAAATGCTGCAGGCCGTATGGAGACTGGTCGGCTGGCCGTTGAACTCCTTACCGCTACCGATGATAGAGAGGCTGCTGTTATTGCTTCTGAAATCAACGACAATAACAATGAACGTAAAAGTATAGACAGGGAAATCACAAAAGAGGCTATAGAGATGGTGCAGAACCATGATTGTCTTGCATATAAACATGCAATTATAGTTTATAATCCGGAATGGAACAAAGGTGTGGTAGGAATTGTCGCATCGAGGCTTGTAGAGGCCTTTTACAAGCCTACATTTGTGCTTACAAAATCTAATGGCTTTGTAACAGGATCTGCAAGAAGCGTAAAGGGATTCGACCTATATGATTCTATCGAGAAATGTACCGAACTTCTTGAAAATTTCGGAGGACATATATATGCCGCCGGACTAACCCTTAAGGAAGAAAATCTTCCGGAATTTGCCAACCGTGTAGAAAAATACGTATGCAGTCATATTACCAAAGAGATTGCTACACCGGTCATAGATGTCGATGCAAAGCTGAATTTTTCCCAGATTACCCCAAAGTTTTTCAGGATATTGAAACAATTTCAACCATTCGGACCGGGCAATCATTCTCCGGTATTTCTGACAGAAAATATTTATGATGACGGTAATGGCAGGAAAGTCGGACCTGCCGGACAACATCTGAAATTAGATCTGATCCAAGAGAGCCAGCCATATCGCCAGATACCTGCAATCGCTTTCAATATGGCTGAATTTTTTGATTATATCAAGGCAGGTAATCCTATTGATATATGTTATTCCGTGGTGGAAAATTATTATCGTGGCAATTCCAATATCCAACTTAGAATCAAGGATATAAGGGAAAGAGAAGATGTTATCTAAGATTAAGTGCGGCGATTATCTCGTCGGCTGATTCCGAATAGGTTTTGCCGTCGGTATCGATTATATAGTCTGCTCTGTTTTCATATATACCGGCTCTTTGCAACATAAGTTCTGCAATTCTGTCTTTAAGATCGGCTCCTTGTAGCATAGGTCTTCTGCCTGATTCTTCCATAAGATTTTCTTCAAGAGTTGCCTGACTTGCTCTAAGATATATCCTGATAGTATTATTAGCAATAATATCAGCGCTTGCCTCATTGACGAGAGTGCCTCCTCCAAGGGCAAGAATCAGTTTACGGCTTGCATCAGAATATAGATCGAAGATTTTTTGAAGAGCTTTAAATTCCATATACCTGAAATTCTCTTCGCCGGATTCGGAGAATATGTCAGATATTGTTTTTCCTGTCATATTCTCGATAAATTCATCTAAATCAATAAAATCAAAACCATACAGATATTGCTGCATGGTTTTGCCTATACTGCTTTTTCCACAGCCCATAAATCCGGACAAAGAAATAATCATATATCTTAAACTTGATATTATAAATCGAAAAGATTCGGTTCGTCTTCAGGAATATTCTTTTCGTTATCCGTTTTCTCTTCTTCTTGAATATCATCTTCCGGAAGATGCAGAGGTTCTGTAAATTCCACTTTTTCCAATTCCTGTTGATGACATTTCTTACCTTTGGCCGCAAGACCTTTTTTAGCTATGAAATCTTCTGCATTAATGATTTCAGCTTCCTTATAGGAGTATTTGCCACCGAAAGTTATGATAAATCTTGGATGCAAATCTTCAGACAATCCCACCAAATAAGAACCTTTTGCATCGGATATGAACGATGTAGGATTGTTGTCGCTGATTGCAAAAGAAAATCTCTTTACATAGAATGACTTTGCTGCCGCATCCCAATATAGTGCGGTGTAGGTCTTGTTCTCGTCAAACATTTCTATCTTTATGACTTCGCCTTGATACCTGTTGCTCAGATCAAATGAGGTAGTGTAATATGTACCGTCTTTGAAGACGGCAAGTATTTTGTCTTCAGAGCCGAACTGTCCAAGATAAATTCCTCTTCCGTCTTCGTTAAGCCGTTGTATGTCAGTGTCATACCAAATGTCTTTGCCCCCTATTGTCGAAATTCCCTTAGACTTGAGCGATATTTTTTGTATGGTATTTTTGCAGACTTGATTGCCTCTTGCTGTCTTGCCCTTTATCGCCAATTCAGAGAAATCGTATTCCATATTGGTTCTCTTGAGTTTCGGTTTAGGTTTGAAATTTATCTTTACAGTCTCAGCCTCCCCATTGTGATTTGCAGAGAACCACAATATTGTAGAGCCTGGCTTGCCTTGTGTAATATCGTATTGCTTGTCTCGCGTTACTGAAGTTATAGCGAAGCGTTTGGCATAATATACACTTGATTTTCCGTCTCTATAGATGACATTATATATTGTTCTGTCGTCATTTCTATTGAAGAGGCCGACATAAAGAAGATCTTTCTGGAAAAAGGCCTTGTCGCTTACTTTTGTAACGCAGTATTGTCCGTCTTTCCCTATGACAACAATTTCGGACAGGTCGGAGCAATCACATATATATTCTCCATCATCATCTTTTTTCAGACCAATCCCCACAAAACCATTTGTCATATTTGCGTATAGTTTTGCATTGTTGTTCACTACTTTTGTTGCAGCTATAGTCTCGAAATTTGCAATTTCCGTGAGTCGTGGGAAAGCCTTGCCGTATTTTTGTTTAATACTTTTGAACCAGTCAATTGTGTATTCTACAATATGATCCAATTTATTTTTGATAATAGTAATCTGGTCTTCAATACTCTTGATTTTCTCATTAATTGCTTTTGTGTCGAATTTTGATATTTTCCTGACAGGCTTCTCGACAAGTTTGAGAATATCCTCCATAACGACAGGTCTTTTTAGGGAAGATTCGTATTCTTTCATTCTGTCGAATACCTCTTTCAGCTGAAGCTCCCAAGATTTCTGATCAGCTTCCAATACCTTATATATCTTGTTCTCGAAGAATATTCTTTCAAGCGAATCATAGTGCCATTCATCTTCTAACTCGCCAAGTTTGATTTCAAGCTGGCGACGAAGAATCTCTTTGGTGTGATTGGTGTCGTATTCGAGTATGTCATTGACACTCAAGAATTGAGGCTTGTTGTCAATTATAACGCAGGCGTTAGGGGAGATATTGATTTCGCAGTCAGTAAAGGCATATAGAGCATCAATGGTTTTGTCCGGAGAGACATCATTCGGCAGGGTGATGACAATGTCCACTTTTTCAGTGGTCATATCTTCGATTTTTTTCAGCTTGATTTTTCCTTTGTCTTTAGCTTTCAGAATAGAATCGATTACCATCGAAGAGGTCTTGCCATAAGGAATCTCTGTAATTGTAATTGTATTTTTGTCTATTTTCTCGATTTTTGCCCTTACCTTGACAGAGCCGCCTCTGTGTCCGGCCATATATTTCGAGCAGTCAGCATAGCCTCCTGTAGGGAAGTCAGGAAAAATTTCGTATTCTTTATTCTTAAGGATGGCAATAGAAGCATCTATAAGCTCGTTGAAATTGTGAGGGAGAATCTTGGATGCCATACCGACGGCAATTCCTTCTGTCCCCTGGGCTAAAAGAAGCGGAAAACGGACAGGAAGCTCGGTGGGTTCTTGATTTCTTCCATCGTAAGAAGTCATCCAATTGGTGACTTTAGGATCAAAAATAACTTCTTTGGCAAATTTGCTAAGTCGTGCCTCAATGTATCTCGGCGCAGCATTGCTGTCGCCTGTAAGTATATTTCCCCAGTTCCCCTGACAGTCTATGGCAAAGCCCTTTTGACCTAATTGTACAAGAGCGCCAAGTATTGACTGGTCTCCGTGAGGGTGGTACTGCATTGCTTGTCCGACAATATTAGCTACTTTGGTGTAGTTTCCGTCGTCCATCTTGAACATAGCATGGAGCACCCTTCTCTGTACCGGTTTCAGTCCATCCACTATATGCGGCACTGCTCTCTGTAGTATGACATATGACGAGTAGTCCAAGAACCACTCTCTGAACATACCGGAGAGCTTGAATTTCTTCACGTTCTCATCTGTCAGTTTATCGAATTTCGCGGATTTGTTATCTTCCGATTCCTCTATCGGTAGCTCATTCATTTCATCTTCTTCATCTATTCCTTTTTGAGGAATGTCGTTCCACTCGTCACTCATATCTATTTCCTGTTATTCTTCGTAACCAAATTTTCTAAGTTCCTTTCTGCTTTCTCTCCAGTCTTCATCCACCTTGACAAACATAGAGAGGAAAACTTTTTTCTGGAAGAAATCTTCCATTTCGATTCTGGCAGCCGTACCCAATTTTTTAAGAGCCATTCCACCTTTACCTATAAGAATACCTTTTTGTGAATTTCTCATTACATAGATAACTGCACTGATATCGTATCTTTCAGTTCCTTCTTTGAAAGATTCTATCACGACTTCCGTGCAGTATGGTATTTCTTTGTCATAGTTAAGCAAAATATGTTCTCTTATAATTTCAGATGCAAAAAACCTTAAATTCCTGTCAGTGAAAGCGTCTTTGTCAAACCATGCAGGTGATTCAGGCAGTCTTGTCATAATAGCCTTGAAAACACTTTCAAGATTGAATTTTTCTTTAGCTGAAACAGGTATTATTTCAGCTTCCGGCAAATCATTATGCCATTCTTCCATCATAGCTACAACCTTATTCTGGTCGCTGACATCGATTTTGTTGATGACAAGTACTATAGGGCAGGCAATATTTTTCAGTTTCTGAATATATTCGTTGTTCTTGTCCTTCTTTTCAACCACATCTGTGACATAAAGAATAATATCTGCATCCCCTAAAGCCGAGTCTACAAATCCTAACATTTTTTCTTGCAGTCTATAGCTTGGTTTAAGGATACCCGGCGTATCGGAATAGACTATCTGGTAATCTTCTCCGTTCACAATGCCCATAATACGGTGTCTGGTAGTCTGTGCCTTCGCTGTGACGATTGAAAGTTTTTCTCCGACAAGAGCATTCATAAGGGTAGATTTGCCAACATTCGGATTACCTATAATGTTGACAAATCCTGCCCGATGTTTTTTAAGATTCTTGTTTTCTTCGTTCATGCTTTATACGTAGGCTCCCATTTTCAGGACATTTGCCTCACCTTCTGTAAGTATTCTCCATTCTCCTTTCTTAAGGCCTTTTTTGGTAAGACCTGCGAAATATACTCTGTCGAGAGCCTTTACGTCATAGCCGAGAAACTCAAACATCCTGCGGACAATCCTATTTTTGCCGGAATGGATTTCGATACCGATTTTTCTATGGTCTTCGGCATCGATATATTCTAATTCATCAGCCTTGATAGATCCGTCATTCAATTCAAGTCCTTCTGTCATTTTTGCAAAATCCTCTTCAGAAATAGGCCTTTCAAGTATAACCTGATAAATCTTTTTCTTGTCATAAGAGGGATGTGTCAGCTTTTCAGCTAACTCACCGTCATTGGTGAACATCAGAACTCCGGTAGTATTCTTGTCTAATCTTCCTACAGGGAAGACTCTGGTTTTTAGACCTTTGAGAAGATCCATTACGGTCTTTTCCGCGTGTGAGTCGCTTGCAGTCGTTACAAAACCTTTCGGTTTGTTCATAACTATATATATCTTCGGCTCACCCTTTATCGGTTCGTTGTTGAAACGTACTTCATCCTTAAGTACATTTACTTTTGTACCGAGTTCGGTTACCACTTCTCCATTGACGGTTACGACACCTGCTTCAATGAACTGGTCTGCCTCTCTTCTGGAACATACCCCTGAATTGGCGATGAACTTATTGAGTCTTACTTCTTCTTGGATCTCAGTAGGCACAATATCGCTGTCAGAGTATTTTATCTGGTCTAACTGGGGCTTGCGACTGATCATTCTGTTGATTCCTTCTTCAGAAGACTCTCCGAAGTGATATGGATTTTTTCCGAATCCGCCTCTTCGTTTGCCCCCGAATTGTTTTTTGTTTCCGAATCCTCTTCTGTCATCTCCTCTTCTAAAATTTCTGCCTTCTCCGCCGGCTCTGTCTCTGAATCCTCTTCCTTCTTCACTGTTTCGATCTCTGAATGAGCGACGTTCTCCGAAATCTCTTCCTTCGCTTCTTCTTTCAGATCTTGAGTAGCCGCTTCGATGCTCTCCGTAACTTTCTCTGCCACGGCGTTCGCCGTCTCCATAATTACGACTTTCTGAAGAGCCATATCCACGGTTTTCCGAAGAATTATAGTTTCTTCTTACCGGTCTTCCATAGCTGTTCCTTTTTTCTGAAGAGTCATAATCCCTATGACCTCCTGAAAATCTTCTTTCGCTATGTTCACCATAGTTTTTCCTTTCGGATGAGCTATAGCTTTTGTTGTCAGATGATTCTGATTTTCTTGAATCTGAGGAAATTCTTGGCCGTCTCGGTCTTAATTTCCTTCCTTCGGCGGTATAACCGCTCTTGTTTTTTTCTTCCATAATTTACCCTGATGGGCGGTTTAAAAATATTTATATAATGGCTCACGCCATCGGTCTCCGGTACCAGGCCGGATTATTTCAAATTAAATTTATATGTGATAGATCCTTCTTGAAGGGTTGGAGCATCAGCACTTATGTTGAACTGTGCCTTCAACGCCGCATCCCTTGTGGCTTGAAGAAGTTTGCTATCACTTATTGTTGTGCCCTGGGCTCCCGCAAGGGCTTTTTTTACTTTTCCATATTGATCGACCCAGATTGTGACTACTACTGTTCCCGATTCTTGTACTGCATAGGTAGGTTTTGGTAGAATACCTATTTGAGTACGCCCTTTGAGTTTAGCATTTGGCTGCCCCTGAGTTTTTCCTGTTTCTGTATTGCCTGAAGCATGCCCTGCTTTTAGAGCATCGCTGATTTTTGATGCCGTTTGCGCTGCAAGCGTGTCCTTGTCTGTTTTGTTGTCGGCGGAATGGAATAGAGCTCTCCGGTCAATCTCTTTTTCTCTTACAGGCTGTTTTACTTCGACATCTCCGAAATTGTCTACTTTTGTTTCGGGTGCCTTATTGTCTTTTGTGCCTTTGTGCTGTGCTTCAGATCGTTGTACCAACTCTATATTCTTTGTCTTCTCAATTTGTTCGGCAAGAGGCTGCGAACCGTTTCTGACATGGACAGGTTTTGGTTGTTCCTCATCAGTAAAATCAATGATAAAACTGTTTTCCTGTGGCGGAGGGTAAATGTATTTCAGGCCTGTAAAAACACCATATACAGCAAGAAGAATGTGCAGTCCTGCTGCAAGAGCGATTCCGGTCACTCTTCCGACTCTTTCCTGTCTTATTCTTTCAAGTCTGTATTTTTCCATGTTTCCTCAATCTTGCATCATCATTCGGGCTGTGTGGCAAGAATGACTTTGTAATGGTTGCGTTTGGCAATATTCATTACTGCCACCACTTCTTTTACCGGTATGGATTCATCTGCATATATTGAGAAAGTCGGATCTTCTTCTGTCTGGAGAAGCCCTACAAGTTCATCTTCAATCCTATTGAATTCCACAGGTGTTTCGCTGCCGTTGATGTGGTAGGTATAAGTATTGTTTTCGTGCCAGTCTTTGATTGATACGCTGACCGTTGCTTTGGCTGATACCTGTCCTGTACTTTTAGGCAGCAATAGCTTTAGGGCGTTAGGATTTATAAGAGTCGATGTTATCAAGAAGAAAATCAATAGCAGAAATACAAGGTCTGTCATTGATGACATACCAAGTTCTGAAATGACTTTCGTTGAACGTTTGTATCCCATAGTATTACTCTTTTCCGGCAGGTTCGTGTAGGACATCCATAAAGTCTATTGTGGCATTTTCCATCTTGAATATCAAATCAGAGATATTGGATGTCAGATAATTATATCCGAAATAAGCTACGATGCCAACGATAAGACCTCCTACCGTAGTTATCATTGCTGTATAAATACCACCGGAAAGTAGGGTTATGTCAATATTGTTGCCGGCTTGTGACATGTTGAAAAAGGCTTGGACCATCCCTATTACGGTGCCTAAGAATCCAATCATAGGGGCGCCTCCGGCTATGGTTGCAAGCATTGGGAGCCCTTTTTCCAATCTGGCAACTTCTGCATTGCCTGTATTCTCCACAGCTGTCTGAATATCGGAAAGGGGCCTCCCGATTCTTTCTATTCCTTTTTCAACCAATCTGGCGATAGGGGAGTCGTATTTCTCGCAAAGAGAAATAGCTGCTTTCAATTTTCCTTCGTGGATATAATCTCTTATGTCCTTCATGAAATTTTTGTCAATCCGGCCTGCCGTATGTATAAGCCACCATTTTTTTCCGAATATATAGATTGCAATCAATGAGAGCAAAAGGAGCACAAGCATAAGCCAGCCGCCTTTTGCAGCCATTTCAATCAGTGAAAATGACATTTCCTGCTGAACAGGAGCTGCAGGTGCAGCTGTTTCCATCCCTCTGGCAATGTTTTGTACCGTAGCCGTTGCAGAGTCTATGCCGGCTGCCTGTAATAGATTGAACAACATAATTATAATGTACGTTTATTAATAATCTAAGATTAAAAAGCACTAATCGTGCCAACAACCTGCAAATTTAATCAAAAATCCTGAATTCCTATATTTTTCATTTCTTTGTATCTTTCATATCTTTTCCAATCGTAAGTGCAAGATGCGCAAGTTTTGTATTTGCAATTTTTAGGTGAATTTGCATAATTGTGGAAATTGTTATCTTTGTGCGTTGAAATGCACCTGTAGAGAGGAGAGATTATTGTGTTCTTTAAATTTAGGTTGTGCTCTGTGGGTAAAGGTATGATGAGATATGGTTTGTGTGTTGTGGATAGGTGGATAGAGTAAGGTGTAAACCTATGATTGCAAAAGACAATTGCGCTTTTTTAAAATTGGAATGCCGAATGTTTTTAATTTATTATTTGCCGGCAAATTAGATATAGCCACTACGGAGATTAGTATTCTGCTTTGTTGAAAAATAGGGCCTTGCCGGGAACGGATTCGCCGGCTGAACTGCGTTTTCCTTCGGCGAGCAGTGTCTTTATCCAATCCGGTTTCTGTCTGCCGCGTCCTACTTCTAAAAGAGACCCCACAATTGCCCGGACCATATTTCTCAGAAACCTGTCAGCTCTGATACGGAACACTATATAATCTCCTTCTTCTGAAGGAAAGCCAAGAATGCTTGCATGAACCGGTTTATATGTCTGCCAGGCAGCTTCTTCTATCGTGCAGACAGAAGTTTTGTTATTGCCGCCTTTTTTCTCGAAGCACCGGAAATCGTGAGTCCCTAATAGATATGAGGCTGCCTCGTTCATGGATTTCAAATCAAGTCGATAACCGCATCTCCATGAATACTTTGCTATAAAAGGATCTTTTTGTCGATTTATGAAATAATGGTATTCCCTGTTTTTTGCATCAAATCTTGAATGAAAATCAGGCGCTTCTGAAACTATTTCGTGAACTATGATATTACGAGGTAAAATGGCATTCAATTTGTAGACAAGACCTTTTGCGTCAAGATCCGGTGCATTGGTGTCAAAATGTGCTGTATAGTTCACTGCATTGACATCGGTGTCTGTTCTTCCTGCCCCTGTTACTGCCACTTCTTCTTTCAGGAGAATTGACAACGCCTTTTGCACATATTCTTGGATTGAAGGTGCATTTTTTTGTATCTGCCAGCCATTGAAAGCAGAGCCGTCGTAGGAAAGTTGGATTCGATAGCGCATTTTTGTGAACATTTTGACTACAAAATTATAAAATATTTATGGAGAGTGTAAACATTAAAGAATTGAATGAGCGTATCCAGCATGAGAGTTCGTTTGTGGATATGCTTTCTCTTGAGATGGGGAAGGTGATTGTGGGCCAGAAGCAATTGGTTGAGAATCTTCTTATCGGGCTACTTGCAGACGGACATATTTTGTTGGAAGGAGTACCGGGACTTGCAAAAACATTGGCAATAAATACTTTGGCTAATGCAATAGATGCAAAATTCAGTCGAATTCAATTTACTCCTGACTTGTTGCCTGCAGATGTTATAGGCACATTGATATATTCACAGAAAAGCGATAGCTTCGAAGTGCACAAAGGACCTGTTTTTGCCAATTTCGTGTTGGCTGATGAGATTAACAGAAGTCCGGCTAAAGTGCAGTCTGCCCTCCTTGAAGCTATGCAGGAGCGTCAGGTAACAATCGGTGAGCAGACTTTCAGGCTTCCTGAACCTTTTTTGGTAATGGCTACCCAGAACCCAATAGAGCAGGAAGGTACATATCCTCTTCCTGAGGCTCAAGTTGACCGTTTTATGTTAAAAGTGATAGTCGATTATCCTAAGAAGGAAGAAGAAAGACAGATTGTCAGGATGAACAACTCCGGGATTTTTCCAAAGGCAAATCCGGTAGTGAAGCCTGAAGATATTATTCGTGCCCGTTCCGTGGTCAAGGATGTCTATATGGATGAGAAGATTGAAAAGTATATCGTTGATATTGTCTATGCTACCAGAACTCCGGAAGAATATGGACTCAAAGAACTTAAGGAGTTGATTTCTTACGGCGCGTCTCCGAGAGCCAGCATTTCGTTGGCAATGGCATCCAAGGCATACGCTTTTATTAAGAGAAGGGGGTATGTTATCCCTGAAGATGTCAGGGCTGTTTGCAATGAAGTTCTGCGGCATAGGATAGGTCTGACGTATGAGGCTGAAGCCGAGAATGTAAGTACGGAAAATATTATATCCGGGATTCTTAATGCTGTAATGGTGCCATAATGGAACAGACGGGTGCGACAGAGCTTCTGAAGAAAGTCAGGAAGATTGAGATAAAGACTAAGGCTCTCTCTCATCAGATATTTGCAGGAGAGTACCATTCGGCCTTTAAGGGGCGTGGTATGGCTTTCAGTGAAGTCAGGGAGTATCGTTACGGAGACAATGTAAAGAGTATAGACTGGAATGTAACAGCCAGATTGCGTGCTCCTTACGTTAAGGTCTATGAAGAGGAGAGGGAGCTGACGGTTGTGCTTCTTATTGATGTGAGCCGTTCAGGCCTTTTCGGTACGTGCGAAATGACAAAACGTGAACTTATTGCCGAAATTGCCGCAGTCCTTTCGTTTTCTGCAATTATCAATAATGATAAGGTGGGAGCGATGTTCTTCAGTGATAAGGTTGAAAAATTTATTCCCCCCAAAAAGGGTAGAAGTCATCTTCTTCATATTATCAGGGAAATAATACAGTTCAGACCTGAGTCCAAAGGTACAAATATAGGAGAGGCTTTCAGGTATCTGACAAATGCGATAAAGAAGAAATGTACAGCGTTTGTGCTTTCGGATATGCTTGATGTCGATGATAAAGGATTTCCAAAATATGAAGATTCTCTCAAAGTGGCTGTGAATCGTCACGATATTTCTGTAATCAGGGTGTACGATTATAGGGAAATAGAGATTCCCGATATTGGTTTTATAAATGTAAAAGACTCTGAATCCGGAGTTTCTGCATGGGTAAATACCGGCAGTCGCAATGTCCGTCAGACTTATGCTCAATGGTTTCGTAATATGGACGCCGAATCTAAGAAATTATTATATAAATATAATATAGATAATGTTTCAATTTCCACAGGGGATGATTATGTCAAAGGTCTGATGTCATTTTTTCAAAATAGATAGTATTATGAGGAGGCTGAATATAATATTGGCATTATTTGCTCTGTCGAGTGGCCTATCGTCTTATGCCGCTACCGCCTTTTCCGGAGATGGAGGAGTTATTGCTATGGAAGGCTCGTTTTTGAAGCCTGTTCAGAAGAGGGATTCGGTGCTTATAGGTGATCAAATGGAATACGGAGTCTCTATAAAAGGTGTTGCTGAAGGCACAGGATTGGTATTCCCTGATTATTCTAAAGTCTTTGCCGATAGTGTCGAACTTGTTTCCTCATGGAAAATAGATACAATTAGAGTAGAAAAAATCAAAAAGACAAAGCACTTGCTTTATGACGTAGAGGCAAAGATTCTTATTACATCTTTTGAAGAAGGAGAATATCTACTTCCGCAGATTGCGGTGCAAAGGATTATGCCTGATGGCAGGGTGGATACTCTTTTGTTTAAGTCCCTTACCATGGATGTGCACACAATGCCTGTAGATACAGCAACTTATAAACCTCATGACATCAAGGGACAGATAAAATATCCTGTTACTTTTAAAGAGATGCTACCATATATTGCAATTACAATTGCAATTTTTTTGCTTGTCTTTTTTGCGGTACGGTTAATAATTCATAATAGGAAAAAGAAATATGAGATGATGGCTGATGAGCCGCCTCATATTATAGCATTGCGCCGTCTCGATAAATTCAGAGGCAATAAATTCTGGACTGCTGACAAACAAAAGGCCTTTTATTCAGGTGTTACAGACGCTTTGAGAGAATATATTGCTTCAAGATTCGATTTCGGAGCAATGGAAATGACAACTGCTGAAATTTTTAGGGAATTGAAAGGAAAGGAAATTTCAAAAGAACTCTATAAAGATATTAAGGGGCTTTTTGAGACAGCGGATTTTGTTAAATATGCCAAATTTATTGTCAATGATGAAGAGAATGCCAAAGTAATACCATTGGCTGTGAAATTTGTAACAGATACTTATCAGAAAGTTCTGAATGAAGAGGCTGAAAAACAGTCTGCATCCGTGTCCAGCGGTTCGGATAAAATTTCAGATAATAATGAAGAAGATAATTCGGCATATATGCCGAAATAGGAGGAGTTGAATATGTTTTTTGAATATCCAAAACTGCTTTGGCTGCTGCTTGTACCTTTATTGCTTTTGGTATTGTATATATATCGCCTGCTTAAAGGCAAGGAACCTCATTTTAGGGTGTCTGTGTTGCGACCATGGACGGCAGGAGGTTCTTCTGTTTTTAATATCATACGCCATTTACCATACTTCTTGAGACTTGCAGCATTGGTCTTGATTATTATTGCGATAGCACGGCCGAGGTCTTATACCAAAATGGATAAAATCGATACTGAGGGGATTGATATTATTTTAGATATGGATGTGTCTACCAGTATGCTTGCCCAAGATTTTACTCCGGACCGTATAAGCGCGGCAAAAGATATTGCAATTGAATTTATATCACAGAGGCCGTCCGATAGGATAGGGATTGTGGTTTTTGCCGGGGAGAGCTATACACAGTGTCCTCTTACCACTGACAGAGCCACTCTTATAAATCTGATGAAAGAAATTCAGACAGGGATAATAGACGATGGCACGGCAATAGGAAACGGCTTGGCAACAGCTGTCGCCAGAATGAAAGATTCTGATGCCAAAAGCAGAGTCGTGATACTTCTTACTGATGGTGTGAACAATACAGGTGAAATTACACCTCAGACGGCTGCCGAAATTGCAAAAACTTATGGAATCAGGGTTTATACGATAGGTGTGGGTGCCAATGGGACTGCTCCTTATCCTGTTATTACCCCTTGGGGAGTAGAGACCAGAAGGGTGCAGGTCGAGATAGATGAAGAGTTGTTGAAAAATATAGCAGAGATGACAGGAGGCCGGTATTTCAGGGCGACAGACAATACAAAATTAGTTGAGATTTATTCTGAGATCAATAAAATGGAGAAAGCACGCAATACAATTGACAGTTTTCCCGTTTATAAGGAATTATTTCCGGACTATGGGATAGCTGCCTTGGTGCTACTTTTGCTTGAAATACTTATTAGATTGCTAATTAGAAAGTTGCCATAGGAGGAAAGGATATGTTATATTTTGCTTACCCTAAATTTCTGCTTCTTTTGGTACTGGTACCGATATTTATTATTGTCTATTCTATAATAATGAGGGCCCGTAGGAGGCGTATTCAAAAAATAGGAGATGAGAAATTAGTCATGGAATTGATGCCGTCTAAGTCGAACTCAAAAGGGTGGATTCGTATTATATTTTTTTCACTTGCATTTGCTTTTTTTGCAATAGGATTGTCCAGACCTCAGATAGGCGCTAAATTAAAAGAGCGGAAGACTAAAGGCTGTGAGGTGATGATTGTCCTTGATGTTTCCAATTCTATGCTTGCGGAGGATTATTCTCCTAACAGGCTTGAAAGGGCCAAACTTGCAATCTCAAGGCTTACCGACAGACTGAAAGACGATAGGATAGGACTTATAATTTTTGCAGGGACATCTTTTGTTCAATTGCCTATAACATCAGACTATGTATCTGCAAAGATGTTTTTAAATAATATCAGTACAGAATCCATACCTATTCAGGGGACTGCTATTGGTGAAGCTATAAATACCGCTATAAAGAGTTTTAGCGCTCAGAGTGAAAAGAGCCGTGCTATAATTTTGATTACAGATGGCGAGAATCACGAAGATGATGCTGTGGCAGCAGCTAAACAGGCGGCTGAAATGGGAATTAATCTTTATACTATAGGTGTCGGATCTCCACAGGGGCAGCCCATTCCAATGAATGGAAGTCTTCTTAAAGATTCCAAAGGAAATATTGTTGTGACAAAATTGGATGAAGAAACCCTTAAAAAAATAGCGGCAGCTGGAAATGGAGCCTATATCCGTGCTGGAAATGATGAATTCGGATTGAATCCTATTATTGACAATATCCGTAAAATGGAAGGAGAAGAATTTAAGTCCGTTGTTTTTGAAGAATATAATGAGCAGTATATGTATTTTTTTGCCATAGCGCTTCTGCTTTTCTGTATTGAAATGCTAATAGGAGAGCGTAAGGCTAAAAAGCATATTTTTAGTATTTAGAATATGAAATTATTTAGATATTTAATCGTTTTTCAGTTACTTATGCTGGTAAGCCTCAATGTTGATGCCCAGATTGACCGTAAGGATGTGAGGGCAGGCAATAGGAAATTCAAGAAAGGAAACTGGGCGGAGGCTGATATTTCATATAGGAAGGCCCTTGTTAAGGACTCTGTATCTATTGCAGCAAATTATAATCTTGCAAATAATCTATATCGTCAGGGAAATATGGAAGAGGCCGGTTCTTATATGGATAAAATTAAGGAGGCAGCGTCGTTGTCGGCATATTCTGCCGGTTATTATTATAATACCGGTAATATTGCAATAGCTCGCAAAGATTGGCAAGGGGCTGTTGATGCTTTTAAACAGGCTCTTTTGAAGAATCCTGATGATTTGGATGCCAAAGAGAATTATATTTATGCTAAGAAGATGCTCGATGAACAGAAAAAAAATCAAGACAAAGATGATGAAAATAAAGATCAGAAGAAGAATGAGCAGAATAAGGACAATCAGGATGATAATAAGGATCAGAACGATAATAAACAGGATAAACAGAGCGATAATAGAGATAAAGGGCAGAACAATCAGTCCGGACAGCAGGAACAGAAAATATCATCACAGCAAGCTCAGCAGATGTTGAAAGCTATACAGGCAAAAGAAAAAGAGACTCAAGATAAAGTAAATAAAGAAAAAGCTGCTGTCTTGAAATCCAGACAAAAAGAAAAGAACTGGTAATTATAGGAGGATAGGATTCGATCATGAAAAAAATACTGACAATTTTCATATTAATATCAACCGTAATTACGGCTGTGGCACAGAACACAATAAGGGTAGAAGCGCCAAATGTGGTAGGCTTGGATGAACAGTTCAATATTACCTTTATTATCGAAGGTGAAGACAAACCGTATAATTTTGTCTGGGAGGCAGGAGATGATTTTCAACTTGTATGGGGTCCTCAGGAAGGAACTTCTAAAAGTATTCAAATAATAAATGGTAAAAGAACGAAATCTTCCCAACATACTTATACGTATATACTTGCGCCAAAGAAGACAGGATCTTTTTCATTACGCTCTGCAAGAGTGGATGTGGATGGGAAAACCATTTCTTCGGGAAATATCGTTATACAGGTCGTATCGAATGGAAATTCTTCACAAGGTAGTAGCCGGAATGCCCCTCAATCTTCTTCCGGCAGAGTGTCTTCCAGTGGTGAAATATCCAAAGATGATTTGTTTCTTAGATTTTCTCTCAGCAAGAGCAACGCTTTTATAGGAGAACCTCTGACTGCCGTGTTGAAATTGTATCATAGAGTTGACATTGCAGGATTTGAGGGAGCAAAATTTCCTACATTCAATGGGTTCTGGAGTCAGGAAACAGAGGCTCCTTCAAATATAGAATTCAAGCGGGAAACTTTTGACGACAAAATATATAATACGGCTATTCTTCGAAGATATATGCTTATACCTCAGCAGTCAGGAGAGTTGATTATAGAACCGGCTGAACTCGTATGTCTTGTAAATCTAAGAACCGGTGTCAAGGGCTCGTCAAGCATTTTTGACAGTTTTTTTGAAAATGATTATACAACAGTACGCAAAAGGATTACGACTCCTCAGATTACACTTCATGTAAATAAACTTCCTCAAGGGGCTCCTGCTTCTTTCGGAGGAGGGGTCGGTAGTTTTTCGATAAATGCCAAGCTTAATAATGATGCACTGAAGACTCACGAGGCTACAGCATTGATTGTCACTGTTTCAGGTCGTGGCAATGTGTCGTTGCTTGAGGCGCCGAAAGTGAGTTTTCCTCCTGATATGGAAGTTTATGACACAAAGGCAACCACCAATACCGATAAGGGAACAGGAGGAACCGTTGGCTCAAAGACTTTTGAATATCCTTTCATTCCAAGAAGCCCCGGTGATTTTACAATTGCACCTATAGAATATTCCTACTTTGATGTCAGTTCGGGTAAATATGTTATGATAAAAACAAATCCCATAACCATTAAAGTTACAAAAGGCAAAGAAGAACAGACTTCCATGCCAACAGTTCCAATGCCGTCAACAGATAGAAAAGGGGTAAAGAATCTTGGTGAGGATATAAGGTTTATCAAAACAAGAAGACCGGCATTGAAAACCGGACCTGTTTTTTTTGTGGGTACTCCATTATTCTTTGCCATTGTTGTATTGCTGTTTGCAGGGGCAGGAGTTTGTTTTCTTGTATTTAGGAAAATGGCTGCTATGCGCTCTGATGTTGCCGGGACTAAAAACAGAAGGGCAACCAAGATGGCTCTAAAGCGATTGAAACAGGCAGAGGTTTTTCTGAAAGAAGATGCTAACACTGCTTTTTATGCAGAACTTCATAAGGCGATACTTGGTTTTGTTTCAGATAAACTGAATATTCAGGTTGAGGATCTGAATAAAGATAATATTTCATCGGAATTGGAGGCCGGAGGTGTCCGGCGTCAGCTTATCGATAGGTTTGTAAATTTATTGGATGCCTGTGATTATTCAAGATATTCTCCTGATACAGAGAATAAATCCATGGCTGAACATTATTCTGAAGCATTGGAACTTATTTCTTCTATTGACATGAGTATGAAAAATAAAAAATCCATATCTTTAAAAACACTGGCTCTTTTACCATTGTTTTTTATGATCTGTGGTCAGATTTATGCGGAACAATATAAAGATGTCAGAGATTCTTTGTGGAATGCCGGTGTTGAGGCTTATTCCTCCGGCTCTTGGGAAAAGGCGATCGATGCATGGACAATTCTTGAAAAGGTAAAATTGAAGTCTCCGTCATTATATTATAATATAGGCAATGCCTATTTTAAGGCAGGAGAATATTCCAAAGCCATATTGAATTATGAAAGAGTCCTTAAAATGGATCCTTCTCATTCTGATTCAAGATATAATTTGGAATTAGCTTCAGAGCATATCCAGGATAGGATTGATGAGGTGCCGGAATTTATTTTAGTCTCTTGGGCGAGGCGTCTTTCTTATGTATTGTCATCAAATACATGGGCGGTATTATCATTGGTTTTTCTTGGAGTTTTTCTGGCAATGCTTCTTCTTTTTCTGATAGGACAGTCTTCAGGAGTCAAGAAGACCGGCTTCTATACGGGTATTGTCGCACTGTCGGTTTTTGCAGTATCTCTATCTTTCTCGGTTTCGCAGAAAAGAGCGTACCTTAAGGCAGACACTGCAATCGTCCTGAAACCTGTGACTTCTGTCAGAAGTTCACCTTCTTCCGAATCGGCAAAAGATCTTTTTGTGCTACATGAAGGGACTAAAGTAAGGATTATAGACAAGGTGGGGGAATGGAGCAATATAGAACTTGCAGACGGTAGGCAGGGGTGGATGCTGTCTCAAGATATGGAAGTGATTTGATTCTTAAATATTTTTTGTAACTTGACCAATTAATAAGTTTAATAATATTAATAACCGTTTTATGATTAGAAAATCTCTACTTTTGATTGTTTCAGTATTGATAAGTTTTGCTCATGTTGTCTATGCTGAAGATACAAATTTGCCTGATTGGCAGCATCCCGGTATTTTCCAGAAGAACAGATTGCCTATGCGCGCTACGTTTGTTACGGATCAGCAGAAGACTCTGTCGCTTAATGGAATCTGGAAGTTTAAGTTCTATGGCAGCCCTGAAAATCTGAGTACTGATTTCAATCAGAATGGTTATAAGGATGAAGACTGGGGCACTATCCCTGTGCCCGGAATGTGGGAACTCAATGGTTATGGTGATCCTGTTTATCTGAACGTCGGCTATGCTTGGAGGGGACATTTCAAAAACAATCCTCCATTTGTCCCGATACAAGGCAATCATGTGGGGCAGTACCGTAGGACTTTCAATATCGATAAGTCTTGGATCGGTAAACAGATTTGTCTTTATATCGGTTCTGCGACTTCAAATGTTCGTGTTTGGGTAAACGGCAAGGAGGTAGGCTATAGTGAGGACAGTAAATTAGAGGCGCGTTTCGATATTACCAAATATGTCAGAACAGGCGAGAATCTTATAGCTCTTGAAATTTATAGGTGGTGTGACGGGACATACCTTGAAGATCAGGATTTCTGGCGTTTTGGCGGAATTGCGAGAGGTATATATGTATATACTCGTGAAAAGAAAAGGATTGAGGATGTCAATATCAGGGCCGGGATGGATGGCAGGCTTTCGGTATTGACTGAAGTGACACCGGGTACTGTTTCTGTGGATTTTGAGGTTATTGATGCCGATGGTGTCGAGATTGCTGCCTTTAGTGAAAAGCCTTCCCCAAAATATGAGGTTTCGCAGACAGGTTCTGTAGTGATACGCTCATTGCAGAATATTGCTTCGCCAAGGTTATGGAGTGCGGAGGTACCTAATCTATATACACTCAAAGTCACTGCCAAAGATCGTAAAGGAATTACGGAAAGCACTTCGATTGAATTTGGTTTCCGTACAGTGGAAATCCGTGATAAGCAGCTTTTGGTGAATGGACAGCCTATACTCATTAAAGGAGTGGATAGGCACGAGCTTTCACCTTTTGGAGGTTATGTTGTATCGGAGGCAGAGATGGTTAAAGATATTCAAATAATGAAAGAGTTGAATATCAATGCGGTGCGAACATCACATTATCCTAATGATCCACTATGGTATGAGCTGTGTGACAAATATGGCCTATATGTTACCGATGAGGCGAATTTGGAATCTCACGGAATGGGATACGGAAAAGAAGCTCTCTCTCATAGAGAAGATTTCAGAGAAGCTCATCTGATTCGTAATGAACGGATGGTAAAGCGAGATTATAATCATCCTTGTGTGATTGTATGGAGTCTTGGCAACGAGGCTGGGAATGGTAAGAATTTTGAAGATTGTTATACTTGGGTCAAGACTTATGACAATTCCAGACCTGTACAGTATGAGAGAGCCCAGAAAGAGTGGAATACAGATATTTATTGTCCGATGTATATTAGTCCTGAAGGCTGCATAAAATATTTGGAAAATAATCCCGATAAGCCTTTGATTCAATGCGAATATGCACATGCAATGGGCAATTCAATGGGCAATTTTAAGGAGTATATGGACTTGGTCAGAAAATATCCTCTTTATCAGGGAGGTTATATTTGGGATTTTGCAGATCAGGCTTTGTTCTGTCCGGTTGAAGATACTGCTATAGGTTCTGATCATTTTTTTGCATTCGGAGGTGATTTCAACGAAGAAGATCCGTCTGACGGTTCTTTTAATTGCAATGGAGTGATAGCCGCAGATAGGAGCCTTCATCCACATGCTTTTGAGGTGAAATATCAGTATAGGTCGATTCTGACATCATTGGAAAATACCGGCCTTCCTTATGAGAAAGTACTTACAGGCGCTTCGGAACTTAGAGTGAACGTTTATAATGAAAATTTCTTCAAAGATCTTTCTCAATATCGTATGTTATGGGAAGTGAGGCTGGCCGGAAAGTCTTTATTTTCAGGAGTTATAGAGAATCTTGATGTTCGGCCGCAGGAGAGGGCTTCAGTGGGGCTTGGCTTTTCCAATAAAGATATTGTCAATGCTGTGTCGATAGCACAGCAACCGGAAGAGGATGTTTATCTCAATGTTAAATATGTTCTTAAGAAATCGGATGGACTTTTGCCTGCAGGAACAGAGGTGGCTTATGATCAGATGACCATTTACGAAGCTCCTGTAAAGGCTTTTGCAGTTGGTTCGGCAGCGGTGAGTCCTATGAATCAGGTTTTTGAGCAAGACGGTAAAATTATTTTAGGTGGTGTTTTCGCATATCCCGGAACAGCGGCTGTCAATACTACATCTTGGGAAGCGATATTTAATAAGGAAACCGGCTTTATAGAGAGTTATAGGGTTGGCGGAGAAGAGCTTATGTCATCTCCTCTCATGCCTTCTTTCTGGAGGGCTCCGATCGAGAATGATTTAGGCTCGAAGTCTGATAAGAAGAATTATATATGGAAAAATCCTGATTTCAAGGTTACGGATATCATAACACATAATCAGGACAATAAATATATAATTACTGTAAAATATGCTCCTATTGAAGATTATGCTGAACTTTCAATGGTATATAGTATATATTCCGACGGATCGATAGCTGTTAAAGAAATCATGAAAGATGCCGGTAATATTGCCAAAGCTCCTGATATGTTTCGCTATGGAATGCGTTTTTCAATGCCGGGTAAATTCTCTATAATAGATTTCTATGGCAAGGGTCCTTGGGAGAATTATTCTGACAGAAATTCATCTGCCATCGTAGATCATTATCGCCAGAGCGTCTGTGATCAGTATCATTATGGCTATGTCAGGACTCAGGAATCAGGCACCAAGACAGGTTTGAGATGGTTTAGGCTAATATGTGAAAATGGCAGAGGACTTGAAGTGACATCGGATTCTCATTTTTCTGCTTCTGCATTGCCGTTCAGTATAGAAGATTTAGATGTATCTATAGCGGATCCTCGCCCAAGAAAGAATGAAACCAATATACAAGCAGGTATTGCCCAACATTCATTGGATATTGTAGACAAGGCATATAGAGACAATAGGTCTCAAGGTAAGACTTATGTCAATTTCGAACTTGTACAGAGAGGTTTAGGCGGCATTGATTCTTGGCACGCTTTGCCTCTTGAGCAATATATGGTGCATGCAAAAGAAAGAGAATTTGATTTTGTAATCAGACCTATTGTAGATTAGACCGTTAGCAAGAACGGAATTGCCAAAGCACTACCCCGATCGATACGGAAACGTTCAGGGAGTGCTTTGTTCCATATTGAGGTATTTCAAGAGAGAAATCCGATGCATCAATGGCTTCTTGTGATACCCCTTCGACTTCATTGCCGAAAACAAGTGCATATTTTTTGCCTTTTTCAGGATGGAAGTTGTCTAATTTAACAGAATTGACTGTCTGTTCTACACTGATTATTGTATAGCCCTCGCCACGAAGTCTCTTCAATGCTTCTAAGGTGTCAGTATTATATTTCCATTCCACGCTTTCTTCTGCTCCAAGAGCGGATTTGTGTATTTCATTGGAAGGCGGTATTGCACAGATGCCGCAAAGCTCTATTCTGTCTATCTTGAATGCGTCTGAACTTCTGAAAGCAGAGCCTATATTGAAAGCACTTCTTATATTGTCAAGCACTACCACGATTCCCGATTTGGGAAGTTTTTTGTATTCTTCGGCAGATACTCTTTCAAGTTCGATATTCAGCAACTTCCTGTCCACTGACATTTTTATAAATTTTAACTTGGACAAAGTTAACAAAAAAAGATTTTTAATGTTATATTTGTCTATAGTTATGTTTTCGTCTGAATTTAATTTTAAATAAAATAATATGAAACAGGATCTTCAGGTTTTTGATCTGATAAGAAAAGAAAAAGATAGACAAGCTGCGGGACTAGAGCTTATAGCTTCGGAAAACTATGTCACTAATCAAGTTATGGAAGCAATGGGGTCCGTATGTACCAACAAATATGCAGAAGGTTACCCCGGAAAGCGATATTATGGCGGTTGCGAGGTGGTTGATCAGATTGAGCAGTTGGCTATTGACAGATTGTGCAAGATTTATGATGCCGAGTATGCCAATGTCCAGCCTCATTCCGGAGCACAGGCCAATATGGCGGTTATGATGGCTGTACTTAAACCGGGAGATACATTTATGGGGCTTGATTTGTCTCAAGGAGGTCATCTTACTCATGGCTCTCCGGTCAATATGTCAGGTATTCTTTATAATGCGGTGCCTTATGGACTTGATGAAGCTACCGGGTATATCGATTATGATGCTATGGAGAAGAGGGCGGTAGAGTGTCATCCTAAACTTATTATAGGTGGAGCTTCGGCATATTCGAGGGAGTGGGACTATGAGAGGATGAGGAAAATTGCAGATAAGGTAGGAGCTATTCTGTGGATCGATATGGCACATACTGCCGGTCTTATTGCCGCAGGCCTTTTGAAGAATCCTGTGAAATATGCTCATATCGTAACTTCTACTACTCATAAGACTCTTCGTGGGCCGAGAGGCGGTATTATTCTTTTAGGAAAAGATTTCGATAATCCTTGGGGCATAAAGACTCCTAAGGGAGAAATTAAGAAAATGAGCGCTTTGCTTGCTTCAAGTGTGTTTCCGGGGATTCAAGGCGGACCTCTTGAGCATGTGATTGCAGCCAAAGCCGTTGCTTTCTATGAGGCAATGTTGCCGGAATATATTGAATACCAGAAGCAGGTAATGTCCAACGCTCAAGCTATGTGTGCGGAATTTATAGCAAGAGGTTATAAGGTTATTTCAGGAGGCACAGACAATCACTTGATGCTTATAGATTTACGCACGAAATTCCCTGAACTTACAGGTAAGGTCGCGGAGAAAGAATTGGGTAAGGCAGATATAACGGTCAATAAAAATATGGTTCCTTTTGATTCCAGATCTCCATTCTTGACATCAGGTCTTAGGGTTGGAACCCCGGCTGTTACATCAAGGGGATTTATGGATAAAGACATGGTTGATATTGTAGAGCTTATCGATACTGTTCTGACATCTGCTACGAATAATTTTCAGGTTCTTACTTCTAAAACAGAACTTACCGTGCAGCAGCAGGAGCAGCTTGCAGGACATAAGGCTGTTCTTGAAGAGGTGAAAAGGAAAGTCCATATGATGACAAGCGGAAGACCATTGAATCGCTATTAGTCGTTTTATTTAAATAGATCCAATTCCTTGTTGTATATAGGGCTATCCACGCTCAAAAAATGAAGGACGCTATGGAATACATTGTGCTGGGTAAGAAGATTATTCTCTTTTAGCTTGAGTCTATTGTCTGAAACCCATATCAAAAATGGTATTTCGTATTGTTGTACCGGCGCAAGTTTTTTTGTTATGCCGTGCATGTATATACCATTTTCCCCAAGAGATTCTCCGTGATCCGATACAAACATCATAGTGCTTTTATATTCAGCAGGGAGTTGTCTTAATTCCTCGATAGTATTATATATCAGATAATCTGTATATACTATAGTGTTGTCATAGGCATTGACTAACTCATCTATAGAGCATTTTTCAAGTTCCACATTTTTACACACAGGTTTGAATATTTCAAATTCTTCAGGATATTTTTTGTAATAATCAGGCCCGTGACTTGTTCCGGTGTGAAGAACAATTAATGTCTTGTCGGTTTTTGAATTCAGAATTTCATCTTTCAAACCTTGCAGCAATATTCCGTCATGATTTTTATCGGCATCCGGGAATAATGCTTTCAGAGAGTCTGCAGTGTGGTACTTGTCAACTGTCATTTTCGGCTCTCCCGAATTGGTTGTTCTCCATACTACAGTAGCCCCATTCCTATGTAGATAGCTTGTCAGACATTCATATGATTTTTTTGAAGGAGTATGTTCCAGCATAGCCTTTATTCCGGCAATTGTATATGTGGCGGCTGATTCTGCATTGTAATGGTGCAGATGTTCGATTTTAGATAGCAGGGGATTGGTGTTTCGTTTGTAACCGTACAGAGAGAAATTGTCTTTTCTTGCAGATTCTCCGATTATTAGGACTACAACGGCTTTTGTGGAGTCTTTTATTGAGGCGTCCGGAAGCAGGATTGCTTCTTTAGCTTCTTTATGCTTATGGTGAAAATATCTTTGAGTGTTTACAACGTATGACCACGGCATTACATACGACCCTACAAGCCAAGAATTAAGATGTACCCAAGGCAGATTGCCGATATTTATGATAACTATCAGCAACATGGTTGAAAGCATTATTCCTATAGATGATATTGCTTTTTTGAATTTATCCTTTATCGGTTTGGAGAATACTATGAACAGGCTTGGCAATATCCCTAAGAATACGAAATATAATACAAATCCTGCTGAAAAGAAGCTGATGGCCTCGCTCTTATTGGTATTCATCACATTGCCAATCATATCCTCGTCCAATATTATATTGTAGGTCTTGATAAAATATATGACTACGGCATTGATCAGGAAGAATATTATCCACAATATTTTTGCTAAATGTCTTGATATAAGAGACAATATATATACTATGAGTGCATTTGCAATAGGAATAAGGAAAAGCAAGCTGGAAAATATAAGCGTTTTTCTTGGAATACTCAATCCTTGATAATCAATAACTATCTTTAACAAAGGAATATTAAATAGAACTAAATTCAGCAGTCCGATAATAAATGCGAATTTTAAACTGCTTATATTGATAAAAAGGTTTTTGAGTTTCTTGATCATCGTTGTTTAAATAAATCTTTAAAAATAGTCTGCAAATATATTAAAAAAGAAAAACTGCCCAAAATATTACTTTCAGGCAGTTTCCATATAATCGGATTTAATTTACTTACTCTGCTCGATAGCAGCTTGAGCTGCTGCGAGTCGTGCAATCGGTACACGGAATGGTGAGCAAGATACGTAATCGATACCTATTTTGTTGAAGAATTTGATAGAATCAGGGTCTCCGCCATGCTCTCCGCATACACCGCATTTGAGTTCCGGTCTCTTAGATCTGCCTGCCTGAACACCGTATTCAACCAATTTTCCTACACCTTTTGTGTCGATTGTCTGGAACGGATCGGCATCAAGAATTTTGTTGCCGAGATAGTCGCCCATAAATGTACCTACATCATCTCTTGAGAAACCGAAGGTCATTTGTGTAAGGTCATTTGTGCCGAATGAGAAGAATTCTGCTGTTCTTGCCATTCTATCCCCTGTAAGAGCGGCTCTTGGGATTTCAATCATTGTACCGAACTGATAATTTATAGAAAGTCCATAATGGCCTTCAACTTCAGCTTTTACTCTGTCGCAAATGGCTTTCTGGAAACTTAACTCACGAGCTGAAATGGTAACAGGAATCATAATCTCCGGATGTGGATGAAGTCCTTCCTCCTGAAGTTCTGCACTTGCTGTGAAGATAGCTCTGTATTGAGTTTCTGCGATAAGTGGGAAAGATACGTGTAGACGTACTCCACGATGTCCCATCATTGGGTTTACCTCGTGGAGAGATTCACCCCTTTTCTCTATCTCAGCTACACTTACTCCAAGTTCTTTTGCAAGTTCTTTCTTTTTCTCTTCTGTCTTTGGCACGAACTCATGAAGAGGCGGATCAAGCAAACGGAATACTACCGGCTTTCCATCCATGATTTTGAGTGTACTCTTGACAGCGGCTTTGATGAACGGCTCAAGTTCTGATAGAGCGGCTTTCCTCTCTTTGTCTGTATCGCAAAGAATCATTTTGCGCATCTTTGACAGAGGCTGTTCGGAATTTTTGCCATAGAACATATGCTCGACACGGAAAAGTCCGATACCTTCAGCTCCGAAGCTGATGGCTTTGTGGGCATCTTCCGGTGTATCTGCATTTGCCCTGATACCAAGTCTTCGGAATTTATCCACCAAATCCATGAATTTTACGAACATTGGGTTTTCTGAAGCGTCCATTGTGTCGATTTTGGCATCGTACACATAGCCTTTTGTACCGTTGAGACTCAACCAATCCCCTTCTTTATATACTTTTTCAGTATTTTCGAAAGTGATTGTCTTTGTTTCCATATTGATCTTCATTGTGTCGCAACCTACAATGCAGCATTTTCCCCAACCGCGAGCCACAAGAGCAGCATGCGATGTCATGCCTCCACGAGTAGTGAGAATACCTACGGAAGCCCTCATGCCTTCAATATCTTCAGGAGATGTCTCTTCTCTGACAAGAATAACTTTCTTTCCGGAATTCTGTGCTTCCATTGCGGCCTCTGACGTGAATACGATAGTACCGACAGCTCCTCCCGGAGATGCAGGAAGACCGTGTGCTACGACCTTTGATTTTTTCTCGGATGCAGGATCCAGAATCGGGTGGAGGACTTCATCAAGCTGTGCCGGAGATACCCTCATTACTGATGTTTTTTCATCAATCATACCCTCTTCTAACATGTCTATAGCCATTTGAAGAGAGGCTAAACCTGTCCTCTTGCCTATACGGCACTGTAGCATCCAAAGATGTCCGTCTTGGATTGTAAACTCAATATCCTGCATATCGTGGAAGTGGTTCTCCAGATCTTTGCGGATTTTGTCGAGTTCTTTATACACTTCAGGCATAGCTTTCTCAAGAGACTCGAGGTCTTTGTTCTTCTCTGTCTTTGTGGCCTCGTTGAGAGGATTCGGTGTACGGATACCTGCCACAACGTCCTCACCTTGAGCGTTGATAAGCCATTCTCCATAGAATTTGTTGTCTCCGTTGGCAGGGTTGCGTGAGAAAGCAACACCTGTAGCGGAGGTGTTGCCCATGTTCCCGAATACCATTGACTGTACGTTTACTGCTGTACCCCAGTCATCAGGAATTTTCTCGATTCGTCTGTAAGCGATGGCACGCTTTCCGTTCCAAGATTTGAATACACCTCCGATTGAACCCCAAAGCTGGGCTTCGGCAGTGTCAGGAAATTCTACTCCAAGAACTTCTTTTACTTTTATTTTGAATTTTTCGCAAAGCTCTTTCAGCTCTTCTGCTGTGATGTCTGTATCTGATGTATAGCCTTTCTTTTCCTTTAGCTCTGTCATCATTCTGTCTAACTGCTGGCGAATCCCCATACCGTCTTCAGGCTCGATTCCTTCGGCTTTTTCCATCACGACATCTGAATACATCATGATAAGACGTCTGTAGGCATCATATACAAATCTTGGGTTGTTTGTTTTCTTGATCATTCCCGGGAGGGTGGCAGAACACAAACCGATATTGAGGATTGTGTCCATCATACCGGGCATTGAACTTCTGGCACCTGAACGGCAGCTTACTAAAAGCGGATCATTTACATCTCCGAATTTTTTCCCCATTATTTGCTCAGTGGCTTTAAGAGCATTTGCTACCTCTTTTTTGAGATCGTCGGAAAATCCTCCGCCCAATGAATAATACTCTGCACAGCATTCGGTTGTGATAGTGAAACCTGCAGGAACAGGCATGCCGAGAAGGCTCATCTCAGCCAGATTGGCTCCTTTTCCACCAAGGAGCTCTCTCATCTTTCCGTTACCTTCGGCCTTCTTGCCTCCGAACTGAAAGACTCTTTTCTTATTTTCGAACATCTTAGTTAAATTTTAATAAAATCTGCTTTTAATAAATAATTGCAAATGTACGATAATTAATCCGTTTATAATAATTTTGCTGCAATTTCGGATAATTCGCTTCGCTCACCTTTTCTTAGGAATACGTGCTCGAAGAGAGACTGACCATCGAGTTTTTCTCCAATATGAGTCAGTCCGTTCGACCATTGGTCAAGATAAGGCTGGTCTATTTGAAGAATATCTCCGGTAAAAACCATTTTAGTTCCTTGCCCGGCTCTTGTAATTACCGTCTTGATTTCGTGAGGTGTCAGATTTTGGGCTTCGTCTATGATAAAATATACATTTCCGAGACTTCGGCCCCTGATATATGCAAGAGGTGATATGAGCAGTTTCTCTTCTTTTAGCATGGTCTCTATCTTAAGAGCCTCTTTGCTTGTCGGCCTGAATTGTGCCTTGATGACATTCAGGTTGTCCATCAGAGGTTGGAGAAAAGGACTCATTTTCTTATTTTCGTCACCCGGCAGGAATCCTATATCTTGATTTCCTAGAATTACTGTCGGTCTTGTCAGGATTATCTGCTTGTATTGTCCGGCCTGCTCAAGGGCTGAAGCCAGTGATATAAGTGTCTTACCTGTTCCTGCACCTCCTGTAAGGGATACAAGAGGTATGTCAGGATTCATACAAGCATCGAGGGCGAACTTTTGTTCATCGTTACGAGCCTGTATTCCATAAGCTGTGCGGCTTTTTACAAGAATAATTCTTTTGCTTTTAAAGTCATATCTGGCTAATACATTGTCATTGCCGGTTCCTATGATATACAGCTGATTTGCCTTTGGCTCTTTTGGATATAATCGATTCCATTCAATAGCATTTTCAGGCCCGTATCTAAGGTTATGCATAAGGTCGTTTGAGAGGCCGTCAATATATATGACTTCTTTTCTGGCATTTTCGATTCTTTCTTCTTCAACCCTATCGGTAAGATAGTCTTGGGCCACCATGCCTACAGCCTTGGATTTCATTCTTAGATTGATATCCTTTGTGACGAGGGCGACAAATCTGTCCGGATTGTTGTCCCTTACCCAGATGGCTGTAGATAGGATTCTATGATCCTGTATGTCGTCAATGAAAAGATTTTTGAGTTTTTCAGGAAAAGGGTGGTTCGGCTCTATTTTTATGAAGCCTAATCTTTTGCCTATAGGCACACCGTGATTTCCAAAAAGTCTTCCTTCGGTAAGGCGGTCGAGTTCTCTCATAAATCCTCTGGCATTATAACTTAGAGCATCATTACCTTTTTTGAACTTGTCAAGTTCTTCTATTACGGCAATGGGTATTACAATGTCATTGTCCTGAAATTTTCTGATAGAATTGTAGTCATGAAGGATAATATTCGTATCGAGAACAAATATTTTGGGTCTTCCTTTTGTGGAGCCTCCGGTTTGAACATTTGCATATTTTCGCATAGCCATAGATATAATCAAATTGAAAATTAATCTTCCCCCTCGTAGTCCTGACCGTTGATTAGGGCTTGTAGTATCCCTGAAATATCAGAAAGGTCAGACATTGTTATTCTAAGTCCTTTTTTGTTGCTGCAAGGATGTCCCAAAGGATAATAGGCCACATCTTGCAATAAAAATTCTGCGTCGATATAATCATAATCCGAATCGTCGATTTCAATAATAACTCCTGGCACTTCGCTGAAGAGGATACGGACAATATTGTTCTCGGCATATGATTTCATCAGACCTGAAATGTCGGCAGAAAATCCTGAATTTTTGGGGATTAAATGTGACAGAGCTGTCATAAGGCCACCATCTCCTACACTTATGCCTGATTTGACAATCCCGTCTTCGATCAGTTCCCTTACTACTTCATAGCAATCTGAAAAGTATTTGGTGTCATTGATGTCAGGTGCTTTTTCGCATGAACCGCCGACTGTTTCATAGAGTAGCGAGCTGCCGAGATGAAAATCGCAAGTGTCAAAAGGTATATAAATTACCCAAGAGGAATTATCTTCGGACAGTTTTGACTTGCATTTTCTGATTTGGGATATATTTGTTATATCTTGAACAGGGTTCAAATCTATTTCCTGCTCTTTTTCTGCAATAGGATATGACTTGTTTTCAACAAACAGGCCCGTATTGATTTCGATAAAACGCCCTTGACCTTCAGTGAATAAATATGAATTTATTCTAATCCCGAGATCATTGCAATAATCGCATGCGGATTCTACGGAACGGTAAAAAGCTGCCATATTTCCAATAGGGCCGGAAGCCCATTTCCAACAAGGGGAGATATATAAATCTTCGAGTCTGAAATGCCCGGATTTCCATATATTATCCAACAGAGCTGAAACAATGCGGCTTTTTGTCATAAATTCAGGATATTCCGCTGAAATTTCCCTACAACCTTTGAAGGATAAAATATGTTTGAGATAATTATCGATGTCGGAATTATCAAAAGATGTCTGTAAAGGAGCAGGATCAAAAGTCTCGTCGATGATAGGTATAAAATTTCGTTTTTCTTCAATAGCGTTGCAATTGTTGCAGCTTGAACATAGCATATCTCCCGGTGTTGCGGTCATTCTCGTACCGTCAATAATATATTCAGACCAAATTGCAGATGCCTTTTCCTTCATATCAAATTGTTTTTTTCTCATAAGTCCCATTTTCCTTGTAAAAATAAGTAAATTTGAAAACAGTTCAAAATATTGTGATATGAGGTTTGAATTTATAAAAAGTGCATATAATGACGAGCTTAGGAAACTTTTCAAAAAGCACCCTTCTGTACAGAATGTGAATTTTCATAAAGCATATAAGCCGGGTCTTGATAGAATGTTGGAATTTGATAAGGCATTGGGATTCCCGTCCAAGAAAATAAGATCGGTTCATATTGCCGGGACCAATGGCAAAGGTTCGGTAGCAAATATGCTTGCTGCCTGCCTTTCAGGAGGGGGTGTTAAAACCGGACTCTATACATCGCCTCATCTCGTTGATTTTCGAGAAAGGATGAGGATTGGCAATCACCTCGTAGGTGAAAAATATGTCTATGATTTCATTATGCAATGGAAGTCTGTTTTTGAAGAACTTTCATTGTCGTTTTTTGAAATAACCACTGGCATGGCTTTCAAGTGGTTCGCTGATATGGGCGTGGATGCTGCAATTATTGAGACAGGACTTGGCGGACGACTTGACAGCACAAATATCATAGTGCCTGAATTGAGCATTGTTACCAGCATAGGGCTTGACCACTGCGAATATCTTGGGCATACATTGTCTGAAATCGCTTGTGAGAAGGCCGGTATTTTCAAGCAGGGAGTACCGGCTTTGATAGGACAGACTTTGCCGGAGACAGCTCCTGTATTTATCGAAAAGGCAGCGTCAACCGGCTCTAAATTAATATTTGCAGATAAAATCAAACCTTGTTTATGGGACAGAAAAAATCATATTTTAGATAATATGGATTTGCAGGGCTGCTATCAGCAGTTTAATCTAAGGACAACACTTGCTGCCATAGATATTCTTAAAGTTTCTTTTCCTGTTCTTGCTGATAGCAGTGTTGTTGAAAATTCTATTACTCATACTGCTTCGATTATGGATTTCCATGGCAGGTGGGAAAAACTTTCACAGGAGCCTTTGGTTATCGCTGATATTGGTCATAATGCTGCTGCTTTGAAAAATAATTTTGCTCAATTACAAAGAATGCTTAAAAATGGAAAAAGCGATAAATTGATTATTGTTTATGCTGTTATGGCGGATAAGAATCTTGACGAGATTATACCTCTTATGCCTGAAGATGCAGATTATATTTTCACTACCCCTGTTACTTCCAGAGCCTTGCCGGCATCTGAAATCTGTCGTAAAGTCACATCGTTTAGAAAAAATAAAGGACTTGACTCTTCGGCTATCTATGTGGTGGAAAATGTGTCTGATGCTGTTAGGGAAGCGTTGGAGCTTGCTGTAAGATATCGTGCCGGTGGACTGTCTGCTCCTTTGATTTATATTGGTGGCAGCACTTTTGTAGTAGCAGAGGCTATCCCGTATTTCAAAAAGATTTGATTTATCGGAAAATTTGAATATTAATAACAGGCCGTTATATTTTGATGCATGGTTTTGCGATATCCCGGCCAAAAAAGTAAGCAGTATGAAAAGACTGTCGATTATCATTATTATTGCTATTGCTGCCATTGTGGCGGCAGGTGTTACTGTTAAAGCATTTATGAGACCGATTGATAACAGTTCGACTGTCCCTGATAAACAAGGGCATATTTTTATACATCAGTGGAAGACATATTATGATGCTGTTTCTGCCGACAGGCCCAAAAAGCAGATGGAAGCGCTCGATGCGATTAAAAAGATTGCTCGTGACCGGAGGATTGCTTGGGATTTCTGGGACGCTTCCGTAAAATATTTTGACGTTTCAGTGTCAAGGGATTGGAAATCAAGAGACTCGTTAATTTCTCGTATGGAAAGAGAGGTTAAAGAATTTGATGAGCCTGTGCTGACAATATTGTATCGCCGTTCATATCTTTCAACTTATGATTATGAATTGCTCAAATATATAACCGAAAATGCTGCAAGGTTGGAAAAAGCAAAGAATGAGCCGTTTTATAAGCATGAAGGGCACATATATTCTTATATGTCAGGACAGCTTCCGGAATATATCAGCAACGATTTTGAATATTTGCTGTGGATAAATCTTCCGTCTTATGGCAATTCGGAAGGTCTTGCTTCCGACAGGACCTACAAGATGCTGGACAGTATTATCAAAGGAAGATATCCGGACGGGGCATATCTTCATTATCTGAATGTCGCTGCAAATACCGATGACGGAAAGAGAGAGGCGGCATTGAAGGATTTTGTTAAGGAATATAAGGGTAAGGCGATTTCCTATTTTGCGGAGAGTGATTTGCTTGCGATTAAGAAAGATTCTCTCGACAATAATAATGCAGGTTCGGACGAATATGAGGAGCTGTATAAGGAGTGCAAGGCTTTTGAGAGCAGGCGCCATTCCCTTTCCGGCAAAGAAAAGGTTTTGGCGGAAGATATTGTTGAGGTGGAAGAGCTGATCAAAACATTGACGGCCCCTTCTATTTCAGTCAAGACATTCGATGATAAGGCTTTAGTGCTTGTTCGCAATTTAGACGAAGTTACTTTGGATATCGTACCATCGGGTTCGAAAAAAACAGTATTCAAGAAAAATTTTAAAAATAGCAGGCGGAGTTTCTATGCTATCGATACTATAAAGACTGAACTTCCCAAATTGGATGACGGCATATATGGTGTTACGGCCTATAAGGGTAAACATGCGGATTACGACTCATATTCTAAATATAGCATTTCATTGGCAGAGCGCCGGGATAGCAAAGGTTATGGTATTTATGCTGCTGACTATATTACCGGAGAGCCGCTGAAATCCGTAGATGTGCATCTTGTCAAAAACGGTAGGACAGTGGCTTCGACCACCGGTTTTGCCTTGAAAGACGGCTTTACTATGTTGCCGGAGGTGATTTCAGGAGCCATTAAAGGCCGCTCTTGGTATGATATAGAGGTTTCATATAAAGGAGATGACGGGTATCTTCGGAAAAGCCGGAGCGTTTCTGTTTCCAATGATCGGGATAGGTGGATGAAGCCTTCTTCAAGAGACTATGGCAAGATATTTTTGGACAGAAAAGCTTTTAATCCGGGAGATACTGTTCATTTCAAGTCTGTTTTTTATAGAGGGGATATGGTTAGCTCGGTCAGGGCTTTCGGTGCCGGTACTGGCGTAACAGCGACTTTATATGATTCGGAAAATAACAAATTGAAGGACTTGTCGCTTTCTACCAATGAGTTCGGAGCAGTGGCAGGTGAATTTGTCTTGCCTGAAGGATTGAGAAATGGCAGGTTCAGTATAAAGATAAAGTCAGGGAGTGTGGAAACGGATGATTATTTTAGAGTCGATGAATTTGTGCTGCCGACATTTGACCTTGCTTTCGATGAGATAGAGCGGCTTTATCTTCCAGGAGATACTGTGAAGATAAGCGGTGTTGTCAGGAGTTACAGCTCTCATAGCCTGTCTTCGGCAAAGGCATTATTTACTTCCGTATATGCCGGTGATGTGCTTTCGGAAGGCTCATTGAAAATAGCTGCTGACGGTAGATTTGAGATTTTAGTGCCGTCATCATCGGATGATTGGCAATATATCAATACTAATGTCAAGATAATCGATGCGACAGGGGAGACTCATGAATACAATAAGGATGTATATGTCGGCAAAAGATTGATGCTATCGATGGATTTGCAGAATAAAGCCGATGCTGAAATCAGTCTCGATGTGCCAATGACAACTCCTAAGAAACAGGAGAAAATATGGCAGAAGAAAAACAGTGCCGAACTTGTTACGGATGCTACGGCTCAGGTGAAGATGTCGGTAAAGAATGCTCAAGGTGTAGAGGTTCCGTTGTATATAGAGTATGTCCTTTATGATGAGAAAGATAAGGAGATTGAAAAAGGCTCGGTAGCTTCCGGAGAAGTTAAGAAATTCGATTTGTCTTCTTTGCCTGACGGTCTGTATGTGGTTAAGACGAAGGCTTATGCAAAAAGTGATGACGGCAAAATTACGTCTGAAGTTGAGGAAAGTCTGAATTTTGTTTGCCTGACGGGCAATTCTGAGGTTCTCGATGCTCCTGTCGAGCATGTTTTCTGGAGAGAGAGTGGCAATGTTGGGACCGGCGATGAAATCAAGGCTTTAGTTGGTACGGCAAACGGGAAGAAACTTTGGGCTGTCGTGGAAGTGTTCGGAGACAATATGGAACTGATAGACAGCCGTTTGGTTACACTTTCTGGCGAAAGAGGAAAGGCCGGTTCGTTGACAACAGTCGCTTTTCCATATAAAGCCGAATATCCTGATGCAGTGATGATTCAGATTTTGTATTTTCGCGACAGCATGTCCCGTGTATGGTCAACGCGTTTCAGGCGTAGGCGAAACAATCTCGACCTTCCATTAGAATTTTCTGTTTTTGAGAACAGGGCTTTGCCGGACAAGGAATATACCTTCAAGATGAAAACAATCCCTGGTGTAGAGTGTGTGGCTTCTATCTATGATAAAAGCCTTGACAATATTTCTATGAACAGTTGGAATGGCGTTTCGCTAAATCAGTTTGATATACCTCCTGTATCTATAATAGCGGTTCCGGGTGTTAATGGAGAGAGAAATGATTATTGGCTTTCATCCAATATGTCGGGGGAATTAAGTGGTTTAGGATATATGGCTAAGAAGCCGAGTCTAATGATGCGTGGGCTTGCAACAGCAAAATCTGATGATATGGAAGCGCCTATCTTTGATGCTTCTCCTATGTCATTTGATGCTGAAATAGCCGCTGAGTCCGTATTGCAGGAGGTTACTGAAGTTCAGGAGATGGCTCTTTCCAAGATTGGGATAAGAGACAATTTTGCCAATACGCTTACATTCCAGCCTTTTGTCCGTTCTGATGAAAATGGAGATATGGAGTTGAAGTTTAGAACTTCAGATAAGTTGTCCACCTATTATGTCCGGCTTTTTGCCCATGATAAGGAAATGAAAAATGCCGTTTTGTCCAAGGAAATGGTGGTGTCTGTTCCTGTCAAGGTGGCAGTTGTAGAACCGAAATATTTATATGCCGGAGACAAATACCGTCTGTCGGCGAGTGTCTCGAGCAATTCGGACAAACCGGTTTCAGGAACTCTTGCTCTATACCAGTATGACGGCGAGGATTATAAGACTTTGAAACCTGTCAAGTCCTCTTCAATGAACATTACAATTCCTGCCGGAAAATCGATTTCCGGAGAATTTGACGTTGCCGTGCCATCTGATGCAGATAGGGAGTCCGGCAAGCCTATTGGGCTGAAAGTTGTCTTTGTGGCTGATGACAGCAGTTTCTCTGACGGAGTCTTTGTGTCTGTCCCTATATATCGAAATATTCAAGTGCTTACGGAGGCTCATTCTGCTGTGTTGCTTGCAGGTATGGATAAGGAGGCTCTGATCGAAAAAATCCGTTCTTCATTTGTGAATGTCTCATCTTATGGGGCTGAATATAAGGAGATTTCCGTAATCGATATGGTAAGGGAGGCCATCCCTTCTAAGGTTAATCCTGTAAATACTGACTGCTTGTCGCTGTCAGAGGCTTATTATGTGCGTCTTGTGGCAGAGGCGCTTGGGGTTTCTATTTGCAGTGATTCTTCGGATTTTGTTCCGAATGAAAAGCTTCTTGCCGGGATTCTTGCTTGTAGGAATGCTGATGGTGGTTTTAGTTGGTTTGAGGGTATGTCTTCTTCTCCTGTTATCACATCGGTTATACTTGAACGTTTTGCGAAGTTGAGGGATGCCGGGTTGTTGGATGTTTCCGATCTTGGATTGGACAAGTCGGTAGGATTTCTTGATGCAAGAGAGTTCGATTTTTTGTGGCCTTTCTGGTGTGGCGGTCTTTCTACAGACCAATATCTGTATATCAGGTCATTGTATCCTTCTGTGAAATTCAGTGTTCAGTTTTCGGAAAGACCTATTGAATTTGCCAAGAGAATGGCGGATTTTAAGAAATATTTGAAAGGTTATCTTGTACCTAAAGAAGATAGGGGTTTGAATGGTTATATTCTTGGGAAAGCGCGAAGGCTTATGACTCTTATGAATCTTGTTGCGTCTATTGATGGTGTAGCCTTGGCTAAGGCATGGGGCATTTCTTTAAGTGCTGATGGCAAGATGAAGAGATCACTTCAGGCTGATGTGGTCTCTCTGTTGGAATATGCGGTGGAGCATAGTGACGGAGGTATTTATTATCCTAATGCTGTTATGCCGTTCAGAGGGCTTTTGGAGAGCGAGGCTTATGCACATTCTATGCTATGCGATTTGCTTACGGCATATTCTTTCAAAGATTATGCGGTAGCTTCTTCTTCTGATGAGGCGTCGAGAATTGCTGATGGTATAAGAATATGGCTTATGTTGCAGAAGGAGGCTCAGAAATGGGATGATGACGAGCCTGCCTTCGTGGATGCTGTTAATTCTGTGCTTTCCGGCTCTGAACAGGTAAAGGCTACGAAAGTTATTTTGATTAAGAAGACTTTTGAGAAACCTTTTGAAGAGATTAAGGCTACAGGCAATAAGATTAGGGTTGAAAAGAATTTTTATCTGATTTCTTCGGTAGAGCATGATGCTTTGTCAATGCACGATAAGGACGGTAAGACTGTAGAGGGGGTTCGAATTTCTGAGGGAACTGTTTTACACCGTGGTGACAAGGTTAAGGCGGAATATAAGATATGGAGTCAGGAAAATCTTAGCTTTGTGCGTCTTTCTGCTCCACGTGAGGCATCTTTGAGGCCAGTGCATCAACTATCCGGTATGTATGGGTGGGCTGTGCATCCGTTTTGCCTGAGTTCTTGGTATTTTTTTGTGCCTCATAGCTATAGGAATGTGAAAGTTGAGAAGTCGGAATATTATTTTGATACTTTCCCTGAAGAGAGTACTACAATAAGCGAAGAGTTTTTCGTCACGCAATCAGGTGCTTTTATGGCTCCTGTCGTGGAAATAGAGTGTCTATATTCTCCTCATTATCGTGCCAATGGCAAATTTGCAGGCAGAATGACAGTGGAGTAATCCGGTTTTTTAATTATTTCGTCCGGTTCGTATGATATTTTTTGGGCTTTAGCCAAAGACCGTATATTTCACTGACGTTGGATGCTGTAATAAAAGAACGCAACCCTTCATCTTTGATGAATTCCATAACGCTTGAAAACTCGTTCTGTGTGAGGAGGGCTTCAATCTCCACGTGTTTGTCCTGTGCGTAGCCACCTCGCATATCGTATAGGCTGCATCCACGTCCGAGTTTTTCAATAATGAATTTACGGATTTTATCATAGTCGTCGGATACGATACATACCCTTTTTCTTTTGTTGAGGCTGGCAGTGAAATAATCTACGACAAGTCCATTTATCCATGTGCCTATAAGGCCTATAACGACCATTTTGAAAGGATTGATGGCAAAAGCTGTGCAACAAATACAGGCTCCTGCTACGGCAACGGATGCTCCTATGTCAAAATGAAGGTATTTATTTACTATTTTTGCCAGAATATCAAGACCGCCTGTCGATGCGTTTATGTTGAATAGTATGGCTTGAGAAATACTGAGCAACAATACAAAACAGCATAGATCAAACCAGATATCACCCATAACAGATGTCTGTCCCGGCTCAATCAGTGACTCGTAGGGCATTATTAAGGCCCAAAGCTCCATAAGTGGACCGAGCAGTAAGGCTGTGTAGACTGTTTTGGCTCCGAATTCTTCGCCTATGAATATCCATGCCATGATCAACAGTATGGCATTTATGATTATAACCACAAAGGATATTTTTAATTCGATTCCGAAGAAATTCTGAAAAATTCCTGAAACAACGATAGACAAACCGGAGATGCTTCCGATAATAAGTTTGCTTGGTACCAGAAAATAATATACAGCGGCTGCCGCTATCATCATACCGAAAGTCATAATGACTAATTCATTCCAAAATTTGGCTGTTCCTATCAGCTTTAGGATTTTATTCATTTCATAATGTGTTTAGCAGCGGCAAAATTAACAATATTATCTATAAAAAAGCCTTTTGAGAGAGAAACTATATTTAAAATTAGAGATTAAATAAAATTATTCGTATAATTTTAATGAAAAAACAGGAAAAAATTTGTAAAATAAAAATTAGTCCCTATATTTGCAATCCCGTTTTGGAAATAATCCTTACGGAAAGCTTGGGAGCATAGCTCAGTTGGTTCAGAGCGTCTGCCTTACAAGCAGAGGGTCGGGGGTTCGACTCCCTCTGCTCCCACCGAAAGAAAAAGCCTTGCATTTATGCTGCAAGGCTTTTTTCTTTATTTTTACCCATCAAAGTTAACTCAACTTACACTGAATATAGAATAATTTGCATTAAATTTCGTATTTTAGCACAATGATTTGATAATGAAATTATTTAGTATATGAAAAAGATTCTTATATTGTTTGCAATATTTGCAGCGACTTTTAATCTGAATGCCAAAACAAAAGAAAATGGAGCCAAGACCGGTTTTAATTTCGGTCCTCTGCCTGCAATAGGATATAGCACCGATGCCGGTTTTCATTACGGAGCTTTAAGTGACATATATTATTATGGTGATGGTTCCAAATATCCTGATTATTTGTATAAGTTTAATGTCGAGGCTTCTGCCTATACCAAGGGCAATATGGTATTCCATGGATTTTTTGATTCAAAATATCTTGTGCCGGGTCTGAGAATTTCTGCTGCAGTGACATATCTTGGCAACAATACCTATTCTTTTTATGGCTTCAACGGAGCGTCTGCCAATTATATAAAAGAATTGGACAAGATTACTTCGGAAGGTGTCGGCATGTATCTTATGAAACGTCATATTTTCAGAATAATGACAGGGCTTCAAGGCAAGATCGGAGATAGTCATTTCGGCTGGGCAGGTGGTCTTAGCTATTACAGTTTCAATACAGGATATGCCAAGAATAATAAGCTCGTTTGTAAGGAATCTCTATATGACCTGTATCTAAAAAATGATATTATTCCGGATAATGAAAAAAATGGCGGGAAGCATATAGAATTTAAGGCAGGTATCGTGTATGATACAAGAGATCACGAAAACAATCCGAGCCGAGGTACAAATGTGGAGCTGTATGTTTTCGGCTCACCGGATATGTTTCAGAAGCGTAACAGTTATATAAAACTTGCAGCTCATTTCAAGCAGTTCTTTCCGTTGAAGCAAGATAAGATTGTCTTTGGTTATCATCTTGCATATCAGGGGCTTATAGCCGGAAAGGCTCCATTCTATTCTCTCCAGACCATACAGTCTTTGAATATGAAACAGATTAATACTGAGGGATTGGGGAGTACAAGCACTGTCCGTGGCGCCGTGTCCGGCAGGTTTATGGGCAATGGTTATGCTTGGACAAATTTTGAATTCCGTTTCAAGTTATTCAATTTTGACTGGATAAAACAACACTGGACTATTGCGGTCAATCCTTTTTTTGATGCCGGTATGGTTGTACAGCCATATAGATTAGAGCGGCAGAAAGCCGCTGCTGAAAAGTTGCAAAATAATGTACCAATGTCGTATGTAAAAGACGGTTCGAACGTTTATCTTACTCTTAAGGACGGTTCAAAGCCTTCAATCAAAGAGCTTTTGTATACAGGCAGCAAAGAGGTTCTGCATACCGGCGGTGGATTTGGTATTCACGTAATAATGAATGAGAATTTCAATATAAGTTTTGAATTTGCCAAAACTTTAAGAAAGCAGGACGGTCTCTTCGGAATGAATATAGGGCTTAACTATATATTTTAACAACTTTGTATCGAAGTTGATGACAAAGGTTTCGGGCTTTTACGAAAGAAGTCACGGCGGTCTTCTATACTATGTCGGTCTCGGT
This sequence comes from uncultured Bacteroidales bacterium, assembly GCA_963548935.1. Taxonomy (GTDB): domain Bacteria; phylum Bacteroidota; class Bacteroidia; order Bacteroidales; family UBA932; genus Cryptobacteroides. The sequence continues at coordinate 108,166 of CAUUVS010000006.1, forward strand.
GGCTACTATTGGTCGAGTTTTCCTCTAAATGCGAATAGTGGGTGTGGAATGCACTGTAGTGCTGCCAACATGTTTCCGGTGTACAGCGATTTTAATATGTGCGGCTTTGTTTTGCGTCCTGTCAAGGAAAATTAGCTTTATTACAATTTATTTTAGGCGGCATTCTTTGATTTGATACTTGTAATGTCGCCTGTATTTAATGCCGGCTGTTTTTCGCACTTCTTGCCACAACCGTATATTGCACACATTCCGCCGACGTTTCCTAACAAAGAAACGCCGGCTTTCTATCGATAAAATAAGGCTATATCATATAAAAGAATGTGAAAATTCGTTTAAGATAAAGTTCTAAATTTTTGTCAGAGCTTTTTCAATATCTGATATTATGTCATCCGCGTTCTCTATTCCTACCGACAGTCTCATCAAATCAGGTGTGATACCGGACTTGAGAAGCTGCTCATCTGAAAGCTGGCGGTGTGTATGGCTTGCAGGATGAAGAATGCAGGAACGGGCATCGGCAACATGAGTGACGATACTGATAAATTCCAGATTGTCCATAAATCTTATCGCCTCCTCTTTTGAACCTTTCAAGCCAAAGGCAAGCACACCGCAAGATCCTTTAGGTAGGTATTTTTTTGCTAAGGAATGAAATTTATCTCCTTCTAATCCACAGTAATTCACCCATGCCACTTTAGGATTTGCATTCAGCCATTTTGCAACTTTTAGGGCATTCTCGCAATGTCTTGCCATTCTTAAATGAAGGGTTTCTAACCCTAAATTAAGCAGAAAACAATTCATAGGGGATGGTATTGCTCCGAAATCCCGCATAAGTTGGGCAAGAAGTTTTGTCATATAGGCGTTTTTCCCAAAAGCCTTTGTATAAGTGAGACCGTGATAACTCTCGTCCGGTGTGCACAGTCCCGGAAATTTATCCTTATGTGTCTCCCAGACAAAATTACCGCTATCTATGACAGCTCCGCCAACAGATGTGGCATGTCCGTCCATATATTTTGTTGTGGAATGAGTCACTATGTCGCAGCCCCATTCAAAAGGACGACAATTTATTGGAGTTGCGAAAGTATTGTCCACAATAAGAGGCACACCATGTTTGTGGGCGAGCCTTGCAAATCTTTCAATATCGAATACCTGACCTCCGGGATTGGCAATTGTTTCTCCGAAAAAGCATTTTGTGTTAGGGCGGAATGCTGCTTCAATCTGCTCGTCGCTCCAGTCTTGACCTATGAATGTACAGTCTATGCCTTGTTTTTTTAGAGTCGTGCCAAGAAGATTGAAAGTGCCGCCATAAATATTGTTTGTAGAAATAATATGTCCTCCTCTTTCGCAGATATTGAATATTGCAAAATAGTTTGCTGCCTGACCTGATGAAGTCAATACGCAACCCACGCCTCCTTCCAATTCATTTATTTTTGCGGCAACAGCATCGTTGGTAGGATTGGAAAGTCTTGTATAGAAATATCCTTCGGCTTCAAGATCAAACAGTGCGGCCATTTTTTCCGATGAGGAATATTTGAATGTAGTACTTTGATATATAGGTAACTGCATCGGCTCTCCATTGTTAGGATGCCATCCTCCCTGAACGCAGACAGTGTCTATATTTCTTTTCATAATTATTTATTGGTTTGTTAAGTATTCAAAATTAACAAAAAGGCTTAATAAAAACTAATCTTTATTTGTGAAACTTGATATTAATGTTTTGACTGATTCGCTGCTCCCGTTTTTAGTTCCGGTGTTGTGTGGTGATCTTCCGAAATTGTATTGACCCATAGAGAAAGGCTGTTTCCTTTTTCATCTACCACTGTTACCGTATGTCTTCCTTTGGTAGGCAGAATTGTCATCCGGTGGATGAATCTCGTTTCACCGATATATTGATTGTCAAGATGCCAGAATACGGTAGATGATGGATTTCTATGTGCAAGATTGAATATCGCTCCTTTGATTTTACCGTCAAGTTGCTTAGGGATATATATTGTACTGCCGCTTTCAGGGTAAATAAATTCCATAACATTGCTATCTATGCCATTCCTGACAGGTTGATATCCGGGGTGTAGCTTTCTATAATACCATTCCATTGCCGGCGGTAGTATAAATGAGCTTTTCCCGTTTATGAAGCGATGATAAGGACAGGTTTCGCTTCTTTCGGCGAGTCGTGACAACATAAGGGTATCGCACTTTTCACATGCCGGGCCTTTTAGAAATCCGCTTTCTCTGCAAACTTCCGCCAATATATATTCTCCATAAACAGGCTCTTTGAACCATCCTCCGCATGAATATTTATTATTTTCGGTCTCATAAGGCAGCATATTGAAAATGTCAAACATAACCGGTCCGGAAGTTCTTGCGCCTGTGAGCCCCGGAACTCCTTCACCATTGGCATTGCCGGCCCATACGCCTACTGAATATTCCGGGGTTACACCTATTGCCCATGCGTCCCTGAATCCATAGCTGGTGCCTGTTTTCCATGCTATCTTTTTTATAGAGCTTATTAGTTTCCAATCTATTTCATCCGGCCTGCCTACCTCTTTCAAAGCATCAAAAGTGTACCATAGAGCCGTCCTGTCATTTAATGGAAAATCGCCGGTATTCTTGGACTGATAAGTTTTAGAAAGTGCTGAATAGATAGATGTTATATCTATAAGTGTGCCTTCTGCACCACCAAGGATAAGCGATAATCCATAGTCATTGGCATCTCTATTCAATGTGGTCATCCCTAATGATTCGAGTAAGTTTTTGAATTTTGCTACTCCGTATATTCGGAGCATATTGACCGCAGGCACATTAAGAGAACGGGCAAGAGCTTCTGATGCCGGAACTGCACCATTGAATTGCATATCATAATTTTGAGGTGAAAAACCATTGATATTTATAGGTAGATCAGGAATAATGCTATATGGCAATATTTGACCTTCTTGAAGCATGGCGCAATATAGCAATGGTTTTAGAATACTTCCGGTGCTTCTTGGAGATCTCAGAATATCGACATGGTTGCCTTCTCTCGGTATATTTTGGTTGGCATTGCCGCAATATGCTACTATTTTTCCGGTTTTTGATTCGATTATAATTGCCGCAAGATCTCTGATGCCTGATGCTGATAGTTCTGAATTCCATCTGTCGATGATGTTTTCTGTTTTTTGCTGGAGATGAATATCAATGTCTGTAATAACTGTTGCGCCGGGAGTTTTCTTGAGGTACCATTCTACGAGATGTGGCGCATATCCCGGTAGTGGAAGGGGAGTTCTTGGTAATGGTTCGGCGCATGCTTCCTGACAAGTGAGATAGTCTATCTTTCCTGCCTTGTACATGTCTTCAAGCAATCGGTTTCGTTTTTTTAGAAGCCTCTCTCTGTTTTTGCCCGGATGAATTATTGAAGGAGAATTAGGAAGGACTGCCAAAGTTGCAGCTTCTCCCCATGATAATTCTTTGGCCGGTCTTCCGAAGTATCGCCATGAAGCGGCTTCGATTCCTACTACATTTCCGCCGAAAGGAGCATGTGAGGCGTATATTGCCAGTATCTTGTTTTTGCTGTATCTCATTTCAAGTCTTGTTGCAAGCACAGCTTCTACAACTTTCTGCCATAAATTTCTCGTTTTTCTGCGTGACATTCTTACTATCTGCATTGAGATTGTGCTGCCTCCGCTTGTGATATGTCCTGACTTTATGTTTTTTGATGCGGCTCTTGCAATAGCAAAAGGATTTACACCAAGATGCCAATTGAAATATTTATCCTCGAATTGTATGAGAGCTGTCTTGTATTTAATAGGAACAGTGTCGCAAGGAGGAAAACGCCATTGTCCGTCTGAAGCTATTCTGGCACCGAGGAGTTCGCCATTCCTATCCAACACAACTGTAGAGTATTCTATATTTTTGAAGAAATCTCTTGGCAGGCACAGTAAATACAGAATAAGTATTAAAGCAATTGCTGCCCTACTTATTCTTATCGACTTGGAACGACTCATGGTTGTATTATCTTGTTACAATAGTTTTGCCGGATTCTGTTCTGGCAAAAACCTTATTGTCATACATTGCTTCGCAAATAATTGAAGGCAAAATGAATTCACCTTCATAAGCTGCTCTTAACTTTAGCTTGAAAATTTTTGCGCTTCCTATAGGAAGGTCAAAATACCAGATACTTCTATCATCTCTTATGTCATTATAGGTAAATGAGTTCTGGCTTGCAATCGAATTTTCTCTGCCAAAAATTCTCTCATTGTATATTTCCCAACCTGAAGGAATAATCTCTGTAAGGGCCATATTTGTATAGTCTTGACCTATTCCGGTATTGATAACCTTTATTACAGCTGTGAAATCAGTGCCCTGCTTTATCCTTTCAGGTGATATAGGGTTGCCGTCAGTGGAAATGTAGGAGACGGAGAGTTTTATTCCGTTTGATGCTGCATCTGTTTTCTGTCCTATTGCCGGCCGGTAGGCACTAACAATAGTGGCGAAGACAGGACCTGATGAGTTGTTCTTGATGTTCACTTCTCTATTTTGGGAGTAAAGTTTCTTTGAAAAGACGGCCTCTGTGCTCTTTATCTTTTCTGAATTGCCGTTTTCTTCTTTTATTTCTAATTCTAATGAACCCGTATTGCTCTTTTCAGCAAGTCTCTTCATAGCCACAGATATAAAGGACGCCTCCTGTGTACTTATATAACCTGAATTTACTGATTTTGCAATATCTTTAGCTAAGGCCAACGCTTCTTCTATTTTGTCATTCATTACAAGAGCTTCTGTTGCTATGGCTTTGTCACGAAGTTGAGAGCCGAAAGTCATATTGGAGGCAGAGTATGAGGCGAATAAAGAGTCTGTAGCGTTGATAAGTTCTTGTGCTACAGCTTTTTTACCACAGATTGAGTAAGCCGAAGCAAGCATCCATTTTGCCTGATTGGTCAGGCCTTCGCTTTCCTTTAGTCTGTTCATAGATGCATTGTCGGCATTTCCTGCAAGAGCAAGAGTATATAGTCTGTAGGCTTGATCCAAATCATTAAGATATTTGTTTTTAGAGTGCCTGTAGTTCTGAATAGTCTTGTTCTGGAATTTAGTCCAGCTACTTGTAACACCTTTATTTACATCATAACCTCTTGATGCAGCTTCATTCATAAACATACCTGTCATAGAAGTTACCCAACTGTCGGCATTTGCCATTCCCGGCCAATATGCAAATCCTCCGTCCGCAAGTTGCCTTGAATATAGCTCTTGCAGTATTGAAGGAATAATTTTTTCGGCTTTTTCTCGATTATCTTTTGACAATAAATCTTTGGTATATATCAGACTTATACCTTTTGCTGCAAGCTGTTCTGTGCAGGTGTGTGTATAGTCTTGGAAATAATAAAAAATTCTATTGAAATCTATTGCAGGGAAGCTTGTGATTTCCAGTATTGCGGATTTGTTCTCATCGGATGCGAATTTGTTGTAAGAGAAGGATCGGCTCTCTCCGTTACGTATGACAGCCTTATCACTGTAAATGACTATTGGATTTGGATTTCTAACTTCAATGTTGATTTCTTCCTTAGCTTCATGTCCGCTGCCTGAGGCAGATACGATTACTTTTGCCCAACCCTCATTATTGGCTTCAAGGTTGAATCTTACGAGTTTGTCGCCGGGTTGAGAGAAGGTTATTGAAGACTTTGCCGGTCCGCTTACCTTCATCGCTCCTGTAGATTTTACTGTTATCGCTGCATTTTTGACATTATCCTCTAATGCAAATACATTTACCGGCAAGATAACTTTTTCTCCGCTCCCGATTATGCGTGGCAGAGTCGGGAGTATCATTAAAGGTGATTTTACAGGTACTGTTTTTTCTGCATTGCCGAATGCTCCGTTTCTACCTGCGACTATCATTACTCTTACACTGCCTATATACATAGGCAGCGTGATTTTATGATTGTCCACTCCGGATTTTAGAGTGAAGGGCCCCATGAATCTGACTACAGGATTGAATCTGTTGTCTTTCTTGGAATTGACTATTGCTGAATCATCGCCTCCGATACTGAACATAGGAGAGAGTATGCTACCGAAAGCCCCTATTACATCATCATACATGTCCCAAGTCTTGACTCCAAGAGCTTCGCGTGCATACATTGCATTCCACGGATCCGGTGTTTTGAATGCCGTAAGATCAAGAAGTCCTTCGTCCACAATGGCAATAGTATAGGTCATTGGACGACCGTTTTTCTCTCTCACTTTGAGTGTAAAAGTTTCTTCAGGATGAATAACATCAGGCATTTCCACAATAGGTTCTATATGCGAGCTCTTATTGTTGACAAGTACAGGTCTTACGCCATACATCCTTATTGGCAGTTCATTGTCGAAATGTTGATGAGGTTGTACAAGAGAGATGTGGATATAGAAGTTAGGAGCCATATCCTCTGTTATCTTGAATTTGTATATAGTCTCGTTATTGTCTGAAGCGCTTACCCATTCTTGTTTCAATACAGAAGAGGCATTTTCTATAGAGACAAGAGCTTTGCCTTCTGTTGAACCGGGTATAAATACCGTTGCCTGCTCTCCTATGTTATATGAAGACTTGTCTGTAGCAAAGCTAAGCATAGCAGGAGCATCAGGATCGTGTTTGTCAGATCTTCCCCTATATGAAGGCCAATCAATCAGGACTATACTCCCTGTAGCATGGCCACTATCTTTGTCTTTGACATATACAAAATATCTCCCCCATTCAGGGTAATCTACTCTAAACTGTATTCTTGCATCTGAATTACCGGAAATCATATTGCCGCTGGCAATAGCTTCTGCGCCTGAACCGTTGACATAGGAATCAAGGTTGTCCGAATGGCCTTCCCACCACCAACTCCATTCTATTTTGAAAATTCTATATTCAAGTCTGTGACCTTGTACCCGTTTACCGTTCTTGTCTACTACAGCCACTTTGAAGTCAAGATCTTTGTCTGTCTCAAAGTATCCGTCTTTGCTTCCGATAGGATTTTTTATGCCGACATAAGCGCTGAAAGGGGAAAAAGGAAGTGTTATATTTGTAAAACTTGCATCACCTCCTGCCTCTTCCACAGAACATACAATACTCGCTGTAAGCATACCGGGAGCATCGTTTGCCGTAGGCATTTTTACCGATAATTTTACCTTTCCGGATTCATCAAGTATAGAGTCCGGCAATCGGATTTCACTTGTCTTAAATGAAGATGTAGGATCTATGAAATTATATTCTTCGTAGCCGAGAAATGATGTTCTGCCACGGCTTAGTGTCATATCTGCTTTTACTGCCAATCCGGAAGCGGCAGGACCTGTCAGCCAGTTTGATGTTACTTCAATTGGCATATTTTCACCTCCTGCTATAATCTTTGAACCGAAATTCAGATTAATTTTCAATCTGTTAGGTTTCAGGCTTTCAATTCTTAGCCCTTTGTGGAATGTCGCGCCTCCTACTTTGAAATAAGCATTCCACAATCCGGTAGGGGCATCTGCTAAAGTCGGTATATGATAGGTATAGAAACCGTCTTTTGCCCTGTCGCAAACCTGCTTGCTGTAGAATTGTCCTTGGGGAGTATATAGTTCCATAATGGCAGGATGATTGTCGGGAATTGATTTGGTCTTGTCTTGCAGGAGCATAGTGATATGTAATGTGTCTCCGGGTCTCCATACTCCTCTTTCTCCGTATATAAAGCCTTTCAGTCCTTTTTTAAGTTTAGTTCCGCCGACATCGAAACGGCTTGTGCTATTTTCGACCCCGTCAATAATTTTAAGATAGCTTCTGGAAGATTTTTTTTGGGCAATTATTGCAAAAGGTTTTCCTGTCAATTCTATTTCTGCCAAGCCGTCAGTATTGGTCTTGCCTCTTCCGATAAGTTTCAATTGGAAGTTATATGCTGCTATATCAACTCCATACATTGGTTTTGCGGTCAGGATGTCACTTGCAGCTACCCATAATTTATTTTCTCCTGAATACTTGGCAATAACACCGATATCAGAAGCAGTAAGATTGTAACTCGGGTAGTCATAATACATGTAATATGAAGGTGTCAGCGGATTGTTTCTGTCTTCCCAATTAAATTCTTCCCAATTCATATCGCTATTGTCCCAATAATATGGAGAAGGCACATCCCAGACTGCAATATCATCTTCTGAAAGCTTTGAAGCGGTGACTTCTCTTATTTCATCTCCTGCTTTAATGATGCCAAGTTCTTTATTTTCTCCATAAAGAGAATATTCCTTTTTGAAAGAAAGTCTTATTCTGTATATCGCGCCGGGTTCCTGTTTTAATATTCCTGAAAGGTCGGCAGTAAAAAGTTGCCATTGATGAAGATCTATCGAAGGATCGGTGTCAAGTCTTATTGTTTCTTTATGTACAAGCCTGCCTGATCTTCTTATCTCTGAATTTCCGTTAAGATCATTATCCTGAAGGAAGGAAAGAACATTATCTTCATATATTTTTATAACTCTGACATCCACTGCTTTTAGGCAGACAGCCTTGAATGGAAGAATAAGTTGTTGGTTGTCGGGCAAGATATGGCCTTCTAAAGGTATGGACACTTCCGGAAGCAGTTCTTCAGCATTGAATTTCCAAGAATAATCCTGTCCTAACCGCTCTCCGTTCTCACTTTTGAGACTTCCGGAGATTAGAAGCTCCAGGTTTGATATATTGCTTGAATCATAATATATTTTAGCTATGTTGTCGGAGATTTCAGTATAGAATCTATTAGTGCCTGAAAGTGAAATAATGCCATTATAGTCTGTGTTTTTGTCTATCGGTTTGGAGAATTGGATGTTTATATAAGGTGATTTTCCATTAATTCTGTCCGCGCTCATTACTTTGAAGCTGTCATCTATTCCGGGAATTGATGCAACAGCTGCTTCTCCTGTCTTGAATTCTGTGTTGCCGGCTTTGAGGGCGACAGTTACCTTTTCTTTTTTGTTGAATCTTTCGAGTCCTGTAATTTTGAATTTGATATGATTGGCATCTATGCCAGCCAAAGTGCTTATTTCAGAAATCTTGCCCTTATATTTGCATGAAATCATATTTTTAACATTCTCATTTTTCATAGGCTCGCTGAGAATCACTGTTCCATCTATATCCGCCTTGTCAAGATTGTCTTTTGATATAATTATATTGTCTATCTTTATTGACGCATTTTTGGTTGCAATCATAAAAGAAAAAGGGAATTTTCTCAATTTCTTGTCAGATATTTTCATGAGTTTGTCAAGCCTGAATTCGCATTTATAGGTCTGTCCCGGTTTTAAACTTCCCGGAGCAGGAATAAATTCTATAATATTGGGGGCCAACCACCTTGCCGCACCTTTTACTGACGGAGAAAATGAAAAAAGATTGTCGGGAGCCGAATCGCCTCTCTGAACACCGTGAATGTCAGATACAAGTTGTACCTGTACAGATGAATTTGAGGATATGATACCACCCGTATATGCTTTTACAAAGGTTGCGAATTCCATATCAGGGGTTTCTGACGGTCTGAACCGATTGCATGAAACGACAGATAACAATAAAATTGAAATCGCCATAAAGATTAAATAGCAGGAATTATGTCTCATATCGATTTATGATTTAATTTTAGTTTGCTGATTAAATGTTTAAATATAATTATAAAATCAAAAAAAATACTGATTTTGTTTTAGTATTTATATGGTAGACCCCCAATGCTTGTCTGTATTGTCTTTCGATGTTTGCGGAGATTTCGGGGCTTTTGTCTTTTTGAATGGGCGGATGACAAATCCTATATTTCGAGCAGTGCGGTAGCGATTGAATAAGTAGAACGATTTTTGACAAAAAATGTATGACAATTTGTCAGAAGAGGCATTTGGCACATCTGTTGCCTTAATCATATCGATTCTAATAAAGAATCAGACAAGAAAATAATTTAAATATTTATAAAATCATGATCAAACCATTAGCAGACAGGGTCGTAATTGAGCCTAAAGAGGCTGAGACCAAGACGGCTTCAGGATTGTATATTCCTGATACAGCAAAGGAAAAACCACAAGAGGGTACGGTATTAGCTGTCGGTTCCGGAAAAAAAGATGAACCGATGGAGGTGAAGGTAGGCGATAATGTGCTCTATGGAAAATATGCCGGAACTGAGGTTACAGTGGGCGAAAAGAAGCTTCTTATTGTACGTCAGTCGGACATTTTGGCAATTTTGTAGTGAAAACGTTTACCGATAATCCTAATTGGCCGTCCAAAACAGGAAATCCGAGCGGCCACGGGAAGAGGAAATAATCCTCCTAAAAAGTTGAAAAAAGTTATTTAAAATTTAGAAAATCATGGCAAAGGAAATAAAATTTGATATTGATGTCCGTTCCAAAATGAAAGAAGGTGCGGATGCTCTCGCTGATGCAGTTAAGGTCACTTTGGGCCCTAAGGGACGTAATGTCGTTATTGACAAGAAATTTGGAGCGCCTCAGGTTACCAAGGATGGTGTCACTGTTGCAAAAGAGGTAGAGCTTGAAGATAAATTTGCGAATATGGGAGCACAGATGGTAAAAGAAGTCGCTTCCAAGACTAATGAGCAGGCCGGTGATGGTACGACCACCGCAACAGTTCTTGCACAGGCTATTATTCGCGAAGGTCTTAAAAATGTTGCGGCAGGAGCAAATCCGATGGATATAAAGAGAGGAATTGACAAGGCTGTGTCTCATGTCGTTTCTGACCTTAAATCTCATAGTCAGGAAGTTGGGGACGATTATTCTAAAATTGAGCAGGTAGGTACTGTTTCTGCCAATAATGACAGCTATATAGGAAAATTGATAGCTGATGCAATGTCCAAGGTCAAGAAAGACGGCGTTATTACTGTTGAAGAAGCCAAAGGCACAGAGACAGAGGTCAAGGTTGTTGAAGGTATGCAATTTGACAGGGGATATATTTCTCCATATTTTATGACAAATGCCGATAAGATGGAGGCTGTCTTGGATGATGCCAAAATTCTTATTACAGACAAGAAGATTTCTACGATGAAAGATCTTCTTCCTATTCTTGAACCTATAGCCAGAGAGGGGAAGTCTTTGCTTATTGTGGCAGAAGATGTTGATGGAGAGGCTCTTACGACTCTTGTGGTTAATAAGCTACGTGGCACATTGAAGATTGCTGCTGTCAAGGCTCCCGGTTTTGGAGACCGTCGCAAAGAGATGCTTCAGGATATCGCTACTCTGACAGGCGCTATTGTAGTATCGGAAGAAAGAGGATTTACTCTTGAAAATACTACTCCTGATATGTTGGGAAGTGCTGAAAAAGTTACAATTACCAAGGAAAACACCACTGTTGTAGGAGGTGCCGGCAATAAAGAGGATATTCAGGAAAGGGTTAATCTGATTCGCAAACAAATATCTACTACAACTTCTGATTATGACAAGGAGAAGTTGCAGGAGAGATTAGGCAAACTTGCCGGCGGTGTCGCTGTTCTTTATGTAGGCGCAACTACAGAGGTTGAGATGAAAGAGAAAAAGGATAGGGTGGAGGATGCTCTCAATGCTACTCGTGCAGCTGTTGAGGAAGGTTATCTTCCTGGTGGAGGAGTGTCTTATATCCGTGCAGCCGATTCTCTTAAAAATTTTAAAGGCGAGAATGAGGATGAGACCACGGGTGCCAGAATCGTGGCACGTGCTATTGAGGAGCCTCTGCGTCAGATTGCTGCCAATGCCGGTGTTGAGGCCAGCGTGATTATTCAGAAAGTCCGTGAAGGTAAGGATGATTTCGGATATAATGCCCGTACGGATGAATTTGTAAAACTTTATGAGGCAGGTGTTATCGACCCTACCAAGGTGGCGAGAGTGGCTTTGGAGAATGCCGCTTCCGTAGCCGGAATGTTCCTTACAACCGAGTGTGGTATCGTGGATATTCCGGAACCTCAGTCTGCTGCCCCTGCAATGCCTGCAGGCGGAATGATGTAGATCTGATAACGATTTTTGAAAACAGGCCGACCAATACTATTTGGTCGGCCTATTTTCTTAATTTCTAATATTTCTTTTGTTCTCTCGAATGTTATTTTGTGCAGAAAATCTGCAATAGGATACTTGAAATGGATTTATCACTTCATTTGAAATGATAATTGTTAGTTGTTGCACCTTATTATCATTTCCCTGCAATGAAATCTTTGAGGCGATTGGCAGAAGTTGCGTATTCCGGAATTATTGCATTGTCCGGAAGTCCAATCCGTTCGAATTCCGTAAGAGCTTTTCGTATTTTCTTTTTATCTTCTTCATTTTTAAGCAATATGAGTTTCCTACAAATCTGTCCGTCAATAACAGGCCATAGAAAATGCTTTTTCCAGCATCTCATTTGATAAACATTGGCATTCTCCTTATATAATTTATAGGTTGCCGATATACCTTTTATCCAATTATACATTTTTGTTGCCCTGTCTGTGGACATAAGAATCGAACCGGGATTGGGAAAATAATAATAAAACGGCAGGTTTGTGATAGTGGTTTTCGGATTTTTGAGCAGCACTTCAGACCACCATGGAAAGTCCTCGTATTTGAGTCCTTTGATGAATTCGACATTTTCTATCAACTCCCTTTTCATAAGAAATCTCCATACATAACAATGCTTTATCGGCCATTTTATTTCCTCTTTTGAAGCTTCGTATGCATGGGCAAAAATATCTTCCGTGTAAAAAGATTTGACAGAATCAATAGAAAATCTTCGTTTTATACTCTTTGGTAGAGCGGAGTCCGTATTAAGCCCAAGATAATGGCGAAGCATAAAAACGGGTCTGAAATACTTATCCTTATACCATGTGACAATGTCGGAGCTATCTCTCTTTGCAAGAAAATAAGATATTTCCATAGTCTGTGGATGGATGAAGTCATCGGAGTCAAGGAACATAATATAATCACTTGTTGCATGCTGCATACCTACGTTTCTGGCATCAGAAAGGCCTCCATTCTTTTTATTGATTATGCGAAAACGTTCGTCTATCGAGGCAAATTTTGCCAAAATATCGCAAGAATTGTCAGGGCTGCCGTCATTTACACAGATAGCTTCCCAATCTTCGAATGTCTGATTGGCGACACTGTCCAAACAGCGTCTTAAATATTTTTCAACTTTATATATAGGAATAATGACTGAAATTTTAGCCATACAATCTATTCGTTTTTAGCTTTTGCAAGCATTGGTTTTTCGTTCTTACAAACATAAAGAAAAAAAAGCAATTTTCTTTATAAAAATATTTTTTTCACAATCTTTTTATTTTCGGCAACTTATATCGTTTTATGGTTTTTTGGGCAAAAAATAATTACAAAATTTCATTCAAAAAGTTTGTAGAAAATAAAAAGATGCTTACCTTTGTAGTCCCATTTGAGAGATTAAGTTTTTTTTAGGCTGTTTCTCGAGTCAGATTTAGTGCTGTTGTGATGGGAAAGTGAGATCATTGAAAGACTGAAGGAAGTACAAGAAGCAAGTACCGAAACCAAAAAAG
>CAUUVS010000007.1:0-85923 GCA_963548935.1 uncultured Bacteroidales bacterium
AATTGATATTTCTATCTTTCTTCAACCGATAGCCGAGCATACTCTCCTTAAACTGCTGTTTACGCTCTGCACGAATCTTTGCAGCCAGTTCAAGTGTTTCTTTGTTCTGTTGCCGTTCCACAGGAGTACGAGGCTTGGCAATCAAGTACAACTGCAAATTTTCTTTTCGTCTGTTGTGCTTAATATGTACTTTGGGCTTACCAGCCATCTTTCCTGTTTCATACAAAACATGGTTGCCGTTTTCGTTCAAAACCGGTGTTTATTCTCTACCAAGATAATACTCAAGATAAAGACTTATTTGGCCATCAGAAAGCGTATTTTGCTCCAATTTCGGGTTTTCTTTTGCTTTATTTTCTAATTTTGCCATAAATGATAGTTATGTACCTGAATGAGTATAGAACCTAGTAAATTCTTTAACTCATTTATTTTCAGCTGTTTTCTTATTTTACAAAGATACTAAAAGTGTACTATACAACGAAAAATAGGCAAAAATGGGCAAAATCTCCAAATATGAGAAAATTATAAACTATTGATTATCAATATAATATATTCTTTTGATTTCTCTTATTTCCACGGCATTGTACCGGGTCTGGGTACAAATCTTTACATATAGTAGAAATTAAATCTGTCATTAGACTTTAGGAAGTCAGCAATTTGTTTTCTTAGATTTTTCTGAATAATAAATTGTTGTTTTTTCTCATTCTCGTCAAGTTTATTTTTAGCAAAAAGCAGAGCATATTCCTCTAAAGAATCTTTTTTGTTGTCAGAGTTTAGTTTTATTTCAGATTTAGATAAGACTTTTTCAATAAATTCCTTATGATAGCGGTCTATAATTTTTTTACTTTTATATATCTATACGCCATTTCACTGTCTCGTCTAAGTATTGCAGCCTGCTTGATATTCTTAAGAGTGGCGCCTACAGGTTTTAGTTCAAATCTCAAAGTTTTTGATACTGAGTATAAATTAGTGAAGTCGAAAATTGTTTTCATATTTAATGTTATTAGTTGATAATTCGGATTATATATCAAAATTAATAAATTTTTAGAATAAAGCAAGTCCGGCATATGGTTTAAGTTAGTCAGTATACTTAAGAAGCAAGATCAATTACTCAAGGAACTTGATGTTTCCCTTTTCTTAATTTTTGCAAACATGGTGCCCTTATAAGGAATAAATACTCTATGTTTAACCTCAATAAAAAGGAGAGATTAACCTGAAAAGATTTATCTTTGTATCAGAAAATTGTAGAAATGATGGAAACGAGAAAAGAAGAAGGTGTAAGGAAAAAATTAAGCGGTAAATACAATTGTGCTCAGTCTGTATTATGCACATATTCTGATTTGGTAGGTCTTGATGAGGATACTTGCAGAGACATGGCAGGTAGTTTTGGCTGTGGCATGGGAAATACGGAAGGTACTTGCGGTTCTCTTGTCGGTGCAGGTATGGTTTTGGGAATGATTCATAAGGACAGGGGCAGAGCAATGAAATCTATGAGTGTTTTGATGGAGCGGTTTCAGGAGCGTAATGGGGCTACTCGATGCAAAGAAATTAAGGGTATAGCTACAAAAAAGGTGCTTAGGGAATGTCATCTCTGTGTATCGGATGCTTGTGAATTTCTTGAACAAGAATTAGAAAAGACATTGTGTTTTTAAGGGTATGTCTATGGCTGACGATGGAAAAATTCTGATAAAAGGAGCTAAAGTCAATAATCTAAAAAATGTGACAGTCGAAATACCGCGTAACAGATTCGTTGTTGTTACAGGTATCTCAGGCTCCGGGAAGTCTTCATTAGCATTTAATACTTTATTTGCTGAAGGTCAGAGACGTTTTGCGGAAAGTTTATCCTCTTATGCTCGTCAGTTTCTCGGTAGGATGTCCAAACCGGATGTCGAGATGATAAAGGGCATACCTCCTGCCATTGCAATAGAGCAAAAGGTCAATACTAAAAATCCTCGTTCTACGGTAGCTACGACGACAGAAATATATGATTATCTTAGGCTTATATTTGCCAGAATAGGGCGTACATATTCTCCTGTAAGTGGAGTTGAGGTCAAATGCCATAGTGTCAATGATGTTCTGGAATACATTTTTATGGGGGATGCAAGAGCTGTTTATCTTCTGGCAGACCTTGACTGGAACAATCGTCAAGACAAGGTCGAGCTTATGCTTTCCCTTAAAGAGCAAGGATATTCGAGATTCTGGGCCGAAGATAATAATTATACAGGCAGAGTACTTAGGATTGAAGAGGTAATGGAGCTTTCAGAATCAGGGCATTTTCCGCCGATGCTATATCTTCTTGTCGATCGTGTCAAACTGCCGGTAATCAAGGAAAACAAGCCATTTGATGATGCCGGAGAGGCGTGGCCAAAGACGGACTGGGAAGATTTGCAGACCAGACTGCACTCTTCTATCGATAATTGTTTCAGCAATGGTAACGGAGTGATGTATGTCGTCAAGGATACCGACAAATCTCTAAAGAAATTTGCTAACAGGTTTGAGGCCGACGGGATTTTGTTCAAAGAACCTGACGAGTATATGTTTAGTTTCAATAGCCCTCTCGGTGCTTGTCCTGTCTGTGGAGGGCTTGGGAAGGTTATCGGTATAAGTGAAGATATGGTTGTGCCGGACAAGACAAAGAGCATATATGACGGTGCTATTGCCTGCTGGAGAGGGGAGAAGATGGGGTGGTTTAGGGAACGTATGATTGCTCTCTCCGAGAAATATGGGATACCTGTTTTTGCTCCATATTGTGAACTGTCCGATGAGGTTAAAGATATTATTTGGAATACACATAGCGTTGAAGGTGATGATACTACCCTAATTGGCATAAATGAATTTTTTGAGTGGGTAGAGTCGAATAAATATAAAGTTCAGTACAGATATATGCTGAGTCGTTTCTCCGGTAGGACGACGTGCCATGAATGCAAGGGAAGCAGACTGCGTAAAGATGCTCTTTATGTCCGGGTCGGCGGTAAAAATATTCACGAACTCCTTTGTATGAATGTTAATGAATTGCTTGCATTTTTTGAAACTTTGCAGATATCGGGTTATGAGAAAAGTATTGTATGCAAGGCTATAGATGAGATTGTTTTCAGACTCCAATGTCTCAAAGATGTCGGATTGTATTATCTGACGCTGAACCGTACTTGCAATACCTTGTCAGGAGGGGAGAGTCAAAGGATCAATCTTGTGACGGCCTTAGGAAGTTCTTTAGTCGGCTCTATGTATATTCTTGACGAGCCAAGTATAGGATTGCATCCTCGTGATACGGAGAGACTTATATCTGTGTTGAAAAAACTCAGGGATATGGGAAATACGGTTATTGTTGTAGAACATGATGAGGAAATTATCCGTGCTGCCGATTTTCTCATAGATATGGGTCCTTATGCCGGTGTCAATGGGGGAGAGATAGTATTTCAGGGAACGATCCCGGAGAATATCGGGAAAGAGGATATAGACAAGTCTCTTACTCTTCAGTATATAAAAGGTATGCGAAAGAAAATGACTCGCTGCAAGCATTCTTGGCAGCATAGTATTACTGTTCAGGGGGCAATGGAGCATAATCTGAAGAATATTACCGTGAAATTTCCGCTTGGAGTATTGACAGTGGTTTCCGGTGTAAGCGGTAGCGGGAAATCATCATTGGTCGGTGATATATTGTATCCTGCATTGTCCCGAAAGATTAATGAAACAGGCGATTTACCCGGTGTTTTCAAGAGACTTACAGGCGATATGGACAGAATTGGTCAGATAGAATATGTAGATCAGAATCCGATAGGCCGTAACTCTCGTTCAAATGCCGTAACTTATCTTAAAATATATGATGATATAAGGGAATTATTTGCCATGCAGCAATATGCAAAGATAAATGGATATACCCCATCGTATTTTTCATTCAATCAGGAAGGAGGACGCTGCTCTGAGTGTCAGGGAGAGGGATACGTGAGAATAGGAATGCAGTTTATGGCTGATGTGACGATGCTGTGCGAGTCATGCGGAGGCAAGAGGTTCAAGCCTGATATTTTAGAAGTGAGGTATGCCGGCAAAAATATTGATGATGTGCTGAATATGAGCGTAGAAGAGGCTATAAAATTCTTCGGCTCCCAGAAAGAGTCTCAGGCTCTGTCCATTGTCAATAAATTGAAGCATTTGTCCGATGTAGGCCTTTCATATATAAAACTCGGTCAGAGCAGTAGTACTTTGTCAGGAGGTGAGAGCCAGAGAATCAAACTTGCATATTTCTTGTCGAAGAATGAGAATGAACCCTCAGGACATAAGAAGCATATTTTGTTTATATTCGACGAACCTACAACAGGACTTCATTCCTTTGATGTTGAGAAATTATTGAGTGCATTTGATTTTCTTATTTCAAAGGGGCATACGATTATTGTGGTCGAGCATAATATTGATGTTATAAAGGCAGCGGACTGGGTAATAGATCTTGGCCCTGATGCCGGTGACAATGGTGGTCAGGTGGTTTTTGAAGGTACCCCTGAGGAACTTGCGGAGAAAGGTAAGACCTATACGGCAGAATATCTTAGGTAAGGTTAGATTATATTTGTTCAGGAAATAATTGCATAATATATTGTCGTATGTTATTCTTTTTGAATAATATTATATAATATTTTCTGAAAATATAATGTAACTTGTCTAAATTGAACGAACGTCCCGGTTGTTGTTTTATACCTTTTTCTTTTGCGAATTTGCTGACAATTTCTTTTGCATGGTGTAAATCTTCTCTGCGCTTGTCAGAAATTTTCTTACTTGTATTGTTTAGTATGGAGCCGGGAACATCAGCGTAGAAATATACTGCATCCTTTGCCGATACTATCTTGTTGGCAAGATAAAGCATCCTGAAAGAGAATGGCATATCTTCAATCAGTCTTCCTTCTTCAAAAAGTATTCCCGTATTCTTGATAAATTCAAGATTAAAAAGGTATCTCCAGACATAACCCCATTTTGAGACCCAGCTGATTTTAAGTTTTTCCTTTGTGCTTACTGCTATTTTTCTTTTATTGAATATCTGACTCTGATATATACTTTTTTCGTTGTACATACTTGCACAAGAAATATCTGCTCCGGTCTCTTCGGAAGCCTGTACCATATTAAGATAAAAGTCCTTGTTGATCCTGTCATCGACATCCATAAAATGGATGTACTTTCCCGTAGCAGCTGCAATCCCTGCATTTCTTCCGGCAGATAGTCCTCTGTTCTGCTCAAATCGTATGATTTTTACAGGGTATGCAGACGCGATTTCTTCAGTATTGTCAAGTATGCCGTCAATAATAACGATAATTTCCAGATTCTTATAGGATTGAGAGAACATCATGTCAAGGCAAGACCCAATATACTTCTCTCCTTTGTAACAAGGAATTATGACGCTTACTGTTGGTGCAGACATTCTAATTAAAATTTTCAATAATAAAACCTGTATTGTCCTGTTTTAGAATTGTCAAATTTAAAAAATATTTCCTCTTGAAGCAAGGGCAGAGTCAAAAAGCAAGTATTTTTCGTATATTTGTATATTATAATTGAGAATCGATTTAATCGAATCTGAACAATTTATGTCGTATGTTTAATATTGATAAATTTGTATCTGATTTTGTGACTTTTCGTAAAGAAAGTCTTTTTGAATATGACATCCATGCAAACAGGATGGCTTTGAAAAATGGTATTGGAGGCAAGAGGGTCTGTGTTATTGGTGGCGCCGGGTCAATAGGTTCTCAGTTTATAAGAGCAATTTTAGAGTTTGAGCCATCAGAATTGGTGGTTGTCGATCTGAATGAGAATGCTTTGACTGAACTTACAAGAGATTTGAGAGCGACTTATGGACAATATGTTCCTGAAAGATATCTCACTTATGCAATCAGTTTTACGGATTATGTGTTTGAGGAAATTTTTAGAGAAAACAAAGGTTTCGATATAGTAGCGAATTTTGCTGCACATAAGCATGTGAGAAGCGAAAAGGACAAGTTCTCCGTGAGAGCCCTTATTGAAAACAATGATTTGAAAGCAAAGAACCTTATGGAACTGCTATCCGTTTATCCTCCTGAATACTTTTTCTGTGTTTCTACAGATAAGGCTGTCAATCCCGTTAATATTATGGGCGCGAGCAAAAGGATAATGGAGGATCTTGTGATGGGATATTCTGACAGATTCAATGTTACGACAGCCCGTTTTGCCAATGTGGCGTTCTCGAATGGTTCATTGCCCCTTAGTTTTGTTGAGCGGATAAATAATCGTCAGCCACTTGCTGCGCCGACAGATGTGAAAAGATATTTTGTATCTCCTGTAGAGAGCGGTCATATATGTATGCTTGCCTGTATCTTAGGTAAGAGCGGTGAAGTCTTTTTCCCTAAATTGGATCAAACACAAATGACCACTTTTACATATATCTGCGATAGATTTATAGACTCTATGGGATATGTCAAGAAAGAATTTGAAAGCGAGGAACAAGCCAAAAAATTTGCAGCTTCAATGCCTTATGACTCTAAATTTTGGCCGGTCTTTTATTCTAAAAGCGACACTACCGGAGAGAAAAGTTACGAAGAATTTTATGAAGAATCCGAAGAAGTCGTTTTGGATAGATTTAGGTCTTTAGGTGTCGTCACGCATTCAAACAGGCATACTCTGACAGAAACATTGTCATTCTTTGATAAAATGACAGCAGCTTTCAGCAGACCGGGGTATACTAAAGCTGAAATTGTCGATCTGTTATGTGAATTTATTCCTGAATTTAATCATAAGGAAAAAGATAAGAGTCTTGATCAAAAAATGTAATTCTATGGCATATAATATTCCTCTGTTCAAATTGAATTTTGATGGTGCAGAAGCTAAGGCTGCAGCGGAAACCATAAATTCCGGCTGGATTTCTACGGGTCCGAAATGTACTGAACTTGAAGAATTGTTCAGTAAGATGCTGAATGCGGAATATTCAGTAAGTATGACGAATTGTACTGCTGCTCTTCATCTGTGCTGTCTTGTATGCGGACTTGGCCCAGGTGATGAAGTTATTGTGCCATCAATAACATTTGCCGCATCTGCAAACTGTATAAGATATGCCGGAGCTACCCCTGTGTTTTGCGATATTATCGGGCAAGATGACATGAATATTAGCCCTGAAGATATAAAAAGAAGAATCACACCATCTACAAAAGCAATAGTAGTTGTTCATATGGGTGGTTTTCCTGCTATGATGGATGAAATAATGTCAATCGCCAAAGAGAATAATCTTTTTGTCATAGAGGATGCTTGCCATGGGCCTCTTTCGGAGTACAAAGGAAAGAAATTGGGTACTATAGGGGATTGCTCGGCCTTCAGTTTCTTTTCAAACAAAAATATAAGCACCGGTGAAGGTGGAATGTTTGTTACCAATAATAAGGATTTTGCTGAAAAGGCAAGGCTACTCAGGTCTCATGGAATGACTACGATGTCATATCAGAGAGCTTCAGGTCATGCTACAGAGTATGATATTGTGGAATTGGGCTATAATTATCGATTAGATGATATTCGAGCTTCTATAGCAATCGAACAGCTCAAAAAACTAAAACCGGATCTTGAAAAAAGAATTTTGGTCAGAAGAAAATATCTTAGTCGGTTGGTAGGAGTCGATGGAATTGCCGTACCTTTTGCCGGCAATACTGAATTTGTCTCTAATTATATTATGCCTGTTGTCCTTCTCGATTCGACCAAAGAAAAGCGAGATGCCGTTCGCGAAAAAATGCATAGAGCCGGAGTTCAGACAAGTGTTCACTATCCGGCAATTCACAGATTTTCCATATATTCCGAGTATGAAATCCATTTGCCTGTTTCAGAGTATGTTACGGATAATGAACTGACTCTTCCGATGTATGCGTCTCTAACAGAGAATGAGGTAGATTATATTTGCGATAAACTAATCGATGCAATCAGTGGATAAGATAGCGATTATGGTTTTTGGAGTCGGCGAACTCCAGCGTTCAATTATCTTAAAGGCGAAATCAGCCGGTCTATATGTGGTCGGAATTGATCCGAATAAAAATGCTGCCTGTAAAGATTCGGTAGATGCTTTTGAGGTAGTGGGACCTGATGACTACGAAACGACATTGAAAATAGCTAGAACGTATAATGTCTCTGCCGTTCTCACTGCATCTACAGACAAGCCTTTGCTCATGATGTCAAGGATAGCGCAAGCTCTACCTCTAAGTTTTTTTTCAATAGAGACGGCTATTGCATCTACCGATAAATTCTTGATGAAGCAACGGTTCCTAAAGGAGGGTATAAAGTGTGCTTCCGGTCGCCTCATATCTGATATTGAAGGACTTGATGGTCTTGATTTTCCTGTGGTTATGAAGCCGAGAGATAATTCCGGCAGTAGAGGTGTGATTTTTTGCGATTCTTTAGAAAAAGCCGCTGAATACTTTTCCACAGTCAGACAATTTACAAAGAAGCAGGATATATTGGTGGAAGAATATATCGGTGGCAAAGAATATAGCATCGAGGCCTTACATTTTAACGGTAAGACTGAAATTTTGCAATATACGGAGAAGTTTGTCACCCCGCTGCCTTATAATGTTGAATTGGGACACATTCAGCCTGCCGATCTTTCTATAGATATAAAGACTGAAATCAATAATATTATCGAATCGATAGCTCGATGTATGGGGTATTGCAATTGTGCCTCGCATACAGAACTGAAAATCAATGATAAAGGTATTTTCGTGATAGAGACAAGTCCCAGACTTGGAGGCGATTATATAACTTCACATCTTGTAGGGCTTTCTACCGGAATAGATATGGAGAGATGTCTGATTGATATAGCATTGGGGCTTTCCCCGGATTTGCTTACAGGAAGGTGTGAAAGGGCAGCCGGAGTCAGGTACCTTTCTTTGCCCAAGGGGGTTGTTAAAGAAATAAAACCGCAGATTAAAGAACTTGAGACCATGAATGGGATGTTGAAACTCTCTCTTAATATCTGCGAGGGGCAGGAAATAACCGATATACACAATAGTTTAGAACGATACGGTAGTTTTATCGTAGTTGCAAAAGACAGGACGGAAGTAATTGAGCTATCGGATAAGTTTAACAGGGCAATATCTTCTTGCATAGTAATAAGATAGGGCATATTATTTATTGATTATGATTTTATTGATAGGAGGTTCGAGTTTTATAGGGGTTCATACGGTGAACGAGTTATTGTTGCAAGGCTGTAAGGTGGCAGTAACTTGTAGAAATGATAAGTTCCGCAATTATTATGAAGGTTTAGGAGTGGAATATTATAATTTGAATATTTCTGAAGAAAAAGATTTTCATTCCTTGCCTAAAAATGGTATAGACTCTGTTATTCTCCTTGCCGGATTGCTCCCGGCCAATTGTGAAGTTGATTTGGATAAGGATGATAATGCTGCGGAGTATTTTATGATAAATACCTTAGGTACTATTTACCTGCTTGAGTATTGCCGAAAAAACGGAATCAATAAAATTATATCGACTTGTTCTTATCAAGATGTGATAAAATCATGGAGAGCTTATCCTCCTTTGGAAGATGATGCTCCAAGGTCTTGTAATTATTCGGGGGATCATGCTGTTTATGTTTTTTCAAAAAATGCAGCAAATGATATGCTTGAATATTACAACAGTCAGCACAACATGTCAAATGTCATATTTAGACTTCCGCCTGTGTATGGAGCCGGGCCTCATCTGACTTATTGCATAAATGGTAAGAGGACAAAATCGGCGATAGCCAAGTTTATGGAGGCGGCATCAAAGGGTGAACCGATTTATATCTTTGACGGTGACGAAAATTATATAAGGGATTACATTTATGTAAAAGACGTGGCGCGTGCTTTATATATGGCTTCTGTCTCTGACAAGGCAAAGGGACTTTATAATATGACGTCCGGTGTCGGGGTTTCTTTTGCGCAGCAGATAAGGGTAATAGCAGATGTATTTGCCGAAGGAAAGAAATCTCCTATTATAAATAGTACCAGACTCGCCGGTTCACATGTAAGTAATGTTTTTTCAATGGAAAAGGCTTTGAAAGACTTTGGATTCCGTCCTGAATATAGTAGTTTCAGGAAGATGATGGAAGATTATAAAGAGGATTTGAAACAAGGTCTATATAGCGATTTGTTCGGCAGTTATTTATGATCTTATGAGCACAGGTTTGGATAAAATCACTAATCGTATTGTACAGGAGGATATTACACTATTCCATGCAATGGAAAAGATGAATGAGGAATCCGTAAAGGTTCTTTTTGTCTTCAGAGATGATACGTTTTTGGGTATTTTGACTATTGGTGACATTCAGAGGGCTATTATCGGCTATAATAATCTTAATCTTGCCGTAGGCGAAATTATTGACAAAAATAAGATTTATGCCCATAAAGGCGATTCTTTATCTAAGGTCAAGGAGATAATGAGTTTATTGAGAGCCGAATGTATGCCGGTTGTTGACGAATACGGGGCTTTGGTGGATGTATATTTTTGGAATGAACTTTTTGTTCAAGGGCAATTGGCCAGACCTGCTTTGGACGTGCCTGTTCTAATAATGGCAGGCGGTAAGGGGACAAGACTTCGTCCTTTGACAAATGTGATACCAAAACCATTGATTCCTATTGGTGAGAAAACGATTCTTGAGGACATAATGGACAAGTTCGAATCCATTGGTTGTCATAGATTTTTTATTTCTGTTAATTATAAAAATGAGATTCTTCGCTTCTATATCAAAGGGCTTCAGCATAAATATGATATTAATTATATCAAAGAAGAAAAGCCGTTAGGGACAATAGGAAGCCTTTATATGCTTAGAGGAAGAATAGATTCGCCTTTTTTTGTTTCAAATTGTGATATTATCATTGATCAAGACTATAGGGATGTCTATGAATATCATATAAATAATAAGAATGACATTACTATTGTTACAGCTTTAAAAACTATCAGAATACCTTATGGAGTTGTGGAAACAGAAAGCAATGGTATAATGAAATCTATGACGGAAAAGCCTAATACAACATATATGATTAATACTGGGGTCTACGTACTCAACCCTGAACTTATTTCAAAGGTCCCTGACAATTCTTTTATGAATATTACAGATCTGATTGACGAAGTCCGTAATGAAGGTGGCAGAGTCGGGTGCTTCCCTGTCAGCGAACACGCATGGACGGATATGGGAGATATAAACGAATATATTAACGCCTTAAAGAAATAATATAATATGAAACTGCTATTGGTAGTCGGGACAGCGAATGATCTGATAATCTATAATTATGCTAAATGGCTGAAAAAATCAATTGATGTGCATATTGATGTATTTGAATTTTTTCCGAATAAGAATAGTAGATATGGGAATGAGTATTATGATGAAGTAGCCTCTGCCAATCCCGTTCGTATTAAGATAGGGTTTTTAAGGAGTTTTAATTATTTTCCGGCAAGAAGAGCGCTTGAAAAATTTTTAGAACACAGGCATTATGATGCAATTCATTGCCATTGGCTTTTGCCTGAGACAATCACAGCAAGGGGGCTTAAGGAGCATTGTAACAAGTTATATGCAACTTTTTGGGGTGGAGAGTATGAAACAATGAATATGTTGCACAGTCATCGTGCCTATCTCAATGCTCTTGATCGATTTCTTAGTGGAATAGATTACATGGTGAATTCCGTTTCTGAAAATAAAAAGAAGCTGAAAATATTCCCGCAATTGGCAGGAAAGCAATTGACCGGATATTTCGGATCTTCTACCCTTGAATCCTTGTTCAAATTAATGGAGAATGAATCAAAAAGAGAATCGAAAATATATATGAATATTGCTCCGGAAAAATATACGGTGATGATTGGATATAGCGGAAAGAAGATTCATAGACATATCCGGATTATTAGTGAAGTTGTCAGACAGTCTTCCAATAAAGATAAAATTCATTTCTTGGTGCCGATGACCAGAGATGCTTCTGAAAAATACATTCAAGAAGTTGAAAGCAGATTAAATACTTCCGGTATAAGTTATACTTTGCAGAAAGGAGGTTTTCTGTCTGACGAGGAAGTGGCAAGATTGAGGAATGCAACTGATATTACTTTGCAATTATCTGAATATGATGGATTTTCAAGGAGTATTCTCGAAGCGCTCTGCGCCGGCTCTATATTGATATATGGTGATTGGCTCGATTATGAAACTCATCTGAATGAGAAAGATTTATATGCAATCTCTGTATCTTCTATCAATGAAGGAATATCAAAAATGGACACGGTTATTTCTGATTTTTCTGAATTTTCCGAGAGGACTTTGAGAAACAAAGAGCATGGAAGTAGAGAGCTGTGGTCAGAGTGTATTCAAAGTTGGATCTATGCCTATTCACTATGTAAATAGAATTTTATTATCTTTATAGGAAATAAAATAATAGCGAATTCGGATGAAACGTATTTGTGCCCTTACCATGGTTAGAAATGATGATTTCTACCTAAAGAAATGGACGGCTTATTATGGCCGCGAACTTGGAGAAGAAAACCTTTATATTTTTCTTGACGGCAAAGATCAGCCAATACCTGACTGGTGTCCGAAAGCACATATCATTGCCTATGACAAAATCAAAGGTCAAGTTGTAGAGGCCGAAAAAGGACGCTTGGCTCTATTGTCGCAAAAAGCTGCTGAACTTCTTGAAAGTTATGATTTGGTAATCGGTACGGATGCTGATGAATTTCTTATTGTTGACCCGGCTTTAGGGATTAGCCTTGCTGAATATCTTAGTTCTAAAGATATTAAAATATCCTTGTCCGGTCTCGGAGTGGATGTAGGCCAGAATACCAAAGAAGAGACAGGAATCATAGAGAATGAGCCTTTCTTGAGGCAGAGGCATTATGCCAGACTTTCAACTCGTTATAGCAAGCCGTCAGTCTTGGCCGCTCCTGTGGTTTGGGGATCCGGATTTCATCGGATAAAAGGACATAATTTTCATATAGCCAAGTATTTGTATCTTTTTCATTTCGGCTATTTTGATTTGGGTAGGATAGAAGCACGGTTCAATGATAAAGATCGCAAAGAGGCCGGATGGTCGCGTCATTTAGCAAAAAGATCCAAGACGATAAGATTAGTTACGAATAAAAAAGCAGGGGAATGGAATTGCCGTGTAAATTTTGCAAGAATAGTCCAAAATTTAGTACGTCCTCCTTATGCCTGGAACAAGCCTGCAATGTTTGAAATGGTCGTAATTGTGCGCATTCCTGAACGTTTCCAAGATATTGTTTAGTTTGCTACAATCACGACTGCAGCCTGAATCGCTGGTATGATAGCCTGTTAATTTTATTCAATTATATTTGGTGATTCTTGGCTTTGCCTATGGCTCCGAGTCCTGACTTATCAACACGCCAACTGTCTTCATTAAGTCCTGATCCTTCGGGTCTTACTGTGAAATGATAGTGACAATTGCGTGCGATGTCAAAATTATTTTTGCCTTCTCCTAAATAAAATCGGTATATAAGGTATTCTTCCGGCATTGATGCAAAAGACTTGGATTTATATTCCACCTTTAACTCAATATATGAGCAAATTTCTGCCATTATAGGTTTGCTGTCAAGTATTTTGTCAGTATCTTTTTTAGCTTCCGGCAACAAAAAGCCATTCATGTTTTCCAACATATACACGCTGACTTCTCCGCTCAATCCGGGACTCTTGTCTATATTAAGCGCATCCACATCTCCATAGCTTTTTATGAAACCCATATTGAATACATCTAAATTGTTACGAGCGTGGCTGCTGTTCAGCATATTTACTGACATTGGGCAATTGCCTATCTGTATGCTTCTTACATTGAAGACTATTCCTTTTTCCAGTCCGCTGCGATCTATTCTGATAGAAATTTTTGCCATGACTCTTTCAAGTTCTATTTCTATTTTATTGAAATCCTTTATAAGTTTGTTCTCTATTTTGCCGCACATCGGCATGCCATGGCTATATTCATCAGGATATGTCAGGTAGTATCTATATTCCTTAAGTTCCTCAAGAGTTTTCAATCCTATTATGGGATAACCTATATTTGCGAAAGTATAAATAGAATACTTAAGATTTCTAAGCAGCCTTACAGAACAGAAATATTTCCCGTTCTTTGTTATGATATTACTGCCATGGATATATCTATGTTCTTCTATAATTCCATCCGAATTAACGACAAACAAGTTGAAATCTTCAACAGTGTCAGGACCGGGATCTTTTGATTTTGTATTATCAGTCCCTGATATACTGAGACCAATCTTTATTTCATCTTGATTAAGATTTTGATTTTCACTCGTACATCCGGATAGACATAATATTGATAAGAAGGCTTTAAAAGCCGTAATACTTATATGATATGATTTCATTGCTAAATTCTTTCCAATCTTTAATTTTTATTTTGACTTCTATCGCTCCGCTTTCTATGGGGGTATCAGGGGATTTTGCACCTAATCTTGTAATCAGTATATCGAAGATATAACTTGTATTTCTGTCAATACCTACTGTTTTTCCATTTATATTATCTTCTTGTCTGTTAATATCGATAGGATAATAATAAACTCTTCCGTCAATCCGGCCTTCTATTACAAGTCTTGTCATAGGGCTGCCAAGTCCGGCTTTTTCAGATAGATTTGGATAACAATAAAGCTTTATATCCGGTTGAATGACATTCGAGCCTATCGGTTCCGTAAATTTTTGTTCAATAATATCAGGCCTGATAAAATCTTTGAAATCATTTTCCCATAAACTGCTGTAGTTGATGATTTCGCTCACTTTATATGATTTGTCATAAATTGCAGGGCAGGAAGCACTCACATTTGTAAGATAGACTTTTATATTTTCAAGTTTTTTGTCAGAGTATGGTCTGGAAGAGAAATCACAGCATATCGATCTTAAAACAATCTCTGCCAAAAAAGGTTGCAGCCTAATCTCACAACTGCCTTTGGCGACAGCATTGTGCGAAGTCTCGAATGTCATTATAGGAGAATCAGGATCCTCGTCTTTAAGAGAGAATAGTATTTTCTTAAGACTATCGTATGAATTGATTCCGGCCCAGACAAAACGATCTTTAGCTGCATTTGCGATAGCTACGATGATTTTAGAACCCTGTCTTGATGCTATATTTACAGTCTTTTCTATTTCTCCGTCAATCCTTTGATATGAGTCTAAACGCGGTAAGGAATTGTCATTAAAAACAAATATATCTAAGCTTTTTAGATTTTGTTTTTCTGTGCCTTTTAGGTATATTTTGGTCTGTATATATGTATTATCATGCTTTTTTCTTTCCAATGGTTCATCTTTACGGCAGGAGGTAAGCATAAAGGTCGGAAAAAGTGTAAATAGCAAGTTTAGCGCGAGAACCGCATAGATAGAGAAAGAAGATTCCCGACCTTTTAGCTTATGGCTTATAACCCTTATTTGTTCAATAGCTGTCATATTTCATTTTGTTCTTACGACAAAGCTAATCGACATTAATTGTCTCAAAGTCGCTTTTAAATAATCATCAAGAATATTTATACGATTCTTTAATAATGAAAAACCGGCAGGGAAAAATCCCTGCCGGCAATATAATAGAGTAGGCTCTTTTTAACCGCCAAAATTATCGTATAAAATACTCTCCGGAGCTACTCCGAGACTGTCAAGCAGATTGTTAACAGATGCAACCATCATAGGAGGACCGCACATGAAGTATTTGATGTCCTCCGGAGCCTCGTGGTCTTTCAGATAGGTCTCATACATAACATTGTGTACAAAGCCCGCAGTATATTTGATACCTGCTGCATCGGCTGCAGGATCCGGACGATCAAGCGCCAAATGGAAGTGGAAATTAGGAAAATCCTTTTCGATTTCAGCAAAATCATCAAGATAGAATGCTTCTACAAGACTACGGGCGCCATAGAAGAAGTGAACTTCCTTTTTTGTCTTCATGGTTTTGAACAGCTGCATGATGTGGCTTCTTAAAGGTGCCATACCTGCGCCACCTCCGACAAAGATGTACTCCTGTGAATCCGGATCATTTTCAGGAAGCAGGAATTCTCCGTAAGGGCCGGAAATGATGACCTTGTCGCCTGGTTTGCGAGTAAATACATAAGAAGAAGCTATACCGGCAGGTACCGGCAGCATTTTGAATACTCCCTTTGGCTGGGATCTGTCAAAAGGAGGGGTGGCAATACGCACATTAAGTTTGATAACTCCTTTTTCACCGGGGTAAGAAGCCATAGAATAAGCGCGGCTTGTTGGTTCTGTGTTCTTGACATTTATATCGAAGAAACCGAATCTCTCCCAGTCTGCTTTGTATATATCGCTTACTGAAATGTCTTTGAAAGACAGATCGTATTCAGGAATTTCAATCTGAATGTATTCTCCGGACTTGAATTCGAGATTTTCTCCCTCCGGAAGTTTTACAGTGAATTCTTTGATAAATGTCGCCACATTTTCATTGGAAATCACTTCGCATTCCAACTTTTTGACGCTCAATGCTGAATCAGGAATAGCTATTTTTAAGTTTTCCTTTACTTTTACCTGGCATCCAAGTCTCCAGTTGTCTTTTATCTGCTTTCTTGAAAAAAATCCTGTTTCAGTAGGGAGAATAGTGCCTCCGCCTTCAACCATTCTTACTTTGCACTGGCCGCAATTACATTTGCCTCCGCAGGCTGACGGCAGGAAAACGCCTTTTTCAGCGAGAGTGTGGAGCAAATCTCCTCCTTGAGGCACATCCACGACCTTTTTCCCATTGTTTATATCTATTTGAACAGTCCCTGAAGGTGTAAGCTTAGCTTTAACAAGTAAAAGCAGAGCTACTAAAACCAAGGTTACTACGACTATCGTTGCTACTGCACCAATTATTGTACTAAACATATATCTTTCGCGTTATTAAAGTGTTACACCCATAAAAGTCATAAAGGCAATAGCCATGAGACCGACAGTAATAAATGTGATTCCGATGCCTCTTAGGGCAGGCGGAACTTTTGAATATGAAAGTTTCTCCCTGATAGCTGCAAGGGCAACAATGGCAAGAAACCATCCGATACCGGAGCCAAGCGCATAAACCGTAGCCTCTCCAAAGTTGGAGAAATCTTTTTGCTGCATAAACAGAGAACCTCCGAGAATCGCACAGTTCACAGCGATAAGCGGAAGATATATACCCAATTCCGAGTACAGCGCAGGAGCGAATTTCTCGACGACCATCTCTACAAGTTGAGTGATGGCAGCGATGACAGCAATAAAAATAATGAAACTGAGGAAACTCAAATCCACACCATTTATAATTGCGTCAGGAGCCAGAACATATTTGTTCAGAAGATAGTTTATTGGCAAGGTGACAAATAGTACAAAAATAACAGCAATACCCAAACCGGTAGCCGTCTTTACATTTTTGGATACCGCTAAGTATGAACACATACCCAGAAAGTATGCAAAAATCATATTATCAACAAATATTGATTTTATGAATAAGCTTATATATTCCATATCAATCCGATTTAGATATTATTTCTCCTGAAGTTCTTTCTGTATTCCTCTTTGTACCCACACGATACAACCGAGAAGAATAAGAGCCATAGGAGGCAGAATTACAAGTCCGTTGTTCATATAGCCGGCAGTATAGAAAGATTCGGGGATGATTCTAAAACCGAACAAGGTACCTGAGCCGAACAGTTCGCGGAAAAATGCAACTGTAATAAGTATAAGACCGTATCCGGCTCCGTTGGCAAGCCCGTCAAGCAAAGATGGAAGCGGCTTGTTCCCCAGTGCGAATGCTTCTATACGGCCCATCACTATACAGTTAGTAATAATAAGTCCTATATATACCGAGAGCTGTTTGTCGATAGAATACGAGTAAGCCTTGAGTATCTGATCCACCAGAATAACCATCATTGCCACAACAACAAGCTGTACAATAATACGTACCCTGTTAGGGATAGAGTTTCTAAGCAGAGAAAGCACAAAGCAGGAAAGTCCTGTGACGATAGTTACGGACAATGCCATTACAAATGCGCCTTTCAGCTCAACAGTTACAGCAAGTGCAGAACAGATACCCAGTACAAGGACAGTTATTGGATTTCCTTTGAAAATAGGGTTGAAAATTGTTTCCTTAAGTTTTGCATTCATAATTCTATTCCTCCGTTTTTTCGACTGATCCCATCTTTGTGAAAAATGGTTTGTAGCTTTTGAGCCAAGTGTTAATTGCATCGCCTAACCCTTTGGAAGTCATTGTTGCTCCGGTGATTGCATCAATAGCATTTGACTGGTCGGCAGCAGCGCCGCCTTTGACAATGGAAAAGATAACATTTGAAGAAAAATCAGCAATTTTGCCAATAAACTCTGCTCTGAAATTAGGATCGTCTTTGATTTTGGCGCCAAGACCCGGAGTTTCACTTTCGTGGTCGAAATATGCTCCTATGATAGTCTTCATATCTTCATCAAAAGCCATATAGCCCCATACAGGCCCCCATAGTCCTGCTCCATAGACAGGGATAACACTTACTTTCATATTGTCCTTTTTGAAGACATATACAGGAAGTTCGATATTGTTTCTTCCATTTTTGATTAATTTGTTTTGAGACTTCAGATCATCAGCGAGTTCTATATTCTTGATATCTGTGCTTAGTGCTCTTACGGAGTCTCCTTCGGCATTTACAATGTATGCCTTTTCTATATTTTCGGCATATTCGGCGAGCACTTTGTCATTGCCCATATTGCTTAGCTCTTCTTTTGTATAGAACTGAGCGGCGGCAAGCATTTGACTGATAGTTTCAGCTTTGATGTTTGCGTCCTGCCTTGGCTTCAGCGATATAGCCGCAAATGCGAGAATCGCAGCGACCAGTACGACAATGACGGTTGAATATATTACCGTATATACGTTACCGTTTGTATTCATATCCTATAAATTTATGCGATTCCAATTTTCTTTGAGCGTCTTCTTATTGCCCCATTGATTACATAGTAGTCGATTAGAGGAGCAAAAGTATTCATCAGCAAGATGGCAAGCATCATACCCTCTGCATAACCGGGATTGAATAGTCTTACCATAACGCATAATGCGCCTATAAGGAATCCGTATATCCATTTTCCTTTCTCAGTCTGGGCGGAAGTGACAGGGTCTGTTGCCATAAACACTGCACCGAAAGCAAAACCTCCCATGATTAGTTGCGCCCAAGCAGGTACTGCCGTAACTCCTGTAGCATAGCCGATCCAGCCGACTAAGAGTGCTCCCAATACAGATGAACACATTATTTTCCAGCTTGCAACTCCTGTCCAGACAAGTATTATTGCACCTAACAGGATAGCGATTACAGAAGTTTCTCCTATAGAACCCGGAACTGTTCCAAGGAACATGTCCATATAAGAAAATTTGTCAGTCAATGGAGCTACTGCCTCTTTGCATTCGCTTAAAAGTGAAAGTGGTGTAGCACCTGACGCCGCATCGATGACTTCGCCTTTTTTCAGACCTACCCAAACAAAAGAACCTGACATGTGGCTAGGGTAAGAAAAGAATAGGAATGCCCTTGTGAGTAATGCAGGGTTGAGAAAATTCATTCCTGTACCTCCGAAAACTTCTTTTCCGAATACAACAGCAAAAGCTACTGCAATCGCAAGAGTCCAAAGGGGGACTTCGACCGGTACAATCAAAGGAATAAGCATTCCTGTTACAAGGTAGCCTTCATTGACTTCTTCATTCTTGATCTGTGCAAATGCAAACTCGATAAAAAGTCCTACTGCATAAGAAACGATATATAAAGGAAGCGCTTTGAGAAAGCCGAACCAGAATTGCTTGAAGAAGCCCCAGTCCGATCCAAGTAAAAGGTTGTGCTGATGTCCTAAGTTCCACATGCCGAAAAGAGCTGCCGGAACAAGTGCCAGCACTACAATAATCATAGCTCTTTTCATATCGATAGCGTCTCTTACATGCGCTCCTTTTGAGGTTACTGTTCCCGGTACTCTCAAAAAGGTGTCGAATGCATCGACTGTCGAGTGAAGAAATCCGAGTTTTCCGCCTTTTTCGAAAAGCCCGGGCGTATTTGCCGTATTATTTTCCATATTCATTTTCATTTAAGCCATTTCTTTGATCATCAGGTCAATGCCTTTATCTATAATGGCCTGTATATCATTTTTTGACGGATCAACATATTCGCAAAGTGCAAGATCTTCCGGGAGAACTTCATATATCCCGTATTTCTCCATCTTGTCAATATCTCCGGCAAGACAAGCTTTTGCTAAATAAATAGGGAAGATGTCCATAGGCAGTACTTTTGAATAGACATCAGAGAATACAAAAGCTCTTACTCCTCCGTGCATATTGGTATCCATATTGTATCTCTTTTTGGGACATAACCATGAGAAATACGAACGCGATGAACTGAACAGATTGAATCTGAAAGGCTTGGCCCAACCGAACAATTCTCTTTCAGTACCTTCATGAAGAAGGGTCACCTGATTGTCGAAAAATCCGAGATGACCTTCCGGACCGATATTGCTCCCAGAGAGGACGTCTCCGCTTATGAATCTTATATCATTGGCCGAATTATCATAGAAAGAAGCGATATCTTTCATTGAAATACCGGGAATTGCTTCTATATATGCCGGCTCTATTGCCTTTGGACCTGTAATTGCAATTTTTCTGCTAAGATCGTATTCACCTGTGTTGAAAAGTTTTCCGATAGCAGCAAGCATCAATAATGATACTGTCCATACCGTTTCGCCTTTCCTGATAGGGGAAATATGGCTTATCTGCACGCCTACATTTCCGGCCGGATGCTTCCCACTGAAAACGTGCTGAATTACATTCTCAATCTTGTGGAAAGGTGTGCTTGAATAATTGGCGCCGTTTATGGAAAGATGAACTCCGCCTTTTGAAAGTTTGGTTAGAGCATCAACTCCTGCCTGAATGTCTGCCGTTTCACTTCCGAGAACAAATTCCATATCAGCAGCGATAGGAGCCGTAGAAAAGGCAGAGATAAAGATTGCTTTAGGTTCTATGGAAGGATCTGCCACAATGCCGTAAGGTCTCTGAATGAGAGCTGGCCATAGACCGCTTTGCAGCAGGGCATCCTTAACTTGTTCCGCATTTAATTCGGATACATTCTTGATTCCGAAAGAAAGATGTTCTTGAACCTTGTCAGCCTTGATGCGTATTTCAAGGAGTTTTCTTTTCTCACCACGCACGATCTCGCTTACTGTACCGCTAACAGGAGAGGTGAAAAGAATGTCGGCATTTTGTTTGGCTGACATAACCGGAGACCCGGCAAGAACTCTATCGCCTTCTCTTACCAACAGCCTTGGAATCATGCCTTTGAAGTCGGTAGGTTTTACTGCGATAATGTCCGGCTCAATCTTTTTGACGGTTTTTAGAGCTGCTGTTCCTGATATAGGAATATTCAGCCCTCGTTTTAATTCGATGTTCTTTGACATTATATAAATAACCTTTTATTGTAAATCACACAATATAGTTTACAAAGTTAGCCAAATTTTCGTAATTTTGCGTCATTATGACAAACAATCTGAGTACTATTTTAGAAGGGCTTGACAGCAGCCAGATCGAAGCTGTGAGATATTTGGAAGGACCGGAGCTGATAGTTGCAGGGGCCGGATCCGGCAAAACGAGGGTGTTGACAAGCAGGATAGCATATATTATAGGCAAAGACTGCGATCCTTCTCGGATTCTTGCTCTTACCTTTACCAAAAAGGCCGCCGGGGAAATGAAAGAAAGGATAGCTGCTATGGTTGGCAGGAAGAGCGCGTGGAAAATATCAATGGGCACATTCCATTCGGTATTTATCAAGTTCTTGAGAGAATACTCCGGTCAACTCGGTTTCCCTGAAACATTTACTATTTACGATACCGGAGATTCACAGAATGCCATAAGGAGGATTGTCAAGGAAATGCGCCTTGACGACAAAATATATAAGCCGAAAGAAGTGCTTAGCCGCATATCTATGGCCAAGAATAATCTTGTAACACCTGAGGCCTATCGGAACAACCCTGCTGCAATAGAGACAGACAAACGCTCAAAGAAACCGGAAATATGCAGAATATATGCAGCTTATCAGGAGGTTATGAGACAGGCCGGAGTTATGGATTTTGACGACATCCTGCTAAATATGAATATTTTGTTGAGTACCTGTCCGGCAGCTCTGGAAGATATATCATCGAGATTCGACTATATACTTGTGGATGAGTATCAGGATACCAATCATTCTCAATATCTTATATTGAAGAAATTGAGTCAGAAGCATCGCAATATATGTGTCGTAGGTGATGATTCCCAGTCTATTTATGCGTTCAGAGGAGCTCAGATACAAAATATTCTGAATTTTAAGAAAGACTATCCGGAGTGCCGGATTTTCAGGTTGGAACAGAATTACAGATCTACTAAGAATATTGTCGATGCTGCAAATTCTCTTATAGCAAAAAACGAAAACCGTATTCCGAAAACATGTTATTCAAAAGGAGATGAAGGTCGGAAGATAAAGCTCCTGAAAGCTTATAGCGAAGAAGAACAGGCTTTGCTTATAGCCTCTTCAATTATTTCGACTATGCAGGAAGAGCATTGCCGGTATCAGGATTTTGCAATTCTATATAGGACTAATGCACAGTCAAGGGCTATAGAAGGCGCTCTTAGAAAGAGGAATCTGCCTTATATGATTTATTCCGGCAATTCTTTTTTTGACCGTCAGGAAATCAAGGATATGATGGCATATTTCAGATTAGTTGTAAATCCTAATGATGACGAGGCTTTCAGAAGATCAGTAAACACTCCTGCAAGAGGAATTGGGGACACATCTATATCAGCACTTGTAGCTGCTGCCAAATCTTCAGGCAAATCTTTGTTTGAAGCTGCTTATCTTGATAATTTGGAAGAATATGGGCTGAAGGCTGCAGCAGTGGCGAGAATCCGTAATTTTACGGAAATGATTAAAGCGTACAATGAGAAATCTGAAAATACGGACGCATACCTGCTTGCAAAAGAAATAGTTGATGGTGCCGGTTTGTACAGATCTTTTAAAGAAGAGAAATCAGTTGAGGCAGAGACAAGGGCTTCAAATATCGAGGAGCTTGCAAATAGTGTAAAAGTTTATGTGGAAAGCACACAAAATGATCTGCGTGAAGAAATGATGGCAGATTCGGATATCGATGATCCGGACCTGATTGATGTTGATGATCTTCCGGTGCTTACTCTTGGAAATTATCTTGAAAACATATCCTTGCTGAGTGCTGTGGATGTTGATGAGGTAGAAGAAGATTCTCGCAATAGAGTGGCTCTGATGACTGTTCATGCTTCCAAAGGGCTTGAATTTCAGTATGTATATGTGGCAGGTATGGAGGAAAATATATTTCCGTCCGGAGGAATGTTTGCCGCTCCGTCTGATATTGAGGAAGAAAGAAGATTGTTCTATGTGGCTCTCACAAGGGCGCAGAAGGCTGTGGAACTTGCTTTTGCAAAGTCTCGAATACGTAATGGCAAGTATGAGTCCAATTCTCCGAGCCGATTTATTAGGGAAATAGATAATAAATTTATATCCAATCCATTAAGAGAGGATGAATACGAAATTGAAGAAAAGTCTGTATCGGAAAAAGTTTATACCGATAAACCTTCCAATAATGTTAAGGTGTTCAAAAAACCTTCTTTTGTTCCCAAGCCGGTTGACAATGATTTCGTTCCCGTATCTGTACTTGAATTGAAAGAGGGACAGACTATCGAGCACAATCGTTTCGGTATAGGTAAGATACTAAGGATAACCGGATCCTCTTCAGATCTAAAGGCAGTAATCAACTTTGAATCCTATGGCGAAAAAATACTTATCCTAAAATACGCTAAAATACGTTTTCCAAAATAAATTTTGCTTGCAATAAGAAATTCTTTCTAAAGATTGTCAGTTGATTGAGCTTATATCTATCAGATTATTTAGAAGTGCATATACAGTTAGTCCTGCTATTGTTTTGATACCTATTTTACGTGTTATATTCTTCCTGTGCGTGATAACGGTATAGATCGAAATATTGTACAAGTCAGCTATTTCCTTATTCTGCATCCCTTTGGCAACACATATCAATATCTCTTTTTCTCTGGCGGAGAGTTCGTCATTTTCGCAGCATTGATCTGTTTGCCTCGACTGACAAGCGGCCCTTAGGGTTCTTATAATATTTACCGGCTCGTCATAAATAGAGAAAGAACCGTCATATTGTTTCATCATTTCATCAGTGGTGGTAGGACCTTCAATGGCTACAACTATAGCATTTGATATTTCAGACAATATATTTCTCCCTTCTTTTCTTGACTGGAAATCCAGTACCATAGGATCGAGTATTATCACATCAGAGTCAATGTTTTTGAGAATAGCTTCGCTGGTTCTTGAAATGTCTTTCAAAAACTCTTCTACGGTAAATTCTCCGAGATCGCTAAATATGTTTATCAGACCTTTTGCAATAAGTTCTGACGGTGTTATGAGGGTTACTTTTTTCTTACTTTCCATTTTTTTCCATTCTTGTAACCATAGGAGCAAGTATATTGTTTTCCACGTATGTGTGACGTTTCAAGTCTTCCTGAAGATAATAAATTGTCATAAGAACTCTTATCCGCATTTCACTGTCACATTCTGCAGGGAGGTATTTCATTACAATATTTTTCAGGTCTTCAAGTTTTTCATCGATATTCTCGTGGTGTTCTTCAAATTGTTCTATTGAATATCCGGAACATTTTTTACCATGAACAAGAGATTGTACATAAGGGAAAACATTTTCTTCTTCGTATGCGAAATGATTTTTCAGTTCCTTTTCATAATCTGTAAAAAACTTTAGCACAATTTGCTTCTGCTTTTCATTGCATGGTGCAATCAGCTTGTTGAGTGACAATGTGAGTTCGTGAAGCGCCTTCCCTGTATATGAAGAGTGGGAATTGTGCAAGTATTTGATGATATTCTCAATGCTGCTGTTTTCCAAAGTGTCTGATGAAGGAAAATAGTCATTGAATGTATATACATTGCATATAAGTATGAATGTCTCAGGATCGATGCCGCATTTTTCGCAGGCTTCGCTTATGGGCATGGCGATATATTTGAGATCCAGCCCTATTCTGGGCAGAACAAGCAGAAGCTGGAAATTTAAGTCCACTATGTCGGAGACTTTCATTTCGATATTAAACAGGTCATTTCTGGATTTTGTGTCCATAATTATAATCGGTTTTTATGGTTCAATTTATAAAGATAATATATTTATTTATAATTTCATATAATTGCCTCCGGTATTCCTTTGGGATCATGGGGGAATGCCGGCTGCTTTTTATTTTGCACAGCTTTTTGACCTGGCCTATTCAATTATATTTTATTTGTTGATGCTTTATATTAATAAATGATTAATTTTGAAAAAAATAGATAAATGGATACACATGTAGTGATAATGGCCGGAGGGGTTGGCAGTAGGCTTTGGCCTATAAGCACTCCTGAAATGCCGAAACAGTTTATTGATGTGCTTGGAGTAGGAAAATCGATGATTCAGATGACTGTTGATAGGTTTTTGCCTATAGCTCCAAAAGAAAAGTTCTGGGTCGTTACATCCGGCAAATATGTGGATATAGTCCGTAAACAATTGCCTGATATCCCTGAGGAACAGATACTTGCGGAGCCTGAGCCAAGAAATACCGCTCCTTGTATCGCTTATGCCTGCTGGAAAATCGCTAAGAAATTCCCTGATGCCAATATTATTGTCACTCCATCAGATGCCTTTGTTATGAATACTTTAAAATTTGCAGAGCTTATGACTACTGCTGTAGAGGCTGTGGATGAGACCGATAAAATAATTACTATAGGTATAAGGCCTACCCGACCGGAGACAGGCTATGGCTATATATATTCAAATGAAGAAGTTGGGGATAGTGTGGCAAAAGTCGATTCATTCAAGGAGAAGCCCGACAAAAAAACAGCGATGGATTATTTTAATTCCGGCAGATATTTCTGGAATGCCGGTATTTTCGTGTGGAATGTCAAAACCGTTATGTCTCAGATGTGGAAATATTCTCCTCAAATTGCAGCTATAATGGATCAGTTGTCTCATTCTCTTTACACTCCATCCGAAAATGTTGCGCTTATGGAACTTTTCCCTCAATGCAATAAAATTTCAATTGATTATGCCGTAATGGAAAAATCGGATAATATATATATTATAGCCGGTGATATAGGATGGAGCGATCTGGGGACATGGGGTTCTGTCAAAGAGCATATTGATGCTGACTCACAAGGAAATGCCTATGTTGGTTCTGACATAAGATTATTTGATTGCAAGGATTGTGTTATTCACGCAGAAGATGCAAAAAGCGTTGTCGTGGAAGGTCTGGAAGGATATATTGTTTCGGTTCGTTCAGGAAATGTGCTGGTTTGCAAGATTTCTGAGGAGCAGAACATAAGGACTTATGCACGTGCATGAGTTTGATATCGATACAAGCAAATGAAATATTTATTTATAGTACAAGGAGAGGGGAGAGGGCATCTTACTCAGGCGATAACCATGGAGAAGATGCTATTGCGGCATGGCCATGAGGTCGTGGGGATTATGGTGGGACGAAATTCGGACAGAGGCTTGCCTTCTTTTTTTGAGACGCAAGTCAAAGCTCCTGTAACTTGTTTTGAGACAGTGACTTTTGTCCCATCTCATAAGAATAAGCGTCCTAATATGTTCAGGACTTTCTTTCACAATTCTTTTCTTTGGTTCAGGTTTTTACCTTCCATAAAAAAGATAAGGGCTGAAATTCTTGGCTCAGGCGCTGATGCTGTCGTCAATTTTTATGAGGCGATAGGTACTTTCGGCTATCTTTCTTCCGGAAAAAAAATACCTATGATTTCTGTTGCCCATCAGTTTTTGTTTTTGCATAAAGATATTAATTTACCTGAAATAGGATATGAAGGGCATCATGCTTTGAATATTTTTTCATATATGATAGCTAAGGGATCTTCAAAGGTGCTGGCATTATCTTTCAGGAAAATAAAAGAAGATGAGAGAAAAAAAATAAAAGTCGTGCCTCCGCTTCTTAGAGAAGAAATTTTGATGGTAGAGCCTAAAGACGGGGATTATATTCTTGGGTATATCGTGAATGCCGGTTTCGCTGAGGAAGTTATGTCTTGGCATCTGGCTCATCCTGAAGTGAAACTGCATTTTTTCTGGGATAATAAGTCTTATGGAGATGTGTATAAAGTTGATGATACACTCACATTCTATTATCTTGATGATAAAGAATTCATAAGGCAAATGGCCGGCTGCCAGGCCTATGCTTCCACTGCCGGTTTCGAATCTATATGCGAGGCTATGTATATGGGGAAGCCACTGATGATGGTGCCTTCTCATATCGAACAGAAGTGCAACGCCTTTGATGCTACAATCGGAGGGGCAGCGATAGCATCTTCTGAATTCGATTTGAATGTCCTTATAGATTTCGCTACCTCTAAATTTAAACAAGACATGGATTTTCAGGAGTGGGCACGATCCGCAGAAGCGATAATTATTAAAGAACTCGAGAATATTTGAGAAAAAAGTCCGGAAAAATTTGGAGTTTTAAATCATAAGCCATACCTTTGCAATCCCGATTGAAATGAGGTCGGGTCCGGTAAGATTCGTTAGCTCAGTTGGTAGAGCACAACACTTTTAATGTTGGGGTCTCGGGTTCGAGCCCCGAACGGATCACTAAGCGTAATTTTTACGCATATTGCTTCCTTAGCTCAGTTGGTAGAGCACAGCACTCTTAATGCCGGGGTCTAGGGTTCGAGCCCCTAAGGGAGCACTTGAATAATTTACACAAGCGATTAGCTCATAGGTTATTATGTTATTAATCAAGCTTTGCGAGCATTAATTTGGTAAGGTTTATATCATTTTAATGCTCGCAAATTGCATATAATAGTTAGATTCTTACCCCCTTAAAAGGTATATATTATCTTGCAAAAATCGCTTTCCGGTAATTGTTTGTATCTTCCGATGTTCGTTTTTATATAAATCAGGTGGCATTATTTTTGATATTTGACAGCTACAAAATTCAATTCTATGAAACAAGGATTCGTTACAATAGCTATTTTCTTTTTCTTTTCTTTGGGGGCAGTTGCTCAAGATATAATACATACCAAAGAAGGCTCTGATATAATATCAAAAGTGCTTGAAATCAATGAGAATGATATTATTTATAAAGATTATTACAATCTTGAGGGGCCTGATTATAGAATCGACAAGATGAGAGTTATCAGTATTGATTTTGAGAATGGCAGAAAAGAATTGTTCCGACTTCCTGTTTCGCCTTTGGGCAATTATTCCGGTAGCCATTACGATTACATGGATAGGTATGATCGCGGTGGCAGTATGTCGCGGAGTGATTATATGGACTATATCGGCTATTCTCTTTATGGAAGTGAATATGTCAAGGCTCAGAATAAATATTATTGGGGGTTAGGCCTTACGGTCGGTGGTGCTGGTCTGCTTGTTTTTGCAATTTTAGTACATAATGGAACAGAGGAATACAATAATTTTAGTCAAAGTCATCATTCTTCATCTTCCAGATATATTGTTTTTTATGTTTCCAGTGTTGCCTGTCTTGGGGCAGGGATTCCTCTTTGGGTTAGCGGAGGCAAGAGATTGAGGCGTATTGCTGATGACTATCATCGCAATTATGTTAAGCCTAATGTCAAGAACAATGTTTCGCTGAATCTTGGCCCTACGCAGAGCGGTTTAGGATTGGCTCTGAATTTTTAGTCGGATTCTGTGACTATGGGTTGAATTTATTTTCATGAAATATTTAATTATTGTTATATCATCATATTTATTATGTATGGTTTTGCCTTTACAGGTATTCGCAGATGATGACAGCCTTGCGGTTGTTTCTGTAGGGCAGTCATGTAATTCCTATGCAAATGGCGTGGAGGAGTGTGACAAGAGCATTGCATCTTTCGATTATTGTCAGACAATTCTGCCTGCTATGATGATAGCGGTAGGTTCTACGGGGCTTTATGTCTGGCAAGTAAAGGATTTCAACAAAGAGGTCAGGAGTAGAATGACGGATTTGAGCCGGAATAGACAATTCAGGGCTGATGATTATATGCAATATCTTCCGGTAGCATCAAATATAGGATTGGGCATGATAGGTGCAAAGGCAAAGCACTCTCTTCTTGACAGGACAATTGTCACAGCCACTTCCTATCTTGCAATGGGCGTTATGGTCAATACCATTAAATATTCAGTAAGGGAGATGCGTCCTGATGAGACTACGAGAAATTCTTTTCCTTCAGGGCATACAGCAACATCGTTTATGGGGGCTGAACTTGTAAGGATAGAGTATGGAACTGGGTATGGAATAGGAGCTTATGTTGTTGCTTTCGGCGTAGGATTTCTTAGGATGTACAATAACCGACATTGGGCTACGGATGTGCTTGCAGGTGCAGGAATCGGTATTTTGAGCGCTCGTATAGGTTATTGGATGCTGCCTGTGAACAAAAGGCTTTTCGGACTTGATAATAACAGGAAATCTCGGATTGTCTCCGCTTGTCCTTCCTATGATTTTATTAACGGCACATACGGAGCTGCTTTCGCTATTCGTTTTTAGGCTATATTGCATTATTTTTATCTTGAAGCCTTGCTTTTTTGTTACATAGATTATGTCGGAATATCTTCAAAGAGTAAAACTGATTTCGGATATGGGTGTTACATCATAATAAAGTGCAAAGTCAAGATAGAAGTGCAACACTGATGGGGTCGCGACCCCATCAGTGTTGCCTGCCGAAAGTTTATGGATTTGCATTAAGGTAAAAAATAAATATATTTGTGCCATAATACAGTAAACTATTATACAGTCGCCTATGGTACTCAGTAAACAATTGGGAGTTTTCCTGAACTTTGTGCATAACAGATTCAAACAGAGTGTGAACGATGCATTTGTAGAGGGGGGATATGATATTACGGCAGAACAATTCCTCCTTATGGACACATTGTGGACAGAAGGCACTATTTCTCAGCAGCAGATAGCGGATATTATGCTTAAGGACAAGAATTCTGTCGTAAAATTAATTGATAGTCTTGAAGATAAGAAGCTGGTAAAAAGGGTTAATAGTCCGAAAGACCGGAGGCAGAATCTTATTAAAGTGACAGGCAAGGCTTCCAAAATGAAAGATGGTATGACAATTATAGCTTTGTCTGCCGTCGAGAAGATCACAGAAGGGATAGACGATGATGATATTCAGACTTTTATCAGCGTATTAGACAGAATGGCACAGAATATGGATAAAAAAATCGATCTTTTGGCCATGGCTGAAAAATTCCCTACCAAGATGTCTGAATAAATTTAAGACAATAAACGTTGAATCAAGTCTTTATGGCTATAACTTGATTATATTATGAATAATATCAAAGGTTTTTTCCAAAATTTTGGCGGACGCTTTATCTCGACCTGCAATCGATTCAAGTTGCCTTTAATGCTGATAGTCGTACTTGCAATATATTCATTGGTGGTGGTACATGCCGAAGGCAATATTATCAGTGATACATTTTGCGTAGTTAGCATCTGGTATCTCATTGCTGCATCTTTGCTGATGCTTTCTACGGTTCTATGGATAGAGAATGACAGTAAAGTCGATAAACGAAAGATAGCTGCTGTCATTTTTGCCAATCTCTCTCTCTTTGTTTGGGCCGTGTTTTTGTCCTTGAGAGAGAGCGTTGAAGGAGCGTCGACCATTGCGATGGCGGCAACAACACTGCTGATAGTCGTTTCTGTATTTTACCTTGCATTTTCTTGCCGGAGTACTGATTTACCGGCATGGAATTTTGCTCGGCGACTGATTTATAGTATTATTGTCGCGGCTTTTGTGTCGGCAGTGCTTATGGGAGGTATTATGCTGCTTCTCAAGTCTTTCGATATGCTTTTCGGACTTTTTGTCCCAAGTAAGATTTATGCTGATGTAGCTGTGCTCTGCGGGACTCTTATTGCTCCTGTCCTGTTTTTGTTGCTTCTACCGTCGAAATCCGAAAAATATGACAATAGTATAATTATTAGCCGTTTCGGCATGGGAGTGTTGCATTATCTCTTTATTCCTCTCCTTGCTGCATACTGTATAGTCCTTTATGGATATGCCTTTAAGACAATAATATTGTGGTCGCTTCCGATAGGCTGGGTGTCCTATCTTGTATCGGTGCTGATGTTCGGTACTGTATTGCTGATTGCTTTGCTATACCCTGTTCAGTTCTCCGGAGATGAGAAAAAGATAGACAGGGTAGTGTTTAGATGGCTTCCT
Organism: uncultured Bacteroidales bacterium; assembly: GCA_963548935.1. Classification (GTDB taxonomy): domain Bacteria; phylum Bacteroidota; class Bacteroidia; order Bacteroidales; family UBA932; genus Cryptobacteroides. Next base: position 31,207 of record CAUUVS010000007.1, read on the forward strand.
TTCGTTGTCTTACCGCTACTGCTTCTTATGACGGTTGGCATTTGTCGTAGGGTTGGAGATTATGGTATTACTATTTCAAGGTTATATCTTATATTATTCAATGTTTGGTGCTATGCTGTCTGTATTTTCCTTATTATAGGGAAATCAAAGAGGATATGGTGGATACCGGTGTCTTTTGCTGTTATTCTGTTTCTGGCTTCTGTGGGACCACAGAATATTACCGATATAACAAGGCGTACGTTGCAGAGGCAGGTCAGAAATATTATGATAGGAGCAGGGGAGACGGAATTTCCGTTGGATTCAGGCAAATACGAGGCTTTGTTGAACCGTATGGAGACTCCTGTCGCTAAGAAAATCGATGACAAATTAGAGTATCTTTATTATAAATATGACAAACGTTCAGGGATAGAGTCTATAGTCGATTCTACTGTTTATATAGGCAATCATTTTGATTATTCTATGGATTCGGTGAGCTGCCGGTATGTGTCATATAATCGTAATTTGGGATTGATTAAGATTCCTAAAGGCTATACAAGGGTTTATTTATTTGACGATGCTTCTATCGTTTGTGTTGAAGATTCTGACTCATTGGCTGTGAGAGTCGATATTGTTTCTGAAAATGATACCCTTGCCACCAAAGAATTTTATGTTTCAAAACACATAATGAAGCATGCGGATAATTCCAGACCGTTAGTATTACAGTCGGATGATTCAAAGCTGTATGTGGAACACTACTATTTGGATTTTGACGATAATACCATAGGTTCATACAGTTCAATGTCCGGTATATTGTTTTTGAAATAACAATGAGCTGTCATTTCTTAAAAAGTAAAAAGCAGACTGAGAAAAACTATCATAGGCAGAAGATTATTTTCTTTTCTGATTTTACGGATTGCTTGGAAAACCAATTGACGAATTGAGGCTTCCGACTTGTCCAGCATGGAAGCTATGTCGGCATAGTCTATATTCTGCATATATCGTAGATACAGGGTTTCTTTTTGCAGAGGGGAAAGTATTGACAGGAATTTGTCGATCATTTGTTTTATCGCCTCCCGATCCTCTTCTTCTATTATATCATCCAAAACAGTTGTTTTTATCGAAAAATTGAGGACTTCTCCTTCAAGGGGATCTGCCTTTGCGACGGAACCTGATTTCAGAATATCGTATAATCTGTTTCTTAAAGATTTCAGAAGAAAATATTTAAGATGCTGCACCGACTTTACTTGAGGTTTGTTTAAAAAAACCTTCAGAAAAACATCCTGTACAGCATCCATTACTAAGCTGTCTTTTACGCCCAAGCTTTTGCCATAAGCATACATATCGTTGATGAAACGCCTATAGAAGAAAGAAAAAGCCTGCCTGTCTCCTTCTTTGAATCTTACAAAATATTGCGCTTCATCGCATAACATATCGATAGTTTTTTATGAGCTTGCCGTTCAGTCTTTTACAATTCTCACATCCCCCAACCTTTCGGAATCTGTGGTAGGTACGATAGGTCTTTCCTTGCCGGGCATACCGGATAATCCCATATAACCTTTGCAATATACCAGCCCTTTTACTTCATAAATTGCAGCATGGTAAGGAAGTCTTGACTTGAATCCGGAGTAATCCTTACGTGCCGGTTCGCACCATTGTACTTCTGCTGCAGCAGCCAGTCGGGGAAGCATCATATATTCGAGATGCTCCGGAGTTGCTATCCATTCTGTCCAAAGGCAATCTTGTACGCCGATTATGTGCTTAGCCTGGACTGTGGTCATGTCAGGTGTGCAAGGTTCATAACCATAAACTGTATGGATAGGAGTGTAGTGGGGGCCGTAAGGCTCGTTGTCTATATCGTTTGTGTTGCGGCAGTTGAGATACATGTACATATATGGAGTCATGACGACATCATGTCCGTCTTTTGCTGCAATAATACCGTTGGATTCTCCTGTCCACGACATGACAGTAGTCGATTTGGATAACTTATCCGTTAATATTTCATCCCAACCGATAATGCGGCGGCCGCGATCGTTGAGATATCTCTCCATCTTTAATGTAAAATAAGTCTGTAAATAATTCTCTGCCGAATGCTCCGGGGTTGGTTTCAAGCCTAATTCTTTTATGAGTCTTTGACAATCAGAACATTTCTCCCAGCTGTCAGTAGGGCATTCGTCGCCTCCAAGATGTATATACTCTGATGGAAACATCTCCAATACTTCGTCAAGAACATCATAAATAAAATCGTAGGATGTTTCTTTACCGACGCAAAGTACGTCTTTGGCTATTCCCCAGCAAGTCCTTACCTGATATTCTTTTCCGAATTCAATAGACTTACCTGAACAACCGAGATATGGATAAGCGGCCATTGCGGAAATAAGGTGACCCGGCATGTCTATTTCAGGTATTATGGTGATTGCATGTTCCGCAGCATAACGAACGATGTCTTTGATTTCTTCTTTAGTGTAAAATCCTCCATGAGGGATTCTATCCGAGCTTTTTCTTCCTTCAAGGGTTTGAGTATAAGGTCTCTTTGAACCGATTTCTGTGAGCAGAGGATATTTCTTTATTTCTATCCTCCATCCTTGATCATCTGTCAAATGCCAATGAAGAATGTTTTTCTTATAAATCGACATTATATCGATAACTCTCTTTATTTCTTCTACAGTGAAATAATGCCTGCTTACGTCCAAAAGAGTTCCCCTGTATGAGAAACGCGGAGAATCGGATATTTTGCAACATGGTAATTCCCATTTTGCATCAGGAGTCGGTACTGTACCGAATATAGAAGCAGGAAGCATTTGTTTCAATGTCTGTATAGCATAGAAAAAACCTTCGAAGCAGGATGCACGAACTATTACGGATTTTTTTGAAATTTCAATCTCGTATGCTTCCTTACCAAAAGTATGATCGGCTTTTATAAATACGAATCCGGTTTCTCTGCAATCTCTGTCCAATTTGCTTTCTTTTCCAGAATCGAAAGAAAGCCGTTCCGCAAATTCACTCACCGCTTTCATGGTCAAATCGTCCGCCTCTATTGTAAGATGAAAGTCTGCACCTGCCGCATTGAAATGTCCGGAAGTTATTTCAATGGAGTTAGGGTATGGAATAATATTTAAATCCTTACCCGTTTTTCCTTGTATTTTCCCGTCAGAAAGCAGGAATAATATTGCTAAGGCACTGAATAAAATAAGTTTGTTTTTCATTGTACAGTTATTACGAATTTTGCAAAAATAAAGAAATCGAAAATAAAAACCTAATAAAAAATTTTGTGTAAAAAAAATCGAAAAATTGCTCACAAAAACGATTTTCATCCGTATATATGCAAAAACTAATAACTAAGAATCCGAAAGTTATCTTATGTATGAAAATAAATATCAAGGCTACAAAGTAGTGGATTTTCTCAAAGATGAAGATTTTTTGAGATGGAATCTATTTCAACAAGAAGAGGACAAGGCTTATTGGATAAATATCGCAAACGATTATCCTGAACTTAAGCCGATCTTGGATGAAGCTGTTAAAATATTCCATTCGCAAATCAGACTGAATGATTATTCTCTCGAAAGCGAAAAGATCGAATCGAGTTACATAGCTTTCAATAAAAAAGTTGCTATACGAAGAAGGTGGAGAGCAGCCGGTTACGGTTTTGCAGCAGCGGCTTCACTGCTGTTATGTTTTACAATGGTGCATATATTCGATCGTCCGGCTACACCTGAGAACGGTTTGATGGGATTTGTCAACGGAAATTACGTACCTACGGATTCTTCTGCGAACAATATCCAATTGTATGTTTCTTCCGATGAATTGATCAATATAGATGAAAAAGAGGCGGAGATTTTATATGATGGAGACAGTGTCAGGATGACAGGAAGAACTCTTGCAGAGGTTAGTAAGGCGGAGTATAGCAGATTGATTGTTCCGAAAGGAAAAAGATCGAAATTGCTTTTAGCTGATGGAACTGCGGTAAATATCAATTCGGCGACTACTGTAGTTTATCCTAATCGTTTTGATGGTGAAACAAGAGAAATATATGTAAACGGGGAAATTTTTCTTGATGTGGCACACAATGAAAACCAACCTTTTATAGTAAGGACACGCGAGCTTGCGATACGGGTATTGGGAACCAGATTCAATGTTCAGGCTTATGAAGATGAAGAAGGAGCTCAAGTTGTTTTGGAGAAAGGATCTGTGCAGGTAACATCGAACGTAAATACAGGAGATATTTATCTCGAACCATCCCAGATGTACGATTATAAAGGAGAAGGTAGGGGGAATGTGACGAATGTGGATGTTGACAAGTACATTTCTTGGGTAGAAGGTTTGATATATTTAACAGACGAGCATCTCGATGTTCTGATGATAAAACTTTCCCGCTATTACGGAGAGGAAATCCGGTTTGATGAAAGCATTAAAAGCCAAAGATGCTCCGGAAAAGTGGATCTGAAAGACAATCTCGGAGATATTCTGGAAGGATTGACATTCTCATTTCCGATAAAAGTGGAAAGAGAGAACGGGGGCTATAAAGTGAGCGCTAAATAATGAATTAAAAAATGAGTCCGCATAAATCAAATGAATATATGACACGAAACAATATAATTTCAGCTCTGTTCCTTATTATCGGAATAAGTCTCGGCTTTGCCGGCAATTGTTATTCACAGACAAAAACAGTTAGTCTGGATTTGAAAAACAAACCCTTGCTTGAGGTCTTCCAAGCGATAGAAAAAAGCAGCGGATATGTTTTTTTATATAACTCGGATACCATTGATGTAGATCGAATAGTTTCGGTAACAGCAGAGAAAGAGACTATAACTTCCGTACTGGATAGATTGTTCGCGACTACGGACAATACCTATAAAATTGCAGGGAGACAGATTTATATTTCCAAAGCTAAGAGAGAGCCGCAGCCCGCTGCTGAAAAACCACGGAAGCAAACTGTGCGCGGAGTAGTTGTGGATTATGAGGGACAGACTGTTATAGGTGCCGGTATTATAGAAGCGGGGACAACGAATGGTGCTGTAACCGGTCTTGATGGAGAATTTGTAATAGAGGTTTCTCCGGATGCCGTGCTGGAAATTTCCTGTATTGGCTTTACCGAACAGAAGGTGAAGATATCCGGTAAAACGGAATTGAAAATTGTATTGAGGCAGGATACCCAGTTGCTTGAAGAAGTAGTCGTTGTAGGGTATGGAACTCAGAATAAGGCGACAGTCACCGGCGCCATATCTTCGATAGGGACAAAGACTTTGGTACAGACTCCGGTAGCGAATGTCAGCAACTCTCTTACGGGGCGTATTACAGGACTTTTATCTGTGCAAAGGGAGGGAGAACCGGGGGCAGACCAATCCACTTTGAGAATAAGGGGAGAAGGTACATTTTCCGGATCGGCAGATCCCTTGGTAATGGTGGATGGAATTGAAAGTATGAATTACAACAATATAGATCCCCATGAGATAGAAAATGTTACGATATTGAAAGATGCTTCAGCCACGGCCGTATATGGTGTTAGAGGAGCTAATGGTGTCATACTTATTACGACAAAGAGAGGCGATGAGAAAAGACCTGTATTGAGTTTTTCATCGAATGTGGCTGTAAACACATTCACGGATCTCAGAAAAAACTTGGGAAGTTATGAGTATGCAAAGTATTTCAACGAGGCTTTAAAATACGATTCCTTTTTCACTGGCTCCTATTCTCCTAAATTCAGTTGGGAGGATATAGAGCATTTCAGGAAAGGCGATGATCCGATATTTCACCCCGATACTGATTGGTATTCCATGATGTTGAAACCTTTCTCTTTGCAGACAATGCAGAATTTGAATATTCAGGGAGGCAGCGACAAACTCAAATATTTCGTTTCCTTAGGCTATTTTTCTCAAGAGGGACTTTATCGTTCATTTCCGAGTGTTACGGATTACGATGTGAATGTAAGATATTCAAGGTACAATCTGCGTTCGAATTTCGATGTTAAGATAACGAAAAGGCTTACCGCTCAAATCAATCTTTCATCTCAAATCGAAAACAGGCGCGCCCCCGGACAGGGAGGAAATACGCATTATATGATGAACCGTATTTCGATTGCCCCACCGTATTTCACACCGGGAATAGTTGACGGCAAAATAGTTAATGTACATGAAGTATTCAGCGGCAACCCTTTAGAACAATTATTGAGCCAAGGATACAACATTGCTGTTTCTAATTATATAACCAGTTCTGTGAGTTTGAACTACGATCTTTCATTCCTGACCGAAGGATTGAGCGTCAAGGGTCTGGTTTCCTATTGGCACAAAATGGATAATCAGAAGATATACAGAAGTTCTACTCAAACCTATCGGCCTGTACTTCTATCGGACGGTTCTATATTTTATTCGCCTCAGAAACGCGAAAGCGCTGTTACTTTCAGGGAAAATTCGGATAAAAACAGGAAGACCTATTTCGAGTTGGGGATAAATTATGACCGTCGTTTCGGAGATCATGGAGTTACAGGCTTGTTGCTGTACAACCAGAGTAAGCTTTACGATCCCCATTTGGCCTATGTGATTCCTAATAGTTATCAAGGCCTTGTCGGGAGGATTACGTACAATTACAAATTACGCTACTTGGCGGAATTCAATATGGGTTATAATGGTACGGAAAACTTTGCACCGGGAAAAAGATTCGGTTTCTTCCCGGCTTTCTCACTCGGATGGGTTATTTCGGAAGAAAAATTCTATCCGAAAAACGATATCCTCTCATATATAAAATTAAGAGGTACTTATGGAGAGGTGGGTAACGATAAGATCGGAGGTGATAGGTTTTTGTATCTGCCGGCAGCTTATTATTTCAAGGACAGTTACAATTTAGGCGTTCCCGGATCTACTTTCCAGAAATACAGGGCATCTTTCGAAGGCCTGCTTGGAAATCCGAATCTGACATGGGAGAAATCCAAAAAAATGAATGTCGGAATAGATATGTATTTGCTTCATAGTAAAGTAAAATTCGTTTTTGACTATTTCGAGGAAAATAGGGATAATATTCTCGCTACTCCGCAGACTACGCCGGCGATAGTCGGGGCTAATCTTCCTCCGCAAAACTGGGGAAAAATGAAAAACAGCGGGTTTGAGACTGAAATAAATTATGCTGATAAAATCGGCGAAATGAGTTATTGGATTCAGGGGTCTTTTACTTTTGCCCGCAATAAAATCTTGTTCCAAGACGAAGTACAACGTCCCGATGCACCATATCAGTATCGTACCGGTCAATCCAAAGGGCAGATGTTCGGTTACATAGCCGAAGGTTTCTATAATACTTGGGAAGAAGTCAATGATGCCCATAGGCCGGAATCTTCACATCAGAATAACAAGATCATGCCCGGTGATATAAAATTCAAAGACATCAACGGGGACGGCAAGATAAACGCATTGGATCAGGTTCCGATAGGTTATCCGAATTTTCCGGAAATAATTTATGGAGTTTCTTTCGGTGGCGAATTTAAAGGATTTGATCTTTCCGTCTTGTTCCAAGGAGCGGAGCATGTCAGTCGTCTTAATCGAGAGACCACTATTAGACCGTACGAGAACGATTTGATGTCATTGGCCTATATTCCTGCTTTGTCATGGACTCAGGAAAAATACGAAAAAGGCCAAACCATAAAGTTGCCGCATCTTACAGCTCGGCAGCAACAAACCCATAATTATCAGCCATCTACCTTTATGATTCAAAATGCAAGATACCTGCGCTTGAAAAATGTTGAACTTGGATATCGGTTCAGTTCAAAATTATTGAAAAAAGTAAAAATCAGGTCTTGTAGAATATATCTGAACGGAAATAATATAGTGACTTGGGACGGTTTGTTCCCTGGGGATGATCCGGAACAATTCGCTCTGTCAGGAGATGAGGGTTATTCTCCTTTAAGAAGAACATTTAATATTGGAGTAAATGTGGAATTTTAATATAAATAAAATGAAAACGGTAGCCGACGCTATATTAGCCTTTTCGTTTGCAATTATGTGTTTTGCAATAGTTTCCTGTGAGAAAATGATGGGAGATTATTTGGAAAAGGCGCCTGGAGTCGATGTCGACGAAGATGTGATTTTCTCCTCTCAGAATAATGCGGAGAGTTTTTTAATGGGCATATACAAAGACGGCATGTACACCGACCTGCCGGAGTGGAACGATAGGAACGGTCGTAGAGATGCAGCTTTCGGCTGCTACTGCGATGAAGCAGAAGAAGTTGCTACATGGTATTCCTCACAAAGATACAACACAGCTTCTATTACTTCATACAATACCGGAGACGGTGGAAGGTGGACTTACCGTTGGAAAGCAATTAGAAGTATAAATATTTTCTTGTCAAGGATAGATGAGGTTCCGGATGCGGATGCCGAATACAAACGACAGGCGAGAGGACAGGCTTTGTTTATCAGGGGGTTATGTTATTTTGAAATGTTGAAACGCTACGGAGGAGTTCCGATTGTGGATAAACGTTTTTCTTTTGATACCCCTGGTGACTTGAAAATCGGTAGGGCGACATTGGAAGAAACTGTTAATTTTATTGTCAATGATGCTGAAACAGCAGCTTCTCTGCTGCCGAATAAATGGGTTGCCCATTATGTAGGCAAAGCCACTAAAGGTGCGGCTTTGATGCTCAAGGCTAGGACATTGCTATATGCGGCGAGTCCGCTCTTCAATTCGGAAAATCCCCCATTGTCTCTGCCCGGACACAATAATTTGATATGTTACGGAAATTACGATGCACAACGCTGGCAAATTGCGGCGAATGCGGCAAAAGAAGTAATCGACTGGGCTCCGAGTGGGGAGATTCGCCTCATTACCGAATACGGACCTGACAAAAACTATCAGTATGTGTGGAGGGTTCCGGATAATGCCGAGATTATTCTTGCAAGCAAACTGACCGGATTGACTTATTATATGGATGATATTTTCAGGTCGTTGAATAACTTCTATTTTGCGCAAGGAGGGGCAATGATAACTCAGAATTTCGTGGAAAAATATGAGAAAAAAGACGGGACTCCACAGGTTTGGGAACCGAACGGAGGTGTAAACCTTTCAAAGAAATATGCTGAGTTGGATCCGCGTTTTGAGCAATCGATAGGATATAACGGCTCGTATTGGAATAACGATTTTCCTGTACTTACGCTTTGGGAAGGAGCCGTACCTTCCAACCAGCCTCCTCTGTTGGGTCTTAAATCCGGATATTGGCTTAGAAAATATATACCTCCGGAAATGAACCGCAGCAGTTCGATTTATGCTATCTGGAATCTGTATCGGTTAGCTGAAGCTTATCTCAATTATGCGGAAGCCCTTAATGAAGCGAGAGGTCCTGTTGCCGAAGCCTATGAAGCTGTCAGGGTGGTCAGAGCAAGATCAGGAATGCCTGGTTTTCCTGCCGGACTTTCTAAAGAAGAATTTCGAGAAAAGGTACGGAATGAGAGAGCAGTGGAACTATTCTTTGAAGAACATCGTTTATGGGACATTATGCGCTGGAAGATAGCAGAGAATGATGGTGTAATGCAAGGAAATATGAGGGGAATTAAAATATATAAGGATTCGGGTACCGAATTCAAGTGGAAACCTTGTATCATTGAAGAACGTTATTGGAAGCCCGGCATGTATCATATTCCTTTTCCGCAATCAGAAGTGGACAAAGGTTATATAAAGCAAAATCCGGGATGGTAATTAAAACAACTGCATAGTATATGAGACAAATAAATAAGTGCATATCCGTATTTTTCTTTTTATCGGTTGCTATACAAATGGCTTATGCTGGTGATGAGGTAAAAGATTCTCTTGCTGCGAAGACTTCTCCCATCGTCAACTATAGCAGTAGCTACACCTTACCCAAATGGATGGTAACGAATTCTGTGTCTTCCGTCTCTTTCGACACTAAAGAACACTCGTTTGCTACTAATTTTGGAAACAGGCTGCATGGAAGACTGCCAGGTTTGACCGTATCTCAGACTGCAAATGAACCCGGTGTGGATTCTCCGGAACTATATTCAAGAGGTATAGGAACATTTTTCAGTGAAGGAAAAGATATTCTGATACTTGTGGATGGCTTTCAGAGCTTCTACGAGCAACTGATTCCGGAAGAGATAGAGACTATAACGCTTTTGAAAGATGCTGCCTCCACAGCCCTATATGGGATGAAAGGGGCAAACGGAGTTTTGTTGATTACCACCAAGAGAGGCAAGGAAGGACCTTTGAAAGTAGATTTTTCCATGCAACAGGGGTTTGGAATGCCTGTAAGACTGCCGGAATTTCTGAATTCTTATAATTATGCTCGATTGTATAATGAAGCCCTATTCAATGACAACTCAGCGTTGCGTTATACGGAAGCAGATATGGACAGTTATCGGAAAGGTGATGATCCCTATTTTCATCCTGATGTGAATTGGTATGATGCAATCCTAAGAAAATATGTCCCGGTCTCCAAATATTCTCTTACATTATCGGGAGGTCAGAATAAGGCTCGCTATTTTGTTTTGCTTGGAGCTACGAGAACTTCCGGACTTTATACAGGAACCGCTAAATTGAGTGAATTTACTACAAATTCTTCTTTCACTCAATACAATGTAAGAGCTAATGTGGATATAGACATAACCAATAGTCTGACTGTTTCCACAAGGCTTGGTTTCACTGTTTCGAATAAGAATAATCCGGCAGGATACACATATAATGACATGTTCGATTTGCTTTCATCCATTCCTGCAAATTCTTTTCCGATTTATAATCGTAATGCTACGTACGGCGGAAATGCCAGATATGCCAATCCATGGGGTAATCTTCTTGAATCAGGACAATTTTCCGTGAACAAAAGAACTTCTCAGACATCGATTATAGCTACCCAACGCTTATATATGATCGCTAAGGGGTTGAGTCTTTCTGCCGCCGTATCGTTTAACAATTCTTTTACTGGCTATTCAGCAAAATCCAGAAATTACGAAAGATTCGCTGCTCGTAAGACGGCAGACGGTCGAACGGAATATGTAAAATTCGGAGATAACACGTCTTTGAAAGCGAGTGAAGACAGATTCGACCAATGGAGAAATTACACTTTCCAGACTTTTTTGAAATACGAAGCGGCTTTTTCGGAAAATCGTATATGTGCAACAGCCGGATTTGACAGTGATTCATATACCAGACAGTTTGACCAGACTGATTACAGGCACCTCGGACTGAATAGCAGGCTTTCATATTCGTATAAAGACAAATATATTGCAGATGTCTCTTTGGGCTACTATGGTTCAAATGGATTTATCAAGGGGAAACGTTTTGGTTTTTTCCCTGCTGTTTCCTTAGGTTGGATAGTTTCTGAAGAGCCTTTTCTTAAAGGAGGGAATATTCTGGATTTTTTGAAACTGCGTGCCTCTTTCGGTATTTCTGGTCTTAATCTGTTGGGAAATCAGCGTTTCAGATATAAAGAATACTATCATGAGCAGGGGTCGTATATTTTCGGCAAAACTGTCATACCGGGATATGCAGACTCGCATCTTGCAAATCCTGATCTGACATGGGAAAGAAAGCGAGAGCTCAATCTTGGCATTGATGCCGATTTGTGGTCCTGTATAAATTTCAGTCTCGATGTTTTTCACCAGTTCAGATACGATATATTGTCTATCCCGAACAATCGGATACCTAAATATGCCGGAATCGTTTATCCTTTATGGAATATAGGAGAAGCGGAAAACAATGGGTTTGAAATTAAAATCGGCTATGAAAAAGAGATTATGCGAGAACTTACTTTATCGGCAGGAATAGGCATGTGGTATTCCAAAAGTAAAATAACCTCTATTCCTGAGATTGTAAAAGAAGATGCTTACAGGATGCAGGCAGGGAAATCGATTAATCAACCGTTTCTTTTAGAGGCTTTAGGATTTTTCAAAGACTGGGATGATATTAAAAATTCTCCTTTGCAGACATTTGGCCCGACACAACCCGGCGACATTAAATACAAAGACCAGAATGGAGATGGAATAATCGACGACAGAGATTATTATCCAATCGGTTACAATTCTATTCCGGAATTGACAGCCGGTCTTGATTTAGGGATTCGCTATAAAAATCTTTATTTGAATTTATTCGTACAGGGAGTAGCAGGTCGTTCCATAATCTTGCCATCGTATTATCATGCTTTCCAGAATGACGGTCAAATAACATCGATGGCTTTGGGAAGGTGGACTGAAAATACCCGTGATACAGCTACTTATCCGAGGCTTTCTTCTCACAACAATCCGAACAATCATCAGGCGGCTTCTTCTTTTTGGCAGAGAAACGGGAGCTACATTAAGTTGAGAAACATGGAACTCGGATATTATCTTCCTTCTTCATTTACCGGTCGTATAGGATTAAAAAAAGCATCGGTTTTCTTGAATGGAACGAATCTCTTTTCTTTAGATCATGTTGGTGTTGCAGACCCTGAGATTCTTTCCGGTTATCCGGCAATGAGGACATTTTGCATAGGCGTTTCGGTAGAATTATAATTATAATTTTTATGGATTTTAAAATAATACATATATTTCTTGCCATGTCTTTTCTATATTCTTGCAACGGTTATTTTGAGCCGGAATCTATGATAGAATTGACCAAGAATCAGGCGACCAAAGATTACGATTATAGCAAGTATAGGGTGGCTTCTATCTATTCAGATGTACAGTCCGGTTTTTCCGTAATTGGAAACGCAATGCTTGCTTCGGCATGCGATGAAGCTGAACATGCGATAGAAAATTCTTCGATTCAAAACTTCAATCGAGGAACATGGAACAAGTTCTCAAATCCTGATGCTGCTTGGGATCATTATTATAGGGCTATCAGTAAAGCGAATACTTATTTGAATTTTTCCGATAGCATTAATTTAAACAAATACAAATATGATCCGGATTTGCAGGAGGCTTACAAAAATTACAGGAAGGAACTACATCGCTGGAAGTATGAGGTTAGATTGCTTAGAGCGTATTTTTATTTCGAGCTTATCAAACGCTACGGAGGAGTGCCTCTGATAAAAGAGCCTATTGTACACAGTCCAGGTATGCTGACATTGCATAGGGATCCTTTGAAGACATGTATCCAATATATTTTGGATGAATGCGATTCGGCTGCCGCTGTACTGCCGGCGAGATACGATGACAATGAGGCCGGAAGGGTGACATCAGTAATAGCATTGGCATTGAAAAGCCGCGTGTTGCTTTATGCCGCGAGCGATTTATTCAATGAACCGGACTGGGCGCCCGGCTATCCGGAACTTGGGCTTATTTCTTTGGACGGCAAGCAACGAAGTGAAAGATGGAAAGAAGCCGCAGATGCAACAATGGCGGCTATTTCCTTAGCGGAAGCCAATGGATATTCGCTAAGCAAAAGTTACAGTTCTTTATTCGGGCCAAATACCCACACCAATCCGGAGGTTTTGTTTTATCGTAGGGAAGGTAATAGCAATACCTTCGAGCGTAGCAACTATTCCGTTGGGTTCGATCTCGGAGAAAGCGGTACCAACCCTTCACAGAATTTGGTTGATGCTTATGAAATGAGCAACGGAAAGGCGATCTATGAACGAAATTCCGGTTATAATCCGAGAAACCCTTATAATAATAGGGATCCTCGTCTGGAAATGACTATCATTCGCAATAACAGTCGCTTTAAGGGGAGAAGAATTGAAACTTTCTATGGTGGATTGGACGGAGCTCCTGCTATGCGTGCCACTAAAACCGGATATTATTTAAGGAAATATGTCAATGAGGATTTGGATATTGTTACTAACCAGACAAGCACTCACAGTTGGATTATTTTCAGATTGTCTGAACTGTATCTCAATTATGCAGAAGCCTTGAATGAATATGATAATGGAAATGCCGACATAGTGAAATACCTGAATAAAATCAGAAAGAGAAATACTGTGGACATGCCGGAAATTCCTTCCGGTTTGAACCAAGCTGCAATGCGCGAAAAAATACGCAACGAAAGAAGGGTAGAACTCGCTTTTGAAGGACACCGTTTCTGGGATGTCCGCCGATGGAAGATTGCAGAAACGAATTTGTCTTCTCCATTGAAAGGAATGAGCATACATAGGAATCAAGATTACAGTTTGGATTATATCGTACAAGATGTAGAGCAGCGATCTTTTTCTCCTAAAATGTACTTTTACCCTATTCCGCAGAATGAGATTAATATCAACGGGAATCTGGTTCAGAACCCGCTTTGGTGACAAATTTTTAATGTTTGATTATTGAATGCAAAAAATGAAACGACTTTATATTTTAATTTTCTCGATACTTTTGTTGTCATGCGAGAATGAAACTATTGTGAGGGATGCAGATTATCCCGCACAGTCGGTTTATCTGCCAGCAGCGATTAAAGACAAACGTTTTGTTATAAGCGATATCACGAGAAAAAAGGGAGAACAGCCTATAAAGGGGTATTTATACAGATACATTGTGGATGGAGCTTCTAATAAATTTATTGTTCCATTATATGTGTACAGAGCAGGAATTGATAATAAGGGAAGTTTCAATGTCGGAGTTTCGATAGCGAACGATACGCTCTCTATCTTGAATAAGGATAAGGCTCCGGAGGAACGATTAATAGCATTGCCGAAAGATAAATATTCAATTGCAAACTCAGTACATGTTCCTGACGGGCAGGAATCTTCCCGATTTACGCTTGCGGTTGACTTGGATTTTCTTATGAAAAATTATCCTGATAAGCTTTTTGCTGCAGTAGTCAAAATATCTTGCGCAGACAGAAAAGTAAGTCCGGGATTAGGAACCGTAATTGTGGTGATAGATACTAAAATAATGAAACCTACTGCCGATTTTTCATTCTCGCCGGACGGGAAAAAGATTTCTTTTTACAACAAATCATTGATGGCGAATAAATATGTTTGGAATTTCGGAGACGGCTATTATTCCGATGCTGCCTCTCCGATTCATACCTATGAGGCATCCGGAACTTATACCGTTACCCTTACAGCTGTCGGAATTTCGGGAAATAAAGGTTGTTCCGTCCTCTCGAAAGAAATTACAGTATATTAAAAAATAACAGAAAATGAAGATTCTAAATAAAGTAGCAATATTTCTTTGTACCGGATTCGTCCTTATAAGCTTGTACTCGTGTTCGAGGACGGATGGGCGTTTTTCCGGAGAAGAATTTAAACGGGAAACCGGAATTCTTTCTGTTTCCTTAAAAGATGTAAGCGATGTAAATGTGCTGGAATCGGCCGATATAGATGCGGAAAACGGAATAGTGACGATTATTCCTAAAGACGGTATCGACAGAAGACATCTGAAATTTTTTGCCGTTTTATCCGAAGGCGCTCTTTCACAGCCTGCAATGGGAATAATTACCGATTTCTCAAAACCGGTTCGGTTTACGATTATTTCGGAAAGCAGGGGAACCACACGAGTTTGGACAGTAAAGGTGATAACAAAAAACGATGAAGCGTTCTTCACCACTATCGAAGACGTTAAAGACAAGAAAGACGTAAGCGTATTGGTCTCCAATGACATTGATGTAGAGAATAAAAAAGTATCTATTGTAGTGAAAGAAAGAGCCGACAGATCAAAGTTGAAACTTTTTGCATCCATATCCGAAGGTGCTGAAATAAAACCTGCATTGGGAGTACTGACGGATTTCTCTCTACCAGTCGAATATACCATAACCTCTGAAGATGGACGTTTTGTAAATAAATGGACGGTAACTGTTTCTCCGGAAGAGTTCGTAGACAATGATAGCGGATTCGATTACGAGCTTGCTGCGTCCGAATGGACATTGGATGCTGCTAAAAGCGATGTTTTCGATTCTTGGAAAGAAGGTTTGTGGATAGCGGAAGAAAATGTGGATGTCTCTAAGGGGAAATTGAGAATAGCCGCCGATTTGGAAGACAATCAGTATACAGGTGGCAAGTTACAGTCTAAATTTGATGTAGGAGATAATGTTTATATTAAAGTTCGTGCAAGGACATCGGACGCTCTTGCACGTTTGAGGGTATTCTTAGCGCTCGGAGACGATATACTTATAATGGAGAGCATACCCGGAATGAATAAGGCTTACAATTCATCTTTATTGCCGGTCGGTATTAATCCGCAGGACTCTAAAAAGACGGTTGTAGGAGCAGAATTGAATACGGATTATCATATCTACGGACTTGAAAGAAGAAAGGAATTCCTGCGTTTTTATTTCGATGGGCAAACGGTATGGGAATATGAAATCTCTGCACATTCGGATTTGGGGACAAAAGCTTTGCCTGTTGTTTTGGGCATTGAAGAGATATCCGGGACGAAGCCGGATGATACCAAACTACCTGAATATCTTATGGTCGATTATGTGAAAATATATAATGCCGTCAATGTGGGTCCATTTGTCCCCGTTTATGGAGAAAATATAGTTAAGAATCCTGGATTCGAGTCTGCTATAGGAGATGATCATCCGGAAGGATGGACCGTGAAAAAGACATCAGGAAGATCACAGGTATGGGTTTTTCGTGATGTTAGAGGTCGCAACCGTTCTAGAAGTCGTTTCCATTTCGGTATGGTGGAAGGAACTTCAGTTTTTGAATATACCATTTTACAGAAACTTGAAAACATTCCTGAAGGATTATATCGTCTTGAAGTTTGGGCATACGCCGTAAACGGCAAGAATGTAGAAGATCCTGATCCTGTCTTATTTGTCAAGGGCAATGTGAATATGGAAAAAGAGGTCGTAGCTATTACCGCTATCGGTAATGCATCTGATGAAAATGCCTATGGGAAATATGTAATAGACAATATTTATGTGAGCGGAGGGGATTGTGAGATAGGCGTAACGGCGAAATCTTTAGGCAAAGGGCTTTATCGTGTGTTCCTTGACGATTTTAGTTTTACCAAAGTGAATTATTGATTATGAAACGTACTCTGTATTATTTTATGTTTGTTCTCCTCTCGGCAGTGTTGGTCGGTTGCGATAAAAACAATATCCGGAAGCCGGAGCCTGCAAAAGAGTTGCAGCCTGATAGGCCGCAGGAGAAACAGGTGCTTGATTATAAAGTATGGATCAATGGGGTCGAGACAACTGTTTACAAAGCTCGTGTGCAGGATCCTCCTTTCAATAAAGAGGTTACTAATATGGATTTCGGAGGAGACTACGCTTTTGTCTCATTCGATGTAAAAGTACCGACGGAAATTAAAATCCAATCTGCAAGCAAGGATCTTTCCAACACGGTATTATTGCCTGCAAACAATAAGGTCGGAAATTTTTTGAAGGAACCTCATTCATTGTTTTTGAAAATCGGAGAGCCGATGCAGGTTATAGTGGAGCCGGATGGAAAAAAAGCTCCGTTATTCATATTCGCAAATCAAGCGGAAGATTACGTTCCCGATAAGAATGATCCGAATCTGATTTATTTCGAACCGGGAGAACATCATCCTGAAAAAGCATTGATAAAGCTGAAAAGCAATCAGACGCTATATATAGCCGATGGAGCTGTAGTACATGCCGGAGTATATATCGAAGGCGATAATGTTACGGTACGTGGGAGAGGTATCATTTCCGGGAACGAATTTGTTTGGGGAGGCAATGCACGTCATTTGATAGAGATTAATAATAGCAATAATGTACTTGTAAAAGATGTGATATTGCAGGGGGGAGCGACTTGGTCTTCCGTTATCAGGAGATCGGAAAATATAACTGTGGAAAATATGAAAGTGGTCGGAAGCCGGTTGCGGAACGATGACGGTCTGAATCCCGTCAATTCTCGAAATATTCGAATTCGTAACTGTTTCATAAGAACGGACGATGACTGCTTAGCTTTCAAAGGCAAGGATTCCGGTTCTTTCGATGTGGAGAAAATAGAGGTTGAGAAATGTATTTTATGGTGTGATCGTGCCAGAATCTTCCTTTTGGGACATGAGAGTGCGGCTGCCCATATGAGGGATATTACTTTCAAGGATATAGATATAGTCCATTTCGGGATGACTCCTTTTCTTATAGAACCCGGTGAAGAAATGGAAATCGAAAATATAAGATTCGAGAATATCCGACTGAATGGTGAAAGGCAGGAAGAACTTATCCGCCTTAAACCCACAATCAATCAATATATGAAGAATAAAGTTCCAGGCCATATAGACGGAGTTGTTTTCAAGAATATATCTCTTACAGGAAAATCGGGTCCTTACGGGATACAATTTGTCGGAGCAGATATCAATCATCGCGTAAAGAATGTTACTATTGATGGGCTTACGATTTGTGGAAGAAAAGTGGATGAAAATTATTCCTATTTGGAAATAGGGAACAATGTAGATGATTTAAAATTTAAAATATGAGACTCTTCAATAATATTTTAATAGGTATAGTGCTTATATTAGCAGAACTGACTGTTTTTCTTTGCATACCTTCTTGCAACAAAAACAGGGATAATCATTCCGGAGGAACCCTCAATGCAGAGGCAATGATTACTGCTGTGGATCTAAAAGATATGAATGGTAAAAGCGTAATTTTGGAAAGTTCCATAGATCCGGTGAAATTAACGGTTTCTGTTTTGGTGGAGGAAGGTTCGGATTTGTCTAAATTAAGTTTTTATCCTACTGTTTCGGACGGAGCCACTGTTGAACCCAAAAACGGAAGTACTGTGGATTTCCTGATTCCTGCTAAATTCGCAGTAACATCAGAAGATGGAAGACTGACCAACGATTGGTTCGTCTTGGTGCGGGAAGAAAAAGCGAGCGAAGCATTGATTCTATCTATAGACGATGTTAAAGATAAAAATGACTTGAGCGTAATAGTGTCTAACACAATCGACGCTGAAGGAAAATCTGTTTCCATAATCGTAAAAGAAAGAGCCGATATAACGAAATTGAAACTTTTTGCAACGATATCCGAGGGGGCTTCTATGTCTCCGGCATCAGGGACCGAGATGGATTTCACAAAACCTGTGAAATATGCTGTATCATCCAAAAACAAAAAAGTCGTAAATGAATGGGTGATAACTGTCAATCAAGAGATGTTTGTTGACTATGACAGCGGTTTCGATTATGACCTTTCTTCGGCAGACTGGACGTTGCAGACGTCGGAAGGTGATGACTTCAATCCTTGGAGAACCGATAGATGGGAAGTCGGTAAGCTTGCTTCCGGCGACATTGAATATACAGAAGATAATGTAATAAACAAGCAAGGTAAATTGCGTATATTCGCAGATTTCGACGGTAAACGTCATACTTGCGGGAAAGTTACATCACGGTTTTTGATAGGTGGTGACACTTATATCAAGATTAGGGCTAAGTCAGTAAACACTCTTTCTCGTTTAAAAGCATCCATAAGTCTTGGTGACAACCTTTATTTGATGCAAAGCGTATTGGGAGAGCCGACGAATTTCACTTCGTCTCTACATGTTCAGGAAGGAGAGTTGTTGGATATCAAAAAGACGGACGGTGGATCGGATTTGAGCTCGGACTACCATGTTTTCGGAATAGAACGACGTAAAGAGTTGATACGTTTCTTTTTCGATGGTAATATGGTATGGGAATACGAGATAAAAGACCATCCTGAATTTTATAATAAGCCTCTTTCTTTGACATTAGGTATCTTGGGAGTCGCAGATGTGCAACCGGACGATATGAAACTGCCTGCATATTTGATGGTCGATTATGTAAAAGTATACAAAGCCGTGAATAATGGAGCTTTAATACCGACTTACGGAGAGAATGTGGTTGTAAATCCTGGATTTGAATCTGCTATCGGAGACGACCACCCTGAAGGTTGGACAGTGATCAAAACCTCAGGCAAATCGGTAGTATGGGTTTTCCGAGATTCTCATGGGCATAATGCTTCCAGAAGTCGTTTCCATTTCGGTATGGACCATGAACCTTCCACATTCGATTATACTCTATCCCAAAAGCTTACAAATATTCCTGATGGCTTATACCGTTTAGAAGTCTGGGCGTATATGGTAGAAGGAAAGAGCCCGGCTGATCCGGAGCCTTATCTTTTTGCTCGCGGCCATGCCTCTTCCGACAAAAAGATACTCATTGATGCCGTAGGAGGGCACTATGACCATGATTCATATCGTCGTTATATAATCGATAACATATATATTAAAGGCGGTACGTGCGAGATAGGTGTAAGAGCCGTTTCTAACAGCAATGGTCTGTATAGCGTGTTTGTAGACGATTTTAGTTTGACTAAGGTAAATTATTGACAATAATTATATTAACATTTAAATACTAATTACTTATGAATACAGAAAAACAAATTTACAGGAAAGATCGGAGTGCTTATAGTTCTCCTCTCGTAGAGATCTTTCCAACCTCTGCTACATTTTCAATATGTTGGAGTGCAGACAGTGCTTCTCATGAATCTTTTGATTCGGAAAATTTTGAATGGTAAAAAATTTGACATTATGAAACGTTTTTTTATTATGTTCGGACTGTCTTTTTTGGCAGTCGCATGTACGAAATCTGAGCAGAGTTCCATTCCTGCCGATGCTTACAATATGACTTTCGAAGTTCGTTCCGACTTGACCAAGACTGTTCTGAACGGGCACGATGTAACTTGGGAGGAAGGAGATAAAGTCTGTGTATTCGACGATGTAAACGGGCTTCTGACAACACCGTCTACCGTGACGGGTAATAAGATTACTGCTTCGATTGCTTCAAGTGCACAGTCGGTTTATTCTTTATATCCTTACGATGCAAAGGCAACAATTTCGGGGTCTGTTGTAAAAACGACTTTGCCACCTGTTCAGACTGCCGTATCAGGTAGCTTCTCATCAGGAGCCAATCTATCTTTGGCATATACTTCGGTTTCCAACAAATCTCTTACTTTTAAAAATGCCTGCGCCTTGGTGAAATTCAGGATTGACGAAGACGGAGTGAAATCAGTAAAGTTTATTGGTAACAAAGGAGAGGCTCTTGCCGGAACTGTTTCCATAGACTATAATTCCGGAGAACCGATAACTTCATTTAATACGGATAATCTGAGCAATTCAGTGATTCTGAAAGGAAATTTCGAAAAAGACAAGGATTACTATATTATCGTTGTTCCACAAGTATTGTCCGGAGGATTCTCTTTGTGGATAGAAAAGGAAGGAGTCGAAAAAGTTAAATCGACTTCTAAATCAGTCTCGCTTGTACGGAATAAAATTCTGGATTTAGGAACGATTACCGGAACGACAATTCCTGTATTTGGAGCAAACCTTGTAGTGAATCCGGGATTCGAGTCGGCAACAGGGGACAATCATCCGGAAGGCTGGACTTGGAATAAAATCAATCATGTAAACAGTACTATTTGGGTATTCCGAAATAACACAGGGCATAATGGTTCAAGAAGCTTTTTGCATATCGGGCTTGACAGCGCTCCATCTACTTTTGAATATTCTGTGTCTCAGGCTTTCACCGGACTTGCCGAAGGGCTTTACAGATTTGAGGCTTGGGGGTATATGACAGAAAACAAGAGCCCTTTAGATCCTTATCCGTATTTTTTTGTAAAAGGCTATTCAGGAGCCGATCAGAAGATCGATATCGATGCAAGCAGCTGGCACTGTAATCCTAATGGATACAAAAAATATGTCATTGACGGTATCTATGTGGATAACGGTACTTGCGAGATCGGTGTTTGGGCAGCTTCAAACAGTCATGGCCGTTATGGCGTATATGTGGATGATTTTAGTTTGATTAAAGTGAACTGAGAGTAATGAAAATCAGTAAATTGAGTTTAATTTTCATATTTTGGGTCTGGATCTTCAGTGTGAAGGTTCAGGCTCAAAATATTTTGTCCATAACGGATTACGGTTATATTCCCGGTAGTAAAGAGAATGTGATTCCGGCTTTGAAAGCGGCTATTCAGGATGCCTCCGCATCAGGTTCGGTTGCAATTTCTTTTCCGAAAGGCAGATACGATTTTTATCCTACTATTCCGGCTCCCGGGGTAACCAAGGGATTCGATTTGAAAGACATTAATAATGTAATCATAGAGGGGAACGGTTCCGAATTTATTTTCCATGGCTGGATGCAAATCGCCGATATGAATTCCTGCCGTAATATAACGATGCGGAATTTTTCCGTAGATTGGGATCGACCTTATACTTCGCAGGCAATTATTGAGGATGTCTCCGATGATCATATAGATCTGCGTATAGATAAAAAACAATACCCTTACACGATTGAACGGGACACATTGTTTTTTATAGGAGAAGGTTGGAAATTACCGGTAATCGATTCATACAACAATCTGTTTGACAAAGATTCCAAAGAAATAGTCTATAATACATGGGACGGACCTTTGGGTGATATATTCCGGCAGAGGGCGGAGGAGGTATCTGACGGTATTGTACGATTGCATTGCAAGACTAAAATAAAACCCGCTAAGGGTAATATCGTCGTTTTGTGCCATGTACGTTATGCTGTTACAGGAATCCATATAGCCAATAGTAAGGATATCGTTTTAAAAAACCTTACGATCTATCATGCTTTGAGTAATGGCGTTCATTGCGAACGCACGGAGAATGTGACTATGGATAATGCGTCCATGAAGGCGAATGCCGCTAAAGGCAGAGTTTTCAGCACAGTAGCAGATGCTTCGCATTTTACTAACTGCAAGGGGAAGATAACCGTAAAAAATTGTGCCCATACCGGTCAAGGGGATGATTTTATCAATATAAGAGGGACTAATTCGAAAATTCTAAGGATTGTAAATGAACGTACTGTGGAAGTTACGAATAAAGCATCTACGATTTATGCAGGAGATGAGGTTTGGTTTATTGATAATAAGAGTGCACAGCGAGGTGAGACGGCAGTAGTTGCATCGAGAGAGGAAGTATTCAAAGATGGCGTATTCGTAGGTTTCAGACTTACTTTCCGGCAAGCTTTTTCCAAAGCTATAAAAGTGGGAGATTTTATTGAAAACAAGACTTGGAATCCGGAAGTAGAGATTAGAAATTGCCGTATATTGAAGCAAAACAGAGCACGAGGTATTCTGGTAACGACTCCGAAAGATGTAATTATCGCTGATAATTATTTCCGTACCGCAGGAACGGCTATTTTAGTGGAAGGGGATATGGATTATTGGTTCGAATCCGGTGCGCATAATAATTTGAGGATATTCGATAATGTCTTTGAAGATTGCCTTACGTCCGGAAATCGCGATGGGAGTCGATGGCAATGGGGAGAAGCAGTAATAACGATAACTCCGTCTCATAGACCTAAGAGCGACAAGGATGAGCCTTATCACAAAAATATCAGTATTTACGACAATACGTTTAAGGTTTTCGATGCTCCAATAATACATGCGCGGTCGGTAAGAAATCTGACTTTTACAAGAAATCGAATTGTGAAAACCTATACTTATGCACCATATACATGGCAAAAGAGCGGATTTTTGCTTGACGGTTGCAGGAATGTAACTGTTACGGGCAATATTATAGATAAAAATTACAAGACCACCGATATCGTTATAGAACACATGAAAAGAAAGGATGTAAATACGGATGTTTTTACCGTGAAATCGGTATCCGGAAACTAATATGGTTTTTGTGAGAATATAGGATTATCAAATGAATTTTTAATATGTTCCGACTGAGAAATACAATATCGTTTATTATTATTTTTATTGCATTATCACATAGCTATTCATTGGAAAGCAAGGAAATCCGGAAGAGAATTCCGTTCGATGATAATTGGAAATTTGCCTTCGGTCATGCAAAAGAACCGTCTAAGGATTTTGACTATGCCTATTATCATTATTATAAGGCTAAAGCCGATGAAGGAAAATTCTCTACCGTCAGCTTTAATGATGATGAATGGAAAAAGGTGACACTTCCGCACGATTGGGCAGTAACGCTGCCTTTTTCCGAGAAGGCATATAAGACTCATGGATATAAGGCCTTAGGGCCGGATTTCCCGGATAAGAGTATAGGTTGGTACAGAAAGAAATTCATTATCCCGGCCAGCGATTCCGGAAAGCGTTTTCAAATACGTTTCGACGGGGTATTCAGGGAGAGTCGTTTCTGGATTAACGGAATCTATCTCGGAAGCAATATGAGCGGCTATAACGGAGTAGGGTATGATATTACTGATTTTATAGAGTTCGATAAGGAAAATGTCATAACAGTACGTGTCGATGCTACCCAAATTGAAGGTTGGTTTTATGAAGGAGCCGGGATTTACAGGCACGTATGGTTGAATGTGTATGATAATTTGCATTTGATTCCGGAAGATATTTTTGTTTATACTGAAACTCTTTCTCCACCTGGAACTCTTTCCTCGTCAGCAAAATTGTTTGTCAATGTTAAAGTAAATAATGAGGGACTGGAATCCAAGACTTTCAAGTTGCAGTATGAGGTCTTGGATAGAAATAAGAAGTCAGTTAAGAAATCGGATTCCGCTCCGTTTACAGTTTCTTCAGGAGAAAAATTAGAAATAAAAGAGTATATTTCCATTGAAAATCCTATTCTTTGGGATACGGAAGAACCATATTTGTACACTTTAGCGACTAAAGTGATTTCTGCAGATGAGCCTATGGACGAGATGAAAGTGAGGTTTGGTATAAGGACGTTCAGATATGAGAGAGATGGTTTTTATCTCAATGATAAAAAAGTTCAAATAAAAGGACTTTGCGTACATCAGGATCATGCCGGTATCGGAACGGCCATGGTGGATGAAATGCAGTATTATCGTATCGGTCTGTTGCAAGCAATGGGGGCTAATGCTTATCGCACGGCTCACAATCCTCCTACTCCGGAATTGTTGGATGCTTGTGACAGTTTGGGAATGTTAGTCTTGGATGAAACGAGGCTGCTTAATAGCAGTAATGAATATTTGAGACAGTTTGAGAATTTTGTCAAAAGAGACCGGAATCACGCCTGTGTCTTTATGTGGAACCTTGGGAATGAGGAAGAAGCTGTTCAGAGAACGTCTATCGGCAAGAGGATTGCAGAGACAATGATTCTTCGTTTGAAAGAATTGGATCCTTCGCGTACCTGCACTTATGGAGGTAGTCTCGGAAATATAAAGAGCGGAGTCAATGAGGTAATACCGGTAAGGGGTTTCAATTATAATCTGTCCGCATTGGAGGATTACGAGAATGATCACCCGGACCAACCTATTATCGGAACTGAGGTTGCCAGTACAGTATGCACCAGAGGAGTGTATTTATCCGGAGAAGAACTGAAAAAAGTGGGAGTATTTACCGGAGTTTTCATGGCCGATACCACCGGATACGTTCTATTGGATCAGGATTTCAGTTATCCGAATTGGGCATCTACTGCAGAACAATGGCTATCTAAGACGGCAACGGACAAAAGGTTTATGGGAGCTTTCGTATGGACCGGTTTTGATTATCGGGGAGAGCCTACTCCTTTTGGATGGCCTGCTATCAATTCCCATTTCGGGGTTATGGATATGTGCGGCTTTCCTAAAAATGTATATTATTATTATAAATCTTGGTGGAGCGATGAGGACATATTGCATATTGCCCCTCATTGGAATCTGAACATGGATAGGGGTGAGACCGTGGACGTATGGGTATATTCCAATGCAGACAAGGTAGAACTGTTTCTTAACGGGAAAAGTTTAGGAAAAAAGGTTATGCCTAAGTATGGTCATCTTAATTGGAACGTAAAATACAGGGAAGGAAAATTGAAAGCCGTAGGCTATCGTAACGGGCGTAAATTTATGTCTATGGTGGAGACCACGGGAAGACCTGCGAAGATTATTCTTGCGCCTCATAAATATACTTTGGCATCAGGAAAGCAAGATGTTGTTGTAGTTAATGTAACAGTAGTGGATGAGAAAGGCTTGGAAGTTCCCCATGCCGATAATCTTATTAAGTTCGACTTGACGGGAGATGCACGAATAATAGGAGTAGGAAACGGTAATCCGAATTCTCATGAGAGCGATTATGTTGAAGAAGGAAGTTCCGCCTGCAGGAGTTTGTTCAACGGAAAATGTCAGGTTATAATTCGTTCCGGAGATAAGGACGATAAAATTGGTTTCAGCGCTTCTTCTGAAGGACTTGCCGTTGCTACTGTGGAATTGGTTCAAAGTCATAAATAATATTATTGGATATTTGATTGGCATATATGCAAGATTGCAATAAATTATAATGTTTATCGCCCGAATGGCTTAAATTGATATTAGAATGAATAGAATATTGATTGATTTCGTTTCAACATTGTTTCTGTCCTTGATTGTATGGGGTTGTTCGTTTGGAAAAGATGTTGTTGTAACAGGATTGGAGGCTGAATTTCAGAAGGAGCCTCAGGCGCTCGGTATAACCGATCCTGTATTGGGCTGGAAGTTGGAATCCAAACTTCCTGATGTGTATCAAAAATCATATAGGATTTTGGCGGCATCTTCTCCCGATTTGCTGTCGGGCGGAAAAGCCGACCTGTGGGATTCTCATACAGTGAATTCGAGCGAGTCGATAGGGCATAATTATGAGGGAGTTGCCTTAGATAGTCGGTCTAAAGTATATTGGAAAGTTATTGTCGAAACCAACGTAGGTGTCTTTGAAAGTAACACTGCAAGTTTTGGTATGGCTTTGCTCCATCAGGAAGACTGGAAAGCTGATTGGATAGGTTGCAATTCGAATGATGATGTACTTGATAAACATACTCGTGTGAATGCTCGCTACCTTAGAAAAGATTTCGAGATTTCGGGAAAGGTGGCAGAGGCTAAGCTCTATATTTGCGGTCTTGGTTCTTATGACCTATACATCAATGGAAAGAATATAGGGGATGCTGTACTGAAACCGGCGCCTTCCGATTATAGAAAGACTTGCTATTATAATACTTACGATGTTACCGGAGAATTGAAAAACGGTAAAAATGCCGTAGGAGTGGTTTTGGGAGGAGGAAGATTCGTATCTATGCGAATTAATCCGGTGGAGAAAGTACCGACCTCTTCCATTCTTCATTTCGGAATGCCTTGCCTCTTATTTCAATTGGAAATCAATTATAAGGACGGAACGGAAAGTGTTGTTATCAGCAATACTGATTGGAAAGCGACTGCTGATGGACCGATAAGGAAAAACAACGAGTTTGACGGTGAGACCTATGATGCTTTCAAAGAGATGTCTGGTTGGTCTGAAGCTGGTTTTGATGATTCGCTTTGGCAAAAAGCCGTAGTTGTAGAGGCTCCGGGAGGCGTATTGACAGC
Source organism: uncultured Bacteroidales bacterium (assembly GCA_963548935.1). Taxonomy (GTDB): domain Bacteria; phylum Bacteroidota; class Bacteroidia; order Bacteroidales; family UBA932; genus Cryptobacteroides. The sequence continues at coordinate 58,293 of CAUUVS010000007.1, forward strand.
CCAACCTAACCCTTATATCCGAGTCCAGGATACTTTAACACCTATCAGCATAACACAGAATGAAAACGGGTATATAATCGATATGGGGCAGAATATGGTAGGTTGGCTCAAAATCAATATATCCGGCCAAGAGAAAGGCGATACCATAACTATGAGATTCGCTGAAATTCTCTCTGAAAACGGTTCTTTGTATATGGATAATCTCAGGGGAGCGGAGGTGACCGATCAATATATTGCGAAAGATAGTTCTCCTGTTTCCTGGACACCGCGTTTCGTTTATCACGGGTTTCGCTACGTAGAAATAAAGGGATTGCGTAATAGACCTTCAATCAAAGATTTCGAAGGACAAGTATTTTATGATGAAATGCCTCTGACAGGAAATTTCGAGACCTCTAATGAAATAATTAATAAGGTCTATCGTAATGCCTATTGGGGTATTCGCGGCAATTATCGCGGGATGCCGACTGATTGTCCGCAAAGAGATGAAAAGATGGGCTGGACCGGAGACAGGACAACCGGTTGCTATGGGGAAGCATATATTTTCTCTAACGAACTGTTATACGCAAAATGGTTGAGAGATATAGCGGAAGCCCAGAATGAAGCAGGAAGTTTGCCCGATGTCGCACCGACTTTCTGGGAGAAAGTATATTCTGATAATATGACATGGCCCGGCGTTTTCATCACTGCATCGGATATGATCTTTACCCGTTATGCTTACGACAGACCGATCAAGGACAATTATATGGCTATGAAGAAGTGGCTGAATTATATGAAGTCCAAATATATGGTAGGTGGTATTATGACTAAGGATACATACGGTGACTGGTGTATTCCGCCTGAATTGCCTGAATTGATACATTCGAAAGATCCGTCAAGAATCACGGATGGAGCGCTCATATCGACAGCTTTCTATTATAGATTTATGAAAACGATGGCTAAATTTGCGATTGTGGCAAAACATGTTGAGGACGTGGAATATTTTAAGGAGGAGGCAGAGAAGACGCAAACAGCATTCAATAATAAATATCTGAATAAAAAGCATGGATATTATTCTAACAATACGGTTACAGCCAATATTCTTCCTCTGTATTTCGGAATGGTACCTGCCGAATATGTGGAAAAAGTGTTTTCAAACATAGCGGATAAGACAAGGAACGATTTGAACGGTCATGTTAGTGTCGGCGTGATAGGAATTCAACAACTTTTGCGCTGTTTGACAGAATACGGGCAGGCCAATCTGGCTTTCAAGATAGCATCCGAATCCACCTATCCAAGTTGGGGTTATATGGCAGAGAAAGGAGCTACGACTATTTGGGAATTGTGGAACGGAGATACTGCCGATCCTTCGATGAATTCCGGAAATCATGTTATGTTGCTTGGAGATCTTATTACTTGGGAATACGAGTGTCTTGGAGGTATACGTGCAGCTAAACCCGGTTTTAAAGAAATTATTCTCAAACCATATCCTGTAGAAGGACTTGACTGGGTGAAATGCTCTTATGATAGCGTATACGGAAAAATTATCAGTAGCTGGAAAAAATCAGGAAAGAGCTTTGTATGGAATATAACAATTCCTGCAAATACTTCAGCGCGAGTTTTTGTTCCGGGGGTTCCGGATGCTTCTATAGGCAAAATTTCCGGAGTGGAAACGTTTGATTTTACGAAGGATGGGTATAGAGAATATGAATTTCCATCCGGCAGCTATATACTTGAATCTTCATTGGAAGAATAGGAAATAACGAAAGGAATTACAATTTAGCGCTGGATAATCTTGGGGCGGTCAAGTATTGTTTATCCTAAGACGACATCAAGGGTCATCATAAGGGTAAAACCTATTGCAAAACCTATGGTACCGAGATTTGAGTGCTTTCCTTCGGAGGCTTCAGGTATTAGTTCCTCGACAACTACATATATCATAGCTCCTGCTGCGAAAGATAGCATATAAGGTAGAATCGGTGTGAATATTGAGGCAAGCAGGATGATAAGCAATCCGCCGATAGGCTCTACAATGCCGCTTAGACTTCCTATAATGAAAGATTTTAGTCTGCTGTTGCCTGCGGCACGCATAGGCATTGAAATAATCGCTCCTTCAGGAACGTTCTGAATAGCAATGCCGAGAGACATAGCCATAACTGCTGCGGGCGCAATTCCGATGCCGGTATTCATTGCGCCTGCAATTACTACTCCGACAGCCATGCCTTCAGGAAGATTGTGAATAGTCACAGCCAATGAAAGCATTGCTGTTTTGGAAAGTCTTGATCTCGGGCCTTCCGGGGTGGTCTCGCCGATATGCAGATGAGGTGTTATGTAGTCAATGAATAATAAAAAGCCGATTCCTGACAAAAAACCTATTATAGCCGGTAATATGGCCATTTTGCCGGACTCGGCTTCAAGTTCGATGCCTGGGATGAGAAGCGACCATACTGATGCAGCTACCATCACTCCCGATGCAAATCCTAAAAGTGTTTTTTGCAAAAGAACAGGCATTTCTTTTTTCATGAAAAAGACAAATGCCGAGCCAAGTACGGTTCCGAGAAACGGAATAAGAAGAGCAGATATATAATCGATCATTTATTGTTTCTTATGGATTGATAATATTCATGTCTTTTAGGATTTTCAGGGAACCATCCTCTAACCACTCTTTTTTCTTGCTGAAATAATTCCCAGATACTCCAGAAACAAGAAAATGCGATAGCTCCTATTATTGTCGATAAGATAACTTCATTTATGAATAGAGAAAGCGCTGAAAAAACCACTCCTGCTATAAATAGAAGCCACCAGCTTTGTCTGCCCCAATAATATTCCATTTTTATCACAATTGGGTGGAATATCCCGATTATCAGGAAAGTTGCGGTCCCGACAATTATTCCGCTAAAATTCATAATTCAATATATTATATATTTACAAATATATTAAAATATTTTCTGAGTGAAGAAGTGATTTTATTTGTTATTGAAAATCGATACATCTGAAGGTTTACCATAATTAAAAGCCGGTTTTCCGTGATACTGATTAAAGTGGATTATCGATGCTAAAAATACTAACTAATTGGTATGGCATGGTGGTTTATACTAATATATATTTGCAAAATACTATTTGACTTTATGTATAATAATTAAATTAAGTATTTATGGCAAGAATAGCTGTTTATTTTGGTTCTACTACCGGTACTTGCGAAGAGTTGGCCGGGAAAATCGGTTCTGCCCTTGCCGGTGCAGAGATTAGGAATGTTACTGAACTTGATAATTCGGCAGAAGCTTATGATATGCTTGTGTTAGGAACATCGACTTGGGGGAGTGGCGATTTGCAGGATGATTGGTATTCAGGTGTTGAAACTCTTAAAAAACTGAATTTGCATGGAAAGAAGGTAGCTGTTTTCGGTTGCGGGGACTCTTCGAGTTATCCGGATACTTTCTGTTCCGCAATGAAAGCGATTTATGATGCTGCAAAAGAAGCGGGAGCTACTATTGTCGGTGATGAGGTTGATGCTGCAGGATATTCATTTGACGCATCTGATGCTGTCGTTGATGGTAAATTTGTGGGGTTGGCAATCGATGAAATCAATGAGGCAGACAAGACTGATGAGCGTATTGCGGCTTGGATAGATGCAATTAAATAATTTTACCATTCCGGAGTAAAATATAGTATGCTCCATTCAGCCTAAGTCTTAGAGCTTTGCTTTATGATGACCTCAAAAAAGGCTGTGTCAGAATTGAACTGCACCTCAAAAGTTTTGTGTTTAACTTTTGAGGTGTTTTTGCAATTTTATATAGATTTTATTACTTTTACAAGCTATTATAAGTTGCTATTTAACACATAATTTATATAATATGAAATATTTAAAACTAATTATTCTTGCACTATTGTGCGTTTCATGCAATGAGAATGCCGTAAAGATTGAGGCCTCGCTGCCGGCTACTCTAAAAAACGGAGTTATTACGTTGGAGACACCGAAACGTGAGGCAGGGCAAATGACAGCATTGCAGATGACTTCTGCTCCTATAGAAGAAGTCAGAGTCGGGTTTATCGGTCTTGGAATGAGGGGCTTGGGAGCGATAGAGCGTTACGTTCAAATAGACGGCGCTAAAATAGTCGCTCTATGTGATTTGCATAAAGACAGGGTTGTAGAAAGCCAGAAGGTCGTTCAGGCTGCAGGTTTTGATGCAGCCGAAGAATATGTCGGAGAAAACAGCTGGAAGATGCTTTGTGAGAATCCTGACATTGATCTGGTATATATCTGTACCGATTGGTTAACCCATACTCCGATGGCGGTATATGCTATGGAACACGGAAAACACGTTGCCATTGAAGTGCCGGCGGCCATGAATATCGCTGAATGTTGGCAGCTTGTAAATACGTGTGAGAGAACGAGAAAGCATTGTATGATGCTGGAGAATTGTGTGTATGATTTCTTTGAAATGTCTGCTTTGAACATGGCACAGCAAGGTCTTTTCGGAGAGGTATATTATGCAGAGGGTGGCTATATCCATAATTTAGATCCTTTCTGGAAGATGTACAATGACGAGTGGAGATTGAAATATAATCAGAAATATCGCGGAGACAATTATCCTACACATGGTCTCGGGCCGGTATGTCAGGTTATGAATATCCATAGGGGAGACAAGATGGATTATTTAGTGTCTGTCGATACCAAACCTATTCACGGAGTAAAAGTGGCGAAAGAAATGTTGGGAACTGAAGAGTTTGCCAATGGAGATCATACAGTTACTCTTATTCGCACTGCTAATGGCAAGCAGATCTGTATCCAGCATAATGTATATGCTTCTCGTCCTTACAGCCGTCTTTATCAGCTGACAGGTACTGAGGGGTTTGCCAATAAATATCCGATTGCTGCTCTTGCTCTGGCCGGAGACAAGGTGAATGCCGGTAATAAGTCTTATGATGATCTTGATGCTGAGATGTTTATGCCTGAAGAAGCATATAATGCCATGATGGATAAGTATAAGCCGGAATTTGTCAAGGAAATTGAAGACAAGGCTCGCAAGGTGGGAGGTCATGGAGGAATGGACTATATTATGGACTATCGTCTTATTTATTGTCTGAGAAACGGTCTTCCTCTTGATCAGGATGTATATGATGCGGCCGAGTGGAGTTGTCTTACAGAATTGAGCCGCCTCTCGCTCGAACACAGGTCTGCCACAGTAAATATTCCTGATTTTACCAGAGGCGACTGGAATAAAATAGCCGGATACAGATATGAGTTTAAAAAATAGTCATATATAAAAGAACCCCGCAACTAAGATTGCGGGGTTTCTAAACTTTGTTCTGGTGACTCCTACAGGATTCAAACCTGTAACCTTTTGATCCGTAGTCAAATGCTCTATTCAGTTGAGCTAAGGAGCCGTTTTGGGGACTAACCCCTTATTTTATTTTTCGGAAGACTCTTCTTTTACAATATTGAGTTTTTTCTCCTGAATTCTTGCTTTTTTACCTGAAAGATTTCTGAGATAGAAAATCCTAGCACGGCGAACTTTACCGACCTTGTTAAGTTCTATCGAGTCGATAAACGGTGATTCAAATGGGAAAATTCTCTCTACGCCTACACCACTCGCCATTTTACGTACAGTAAATGTCCTTGTAAAAGGAGTCGCTCCTTTGATCTGAATCACTACGCCTTTGAATTTCTGAATTCTCTCTTTGTCGCCCTCTTTGATCTTATAGGAAACAGTGACTGTATCACCTGCCTTGAACTGAGGGAACTGTGCAGCTTTCTCATTTCTGAAAGACTGCTCTACTAAATTAATCAAATCCATTTCTAAACTTTTTTAACGCAACGTTACCAATTCCAATTCCGTAAGAGGTTGCTTCATTTTTAGGACTGCAAATGTATAAATTATTTTCCTAATTGCAAAGGAAACCTAAGAAATCTTAAAAAATGTCAGAAATTCTCACTCATTTTATCAAAAATCATCTTGTCGTCACGACTTGGGTTCGGAGTGAAAGATTCACTGTTTCTTATGGATTCTATGGTTTCTTTTTCGTTTGAACGCAGTTTCTTAGGTATCCATACGATATATTTGACATAAAGATCTCCGGTACCGCTTCCATATCCGCTCACTGAAGGAAGTCCTTTACCTTTTAGTCTGACTATTGTACCTGACTGCGTACCGGCATCGACTTTTGTTCTATATGTGCCGTCCAAACAAGGTATGGAAACTTCCGTACCTAAGATTGCATCAGTGACAGAAATAATTTTGGAATAGAACAGATTGTTGCCGTTCCTTTTTAGATTCGGGTGAGGTATTTCCTCAATCAGCACAAGCAAGTCTCCATTGATTCCATTGTGTTTGGCAGCGTGACCTTCGCCTCTGATGGTAAGCTGCATACCGTTTTCTATTCCGGCAGGAATTCTGACTTTGATAGTCACTTTCTTTCTTATAAGTCCGCTACCTCCACAAGCGTGACAAGGATTTTTGATAATTTTGCCTTCCCCGCCGCATCTGGAACAAGTGGTATAGGTGACTGTCTGTCCAAAGAAGCTGTTGGAAACATGTTGTTCCTGACCTGTGCCGTGACAATCAGGACAAGTCTGAATATCCGAATCATTTTTAGTCCCTTTACCTCCGCATTCAGGACAAGGCTCATATCTTTCTATTGAAATTTCTTTTTCAACACCTTTAGCAATCTCTTCAAGTGTAAGCCTTACTCTTGTTCGTATGTCTCTGCCTCTGTATGTTCTTTGCTGCGCACCGGATCTTCCGGCCCCGCCTCTGAATCCTCCGAAACCGCTGAATCCTCCAAAACCTCCGAATCCCTCTCCGAAAAGATCATTCAGGATATCGTTGAGGTTACCGAAGCCGCCGCTGAAATCAGGCGCTCCCTGACCGCCGAGACCGGCGTGTCCGAACTTGTCATATTTTGCCTTCTTGTCCGGGTCGCTCAGCACTGAATATGCTTCTGAAGCTTCTTTGAATTTCTCCTCTGCGGTTTTCTTCTCTGACTCACTCCCATCAAGCCATCTGTCCGGATGCCATTTGAGCGCAAGTTTCCGGTATGCTGACTTTATGTCATCTGTCGATGCCCCTCTTTGTAAGCCTAAGATTTCATAATAATCTCTTTTCTGTGCCATGATCCTAAATACTAAATGCCTACAACTACTTTGGCGTAGCGCAATATTTTGCCGTTCAAAGTATAGCCGGTGAGAACAACATCATATACAAGTCCCTTTTTGCTTTCATCATCAACCGGAAGCTGCGCCACAGCTTCGTGGAAATCAGTGTTGAATTTTTGTCCTTTGGCTTCTATTACCTCAAGTCCTTTTGTCTTAAGGTAATCCATAAGCTTATTATATATTAGTGATGTTCCTTCTTTTGCAGCCTCATCGCTTGATTCCTGAAGTATGTTTATTGCTCTTTCACAATCGTCAAGAACCGGCAGAAGTCCCTTGATGGTATCTGCTGCAGCCGAATCCACAAGGTTGAGCCTCTCCTCGGCAGAGCGTCTGCGGAAAGTCTCGAATTCTGCCATCAGTCTGACGTAATCATTTTTCTCGGAAGCGAGCTTCTCATTGAGTTTGTCAATATTATCTTGAAGAACTTCTAACTGCTTTTTTAATGCATCATGCTCCTTTGGAAAACTTTCATTTTTGTTGCCATTACTGCTTTTTCCCTTGTTTTCTGCCGTGTATTTCTCCTTGCAGCTATCTGCTTTTGCCTTCCCCGCAGTCTTTTGCTGCTCTTCTTTTTGCTTTGTCATATTTCTTTAATCTTTTGTATTTCTTTGAAAAAAGCCCTAATAAAGTGGCTATCAATATCGCCCATAACATAAAAATTGCCCCGCACAGTATGGTGACCTAATGCGGTTGATGGCAAATGTACAAATTGTCTGCCAATACAAATTTATGACAGATTGTCATATCTGTTGTGAAATAATTGAACGCGGTGTTCTGTTTTTCTTGTTAATTCAAATAAAAATACTTAAATTTGTGAAAGTAAATCAGAAAAACTGATATGGCTTATACTCATCACATTTCATATTTTTTCAGCGTATCCTGCCGGACACTGAAACGATGCCGAGTGAAGCCTTTTCTTGCCCCCCCTATAAATATTTAATAATCAGGTTGCTTTTCTACTCTTGTGCTTGCAAGATGAACTTTTCGTACCGCATACTTTGACTTATGCGGCATGACATGTATACCCTTTTTCGCATATACTAATATAAACATTTAATATTTTATGATCATGAAAAACACATTTCCTCAGGGTGCGGAACCACAGTACGTCGCCCCGCAAATCGAGGTCATCGAAGTAGAGACTTCTCAGAATATTCTTGGCGGAAGCACCACTCCGCTACCTGAATTGCCGGGAGAAGACTGGTAAGTAGAACAATCAAAAACGAAAACAAATGAAAAAGTTTAATTTCATCCTTGCAGCCCTTGTCGTGCTTGCAGCAGGTTGCTCAAAGCAAGAGTTTAAAGAGGCTGTACAAAACAATACGCGCATCATTACCATCAATGCTTCTCTGCCGTCCGTAGATCCGCAGACTCGCACGATTTTGGCTCAAGACGGCGCAGGCATTGTGATGAAATGGGAAAACACCGACAAACTCTATCTCAACTTTAAGTACGGTGGAAACTTCTATCGTGCCGATGCCCCAATCAAAGAATCAAGCATCTCTGCCGACAAAAGGCAGGCATCTTTCACTGTGACCCTTCCCTCCGCAATCCCTGACGGCGCCACATTTGACCTGTACGGTGTGTACCAAAAGGAAAGCACTTTGAATGAAAATAACGGCGGTTATTTCGAAAAAGGGAAGAACAACAATGTATATGTATTCGAGAAGTCTGAAGAGGGGTGCGTTACCTTGGATAAAATGGGAACTCTACAATCCGGCATAGCCCGCCCGGCGGTTACTTTTAAGCAAATCGGCATCACCGCCACAACCATGGCTCCCATTGTTTTCGAGCACCTTGGATGGATGATGGCGCTACATTTTAAGAATGACTCCGGCGCGCAAATTGATTTGCCTAAATATTTTGGATTTCAGATATGTAGGGAAGTCTTCCACTTCTTTTATTTATAATGGTAATCATCTTTTTTGCGATGTAAGTATAGACCTGAGCAGTGGCCTCGTAAGCAACGATACCACCGAGTGGGAAAAAAAGGCTCGCGTCTGGTTCACTATTAATGATTATTATTGGAATCCTCTATGTGGGAAAAAATTGGGTGCAGGCGAGACTATCGTTCTCTATCGTTGGTTGATAAGTACTCCGAACATTGATAAGATGTACGGGGACGGTTATATCTCCGGTAATTTTATACTAACGGATAGCAGTCCCGACGGGAAGTATCTTCCGGCCAAAACGGTAGAGAAAGGAAAGGTGTACCATACCTATATGACATGGAACGGTACTCATCTGAAAATCACCGACAGGAACGGCACTCCTATGCCATAAAATCCTTTCTCCTGAACATCTCTGCATGTAGAGAGTGGATAGAGAGAACGACGGTATCTTCGCTATGGCGGGATGCCGTCGTTGCTTTTTGCCTTTCATAACTTATACGAATATTTATGGATAATTACTTGGAGCTAAATGATAGATTTATAAAAAAAAGTACTAACTTTGTTTCAAATCGAAAATATTTTATGGTTTTGCGTATGTATTTATGTTTAATGCTTTCAAAACGAAACCGTAGTTATTTTGAAATATTAATAAACACTATATAATGTCACGATTTTTTGATCCCCCTGTTGCAAAACCGCAGCTGCCACAGGAAAAAGTTAAAAAAGTCTATCCTTCAATGCGTCTTAAAGTTTTTATCGGAGCTTTTATTGGCTATGCCGGCTACTATCTTGTGCGTAAGAATCTTTCGCTTGCCGCTCCGGGAATGATTTCAGACGGTTTGATAAATGAAGTTCAAGTCGGTATAGCAATGTCTGCTGTGTCTATAGCCTATGCCTTTAGCAAATTTATAATGGGCAGTATATCTGATAGATCCGATGCAAGGAAATTTCTTGTTGTCGGTCTTGTCCTTTCGGCTCTTACAATGATTCTTACCGGAATCATTCCTTTCAGTCCTTCAAATTCCGGACTTAATATGGTGATTGTCTTTTCCCTCATGCTTATAGTGGGATGGCTTTCCGGAATGGGTTGGCCTCCTTGCGGGAGGGTAATGGCGCATTGGTTTTCTCAGAACGAGAGAAGTTTCAAAATGTCTGTATGGAATACCTCTCACACTTTCGGTAGCGGTACGCTCGGACTTTTGGCTACGGCAGGAATGGGGGCTGTCGTGGCGTTCGGAATGCCGATGTCCGAAGCTTGGAGAGGAGCATTTATTCTTCCGTCGGTGATAGCTATTGTTATTGCCATGATATGCTGGGTTCTCATAAGAGATACCCCTCAATCCTGTGGACTTCCCTCAATAAATGAATATCGGAATGATTATTCAGGAGTAAAATCAAAGGTTAAGGATACGGAAAAAATACCTTTCAAGACTCTTTTTGTGGATTACATCTTCAAAAACAAACTCTTATGGGCAGTTGCCGTGGCCAATATATTTGTGTATATGGTACGTTACGGTATCGGTGACTGGGCCCCTACTTATTTGCAGCAGAAAGGCATTATGTCATCCGCTGAGAGTAATCTTGCGTTTTCATTGCATAATTATGCAGGTATTGTCGGAACAATTGTTTGCGGCTGGATCTCATCTAAATTTTTTAAAGGGCGTTGCGCGCCTCCTAATGTGATATTTATGGGCATCGTGCTTGTTGGAGCATTAATGTATTGGCAATCAGGCGCGCTGTCTCAATTATTTGTAAATCCTGTATTTGCGCAGAAAACCATTATATATGCGGCTCTAATAATCATAGGCTTTTGTATATATGGCCCTGTTGCCCTTATCGGTATTCAGGCTCTTAATTTGGTACCTAAGAATGCTGCCGGTACCGCTGCCGGCTTTGTAGGTCTTTTCGGCTATCTTTTCGGCGATGCTGTTGTCTCTAAAATAGCTATGGGGGCAATCATTCATAGTGCAGGCTGGAATACCTCTTTGATGCTGTTCCCGATTGGCTGCTTACTTGCAATGGGGCTTTGCGCTCTTCCTTGGAGACAAGAAAAGGCTCTTGCTCAATAGTAAAAGAAATTGATATGAGAAAGATCAGACTATACTCCTGCTTTATATTTCTACTGTTATTGTTGCAGAATTGTGATAAGACCAATCCCGATTCAGCTGGTTTTGATGTGCAGTTTGCTGTCCCTGAAACGGTCTCTATTAAAGAAGGGGCAGAATCTATGGAGTTTCGGGTAATGTTCGGCAAGGCCCCGCTTTATACTGACAAGATTGTTCTCGGTGATCCGTCAGGGAAATTGAATACTTGTAATATTCTGTCTGTTTCATCTTCTAAGTTTAGCATTTCCTTGTATAAAGGAATAGTATCAGGCTTATATAATGTTTATGTACAGCGTGGTATATTGAAGAAGCAGATTGGAAAGATGACTGTTAAAATAGATTATTCCGGCGGGGGAGGAGATATTGAAGTTGTTCCCTCCGAAGGAAGTACTGTCTATGGTGTTGTCGTTTGTGATGGCATGGGGGTTAAGGATGTGGTTGTTTCCGATGGGGTAGAGGTTGTCAGAACAAATGAAAAAGGCATATATCAGATTAAGTCCGAGAAGAAGAACAAGTATGTATTTGTTTCGGTGCCAAGCGGATATGAAGCGAAAAGAGAGGGTATACTGCCAAAATTGCATAGGCAGCTCGTCAAGTCTGCTTTAGAGCCTGAAAGAGTTGATTTTGCTCTTGACAAGGTTCAAGGACAGGACAATCATATAATGCTCGTTTTCGGGGATATTCATCTTGCTCGCAGGACAGGGGATCAGAGGCAGTTCCGTAATTTTACAAATGACGTAAATGATTATGTGTCGTTTCATTCCGATAATAAAATATATGGAATTACACTTGGAGATATGACTTGGGATGTTTATTGGTACAGCAATTCCTATGCTCTTGATCAGTATCTGACCGATGCCAATAGCATAACGGGGCTTCCTATCTTCCATACAATCGGCAATCACGACCACGATATGATGTTTGCCGGTGATTTTGAGACTGTTACAAAATACAAGAAGATAATAGCTCCTACATATTATTCTTTTAATATCGGTAAGGTGCATTATATTGTACTTGATGATATTGAGTGCACAAATACCGGCGCCGGAGATGCAGACAGCAGGCATTATAATGAATTGTTGGTTCAAGAACAATTCGACTGGCTTGTAAAGGACCTTTCTTTTGTGCCGAAAACCACTCCTCTTTTTATCACAATGCATGCCCCTCTTTTTAGAGATAGCGGTTGGTATAATATGGGCAATGCTGCAAGATTGATTAGTATGCTTAAACAATATTCTGAAGTACAATTGTTTACCGGACATACGCATAAAATTTATAATATCGATAAATTGGTATCGGATCACATATTCGAACATAATGCAGGGGCTGTATGTGCGACATGGTGGTGGACATCTTATATGACTCCCGGCATTCATATAGGGCAGGACGGTGCTCCGGGAGGTTATACTATTGTGGACATTTCAGATAAAAAATTCAAATGGCAGTATAAGGCCACAGGAAAACCTGTTGATATGCAGTTCAGAAGTTATGACAGGAATACCATTACTATGACTCCTGAAAAATATACCCCTTCTGCTAAAATTGAGAATAAAAATAAATTTATGTCCTATGCTTCTGCTTATTTAGAATCGAGTTCTGATAATTATGTGTTTATCAATGTATGGAATCATGACCCGGAATGGAAAATTGAGGTGCACGAGAATGGAAAAGTTTTAGAGGTTGAAAGGATGACTGCTAAAGATCCGCTTCATTTGGTATCCTATACGGCAAAGAGACTTGATGGTAACAGAAATTTGTCTTTTCCGACATCGGATACAAGACATATTTTCAGAGTCAGGGCATCAAATGCGTCATCAACGCTCGATATTAAAGTAACCGATAGGTTCGGCAATGTCTATAGCGAGACTATGGCAAGGCCTAAGATTTTTTCTATAGACCAATATAAATAGAACAAATAATTGTTATCAATAAAATTAATCTTAGTGTTTATGAAGTTTTTGAAATCTTTTACTTTGGCTTTGTTGGCAGTGCTGCTATGGAATTTGCCCGTATCTGCACAAAACAGAGTTATTTATGGTAAAGTACTTGATACGGGACAGCATCCTCTTGAAGGAGTGGCTGTTATGGTAAAAGGGACTTCCAATGGGACAATGACGGAAAAAGACGGACAGTTCAAGCTGAATGTAGGCGCGGCTGATGTCGTACTTGAGGTTTCCTGTCTTGGGTATGAAACAAAGACCGTGACTCTAAGAGCTTCTCAAGACAAAGTGACAATCACTATAGAGGAGGACTCAATGGCTCTTGAAGAAACTGTGGTTGTGGGGTATGGAACCCAGAAGAGGGTAAATCTGACCGGCGCTATAACTACAGTTGATACTAAAGAATTGGAAAACAGAACAGCGCATTCTCTTACCAATATGCTTCAGGGTTCGGTGCCAGGTCTTAATATTTCTACATCTGCTGGTAATCCGGGCTCTACAGGCTCATTGAATATCAGGGGAGTCACTTCTATCAACAGCGCCGACCCTATAGTGCTTATAGATGGTGCTGTTGGGGATATGTCAAGGGTCAATCCTAATGATGTAGAGTCTATTTCTGTAATAAAGGACGCTGCAGCTGCTGCTGTATATGGCGCAAGGGCTGCATACGGTGTTATTCTGATCACAACAAAATCAGGTGGCGATAGTAAGGGCAAGGCTACGGTTAGGTATAGCGGCAGATTAGGGTGGGAGGAGCCTACGACTTCTACTGATTATGAAACCAGAGGGTATTGGTCTGTCTATACCATTGATAAGTTCTGGCTTGCTGATGGTGGTACAAAATATACCACATATACTGAACACGATATGGCCGAACTTCTTGCACGTGTAAATGACAAGACAGAAAATCCGGAACGCCCATGGGTTGTAGAGGATGTGAGAAACGGCAAGAAGCAGTGGGTATATTACGCCAATACTGACTGGTATCATGAACTTTATAGAGACCGTCATCCTGTCCAACAGCATTCTGTTTCGGTAAGCGGAGGAAATAAGGATATAAAATATTTCCTTTCGGGAAGCTATGACCGTCAGACAGGTATTATCAAGCTCAATCCTGATGTGTTCCAGAAATACAATCTCAGGGCAAAGATGGATTTCAAGATCAACAAGTATATGAAGATGTCGAATAATACATCTTTTTATAGTTCCGAATATGCTTATCCGGGTGTAGGAGATGTGCAAGATGCTTTTGCTTATGCTTCAAGACACGCATTGGCGTCTTTTCCTCTGAAAAACCCTGATGGTAGTTGGCTTTATGCAACTCCTATGATTGCCGGAAGCTATAATGTGGCGAATGGAAGACATATTGTATTCGGCAATAACAAAGATATAAACAAGCAGTTGAAAAGCGATTTCTCAAATACAACCGAACTGACAATAACTCCGGTAAAACAATTCAATATAGTTGCAAATTTTACATACAGGTTATATCAGAACCGTAATACTTATCGCCAGACCAATTTTGCTTATCGTCGCAGACCTGAGGCTGAAATGGAATATTATACCACAGGTGCCGGAGAGGATATGCTCGAAGAAAAAATCTCTACAAGCAATTATTATTCCGGTAATGTGTTCGGAACCTATGAGGACACTTTTGCGGATGTCCATCACTTAAAGGCAATGCTTGGTATGAATATCGAGTATTGGAAATCGAAATCCGTTGGGGCGATAGGCAAAAATCTCAGCAGTGACGTGTTGAATGACCTTGATCTCGTTGCGCCGAATCAGAAAGGAGAGGTGATTACAGAAGTGTCCGGGGGGCAGGGCAATTATGCTTTGGAAGGATTCTTCGGAAGGTTGAATTATGATTATAAAGGTCGCTATCTTCTTGAATTATCAGGAAGATATGACGGTTCATCACGTTTTGCGGCAGGGCGCAGGTGGGGATTTTTCCCTTCTGTTTCAGCAGGTTGGAGAATATCCGAAGAACCTTTTTTTGCTCCTGTAAAGAGATATATCAATAATTTGAAATTAAGGGCGTCGTATGGTAGTCTTGGCAATCAAATGGTAAGATCTTCCGGTGGAAGGAATATTTATTATGCCTATCTTAGAACCATAAGCTTCGATACTTTCCAGAACTATTCTTTCAAAGAAGGAAGTTCGATGGCAAAATATTCTACTCTGTCCGGTCCTGTTGATGCCAATCTTACTTGGGAGACCTCAAAGCAATATAATATCGGTATTGATCTTGGAATGTTCAATGACAGGCTTAATTTCAATGCAGAGGGCTATATTAGGGATACTGATAATATGCTTACCAAAGGGAAAGAACTACCCGGAGTGTTCGGAGCTTCTTCACCTAAGATGAATGCAGCGGCACTCCGTACTTATGGCTATGAGCTTTCAGCTTCATGGAGAGACAGATTTATGCTTGCCGGACATCCTTTCGGATATAGTATAAGAGCATCCTTGAGTGATTACAGAAGCTATATTACCAAATTCGACAATAAGGAAAAGAAACTTAATGATTATTATGAGGGCCAGAGATTAGGAGATATTTGGGGATTTCAGGTCGATGGCCTTTTTGCAACGGACGAGGAGGCTCGCGATTATACTACGAATGTACTTAATTGCGGTTATATCAATGGCAGGATGACAGGAGGCTGGATGGCCGGAGATCTGAAATATGTGGATCTCGATGGGGACAAGGTGCTTGGAATCGGTGAAAATACTGTAGACAAGCCCGGTGACAGAAAAATATTAGGAAATGCGCTTCCAAGTCTTCAGTATGGCTTTAATCTTTCTTTTGAATGGATGGGATTTGATTTATCGGTGTTTTTCCAAGGCACCGGTTCTCACTACTGGTATCCTGCGGGTATGAACATGGCATTCTGGGGACCTTACAGCTATTCCTATGTGTCTTTTTTGCAGAGAGATTTTATAGATCGCTGTTGGTCTGAAGAAAATCCGGATGCATATTTTCCAAGACCTCGTTCTTATTCTGCGACAGGAGGGGAGTTGAGCCAGGTCAATAGCAGATATCTTCAGAATATAGCATATCTTAGATTCAAAAATCTGACTGTAGGGTATACGTTGCCAAGCAAAATTACCAGAAAGATAGCGTTGGAAAATGTAAGGGTATATTTTTCCGGTGAAAATCTGGCTTATTGGTCACCTCTGAAGAAGAACACAAAATATATAGATCCTGAGTCTGCTTTCAGAAGATATACAGGCTCGGATAATGCGAGGGATCATGCAAGTTATCCTTGGATGAAGACACTTATGTTTGGTTTGGACATTACATTTTAATTGTGGAGGAAATTATAATGAAAAAAATTATACTGCCTTTTTTAATAATTGCTCTGAGCTTGACAGGATGTGATTTGTTAAATACAGATCCGGGGTCTGAAATAAGCCCTAAGGATTATTTCCGCAATGAGACAGACCTTCAGATGTTTTCCAATACTTTTTATAACAATTTGTTGGACAAGGCTCCGTATGAACAGCAGAGCGATCATTATATTAATATGAATCTTTCTGACCGTATTCATGGTGGGACATACAGAACTGTTCCGAGCACAGGTGGAGGCTGGTCGTGGGGAGATTTGAGGAAGATGAATACTCTATTGGGAAATATTCACCAGTGCAGCGATTCGCTCGTGAGAGTGAAATACATTGCTATTACACGGTTTTTCCGTGCTTTCTTCTATTTTGAAAAAATAAAGAGATTCGGAGATGTGCCTTGGATTGATAAAGAACTCGAGACCGATTCGCCTGAGTTATACAAACCGAGAGATTCTCGGGAATTTGTTATGACAAAAATGCTGGAAGATATAGATTATTCGATAGAGAATCTTTCAGGGAATATCAATACCTACAGAGTAAATAAATGGGCGGCTCTTGCTTTGAAAGCGCAATTCTGTCTCTATGAAGGTACTTTCCGCAAATATCATGGCGTTAGCTTTCAGGAACATGATTATAATTATTATCTCAATCTCGCCGCAGATGCTGCAAAGAAGATAATCGATAGTGGCAGATATAAATTGGCAAAGGACTATGTTCATCTGTTTGCCGATCCTGATGCAGATCAGAGTGAATATATATTGGCAATTCGTAATGATTTAGGTATTCCTGTTTTCAACAATTCGACGGCTTTTGCGACTATGCCTACACAGGGGCGTCCCGGTTTGACAAAAAAATTTGTGGACAGCTTCCTTATGAAGGATGGCACCAGATTTACCGATAAGGCAGGTTGGGAGACAATGCTTTTCAAGGATGAGGTGGCAGGCAGGGATCCTCGTCTGTCCTATTGTATGGTCACACCCGGATATAAGAGGATCGGAGGGGCTGATGTTCTTCCTCCTGATTTAGGTGCCAGTACAACGGGATTCCAGCTTGCAAAATATGTGATGGATTGTACATTGCCGAATGTAAACAGAGTTGAGATGTCTTATAATGATATGCCGGTATATCGTCTTGGAGAGATTTATCTGATATATGCAGAGGCTAAGGCTGAATCCGGTACATTGAATCAGGAAGATTTAGATATATCGGCAAATATGCTCCGAAAAAGAGTCGGGATGCCTTATATAAATCTTGCTTATGCAAATGCAAATCCAGACCCTTATCTCTGCTCTGAAGAATACGGTTATAGAAATGTAACCGGCACGAATAAAGGTATTATTCTGGAAATCAGAAGGGAACGCTCAATTGAGCTGGCTCAGGAGTCCAAGAGATGGGATGACCTGATGAGATGGAAAGAAGGCTTGTGTATCAACCAGAAAATGTATGGTATGTATTTCCCTGGACCGGGAGAATATGACCTTTCGGGAGATAATGTGGCTGATGTCTGTCTTTATACGGGGGACAAGCCGAAATCTTCTGTTCCTGGAATTGTTTATCTTAAGATAGGCGCTGATATAACGGAGGGGATTATACTTAGTGAAGGGAATAAAGGGTGTCTTGACCCACAGCAGAAGAGTATTCACGTTTTCAATGAAGACAGGGACTATTTCTACCCTATTCCTATAAATGAGCGCCTATTGAACAAGGCTCTGACGCAAAATCCCGGATGGAATGACGGTATCGATAAAGGAAACTAATAAATTTGATGTTTTATGAAAACAATTGATAAAATAAAGATAGCGGCTATTGCAATTACGGCAATTGTCTTCATTGTAGCCGGCTGTAAAAAAGAGAAAGAGCCTTTTGCCCGTGCCGTACTTTCCAGTGAGACATCATTGACATTTGCAGCCAAAGATGCAAAAGGTCAGAAACTGTCTGTTTATTCTGATGGAGCTTGGATATCAGATGCTCCTGAATGGATAACAGTTAATCCTTCATCAGGTTCCGGTTCAGGAGAGGTGATAGTCACAGTTACCGATAATATTACAGGTGGGGTTATGGATAAGCCGAGAACAGGAAAGATTATTTTTCGAGGACGTTCTATCGAGCGGCAGGGAGAAGTGAGTGTCAAGCAGTTGGGAGACACTTATAAAGGGGTGAAAGAAATGACGGTTACTGATGTCGCTGCCTTGGAAGACAAGACTGTAGCCAAGATTCCTGATGCTATGGTGATGGCTGTAACTACCAAAGGATTTATTATTTCTGATGGCACTACAAATGTGTATGCGTTAGGCGTTAAGGATGTCAAGATTGGTGACAAAATATCTATGAATGGTGCCAAGAATACTGAAAACGGTCTTCCTGTATTTGAGGTTGATGAGGTTGTTGTGAACTCAAATGCCGTTCCTGTCTATCCTGAAGCTAAAAATATAACTTCCGAGATCGATACTTATAAGCCGGATAATAGAGAATTTGTCTCTGTGTCAGGCTCTTTGGTGGGAAACAAATTAAAGGTGGCCGGAGCCGAAGCCAAGGTTTTTGTTTTGGATGTCCCGGAAAGTTTGGGGCTGGCAGAGGTAGACCTTCATAAGGTAGAACTTAAGGGGTATTTTTCAGGCTCTGCATCAAATATGATTGGTATTGTGCTTGTAGCTTTTACTGATAATGGCAAGGATGAAAGCCTGATACCTTATCCCATCAAATATATTATCAGGCAAGACGGCATAATCAATTTTAAAGAGACTTTTCCTAAAGAAGGCAAGATAGAACCTGTGCTTGGTTTGGGATATATTGAGTATGTGCCTTTTGACCTCGAACATACCAATGATAACGACAAGTATTTGCTTGATGTGTCTGATAACAGTCCTCGCTGTACAGGTCCATGGCCTGGAGACTATTGGCATTTCTTTGGTACCGGAGCTATTAAGGCTGGTTCTAAGGTGCATATTGCATTTGAGACCAGAACATCTGCTACAGGTCATAAGTTCTGGAGACTTGAATATTTAGATGGTACAGAATGGAAGATAGCCGGGGAGCCACTGAGTAGCAATGAGTCTGGCGATGCGGTTATTTACACACATGCAATGGCCTCTGACGGTAAGACCAACATTCCTGTAGATGCTACTGTCACTTTCAGAAAAAATATGGATAATTGTCGTTTCCGTTTTATTTGTGTTGCCAATTGGCAGGCAAATGGTTCAGGCAAACTTGCTACGCGTAACGGTGGCTCTGCAAGACTTTCCGTGACCAATCCGAATGATGCTACCTATCAGCCTCATATAGAGATAGTCAAAGAAGGTGATGGCATCGAGACAGAACCTATATATGCAAATATTACAATTTCTGAAACATTGATGACATTTGAAGGAACCCCTACTGCTCCTAAGACTTTCAAGGTTTCTTCCGACTATGAATATACTATTTCATCGGACGTGGATTGGCTTTCATTCGATATTACGGAGGGAGCTGCCGGTGAGGAAAAAGCGGTTTCCGTAACTTGTGCTCCAAGTCAACTTCCTAATCTTAGGGAAGGGGTGATCAAGATTGTGTCAGGGGATTCCAATGTAGGAATAAGAGTAATTCAAAGTGCTGCAGGTCAGACTTTGAAGCCATTGATAAGTATTGTTGGCGGTAATAAGATTTCAATATTGGACAAGGCCGGTTCTTCTGTTGTGGCAGTACAATCCAATGTTGCAGTTGAGGCTGAATCAGATGCTGTATGGCTGAAAGTGGCTCCGGCGCCTGCCAAGTCTATGGTTGAGGAAAAATCGTTTATTCTGACTTATGAAACAAATGCGGCAGAAAGCGAGAGAATAGGGCATATTATTTTTAAAAATGTTGCTGAAGGTCTTGAGGCCGTGCTCAATGTGACGCAGAGTGGGTTTTCATGGTTTGCAGATGATTTCTCTTGGCTTAAGCCTTATGCCGACGGCTATGCAGATGATTCTGTCGCGGATAACAATCCCGGAGGCAAGGCTCCGAATGTATATACTTACGATCCGGAGAAACGCTTTTTGGCAGCTTTTGCAGCCAAGGGATATAAGGATTTGAATCCTAATCCGGAAGTTATGTACCTACAAAAGTATTATCTGAAATTCGGTAAGACAAATTATCATACAGGACTCCGGCTTCCTGCTATTGAATTTAACGGCAATACTCCTATTGATGTATTACTGAAGTTTGACTGGTGTGCTCATATGACAGGTAAAGGGGCAATTGATAATGTTCAGATTGTTGTAGAGCTTACAGGTGGCGCTGTTTGCGAAGGCAGTGAAACGGCTGTCAGCAATCAGTTTGTCTCGACACAGACAAAAGGACAGCTTCAATGGCAACATGCAGCTGTTAAGTTGAAAGGAGTTACAAGTTCTACCGGAGTGAAAATTTATCCGGTAAAGATGGGTAATGCACCGAAGGTGGCTCCGACACAACAGCGTTGGTATATTGATAATATTAAAATAGTTAATCCTTAAATTTTATAAAAAATAATAAGCAGATGAAAAAGTTATTGATTATATTTCTCGGATTGTCTCTTATCTCTTTGCCTTTGCAGGCTCGTAAGGTTAAGGGCATTGTGAAGTGCGATGAACTTCCTCTTGATGGTGTTATTGTTACGGATGGCGAGCATTTTACAACGACGGATGCTGACGGACGATTCAAATTCAACATCAATGATGATGCATGGTTTGTTTCGGTTGTGACGCCTTCAGGGTATGTTGCTGATTTCAGTTCAGGTGCTCCTGAGTTCTATATTAAAGCTGAAGGCAAAAAATATTTCAGTTTTAATCTCTCAAAAATGTCGGATTCTTGGGATTATACCCTTTTTTCAGTTTCCGATCCTCAGATAAGGGATGAAAATCAATTAAAACAATTCTGCGGAGCGCCTCTCAAGAGCTTGGTATCGGAGACGACAAAAGCCAGGATCGAGGGACCTGCTTATGGAATTGCTCTTGGCGATATATGCTGGGATAATTTGCAGATGCTGTCTTATTATAAAGATGCAATCAGAGCAACCGGCATTCCATTCTATGCGGTGATAGGCAATCATGACTTTGATAAAGATCTTTCAGGTCTTGATGCTGCAAGGCAGTATTGTGACACTTTCGGTCCTTATAATTATGCATTCTTCATAGGAGGCGATCTTTTTATCGGCTTGAAGAATATACTATATAAGACAGGCAAGAAGTATAAAGAAGGCTATTCAGATGAAGAACTGAATTTTATAAAGGGACTGCTTCATTATATCCCGGAGACTACTCATATCTATATTGCCGGGCATTCTCCGATATTGAAATGGTGGCTTGGCGAAGCGATAGTCAAAGGTGATGAGGTTCTGGAATTGCTAAAAGGCCGGAAGGTTGATTTCCTTAGCGGGCATACTCATGTGCAGAACAATATAGAGATCGATGATAATATCATTGATCATAATGCTCCTAGTATCTGTGGTTCATGGTGGAAAACAAATTGGTGCCGTGACGGTTCTCCAAGAGGATTTGAAATATTCAAGTCCAGAGATGGGGCTCTATCATGGGTGCTGCATCCTGTTGATTATAATGAGGATTTTGGGGTAAAGGTGAATGCTCCCGGTCAATGCAAATACCATCCTAACGCTGTTGTTGCCAATATCTGGGATTATGATTCATCTTGGACTGTGGAATGGTATCAGGACGGAGTGTATATGGGCAAGATGATAAAAGTACTTGATGTGGATCCGATTTATTGTCAAGAAATACTAAAGGCATACAAAGGGAAAGAGATACCCGGTTTCAGAAAACCTCGAACCAATATCCATTATTTTGCTGCTGAGCCTGATCAATATGCAAAAAATGTTACTGTTGAAGTGAAGAGCCGTTTCGGAAAGCGTTGGTCTTATAACGTCGACCTATCTGAATGCCTTGATGTACAGGCTCATAGGGGAGGGGCAGGGCTTATGCCGGAGAACACGATCTCGGCGATGAAGAATGCTATAAAGATGGGAGTCAATACTCTTGAGATGGATCTTAATATCAGCAAGGATGGGAAAGTGGTTGTTTCGCATGATAGGTATTTTCATTCCAGATACGCTGTCAGACCTGATGGAACGGAAATCGATGCAAATGACCCTAAAGAATATCTTTATACGATGCCTTATGACTCTATTTTAAAATATGAGGTGGGGATGAGACCGAGCGCCGTATGGCCTGAAAAGAAGAATATTGCAGAGGTAAAGCCGCTTGCAACTGATCTTATCGATTTTGCCGAGAGATATACTAAGGAAAACGGTTTGTCACCAATGCGTTACAATATAGAGATCAAATGTTCCGATAGTGAGGGGGAAGGAGTGAACTGGCCTGAATATCATGAATTTGTGGACAAATGTATTGAATTGCTTCTTTCTAAAAATCTTGGCAGCAGGTTGGTAGTCCAGTGCTTTGATGTAAGAGCGTTGAACTATATGCACGAGAAATATCCGCATTTAGCTTTGTCCTATCTTACTGACACTGAAACTGATTATGACGCTATTATGAACTTGCTTGATTTTAAGCCTGTATGGTGGAGTCCTAACTATAAGGCCATTGATAAAGAATTGGTGCAGAGGTGTCATGATGATGGAATAAGAATTGTTCCATGGACTTGTGATGATCCTGCAGAGATGAAGAGGATGATTGAGCTTGGTGTTGATGCCCTAATCACAAATTATCCTGACCGACTTTTATATATTACAAGAGGATATTGAAGATTTTGGACCGATTAGTGAAAGTTAAAGAGGCTGACTAATATCTTTTAGTCAGCCTCAATTTTATTCGAAATTATTTTTAAATCTCCGATAGCTCTAACCAACGCAGCTCAATTTCATCTAAAGCTGCTGAGATTTCTCCATATCTTGAAGATAATTCCTGTAATTTATCATAAGGTAGGGAAGTATCATTCATCTTGTCGGTAAGTTCGGCTTTTTCTTTAGAGATTTCTTCCATTTTTTTCTCTATTTGTTCCAATTCACGCTGCTGTTTGTAAGATAGTTTGCGTTTGGACCGGGATTTTTTTTCCTGTCTTGATATTACAGGTTTGTTTTTTGTCTCATTTTCCTTCAATTTTGCCTCATATATTTTGATGTATTCCCGGTATTCGCTGAATTTGCCGATAAAATCTTTGATTTCTCCGTCTCCAAGAAAGACGAGCAAATGGTCTGCAAGTCGATCGAGGAAGTGTCTGTCATGGGAAACGATAATCAGAGACCCTTTGTATGAAAGCAAATATTCCTCAAGGATATTAAGTGTTACAATGTCTAAATCATTGGTAGGCTCGTCTAATATGAGAAGGTTGGGATTTTGCATTAGTATTGTCAAAAGGTAAAGCCTTCTTTTTTCTCCTCCTGACAATGTCTCAATTTTGTTGTTGAGCATGTCATGAGTGAATAGGAACATATTGAGCAGCTTGGTATCATTGACTGTTTCTATGACAGTTTGACCCTCATCGAACTGTATTCCGCTCTGATTGTAATATCCGATGTTGAGAGATTCGCCTCTTTCTATGCTACCTGTCATAATCCCATCACGGATGTTTTCCGAGCCTGTGAGAATGTTTAGAAATGTCGATTTTCCGGTACCGTTCTTGCCTACAATCCCCACCCTTTCATATCTTTGAAAATTGTAGGTGAAATCCTTTAACAAGACCTTGTCTCCGTAGCGGAAGCCGAGAGATTTGCAATTTATTATCTTTGTTCCCAGTCTTGAGCCGCTACCCATTTCACTCATGTCTATATTGTGGCTGATATAAACTTGTTCTGCCCTGTCTTTGAGTTCATAAAAGGCCTCTTTTCGATATTTTGCTTTTCCTGAACGAGCGCAAGGGGTGCTTCTCATCCATTCCAGCTCACGTCTGAGAATATTTCTTACTTTATCGGTCTCTGTATTATGGTTTTCAATTCTTTCTTGTCGCTTTTCAAGGTAATTTTCATAATCTCCTCTGTAGGTGTATACGGCGCCATGGTCTATCTCAATCACAGTATTGCAGACTCTGTCAAGAAAATATCTATCGTGGGTAATCATGAGCAGAGTGCAACGTGAATGCTTGAAGTAATTTTCAAGGAACTCTATTGCATATATGTCTAAATGGTTGGTAGGCTCGTCCATTATAAAGAAATCTGCCTCGCTTGCCAACATTTGCGATAGTGCAACTCTTTTGATTTCTCCGCCTGACAGGAGTTTCATCTGCTTTCTATGGTTTTCAAATCCAAATGAAGAAAGGAATTGTTTTACTCTGATTTCATATTCGAAAAGTTGGGCCTGATCCAGATTGGCAGTAAATTCTGTGCTTGAGGACATGATTTGCTCTAAAATACCTTTTTCAGGGTCAAAATCATATTCCTGTTCCAAAAATGCTATACGTATGTCTTTAAGAAATTTAATCTGTCCTCCGGAGTCAGATTTGTCTTTGCCTGCCAATATTTTAAGCAAAGAAGTCTTACCTGTCCCGTTAGGAGCGATCAAGGCTATTTTATCCCCTTCATTTATGTTGAAGCCTATATTTTCAAAGAGGATTTTTGGGCCGAAGGATTTGGATATATTCTCTATCTGGAGATAACAGGCCATATATTATTTGAAAAATTTGTCAACTTCTTTGATTGCCTCTGGCATTGCAAAAACGGCAATCCTGTCGTAGGCTTCAATGTGTGTATTTCCAATGGCAATCATTGAGTCATTACCTCGTATGACACCTCCGATTACAGCATTTTCAGGGAAGTCGATGTCTTTTAAAGGAGCTTGTGTAATCTTGCTGTCAGGGGCGACAATGTATTCCAAAACTTCGGCATTTGTGCCGCTCATATATTTGATGAAACGTACTTTGCTGCTAAGTGTCATACGGAAGATTTTTCCGGCTGTGAGCAATTTCTTGTTGATAACAGCATCTACTCCCATATCCTCGGCGAGCTTGATATATTCTATATTTTCGACTTCAGCGACCGTACGGCTTACTCCGAATTTTTTTGCTACCACACAGGCAAGAATATTGGCTTCATCGTTGCCGGTCACAGCTACGAAAGCATCATAATCTTTGATGTTTTCATCAACGAGAAAATCAGAATTACGACCATCCCCATTTACTATAATCACATTGTTGTCGGTCTTTTCACTAAGTTCGAGACATCTGTTTTTATCGATTTCAATCATTTTAACAGATTCGATCTGTTTGCTGATATTTTTTGCTACCATTTCCCCTATAGAACTGCCTCCCAATATCATAGCACTATTTACTTCGATATTGCTCTTGCCAAGGAAGGTCATGAGTGTCTGTATGGCCTCTCTTTTAGTTATAATAAAAACAAGGTCATGATATTTGAATTTTGTGTCAAATTTGGGAATAATAGTCAAATTGCCTCTGGAAATGGCCACGACCCTGAATTGTAGATTATCTTTCGATATTGCAGCAGTAAATTCCGCCAGTTTCATATCTAAAAGAGGGGAGTCTTCCTCTAATTTGAAAACAGCCATTTGTAGTTTGCCATGTGCAAAATCCATAGATTCCGTAGACGCTGTTCTTTTCAGCAGATCTGTTATTTCTACTGCTGCGATTTTTTCAGGATAGAACATAAGGTCAATGCCCATATCCGCAAAAATATATTTGTTTTCGTAACTTAGGTATTCCTCGTCATCGATTCTGGCGCAAACTTTATGACAACCGAGTTTCTTGGCTATCAGAGCGCTGACTATATTTACATCCTGTTTGGTATAAGGATTTACAGCAATAAATATATCTGCCTTGTCTACTTGCGCTTTTTTGAGTGACATAATCGATGAAGACGGACCTGTAATGGTAATAAGGTCTGTCGTAGAACCTAATCTTTGAAGCCTCGTCTCGTCAGCGTCAATGACTGTTATTTCATTGGATTCGTTGCTTAGCATCTTAGCCAGATGCGAACCAACCTCTCCTGCTCCCTCGATAACTATTTTCATTGTGTTGTGTCTTATAGTCTATGTATTTTTTCCCAAATTCTGTCTTTTAATAACAATGCTTCCGGTACAATCCATTTTGGGTACCATCCTCTTATGGTTGCTATGTTTCCATAAGATGAGAGATAGTTTTCAATGGTTTTGACCGTTACTTTTTCTTTAAGTTTACGATATTCTCTGTGAGCTTCCCATACTGATTTAAAATAGCTTAATTTGCCGGTGATCAGATAAATGACTGCGGAAGCCCCGTCCATCATCATTCTGATAAATATAATCAGGCGAGCTTTGAAATTACCTATTCTTGCCGATTTGCCGATATGTTTTGTCTTTTTATAAATATCGAGAGCATAAGACTTTGCTAAATTATTTTTAAGCATCAACAGGTTGTTGCGATAATTCAATTTCAGCTTCCAAGGGGAAGTGACAGGCAAAGTGCCTCCTCCAAGATGCCATACTACCGAATACGGGATAATACTTATTTTGAATCCTAACAATTGAAGCCTCCAGCATAAATCTATTTCCTCCATGTGGGCGAAGAACCTTTTGTCAAGTCCTCCGGAATTATGGAATAGCGAACTTCTTATCAATAGGCAGGCTCCTGTTCCCCAGAATACATTTTTAACTCCATTGTCATATTGGCCTTGGTCTTCTTCTACCATATTCAAAACCCTACCTCTGCAAAAAGGATAGCCGTAGGCATCGATATAACCTCCGGCAGCCCCTGCATATTCAAATCTGTTTTTTGCCTGATAGGCATGAAGTTTTGGAGAGCATGCTCCGCAGTCTGGATTTCTGTCCATCCAATCCACAAGAGGTGAAAGCCAGTATTGCGACACTTCTATATCTGAATTAAGCAGTACGTAATACTCGAAGTTATCTTTTTTAATTGCCTCCAAAGCCTTGTTGTAACCTTCTGAAAAACCATAATTCTTATTAAGAAGGATTTGTTGTACAGAAGGAAATTCCTCCTTTAGCATCTCTATGGATCCGTCAGAGGAGGCGTTGTCTGCCACTATTACTTTTGCGTCATTAGCCGAAGCGAGTACACCCGGAAGGAACTTTCTAAGATATTCCTTGGTGTTCCAGTTTAATATGACAATGGCAGTACGCATAAACTGCAAATATAGCAATCAGTTTTTATTTTTTTCTTGACACTTGTCTTCTTTGTGTTTTCCGCAGCACTCGCCGTCCTCTTGGTGATGCCCTTTGCCGTGTCCGCAGCACTCACCATCCTCATGGTGATGTCCTTTGCCGTGTCCGCAGCACTCGCCGTCCTCGTGGTGATGTCCTT
>CAUUVS010000008.1:0-73535 GCA_963548935.1 uncultured Bacteroidales bacterium
ATAATTAAGCAAAGCCTGATTCTCCATTTCGTTCAATTTCGCAAGCCTGAAATTCACCTCTTCAAGTACATCATCAGAGTCTTCCAAAGGCTTATATCCGTCTCTTATACTCTCAAAGGTCGCCCTTGCCTGCTTAATCTCGTCTTGCTCCACATAAGAGTCTCCAAGAAGGATAAATGATTTTGCAAGCCAGTATGTCTGTGAGGATTTAGCATCGGAAAAAGCGAAAACTCTATTTTCCACATCCTTAAAATCTCCTCTGTCATAACTATCCTGAATCAACATATACGCCGCCTCGGCACCTTCTTTGGTAGATTTGAATGCAGACAGTTCTCCCAATATTTCGAATGCTTTATCACGCTGACTGGAAGCAAGATATGACTTTGCAGCTATGTATTTTGCTTCACGCTTCTGCTCAGAGGAAAAATCCTTGCCGGCAATTATATTATTTGAATACAATATTGCATTCTTAAAACCCTTGGCCTTGAAAGCCGCCCTCATCAGGCCTAATGCCGCTATTTTCTTATTGGCATCTATTATAGCTATCTTCTGAAGGACATCATAACCATCAAAAGAATCTTGGAATCTCTCCATATCATAACACATCTTCGAATAATTGAGTGCGGAAACTTCTGCGAATGAAGAGCTTGCCGAATTCATAACTTTTTTATAATAGTCGCAGGCCTTATCCTTGTTGTCAAGCCCTCTATATGACTCTGCAATATAAAAATATACATCTTCTATATGCCTGCCTTCCGGGTACTTGTCTTCATAAGCGCCAAGAGATACAAGCGCCTTAGTGTAATTGCCTGCAAGATAAACTTTCTCCGCACCATTGAATAGAACATCTTCCATATCATTCTCTCCCTCTTCCGGGATTTTTCCCATAGAATCCACATAAGCTATATATTGCTCAGGCTCCTGCTTTTCCTGATATATCGACTCTATAGCAACAAGAGCATCATTTGCATAATCAGTGGAAGGCATATCTTCAACCACTTTTTTGTAATATTCAAGAGCTTTGTCATAAGACCCCTTGTTTCTGTTGGCAAGTCCGAGACCTAAAACAGCCTTAGCAATATAAACACTGTCTTTTGACTCGGAAAGAAGTTTGTTATAAGCAACTATGGCATTATCGTCCTGCTTTGCATCCAAATAGGTTCTGCCTAATTCATACAGGGCCTCATAATAATATCTATCCCTAAATGGCGAATCCATTATACCGGAGAGCACTTCTATCTTCTTTTTGGCATCACCGGAAAGCCCATAAGCCAAACCGGCCCGGTATATAGGGTAGACATCATCCTGATAAGATTCATTGTCTATCAGACTGCTATAAAGAGCCACTGCGTTATTATAATCGGCTTTCATAAAAGAAGCATCTGCCTTCCTAAGTATTGCATCTCTATAATTGACGACTGATTTGCCCTGAGAAAGATATTTGTCAAACCAAGAAGAAGCCATATCGAAATTATTTTCTTTAAAATAGCAATATGCGATATTATAAGGGATAAGGCTACCTTCAGGACGATTGTCAAGAGCAGAAAGATTATAAAGTTCATTGAATATCGAGCGTGCTTGAGAATATTTTTCATCCCTATAATAAGTTTCCGCAAGCCAATATTTTGAAAGCATATTCAAAGGAGAACGCTTAGCAGCATAATAAGAAACCGCTTTCAGACATGGTTCTGCAGCACGATACGAACCGCTACGAATCAATTGCTCCGCCCTTAGATAGTTTGCCTTCATGTAATTGGATCTCATATCATAATCAAGTTCGTCTATTTTGTCATACACCTCTACCGCTGCCGCATAGTCCTTTGAATGAAGAGCAGACAATGCTTGATAAGCATATATCATATTCCCTCTCTTTTTGTCGGAGTACTTAGACATATACCTGTCAAAAACCGACGGGTCATTATTAAGGTCGAAAGACAGTTTGGCATAATTGAAAAAAGCGTCTTCCTGAATTTCTTCATTAAAATTACACAACGACGCTTCTCTGAAAGCATCCATTGCAGCCACCTTATTCTTGGTTTGAATATAACTGAATGCCATCTGATAATTGGCTATCTGCCCGAGCGAATCACTCCTATCTGTCATTTCGGAATAATTGTCTATTGCTCCCTTATAGTCTTTAACAGCATATAACAGCGAACCGGCGTAAAAATAATCATCACGATTCTTCTTCCATGTATCAGCCTCGTCATAATATCTCTTAGCTGATGCAACATCGCCCTCTACCAAATAAGACTCGGAAAGTATTCTTGCAAGACGCGGCTTACGGTCTTCCGGAACATTATTGAAAATATCTTCACCGTGTTTTATGACATAGGCATAATCTTTCATCATAAAACGACATTCCATTATATAATAATTTGAAATCTCCTCGAACCTCTTGTCTTTCATGGATTTGCCAAACCATTCTAAAGCCTGTTTAAATTTTTCGGACTCATATTCCAGAAGCCCTAAAGCAAATCTTGATGGTGAAGAATAATTATTGAAAGGCATGGCATCGATTTTCTTGAAACCGTACATGGCTCCATCATTATCTCCTATCTGCAAACGGCTGTAAGCCAGCTTATAATAGTATTCCAACCTATCCTTTCGGCCGATATTCTTCTCTCCGGAAAGCTCGAATTCTTTTACGGCCTCAATATATTTCTGATTGTCAAACAGATTCAAAGCATGGCGGTAACGGATTGCAGGTACCAATCCGGAATAAGGAAATCTTTTGATATATGAATTCATCCTGTATATATAATCATTCTCTCCAAGATTTACCGCACAAAGTACTGCAAATCCCTCAGCCTGATAATCTTTTGTAGCCCTTGACAGATCTTCAAACAAGGCCTTCGCCTCTCCGAACATATTATTTTCATACAAGGTAAGAGCTTTTCTGAAGTCCTTGCTTCCATCTTCTTGACCGGCAAAAACTTCCATGCAAGGATTGAAACCGGAGAAAATCATAGTAGCAGCAATAGCAGCAGCTATTTTATATTTTATCATATTTGGTCTATTTTTTACAAAAATACTTAATTTTTCACTTATATTTGTAATCATACATCCAATTATCAGGCCTAAAAGATTTTTATAATGGAAGATACGAATATACCGGCTAAGGAAAAAAGACCATTGATTTCATTTAAAGATGCTGCTATCATCAATGGTGAATCCATCGTAATATATGACCTCAATATGGATGTATATTCAGGGGATTTTGTCTATATTGTAGGAAAAGTAGGCACGGGAAAAACTTCTGTCATCAAAACAATCATTGCCGAAAATCCTCTTGAAAAAGGAGAGGCGGAAGTCTGCGGATACAACCTCAAAACAATAAAAGAAAAAGATATTCCATACCTTAGAAGGAAGATCGGAGTGATTTTCCAAGACTTCCAGCTTTTAATGGACAGATCTGTAGACGAAAATCTTGAATTCGTACTCCGGGCCACAGGTTGGAAAAGCGAGAAAGACATAGATCAGCGTATCAAAACAGTTCTTGATGCTGTAGGAATGCTGAATAAAGCTCACAAAATGCCTCACCAGCTTTCAGGAGGAGAACAGCAGAGAATAGCTATAGCGCGCGCGCTACTCAACACTCCGGAAGTTATTATTGCAGACGAACCGACAGGTAATCTTGACAATGAGACTGCCGACGGAATCATGAAGCTGCTTACCGGCATCAACAAGAAAGGAACTGCAATAATCATGGTTACTCACAACAGAAATATTTTTGAGAAATACAAAGGAAAAATTATGGTGTGCAAGGACGAAACCTGCAAAGAGCAGCAGAATGATGAAGTAATTGACCTTGCCCTGACTATATAAAAGATGAATAAGTCGGAAAGATACAGAAAAGTAATTGAATGGTTCAGCGACAATATGGCAGAAGCTGAAACAGAACTTCACTACGGTACACCTTTCCAACTGCTCGTTGCTGTAATATTATCGGCCCAATGTACGGACAGGAGGGTCAATATGACAACACCGGCAATTTTTGACAAATATCCTGATGCAGCAACTATGGCAGAAGCCACATTTGAAGAACTTTTTCCTTATATAAAATCAATTTCCTACCCCAATAGCAAGACAAGGCACCTTATTGGAATGGCCGAAAAATTATCAACAGATTTCAACGGTGAAGTTCCGTCTGACATTGACCAACTGACAAGCCTTCCGGGTGTCGGGCAAAAAACTGCAAACGTAATTGCCTCAATAGTTTACGACAAACCTGTAATAGCTGTCGATACACACGTTTTCAGGGTATCCCATCGCATAGGGCTTTCTGCCGGCAAAACTGTAGGAGCTGTTGAAAAAGAACTTGAAAAAAATATACCGGAAAATCTCCGAGCAAAGGCGCACCATTGGCTTATCCTGCACGGAAGATACGTGTGTACGGCAAGAAAGCCAAAATGCGAAGAATGCGGACTCAAGGATATCTGCATTGAATATGGTCTGCAACATATCGTAATATAAAAGGAAATTATAATGTATCTTACAGCTGAAAATATACTACTTATAGGCTCTATATTGATATTCAGCGCTATAATTATCAGTAAGGCAGGATATAAGTTCGGTGTCCCCGCCCTGTTATTGTTTCTGCTCGTAGGTATGGCTTTCGGCAGTGATGGATTTGGTCTGGTTTTTAACAATTATCATCAGGCACAGTTCGTAGGAGTAGCAGCTCTAAGCGTTATTCTTTTTACAGGCGGTATGGAGACAAATTTCAGCGACATAAGGCCTGTATTAAAGCAAGGAATAGTATTAGCTACCATAGGAGTTTTTCTGACAACTCTTTTCTGTGGTCTTTTCATTTTCTTTCTTACCAGAATAGGACACCTATCCAGGCCGCTTTCAATCATTATGTGTTTCCTTATGGCATCTGTGATGTCATCAACAGATTCCGCTTCTGTATTCAATATTCTAAAAAACAGCAAAATAAGGCTTAAAGAAAATATCCGGCCAATGCTTGAACTCGAATCAGGTAGCAATGACCCTATGGCTTATGTAATAACTATTGTACTTATACAAGCTGCCGGAACTCTTTTCGATCCGGCAGCAATGTCTGAAGGTATAGAATATTGGCCTATGATATGGAAAGCCATCCTGACTTTTATAATGCAATTGGGTCTCGGCTCTTTAATAGGTATAGGAATAGGATACGGAGCCTCTTGGTTTCTTGGAAGAATCAAGTTGGGCAGTTCGCCACTATATGCAATCCTGCTGCTCACATCGGCATTTTTCACAATATCGATAACTGAGATGCTTAAAGGAAACGGTTATCTGGCTGTGTATATTTCAGGCCTTATAATAGGAAATAAAATGATTCCTAACAGAAAGGAGATACTTACATTTATGGACGGTATGACTTGGCTGATGCAAATAGGCATGTTCCTGCTTCTCGGACTCCTTGTCAATCCTCATGAAATGATTTCAATTGCCCCGATGGCTCTACTTATCGGTCTGTTTTTGATATTGGTGGCCAGACCTGCAGCTGTATTCCTCTGTCTCCTGCCTTTCAGGAATCTTTCATTCAGAGCAAAATCTTTCGTCTCTTGGGTAGGCCTTAAAGGAGCAGTACCTATAATATTTGCCATCTACCCTATCATGGCAGGAATACCAGGCTCCAACCAGATATTCAATGTGGTATTTTTCATTACGATTCTCTCGCTTGTCATTCAAGGTATTACTGTACCAAAAGCCGCCAGAATATTGCATCTGGCCCTGCCTATGAACAAGAAAACCGACACATTCGGTATAGAAATTCCTGATGAGGCCGGCAAACTGATAGACTGTACATTAAACGAAGACGATCTGCAGTCTGGCAATACACTCAAGGAAATCAGCCTACCTGAAGGGGCAAGGGTCGTGATGATTCAAAGAAGAAGCAGACTTATAGTGCCTGACGGTTCTATAGAATTAATGGCAGGCGACAAGCTGCTTATAATCTTCGGAGAAAACTCAGAAACTGAATGATGCTTCCTGCACAACTTCCGTCAAAGTCGGATGTGCGTGAATAATATTCTGAAAATCAGAGATTGTGGCCTTGGTATTCATAAGAACCGCTATCTCTTGTATTATGTCAGAAGCATGCACCCCCATTATGTGGCAACCGAGAATCCGACCGTGCTGTAAATCATTGTCATCTTCTCCAATGTAAACTATCAGTTTGCAATAACCTTCCGGAGCATTCATACTTAAAGCCTTTCCATTGGTACGGAAAAAAGACTTTAGACATTTTATTTGCAACCCTTTTTCTTTGCATTCTTCTTCCGTCATACCAACTACGCCAACTTCAGGATTCGTGAAAACGGCTGCCGGAACGACCGAAAAATCTATTTCTCTTGACTCTCCAAGAATATCCGCAAGCGCCTTAAAGCCTTGGAATGTGGCCACGTGTGCCAACATCATTCCTCCTGCAACATCTCCTATTGCATAAACATCGGGTACATTCGTCCTCATATTACCGTCTACAACAATACCTTTCGGTGTAAACTCCAATCCTGCAACATCCGGCCTTACAGAAAGGACATTCGGTCTCCTTCCGACTGCCATAAGGACTTTGTCGGCAACAACCTTGATTTCCTTATCCTTCTTCTTGTAGGTTACTTCTAAGCCCTCATCTGTCTTGTCAATCCTCATGACCTGTGCTGATGTTTCTATTGAAATACCACGATTTGACAAAGTGTGTTTCAACCTTTTGGCCAGATCTACATCAAACCTTGGAAGGATATCCTTACAATATTCTATCACGTTTACTTCAGAACCGAAACTCTTGAAAATCGAAGCAAATTCAAGACCTATCACTCCTGCCCCGATAACACAAAGTCTTTGAGGCACTTCTTCCATTTCTAAAATTTCTTTCGAGGAAATCACTCCTTCGAGTTCTGCTCCGGGAATAGGAAGGGAGGCAGAATAAGAACCTGTAGCAATAATTATCTTGTCAGGCTTAAGGGCTGTTTCTTTTCCCTCCGGACTTGCAACGGCAACCGTATGTGCATCTTTGAATACTGCTTTGCCATAAAGCAAAGTGATATTCTTGCTTTCAAGCAGAAATTCAACTCCTGATTTGAGTCGGGCTACCACTTCATTTTTTCTTGCGATGACTTTCTTAAAATCAAAAGAATAAGATAAGTTATCTATACCAAAGACAGAGGATTCGGCAAGGGTGTCGAGTACTTCTGCATTCCGGCATAGTGACTTGGTGGGTATACAGCCTTCGTTAAGGCAGGTTCCACCAACAGGTCCGTCTGAAACAATCGTAACATCTAAACCATGCTTACTGGCGGCGACGGCGGTTTCATAACCGCCGGGCCCCGCACCGATAATCAGAAGCTTCATCATAAGTCCTTAAATTTTAATATCGGCTGGCGAGCCGCCATAGTTTCGTCCGGTCTCCTTATCGGTGCGGAATGAGGAGCCGTCTTCAAGAAAGACGGCTCCTTCGCCGCCTCAGCCGCAATCTTGTGCATAGCATCCACAAAAGCATCGATAGTCTCCTTCGATTCCGTCTCAGTAGGCTCTATCATTATAGCCTGATGAAACAAAAGAGGAAAATAAATCGTAGGAGCATGAAAACCATAATCAAGCAAACGTTTCGCCACATCCAAAGTCGTAGCCCCATTACCCTCTCCGGCTACGGAAGATCCATCATCAATCAAACCGTCGAATACAAACTCATGCTTACATACAGAAGGAATCGGAAGTTTGTAACTATCCTTCAATGACTCCTTTATATAATTTGCAGACAAAGTAGCATATTTACCTGCCAACTTGATATTCTTGCGTCCAAGCATAAGAATATAAGTATAAGCACGAAGTATCGTAGCAAAATTACCCATAAAACCGGAAACATTGCCTGCAGAATCATCACAGCCCTGACTCCCCTTAGGGTGTCCTGATACCGGACACATAGCCATACCCGGCTTGCCGACTATCCTGAAACTGCCGCTATCATCCTTAACCACCTTTGGCACGGGCAGAAACGCAACAAGCCTTTCGGCTACGCCGACAGGTCCGGAACCCGGACCTCCGCCACCATGCGGTGTCGAAAAGGTCTTATGCAAATTGAGATGCATAATATCGAAGCCCATATCCCCCGGCCTTACAGTCCCAAGAAGCGGATTCATATTAGCCCCATCATAATAAAGAAGAGCGCCGCATCCGTGTACTAATTCCGCGATTTCACCTATTTCTTTTTCAAACAAACCTAAAGTATTAGGATTTGTCATCATTATACCGGCAATCTCATCGTTGAGCAAGGGCTTGAGATCTTCAACATCCACCAAGCCATGAACATTGGACTTGACTTCCACTACATCAAGCCCGCAAACTGCTGCACTCGCAGGATTGGTACCATGAGCGCTGTCAGGCACAATCACTTTTGTGCGCCTGAAATCACCGCGCGAAATATGGTACTGACGCATAATCATAAGACCGGTAAGTTCTCCGTGAGCTCCGGCACAAGGAGCAAACGTAAATTCAGCCATACCAGTAATGGCAGAAAGAGCCTTCCCCATCTCGAAATAAATCTCCAACGCTCCCTGAACAGTACGTGAAGGCTGAAGAGGATGCAATCCCGAAAATCCCGGCATTGCAGCTATTTCCTCATTAATCTTCGGATTATATTTCATCGTACAACTACCCAATGGATAAAATCCTGTATCCACTCCGAAATTCATCTGAGAAAGATTTGTATAGTGCCTCACAACATCAGTCTCACATACCTGTGGCAAATCTAAAGGCGCCCGCCTTGACAACACATCCGCAAACTCCATCTTATATCCGAATTTGTCATCAGGAAGAGAATAGCCCGTACGACCTTTTTCGGAAAGCTCGAATATAAGTTTATCGTAATATTTCATATTCAATCGATTTTTAAAAACGACAAATTATGCCTAAATCCATCAAGCCTCTCTTACAAGCGATACCAAAGCATCCACTTCCGCCTTAGTACGCTTTTCAGTAACACAAAAACTCACATACCCTTCCTCTGTCTCTAAAGCAGCAAAAAAACCTCCGTCAATAAGTTTTTTCTGAAGCTCTTTGACAGGAATTTTCGATTTCAATACAAATTCTTTAATAAAAGGCCCTGCAAAGACCTCTTCAAATTTGCCTGTTTTAAGCAATTCATCATGAAGATAATGTGCTCCGCTATATGATAGCCTATTTACTTTCTCAAGTCCTTCTCTGCCCATAAGAGACATATATATAGTCACATAAAGGGCCATTAGGCTTTGATTGGAACAAATATTACTGGTAGCCTTATCCCTTCGTATATGCTGTTCTCTCGCCTGTAACGTAAGTACAAAGCATCTTTTGCCTTCTGCATCTACAGTCTTACCGACAATACGTCCTGGCATTTTTCGTACATAATCTTTGCGGCAGGCCATAAAACCCACATAAGGACCACCGAAACTAATAGGAATTCCAAGCGACTGCCCGTCACCTACAGCAATATCGAAATTCCACTCTGACGGAGATTTTATTACCGCAAGCGTTGAAGGATCGCAATATTCTATAACAACACCTTTTTCATCATGTACAAGATCTGCAAAACCGGTAAAGTCCTCTATTATACCATAGCGGTTTATTGCAGGGACAATAAGACCTGCCACATCACAGGCAGCAAGCTCTTTTTTAAGGCTTTCAATACAAGTTACCCCGTTTTTCGCTTCAACATAGCCGATTTCAACTCCGTGAAATCGTGCATAAGTCTTCACAACGGCAATTACATTTGGCAGCAGCGTCCTCGACAACAACACTTTTGTCTTTTTCTTGGTACATGATACGGCCATCATCATTGCCTCGGCAGCTGCTGTAGGCCCGTCATACATTGAAGCATTGCTGACATCCATACCAGTAAATTCACACACCATACTCTGATATTCAAAAATATATCTGAGCGTACCCTGTGAAATTTCCGCCTGATAAGGAGTATAAGCAGTCAGAAATTCTGAACGAGAAATTATATAAGGAACAACAGCTGGAGAATAATGGTCATACGCACCGGCACCTACGAATACCTTAAGTCTCGGATTCTTCTTGTCAAGACATTCAAAATACTCTCTCACTTCCTGCTCTGACATAGAATCCCTAAGGTCATATTCGCCTTTATATAGGAATTTCTCAGGAACATCATTATAAAGTTCGTCCAAAGAATCAGTACCTATACGTTCCAGCATTTTCCTTATATCCTCCTCAGTGTGAGGAAAATATGAAAATGTTGCCATAATTACTTATCTGTTAAATTCTTATATGCTTCAGCACTCATCAGAGCATCTAATTCTGAAGGATCAGAGAGCTTGACCTTGATAATCCACGCGCTATAAGCATCCTCGTTAATCAATTCAGGGCGATCTTCAAGCTCTTCATTTTTCTCGATCACAACTCCGCTTACAGGAGAAATAAGTTCGCTTGATGCTTTTACACTTTCCAATGCTCCGAACTCTTCACCTTCATTCAGTTCATCATCTTCGTCAGGCAAATCCACATAAGTAATATCCCCCATTTCTTTCTGTGCGAAATCAGATACACCTATTGTTGCAATATCGCCTTCTACCTTGACCCATTCGTGTGATTCGCTATAAAGCAAACCTTCAATTACCTTAGACATAGTTATTAATTTTAAATTTATATTATTTTTTGTAATTAGTATTATAAAATCTTTTCTTTACAACAATACCCGGAAAAACCTTTTTTCTAATACGAATATTCAATGCCGTACCCAATGTCGAAAAAGCGGTATCAACCAATGCAAAGCAAAGGCTCTTGTCAAGACTTATAGAGTGATATCCCGTAGTCACTACCCCGACAACAGAACCGTCTTCAAGCTCTACCGGATATGTAGCCCGTGGAATAGCCTTATCCTGAATCTCTATACCTACCACTTTTTTCAAAGGTCCTTCAACTTTCTGCTTCACAAGAGCATCCTTCCCGACAAATTCATCTTTATCAAGTTTGCAGAACATCCCCAAACCTGCCATAATAGGGCTTATCTCTGCACTTAATTCATCGCCATACAATGGCAGACCGGCTTCAAAACGCAGAGTATCCCTACAACCAAGACCGCAAGGTACAACACCTGCTTCTATAAAAGCCTTCCAATATGCAATTGTCTGCTCCGGAGTCGAATAAATCTCAAAACCGTCTTCGCCTGTATAGCCGGTCCTGCTGATTATCACTCTACAACCATTCAAATAATAGTCTTTAAAGCCATAAAATGGCATAGAAGCTACTTCAAAACCTGTAATCCGGGTCACAAAATGCTCCGCATCCGGCCCCTGAACAGCAATTTGTCCCCATTCATCGGAACGGTTTTCAATCTTAACTTTATAGCCCGTAGCATTTTCTTTAAGCCATTTATAATCCTTATCAATATTTGCAGCATTGACAACAAGCAAATAACAGTCCGCCTTAAATTCTTTATAGACAAGAAGATCATCTACTGTACCACCGTCAGGATACAATAGCATTCCATATAAAATCCTGCCTGATTCAAGACCTCTCACATCATTTGTAAATACGTGATTTACAAAATTTTCAGCATCCTCCCCACTAACAAAGATTTCTCCCATGTGCGACACATCAAATATGCCGGCGCTATTCCTGACGGCATTATGTTCTTCAGCTATACTCGAATACTGTATAGGCATCATAAAGCCGGCAAAAGGACTCATTTTGGCCCCAAGAGCAATGTGACTGTCATACAGACAGGTAATTTTAAGATTTTCTTCCATTATGTTATCAGTTATTTAGTGTTAATCTCTTTTTTAATCGAAAAGAATATTCAGGAAATCATCATTCGTCAATTTTAGTATATAATCTTGAAGCGCAACATCCTTTAGAGCCAAACTCACTTCCTCTCTATTATTTATTTTCCCTTTAAGTAAATTGCCCAGCAAATCATCGATTCCGTTCCTTATGGTAAAATAATCTCCTGAAAGATGACACCCAAAAATTGTATTCCCCTCCATTTCAAGCGCTACCACCACTTCACCAACACCTTCAAGTTTAGCCTTCTTTTCAATTGAATATGAATGATTCTTCCCCTTAAGAAAAGCAGGATCAAGATAACCGGCCTCTATTGCCTCTATCTCTTTGACCTGCTCATCCTTTAGGATATATTCATCCAATTTGCCGGACACATTACCCATATCGTTGCACAGAGCATGAAGAATATATTCCTTGAAAACCGCAATATCCGTCATTTTTTGAAAACGCTCATCCCCGGATGCCTCAATTGCCGCCTTGATATTTGTAACGTGTTGCCTTACGGACTCCACCCCTTTGCTTTGGATCTTGGCATCAGACGGAGTGATGGCGCACTGCAGAGCATCGAAATCAGAATCGAACAACAGAGTACCATGAACTATACTAGCCTTAGGCAATAAGAAGAAAGCATTGCCGGATACCTTTTTGCCGTCCACAAGTACATCATTACGGCCTGAACGCTCTGCATTGAGACCAATCCCTCTCAACACCAATGCAAGCCGCTGAAGAAATTTATCAAAAGTAAAAGCCACATCCGTACTATCAGAAATATAAGAAAGCATGATATTGCCCATATCTGCATACACACAACCGCCTCCGCTTTTTCTACGATACAACTGCACTCCGTGTCTATTGCAATAAGACATATTCACCTCAGCCTCCATAACCTGATTACGACCGAATATAACAGTAGGCGGCACCTGCCACATAAAGAATGCTTCCCTTACACCTTTTTCATTTTCAGGAAGTTTATGTATGTTGTGTGCCAGATACTCTTCCATAGCAAGATAGAATACCAACCTTTTCCGGCTATTTTCAGGTAGCAATACATGTATCATAATGCTATTCTAAACCCAAATGTCCCTTTTATATTTATAGCAGGCATCCCTGATCTGTTGGACAATCTGCAACTATCCCAACGGCCGGCAGCGCTGCCACCTCTCATAACTCTAAGAATGTTTTCATCTGACACTGAAGACCCGTAAGGAGCATAAGCATCCTTACACCATTCCCATGCATTGCCGCTCATATCGTAAATCCCAAGTTCATTAGGTCTTTTTGACTTTACAGGCTTGACTTTGTGATCAGAGTTTTCACCATAAACAGCAACTCCGGCAATATCATCTCCCCCTGCATATCTATAATGCCTTGACTTGCGCCCTCCTCTGGCCGCATACTCCCACTCCGCCTCATCAGGAAGACGAAACTTCCTTCCTGTCAACATATTGAGTTTTAATATAAACTCCTGACAATCATACC
Source organism: uncultured Bacteroidales bacterium (assembly GCA_963548935.1). Taxonomy (GTDB): domain Bacteria; phylum Bacteroidota; class Bacteroidia; order Bacteroidales; family UBA932; genus Cryptobacteroides. Next base: position 13,252 of record CAUUVS010000008.1, read on the forward strand.
AAGAAACATTCACTACAGGCTTATTCGAAGTTTTTTCATCATTTCCAAAAGGAAGATTGCCCATGACAGCCCTCCACAGCCCTACAGTGACTTCTGTCTGTCCGATACTGAAATCTCCTACTTCGATCTCCCTTACCGGCTTTTCATCTTTTTCAGCATAAGCCCCCTGCTCATCGGTACCCCCCATATTGAACTTTCCGCCCTTAACACCGACCATATTGAATGACAGACCATTGACGTTAAATATTCGGCTCTCGGCAACACCCTCTTTTACAGATTTTTTATCAAAAATCGCTGCCACAACAGTCTCCGAGCAGGCTTTACCGGTATTCACAGCTACCCTGAAAGTCAAAGCGCCGGCCTTTGAATGCGGTTCTAAAGCATCTCTGCGAACTCCTGTTCGTACCACCTTTAAACTCCCCTTGGCCGGCCCCTTAGGATTAAGCTGCGGAAGCTTGGCCACCTCATCCGAATTATAATCGAAGCACCATTCTGTACATTTTTCATTTATAGACATCTTTCCTTCTCCGAAAGCAAATTCCCATTGAGCTTCTGTAGGTATGACAAAAGGCACTCCTGTCAATTTTGACAGCTTTTTCACGAATTTTTCGCAATCTATATATGATACCCTGTCGACCGGTAGTTCATCAGCCTTAACTGAACTCGGATTGCTCCCCATAACTGCTTTCCACAATTTTTGAGAAACAGGATATTTTCCAATTGCATATCCGTCAAGCACCACCTGAACAGGAGCGATAGAGCCTTGTATCGGTCTGCCGTCCGGCTTGTTGCCCATTGTGAATGTACCTCCTTCCAATATTACCATTTCCAAGACAGCTTCTTTGACATCATAGCTTTCAGCCACTTCAATAATCCCGTCCTTTCCTTGTTTGTTATTTTGCCCTCCGCCACAAGAAATCAGACAGAGTGCGGTCAATAATGCAACTATGACCAAAGATGTTTTTCCGTATATTTTCAACATGTTTATATTTATTATATCTTTTACAAATATACTCAATTCTTAACAAGAATTACTTATTTTATGCAATAAAAAACTTAAATAGGAATAATTTAAATATAGCTGCAATAAAAAAATTAAACCTTTGAAAATCAACACATATAACAAAATAGTTCAACATTATAACAACTTTGTTATAATGTTTTATTGAATTTTTATTTACATTTTGGCTTTGTAAATGCCTATATTAGCAGCCAATAATAGAGATTTAAGAAGATGACAGAGATCCATCCGTTCAAGCCATTTCTTCCTGAAAATGCAAAAGTTCTTTTATTAGGAAGTTTTCCTCCGCAGCCCAAAAGATGGAGCATTGATTTTTATTATCCGAATTTCATCAATGACATGTGGAGGATAACAGGATTGCTGTTCTTTGAAGACAAGGATTTCTTTATAAAAACACCTCTTTTATCCAATGGAGCTAAGACTATATTTGACAAAGAAAAAATAATCAGCTTTTGTGAGAACAAAGGAATAGCCATGTATGACACGGCAACTGAAATAATAAGACTTAAAGACAATGCCTCTGACAAGTTCCTTGAGGTGGTAACCACAACAGACATAGATGCATTGATTAAAAAAATTCCGGATTGCAAAGCTATTGTGACAACAGGACAAAAAGCCACAGATATACTTGCGGGCAAATACAGATGCAGCGAACCTCCTATAGGACAATACGTAAATATAAATATCGGAGAAAGACATATTAAATTCTACAGGCTCCCCTCAACTTCAAGGGCATACCCTTTGGCATTGGTGAAAAAGGCTGAATACTATAGAAAGATGTATCAGGAAATAGGGCTGCTATGAATTCTTTTGAGAAATTTGTCATTGAACACGAAAATGACGACATCACAAAACTTATACTTTCTCAGGATAAGTGGCCTGATATCGATATAAAACTGGCAGCAGACACAATATACTGCCGTAAAAGACTAAAAAATAAAGTTCCTGAATGGTACTCTGTCACTTCGCTTATATATCCGGACAGCTTGTGTGCAGAGCAGTGCAGTTCATCAGAAACAGCAAGATACAAGGCCTCATTAGCAAGGTCAATTATTGGAAGAGGCAACGGTAGGATTGCAGATCTGACAGGCGGACTCGGTATAGACTCTTGGGCATTCTCACAGATATCCGAAAGAGTGTTGTACAATGAAAGCAAAAAAGCGCTTTACAATGTTGCATCGCAAAATTTCAATAAATTAAAGATTGATAACATCTTAATATCTAACGAAACAATTGACACAACTAATGCAGATAAGTTACTGACAGATTTTGAACCGGATTTGATATACATAGATCCGGCCAGAAGGTCATCTTCAGGCAAAAAAGTATTTCTCCTTGAAGACTGCTCTCCGGATGTCCTTAAGCTCATAACACCTCTTTTGAAAATTTGTCGCCATATTTTGATAAAACTATCCCCTATGGCTGACATATCCATGGTAGCGGAAAGAATTGGCAGGCATGTAAGAGAAATTCATATTGTAGGCTCATCAGGAGAATGCAAAGAACTGCTTGTATGGATAGACTCTAACCAGAATAATACATTCAGACTTATAGTAAATGATTCAGGCAATATGATTGAAATACCTCAAGAAGAAAATTTTGAAGGAAAAGCTGTAATATATAATGACCATGTAGAAGAAATCAATGGCAAACTACTGATTGAACCCGGCAAAGCTCTAATGAAGGCAGGTCATTTCGAATACATAAGCAAAAAATTCAATATCAGTAAATTAGGTATCAGCACACATCTCTATATTGCAGATTCGCTGCCAATGACTCTAAAAGGCCTATGCAAGACATTCAGAATCATCGACCTCTGCCCTCTCAGCTCCAAAAATATAAAAACGGTTGGGCAACGATATCGCAATGCAGCCGTAACATCAAAAAATATCCCGATAAGAAGCGATGAACTTCGCACCAGAATGAAAACTATCGAAGATGGAAGAATCCATATTTTTGGAACTCATATAGACAATATAGGCAACTACCTTATTGTCACAGAGAAAGTATAAAGAATAAAATTCAGGCCTAAATCATCGAGGATTATCAAAGATGAACAGAGCTAAACACCTTCCTTACAATAGAATCCCAAACCCTTGAAGGGAGGATACCATGTAGCAAAAGCAGGCTGAAAGCCCCTCTACCTAATGTATATCTGCATTTAGGTCTTCTTGAAGACACCGCTTTTACTATCGCTCCTGCAATGAGTTTGGGCTTGGAAAGCATATTGCCGGAATATGCGCTTCTCATCAATCCTGCCTGATTGACTGCATGTTTTTCATATACTGATCCACAAGATGAAGCAATAAGATTATCTGCTGCAACAAGTCCCCAATCAGTCCTTATTCCACCGGGTTCTACAATGGAAACATCTATCCCAAAAGGCTTTACCTCCATTCTCAAGGCATCAGAAAAGGCTTCTAATGCATATTTTGATGCGTGATACCATGCCCCAAGATATAGAGTCATCCTGCCTGCAATAGATGCGACATTGACAATCCGGCCATTATGTTGTTCTCTCATATAAGGCATGACAAGCTGGGTAAGCCTCGCCGTACCGAAAAGATTTACATCAAACTGCTTTTTAGCCTCTTCTATAGCTACGGTTTCGATAGCTCCGTAATAGCCATAACCGGCATTATTGACAAGAACATCGATTCTACCTTGTTCGGAGATTATTTTTTCCACACAAGAGCGAATCGAACTTTCATCAGTAATGTCCATCCTTACAGGAATCACCCCAAAAGGAACCAGTTCTTCTATTTTTTCAACTCTTCTGGCAGCGCCATATACAATATTACCTTTTTCTGCCAATAACTTTGCTCCCATATAGCCGATTCCGCTACTCGCTCCTGTAATAAGAACAACTTTCATATACAATCATTTAATAATCAATACCATAAATATGTTTCCCCATAATTTTCCCCACATAAGGACAAGCAAAAATTCAATCAGAATACATATATTTGATAAATATAAGCATTATATATCTACGATATACTCCAAAAGACTTTGAAAATCATCAGGGTTATACTACTTTTGCAGCGAAATGGAAATATTTAATAATATATTGCAAAGCGGATCCGCATTACAGGCTATTGTAATTATATTCTTGATAATAGCTGTAGGACTGATGCTGGGAAGGGTAAAGATTGCAGGAGTCTCCCTTGGCGCCACTTTTGTATTTTTCTGCGGCATACTTGCAGGACATATAGGTATAAGTACAGACCATGCAATGATGATGTTCGCACAGGATTTCGGCCTTATCATTTTCGTATATGCCCTTGGACTCCAAGTAGGGCCCGGATTTTTCAATTCATTCAGAAAAGGTGGGCTTAAACTCAATATAATAGGACTTGGAGTCATACTGTTAGGAACCGTAATGGCCGTGAGCAGCAGTTATATATTTCCTGTCAGTCTGCCTGATATGATCGGAATACTTTGCGGAGCGACCACAAATACACCGGCATTAGGCGCCGCTCAACAAACTCTCGAACAATTTGGCATGGACAGCAGCAGTCCTGCACTCGGTTGTGCCGTAACCTACCCTCTTGGAGTAATAGGGGTGATAATTGCCATTATACTTCTTAGAAAATTTGCAGTCAGCCATGCAGAAATCTCCTCTTCATGCAATGATGACAAAGACGACACCTTTATTGCAACATTTATCGTAACCAATCCTATTATTTGTGGCAAAGCCATTGTAGATGTCGCCCATCTTACTCCTGACAAATTTGTAATTTCAAGGATATGGCGTAGCGGCAAGGTCATTATTCCAAATTCAACCACATCGCTTGAAGAAAAAGACAAGCTTCTTGTAATTTCCAGACCAAAATATGAGAATGAACTTACCTTACTCTTTGGTACAAAAGAGGCAAAAGATTGGAACAAAGAAAAAATTGACTGGAATGCGATTGACCCTCAACTGATTTCCCACTGGATAGTCGTCACACGGCCGGAAATCAACGGCAAATCCATAGATTCTCTTAAATTAAGAAATCGTTTCAAAGTGAATATCAGCAGAGTATCAAGAGCCGGCATAATGCTTTTGGCTACTCCTGACCTCATCTTGAGGATGGGGGACAGGCTCATAGTCGTAGGACGTGAAGAAGATATCGACAAAGTAGAAAGCCTGATAGGCAACACAGTCAAAACCCTTCGCGAACCCAACTTAGTATCGATATGTATAGGTGTTGTACTCGGATTGTTACTTGGAGCGCTTCCAATTGCAATTCCGGGCATATCTGCACCCATCAAATTAGGTATTGCAGGAGGCCCCATAATTATTGGAATATTGATGGGAGCCTTCGGTCCGAGGATACATATGGTCACATACACTACAGAAAGCGCTAACCTTATGCTTAGAAGGCTCGGACTTTCAATGTATCTTGCCTGCTTGGGACTATCTTCAGGTTCAAAATTCTTTGAAACAGTATTCAGACCAGAAGGTCTGCTATGGATCAGCTTAGGCTTTGCTATTACCATAATACCTGTTATTATAATGGGAATCATAGCATTAAAGTTGATTCACATTGATTTCGGTACGGTTACGGGAATGCTATGCGGCAGTATGGCAAACCCTATGGCACTCAATTACGCTTCTGAAAACGTAAATAATAATCATCCTGCCCTATCATACACACAGGTTTACCCTCTATGTATGTTTGTTAGAGTAATTCTGGCACAAATTATCATAGTTTTGTTTCTATGAGCCTGAATTAGAGTTTCCTGTTCTTGTAACTCTCTATGCAGGAAGGAATAATCCTATTGTATTCAGAACTTGAATAAAGAGGAGAAGATATTATATAATCAGCTGTGCTTCTATTCGTTGCGAAAGGGATATTATATAATGATGCGAGTCTTACAAGCCCCATTACATCGTTATGATGCCCCTGCGTAATAAGATTGTCACAGAAAAATACAAGCATATCTATCTTACCTTCAGCAATCATTGCGCCTATTTCAAAATCTCCTCCAAGAGGACCGCTCAACAATGAAGTAATTGGCGGCATTTCGTCTCCAAGCGATTCTTTCAAAGCCTCTTTTACAAGCCTTCCGGTAGTGCCGGTACAAAAAAGATTGCATTCTTTCAAAGAACCTGCATTGAATCTCACCCAGCTCACAAGCTCGGTTTTTCTGGAATCATGAGCCACAAGAGCGATATTTTTTACCATAATTTCTATATTTTTACAAAATTAAATAAAAACATTGACTATAAAAATACTTAACGGACGTCTATTATATTAGAGGCTGAATAATTTATCTATCTTTAAATTGGCAAATTACAATTTTTAAATACTATCTTTGAAAAAAACAATTTAGGATCTTATTATGATAAGTAGTAAACAAATTTACAAATGTGCCAAATGTGGCAATATAGTTGAAGTCTTACATGCAGGTAGCGGCAGTCTTTATTGTTGCGGACAACCAATGACTCTTCTTTCAGAAAACACTACAGATGCTGCCTTTGAGAAACATGTACCTGTTATCGAAAAAATCGATGGTGGATATAGAGTTTCAGTAGGCTCTGTAGAGCATCCTATGCTTGAAAATCATTACATAGAATGGATTGAACTTATCACAGAGCAAGAAACTCTACGTAAATATCTTGCTCCTGGCGAAAAACCTGTTGCTGAATTCAAGACAGATGCAGTTAAGGTGACTGCACGCGAATATTGCAACCTACACGGACTCTGGAGACTCTAAATCTATAAAGTTTTCAATATCGGGTCTTTGACTACTAATTTCTCCTCCAACCTTATATCTGTAGAAGAAGCTCCGATCATAATATTAAATTCACCAGGCTCTACTACCCTTTTCATATCCTTGTCAAGCAAGGATATATCTTTTGGCGTTATCTGCATAGTGACATTCTTAGTCTCACCGGGAGCAAGAGTTATCCTTTCAAAGCCCCTTAAATTCTTCTCGTATGTTGTTATGGAACTTACACAATCCCTGATATAAAGCTGTACTATTTCATCCCCTTTAATATCACCTGAATTGGTCACATCAAATGAAACACTGATGGTTTCATCCGGTAATATTGCTTCGGACGACAATTTTAGATTGGAGTATTTGAATTCGGTATAACTCAATCCGAAGCCGAAATCATACAAAGCCCCATTAATTCTGCTCTGATAGCCGCCAACTCCAAGCCCACTATCACCATCCACTTGAGATGCCGGCTTAAAAGGAAAATTAAAAGGAATCTGCCCTACTGTCTTTGGAAAAGTAACAGTAAGTTTTCCTCCGGGATTATACTCTCCCAACAACACTTTTGCAATTGCAGTGCCACCATGAGTCCCAGGATACCAAGCCTCTATTATTGCATCGGCATTTTTGGCCGCCCAATTAATAGACAGAGGCCTACCGTTAATAAGAACGACAATCACCGGCTTCCCTGTTTTCTTGACAGCCTTCAACAATAGATTCTGATAGCCGGGAAGATCAAGACTGGTACGGCTCTTGTTCTCACCGCAGGTTCTTGTCCCTCCTCCGACAACAGCAATTGCCACATCTGACGATTCCACAATTTTGACCGCCTCCTCTATTCCCGCAAGCACCTCATTATCCGGCTCATCAGGTAAAATTTCAGACTGAGGCCAATTCTTGTCCACTATTTCGCATCCCTTGGAATACAAGACTTCGGCCTTTCCTTCCAAAGACTTTTTCAAACCTTCTAACACAGAAACAGACTCTGTTGCAAGAGGCCCGTAATGAGTATGCGAATAAGAAACTTCGTCCGCATTAGGACCTACAACAGCAATACGCTGGATTGCTGAGATATCAAGAGGCAAAGTCTTGTCAGAGTTCTTAAGAAGTACAATAGACTCTAAAGAAGCCTGCAAAGCCACCTTATTGTGTTCAACTCCATCCACTTCTTCATCGGCAGCATCAAAAGAAGTCTGATAAGGACAATCGAACAAACCCGTCAAGAACTTTACCCTGAGTATATCTCTTACCCTTTCGTCGATAATTTCCATAGATACTCTTCCCTCACCTACCAATTCTCTAAGAGGTAACACATAACTGTCAGGAGATCTGAAAGTGCATCGGACATTCAACCCGGCCTCAACGCTTTGCCTTACAGCCTCCTTCATATTTTCTGCCACTCCATGTTTGGTGTAAAGATATTCTACCGCATCGCTGTCAGAAACAACATAGCCCTTGAATCCCAAATCATTACGCAACCTTTCATATAACCAATACCGGCTCCCCTCTATAGGAGAACCGTCATAATCATTATATGAAGCCATAACCCCCAATAGGCCGGCTCTGGAAATAACTTCCCTCCACGGATAAATATGAATATTTTCAACTTCGTGAGGAGAGGTCTGCGGATCAACCCTTGACATACCTTCGCGCGCCCCCTTATTGTTGGAATATGCAAGATAATGTTTTGAAGTTGCAGCTACCTGATAATCCTTCTGGAGTCCTTGAACCATATTCACTCCCAATTCTGCTACAAGAAAAGGATCCTCGCCATAAACTTCTTCATATCTTCCCCATCTCTGATCTCTCCCCACATCCAATATAGGAGCATATATATTGGTATATCCAAGTAGTCTTGCCTCGCGCCCTGCAATATATCCTATACGGCGCACTAATTCCTTATCCCAAGTATGTCCTATACCTAATTGTGTAGGGAAATCAGTTGCCTTGTATGCCTCTACTCCCCTTATTCCTTCATTCGTAAAATCAACAGGAATGCCGAGCCTTGTCTGCTCTATAAAAAACTTCTGAACCTCATTCAGGGCTGCAGCATGAGCTGAAGCCGGCCACAGATACGGATTATCTTTCACTATTGGTCTGCCCCACTGATAAAAACCGTTAAGATGTTCATCAATGGCGCCTATACCATCTTTCCATATCTTGTTCTTCCACTCATCTGTAGGTAAAGCATCTGTCAGCACCCTCCCATAGCCATAAAGCGTAACCATCTGACAAGTTTTTTCCTCAATTGTCATCTTCGCCAACAAATCTTCAATCCTATCATCTATTGCAGCTTTAGGATTCTCGTAAATATCCTTTATTCCGTTCTTATTCAGATCAATCCAGCCATTATGATATATCTTGGAATGATTGACCGGCTTTAAAGCATGCAAATCGGCACAGTATCCAAATAAGGATACTGAAATTAAAATTATAATAGCTGCCCTGTTCATCTTTTATTATTAAAGTGGTTTACAACAATGATTGTTAAAGATATCAACTTAAATTCTTATTTACAATAAAAAGCAATCTTGTAAAAAGGACTTTAACTTGTTATGTGCCCCTCAAAAGCTGTATATTACTTTTGAGGGGCACATAACATTATTTCGGTCAAACCGGAAATGTTCAATACTCTTTAGTCAATCTGACTGAAATCAGACTTGCCGACACCACACAGCGGACACACCCAATCTTCAGGAATCTCCTCAAAAGCAGTTCCGGGAGCTATTCCGCTATCAGGATCACCTACTGCAGGATCATATTCGTATCCGCAAACATTGCAAACATACTTTTTCATACATATAATGATTTAAGATTAATACTTACCCATTCAGGGACAAACACTTCGCTAATATAGTAATTTAAAATGAATATAAATACACTATTTTAAGAAATTATTTATCTATAATATTCAGCCTCCAAGTGACACCTATATCGAAATTGCTTCGGTGAATCAAATTATCCCTGAAATAAACTGCATGCAGCCTTAAATTTTTATTTCCGAGAGGTAAATACTCTAAACCGCAGCCGGCATAAAAATAATTTGTACCGGGAAGAATTACAAGGTCGTATGGCCTGCCTTCGCTATCAAAATTACTGCTGTCATTGCATTCATACCCTACCTTTGCACAGATATTCCATTTTCCTATGCTCCAGACGAATTTAGAATTTAAAGAATAATCGGAAAGATAATCGTTTTGATTGGGAGAAGCCCTGTCGATAAAATCAATATCTATTGCAACAGGACCGAAAACGCAATGGTTGCCAAATGCAGCATAGCCTATCATACGTGTAAACTCGTCCTGCAAAGAATTCAGGCTCCAGATTGTATGCCACCAAGAGAAAATACGACCTGTCCATGCAAGATTATAGGCATACAGGTTATTGGCTCCTTTGGAAAGCGGAGAATTGCATATTTGAAAAGTTATCTTCTGTCCCTTAGCCGCTTCGTAGGCTGCAAGCGCTCCGAACGAATAGCCTTGATAAAGATTCCGGCAGAATAGGCTATAAAAATATACATCTATAGGTACGGCATCATACTCATAGCCCCCTATAAGCACAGCATATTTTCCGGCAGTAAATGTCCATTTCGGAGTCGGATGCCAATTGACACACAAAAAATCAGTCGCATTGAACATATTTTTCTCATCAAAAACCTTTTTGTTGAAACGTTGCCTGATACGATAGGTCATATTAGGAGAAATATGTCCCAATATATTGAGATTGAAATGTTCACCTATAAAATTGCTTTTGTATTCACTTCCACCGTTAATCTCTTGATGAAAAGCACCTCTCATATCTATAAAAAGATTATCAACGGCATTCTGAGCTTTGGCAGCAGATATTAATAACAGCGCAAACAAAACAAATCCGATTTTTTTCATGTAAGTATATGATTTAATCAATTCCGGATAAAATTTTCATAAATATAGGAAAATCATTCTTTCTAAAGAAATTCAACAAGAAATTTCTACCTTTGTTATAATAAAATCAGAAATAGGATGAATAATCAAAACAATATTAAGCAAACACCTGTTCTTCTCATTACCGGATATCTCGGAAGCGGAAAAACCACATTGGTAAACAGAATCCTTTCAAATAAAAAAGGGATAAGATTCGCTGTTATAGTAAATGATATAGGTGAAGTGAATATAGATGCAGACCTGATTGAGAAAGGAGGCATCGTTGGCAAGAAAGATGAAAGCCTTGTATCGCTTCAGAACGGCTGTATATGCTGTACTCTCAAAACCGACCTTATAGAACAGCTTTATGAAATCACAAGGACAAACCGTTTCGACTATATTGTTATCGAGGCCAGCGGAATATGCGAACCGGAGCCTATTGCCAGAACAATATGCTCTATGCCAATGCTCATACCTGCTTACAAAAATGAACGTTATGCAGCGATAGACAGCATTGTTACAGTTGTAGATGCCCTCAGGCTGCAGAGTGAGTTCGATTGCGGAAACACACTTCCTCTAAAAAACTTCGATGAGCAAGATCTGGAAAATCTCGTAATACAGCAGATTGAGTTCTGTAATGTTATTCTTATCAACAAAGCCTCCGAAGTCAGACATGAAGAACTTGGCAGAATCAAGGAAATAGTACATGCCCTTCAACCTAAAGCTGAAATAATGACCTGTGATTTCGGGAACGTGGATTTGGACAAATTGCTTAACACACACCTCTTTGACTTCGACGAAGTGGCAACCTCCGCTGCATGGATCAATGAGATTGAAGGAGGACACGAGCATCAAGACAAACATGAGCACGAGCATCATCATGAAGGCGGCGAAGTAGAAGAATATGGTATAAGCACCTTCGTATATTATCGCCGTCCGGCATTCGACCTAAACAAGTTTGACGCATTTGTGGCAAAAAAATGGCCTCGCAATATCATTAGAGCCAAGGGGATATGCTATTTCAGCAACGAAAGAGACAAATGTTATCTCTTCGAACAAGCAGGAGTACAAAAATCAATAAAAGATGCCGGTCTTTGGTTTGCCAATATGCCACAAGACCAACTTATGAATATGATGGAAAAAGATGCAAACCTTAGGCGTGACTGGGATGATGAGTATGGCGACAGAATGATAAAAATAGTTTTCATAGGTCAAAATATAAACAAGGACGAACTCATTAAAGAACTTGATTTCTGCCTTGAAGACTAATTTTTCAGCAAACGGCCAAATATCGCTTTCCATTATTACGTTATTTAGGATTTTTTACATACTTTTGCACCAAGTTTAACTAATTCATTTTTTATGCGTGCAAATGAAGAAATCGATTGTACTAACAGCTGCATTGCTGCTATGCTCTCTTGCACACTCGCAAGAGGCTAACAATCCCGGTAGGATTACCGAGATGACCATTATCCCAAGATTGGATCTCAACCCGCATTTCAATCCGGGCGTAAATGGCAAAAATATAAATTTCCGAAAGGATCCGGCAAATTTCTCACTCGGCAACACCTCACTCTATTCTTTATTTGAAGGGAATATTTCCGAAAACCTGTCTTTCAGCATCTGCAACCATTGGTTGTCAGTCAATCCTAAGGAACTTTACAAGAACACCTTGCGTTCAGATTATACCAATTGGCTTGATTGGCTGAATTTCACCTACACTGCAGGAGGTTTTTCTTTTACTGTCGGCAAAGATATGGTAACTACCGGAGGCTTTGAATTCGATGACTACGATTTTGATGTCCACACTGACCTATGTTCTAATTTCTGGCATAATTTCAGCAGCTATCAGTGGGGAGGTAAGATAGCATATACCACCAATAGTGAAAATACATCTATAGCTCTCCAGATGAGCACATCGCCATTTGGCGAAAAACCTTTTACAAGTGGCCTGTTCAACTATTCCGTGCAATGGCGTGGTAAATATGGGCCGGTAAGGACATTATGGAGTACTACCGCAATACAGACAGGATCAAAAAATTTTCAATATCTTTTCTCATTGGGTCAGCAGGTCGATATATGGAATATCACTCTTGGAGCAGATTATATGAATAAGGTCGGAGATGAAGAAAATATCATTATCGATGGCACAACACTGCTCGGAACCATACAATATACAGATGAATCAGAAAAATGGGAATTGAAGTTCAAAGGTGGCTATGAAAAAATAAAAGAAAGAGATTCAGGCTATATGGCCGGGGTTGCGGCTCATTGGTTTCCTCTAAAAAAGAGTAACGATTTGAGACTTCACATATCAGTATCATATAACAATACCCTAAATTCAATAGGCGTATCTATTGGAGCCATATATTATTTCAACTTCAGGGTATAATCAGGAGGCAGCGCAAGAAATGACTAATAAAAAAGATCTTATAATCGATATTGAACATCTTTCCAAATCATTTGCAGGTCAAAAAATATTGGATGACATAAATCTGCAAATAAAAAAAGGAGAATTTGTAACATTTTTAGGGCCCTCCGGTTGTGGAAAAACCACGATGTTAAGAATTATAGGAGGTTTCCTTACCCCTGATGAAGGCTCCATAATAATGGATGGCAAAGAAATCGCTAACACACCGCCTCATCTGCGTCCTCTTAATACCGTTTTCCAAAGATATGCACTCTTTCCACATTTAGATGTCTATGACAATGTTGCATTTGGGCTCAAGCTCGGTAACACTCCGGAAAAGGAGATAGGCAAGCGTGTAAAAAAGGTTCTAAAAATGGTTGGAATGACTGACTACGAAGACAGAGATGTCAATTCTCTATCAGGAGGTCAGCAGCAGAGAGTCGCTATTGCAAGGGCTATTATCAATAGGCCTAAAGTCCTTCTTCTTGACGAACCGCTTGCCGCCCTTGACCTGAAAATGAGAAAGGACATGCAGATTGAGCTGAAAGAGATGCACGCCCAGCTCGGTATCACCTTTATTTATGTAACTCACGATCAGGAGGAAGCTCTTACAATGAGCGACACCATTGTAGTTATGAATGAGGGTAAAATCCAACAGATAGGCACTCCTATCGATATTTATAACGAGCCGGTAAACTCTTTTGTAGCTGATTTCATAGGTGAGAGCAATATTGTAAACGGCACGATGATTCAAGACAGGAAAGTAAAATTTTTCGGGCACGAATTCGATTGCGTGGATGAAGGATTCGGAGAAAACAAACCTGTAGATGTAGTCGTCAGGCCTGAAGACATATATATTATGAACCAAACTTCAGGGGCACAGTTTACCGGAATTGTCAAATCCTGCACATTCAAAGGAGTACACTACGAAATGTTTGTAAATACTCCTGAAGGATATGAAGTGCAGATTCAGGACTATAATGCTTTTGAGACCGGAACTGAAGTCGGTATGCTAATAAAGCCTGATGACATTCAGGTTATGAAAAAAGAGAGGATCTGCAATACATTTAAAGGACTTATGGAAGGTCCTGACATGGTCGGTATCTTAGGAGGTTCTTTTCATTGCGAGGACAGAGGCTTAACCACAGGAGAGAATGTGACGGTAGAAGTTGATTTTGACAAGATAGAGCTTCTCGATGAGCAGGAAAATGGGGTTGTTGCCGGTGAAGTCCACATGATATTGTACAAAGGGGATCATTATCACCTTACTATCCGTACGGATGAAGGTTACGATGTCTTTGTGGACACAAATGATGTATGGGACAAGGGAGATCTGGTAGGAATCGACATCAAACCGAAAAACCTGAATATAAGCAAAGCCGATGAAAACAATTAAGAGATCAACTTGGGCTACCCCATACTTTATTTTCTTGATGCTATTTGTGGTCATGCCCCTTATTATGGTTCTTATATATGCATTTCATGATGCAACAGGAGCTCTCTCAATTGATAATTTTGTCAAATTCGCACATAGGCCTGAAGATGTCAAAACTTTTATCTATTCAATAGAGATAGCCTTAGTCACAACAGTATTATGTTTGATTATAGGTTATCCTGCCGCATGGATCCTGAACAATTCATCATTAAACCGATCCAGCATAACAGTCATTCTGTTCATTCTCCCGATGTGGGTAAACATGCTCATCAGAACACTGGCCACCGTAGCTCTTTTCGACTTTCTAAAATTGCCTCTTGGAGAGGGTGCGCTTTTATTCGGTATGGTATATAACTTCCTGCCGTTTATGATATATCCGATATACAACACTCTCCATAAAATGGACACTTCGTATATAGAAGCTGCACAGGATTTGGGAGCCAACCCTAAGGAAGTGTTTATAAAAGTACTTCTTCCATTATCTTTACCAGGAATCATGAGTGGAGTACTTATGGTATTCATGCCGACAATCTCAACTTTTGCAGTAGCCGAACTTCTGACTATGAACAAAGTCAAGCTGTTTGGCACGACTATACAGGAAAACATCAATAACGGAATGTGGAATTATGGTGCGACCCTTGCCCTTATAATGTTGGTTATCATAGGTCTTACCTCTATGTTTTCCGATGAAGACAAAGCTCGTGACGATGAGAAAGGAGGGCTGTTCTGATGAAAAAATTTTTGGCACAATCTTATATATGGCTGCTGCTGATAATTTTGTATGCACCAATCCTTATCATTGCCATTTTCTCTTTTACAGAAGCAAAGGTACTTGGCAATTGGACAGGATTTTCCACTCAACTATATGCTCACGTATTCAATAAGGGACTCAATCACTCTTTGATCAAAGCTATAGAAAATACAATTTCAATAGGGCTGATTTCTGCCCTGTGTTCGACGATTTTAGGCTCTTTTTCTGCAATAGGCATCTTCCACCTGCACGGCAAGAAAAGAAAGGTTATCAGCTTGCTGAATGATATACCGATGCTCAATCCTGATATTATCACAGGAATATCGCTATTCCTGCTCTTTGTGGCAGTTGGAGTGACACAAGGTTATGGGACAGTACTTTTAGCGCATATTTCTTTCTGCACACCTTATGTGATATTGAGCATAATGCCCAAATTAAGACAGATGAATCCGAATACATACGAAGCTGCTTTGGATCTCGGGGCCTCCCCTCTTCAGGCATTAAGAAAGGTCATAATTCCTCAAATCAGGCCGGGGATGTTTTCAGGATTCATACTTGCTTTCACTTTATCAATCGATGATTTTGCAGTAACTCTTTTTACAAAAGGCAATCAGGGTCTCGAAACACTATCGACATACATCTATGCTGACGCCAGAAAAGGAGGACTGACTCCGGAACTGAGACCGATAATGACATTGATTTTCATTATTGTGCTACTGCTTCTGATTATAATAAATATTAGATCTTCAAAACAATCAAATAAATAAATCCGAAATGAAAAAAATCCTTACAATAATCTCCTATCTGATAATATCCGCCATGGCACTTTATGGTGCAAACAGGGAAAACACCCTTAAAGTTTATAACTGGGCTGATTATATTGATGAAACTCTTTTAAAAGAGTTTGAAAACTGGTATGAAGAACAGACCGGTGAAAAGGTCTCGATAGTTTATCAATTATTCGATATTAATGAGGTCATGCTATCTAAAATCGAATTGGGTAAAGAAGATTTCGATGTCGTATGCCCTTCAGATTATATTATTGAGAAAATGCTAAAGCTGGATCTTCTTCTGCCTATCGACAGGGATTTTGGAAACACTCCTGACTATATTACAAACCTTTCGCCATATATCGTTGAAAAATTCAATCAGATCGACGGTAAAGACAAAAACGCAAATGAATATGCCGTAGGGTACATGTGGGGCACCACCGGTATTCTATACAATCCTAAGTATGTAACTCGCGAAGAAGCTCTTTCATGGGACTGTCTCAAAAACCCTAAATTTGCAGGAAAACTTTTTATGAAGGATTCTTTCAGGGATGTATACACCTGCCTGCTTATTGCGCTAAACAAAGAAAAGATAGAATCAGGTGAAATAGATTTGAAAAAACTGACTTTTGATGCTTCCGATGAATCCATAGATATGATAGAGAAATATCTTCAGGATGTAAAAGGCAATGTGGCAGGCTGGGAAGCTGATTTCGGCAAGGAAATGATGACTAAAGAAAAAGGATGGCTTAATCTCACATGGAGCGGAGACGCACAATGGGCAAAAGAAGAGGCAGAAGCCATCGGAGTAAAGCTCGACTATGTTGTGCCTCACGATGGCAGCATCATTTGGTTCGACGGTTGGGTTATTCCAAAATATGCAAGAAATATAAAAGCTGCTCGCTATTTCATAAATTTTATGTGCAAGCCTGAAAATGCAATCCGCAATATGAACAACATCGGATATGTCAGTGCTATAGGTGGCCCTGATATTCTTGATGCAATTTCAGATCCAACTTTATTTGCTCCCGAAGATGCAAGTTATTTCTTTGGAGAAGCAGGCAAATCGGCTTGTATCAACCCGATACAATATCCTGATGCTGAAACTATAGCAAGGTGCGGAATGGAGCACGACAGCGGTGACAGGACAGAAGCTCTTCTTGCAATGTGGTCTCGTGTCAAGGGAGACAATGCCGGCACTACAACCTATATAATCATCGGTATTGCCATTGTAGCTTTGATTGCCGGCTTCTTTGCCGCAAATCGTGACAAGAAACGTAAATCAGCACGCAGACGCAGACGCTCACGGTAAACATTTTTGATAAAGCCTGCATCCCGAATCCGATTCCATGAAATTGCTCATTCAATCTCCTGACTCCGCTCCGAACTACGGAGTCTTGACCTTGATGCTGAATGAACGCAACTGCTGCCAACCGGATTTATCGGTAAGCCTTATCATAAAATGATAATCCCCCTCATCAATGCCAACCGGTACAGGAATTTCTAATTCAACATTAAAAGCCGTCTTGCCTGTGGGAATAGAATAGTCTTGATTGAAAATCCATGGATTGGCAGGCTGTTTTATAGGATCCAATTTGCATTCCTCTGCTTCGGTGCTATGCGTATGATGATCAAAATTATTGTGAATCTCAATATTGTAATTACCAAGCTCCAAATTATCTGTAAAAACAAATTTTACAGGCAATACAGCCCCTTTACAAAAAACATTGCAATTTTTGGGAGATGACTCTTCAGTCACAATTATCTGAGGCTTTTCCAAGTCTTTCACCGACTCCCCTTTTTTACAGGAAAAAAGAAGAGCCAATGAAAGAAATGCAAAAAATATCGATTTATTGAAACACATAAACTCTTTACTTAGAAAGTACTTCAATATGAGACTCTGCAGTTGCAGTATTGCCGTTTTTATCTGCTACAGTCAGATGCAAATGATATTTACCGGCAGGAGTATCAGCAGGCACAGCAATATGCTCGTGGAAGTCAGCGTTCTTAACACCAATATATTTGCCCTCTGTAAAACTTTTCTCAATCTTGGATTTACCGCCATTCTCCTGATGAATCTCCACGTCAATCCTTTTGATAAGACCTTCAGCCACAATTTTTGCCTCAAGATGCAATCCGTGCTCTGCACCGGCAACAATTTTCTTGCTGTTTTCATGCCCGACCTCTGTTAATGTGATTACAGGCTTTACAGCAGGCTGCTGTTGCTTTTTACAAGAAGAAAAAGAAAGAGAAAATACTCCGAGCAGCACAATAGCTGCAATCATAATAATTTTTTTCATGATAATAAATATTTAATAATCAAATTAAAAAACAACCCCAAGCAATAGCGTAAGATTGCGTCCGGGCCCTGGCACATCAATCAGACGATAAAAACTTGTATGATCGTAATATTTTTTGTTTAAAATGTTGTCAACGGAAAGATTGAAGCTCAAAGTGCAATCCTTCAATTTATATTTCTTACCTATAGATAAATCCACAAGGCCATAACCATCTGTAGGAACTTCAGGTGGCACAATCTCTCTCTGCGCCCCCACAATACGGCATGAAATGGCAGCAAAGGCGTTTCCCCTGGCAGAAGGTAAGGTATATTTCAATTCCAAAGCACCGGACCAAGGGGGAGAAAACGGCAAAGTATATCCTTTCTTGTCGCCTGAAAGTTGTACGGAATACAAGTATTCCCCTTTCATAACAGCCTCAAGATTCTTGACAATCTTGTATGCGGTCTGAAATTCAAAACCCCATCTAAAAACCTTACTTTGCGTATAAATATACTTTTGAAGCCCTTCAATATAGCTTGATGTCGGACTTAGATAGATATAGTTTGGAAAATAATTGACATAAGGCTCAAAACGGATATCAAACCTGCCACTGATCCAATTAATCCCGGCATCTAACTGATATGATTTTTCGGCATCAAGAGTCGAATTGCCTTTCTCATATCTGAAAATATGATAATTTATACCGTCAGTGCCAAGTTCCTTTGCGATAGGCGCCCTGAAACCTTTACCTATATTTGCTTTGAACACCCATTCTCCTATATTATAATTCATCCCAAAAGACCAAGTAAGACTGTTAAAGGCCCTGTAAAGTTCATCGGCTCTCATCTTATTGACCATCACCCCATCCTGGGGCGTCTTGTACCAGTCCGAATATTGATGAATGGATGTAATAATGCCATCATAACGGATTCCTCCATTAAAAATCAGCTCAGAACTTACCTTATACCTATCAAATAGATACAAACCCAAAGATAAAGTTTCAAAATCAGGAATAATAAAACTCCAGCCGCCCCTTCTATTACTCTGAAACTCAAAATTAAATCCTCCGCTCACTTCGTGTTTTAGCTTCAGCGCTTTCTTAAGTCCGATATTCCATGACAATGTATGCTTGTTGAAAGACCTTTCCAAAGAATCAGGAGGGACAGGCATATAGCCATGCGAAACCGGCTCGGAACACTCATTACGAAGATTATTCTGATATGACAAATCTGATAACAAATGCCAGCCTCCCATATCCGATGCCGTATGATTCACAAGCTTAAAATGATTTACCGAATGATACGGCAAATCCACATCTCTGCGAGAATGATTGTAATCTATCTGTGACTGCCTCACTTCAAGACCATGGGCGTCAGCAAAAAAACCGCTTTTGTTATTGATGTCAGAAATTCTGAATTCTGTTTTGAAACGCTCTCCGACATATCCTATCGTAACACTACCATCGGTCTCACGTCCGGCGGTATTGCGTAACCTACGGTCTTTCAATTTAATATAATAAGAATAATACTGTATGCTATCTGCCGGAACTCTGAAATCGGCATAATCTATATAGGTAAGATGAGCCTTATAATAAAAACGGCTGTTACGACCGGCCACTTTGGCTGAAATCCCTATAGACTCATTACTGCTTCTTCCCACGATATTCACCTTACCCTCAAACTTATTTATAGGCAAATAATTATTATATAGATTAATAACACCTCCTATAGCATCAGAACCATACAACAAGGCTGCCGGACCTTTTATCACTTCTATCTTATCTATATCAAACTGATCTATCTCAAGACCATGCTCTTCCCCCCACTGCTGCCCCTCGTGCTTTATACCATTCTCTGTCACCACCATTCTATTGAATCCCATGCCTCTGATAGCCGGTTTTGATTCTCCTGAACCTATATTCATAGCCTTGACTCCTGGAATGTTAGAAAGACTCTGCATAAGACTGCCGGAAATATTGGCATCAAGATACGATCTATCTATAGCCACGACATTCTGTGGCAACTTCATCATATTGTCTCTTATTGTCCCTTTACCCGATACCACAGCCTCATCAATGACTAATCCTTTCAACGAAGATACGGTATCTCTAACCTGTGCATTCACGGTCAAGAATATCAAGAGCACAAAGAAAGTCAAGGCTATTCTCCTGAAAACCATATAAATATAATTTGATAATAATAAAGACCGGCATACCCACCGTCAAAATGGCTACTGTTCAAACTATACAGCAGCAAGGAATTTATCAGATAATCCCTTTAACGAAATCAACAAAAAGTTGCAGGAGGAGCCCTAAGACCGGAAAAATATTGTCTTGCAACTGATACCATACAGCAATATGGCACAGGCTCTATAATATCAAAAGATAATACAAAATCAAATATTTCAGATTCCTGATCCGTAAAAGGTGAAAGAGTGAAATCACATATACGGCAATTATCTTCTGACGATTCCGTGTCTGAAGATGATGCACAGACAGCAAAAGAATCGGAGTTATGATGATGGACAGCCTTCACGACAAAGAATGGCATGAATGTCATTAGCAACACCCAGCCAATCAATATCCTTTTAAGTTCTGCCCTCATAAATCGTTGTTTAAGTTTGCAAAATTACATTTTTGTGCGAAAAAAGCAAAACGCTTTCTGCAAAATCCCTGCCGAAACAACGAACAAAAAAGAAATTTTACTATTATATGAGCATTAATAGCAATTTAATTTTTATATTCTTATTTTTGTCTATCTTATTTAACATGTAACTGCATAAACGGACTTAAATTAATGTTTTTATGAAAACCGATATCGAAATTGCAAGGGAAACGGTTCTTAAACCGATTGGTGAAATAGCTCAAGAGATTGGCATTAAAGAAGACATGCTTGAAAGCTATGGAAAATATATGGCAAAAGTACCTTTATCTCTGATTGACGAAAATAAAGTCAAAAAAAGCAAACTTATATTGGTAACTGCCATCACTCCGAATAAATCGGGTATTGGAAAGACCACTGTCTCTGTCGGTTTGGGACTCGGACTTCAAAAAATAGGCAAAAAGGCGATTATCGCACTAAGAGAGCCATCTTTGGGGCCTTGCTTCGGAATGAAAGGTGGCGCTACCGGAGGAGGCTATGCACAAGTACTGCCGATGGAAAAGATAAACCTTCATTTCACCGGAGACTTCCACGCAATCACTTCAGCCAACAATATGATTTCTGCCCTACTTGACAATTATATTTACCAGCATCAGGCAGAAGGTTTCGGTATGAGAGAAATACTATGGAAAAGAGTTATGGATGTGAACGACAGGTCATTGAGACAAATCATTACAGGTCTCGGACCTCACACGAACGGACTTCCGCAACAATCCGGTTTCGATATTACACCGGCATCTGAAATAATGGCGATTCTCTGCCTTTCAAAAGATCTGGAAGATATGAAGATGAGAATAGGCAATATCCTATTAGGATATACTTTAGACAAAAAGCCTTTCTTTGTCAAAGATATGCACGTAGAAGGAGCTATAGCGGCTCTTCTCAAAGATGCCATCAATCCGAATTTGGTACAGACCACAGAAGGTGGAGCTGCATTTATTCATGGAGGTCCTTTTGCAAATATAGCACACGGATGCAACTCTATCATCGCTACCAAAATGGCCATGACATTCGGAGATTATGCTATCACAGAGGCCGGCTTCGGAGCTGATTTGGGGGCAGAAAAATTTTACGATATAAAATGTCGTAAGGCAGGACTACAGCCGGCTCTAACCATTATAGTCGCCACTATTCCGGGATTAAAAATGCACGGAGACGGCTCTGTCGTGCAAGGACTTGCCAATCTTGACCGGCATATCGACAATATAAAAAACTTCGGTCAGACAGTCCTGGTATGCTTCAATAAGTTTGCAAGCGACACGGAAGAAGAAATATCTACTGTCAGAGAACATTGCAAATCCGTGGGCGTTCCTTTCGCCTTGAATGACTCTTATGCCAAAGGCGGTGAAGGAGCCGTTGAATTTGCTGATCTTGTAGTAAAGACTATAGAAAAGTACCCGTCAAAGCCTTTAGAAATGACCTATTCCGACAATAATACCTTTATGGAGAAGATTGAATCAGTCGCCCAAAAAATATATAGAGCAGACGGAGTAAATATATCTGCTGAAGCTTACAAAAAGCTTGAAAAAGCAGAAGCTATAGGTTATGGAGCATTCCCTGTATGTATAGCAAAAACTCAGTATTCTTTTTCTCAAGATCCTAAGAAATATGGTGTCCCCGAAGGCTTTATCATAGATATAAAGGACATTGTCATCAATTCCGGCTCCGAAATGATAGTAGCAATTGCCGGCGATATTATCAGGATGCCGGGACTGCCGAAAATCCCGCAGGCACTTAATATCAACGTATCTGAAGGCAATATAGAAGGACTATCGTAATGGATATTCTTTCTATTGTATTCTTGTCTTTTGCCTTAGCAATGGATTGCTTTGCAATATCCATTGTGTCCGGTATTCTGCTTCATCGGCAAAAATGGAGGATAATCCTTAAAATAAGTTTTCTTTTCGGACTATTTCAAGCAATAATGCCATTTATCGGTTGGTTATGTACCAATTATTTTGCAGGATATATTGAAACTCTTGATCATTGGATAGCTTTCGTACTTTTGGCTATTATAGGGATAAGAATGATTTTAGAATCGACTCATCCGGAAAAACAGCAAACCTTCAATCCTGAACATACAGGCACACAATTGTCTTTGGCCATAGCCACAAGCATCGATGCCCTGGCGATAGGTATTTCTTTTGCTTGCATGGGATACAACAGCTTTACAAGCCTATTACTGCCGTTATCGCTTATCGGTACTGTTTCTTTCATAGCCGGAATTGCGGGCAATCTCTTAGGTATTCGTTTCGGGAACATAATAAACCACAGGTTCAAGCCAGAACTTATAGGAGGCATAATTCTAATTATCATAGGTTTGCGAATTCTTATAGAACACCTTACAGCATGACAACGCCACAGTTCTATAAACAAAACGAGGCAGCCTGAAATAAATAAGGTCGCCTCGTTTTAGATTAACAAAGAATCATTATTCTATACCTACAAGTTTCTTTGCTACATACATCATATAATCTGAAATCTTGCTATAAGGAACTGTGAATGTAGGAGAACCTGCAGAATAAGGGGCAATCTCATACTGATTATAAACGAACTCTACTCCATCATCAGTAAATAAAGGATTGCACTGAGGTAAAGGAAGATTAAAAATATCATTTTCATTCATCAAATAGTCTTTGAGCTGTTCGTCACCCTTGAGTCCCCAATATTTTTTAAGACCATCCTTGATAAGGTTATGGAAATCATCGTCAAATTTATTATTGAAAACATCCCAACCTATACGACGACCGTCACTCTTGCGGAATGTCACACCATAACGCATATAAGAGCCATGGGCACCACCTTTATAGTCATCTTTCTCATATAGATATGTAATATAATCCGGACCTTCCGCGTAAACATTGAAAGAAGAAATATCCGAATATTTCATAAGAGTATCTTTTTCAAACTCCTCAAAATCGTGGCGGTACTCACTTACGGTAGCATCAAAATAATACTTTGCCACTCCCCTAATATCTGTGCAATTCCCCTTATAACTACCACCTAAAGTTTCATTGACATACTCGCCAATCGCCTTGCTGACAGCCAAAGAATTATTTTCAGGAAATTCGACAACCAGCTTAAAACTACCGACATTATCATTTACAACCAAACTATCCACATTTGTATCAAGGATAGCAGGTACAGCTTTATTCTTAAGACCGCAAACGCAGCTTGAAAACAATACTGCAGAAATTGCTGCAGAGCCAATCAAAGATAATACTTTCATGTTTTTTTAATATTATATATTCTTAGTGATGCGAAATCACGGTGCAAATATAATTAAAATCCTTAACAGAAAAATAATTTTCATAAAATTGCATATTCTTGTACATTCCGATCTTAACTGCAATAATGGAAATAATCAAAAGCAGGCGGCATTCCTTAATTTGATAATTGGAATGCCGAATGTAATAAATCATATGAACCGGATCAATTTTCCTTGACGGGACGCAAAACGAAGCCACTTGAACGATTGTAGTAGTTCAGCGGGTTCACGTAGCCAGAGGAAAAACTCATGTAGCACCCGCTGAATGTATAGTACGGAACACTTGACCAAACGTGACCGTAATCGCCGACAATATACAAAACACCGTCATTGTTGCGGCGATCGCCCGAAGCAGGAAAGAAAATAATGGGGTTGATGGCAGGGTCTGAGTCACCCTTAAGAACGGTACGGAAATGCCAGCCTTTATCGAAACTTCCGGATACATTGAATTCGGAAGTGCTATCAGAACTATTGCCACTCTTTGTAAAACCTGTGAAAGCACCGTTTGGAGGAAGGCAGAACCCCGGAGGGCATGGATCGTAAACACTCTTGGTGACAGCCTTGAATCTGGCTTTGGTTATATCGTTGTAACCTCCTGTCTCATTACACTTGGTGTCCCAGAGATTATAGTATAGATTGTCCATGTAAGCGGCGGTATTGAACATTTGTGGGTTCTTGATAGTATTCGCAATCTCTGCATTGGCCGTGGAAGCGCTGCCGTCTGATTCCCATTTGGCAGTCGGGAGGTTACTCTTGCTTGTTCCGGACTTATCGAACCAGACTTTATTCTGATTTGATGCCGTGCCGTCCGATGGCAACATTGGATCCTTTCGCCCCCACTGGTAGTAGGTACAATTGTATTTGGAAGAGGTGGTGAAAGATGATGATCCGGCTTCTCGGTTTATCTTGAAAACGCTCGTCTTCTCTCCGTTGGAAATCTTTATCCAGACATTGCTTTCAGGATAAGTAATTGACTCGCCGCTATCATAACAAGAGCCTAAGTTCTCACTTAGAAAATCAAAATTATCCTGTCCCGGTCTACCTGACTTTACCTTGTTGTTCTTAACCTTGATTGATTTAAGATCATTGCCGCCATACACCCAAATATGCCAGCTCCAGACCATTTCTCCGCTTGAAGACTCCTTTAGAGCTATCACCGCATTACCCTCGTGGATAGACTCATTGCTCACATGAAAGACGATAAATTGCTTGCCATTATTGTCAAATTTTATATCCTGCAACAAAAAAGGAAAGTCCTGCCATAACAACTCGGCAACACCGGTGTTCAGATTAATACCATTTTCCTTTATCCAAGGTTTCGTTATGGCATTCCCGTCGTGGCGAATGAACTTCTTAAGAACACCAGTGCCTGAAGCCGAAGAAGTGTACGCATTAGCATTAGGAGATCCATTCTTAAAGGCATTGCCATACACCACAGGTAGCTTATACCAACCGGGACGGGTGACTACATAGCAGTTGGCAGTATTCATCGGCTTGCCTTCATAGGTAGAAGCGGTGGCGCCATCAGCTATCGAAAAGAAAGGATTCTTTCCCATAGGGACTTTGGATAGGTCTATAGGCTCTGCCTGGCTTCCGACCTCGCTCTTGCCTCTTAAGGCTGTGGTATGAGGATTAAGATTAGTAAGAACCGCCGACCGGGCGGAAACAGTAACCGACACTGTCTCGGAAGCAGCCTTATTATCGACGCCATTACCATTGGACGGAAAACCGGTGAGCCAAGCCGGAGGTGTGGATGTGAATGGACCGCTCTCGCCTGTCTCGGAGTAGCCTTCCACCTTCCAAGGTGCCGGTTTGACCGTGCTGCCATCAGTCTTGTAACTCTTTATCTCTCCTGAAAGAATACCACCTGTATAGGGTACAACGGGCGAAGGAAATTTGACCTCAAGAGTGTATCCCTTATTGTCATCGGGAATTGTTCCTTTACCGTCATCATCTCTCTCTTTGTTACAACCGGATAAAACAACAGCGGAAATTGCCGCAATCAAAAGAAAATTAATGGCACGAGACACAATTTTGCCCCACCCATATAATATATTAATAGTCATAGCTTTATATATTATATTATTGTCCAACTTTTCAAAAACCGCAATTGTATTTTGCAATCATAGGTTTACACCTTTTATATAATATGACATTTTTATAAAAAACACAATAATCCCTCACCTCTCTAAATTAGCCTCCTATTTTACAAAGATAACAATTTCAACAATAATGCAAACACACCTAACAAATCGGAAAATACAGACCTCAAACATTGCACTTTTATTCGGAATTTTAAAATTATCAAAAGTATTGTCTTATTGCAAACCTTATCATTGCAATTGGGCAATCATTCGTAAATAATTTTTACCTAAGAATCTCTTGTGCCCATCCTCCTTGAAGCCGCATGAGGAATATAGAGAAATAAGTCCCTCGTCGGAAGCAAGCACAAGCAAAGAAGCCTTTTCAAAACCAAGAGCCTCTCCTGCCTCCAATGCCTGCCCAACAAGCATCCTCCCTATACCCTTACGACGAAATGCAGGAGCTACTGCAAGAGAATCAAGATAATACTCTCCGGCAGAAGTTTCTTCCTGCGTATCTCTGAAATCCATCTCCAATCGCTCCGTCAAGATTCTGAAAGTCTTACCTTTCATATCCTTATATCTTCCCCCATCATAAGCGATAATACTTCCTGCACACAGTCCTTCAACCTCTGCAATCAGCACATTACGGTAGCTGTAGAGACTATCTTCCATTAGCACTATATCATTAAGCGCATCAACAGCCCTCCTACAGTCTCTGTCATTATCTTTTTCAAAATCTAAGGCACCTATAGCGGAAAGTACGGTTTTGCAAATAAACGGTACATCAGAGACAACGGCTTTTCTGAATAAAAGTTCCGCTTTTTTCATAACAAAATAAATAATCCATATTGACAAAGATAGCCATATTATTTCAATGACTGATTTTGCAAAACAATTTATTACCGTTTCGACACAGTAGCAATATGCAGAGATTACAGATTTTCCGGCAAAACAATCTTATCGCATTTATCGATATCTCCAAGCATTCTTTGCCCATTCTTAGTAAGAGAAAATGTCATACATCTTTTGTCCTCTTGGCAAAGAGTGCGGCTGATGAATCCTTTATCCTCCAATGAGCAAATAACTTTGGATGCGTTCGAATTACTGAGCCTCAACTCCTCAGCAATAATTCCCGGTTTCAAGCAACCTTTTTCTGACAAAAGACACAATAGTACGGTCTCATTCAGATTCAAACCGAATAATTCACCGAGCTGTTTCTCGAATTCAGAAACGGCCCGATGAATATCTCTGACTTTGCAAATACAATGCTTGTTCATCACTTAAGAAGAAAAGATTTTATCATTTCCTCAAAACCGGATCTACTCAAAGCCCCCACCTTCATCTGCGGACTGCCCTCCTTAGGAATAAAAAGAAGTGTAGGTATAGAACGTACTCCGAAAAGGGTCGCAAGTTCCTGCTCCTGATCTACATCTACCTTGTACACATCTATTTTATCCTCATAATCACACGCTATTTCCTCAAGTATCGGAGCTGTAGCTTTGCAAGGCCCGCACCATGTAGCATAGAAATCTATTATTGCCGGCTTATCACCTATGAAATTCCATTCCTTGTTATTTTCATAGTCCATTACCTTTTTTTTAAATTCCTCTTTTGTCAACTGGATTGTCTTCATATTCTTTTCCTCCGTTTCCGTTTTTTTATTTTTATTATTTATTAATCCGCAACTTGTTGCTGTCGCAATTATCATTGCCGAGACGACCAAACCTAAAATTTTTATTAATTCTTCTTTCATCTTATGTATTTTAATATTACTTCTCAATCGAATAAATTTCTAATTAAAATTATTTCCTTAGGAAACTTTTGCAAACATAAAAATATTTTTTCCAAAAAACAAAACAATAATGAAGATTTCGAAAGGGCATGAAAAATTTAAGATAGACGCGCAACTTTTGCCGCCGAGTAAAAAAGATGCAACCATTAACACACTTACAGCGTAAATTCTGTATATTTACGGATATTTACATCAAATAAATATGAGGAGATTTTTATTAATATTTGCAGCAAACATTATAGCTTCTATACCGCTTAGTGCTCAAGAGGTTGCGGAAAAATGCGAGAGACACGCCATACTTGATCAGGGCATTGAAAGGGAATATTATCTCTATAGACCGGAAGGACTGAAAAAAGACGCTCCGTTATTAATAGTGCTTCACGGCTATGGTAGCAGCGCATTGAAATGCAAAACCTCATATATGGCTCTTGCCGACAAGGAGGGCTTTGCCGTATGTTATGCTCAAGGGATAAAAGACTATAAAGGTAAAGCCTATTGGAATGTTGGCTATCCTTTTCATAAAGACATAAAGACAGACGATGTAGAATATCTTTGCCGCCTTGTCAGGCATCTACAAACAAAATATAATCTAAGTAAAAAGAACGCATTTCTAACAGGAATGTCAAATGGAGGAGAAATGTGCTATATGATGGCCATGAAAAAACCAAAAGTATTCGGAGCAATTGCATCGATTGCAGGCCTTACCTTAAACAATATGAGTAGAGACTATAAAATGCCCATACCTTTTATGGAGGTTCATGGCACCGTCGATAATACTTCGAAGTGGTCAGGAGATCCTGACAATAAAGGAGGCTGGGGCCCTTACTTAGCTGTTCCTGTGAGCATAAGCTACCTTGTGGCTGCCAACAGATGCACATATGAAGTTTCCGACACTCTCCCCAAAAAGAGAAATACCGTAATCCGTCACAGGTACAAAGGAGGTACTCCTGCTTGGGATAAAGGGCCTGAATGCGAAGTGTGGCTATACGAAATACAGGGAGGCGGCCATACATGGGCAGAAAATGATATGGACACAAGTGAGGAAACTTGGAGATTCTTCAGCAAATATCTAAAATAAACATTTGCATTTATCCTTGAGGTTTTCAGGATAGTATTGCAAGCACATTTTTGATGATAAAAAGATCTGAAGCAATTTATCCATACAAAAAACTATATTTGCGATACTAAGACCAATAATGATGAAAATATTAATTGTAGGAACAGCTTATCCATACAGGGGAGGAATGGCAGCATTCAATGAAAGACTTGCATATCAGTTTATAAAAGAAGGGCATGATGTGGAGATATACACATTTACACTCCAATATCCTTCTTTCCTGTTTCCCGGCAAGACTCAATACTCTACAGGCAAGGCTCCTGAAGGCCTGAAAATATACAGAAAAATAAATTCCATCAATCCATTCAACTGGATAAAAACAGGAATAGAGCTGAAAAAGAATAATGCCGATATTGTAGTGATGAAATTCTGGCTGCCGCTTATGGCTCCCTGTCTTGGCACAATAGCCCGCATCATAAGAAAAAATAAAAAGACAAGGGTTGTCTCCACTCTTGACAATGTCATACCACACGAAAGAAGAATCGGAGATATACCTCTGATTAAATATTTTCTCCATTCTATTGACGGTTCTGTCATAATGTCTCATTCTGTGGTATCGGAAGTGGAGATGCTCGACAAAAAGCACGATAAAATCTTTAGCCCTCACCCGCTATATGACCATTTCGGCGAAAAGACAAGCCGTGAAGAGGCATTAAAAGCAATAGGACTGCCATCAGATAAAAGGTATATGCTATTTTTCGGATTTATCAGAGATTATAAAGGTCTGGAACTGCTTATGAGGGCCTATTCAGACAGCAGATTCAGAGAAATCAATGCCGAATTGATTGTCGCCGGAGAGTTCTACAACAATTCAGAAAAATACTTTGCTCTTGAACGGGAATTGGGTCTTGAAGGGAAGATACATTGGTTCACCGACTTTGTCCCTGACAATATGGTAAAATATTTCTTCTGCGCAGCTGATATCGTTGTACAGCCATATATCTCTGCCACACAGAGCGGTGTAACACAAATCGGCTACCATTTCGAAAAACCTATGCTCGTTACAGATGTGGGAGGATTAGCTGAAATCATTCCTGACGGTAAAGCAGGTTATGTCGTCAAACCGGAAGCCGGTGCTATAGCCGATGCCATATTAGACTTTTTCACCAACAACAAATCCGACAGCTTCACAGAAGGTCTCAAAGAAGAAAAAAAGAAATACGACTGGTCCAAAATGACAGAAGCGTTAATCAAGATTTCAAAAAAATCTCGATTTTCAGATAATTGAATAAAATAGTATTTTTGTATATCATAATAAAACTCATAAACAAATATTTATATGAAGGATTCAGCTTTGGTTGTAGTGGATATGCTCCACGATTTTATTGATGGCTCGATGGCTTGCAAAAATGCATCCGAAGCCGTAGATTCTTCTTTAGCTTTCATAGAAAAGCAGACAGCTGGGATAGAAGCAGATAAGGATGCCATACAAGAGCGCTTCCCTATTCTCTTCGTAAGAGATTATCACCCTTCCGACCATTCTTCTTTCTTGGAAAATGGCGGTATTTGGCCCCCTCATTGCGTACAGGGGTCTTATGGAGCCGAAATTGCAGAAGTTCTCGCCCCTTATGCCTCTGAAGAATTTACTTTCTACAAAGGCTTTGAAAAAGATAAGGAGCAATACAGCGGCTTTGAAAGCATAAATGAGGCAGGTCAGAGCCTGTATGATGTAATGGATATCATGGACATCAAAAATGTATATGTATGTGGTATTGCTACGGAATATTGTGTAAAAAATACTTGTATGGATTTGCTTAATGCCGGATATACAGTATGGCTTCTGCAAGATTGTCTCGGTTATGTGGATTACGAGAGGCATCTTGAAGCGCTAAAAGAAATGAAAACAGCCGGTATCAGATTATTGGATTAATATCAAAATCTGCTACCAATACATATAATAATACTTTTCCACGTCTGTCGCTTGCATTCTTTAAAAAATCTGTACGGTACAATTTATTTGTACCGTACAGATGATATAATTAGAATATTTGGATATACTACTTACCTAACTTCTTTTCAACTTCTTCTTTTGAAAGTTTTTTCGTACAGAAGAACCAGTCATAGCAGTGAAGTTCTTTATCACCTCCATCCATTCTATCCTTAGCCACACCACAAGAACCAGCAGGAGGAACTATCACCTCTTCTCCAGGAGTCCAATCAGCAGGCAAGGCTACTCCAAAATTATCAACTGTCTGCAAGCCTACAAGTACTCTCTTTATTTCTTCAAAATTTCTTCCGAGAGCCAAAGGATAATACATAATAGAACGTATTACATCATTAGGATCTATAAAGAATACTGCACGCACTGCATTAGTACTGCTCTCTCCCGGCTGTATCATGCCATATAGATTTGCAACATTCATGGTAATATCTTCCACAAGAGGAAATTTAATTTCAACACCTGACATTCCTTTCCAATCTATTTTTTCTTTGATTGTCCTCAACCAAGCTATATGGCTATGAATTCCATCGACAGAAATACCCACCAACTGACAATTCAAAGCTTCAAAGTCATTTGCCATCTTTCCAAAAGTCATAAACTCAGATGTACATACCGGAGTAAAATCAGCAGGATGACTGAATAAAATTTTCCATTTACCAGTATAATCCGACGGAAAATTAATAGGTCCCTGTGTTGTTGCAGCAGAAAAATGAGGAGCCTTCTCCCCTATTCTAGGCATTGTATTAATTTGTAAATTTTCCATAATCATTAATTTTTAATTTATTTTCTTTTTGCAAAGATATTGCAATAATCTATATTTATCAAACAGATTTTATTTATATTTGTATTGATAAAATCAATAAACAATGACATTACAACAATTGGAATATATAGTCGCTTTAGACAAATTCCGTCATTTTATACGTGCGGCTGAATTTTGCAATGTAACGCAATCAACTCTTAGCAGTATGACTCAAAAACTTGAAGATGAACTTGATATAATAATCTTTGATCGGACAAGGCATCCTATATTTCCTACTGAAATGGGGCAAAAAGTAATATCACAGGCAAGAATAGTTCTGGCAGATGCAGAAAGAATTAAAGAAATGATATTGACTGAACAACAACAGGAAAAAGGTAAAGTAAGTATAGGCGTAATCCCCACAGTAGCACCATATATCCTACCTAAATTATTCAATATTCTTAAAAAAGATTATCCGAAGATTTCTGTAAAAGCTTCGGAGGCTATGACATCAACACTTGTCCGCAAATTGGAACTTTCTGAAATAGATATGGCGCTTATGGCTACTCCAATAGAGAATGAAAATCTTTTTGAAATACCTGTGTATTATGAAAAGTTTCTAGCCTATATATCCTCCGAAGAAGCAATATCATCACTAAAAGAAATAGATGCCAACAAAATGCCTACAGAGCACATGTGGCTATTACAAGAAGGACATTGTCTTAGAAATCAAGTACTTAACATCTGCAATAGAAAATCAGAAAACCGTACAATCTATGAGGCCGGAAGCATTGACACACTTATTAAAATAGTAGATACAAACGGAGGTTATACCATCATACCGGAACTTCATAAATCTTTCCTGTCATCATTACAGTTGAGCAGAATAAGAAAAATCATAAACCCGGAACCTGTCAGAGAAATTTCTCTTGTAATAAGGAAAGATTATGTCAAAGAAAGATTACTTAATATTATATCAGAAAGCATTCAAAAAATAATTCCGGAGCCTATGATTGACTCAAGACTCCGGAAATTTGCAATCAGATTATAGATTATTTCCAATCGGAAAGCATTTTATCAAGGAATACAGCTTTATCTGATGATTTTTCAGGAATAAGGAGCACTTCTACCGCGCCTGAACTGCCGGCAGGCGCTTTAAGTTCAAAGCCTACCAAACTCTTGCCCGGATTAGGAGCATCCCACACTTCTAAAGGAGACTCCACATTCCATGTTTTCATGGTTATTTCTCCGTCTCCTTTGACTCTTAACAAAAGTTTTTTGCCATTAGAAGTCAATTCAGCTCCATTACCTTTCAAAACCGGATTTGCACCTGTAAACATTACCCAACGCATAACCGTTTCCTTATCAAGAGCCTTGTATTCGTCTCTTACCACAACATATCCGTTATCTACAATAGCCACACCTCTGGATAAGAGCGCAAGCTGTCCAGAATACATAGAAGACAAATCAGAAACTGCAAATCTAAATTTTTCTTTGTCAGATATTCTATCAAGCTCTGCTTGACCTTTAGCAATAATATGCTTGCCGTCTACAGTAATAAGGTTATGGGAGAGGCTGCCGAGCCTAAAAATCTTCCACCTGAAAGCATTCTGATCATATTGCCATATATTTCCATATTTTTCAATAGACTCGTATTTCTGGCGACCGGGATCTTCTGCCCATCTCACACCATCGGATTCCATTACGAAAGAACCTATATCAAGATGGCTGTGCGGTATGCTTGGAGAACCTACCTTGTAACCTAAAAATATTGCATCAGGATCTTTCCATGAACTTCTCATAATAGCTATAGAATTTGCGCCTTTTCCAAAATAAGATTTGGATTTTGGAGCCTCGATGTCTTTAAAAGGAAGTTCTCTGCCATATATCATAGCTGCCGGAAGCAATCTGTCACCTATATTATTACCCGAAGCTTCGAATATCTTCTTCTCGGACCACAATAAAGATTTGTCGCCTATCCTGCGAGCAAACCATATCATAGCCGGACTAAAGATGGATTTCAAGTCATTATCACTCCAATTATATGGCAAGCCTGTCTGGCCGACCATATTCATCATAAACTCCGCTGTCTTGAGAAAACCCGGCTTTTTGGAAAGTCCCTTGTCATCATTATAATACTTTTCAACAGCTGCAAGGAAAAGAACATTGAAACTTGTGCCGTAATTCCAATAACCATACCCCTCCTGATACAGCCCATCAGGTTCATACTGTTCCATAGGCAGGACAATCGTCCTGTAAGCCCTTGACATAATATTATCTGCAAGTTTCGGATAAAAGTCATATACGGCAATAGCTCCAAAAGCCAAAGAGGCATTGCACACCTGATTCCAATTGTTTTTCTTACCTGCCCAAGAATTGTACTTTAAAGAAGGTGTAAGACCTTTCTCTACTATTGCCTCCCTCAATTTTTGCTTTGTCTTGTCCGGCAGGTCATTATACAACCAATCATAGCCTATGGCCATTCCCATTGTCATTTCAGCTACATCCAGAAAATGTTCAGGATGCCAATCAGAGAAAGAAGCCACTGCCAGCATTTCTTTTTCAGCACGTGACAAATAACGCTTATCTCCGGTCATACGATAAGAGTAAGAAAGATAAAACGTCCTCTTCAGAAATTCGCTTGATACGGATAATAGTCTACCGCCTATTACCTTTCTCACCACAACAGCCTGACCAAGCATTTTATCAGAAGCGCTGATTATGACTGAATTTATCTTTGAATAAACAGGATCATTGGAAATCTGTTTCTTTATTTCTTTTTCCTCTCCGGCAAAAAGCAGCAGACGAGGATGATCGGCCTTTTCTTCTGCATTTTCTTCATTTTTCCAATTAGGATCAACCTTAATTCCGGAAGCTTTCCTGCATCCGCACCCTGTATATAGGAGAAGAATTATAAAGAAAAAATATCCTGTCGTCTTAATATTACCAATTTTCATTCTGTTTCAAATTATTATTGTTATACCTTTCAGTGTCAGGTATAGGATAAAAATACATCTTATCACTTATAGGCCTCTTTTCGTAGAGGAACTTTGTATATTTAAAACCTCCGGCACCATCTTTCACAACTTTTACCCCATAAATTTCGGCGGTTTTGTCCAATTCCTTCCACCTTCTGACATCCCAGAAACGATGTCCTTCGAATGCAAGTTCCACCCTTCTCTCGTTCTTGACAATCTTGATAAAATCATCCTCACTTATATCATTGGCAATCGGAGGCATCCCTACATCCTCTCTGCCACGTACCATATTCACGGCAGCAACCGCACTTAAAGGCAATTCTGCATCAGTATAAGCCGGATTATGTTTGGCGTTTACCATTGCTTCAGCATAGTTGAGCAAAATTTCTGAATAATTGAAAAGCACCCAGTTATGAAGAATCTTTTTTGTCTTGCTTCCTGATGCAAAACTAATATTATGATTCACATATTTTGCAAGATAGTAACCTGTCACGGTGGCATTTACGATAGGTTGTCCATTAGAGCCTCCTTCCCATATTTCCATAGGAACCTTAAGCCATTTCTGACCGTTATGTACTATTGTTTTCTCCATTCTCGGATCTCTATTGGCATAAGGGTTCATCCTAACATTAGGATCATTCCAATCAAAAGGATGATATTTACCATCAGGAAGTTTCATCTCAAAAGCCTCCATAAGATTCTGCGTAGGACATGTCGTCGTATTGCCTCCTTCTATACCTATCGGAAAGTTAGCCTTTTCAAAATTACCTGTCTCTCCTACAGGTCTGTACAGGATTATATCTTTACGCCCGGCATTCTCCTGCAGATGAATATTCCTGAATCCTTTCTGAATTGCATAGCCAAGTCCTGCCGATGGATTGATAACAGCATAAGCAGCTTCAGCTGCACGTTTCCATTTTTCTTCATCATTTACAGGCGAATAAAGCGGACTTGCCATATAAAGAAGCACTCTTGCTTTCAGGGCTAAAGCTGCACCTTTAGTGATTCTACCGTCCTCCTTGTCTTTAAAACCTTTGTAATCAACCGGCAATTTTTCCGAAATCTCCGAGCATTCACCAACAATAAAATCAGCAATCTGCTGATAAGTGGCCTGTTCCACCTCATTTGCCTCTTTATTGTTCAAGACTTTCAGCACAAGAGGAACATTCTTATATCGTCTCATCAATTCAAAATAATAATAAGCCCTTAGGAAACGTACTTCATTAGGATAATTTTTGAAATCTTTCATAATATCCTTATAATCATCGGTATGTTTCCATTCGAGAAATTTTAGATTTTTCGCTTCCGACAAATAAAGGTTCGCAGCACGGATTCCCTCATAGTAATGACTCCATACATCATCGGCCGTATGACTCGAAGACCACGTACCGTTATTCATTCTGTTCAGCTTGGAATTGATGTAAATATGCACAGCATCATCTGTGGCAGCATCAAGCATAGCTCCTTCTGTCTGACAAAAATCAGAAGGCAAATAGCCGTAAATATTTGTCACCATCTGTTTGGAACGAGTATAGCTACTGAAAATCCCCTCCTTATCATAGTCGTATGACTCATCTGTGTCAAAATAGCCGCACGATTGGAAAGCTGCAGCAGATAATATTACAGATATTACAATATATATATTCTTATAATTCATTTTCAAAAAATTTATAGGAAATGATTGAATGATTTTTAGAACTGCAAGTTAAATCCCAAATTATATGTTCTCATAAGAGGATGAGATGCCCCTGTACTCTCAGGGTCAAACACCGGAATATTGTCTATAGAAAACAAATCGTTGCCTCTTGCAAATAATTTAGCTCCTCTGAACCATTTTACAGAAGCAAACAGTCTTCCGGGCAGTTTATAATATAGTTCCAATGTCCTTAGCTTAAGGAAAGAAGCATCAGCCACCCATACAGAGTTGTTTGCATAGTTGTTTGGAGAACCTGCTGATGTCAGACGAGGATAGATGGCATCCGGAGTGGAAGGTGTCCACCTATTGTCATAATAATGCTTTGAAATAGTATTGTTTCCTACAATAGGACGGAAAACGCTTTTTGTATCCATTATAGCGCTGAAATTAGCAACTCCCTGAAAAAGAGCATAAACTCCAAGCCCCTTATATTCCATCGACATATCAAAGCCATAATATATTTCAGGGCAAAGTTTATTATAGCCTAATGGCAATCTATCGTATTCGTCAATAACATTATCTCCGTTCTGATCCTTGTAGATATAATCACCCGGACGCACCTCAGACAGCATTTGCTTTACCTTTGAAGATTCAATTTGAGAACGGCTCTGATATATACCTATAACTT
The DNA here is from genome assembly GCA_963548935.1 of uncultured Bacteroidales bacterium. GTDB lineage: Bacteria > Bacteroidota > Bacteroidia > Bacteroidales > UBA932 > Cryptobacteroides. Next base: position 50,439 of record CAUUVS010000008.1, read on the forward strand.
CATAGCCATATATCTGATTAAGAGATTTTCCTGTCCTCTTCAAATAATCATAAGGGCGATATTCTTCATTCATCTCAACAATCTTATTTCTGACAAAAGAATAATTCCCACCTATATTATATAGGAAATCACCGATACGTCCGTCCCATCTTGCCGAAACTTCAATGCCATAATTATCCACTACCCCATTATTGACTTTCGCCGGAGTTATACCAAGAGTCGTACCGACACGATTATCATCAACTAAAATATTTTTTCTTCGGCTGTAAAATCCTTCAACTGAAAAAGATAGTGCTTTAAAAGCCTTGAAATCGATTCCAATGTTTGCGGTATGCGATTTTTCATAAACCAAACCGATAACCGGCAGTTGCTTCTCTTTGATTCCGCCGAATGATGTCGGAGGATTCTTGAAATAATAATTTCTGCCACCTCCATATTTTGCTTTATAAAGGTCATAGGCATAGTCAGCCCTGCCTGCCAATCCGTAAGACGCTCTTAGTTTGAGCATATCAAGCCACTCGGCTTGAAGAAATTCCTCATTTGACAACACCCAGCCAAGCCCCACAGACGGAAACAGCCCCCATCTGTTCTTTGGAGCAAGTACACTGGTTGCAGATGCAGAGCAGGCTACATCGATAAGGTATCTGTTTTTATAGCCATAATGGCCAAATGCCACAACATCCATATAAGCAAAGCTTTTGTTCTGTCCTTTGGCAGATTCCTTATCCATGGAATACTGAAGTTTTGCAACGATATTATGCTCCTTGTTCAAAATGCGACTATAATCAAGGCTAAGCCCAAGATTGGAATGTCTATAAATACTTCCAAGTTTAGTACCGAAAGAAAGTTCTGTCTCCTCCCTCAATTTCTTATAAACAGGTCCTCCGCTACCAACAGCAGGGGTTACAGATTCATAAGCGAACTTCCTTACATTAGAATCCCAATAACTTGCAGAATTGTCGAGACCAAGCCTAAGAGTTGCAGACAATCCTTCAAGCAAAGAAGATAAATTCCGGGTCAGAGACAAGTCTGCATACAAAGTCCTACCCTGTGCTCTTGCATATCCTGAACCTGCAATCTGAGCTATAGGATTGTTATCATATACTGAACTACCACCCCAGACACCATTTTTTGTTTTTATTGGAAAAACTCCTGACGGAACCTTATATAAAGCATCAAAAACATCTCCTGTCACAGTACCGGGTCTGTTATTCTCTGAAAAATTACCTAAAAGGTTTAATTTCAGAAGAGTTTTATCTGTAAGTCTGACATCAAGGTTAGTCCGTATATTCATTTTTGAATATTTGAATTGAGTCGAATAACCATTATTTTCATTAACAGGTTTAAGTATTCCACGATCATCAAGGTAGTTGATTTCAGAATAATACTTAGTGACATTTCCTCCTCCGCGTATAGAGAAAGAAATATTGTCTCCGAAAGAATGGTCTCTCAATGCTTCCCCCATCCAATCAACGTCTGGATAGAGATCCGGAGATGTGTGATTGCGAAAAGCAGCAAGCTCTTCCTCGGCATATCTTGGAGATAGCCCGTCATTGACAAGGGCCTCATTAACTGCCATAGCATAAGTATAGCCATCAGCCATACGTGGGAGATTTTTTGGAGTCCCTACATTGAAACGGTATGAAAAATCTATAACCGGAGCAGACTTGAGTCCTCTCTTTGTTTTGACCAATACCACTCCATTCGCTCCTCTACCTCCATAAAGACTCATTGCAACAGCATCTTTCAGTACTGAGACGGATTCGATTTCCTCAGAACTCAATTCTGAAATAGAACGCTCAAAACCGTCCACAAGAATAAGAGGCGACTTGTAGCTAAGCGTAGCAAGACCTCTGACAAATAACGACGCTGACTTGTTCCACTCGGTTCCGGCATTCTGCATCACCTGAAGTCCGGGAAGCAGTCCAAAAAGAGAATTAGTGGCATCATTTGTCAATTTATGTTCCAGTTTATCAGCTCCTACAGAACTTACAGCTACAGTGGACTGCTCTTTGCCCAATAATATTTCCCTTCCATATTCCACCTTATCCTGAGCCATAGAGATGCAAGGAAGAGCCAATATTGCAGCTGAAAACGATATTATCCTAATAATTATTTTATTCATAACAATTAATTTTCAAGTCAATTCTATTCCCAACCAGGATTCTGAACAAGTCCATAGCCCTTATTAACCTCACTGAGAGGAAACGCGCTCAAATACCACTTGGCAGAAAATCCATCACCCTGCCATGCTCTTTTCTTCATCGGAGTAAAATCGAATTTATATTCTGATGTGATCTTATGCCTATAGACAAACATATTGTGGAGCGGCTTCTTGAAATCATCCTCTCTCTTCCACCTTATCATATCAAAGAATCTGACTTCCTCCCATCCGAATTCACAAGCCCTTTCTTTCAAAACAGCCTCCCGGAAAGCCACCTTATCAAGACCGGCAGACAAAGGACCGACACCGACTCTTGCACGAACGGAATTGACATACTCATAAGCCTCTACTGTCCTGCCGCATTCGTTCAAAGCTTCGGCATAAGAGAGATAAATTTCAGCAAGCCTCAATATCGGCCAATGAAGAGGCTGCTGCTTATATTCTCCCTGACGGTCCAAAACAAATTTCCTTCCTGCAATTCCTGAAGAAAGACTCTTGCTGTCAAGAACTCCTTTCAATCCCCAATGCTGACCTGCAGGATAGTTTGCTTTATCGCCTGGCTTGGCTTTTACAACATCTGCTGTTCCTGAACCGAATATATCACCGTCAAGCAAAATAGTCTCCGAAAGTCTTGGATCCCTGTTCACAAATGGATTGGCTGCCTTGGCAGGATCATTCCATTCAAAAGCAGAACCGTCTTTCATCGGAAACATATCGAAATATTCTTTGGTAGGACAAAATCCTCCCCAACGAGCCGACTGCATAAAGAAAGAATTGTCTGTAGACCTCCTATATCGTCTTGAAGAAACAAGTATTTCTTTTGCTCCCGGAGTAAAATAAGCCTTACGGAAACCGAGTCTCGGTTCAGAAGCATCTTTGTCAAGTTCATATCCTCCCCTGCTTTTTAGTTCATTGAAAAAGTCCTCGCAAGCCTTCAGCGCCATTTCCCACCTTTCTTGCTTAAAATCACCGAACCATGTCATTTTTTGCGAAGATGCAGCACCTTCAAAATAAGGATTGTCGGAATTAAAGAGAGGACTCGCTACAAACAAAAGGAATCTTGCTTTCAGCCCCATTGCCGAAGCCTTTGTAAGACGTCCGCTCCAATTGGTTACTTCATCTTCAGGCAGTACCCAAGGCAATTCGGGAGCCGCTATTGCATTATTAAGCAAAGAAACCACAAAGTCCACATTTTCCTGCAATGTCGCCCTTTTAGGCAGATTCACATCTGTAGGGCTTATAGCGTGATCAAGAATTGGAACACTGCCATAATTTCTTATCATCTCTATATATTGCAAGGCTACAAGAATCTTTGCCTCAGCCTTTAGACGAGCTTTTTCAGCAGCATCCATATCGGGTACTCTATCCACATTCTCATAGAACAACCAAGCAAGACGAATGCCCTTCCACGCAGCTCTGTCACGGAACCTGTATTTTGTAGCGCCTGCTGCACCGTTCTTGTCCTCAATTCCGGAATTATAAAGTCCGCTGTAATAAATAGATTCCGGACCGCCATATCCTACATACGACTGCGACAAATCCGTAAGATTCTCCAGATTCCCCACCCACATTCCTGTCCAGTTGTTCCAACCGGAACAATGACCATACGGAAGTTGCCTGTAACTTCTCCATAGCACTCTCACGGCATATTCCTTAGTAGAAAATACAGTATCGATAGTCACATCATTGCTCGGAGGTTTTCGCAAAAAATTATCTCCCATAGCAAGATCCTCGCAAGATGCTACAAATACCAAAGCAGCGACTGCTGATAGATGTAATATTATATTTCTAAATATCTTCATAATAATTCCTCCGATTAGAATCCTATTTTAGCTCCGAAATTAAAGACAGTCACCAAAGGATAAAGAGATTGGTCATTAGTTCTTGTTTCAGGATCTACAATCTTCAATTTGTCAAAAGTCAAAAGATTATATCCCGAAAGACTGAATCTAAGACTACTGATTTTCATTTTGTCAAGAGCTTTCTTAGGTATGCTGTAACCTATTTCCATATTTTTTAGTCTGATATAAGAGGCATCCCTCAGCCACATATCGGAATCAATATAATTGTTTGTTTTGTTTGTAAAGGAAATAGCCGGTGCTTTGGCTTTATTGCCCTTTTCAGGCGTCCAAGAATCGGTTACCATATATTTCATAAGAGAACGTGCGTTAGTGGCACCGAAAGGTTCTCTATAAATATCCCTCAAGTACCTTGAAGTCATTGTAGCCGCTGACCATGTCATACTAAAATCAAAGCCTTTGAATGAAAACCCGAGATTGACACCTCCTGTCAATAGAGGATATGCCGGATAGCCTATAGCAGCCACATCCAATTCATCTATCTTGCCGTCCCCATTAAGGTCTTTATATTTTACATCACCGGCTTTAGGGACAAAACCTGCTCCATGATCAGGAATGCCTCCTTTGCCTGCCTTATAATCCGCCACATCCTGCTCGGAGAAAAAGCCATCTGAAACACGGCCGAACTGCTGACCTACAGGCTTGCCTGTTCTTCTCATATAATCATAAGGGTATGGTATTTCGTCTTCGAATACGATTTTATTCTTTGCATAAGATACATTAGCCCCAATATGATAATTGAATTTCCTTACACGATCTCTCCAAGTAAGAGACACTTCATAACCGTGATTCTTGACCTTACCGATATTGGCAATAGGTAGTTTCACTTCTAAATAACCTGGAACGACCTTTCTGGATGTCAATATATCCCATCTGTTTTCTATAAAATAATCTGCCACTAATTTAAGGCGTTGATTGAAGAAATTGATATCTATACCATAATTCTGTTTTGCAGACTTTTCCCAAGTCACATCCGGATTACCTTTCTTGGCCTCCTCCGCACCAGGATACGCCGTACCAAGTCCGGTACCGAAGAAATACTCCCCACTCGAGGCATTATAAGAGTCCGGCAAATACAAAAATCTCGACCCGTCAGGAGTTCGGTCATTACCGACAAGACCATAGGATGCCCTGATTTTCATATAGCTGACTATAGGCTTAATCCATTGCATAAAAGGCTCTTCAGAAATTATCCAGCCTGCCGATACAGCAGGGAACAATCCGAATCTCTTTCCTTTGGCAAAATTCTCGGAACCATTATAACCTATATTTGCATCAATCATATAACGCATTGCATAATTATATGTCAATCTGCCTACAAGACCAATATAGCTCCTTGGTATAGCATTGAAATTGCCTCCTTGGTAGTACTTCATTGATTGGTTATACATTGCTAAAGCAGAAATATGGTGTTTGCCGAAGTCCCGCTTATAATTCAAAGCCCCTTCAAGATACCAGTCCCTCGATTGTGATGTCCCGTCAGAAAAACTAAGTGCAACCTTGTCTCCCACCTTTCTGTATTTCACAGAATTGTCGCTCTGAAGAACGGCTTCGAATCTCGGTTCATTCCCTTTGAATGTCTTCATATAGTTGATGCCGCTGTTATAAGCCCCTTTGATATGGAATTTCAGACCTTTTGTCACAAAATCCAACTTCTGTTCGAGCATAAAATCAAAATTCAGGGTATTGCCTTCTCTGACATTAAAGCCTCGTCCGTAATATGGATACATTGCATCCCTTATGTCGCCTGGGAGATTGAATCTCTTTGGATCGGACACAATCCACATTCCGTCCGCTATACCGACCCCACCAAATGGAGGAGCCCAATAAATATCTCTGAACAAATAACTTATATTCTCGCTCTTCTCATAATTAGGAGCTCTTTTGTCATTAAGTCTTCCACCAAGATTTATACGCATCAATGTAGTATTGGTCAGACTAATATCTAAATTCACCCTATAATTGAGGCGCTTATAGCTGAAATTACCATTATAATCTTCTTCAAAAGATCTGAAAAGACCATCTTGTGTAAAATATCCAAGCGAAGAAAAATATCTGACTTTTTTAGTTCCTCCTGAAATAGTAAGATTATGCTGGGATTGTGGGGCGACCTTCTTGATAAGCATGTCCACCCAGTCTGTATCAGGAAATGCAATCGGGTTGCTTTTTGTACGGAAAGCCTCTATGGCAGCCGCATCGAAAGCCCAGCCGGACTCATCCACACCATCGTGCTTCTGTGCCTGCACATAAGTTCTTGCATATTCATAACTATTTGCAAATGAAGGCATTCTCACAGGAGTTTGCAATGCAAAAGATGTTGAGAAATTGATCTTTGCCTTCCCTTCCTCACCTCTTTTCGTAGTAACGATAATAACTCCGTTGGCGCCTCTTACACCGAAAACGGCTGTAGCGGCTGCATCTTTCAATACAGTAATATCTTCAACCTCATTCGGGTCAAGCTGATAAAATGATCTTTCCACTCCATCCACAAGAATCAGCGGTGATGAAAGATTTTCTGTCAAAGACCCTACGCCTCTGATAAAAACAGAAGGATCATCAGCTCCGGGCTGTCCGCTCATCTGCACTGTAGAAAGTCCAGGAATCTTACCTGATAAGGCATTCGCTATACTGGAAGCCGGCGTCTTCAGCAATTCATCCGTACGAACAGAAGCCATAGAACCTGTGATAGTCGCCTTCTTTGCAGTACCATAAGCCACAACCTGCACTTCTTCCAATACAGTTGAACTTTCTTTTATCTCTATCTTGAGATCCTTCTCTCCTTTATATACAAATTCAACATCATCATATCCAAGAAAAGAAACCACGAGTGTAGACCCTTCTCGAACATCGATAGAAAAATGTCCGTCAATATCAGTAAGTGTCCCTGTCTTTGTGCCCTTCACCATCACAGAAGCTCCTGCAACAGGACCGAATTTATCAAAAACGACACCACTCACATTTGTCTGCTGCATAACGGAGGTAATAGACTCTGCCGTCGTAATACCATAATCACTACCCTCTGCTACAACTCCGGATAAACACAACATCACAACACTTGTTGATAAGAGTGCTCTTAAGAGATTATACATAGACTGTTATTTTATAGTTGATAATTATATTATGTTGTCAATTCTGCGGACCATACTTATGGTATTTTTCTTTTAGTTTAAAAACACCTTTATCTGTATCCACCTCCTCAAAAGGAGACTCTGCACCGAGATCCACCCATACTGTCATAAAAAACTTGACTTTTGTCTTTGCATACCCTGTCCAGCCAAAGCCTCCCAAAGCATAAGCGAAATTCTTCTTTGAAGCATTGTCATTCTTGTCCAAAGCGCCTCCGGAAATAACAGATGAATTATGAGCAGCATATAGCTTGAAAAAATCATTCGATTTCTTTTCAGACACATAGAACAGGTTACCCGTCATTGAAAGTGATTTTACCAGTGAAGCCTTTACCATAGCCTTTGATGAATGAATATTATATACAATATTGTTATCGAAAGTTATCTCTAATTCCGTATAAGGCTTTTTAACCTTATCCACACCATTGAACACCTGCACATCGGTCAGATTTCCGGCATAATAGATATTATCGGAGAAATCAAATTTCCGATAGGATGCTGGATTGGATTTCCATACATTGAATAGCTGTATATCCGGCTTGTCAGAAAGATTTATCTGAAGTTTGTTGCGTTTGCAAGAAATTTCTTTGATACCATAAGAAGCCATATCATAATATAGAATCGGCCTATGGATATTCAATATTTCAGACTTTTCTATAACAAATCTATCAAAATCGGCAGTCACAGCGCCGGCAGCCTTATTAGGTCCGAAAATATAGCCGCTCCTGCCGGCATTATCCAAGACAACATTGCTAAGAACAAGTCCTCCTGCTCCGAGAAGCACAGGATTGTCCTCTGCAAAAACTATCTTAGATGATTTAGAAGCATCATTTCCCACTATTACCACATTATCCGAGATATTGACGGCAGAAATATCATATTCCACATCAGACTGCAAGAAATATATACCCTTCTTATTTTTTCCATTTATGGTATTCCTAAGAGCAGGTTCTGTCACTTCAAAGGCAGGCATATCTTCTATATGATATTCCACGCCACCAATAACGATTTTGCCTTTGTTTTCATAATCAGCCTTTAGATCGGATTTATATTCAGCACATTTTATTGTCCCTAAATTTATTACCTTATTTCGTTCAGCCACAATTGCTCTATTGGATTTATATATCCCAACCGAGCCATCTTTTTTGGTAAGTGTAGCCTTGAAGCCTCCTTCAAGATTCTGAGGGACAATGCAGAAATAATAAGCCGTATCTTTCACAAAAGTATATGGGTCAGAGTTGCTTACAACTCTGACTGCCTTACTTGCCTGCATATCGTCAGCATAAAGGCCGTACACCTCTTTTTCTTTTTTTATTGTGACACCACCGGCAAGCTTCTCCCCATTTAAACCTTCAAATTTCAATGCTGCAATATCTTCATCAGCGATTGAGAATCGGACAATTGCACACATATTGCTATATACCATTTTATCATCACCGGACTTAGAAACTGCAAACAAAAGATTCGCATCCTTATCCATGTTGCCAGGAGCAGGATATTGGCTTAGAGGCAAGACAGTCTTAATCTCTTTAGACAAAGCATCATAAACAACAGCATTAGAATAAGGCGAGACGGAATAATAATGCGATGCTGAAGCCTCTACTTCAGCTGTAATTGTGCTATTGGACACATATACAGGATTGCCTATGACTCCTTTCTTATCATCGAAAACGCTTACCTGATCTCCTGCCAGCCATTTGATTTCTCCATCATTATTCATAATGGTCTTGGTCATAGGAGAAATTTCGACCCGGAAAGTTTTCAGTACCATTCCTTCCGACGGTATGATAGGTGCAGCCCATTTCTCTGGCAGCCTGTCATTGCAAGAATACAATATGCCCGAAGCAATAAAAACAGATAATAATATAAACGAACTGCTAAAAATGTTATTTCTCATAATCGGCTTTTTAGTTCTATTTACAAAATGTATGGTTAATAATTATGTATAACATACGTTTGTATTATTTACAAACAATAAAATACAAACGTTTGCAAATTTATAAAATAATTTTTGAAAAATAAAAACTACTTTTTCTTATTTGCCCTATTTTTTCAATTGTAAGTGTATAATTAAAAGAAAATGAGTAATTTTGCAGCAATTTATAATTTATGGGACTTTTATTAGTATTTCTGTTCGGAGCATTAGCGATTTCTTTTTTATGTTCGCTGCTTGAATCTGTGTTAATGTCCACCCCGGTTTCTTTTATCAATATGAGAGAAGAAGAGGGTGACAAGAATGCCGAATTGTTCATGAAACTGAAAACAGATATCGATAAACCGATCGCAGCTATTCTGTCCCTCAATACCATAGCCAACACTATCGGTGCAGCAGGTGTCGGGAGGCAAACAACCCTGATATTCGGAAACGAATGGTTCGGACTTGTTTCAGCCATAACCACAATACTGATATTGATATTTTCAGAAATAATCCCCAAAACCATCGGGACATCATACTGGAAACACCTGCTCCCTTTGGCGAAAGTAATAAAAGCCCTTATCTACCTGATGTTTCCGCTTGTCATTCTTATCCGATTCATCAGCAAGATTTTCACACCTGACGATGTCGAATCTTCAGTAAGTCGCGAAGAGGTGTCGGCTATGGCCAACATGGGAGAAGAAGAAGGCGTCATAGACCAGAGCGAGAATAAGGTGATACAGAATATCATCAGACTGGAGGATATAAAAGCTTACGATGTTATGACTCCGAGAGCGGTCGCTTCTACTGCTCCGGCATCTATGACAATGAAAGAGTTTTATAGGGATGAGCAATTATCCCACTATTCCAGAATTCCGATTTATTCAGATTCATCTGAAAATATCACAGGCTATGTTATGCGTTACGATATACTTGAGAAGCTTGCCGATGACAAATTCGACCTGCCGATAGGCAGTGTGCGAAGGGATATTGAAATGTTCAACGAAGAAATGTCCGTGAGCGAAATCTGGGAATCCCTTCTCAAAACCAAAAATCAGATCGGTCTTATCATTGACGAGTATGGTTCTTTTCAGGGCATTATTACCTTGGAAGATATCATTGAGACTATTCTTGGAATGGAGATAATCGATGAAAACGATGCGGTCACGGATTTGCAGCAATTTGCAAGAGAACGCTGGGAAAAACGCCAGAGGAAATTCAAGCAGATCGATCTTCCCGATTAAATTTCCTCTGACTTAATAAACCGATCTATTTATTTCTAAGCATCCTCATAGCATTGAGTGTTGCAAGTACAGTCACACCGACATCGGCAAAAACAGCCATCCACATTGTAGCCAATCCAAGACTTGCCAGAATCAGTACAAGCACCTTGATACCTATTGCAAATACAATATTTTCTGTCGCTACTTTCAACGTTTTTCCGGCTATCCTTATGGATTTTGCAATATTCGAAGGTCTGTCATTCATAATAACCACATCAGCCGCTTCAATAGCAGCATCCGATCCCAAGCCTCCCATTGCAATCCCTACATCAGCCCTTGCCAAAACAGGAGCATCATTAATACCGTCACCGACAAATACAAGAGCCTTGTTTTCAGGTTTCCGTAATAGCATTTTCTCAACCTCCTCCACCTTATCTGTCGGGAAAAGCCCTGAGTGGTATTCTTCAATACCAACCTCTCCGGCAACGGCAGCAGCGACTTCTTCCTTATCTCCGGTCAGCATGACAAGCCTTCGCACCCCCTCTCTTTTCAAATCAGAAATTGCAGCAAAAGCATCTTTTTTAACTTTATCGGAAATAACGATATGCCCCAAATATTCACCATTTCTGGCAACATGTGCAATAGTTCCTGTCTTTTCACAAGGCCTCCAGTCCACTCCTCTTTCTTCCATGAACCGACTATTCCCGACAAGCACTTCATCGCCATTGACTTTTGCTTTCACTCCAAGCCCGGCAAACTCTTCTACTTGGGACACTTCACATCCGTCACTCTCATCAGGATACGCCTCTTTCAATGACAATGCTATAGGGTGAGTGGAAAATCTCTCAACGTGCGCTGCGAGGTGAAGGAGCTGTTTTTCCGTAATTTCTTCAGGATGAACGGCCGTCACATCAAACACACCTTCTGTCAATGTACCGGTCTTATCAAATACAACCGTATCAATCTTGGCAAGCAGTTCTAAATAATTAGCGCCTTTTACCAAGATTCCTTTTTTAGAAGCCGCCCCTAATCCCCCGAAGAATGTAAGCGGGACAGAAATAACAAGGGCACAAGGACAAGAGACCACAAGAAAGGTCAATGCCCGATATAGCCAGACATGAAATTCGCCACTGAAGTTACCGGAAAGCATAGGCGGCAAAAAGGCAAGAAGCACGGCAATCAATACAACAATCGGGGTGTATCTCTTGGCAAAACGGGTAATAAACCTTTCACTTGAAGACTTCTTTTCAGAAGCATTCTCTACGAGTTCGATAATTTTAGATGCTGTAGATTCAGTAAAAGCCTTTCTTGCCTTAACCTTAAGCACACCGGAGATATTTACACAACCTGAAAGAACCTCATCGCCCACGCCTACAACTAACGGGACACTTTCTCCCGTCAAGGCTGCAGCATCAATATTCGAGGTTCCTTCAATAATCTCACCGTCGACAGGTATTCTTTCTCCCGGAATGATGACAATATTATCCCCCGGTAATATTTTTTCAGCATCGACTTTTACAACTTTATCTCCCTGTAACAAATTTGCAGTATCAGGCCTTATATCAAGTAAGTGTTTTATCGACCTACGGCTATTCCCCTCTGCAATCTCTTCAAAAAGTTCACCGACTTGAAAAAACAACATTACAAAAACCGCTTCCGGAAAACAAGTTGCAGCGCCGGGGAGAAAACCGATGGACAATGCTCCTATAGTGGCGATTGCCATAAGGAAATCTTCATCAAGGGCCTTACCTTTAAAAATACTTTCCACTGCTTCGGCAAGGGTTTCATAACCTACTATCAGATAAGGTATAAGATATATAAGTAACTGTTGCCATATTTTCAGATCAATAGTTTTTTCAGCAATAATGGCAACAACCAGCAAAACTGTCGAAACAACAATCCTTGTCAATCTTTTTTTATTCTCTGCTTCCATAATGTAAATTATTTTTCAGAAGCAAATATATGATTAATCAAATGCAACCAGGTTGCAAATTCATATCTGTTACCTTCCGATGCAATCAGGACATATTCCTTTCAAAACATAATTTATAGAATGTACTTCGTAACCGTCCGGCAAATCCGGAGCAGGAATATTAAAATATTTGAGACAAAAACTCTTATGGCATTTTTCGCAATAAAAATGAGCGTGCATATCATCATCATTACAATCATCTTTGCTTCTGCACAATTCATATCTTATTCCGTCCCCTCCATCTTCAATACGATGAAGCATATTGTGTTTATCAAATACAGACAAGGCTCTGAAAATATTGGACTTGTCTATAGTCGGCAAAACCGTTTCCAATTCTGACATAGACACCGGTCTTCCGGCATCGACAATTGCCTTTACTATCATTATCCGGTTGGCCGTTGGTCTGACCGAATGACTTTTAAGTATTTCAATACATTCAGTTGTACTCATGGAAAATGGTATTTTTACAAATATAATATTTGCAAGTCAATTATTTAAATTAAAAATACAGACAAGGTTATGCGAAAATAATTAAATCGTTTTAATAAAGAAAATATTTTTAAGAATTAAAATTATAAGTATTTTTGTTTAATATATAACGAATTTTATGAAAATTTTCAAGAAAAAGCCCCTCAGCCTGAAGTCCTTGCAACAGGTTCCGTTCAGGCAAATTGCATCTGCAATTATTATCACGCTATTATGCACAATTACCGCTTTTGCATTTTCTGCTGACGACAAGACTACCGTAAAAGGTAATGTCACAAGCAAATCTACAGGAGAGCCTCTGGCCGGTGTCGCCGTATATGTCGGTGGGACTGAATACAGTACTTTCACTGATGCAGAAGGAAGGTTTGAACTAAGATTAATACCCGCCGAAGATACAAAGATAACATTCTATCTTCTGGGCATGAAAGAAGAAATTGTAACATACTCCGGACAGAAAATCATAAATATACAGATGCAGGACGATACTCAATCCATTGAAGATGTAGTGATCACCGGCTATCAGAAAATTGAAAGAAGAAAGCTATCCAGTTCAATTGCCACAATAAAAGGAGAAGACCTAAAAGGCGGAGAATATCTTTCTATCGACAAGATGTTGCAGGGAAAACTCGCCGGAGTATCTGTAATGAATATTTCCTCGACTCCGGGAGCTGCACCTAAAATCAGAATACGTGGTTCTTCTTCCATTACAGGCAATAGGGAACCGGTATGGGTAGTCGACGGTATTATACTTGAGGAGAGGGTGAATATTTCAGCCGAAGAACTGAATAACCCTGATAAGGTAAATCTTATAGGCAATGCCATCTCTTCTCTTAACCCTGAAGACATAGAAAGGGTGGATATTCTGAAAGATGCCAGTGCCACAGCAATATATGGCATCAAGGCAGCAAACGGGGTTATTGTAATAACGACCAAAAAAGGAAAAAATCAAAAACCTGTTCTGTCATATACGGCAACCCTTACAACAACAACTCCGCCTACATATAAAAATATGTTCAGAATGAATTCCGCAGACAGAATCGATATGTCTATCGAGATGCACGAGAGAGGTCTTAGTTTCGGACTATACAAACCTTCGGATGTGGGGTATGAAGGAGTTCTGAGTGACTTATGGGACAAGAAAATCGACTATGGCACATTCCTTCAAAGAGTAAAGGCACTGAAAGAGCTGAACACCGACTGGTATGGAGAATTATTCCGTCCCACTCTAACAAACCAGCACTACCTTTCCCTTTCGGGAGGAAATGATATAAGTAATTACTATGTTTCTTTGGGATATTCTGACGAAAAAAGTGTCGCTATTACAGAAGGACAGAAACGTTATAATGTAATGGCAAAAGTAGATACCCGTTTTACCCCGAAGCTCAGATTAGGCCTTAAAGTCAGCGGCTCTGCCTCTGATGCAACTCATCCGCACAAATCAGTCGATCTGTACGAGTATGCCTATAATACGGCACGTAGCATTCCTATCAGAAATGCAGATGGAACGCCATATTTTTACAGCGTATCTTCAGGTTACAATAGCAATCTGCAATATAATATTCTCAATGAAATAGAACATAGCGGCAACAAAATAAGCAATTCATCGATGGATATTGTTGCCGATATAGATTGGGATATTGCAAACTGGATTAAGTTTTCTTCGGTAGCCGGCGCTTCCAGAAGCAACGTAGTTCAGGAAAACTGGGCGGATGAAGCTTCATATTATGTAACTTATTATAGGAACATACCTTATGGAAAACATGTTCCTAAACCCGAAGAAGACAAGAATTATGCTGCCAAATGGGGACAAATTCCTTTTGGAGGAGTTCTTGAAACATTCAACACAAAACAGACATCTATTGTCTGGAGAAATAGCTTTGCTATGATCAAGGACTTCGGCAAACACCAAGTTTCCGGCAGTTTAGGACAAGAAATTCGTTCTTCAAAAACAGACGGTTTAGCTTCCACACAATACGGATACCTGCCGGACAGGGGAAAAAGCTTTGTTGATATTGATCCGACAGTATGGACAGCATACGCATCTATGGTAAAAAACCATCCCGATGTCGTGACAGATACCAAAAATAACGTCATATCGCTTTATGCCACAATGTCCTACGACTACGACAATCGTTACATCATGAATTTCAATATACGTACAGACGGTTCAAACAAGTTCGGCCAGAGTGACGATGTTCGATTTCTACCGGTATGGTCCATATCGACAAGATGGAATATTGCCAATGAGAAGTTTATGCGCAACGTCACTTTCTTTGACGACCTTGCTGTCAGAGCCTCTTATGGTATCCAAGGCAATGTCCATCCTGACCAGACGCCTTACTTGATTTCAACTCTCGGCACATTGGAAACAATCTCACAAGAATACTCTTCAAAATTGTACAAGCTGCCTAATACCAGATTGAAATGGGAAAAAACTCACTCATACAACATTGCCTTAGACTGGGCTTTTTGGAATAACAGAATCTATGGCTCATTGGACTTATATTATAAGAATGGTGTTGATCAAATTGTCACAAAATACGTAGCGCCTTCCACAGGAGCAAAAAATGTGTCAATGAATGCCGGAGGTATAGAAAACAAAGGCTGGGATCTTGCAATCTCTTTAGTGCCTATTCAGACAAAAAGTTGGACTTGGAGCCTCTCTTTCAATACAGGAAAAAATTACAATAAGGTAACCAATGCCGGCAATACTGCTGTAACATGGCAAGATTACATCTCAGGACGTCTTATTTCAAACGGTCAGGCTGTAAACAGTTTCTATTCATATAAATTCGACAAACTCAACGAAAAAGGCTACCCTTTATTCAAAGATACAGAAGAAGTCGACAGTGAAGGAAAGGAACTTGTTCATTCTGCTATTGAAATGTATGAAAAAGCATTTGTTCTGTCCGGAAAAAGAGAACCTGACCTTTCAGGAGGTTTCTCTACCTTCTTAAAATATAAAAATATCTCATTCAACGCACTTATATCATTCAATCTTGGAAGCAAAATGCGCCTGAACGATCTTTATGAATCTTCAGGCCAACGCCTGCCTTTTCCCGATCAGAATATGTCAAGCGAATTTACCAACAGATGGAGAAAGCCAGGAGATGAAAATATAACAAACATACCGGTTCTTTCATCAGATGCTCTGACAATAAGAGAATCGGATGTCAAGTATCGTATCGCTGACAATAAATGGGATATGTACAACAAGAGTGACTTAAGAGTCGTTTCAGGTAGTTTCTTAAGATGCCGATCGATATCAATAAGATATGACTTCTTTAAAGAATGGGTCAACAAACTAAAGCTAAACAGTGCGAGCATAAGTTTTGACATGGGTAATGTATTCGTAATCAAAGACAAAGCTCTTCAGGGGCGAGATCCTGAACAGATAGGTCTCGGCTCAAGAAGCATCCCACCTCAAAGAACATACTCATTCAGACTTAATGTTTCATTTTAATAAACGACATCAATATGAGAAAAATATACTTCAGTATAATATTATTGACGATTCTTGCATCTTGCTCTTTTCTTGAGGAAAGTTCACAGAATCTGATGAAGCCTGAATCCGTAAAGGATTATAAAGAACTTCTTTATGGAGAAATACTCCAGAATAACAAGGCAATTAATACATATCTGGAATTTATGACAGACGATGTTCAGTCATACAATTATTATGGAACCTCCCCTTGGCAGATTTCAAACGATTTCAGAGAAGGAATGTGGTCATATTTCACTTGGCAATCGAATCCAGAATCCGGATTCAATAACACTTTCATCCCAGACGACGCATGGGAAACCTATTACCATAAGATATTGATGTGCAATGTCTTCCTTGGAGATCTTCAGAAGATGAAAGGTACAGATAAAGAGAAAGAAGATCTTGCAGGCGAAGTTTATTTTATGAGGGCATATTCTTATTTTATGTTAGCCAATCTATATGCCGCCCCTTATTCCAAGGCCACAGACAACACAGATCTTTGCGTAGTGATAAACGAAGAGAACAGCATATCGGATAAAATGTATAAAAGAGCCACCGTCAGGGCTGTATATGATAAAATGGAAAATGATATAGCGGCATCGATATCACATTTCAAGAACTCCGGTATTTCAAAAAGTATATATAGACCGAATATCGAAGCAGCCTATATCTTGGCATCCAGAATTTTCCTTTTTGAGGAAAAATATGACGAAGTGATAAAATACTGCAATCTGCTATTGAAAACAACTTCCCATAATCTTATAGAGCTAACGGAGAAAGGTGAGAACTTCTTTCTATCCCCATCAAATCCGGAAATAGTTTTCTCTTTCGGGCTTACCAAATTAGAATCTTATTTCCCTGACAGATTCCAATATGCCGGTGCATTTGCAGTCTCCAAAGAACTTATCGATTCTTATATTACCGATGATTTCAGATTAAATAATTTCTATAATCATATTAAAGGAAAACAGGATGCTCCTGTTGAGAAAGATTACGAGCTGTACACTCCTCAGAAATGGTCAAAGTACAAATATACTGCATATTCCAATGCTTTCCGTATAGCAGAGGCTTACATTAACAGGGCGGAAGCTTATGCTGCAAAAGGAGAGAACGCCAAAGCTCTGAAAGATCTCAATACAATCTGGAAAAAACGTGTAAAATCAGGCACTGCATCTCTTTCAGGCGCTGATGTTAAAAAATTAGTGAGAGAAGAAAGACGTAGGGAATTTGCTTTTGAGGGAATGAGATGGTTCGACATTCGCAGATATGGAATAATCGGTATAACTCACAAATATACATCGAAAACAGATGAGAATGCCGGAGAAAAATACACTTTGAAAGATAAGGCATCATACATATTACCTATACCGAAAAGCGAAAAGGATCGCAATACTGAAATAGAAATATTTGCTCGTCCTGAAAGCAAACCTGAAAATTAGAATTACGGTGAAAATAAATAAAATATATGAATATGAAAAAAGCGATATATACTTCTATTTGCGCTATACTTACAGGGCTTATACTCACATCGTGTTATAAAGAACCTTCTTTGGTTGCAGATGCTCTTCCGGACAAATACGGTATTCTTACAGATACTCCTTCCGATCCTATAAAGCACCATATATACGAATTTTACAAAGACTATAGTACAGTACTTATAAAAAATCCCACGATTGCTGATTATAAGTTCAATTTCAAGGATGACAATGGCATCAGCATTATAGCGCCAAAGCAAACTCCTGAAGTTCTGAATGCCGGTCTCGAATTCCTGAACAAGGCTATTATCAGCCTTTACCCTAAAGATTTCCTTAAAAACAATCTTCCTTTCTCCATAATCCTTGCCGACACGATTAAGATGGCTTCTTATGGGGAAACGCATGTGCTCAAAAGCTATGCAAGCACCAGTTTTCTTGCATTAGGTGGCATAAACTCTTCTCTCAGCAATATGAGCAATGAAGAATTCATAAAAGCCAGAGCGGCTCTGAATTCTGATTTCTGGGCAAAATATATGTCTGCAACAAGGGGAATTTTCAAAGTGCCTGAAGCATTTTCAAAAGCAAGCGAAGAAGTGGAAAAAGACATATTCCATCCGAACGGCTTCTATCTCGGATATGAAAATCCCAAAGATATAGATTTCTATAAATATGGTCTTATTTCGTATAATACAGTGAGTTCATACATAAGCGAAGAAGAAGACTTTTACTCGGTATATGCGCCTACAAAAGCACAGGATCTGGAGCAATGGATGATTTTTGTGTTCTCGACAAAACCATCGGATCTGGAGACCATATTCCAAAGCTATCCTGTTATGAAAAAGAAATATGATATTCTAAAGAAAGCTATGCTGACAGCCGGCTTCGATCTTTCAAAATTAAAGCTATAAAATATACAATAAATGAAGAATTTAAGCCGCCTTATCGGTATAACGCTGACAATAGCTCTTATGTCAGGCCTATCGGGATTCAAAGCAGAAGCAGGGATTTTCAAGTCCAAGAAAAAACAGGAAACGACAGCCTTTTCCGAGAAAAAAGACATAGTTAAATACGATACCTTTTTGAAAGATGCCAAGACAAGCGAAGGCCTTTTCAAAATTCATAAGATAAAAGAAAAATATTATTTTGAAATCCCTGTCTGCATTTTGGACAGGGACTTCCTGATTTCTTCAAGAGTTTCCACAACCAGCAACAATAAAGATATTGCAGCCGGCCAGATGCCTCATAATCCTGTTCTTGTCACTTTCACAAAAGACAAGAAGAAACTTTATATGTACAAGAAGAAGAGCAATAATATTGCAGACACAACATCTGCAATGCTTGAATCTTTCAAAAGAAATTTCCGGAATCCAATATGGGAAGTTTACAATATCGAATGCTTCTCTCCTGATTCTTCGTCCGTTATTGTGGATATGAGTGATCTTTTCATAACTGATATTCCTGAATTCAGTCCATTCAGATCAGGCAATATAATGGATGTACTTTCAAAAAAGCAGCCATTATCCGGCAGTCTTGTTTCTTCAAAATCTGCAATTCAATCAATGAAGAGTTTCCCGCAAAATATCAACATAAAAAGCCTTATGAGCTATTCTGTCGATGGTGGTCTTTTCACTGTCACTATGACAAGAAATATTGTATTGATGCCGGAAAAGACAATGAAGCCAAGATATGCAGATCCGAGAATAGGCTATTTCAGTAATAGCAAAGACTATTATACAGACAATAAAGATGGCGTTCAGGAACTTGAATATATAGAACGTTGGGATATTCATCCTAAGCCGGAAGATATTGAAAAACATAAGAAAGGTGAAATGGTTGTCCCTGAAAAGCAGATAATATTCTATATAGATACGGCTATTCCTGAAAAATGGCGTGATTATATCAAAAAAGGTGTCGAAGACTGGCAACCTGCATTCGAGGCCATTGGCTTTAAGGATGCAATCATAGCAAAGGATTATCCAAAAGACGACCCTGACTTTGATCCTGATGACATTCGATACAACTGTTATCGTATGATAGCAACGACTCAGGAAAACTCTATGGGACCATCAATAACAGATCCTCGTTCAGGAGAAATAATCCAAGGCGATGTACTTTTCTATTCCAATGTAGTAAAACTACTTCACAATTGGAGATTTGTCCAGACTGCCGCTGTTGATCCTTCGGTCCGCAAAAAAGTTTTTGATAACGAGACTATGGGGTCATCATTAAGATATGTTGCCGCACACGAAGTCGGACATACTCTCGGACTTATGCACAATTTCGGAGCCTCATACTCCTATCCTGTAGATTCTTTGCGTTCCGCCTCTTTTACAAAAAAATTCGGGACTACTCCTTCTATAATGGATTATGCAAGATTCAACTACATAGCGCAACCTGAAGACAAGGGTGTGAATCTTCTTCCCCCTTACCTCGGAGTATATGACAAATTCGCAATTATGTGGGGCTATAAGCCTATTTACGAGGCATCATCTCCTGAAGAAGAAAAAGCGACTCTAAACGAATGGATAAATTCGAAAGCGTCAGACCCTATGTATAAATACGGTCCTCAGCCATTTATCAATGAATATGACCCTTCTTGCAAGGCCGAAGACCTCGGTAACAATTCCACCAAAGCCGGCAGGTATGGAATAAAAAATCTTAAGACAATCATCAGTAATCTACCGGAATGGACAAAAGAAGATGATAATGATTACAAACAGATGACTGAGTTATACACTCAGATTATTATGCAAATGCAGCGTTATCTTCTTCATTCAATGGTATCTATAGGAGGTATCAGACTTGATGAACCGATGAGGGACAATGACGCAAAAGCAATCAGTTTTGTTTCAAGAGAAGAGCAGAAAGAAGCGCTCGATTTTGTTTTTGAAACGATAGAGGAACTACCTGAATGGGTATTAGACAAAAAGATAATCGATAAAATAGGACCGGTCTATTCTCCCGCTATGCTCCAGTCTATAATACTCACAAGACTTTTCTTTGACAATATCACAGCAAGTCTTGTCCTCAACGAAGAGCTTAATCCTTCAACAGCATACACCTACGATGAATATATGGATGATTTATATCTCCATGTATGGAACAAGGCGCTGAATGGTCGTAAATGTAATATGTACGACAAGAATCTTCAAAATACCTATATAGAACGTCTGATAAAAGAAGGTGGGCTTGCTGACATCGGACAAAATCAGACGGGACTAAAAAACCTTAATCCTGTTGAAAAGGAAATTCTGAAAGAAGTCTCGTTGCCGAAAATATCAGGATTTGAATTTACAACATTAAGTATTGTAAATATGGTTAAGCATCCTGCTATATACAGAAAACTTATGGAGAGTTACAAACTTGTACAGAGACTCTCAAATCAAGGAAATCCAAAAGACAGGGCACACTACAAAGTACTTTCGCATAAAATAAATGCAGTTATTGAGAAAAAATAAGTTATATTCTTATCTTTGACACCTAATTTGTCGATTTTTATTAAAAATAGGGCTTCCAGACCGCGATCGTGACGATTTGGAAGCTTTTTGATTTTTACCGACTGAATATTTCTTTTCTTGCTTCCTTTTCTGCATGAGTCATTTGTATTCAACAAATCATGGATAAGAGCTGAATTTGACCTCAAAAAGAGTTTTAACAACAACTTTTTCAATTATTTACAATTATTTTTATCAAAACAAAGTGTCAAACTTACGGCGAAAGTTTCTTCTATTAAAATTTTATTTTTTAGAATCGTTGTATTAATAATATTTTTTCTCTATTTTGCAAAAAATAAAAACCCTTAAAAAGGAGGTAATTAACCGGAAACCTAAATAAATCAAAATTTTAGGTATAGTACTAACCAAACCAATCACTATTAATAACATTTTAATCGTTCTAAATTATGAAAAAGTCAATTACAATCAATGCTCCTTTTGTTGTGAATAGTGGTTCACGATTTAATTTCGTTATAAAATGAAAAAAATATTATTACTGGTCATATTCTGCATCGGATTAGTATCCTGCGATCCTGCTCTTAGTTTGTTTGATAACAGTGGGTTTTGGTATGTAAAAAATACCACGTCTGATACCTTTAGTATTCATGCCAATGCAGTAAACAATACGAGTATCTTATCTCCAAACGATTCCATTTGCATTTATAATATCGCAATTGGTATTAGAAATGTAAATAGGAACTATTTGCCTACATTTAATATCATTACAAATAATGATAATAATATTGGAAGACGCCAAATCACTGTGCATGTATATTCAAAAGAGGGAAAACTTCTTCAGACTTGGGACAATAAAGATGAACAGAGTTTAAAAAGCGATTTCTTTAATGAATCAAAATGGAGAGTCCATCGAAAAGATAATGCAAATAAGTCTGTTGAAATCAGTTGGACTTATGACATCACTGACGATTTATTAAAGCAATAATCAACCATATTCCAAGCAATATACTATGATATCACTACTGTTTGTATTTTCTTGTAAATAGTAGTGACAAATTAGAATGTGACATTTTAATATAAACAATTGTACTTTCGCATAAAATAAATGCAGTTATTGAGAAAAAATAAGTTATATTCTTATTTTTGACACCTTGCATTTAAAATATCGAGTCCCCAGACCGCTCTTATGGCGATTTGGGGACTTTCGGTCTTGTCAACTTTGTACTAATATATCATTGACTCTTCCACTCTTTTGTTGATTGGATGATTCTTTTCATTGCCAGTTTAGTGACTATCTGCGTGTATATCCTAAACCCTGCGTAGGCTTTTGCATGCTACTTGTCAGAATTGAATAAATTTTCTGACATTGCAAAGTCAAGATAGAAGTGCAACATTAGATGGTCGCGACAACTTTAGAATTATTTTCTTACCTTTACATTCCAAAATTTTTATCAGAACATGAAAAAAGAGCTACAAAATCCAAAATCACCCTATGTCGCACCGACGATAACAATAAGTGAAATTATTGAGCAGCAGATTATTTGCGGAAGTCTCCAAGCACGAGACAATTACGATTTTACCAATGATAATCCTTTTTACGAGTAAATTGTATGAAAAAGACACTTATACCTATTGCCGCATTTCTCGTATCGGGGATTATTGGTGTTTCCTGTGGCAAAACAGAAATCGAAAACGCAAAAAACGAGACTAATCAGGAAGTAGATCAAGTTGAAATGACTTTTTCAGCTACAGTATATCCAAAGAATGCTATCACTAAATCTGTGGGCACGGACGGCATCACCGCTTGGGCAGTAAATGAGAAAATAGCCGTTTATTACCAGAAAACCGATGACACTTACGCCAAAGCAACAGCCAATGTCGATAAACAGAAAGACGGCAAGGCAGTCATCAGTGCCACTCTCTACAATGCCAAAGACGGCGG
>CAUUVS010000009.1:0-56147 GCA_963548935.1 uncultured Bacteroidales bacterium
TGAGTTTTCGAAATTAAATATAAATTATTTATAAAAAACTTTGTTATTAAATATATTTGCATCAAGTTACAAAATTGTAACCATACAAATATATGAAATCATAATTAAAAATGGAACAAATCGAAATAAAACAGAATATGGGAAAGATGAAAATTTTTAAGCCTGAAGGCAAAAAATGGCGAGAGAGGCGCGATTTAGCCTTGTACGAGGAATACACTGAATTAACATCTGTTGAGGGGCAGGGAAAAACAGGGGTGAACGGATATCTAATGAGAAAATACGGCATTCATAGCCAAAGTACAATCTATGTCATTATACGTCGTGTTGAGGAGCGGCTAAAAGCAAAGAAGATATGAGAAAGATAATTAGTAAAACCGTGAAATGGGTGATTTTCGTGGCTTTATGCCTTGTTGGTTTTATCGCCTTTATCCGAGATATTAACTGCTATTTTTCACATTTTTAACACTCTTAAAAGTGTTCGACAACTTTGATTCTGTCATGCACATAGTGAAGCATCTCCGGATTCCTAAATTCTTTGTTCATGCGATCTTCAAGGTCAATACGAATGATGTAATCATCTGCAACACCCCATCAGCGACATCGCCAACTCCCATATGGCCCACCGCACCTTCATCGGTAACCTCTACAAGAAGGTCAAAGACACGAACCTCGTCGGCAAGCTCTCCTGCCACTGCGAAGGCTCAAAGGCATTCGCCCGCTACCGCGACATCGACGATGACATGATCAAGGAAATGACCACCCTGCTCGACTAAAACCACCGCTTTAGGCCTAAATATTTAGGTTATAACCACAAAATTTTCGAAATTCTTATGGTCTGAAACATAAAATAGCTATCTTTGCTCAGTAAACAAAACGGTTATTGTCATGGAACAAGCAGAAATTCAACCGCTATACGATAGCTATCACCGCAAAATCGCTAAGATTGACCTGCGCTTCAAGCGTTATCTATACAGCCAGATTAACTGGAAAGCGCGTATCATCAGCATCAAGGGAGCCAGAGGTGTCGGAAAGACCACCCTGCTCCTCCAGCATATCACAGAGAACTACGAGGAGATTGACCAGACTCTCTACACCTCGCTGGACAATCTGTGGTTTGCCACGCATAGCCTGATGGATCTCGTCGATTGGGCGGATCGGCACGGCATTTCCAGGCTCTATCTGGACGAAGTGCATCGTTACGAAGGATGGTTCCAGGCACTTAAAAACATCTACGATGACTACCCCGATATGAGTATCGTCTATACCAGCAGTTCCCTGCTGGTCCTCGACAATGCAACCGTTGATATGTCCCGTCGTCAGACTTCATACATCCTGTACGGTCTCTCTTTTCGCGAATACCTTGAATTGGAGGGCATCTTCAATACCGAGACAATTCCGCTGAATGATATCCTAATGCACCATGTAAGGAAAGCGATGGACATAGTCGGAAGCATCAAGGTGACTCCTCTCTTCGAAGCATACCTTTCCCACGGGTACTACCCTTTCTACCGTGAATCCATGGAGGATTTTCCTTCCCGACTGCGTGAAACCGTCACGGTGGTCATTGATTCCGACCTCCCTTCCGTTGAGAATATAACCTACGAGACACTCCAGAAGGTGAAGAAACTCCTGATGATCATCAGCGAGCACGTTCCCTTCGAGCCCAACATGTCGGAACTCTGGCGGCAACTCTCCACGGACAACGAATCCGGACTCAAGATGCTCTACGCTCTCAACAAGGCCCAGGTCCTCGCTCTGCTCACAGCCAAGACCAAGAATTACAAGTCTCTCACCAAACCGGACAAGATTTTCCTTGGCAATCCAAACCTGATGCACGTCCTATGTCCGAAAGTGGACAAGGGAAACGAGCGGGAGACATTCTTCATCAGCCAAATGCGCGTCCTGCACGATGTCAGTTACCCCAAGCAAGGAGACTTCCTCATTGACGACAAGCACCTCTTTGAGGTGGGCGGCAAGGGCAAGACATTCGAGCAAATTGCCGATGTCACGGACAGTTACCTCGCAGTTGACGACACCGAGGTCGGCTCCGGCAGCCGGATTCCGCTTTGGATGTTCGGATTCCTGTATTAGACAATGATGCACCAGTTACTGACATCCTTGAAAGACCTCTCCGAAGCGGCAGAACAAGCACAGCCTCTTCTGGAGAGATATGACTATCGCAAGGAAGCCATGACCGATATGTACGAGCACCTCTCCCTCGACTTGCTGCTCGGCAAAAACAACCTTTAGTTCATGTAGTAATGAGAAATAACCATACAAATATTTTGTTCCATTATACAAAAACGCTCTACAGCCTTTCCTAGATTTTGAAGGAAAGCTTTCGGGTGTCATACAGTAAGGAGCGAATTTCCGACAACATTTTCATCGCAATTCCTATGATCTCGTTCTGCTACATACCCTTCGAATGCGGCGAGGAACACAGGAATAAATACGGCAATTATGCTATTGGATTGAACAAAAGGTGGATGATAGACTCATATGGCGATTTACTTTCCCCGTTCACTACATCTTGGGGAACGAGCCGATTCTCGGTGCTTGGAAGCATCATGAGAATTTCCTGAAGGCACAAGAAACTGTCAGGAGATTCGAAGAGCGGAGAGCTGCGCTCCCACTGCCGCCACGGAATGAAATATCGCCGCCATATCAGGGTGCGACACAAAACAAAGGTTCGCAACATACCTGACAGGGTGAGCATCCACGACCGTCCATCGGAGGCCGCCATAAGTCTTCTTCTGCCATACAGGAAAAACGTGCACACGATAACCACTGACAACGGCTCGGAGTTCCGCAACCACCGCAGAATAGCCGACGCACTGAATGCAAAGGTGTATTTTGCTGACTCCTACGCCTCTTGGCAGAAGGGAGCAATAGAAAACGCAAACAAACTTATCAGGCAATATATACCGAAAGGCACTGATTTTAACCTGATTACGGACGACTTCATTCACTCAGTGCAGCTGAAAATAAATAGGAGACCAAGAGAAAAACTCAACTTTTCCACACCAAAGGATGAATTTTTCAAATTTTTGTCGTAATGTTGCACTTGCTTTTTGACTCTACTCATTGTGCAAATTTGGATAACGCTTTGGAGTTTAATAAACGACTGATGAGCTTTCTTCAACTAAAAAATTATGAAAACTAAAAGGACAAGGAAAACTTGCCCCATTAGCATATACAAGTCCGGCCCGAATGGTCGTTCAAAAGCTACTGAAAAATTAAGTACATTTGACGTATTCAATGAATAATCCTATCAAGTCCGCATGTTGGCAACAACAATATTGGGACGATTAGCGATAAAGAATAATGATATGCTCTGTTTTCTAAAGAAGCAAATAAGCACCGATAAGAATTGGCAAGTGCAGGAGATGCTTGCAAAGGCCTTTGATGGAGTTTGCAAATACAGGGGATATGAAGTATCTTTGCCTCTCATCAAAATCACAGCCCTATCGATTGAGCATTGATTATTTCGGCGAGATCTTTTACAGGACGTTCAGAATATCGGTTGAAAGTTGCCTTACATAAAGGACAAGCAGTTGCAATAGCATCCGCATCGCTCGTATAAAGATTGTCAAGTGCAGCAAGAGTCATTTTCTGACGCTGCTTGAAACTTAATGTAATCGACCCTACAGAACCACCGCAACAGACACTCTCCTCCCTGTTCTTATCTGCTTCGGAAATATTTGCAGAAAGACCGATAAGTTTTCGCGGCTCCTCATATATACCACTGCCCCTGCCAAGTTCGCAAGGATCATGAAAAACATAACGAATATCGCTTTTTTCCAGCTTAAGATATCCTTGCCTGACCAGCCAATAGAAATAAGTGCTATAATGAAGTACTTGTACTCCCTGTAAAGAATAGTTCTCCCGGAACATCTTATAACATATAGGACAACTGACCATAAGCACCGAAGCCCCACTGGATTTTATAATCTCTTCATTTTTGGAAACAAGTTTACGTGCCTCTTCAAAGCGGCCGGCAATATACATAGGCCTACCGCAACAAAGCCCCCCTTCCCTATCCATCCATCTGTATTCGACACCAGCCTTTTTAAGCACATCTTCCACATTCTTGCCTATTTCAGGTGTCAACTGACTCATGCAACCGCTATAATAAAGAACACGACCTCCATAAGCCGCTTCTATCATCGGCCTGATATCAATATCAGAATAGTCCTGTTCAATCTTATACTTCCTTCCGGCTCTCTGCATTACCCTAAGCATTGGACCTTCTACACCTACCTGACACAAAGCCTCGCATTTGCCGCAGAGCAGGCATTTGTCGCTTATCTCTTCTATCCTTTTTTCATTTCCACGACGTATCTGCCTCATCAGATAAACTGTACAATCCTTAAGATTGGCCTTGTTAACGCTCATAGGACAAGCATCTATACATACCCCGCAATTAGGGCAGGAATAGACTTGGGCTCGTGCAAACCCTTTCCTTGCATTTCGTATTTTCAATCCTGCATTTCTCATTGGAATCAGCAGCATCTCAGCAGGAATATGCATATATCTTGAGAAAGGAAGCACAAGCATAAACACACACAGAGCAATAGAATATGCCCACCAAGTAGGCAACATATTCAGATTATTGCCAAGAAACTGTCTAAATATCCAGTTTGCAGGTATTGTTAAAAATGAGCCTCCGCTGATATGTGCAGTAAAACTTTCAGCTAAAAGTCTGAGAGGGAAAATTGCCCAAAGCGCATACATCCCGATCTGATTGATAAAAGAAGGTCTTGCTGTACGCCTCATTCCGAAAATCTGCGAATGCACTCTTTTGATTATTGCCAGTACGATACCTGCCAACACAAGCACTAAGAACAAATCCATAAGGAAAAACAAAAATGTCCCTGCAACTGTAGTCTCCGACTCTGCAACAAAATAATTGAAGAAAATCGGATAATAAAACAGATTTATACGTTCAGGAACAAAAAACATCACTTCTATATGTCCAAGCACTATAAGCATAAACCAACCGAATGCTATGCTTGAATGCATGAATCCGAGCATTTTATTGCGCCTCCATAGCTTTATATGCAGCAAACAATCACAGAATATATCCTTGATATTCTTAACTATTGTTTTTGGGGTGACAAGTGACAAAAAAAATCGCCTTCTATCATCCACAGATAACTGAAATACAAGCCTGACCGCACCATACAAACAATACAGCAGCACAAACGCCATTCCAAACAGAAAAGGAAGTACAAAAGGATGAAATCCCGATGATATTCTATCTATCATAAATCCGGCAGATTGTTAAAATAAGATGCCTTGTATTTATCCCCCTCGGACATACCATAGTACATTTTCCACAAAGCATACAATTGGTAAGCATTTTTCTCACATCCTCGCCTCTCTGCAATCCGAGAATAACCTTACGCACACTCATTCCGCTGAAACCTGACGCAGGACAAGTAGAACTGCAAGAACCACAAGCTATACAAATCTTTGCGTCCGGTACCACCTCGCATAATTTTTCATAAAGCCCGGTATCACAGGAATCTATATTCAAAGTGGAACTCTTAGATATTTTAAACCCGAAATCACTACTCATTAGCCTTCAAATATAAATTAATATTCAAAGCCGCAGAACGGGCTTCAGCAACTGTTTCAGGTACAGTCTTGGGACCGGTACAAGCTCCGGCATAAAATATTCCGGGAAGATTTGACTCCGTTACAGAATAAATATTGTTTCTGCTCTTCAAAAAACCGTCCTCATCAATATCAAGATGAATTGCAGAAGTCAATTCAGAATACTTAGAAT
The DNA here is from genome assembly GCA_963548935.1 of uncultured Bacteroidales bacterium. GTDB lineage: Bacteria > Bacteroidota > Bacteroidia > Bacteroidales > UBA932 > Cryptobacteroides. Next base: position 5,792 of record CAUUVS010000009.1, read on the forward strand.
TGCAAGACATTCCAGACATAAGCACGAGCATATCCATAGTTACTTTCAAAGGCTTACCGGACAATGTGTCTTCAGCCTTTACCTGAAGTCTTCCATCAGCAGTCTCACCGACCTCAGATACTCTTCCGCGAATAAACTGCACTCCATATTTACTCTGTGCATCTATATAAAAGTCTTCATATTTCTTTCCAAAAAGTCTCAAATCCATATAAAAACAATATACTTGTGCAAATGGAAATTTCTCTTTAACCTCAATCGCCTGCTTTATAGCCGTCACGCAGCATACTTTGGAGCATTGGCTATTACCAGCCTTCAAATCCCTCGACCCCACACAATGGACAAAACCTATCTTTTGAGGCTTATCCGGCACACGCTTATCCTCCCTACCATTTAACCAAGCCTCCAAATCCGAATTGGTGATTACCCTTTCATATACTCCATAACCATATTCTTCTTTTTTTGCCGCCTCGAAAAGCTTGAACCCCGTTGCAATTAAGATAGCCTTTGAAATGATGCTGACACCATTATTCAGCATAACATTATAGCCATTGCTCAATTTATTTATATAACTTACAGAGGTATCCAAAAAGATATTTGTATCAGAAATCTTATCAAACATCTCTTTTACAATATCTTTTGCCGGTGTCATATCCGGAAACAATTTGTTCCAAGACAACACATGTCCTCCAAGATGGTCGCTTTTTTCTACAATAATAGGTCTATATCCTAAAGACACTAACTGTACGGCCGCCTCCATTCCGGCAATTCCGCCTCCTATTATCAAAATATTTTCTTTCATTCCGTATATATTTCAGAAGCATTTCATCACGGCAGGTAATCCGGGTCTAAGAATATCCTCCTTATTGAGTCCTAAATATTTGGCATCCGCATCATATTCAATCATCATTTTATCAAGCAGAGGCTCGATTGCTACCTGATGAAGTTGAAGTCCAAGATCCCAAGGGTCATACCCCAGAACCAAACCAGCAAGCTCTTCATAGGTAAGAACAGGTATTCCAAAACCATTTTCACCATACGTTTTCCCTGTCTGTTCCGAAATAACATACTGCCATCTGTCAAGAAAATACGAACACCCCGGACAATTAGTGATTATTGCATCAGGATGGAAAGGCTCCATAGATTCAAACTTCTTATATGTATTAGAGACACTGTATCCCCTATTAGCCTTGACATGGTACTGCCTGAAACCATAACCGCAGCAATGCCTTCTTTCGGGATAATCGACTACCTGACCACCCCAACTTTCAATCATACCGGCAAGCACATAAGGGTATTCAGCCCCACCTATACCCTTGCTCGGAAACATTTTCGAATAATGGCATCCTATATGCTCAACAATCTTTAGAGGTTCGCCTATCTGTTTGTTGATAAGATGATATTTTGCTTTTTCCGCTATATCATTGCGCCAATGATATATAAGGTCGCTTGTATGAGCAATATATTCAGGTTTTTTAAACTCTCTGCGACAAGCCTTCCAAAGATTCTCCCTTATCCTTGCCTCAAGTTCAGGAAATTCTCTCCAAGTCTCAAGTATTTCCACATAATTGCCGAAAGATGTTATACAGCTCGGACAATAATTCTCATATCCGGCTTCAGTCATCAGTGCGAATTGACGAGCTACAATTGTCATGGCAGTTTCCTGTGGAATCGTGTCACAATGGTAAGCAATGCCACCGCAAGTGGTATGAAAAGGTGTTTCATATATATCCTTTCCAAGAACTTTTTCAGTAATTTCTGTAAACATCTTCTCGCTTGCAGGAAAAAAGTTCTGCCGAATGCAGCTACGCACATAATACCAGTGGTCATCAGGAATTTCCTTCTGGTAATCACTCCATATTTTCTTCTTGCCTTGATATATCATTCATTGAAATGTTTATCGGAACAATATTCAAAAGCATTCCTCTCATATTCTTCAATACTCATCCCCATCTCTTCAGCCTTAGCCTTAGAATATCTTTCCACCGTTTTTATCCTCTCCATTGCCCCCGTAACTTCAAATATGGCTTTCAACTCATTCAAAGCCTCTTCCGGAATTTTTCGTAATACACCAGGTCCGTCTTTCATATAATTGGCCCCCTGTCTCTCTAAACTCTTCTCAATATGCTCGGTATGCCATTTCCAAACAGGTCCCGATTCCTTATGATCTTCCCATTTAAAGGTACGAGGATGGACACAATATCCGTATTTCAATATATTATTCGTCAGAATACGAGTAAGCGGCAGCATCTGCCTGCCTTTCTCCGATTCGGTAAAATATCCCAATCTTACACTCAAATCTCGCAATGCCATTATTACAAGTCCCGGCCCGTTTTTTCTGGGACATCTGGTAACACAACTCATACATTCACCGCAATACCATATAGTATCAGATTTCAGCAATTCTTCAATTTGAGAATCATCTCTTGTTTGAACTATACTCACCACACTTCTGGGATCGTACTTATAAAATTCTGCAGCAGGACAAATAGCAGTGCAAGTACCACAATTAATGCATGTATGATAGCCTTCTTTAAACCTGTAGTCTTTACAAAGTTCTTCAAATAGATTGACTGCCATCTTTTCAAAATAAAATAATAAATACTTTTACTGTAAATATAGTTACAAAGTTAAAAAATAAAATTAACATTCGGTATGGATATATAGATAAAATCCCAATAAATAGTGATTGTTACACAACCGTAGTCTTAATACCTTTGTGCCAATAAATTTTTAAAAAAATGAAAAACGCAAAGAGGAAAAAAGAGCCGGTACTTAAAAGGCTCCTCCCCTATGCAGGAAGAAAAAAATATCTGCTATATATAGCTATGTTATCTTCCGCATTATCAGGGATTCTTGTATTGATGCCGATGGTCTATATTCATAAAATAGTAAGCGGTATTATACTGACCGGAAAAATTGATCCGGTGTCAATAAACCATAATGCAATATGTGCAGCGAGTTTTGCAGTGGGAGGCCTGCTGTTATATTCATTCACTCTCATTTTATCACACATCTTTGCATTTGAAGTAGAACAGAATATCATTAGCCGGAATGTCAAAAAACTGATGGCAAAACCGTTAGGATTTTTCGCAAACCGTGAAAGCGGAAATTTAAGAAAAACAATCGTGGATGGAGCGGCAGAAACACATACAATGCTTGCGCATCAAATGCCTGATATTGCCATGACAATGATTACACCGGTTGTTCTACTTGTTTTTTTCTTCTACTTTGATTGGAGATTAGGCTTAGCCAGTATGCTTCCTATCCTCATCTCTTTCGGAATAATGGCCACTATGACATCCAAGAAAAATCTGAAAATGAGAGACGAATATTTCGACGGCCAGTCAAAACTTTCAGCAGAGCTAGTCGAATATGTACGAGGAATACCTGTAGTCAAAACTTTTGCACAAAGTATTGAAAGTTTTGATAGACTGTATTCTTTAATTATAAAGCTAAAACAACAGGTTGTAGCATGGAGTATGTCATTTAAAAACAAGTTGTCTCTTTTTGAAGCTGTTTCCGGTTCCACATCATTTTTTCTTGTCCCCATTGCAATCCTTATGATTACTACAGGAGGAAATGTACGTGAAGTCATCGGAAATAGTGTTATATATCTTCTTATAGGTCCTACATTCGGTATTTTCATAATGCGTAGCGCTACCATAAAGAATTTCATATACTTTGCAGAACTTGCATTAAATAAAATAGATGAGGCGCTTGAATATAAAGATCTGAATTATGGCACTGAGATAGTCACCGGAGACGGACTTGAATTCAAAGACATTTCCTTTTCTTATGGGAACGAAAAAGTCCTTGATCATATTTCATTCAAAGTAAACAAAGGAGAGACAGTAGCGCTTGTAGGTGTATCAGGAGGCGGTAAGACCACAATTGCAAAACTTGCAGCCCGTTTCTATGATCCTAACGAAGGAAGTATTCTTATAGGAGGCACGAATATAAAAGCTTATAACAAATCATCACTCATGCAAAAAATATCCTTCGTTTTCCAGAATCCGAAATTATTCAGAATGTCTATACGGGAGAATCTCCTTCTCGGCAGGCCGGAAGCAAGCGAGGAAGAACTCTGTCAAGCACTTGAAAAAGCAGGGGCCAAGGATATAGTTGATAATCTTGAAAAAGGTCTTGATACCATATATGGTACTAAAGGGACATATTTTTCAGGAGGAGAGGCACAAAGATTGTCAATCGCAAGGGCTTTTCTTAAAAATGCTGACATCGTGATACTTGATGAGGCCACAGCTTTTGCAGATCAAGAAAACGAACATATAATTCAAGCATCTTTCAAAGAGCTTTCAAAAAATAAAACAACTTTGATGATAGCCCATAGGCTGTCCACTGTAAAAGGAGCAGACAGAATACTTGTAATAGATAAAGGAAAAATAAAAGAAAGCGGGTCACACGAGGAGCTGTTAGAACAAAACGGAATATATAAAAAACTGTGGGATGAATACCAGAAATCAGCAGATTGGAAAATAGGAGGTAAAAATGACTAATTATTTAAAAAAACGATATGCAATGTCTGACAATGGTGCACGAAACCTTAAAAAGTCTATAACATCACACACCTTTGTCAATATTACCAAGCTATTCCCTCCAATTATAGGATTTATGTTTATATTCCAATATCTTGGAGGAGTAGAAGGTCTGACTTCACCGGTAGAACTTTCACTTTCAGGTTATATTTTGATAATAGCAGTTATGCTTTTAGTTATGTTTTTCATTGCAAGATGGGATTACGTAAGATTATATGACAATGTCTATAACGAAAGTGCAAATTTGAGAATAGACATAGCCAATAGACTAAAAAAACTGCCGCTTTCATATTTCGGGAAACGCGATATAGGAGATCTTTCATCCACAATGATTGGAGATCTTCAAATATATGAACAGTTATTTTCTCATTCGATACCACATATCTATTCCACAGCAATTTCCACAATACTTATTGCAGTAATGCTTATTGCATACAATTGGAAACTTGGTTTGGCTGCATTATGGGTAGTACCTGTATCATTTCTGGTATTCTTTCTATCCAAGAAAAAGCAAAATGCAGCAGCAAAAAAATGGATTAGCCAAAACCGTGAAATGATAACAGACCTTCAAGAAAAAATTGATCAGATACAAGAAATAAAAGCTTACAGTCTCGAAGAAAAGGCATTTGATGGTTTTAATCATAAACTGAATATAGCTACAAAATCAAAAATAGCAACAGAATTTGCGACGAGCATATCAATTTCACTATCCAGAATACTCATAAAACTCGGTATCGTCTCAGTTGCCGTTATCGGGGCAAATATGCTTATTGCAGGTGAAATCGATATTTTGGTATATGTAGCATATCTTATGATGACCGCGAGTATATATCTGCCTATAGAAGGGATAATAACATTTATGGCAATGATACTCATGCTTGACAATATAGTTGAAAGGATAAAAGAAATAAAAACGATGCCTATTCAGGAAGGTGCCCATGAAATGCAACCTAAAAGCTATGATATCGATTTTATTAATGTTGTTTTCGGCTATAAAGATTACAGTGTAATAAACGGCGTAAGTTTCACGGCAAAACAAGGTGAGATAACAGCGCTTATAGGTCCATCAGGAAGCGGAAAGACAACCCTCACCAAACTTGCAGCTCGCTTCTGGGACATACAACAAGGGCGGATTCTGTTAGGCGGAGTAGATATAAGCAGAATTGATCCTGAGACATTGTTAAAAAATTATGCTATTGTATTTCAAGATGTTGTCCTATTCAACTCAAGTGTTAAAGACAACATCAGAATAGGCAGAAAAGGAGCATCGGACGAAGAAATAGAAAAAGCTGCGAAAATAGCAAGATGTGATGAGTTCATACAAAGAATGCCTGACGGCATCGACACAATAATAGGAGAAAACGGAGAAAGGTTGTCAGGAGGTGAACGCCAGCGCATTTCTATAGCACGAGCTATCCTTAAAGATGCACCTATTATCCTTATGGATGAAGCCACAGCCTCTCTTGATGTAGAGAATGAAAGCCTTATTCAAGAAGCTCTTTCAGAACTTATCAAAGACAAGACAGTTATTGTGATAGCGCATAGAATGAGAACTATCAGAGGAGCCGATAAAATAGTTTTATTAGACAAAGGCAAAGTAGAAGCTGTAGGAACTGACGAAGAACTTAGAGAGACATCTTATACCTACAAGAAGATGCTTCAACAATAAAATATACACTCTCTTATTTTTTAATGAGTTCAGGCTGCCGAAACATTGCAGCCTGAACTTTAAATTTACTTGAAACTATTTTATTTTTAGATTCTTCTTAGCCTTGTTCCACATTCCATAAATTTCGCTGACATTACCTGCAGTAAGAAAACAGTTTATATTATTCTTTTTCATAAAATTCATAACGGCTGCAAATTCATTCTGAGTAAGAATGGTCTGAATCTCGACTCTATCTTCACCTGTATATCCACCTTTCAAAGGAAATAGACTACATCCTCTCTGAAGTTCTTCGATAATAAATTTCCTGATTTTCTCGTACTCATCCGATATAATGCAAACACGTTTCCTCCTATTCAATGCAACAGTAAAATGATCCACAAACATCCCATTTATCCATGTTCCTATAAGTCCAAGAACAACCTTATCAAAAGGATTTATTGCAAATGCCGTACAACAAATCAAGGCTCCGGCGACAGTAACTGAAACACCAATATCAAAATGAAGATACTTATTTACAATTTTAGCCAAAATATCCAATCCTCCCGTTGAAGCATTGATATTAAAAAGTATTGCCTGAGATATGCTAACCAAAAGAACGAAACAGACAAGATCAAGCCACGGATCATTCATAATTGACATACGCCCTTCACGTAGAATATTCTCGTATGGAAGAATCGCCTCCCACATATCCATAAGAGGTCCCAAAATCAATGCTGTATAGACAGTTTTTGCTCCAAACTCATGTCCTATCAAAAACCATGCGATTACCAATAATATAGCATTTATGATAATTACGATATGCGATACTTTCAATGTCACGCCAAAATTGTCAAACAACGTTGAAATTACAATCGAAAGACCTGAAATGCTTCCTATAATCAGCTTGCTTGGTACAAGAAAATAATAAACGGCTGCAGCACCTATAGACATACCAAGTGTCATTATCAATAAATCCTTCCAGAATTTATAGGTTGAAAGTGGTTTAAGAATATTTACCATTTTGCTTTCAATTTTAACGTTATTAAACAAATATAACAATTATTTTTAATTTTTCAATAGAATTTTATTAAAATATATTAGCGAGAGTTCTCCAAAACTTCTAAATGCCCACCACTGTTCCTCCATTGACAAGGCGTACATCCTACTTGTTTCTTAAACTGTCGGTGAAAATTGGATTTATCTTTAAATCCAACAATTTCAGCAATATCCGCCACATTCAGATCCTCATTTTCAAGAAGCATCTCTTTGGCATAATCAATACGATATTCTGTCTTGAATGTGCGAAAATCTTTTTTAAGCACATTCTGAAAATAGTTGAGCAGACTCCGTTTGGGAATCCCAAATTGATAAGAAAGGTCATCCAATGTCATATTGTATCTAAGGTTTGATAGCTTGGAAAACCATTGCTCTACCAAAAGACCGATTTCTTTGTAATCATTATTTACCTTTGCTCGTCGTCCGGTTGGACGTTTACGTAAATAATGACAATGCAGATCTGTCCTTAAACCTAAAAACAACATTTTAACATGGGAATAAAGTTCGGCCTCTTCTATCCTTCTTAATAAATTCTTCAACAAATACATAACGGTTATAGTTTTGGTTTGCTATTCAAAATAGCAAATATTATTACAATGACCAAATATTTTATTAAAGAATCGTCAAAAAGTTTATCAGCAGAGTCAAAAAGCAATGTATTAGAGTAAAAATTGCAAATAGATGAATGATTGCCAATACCGATAATAAAAAAACGGATGTGCAAAATCATCTCCTGCACATCCGACTAAAAACAATCGAATAGTTTATTCGTAGGCGTTCAATTCCACAACGCAAGGTGCTCCATCTTGAGATTCAATAAAATCGAATTTGAAATATCTTGCGGTTACCGGCTTCACAAAACCGATACTTATGGTTTTGCCTACAGGTACATCCTTACCGTAATATGTTCCGGAATATTTCCACTGGTCTCCATTATCCGAGACATATACATCCACAACCCAAGGCACACACATATAGCCTGTTCCATAAAAGTTTTCCCTATTCTGCATCACAAAACCCTTTACGGTTTTTTCCTCACCCATATCTATGGAGAACCTATCCCTACCGAATCCGGAACCTGCCCAATAACTATCTTCATCGCCATCTATTGTATTTGCCGGGTCCATATCCCAAGAAGAGGCAGGACGAGAGGCTGTCCATTGCGTTCTGTCAATAAGATTACCTACAACAGGACCTGTATTGCAATTATTCAGAGCAACAGTCATGGTAATATATACAACACTCTGTTCTTCACTAAGGAAAGGGTTACCGTCCGACTCCGTAAAAGATATTTGAACCGGCATAAGATAAGCCTTCTGAACGTTGGTAAAAAGATTCACATCCTTGACATCCATCTGCAAAATATTGCTCTGATAGTTTGTTCCTGCATCGAATGTAACTTCATTTTGTGCAAACATAAAGGCTCCTTCCGGAAATGGAATATAATCAGTACCGTTTGCAGAATTGTATTTTGCAATAAGGTCATTATTAACCGAAAGCGTAGCCTTTAGTTTCTTACTCACGTTGTTGTTAAGATTGGCTCCGAATCTGATATATCCCGGCCCGGAATATATATTCGTAGCGCCGCTTCTTTTTGCCAAAAGATCGATCTTCTTAGGATTTTCATTATTTCCTACAATCTTCAAATTCATGATAAGTGCATCAGTGTCGAAAACATAGTAGAATACCGAACGGTTTTTACTGATGTTCACACTGTTGCCTTTATCTGAAATTTTCACCGGTATAACATATTTTCCAGAATGATATGCTCCGTCAAACTTGGTTGTATCTACTGATAGTACAAAAGAATCAGCAGATTTCAATGCGCCTGAAGCAATCTTTACAGAATTTTTCACAAGAGAAAACATCCCGTCAGGCAATTTTATATGCTTTACACCTTCAGGAAAATTCTTAAGGGCGAAATCAGCAGCCAGAGTCGTATCAATCTCAGCAATAACAGCTACTTCTCTATCTAAAGGCCTTGTCAATGCAACCTCTAAACGGTATTCTTTGATTTTTGTTGTAGCATTATTCACCGACAATGACACCTCGGAACCTTCTGCCTGATTATAATTAGAACTCCCTGCAAGAAAATATGCTGTCGATGGATACAAGTCAGGCTTCGCAGATTCTTTTTCGCAAGATACAATACAAGCTGCGACAGCTCCTGCATACAATATGTATTTAAATATTTTCATAACTTTTTATTTTATTATTTACCATCTGACCGAATGCCATCTTTCCAGACGAAACTTCCTTCAGCCAAAGCATTATTTCCGTGTGAAGTGGCATCTGCAAATGTGTTACCGCTACCTTCATTCATTTTCCAATAGCCCTCTAAGCCTTCAGAAGAAGGATTTATAGCAAACATATTATTACGTATCTGATCTTGGGTAATTGTTTTTGTCCAGAAACGTACTTCACTCAACATACATTTAGCTCTAAACCATCCCCCTGATGTAATCATATTGATTCCATCACTCTTTATATTGTTCACATTTCCCGGAAGTGCTAAAGTGGCATCAAGTTCACCATTAACATATATTCTCATATTCTTGTTATCACTTGTAATTGCGATATGATACCAAGTATTATCTTGGAACTGCGTATTGGTGTTGATCTGTGTGCCCTGATGCTTTACCTGAAGCAAATCACCTCTGATAGGAGCGTCTCCGAAACGTACATAAATCTCTGTTCCCGGACCATAGGCTCCCAATATAGCCTGATTGTTCATAACTCCTACAGCATGTCCTAACATACTCATATTGACTCTAAATTCAAAAGACCATGCTGTCAAACTGTAATCCTGCCTCATAGACATCTTTACAACATTAAAACTCTGCAATACAGGCACAGAAGTAATAATCACAGGTTCAAATTCATAAACGAAAGAACTCAAAGCCTCCAAGACATCGGTTCCTTGTACGTCCTTAAGAGAAAAAGCCAAGGCAAACTTATCTCCGCTTTTATTCATTTGATCTGTGAATGCTTTCACCGAAACCTCAATAGGCTTTTCTGAAAGCATTCCCTTTCCGATTTTCACAACATCGGAAGATAAAGTAATCAATTCAGAAGGTACCGGTTTATAAGAAGTACCCGCCTTTTTATTAAAGGCTTCAAGGGCTTCATTATCCACAACAAGTCTTGCGGTAACATCTTTAGTAGCATTCTGTACCATACGAGGAGACACTTTCAGTGTAATCCCTTTTTCATCGATAACCAATTTCTTTGATGCTCCATGAGATGATTCTGCCAAATAAAGGGCATCCCCTGTGACCGAATATTTGGCATTGCAGCCTGCAAACAGTCCTAATGCCAATATTGCAGATAAAAATATTTTTATTTTTCTCATTATTATCATAAATTAGTGTATATTAATATTTTACAGGTGGATTCATAATCTGCATAGCTTGGCGAAGGAAAGGATATGTACCCTTTTTGCCATCTACTCTGTACTCATATTCCATATGATATGTACCCACTCCGCCTTTACGGGCTTTCTTCCCGTCCACAATCGGTGTCCATCTTGCCATACCCTCAAGGCTTTTCATTCTTTTGCCATAACGGTCTGTATATCCAACACCTCCGGACAAAGCCCAATTTTCAAAATTCTCCGTAACAACATATTTTGCTGCCACCTGAGCTCCTGTCAGATGCCCACTGAAATTATTTATTGTCGACCGAAGACGATAATCAAGATTGTTGTCACCGCTACAACCATACGCCTGAACAATAAAATAATCGAAATAAGGCCCTGACTCCGCCGGCATGGACTGAGGTTCTCCGTCTATCACAAAAATCTTGTCCGTGCCTGATTTAGGTCCCATTCTCTTGCCCATAGTCTCAACAAACTTCATCATCCTGTTAGGATATCCTGAAAGACTGCCCCAATGCCCATAATTAGGCTCGTAGTCTATATCGAATCCATCAAAATGATATTTGTCTATAGTATCGCAGATAGCATTAGCGTATTTTTCAATTGCATCCATTATGGAGTTTTCATCATCATCTTTCCAGCCCCAAAAAGCTTTTATGCTACTTTCATCTGCATTATGAGGGGTAGGAGTTATATTGCCGGACCCCAAATCCTGCACTATGAAAACGGCAAGAACCTTTGTTCCTTTAACTTCCTGAACAAATTTAAGATCAGCTTTTTGAGCCTCGGTAAGATTTCTCCATCCGCCCCATGATGATATTACATCCACACTATCAGGAAGACCGGCCATACAGTTTTCCAAAGAAGCTCCTTTTCCGGTCCAATTACCGAACCAGCCGAAAGCAATCGGATGGTCTGTTTTCTTATATGCCCTCAAAGCCTGATAATACTCGTCAGGATTAGTTACCTGAGGATTGCGGCCGAAGCCTATTCCTGTAATATCTTTGGCCTCCGGCTCAAGCCAACCGCTACAAGACATAGCTAAAGAGGACAAAAATAATGTCAATAATATTTTAATTATATTTTTCATCTTATCTAAAGGTTATTATTTTGCGTCCCACCATAATTTTGTAATCTGTGTGTCAGAACCATTGAGAAGTCCAACGGCCTTCAACACATTAGCTTTATTGTTGTCATACTCGCTCTGAGGAAATTTAAGTCTTCTTGCACCATCAGTAGAATTAACACCGTCAGAGCTGAGATTATTCACTACAGGGAAGAACTTAGGATAGCCTGTACGCCTGTATTCTGCCCATGCTTCCATCCCAAGAGGATACAATGCAATCCATTTTTGCGTAATGATTCTTTCCAGTTTTTCTTCAAAGCCTGCTGACTCGTCCCACTTGATGGTAATTGAACTTACAGCAGACGCTGAATTGATACCTTGAGGATCATAGTAATTCGCCTGAGTTGAATATGCATCATTGATATAGGTGTCAGCACCTTCTGCCCCCCACTCTTCGAATGAAGCCTTGATTCCCTTGTTGTAAAGTTCTTCCGCAGTACCTTTCATATCCCAATTACGAATCGCACCTTCAGCTCTCAGGAAATATGCCTCTGCTACAGGCATCCACAAAAGAGGAGTATTCTCTTCAACATTAGGCTCAGAAAACATTGCGCTCATAACATCCCTGTTCATATTGAGAAGCCCGACTCTCATTCCCAAATAATCTCCGCTACCATTATGTTTTTTCAGATACTTAGGCAGACGAGGATCAGAGTAGCCTTTAAGGTAAGATACCATTTCAGCACTTGCCCTCAATTCAGGCCATTTTGAAACAATAAATATAGGATTTTTGCCGTTTGTCCCCACTTCAACCCTGTCGTCTTTATTTTCCAATACACCGGCAGCCACTGCTTCTTCTGCATATTTTTTTGCCTTATCAGGTGCTATATATGACATACGTACAGCAAGCCTTAATTTCAGAGTGTTTGCAAATTTCACCCATTTCGAGAAATCTCCTGCAAAAACTATATCAAAATCCGCCATAGGCTTGGCATTACCTGAAGCAGCCACATATTTTGCAAGAATATCGGAAGATTCCGTCAGTTCCTTTATCATAAGTTCATAGACTTCTTCCTGAGAATCATATTCGGCGCTCAATTGTCCGAAACGTACCTTAGAATAAGGTATAGGACCATATATATCGGTCATTCTATGCATCGAAGCCACTCTTAGGATTTTAGCCCATGCGTAATTGACTCCCTCCTCGCCTGTATTCTTCTGAATTTTGAAGAAAGAAGGATAAAAATTAGAAAAACAGTCATTGTATGGAGCGTTGTTCCAAGAAGGGGAAGGATTAAATGTAAAGAAATTCTGCCCTCCCCAGCTATTTGTAGGAGGAAGGTATCTCCCATAAGGGAAACCTACCATATGCTCTGAAAACTGAAAGCGGTTTTCCTGTACGGGTATGCACTCTTTTTGAAGTACGATAAAATCGGAACCCTGATTGTAACCGTCCCTCCTTGCAAGTTCTTCGTCAATCAGATACGGATTTTTATTCACAGATTCAAAGTCGGCTTTACAGGAATAAAATCCAAAAGTTGCCGATACGGCGAAAGCCAACTTTATAATTATTTTAACAAATTGTCTCATTGGATATTAGAATTGAATTTTAACATTGAAACCCATATTTCTAAGGCTTGGCATCATAAAATAGTCAATCCCCTGATAGAAGTTTCCGGTTGAAGCCGTCATTTCAGGATCAAAAGGAGCCTTATTGTAAATCATCAGAAGATTCTTGCCGGTAACTCCGAGAGTAATCCCCATCTTATCCTTGAACCATTTCTTTGGCAACTGATAACTGATGTGTGCTTCTTGGAGTCTTACATTCGTCGCGCTATAGGTATAATATGCCATCATGCCTTGACCGGCAGCAACTACATCAAACCAATTTTTAGCGCTGACAATGCCATTGTTTACAGGAATTCCTCCTCTCTCCCTCCAATATGCAGACTGCTCGGAAACTCCGAAATTATCCAAAACCGCCTGAGTGGAAGAGACCACTATTCCGCCTATTCTGGCAGTAAGCAAGAAGCCAAGATTCAAACCATTCCAAGAAAATTCATTGCTCCAGCCAAGATTGCATTTCGGGAATACTGAACCAAGGAAATATTCCTTTTTCTCATCAGGGTATATAGAACCGTCAGCAGTATTTACCAAAATCTGTCCGTTTTCATCTTTCAGAACATCTGATTTTGCATAAAGGTCTCCAAGCGTGCCGCCTTTTCTAAGAATGAATTCCGCATCGCCAACAGCTCCCATACGAAGTTCTTTCACAGAACTTTCAATACCTGTCAAAGGATCTTTATATTTGTCTGCAAGCTCAATGATTCTGTTCCTGTTGGCAGAGAATGAAAATCTGGAATCCCAGCCAAACTTGCCGCCAAAGACATCAGAATAACCTAATACTAATTCTACTCCTTTATTTTCTATATTACCTGTTTGAATATACATTGAAGAGTATCCTGAACTGGATGTGATTCTCGGATTGAATGTCTGCTTAAAGGTATTTGTCTTATAGAATGTAGCATCAAGAGATATACGTCCTTCAAAAAATTTGGTATTCAAACCGAGCTCCCAAGAATTTGTACTCTCAGGGAAAAGTTCGGTAATAGGCACATACGTAGGAGCTGCCCATGTACCAAGCTGCTCGTTATATGTATAAGTAGGAGAAGTAAGTCCGGCAGTAGGAGGATTACCGACTTGTGCAAAAGAACCTCTTAATTTCAAATAAGAAACGAATGAAGGCAATTTCACCATTTCAGAAATAACACCCGAAAGACCTACAGAAGGGTAGAAGAAAGATTTATTACGAGTATTTACCAAAGCCGAAGTCCAGTCATTTCTGCCTGTTACAGTCAGGTAAATCATCCTATTCCAGCCAAACTCCCCACTGAAGAAAGCTGAAATCGTGCGCAGGGCATCATACATAACCAAAGGACTCGCATCCTGACCTGTATAGCTCTGATTGTATGGAGAAAAGAAATTGGAAATGCCGTCAGGCCTAAGAGGTCCACGGAAACCATCCTGTATCCTATTAAGTCTGTCGGAATATATTCCACCTAAATTCACATTTACAGAGAACTTGTTGAAGTCCTTTGAAACGGTAAACATAGCATCACTGTATAGCTGCCGTTCGATACCTGTACTATGAGCATAATATCCTTTAGGGCTATTGCCTGTAAGCTGCAACAAAGTACCTGCATATAGTTTGTTTTCAGCCCTTACCGTAGCATTGTCGAAACGCAGACGTGTGGAAAATTTAAGCCAGTCAAGTATATCATAATTCAAAGCACCGGACAGAATATAGCGATCCTTGCTGTTCTCCGAAATATTCCTGTAAGCCACCCAATATGGATTCTGCATCATATATCCGCCTTCACCATAAGGCCAGTAAGGCAAACTGATACGACGTCCCTCATCATAATGCTCAAAAGCACGCACGGCATTAAAATCTTCTCCTCTTGGGAAAAGGTAAAGCGGAACAATAGGACTGAAACGCTCACCCTGATTTCTCATATTCCTGTCATTCTGAATGATATAATTTGCTCCGAAATCTAATGTAAGCTTGTCATTCAACAGTTTTGTGGTATTTCTCAACGAAAAATTATAACGATTATAAGTATTGTTCGGAATAATACCTTTCGAATTTGTGCTTGAGAAAGACAGGAATGTCTGATTCTTTTCCGTTCCTGCAGAAAGAGAGAGACTATTTATATATGTCTGCCCCGTATTGAAAAAGTTTTCAGGACGGAATGTTGAAGGCGAATCAAGTTTATCTCCCCAGCTTTTGATAGCTCCACGATCATTGCCGTAGGTATTCTGAAATCTAGGCATGACAAACGGAGAGGAGAAATCACTCTGCGATGAAAAAGTCACTCTGGCTTTGCCAACAGCACCTTTCTTGGTTGTAATGAGAACTACGCCATTGGCAGCATCACTACCATAAAGAGCTGCTGCAGAAGCACCGGTCAATATTGAAACACTTTCAATATCCTCAGGATTTATATCCGCAACTCCTTCGGAAGAGCCTTGAGAGTCATATCTTCCTCCTCCTTCAGTACCTACAATATTGAACATAGGAATACCATCCACTACATAAAGGGCATTATTTCCTTTTGCTATAGATTTAGTACCTCGCATAAGAACTTTTGTAGCACCACCCACACCGGAAGAACTTGCATTTATAGTGACTCCGGCCACTTTGCCTGAAAGACTATTTACGAAATTGGCATCCTTCACTTTGGTAAGCTGTTCGGAATCAACCCTCTGGGTATTATAACTCAAAGCCTTTTCAGAACGTTTGATACCAAGAGCCGTCACCACAACTTCATCAAGAACCTCTTTATCTTCTTCCATCACAAGAGTCATTTCAGAGCCCGATGCCTTTGCTGTCTTCGATATGAAGCCCATATAGGAGAATACAAGTTCCTCACCGGGATTGCATTCCAAACTGAAATTTCCGTCAAGGTCAGTAATAGCTGCAGAAGTCTCTCCCTGTACATGCACGCCTATAAGAGGCAAGCCCTTAGAGTCAATAACCTTACCCTTCAAAAGATTATCCTGCTTTGAATCAGATCTAACAGGGCTTTTGGCTTCCGACAAATATACTATACCTTCCGAAAGCTTATAAGTAATACCAGTATCGCTGAATACTGTTCTTAGGAGATCTTCAATGCCTTTTTCCTTTATTTCAGGAACATTGATTTTCATTTCGGACATCCTGTCACTGTAAAAGAATTTGTAATCCGACTGAGCTGCTACCTCATTTGAGAGCTGCTCAATGGTCATTTGTTGTGCAGGCAGTGAAATCTGGGCAAATGAATTGGCAACAGGTACCGCAAATAAAACGGACACTGCCATCAAACGGAGAAGACACCGCCAATAAAAATGTTTTAACATAACGTTTTTAGAAAATTGATAATTTGGTCATTATTTCAGATGTGATTTTCAGCATCTATATATAGAAACAACCGAGTAAAGAAAAACCCTTACCCGGTTGATAAAAAATATTTCATTGCAGAAAAACTAATCTTCCGCCCTTGATACATACACTCTGTTTCCAACAATCCTGTAATCTATATGCATGGTAAACTTAAGTGAGGACAACACAGTCTCTAAACTCTCATTCTTACGTATAAAACCTGAATATGTAGTATTTATATCCGTGCCTGGCTCAATGATAATCTCAACGTCATAAAGTCTTTTGAGAATCATTACCAACTGCGGCAAAGTAGAATTTCTTAAAGGAATAAGGTTGTCGTGCCATACCGATTCTATATCGGCATTTACATTTCTGACAGTCATTTCAGAATTTACTTTGTCAAGAACAACCATTTGGCCCGGATTTATCATTACCTTGCCTTCGTCATTATTGCCGGATACAACTAAACTCCCCTCAATCAATGAAACTTCTTCAGTATCTGCTGATTTAATCGAATTGAAATCAAAAGCAGTGCCTACAGCTCTTACGGAGAGTCCGCCGCTTTTGACTATAAAAGGATATTCTTTATTGGCGGCAACTTCAAAATATCCCTCCCCTGTCAGCCTGACTATCCTTTCCGATCCTTTGAATTTTTCAGGATACTTCAATGAAGAGTTGCAATTCAACCAGACCTTGCTTCCGTCAGGTAGATAAATGGTCTTTACCTCCGAACCCGTCCGAGCCTCCATATATTTTTCCCTGTCTCCACCAAGAAACACAAACAATCCAAGCCCAACAAGAGCAGTGAATACTGCTGCTGCAATATATCCTATATACTTATCAAACAGAACCTTGACATTCATTCTCCTGCGACCGGCAATCTTGTTTGACAGCCTCTCAAGAGCCATTTCTGTCTTATTGTCAAGATGATATTTTTCAAAAGCCATGACATCGCAAAACTCCTCTATCCTAAAGAAGCGTTCAGCATTCTCATCAGAAGCCATTATCCATTCCAATATCTCCCTGCCTGTTTTTTCATCCGATTTACCTAATATGTAATCCTTTATTTTTTTATCATTCATTTCAAATCCTCCCTGCAATTATAACAACTATGTCTCAAAAAACACCTACTCGGCCATATACAGACAAAATCATAACTCATTTCAATATAAATATAAAAAAGGTGAGAACAATAGGGCCGAGAGCGGCTCTTAGGTTCTTCAATGCCTTGTACATATGAGCCTCTACAGTTTTTACGGATATATTCATCAATGAGGCAATCATCTTATTGGACATGTCATACAAATAACTCATTACAAACACATTTCTGCATTTTTCCGGCAGGGCATCGATTGCAGAGAGAATAGTCTTTCTAAGCTCCAAATTCTCTATTCTTGCCATCACCTCCGAATGTTCCGGATTATAGTAAGACAGTCTTTCCAAACTTATTTCCTTGAGCAATTCTCCGTTCCTACTGACAACTCCCCTATGCTTTATCACATTCAGTGCCTTATTATAGACAGAGCGGTATAACAAAGCTCTTATGCTTTCATAATCTCTGAAATCATAATTCTTGCTCCAAAATTCTATAAATACGTCCTGTACTACATCTTCCGAATCCAATTCACCGACAAGACGCATTGCATAAAAAAGGAGGTTTGGATATATCTCCCGGAATATCTTTTCGAATGCAGCTTCCATAAGTAAAGATTCAATATTAGTATCTATTAATCAGCAGTAGACAACAAAAATATGTCAATAACATTAAAGCCATCTGCAAATGTAGTCAAAAGTATTGATATTTATTTTATATTTGTGAAGATGAACAAACAATATTATTCATATCTCTAAGGCATAAATTATTATAATATGGATAAGCCTAAGGTTAAGTATATAGCAGGAAATATTCCTCTCCCGACAAGAAAAAGCAACAAAGTAATAATTGACATTGCAGAGCGCTTGTCTGTCAATTATGATATTTCAGTAATATATCCCAAAGAATTCTGTCCTTTTCCTGTTACTTTGCTGGGTAAGTTCAGACATCTAAAAGGCATACCGAAAAACTGGAGATACAACAACATAAATATTCAATCTCTTGAATATTTCAGGCTTCCCGGAAACACTTTTGCTTTTTCTTTGCTCGGTCTGTCTGAAAAAAAGATTGTAAAAATCATAAGCAAAGAAAAGCCGCAGCTCATTCATGCGCATTACACTCTTCCGGACGGTTACATGGCTCTGATGGCTTATGCAGCTATAGGTATACCTTATATAATATCTTTCAGAAAAAGCGATATAAAAAATATAGAAAAATCTGTCATCGATAAGAAAAAATACCGTGAGACTCTAAGCAAGGCCAATTCAATTATTGTTCATAACAAGTACCAACAAGACTTTCTGAAGCATCGATATGGTCTTAACAGCCATCTTATTCCTCATGGAATCGAGGCTACGTTTATAAAAGAAAGGCGGTTGGCTCCCAAAAAAGAAATAGTCATTTCAGCAGTCGGCTCTATGATTCAGAGCAAAAGATTCGATTGGGTAATAAAAGCCATCAAAAGTTATTCAGGGGAAAAGAAAGTATGCCTCAGACTGATAGGTGACGGACCGGAATCAGAGCGGCTCAAATCCTTGGCAGCAAATTCAATGACTCACGTAAAGGACTCCGGCTCAGGCATTGATGAGTATACTGCCAAGAATATAAAAATAGTATTCTATGGACACCAGCCCCATGAGAAAGTGGGAATAATGCTTGAAGAAAGCGATATTTTTGCTCTTCCAAGTGCAATAGAAACTTTCGGCCTTGTATATATGGAAGCCGCTGCAACGATGAATGCAGTAATCGCTGTCAGAAATACAGGTGTCTGGGGCAATTTTGAAGAAGACAAGGAAATGCTTTACATTGAAAGCTATAAAGATTTCCAAAAAGCGCTTTTCCTACTGATTGATAATGATAAAATGAGGATAGGACTTGCCAAAAATGCCTTTAGAAGAGTAAAAGATGAATATAGCTGGGAGAAAATAATTGAACGGTATGATTCTATATACAAAAAAATAATCTCCTCCTATTAGGATTTCCTGAATATCGGTGTCAAAAGTTTCTGTATTATTTCATTCATCTGATAAGATACATTCATCCTATATATTGTCATTATTCCGGCTAAGACAATGATTCCTGTTCTGAGAATAGCATCAGCAAATTGACCTATCAGTCCCCCGTCAAAGCCATAAATACAGAGAGGAGACAGATATTTAGCCCACAAGGTATCGACAAGAAACATCATCACTATAACCAATAGCACTTTAAGGTCTGCCCAAGAAAAAGGACTGACACCAAGTTTCCACTTTACCATAGCAAGCAAAAGAGTATAGAAAATCATATATGCAACCAATGTTGCGATAGAGGCTCCCGTCATCCCCCAAAGCGGTATAAGCATAATATTCAGTATAATTGAAGACGCTGTAAGCAATATGGTAAAAATCAAGGAGAAATAATAATATTTTGAGTATCCCAAAGCTGTTCCTCCTATACCCAATACAGAATTGAAAAGCCTGCTTAGTCCTATAATAAAAACCACCCATTTCCCTGCCCTATATATTTCTCCATTGGGCAAAAGGTCAAAAAACAGATCAAGATTGGCCCATATTATAAAAAATATCATAGCCCCTGCAATAAGCTGATGCAGTGCCACACTTTGGCATATCTTATTGACTTCTTTAATATTTGAAGAAGCAATTCCTTCGGAAATCATAGGTTTGGAAATAGTTCCCAAAGAGCGGTAAGGCATCTCTACAACCATAGCAATATTGACAGCAATTGTAAATATCCCTGCTGTAAAAAGACCTTCTTTTCCTGCCAAGAAGAATTTGTTTAGCAATGGAGTGATATTGCCTGCCAAAGCGGAAGTTATCATAAAAAGGGTATAGAAAATAAAATCCTTTTTAAGTTTGCGGCTGATATATTTTAGATCTATCTTGAATGAAATCCTTTTTAGAGACAATAAATAAATGATATTTAGTAAAGTAGCAATGCCATAGGAGCTACAGAAAAATATCACAAGTCCTTTGAGAGATATTATATCAAACCCATAAAGAAGATATATTACCAAAAGCATTATCCTCAATCCTACTTCTCTGATGAATTTAGGGACTGCAATCCTCAACAATAAGTTGGAATTGGTTTCAAACACAGATAGATATAACATCAGAAAAGCAAGCGGAATGACAAAATCCACATAATCGACAAATAACTTGGATTTGTCACCGAAAGTATTGGAAATAGCCCCTTTGAAAATAAAGAAAACAGTAAGAAAAATCAGAAAACCTATAAAAGGAACGATAAGCGTCCACCCGAAAAATCCATGATCACGACTATCTTCATCTTTAAAGTATGGATAATATCTTATTGCAGACGAATTTGTACCAAGCTGTGCAAGCCCTGAAAAAAGCAAAGCGGACTGTGCCAAAACCTCAACGAGACCGATCTCCTCAGCAGTAAGCAGTTTTGTCTGTACGAAAAAAGTAGTGACAAGTCCGATTGCCACACCGATATAATTTGCAATCGTACCTTTGATGCTCTGTCGTGCTACCACTCCCATTGCTTCTTACAAGTTAAGAAATTATTTTATACTCATTGCCATATAACAACTGTTTCCGGCCTCAAACGACACAAACCACATTCAGTTGCCAATAATTTAATTTTCAAAGATAAATATAAAAATTGTTCTTTTTATTGCCCAAAAAGTTCACTTTACATTTTTAAGCTATTTTAACCCAAATCCATATAAACCAAAAGAGAGCCGCATTTCTGCAACTCTCTGTCTCTTAAAGTGGTGCCACCGGGAATCGAACCAGGGACACAAGGATTTTCAGTCCTTTGCTCTACCAACTGAGCTATGGCACCATTTTCCGCCGAAATTTACTGGCGTTTTCATTTTGGGATTGCAAAGATATGGAAAAAAATTCTCCTTCCAAAATTATTCTTAATAAAAATTATTTTTTTCTTATTTTACATTAATCTTTCCTTGTTTTATTTAAAAATCTATTTCTTATCTTCGCATATATTAAATTTATTAAAAACTTATTTTGAGCAATAAGACATTCATATCTGTAATACTGCCTCTCAAACTCGGGTGGCAGCCTTGTTATTACATCCGCCTTGAAAATATTACAGAAAATTCATTCGGTTCAGGAAGTTTCGTAAGAGTTTTCTTTGCAAAAAAAGAATATACCGGAGTCGTATATAAGGTTGGTATCCATCCTGATACCAATGAAGAAAAAATACAGGAAATTATCTGTCAGGAAAAAGAGATTGCACCGGTTTCCAACAAAGAAATTCAGCTCTGGGAATTTGTATCGGAATATTATCTGTGCAGTATAGGTGAAGTTTTCAAAGCCGCTTATCCTTTGCATCGTCTTTGTGATGCCAAGTCTATGTCTGAGAGCATTGCAAAAGCTATTGCCATAAAACAAAAATCAATTTCAATACTCAATAAAAAAATCGGAAACTTAGAAGTCAGACTGGATAAAAAGAGGCAAGCAGCCCAAAAAAGCAGAAAACTCGAAAAAAAGCAAGAATATGAAGAAGCTGCTGCTAAAATAGCCGTACAGATTGAAAAGACAAAAGAAGAGATTGAAGCCATTACAGGAGAAAATATTGTAAATGCAGACAAAATTAAGTCTATCCATCTTAGTGAAAGTCAAAAAAAAGCCTGTTCTCAAATAGAATATTTTTTCAACCGGAAAATGACAGTTCTACTCAACGGTATCACAGGTTCCGGGAAAACAGAGATATATCTCAAAATTGCATCCCAAATCATTGCAGCAGGCAAAAATGTCCTTTATCTTGTACCTGAAATCGCATTAAGCAGACAATTGGAAGACAGGCTTTCTGAAATTTTCGGGAATAGACTAATCATATACCACTCAAGGGAAACGGCATCAAACAGAAAAAAGGTTGTCTATAATATCGAGAGAGGCAATTATATTCTTATAGGCACGAGATCTTCAGTATTCCTGCCTCATCGAAATTTAGGACTTGTAATTATAGATGAGGAGCATGACACATCTTATAAACAAGACTCACCGTCACCAAGATATAATGGCAGAGATACAGCAGCCGTACTGGCACAGCTACATAATGCAAAACTGATTCTTGGTTCTGCCACCCCCTCATTGGAATCCATATACAATTGCGAGACAAAAAGATATGCAATGGTCACCTTAAACGAAAGGTTCTATGAAGCCACCAATGCAGACATTGAAATAATAGACACAAAGGCTGAAAGGCAAAAACGGGGTATGAACGGCTGCTTCTCTCTGAAACTGATTTACGCAATCAAAAAGACACTTGATTCAGGGGGACAGATAATTATACTAAGGGGGCGGAGGGCATACTCCCCTATTGTGCAATGTGAAAATTGCGGTAACATCCCAAGATGCCCTAATTGCAATGTAAATCTTAGCTACAATAAAACCGAAAACAGACTAACATGTCATTATTGCGGATATAAAGAATATTTCAATGGTATATGTAATAAATGCGGAGGAGAAATAAAACCTATAGGATATGGCACACAGAGAATCGAAGAAGAAGCCAAAAAGCTTTTCCCGGATGCTTCTGTAGCAAGATTAGACAGCGACACATCTCGAAACAGTTCCAATGAAATACAGATAATCAGGGATTTTGCCAAAGGCAAGATAAATATTCTCATAGGGACACAATTGGTGGCAAAAGGCTTTGATTTCAAAGGACTTATGCTTGTAGCTATAATTCAGGCAGATACTATTCTCGGGCAACAGGATTTCAGGGCGGACGAAAAGGCCCTCCAACTTTTGGAACAATTCAAAGGAAGATGCGGTAGAAGAGACGATAGAGGCAAATTCATCATACAAACATCGCAGCCTGAACACCCGATATACACTCATTTAGCCGGAAAAAATTCTAAAAATGATAACATCGTGCAATCTCTGTTGGAAGAGCGAAAAATATTCAATTATCCTCCTTTTTCAAGAATGATTAATATAATTATTAAAGATATCGATAAATATAGAATAGATCAGCGTTCTTATGAACTTACATCCATTTTCGGAAAAACATTTTCAATCAGACAGACAATTCTTCCTGCAAACGATAGTGCCCCGATACAGATAACAGGACCTTATCCACCTGTGATAGATAAGATTGCAAAAGAATATATAAGACATATACGTATCATGCTCAAAAAAGACAATAATCTAACCTACAATAAACTACTTCTAAAAAATACCGTTTCAGATTTTGAAAAGGTCAAATCTTATTATGGTCATATTATTATAGATGTCGATCCTATACAATAAACCTATGTGGATCACATACAGATATTGGCAGCTAATACAGATACCCAAAAGATATGTGTGGAACATTTTAAAAACGTGGAACAAAAAAGCGGCACAAATTCTGTGATGCTGTTGAATTATTTGTTAAATTTGCAAAATAAACTTTGATTGGATTTTATGGGAAAAATCATTGCAATTGCAAATCAGAAAGGCGGTGTAGGTAAAACCACAACCGCAATCAATCTTGCGGCATCATTGGCTGTTCTGGAAAAGAAAGTACTGATTATCGATGCCGATCCTCAGGCCAATACTACTTCTGGTCTGAACTTCTATCCTGATTCAGACGAACAGCGTACTTTATATGAAGTAATGATTGGAAGATTAGATGTCAAGGATGTGCTTATCCAGACGGAAATGGAAAACCTCCAGATGATCCCATCGCATATCAATCTTGTCGGTGCTGAGATAGAAATGTTAGACTCTGAAAATAGAGAATCATTAATGAAGAATGCCTTAGCTCCTATAAAAAATGATTACGACTACATTATAATCGACTGCTCGCCTTCTTTAGGACTGATTACAGTCAATTCGCTCACGGCTGCCGATTCAGTAATGATTCCTGTACAGCCGGAATTCTTTGCTCTTGAAGGTCTTGGCAAACTCCTTCAAACAATACGGCTTGTCCAGAACGGAGTCAATCCCGGATTGGCAATTGAAGGTTTTGTAGTGACAATGTTTAACGGCCGTACAAAAGTGCACACTCAAGTTGTCAATGAACTTCGAGACCATTTCAAGGATATGGTTTTTGAAACAATTATTCAGAGGACAATCAGGCTCAGCGAAGCACCTTCACACGGCAAACCAATCATTCTCTACGACGTAATGAGCACCGGTACAAACAATTACCTGAATCTTGCAAAAGAAGTGCTTGAAAGAAATTCAGGACAATAAAATTTTATGATATGGCAAAACCACAAAGAGGCTTAGGGAAAGGTCTTAGTGCCTTGCTTGGCGATACTAATGTAGATATTGAGAAACTAAGAAAGCCGGTAGGCTATATAAATAAAGAAGTCGTGGGAACAAAGGAACCTCAGGACACAGCAGATATTTTAAGGATACCTGTAGATATGATCGAGCCTAACCCTTTCCAGCCGAGAATGTCGTTTGACAAGGAAGCTCTTGAGGAACTTGCAGAATCCATCAGAACTTTTGGTCTGATACAGCCGATAACCGTCAGGAAAAAATCTACTGATAAATATCAGATTATCAGCGGAGAACGTCGTTTCAAAGCTTGCAGAATCGCAGGTATGGATATGATTCCGGCCTATATCAGAGACGCCAACGATCAGGGTATGTTGGAAATGGCCATCGTTGAAAATATCCAGAGAGAGAATCTTGACCCTATCGAAGTGGCGATGAGCTATCAGAGGCTAATTGAAGAATGTATGTTAACACAGGAGCAAATGGCCGAAAGAGTTGGCAAAAAACGGGCTTCGGTCACCAATTATCTCCGACTTCTTAAATTGCCGGCAAGAGTACAGCATGACCTTAAGGTAGGACTTCTGAGTGTAGGGCATGCAAAAGTACTTCTTGGGCTTGATAATGAAGAACTTCAAGAAGAGTTTTGCGATTATGTCATCAAAAATGATCTTTCAGTCAGGCAATTGGAAGAAAAAATCAAAAAAATGTCAGACAAGAAAGAAAAAGAATCGAAACAGCAAAACCTGCCTGATGAATACTATAAAGTGCTCGAACATATAGGCAAATTCTTTGGTAATAATATCAGTCTGAAAAGGTCAGAAAGCGGAAAAGGAAGTATGACAATTCGCTTCGACTCTGACGAGGAGATGAAAAGTTTTCTCAAGGCCCTTGAAGATTCACATATTTAGTCCATGTAATGAATAGTCGCTTCTTTAAATTGGCACTGGTATTTTTATCGGTTATGGCTTTTTCTTTGAATGCTAAAGCACAGTTCAAAAAAGAGGCTTTCAAGCAAAGTTATATAGACGCAAGGGACACTACAGGCAGAGACTCCACAGACGCATTATTTACATTCAAAGAATATTTCGGAGGCCTTTCTCATAAGAGAGATGAAAGAATCGGAGTTCTTTTTGCCGGATCTACTGTTTTCATAGGTGGAGAACAGATATACAACAGACAGTACTGGAAACTCCCGATAATCTACGGTGGTATAGGTGCAGGTTTAGGATTAGGATTCGCCTATCGCAACAAATGGAAGAATACAGGACTCTCCAAATTTCACGAAATGAGCAACTGGTTCTTTGCAGGAGCCGGTCTGGTCTATTGGGGCGCCCTTATGGACGGTGTCATAAATTACAAGAAAGATACTTATCCTCAAGCAGGAAAGGCTACATTATATTCAATCCTCCTTCCCGGACTTGGTCAAGCATATAACGGAGAATTTTGGAAAATTCCTATCTATTATGGATTCATGGTAGGTTCACTCCATTTTCTTTTGACGAACAACAAAAATTATCATAGATATAAGTGGATACACAATATGGCAACCGATAAAAACTCCACTTACGACGGACCTATTTCGGCAGAGACCGCTCTCTATTATAGAGACGTATTCAGGCGTTATAGAGACTACTCTATCGTAGCTCTTGCCGGATTTTATTTATTGCAAGTAATTGATGCCAACGTATTCTCATATATGCAGGACTTTGAATTATCCGATGATATTTCATTGAATATCAGTCCAACAGTGATTACTTCAGAACCTGTATATACACTAAACTCCTATGGAAACTCATTCGCAAATACCGGTTTGCATTATAGTGGTTCCCCGGTCGCTGAAGGATTCGGGCTACGTATTGGTTTTACTTTCTGATAAACATATAGGATGAAAAATATATCTTTTTACTTAAAATACATAATTGCAGCATTGGTTATATCTATTATTGCTTCGAATGTTGCAAAAGCGCAACTATTTCGCAAAAAAGACACTACCGCAACTCAAGTACTGAAAAAAACAAAAAAACAGTTGCTGCGTGACAATGAAAGGATGTCATCTGAGATTGATTCACTCAAAACCCTGCTTGACGAATATATTTCAAGACAAAGACACGATGACAGCGTAAGATCTGAAATCATTGATATTTTTGAAGAAAATGAAGGTAAGATAGGGGCCGGATTATCCACAGATAACTACAATGATGAAGTTACGGACAGCCTGCTTAATATTCTATGGCATCTTCACAGAAAGGCCACAAATTCCCACGAGGGAGAAGGCTACGATATGGATTCAGTACATTTCAGCTCCAATGTATCCGATAAGATAATTCTTGAAAGAATTGCCAAAATGAATTCCTATATCACATTGCCATACAATGAAACCGTCAGAAACTATATTATTCTGTACTCCGAAAAGATGCCTCGAAAGATGGCACATATGATGAGTCTCTCAAAGTATTATTTCCCTATTTTTGAGTCTATTCTCAATAAATACGATATGCCGGAAGAGCTCAAGTATATGGCTGTCATAGAATCCGCCCTTAACCCTCTTGCAGTTTCTCGTGCAGGCGCCAAAGGTATGTGGCAATTTATGTACAATACCGGCAAGATATACGGTCTGAAAATCAATTCATTTGTAGATGAAAGACTTGATGTGGAAAAATCAGCTGATGCTGCTGCAAGGTATCTTAAGGATGCATATTCAGTATTCGGAGACTGGAGTCTGGCTATTTCAGCATACAACTGTGGCTCAGGCAATGTTATGAAGGCTATAAGGCGTAGCGGTAAAAGAGACTTTTGGTCGATTTACCACTATCTGCCAAGGGAAACAAGAGGTTATATGCCGGCTTTCGTCGGAGCCATGTATGCTTTTACGTATTACAAAGAACACGGAATAATACCTGAAAAAATTGAAATGCCTGACCATATTGACACTCTTGAAATCAACAAGCAGCTACATTTCAAACAGATAAATGAAGTCGCGGCTGTTCCTATGGATATATTGCGTCAACTTAACCCTCAATATATTCACGAAATAATACCGGGTAACGAAAGTAAATATATCCTCCGCATTCCTTACAAATACACCGGTTCATTTATTGAAAATGAAGATTCCATATATACATTCAAAGCTAAAGAACTATTCAATCCTACAGAGCTTCAAAAGATATACTCAGCAGGATCATCTGCCCAGCAAAGAATCGCTTACAAGGTCAAAAGAGGAGATAATCTGGGCAAAATTGCATCTCGCAATCATGTTACGGTATCTCAGTTAAAATCATGGAACCACCTTAGGAGCAACAACATAAAGATAGGCCAAAGGCTTGTGATATATAAGAAAAACAAATATGCTGCTCCAAGGACAGTTAAAGAAGATTCCTCACAAAAATCTGCTTCCAATACAGGACAAACAACAAAATATGCAATTACTTATACAGTAAAATCAGGGGATTCCTTATACGAAATAGCCAAACAATATCCCGGAGTATCGGCCAAAGACATAATGAATTACAATAATATAGATAGCAAGATACATCCCGGCATGAAACTTAAGATTCCACAGAAATAATTTAAAGGTTATAAATCAGTTGTAATTTAAGCTCGGCTCTGCCGGGCTTTTTTCGATTGATACTCCAAGGATAGCTGATAATGGACCCTCGGAGGTATAATTTCAAAACATCTCTGTTTATTCTTAATTTTAGATTTGAAAAAACAGAAATACTAAATCCCCTTCCATAATATACAGGTACCGAAAAACTCCCTGGAGCATCTCTTTCATAAGAATAAATTCTACAAGCCCAACTATCAGCAATAAAAAACGTACTTCTTAAATATAATGCCTTTTTCGCATCTTTAATCCCTGCCTCGCAATAACTTAATCCCCCTAATCTTCTATCTGCCAGAACAGTCTCTAATCTAAAATTGGCAGAAAATACAGACTTGGCCCATTTCATATCAAACCTTGCTCCATACCTCTCTTTTCTATCCGAGAAGTTTACTCTCCCTGTCATTCTTGTGGCAACAGACATAGTCTCTGATAAAAGCCATAAATCAGAAAGAAAAAATTTATACATCTTTTTCGCATTTGTCTGATTGTCTGCATATTCGGTATTAATTTGCAGATTTTTAAATTTTATTCCAAATGTAGCGGCGATTTCCCCGTTTTTAAGAGGAAAACTATGCAACGGAGAATTGAACAAATTGCCAGCACCTATGCTCAAATATCTTGCAGAAGCGGCAAAAAGAAGATTTTCCCCTAAAGGAAAAATAGTTCCTCCGATTGCAGAAGATTTTTTGCTTATCATATCAAACATAGCTTCTGCAAAAACATCAATTCCCCTGAAACAAGCTCTTGAGTCAATAGACAGCCTTGCAAAAGCAAATTTTTTATCCTTAATCTGCGAAGCTCCATTCAACGAAACTTCCCCATAACGCCCTATATAACTCAAACTGAATGCAGGCAGAATACCCGGTTCAGCCTTATTCACACCCGGAGTCATATTTTTCAGACCGGGCATGGCAGAAATAGCAGTAAAAGTAAATCTTCCAAAACCAACATCTAAAGCAAGTCCTCTAAAATTTGAATCTGAAAAAGAAACAGAAGGCAGAACTCCCGTGCCTGCCCTCATTATAGACCGGAGATTATTGAGACCTGAAATTGAAAAACCGTTCCAAAGACACAAACCTTGTCCAAATTTAGCATTAAAATCACCTAATATGATTTTGCCCGGCAATTTCTTGCCAAAAAAAGAAATATGTCCCCCATACATTGAAGGAGGTAAAAGCCTTTCTCCATAATTAATTTTCGCCACAACTCCTGACTCCCATCTATCATTGACATTCATTTTATATTTTACACCATAGGAAGCCTCTTTACTCCTGAATCCGCATTTTGCAAGAATATAATTGCTAATTTTACCACCGGTAGGAAGGTGCCCTACAGGCAAAGAACTCGACCTTATAATGATAAAAGGTTCTACAGCTTTAGCAAATTCATGACCAAAGCCATCTATAAGAGCTAATTCATTTAGTGACAACACTTCGCCATTATTGTATTTATAATCAAGCAATGATGCAACTTGATATTTGGTAAATAATCCGGAAGACAGCAGACGAGACTTGGAGCAGCTATTTATATCAATAGGACGCATCCTAAGTCCGTAAAATCGTTCCATTACTTCAACTCCGACTTCCTCCATAGAAGATGCTCCTGAAATAAACAAGATATTACGTTCAATATCCTGACCATTAGCCGTTCGCAACAATACTGCAAACAATAGCATAATAAAAACAA
This sequence comes from uncultured Bacteroidales bacterium, assembly GCA_963548935.1. Lineage (GTDB taxonomy): Bacteria > Bacteroidota > Bacteroidia > Bacteroidales > UBA932 > Cryptobacteroides. The sequence continues at coordinate 35,997 of CAUUVS010000009.1, forward strand.
CTCCCCTTTTCACCTAATTTCTACTTTTTGCAGAAATATACTCCGATAATAGTGACTCAATAGCATTTTTAATATTATTTCTTACAATTCTTTAATAAAATCAGAGAAATGCAACATTTGTCGGTTTTATATATTAAATTTGTGTTTTAATGGATTTCAGAAATGAAAAAAATCAATCTGTTAGACAAGTCTTTCAAGACTTTTATCAAAAATGAGCAAATCGAGGAAGCTATAGACAGAGTGGCCGCCAAGATGAATGCAAAAAACAAGAACTGTACGGATACCCCTATTCTATTATGTATTCTGAATGGTTCTATTCTATTCACGGCAGAATTGATGAAGAGACTGGATTTCAATTTAGAGCTTGTATCCATGAAATTGTCCTCTTATCAAGGGACTAATTCAACAGGACAAGTAAGAGAAGTGATGGGAATGACCGGTGATGTCAAAGGCAGGCGTGTAATAATTGTCGAGGATATTGTCGATACAGGTACAACTATTGTTGATTTGGAAAGAATCCTAAAAGAAAAAGGAGCAACAAAAATTGAAGTATGTACTATGCTCTTAAAGCCGGATGTCTATAACAAGGACATTTATTTAGACTATGTAGCAATGGAGATTCCGAATGACTTTATCGTAGGTTTTGGTTTGGATTACAATGAATTAGGACGAAATTTCAAAGACATCTATGTAATCGACGATAAGCCTGATTTTCACATTTAAGACAAAAGGCTATACTATGAAATATTATATTTTATTCGGCCCTCCGGGAGCAGGTAAAGGCACACAGGCCAGTGCCATGGTTGAGAGATATAATCTCCGCCATATTTCTACAGGAGAACTTCTACGAAATGAAATCGCAGCCGGCAGCGAATTAGGACTTAAAGCCAAAACTCTGATCGATGCAGGTTCCCTCGTCCCTGACGAGATTGTCGAAAGTATGATTGAAAACCAGTTCAAGACAGTAAAAAATGTAAATGGCTTTCTTTTAGATGGTTTTCCACGTACTATAGCTCAAGCTGAAGCCTTGGACAGAATGCTTGCAAATGTAAAAGAATCAGTCACATCTGTTGTATCTATTATGATTCCTGATGAAATGATTAAGGAAAGGATAAGACACAGAGCTTCTATAGAAGGTCGTGCAGATGATGCAAAAGAAGAGACTATAAATAACAGGATAAAGACATATCACGATAAGACAGAACCCCTTATCGAATTCTACAAGAAAAAAGGCAAGTATGCAGAAATTGACGGAACCGGCTCAATAGAGGAGGTCAGGACTCAAAGTTTTGAACTTTTGGATAGTTTCTAATATGGCAGAAAGCAATTTTATAGACTATGTAAAACTTTTTTGTGCTTCCGGTCACGGAGGCTCGGGATCTACTCATCTGCATCGTGCCAAATACGTACCTAAGGGAGGACCCGACGGAGGAGATGGAGGCAGAGGCGGGCATATTATATTAAAAGCAAATCCGCAATTCTGGACTCTGATTCATCTAAAATACAGAAAAGTTATCCGAGCAGAAAGAGGAGAAAGCGGTGGAGCAGATCTTTGCAAAGGTAAACAAGGTCAGGATATTATATTGGATGTTCCGGTAGGAACTGTTGTGAAAAATGCAGAAACGGAAGAAGTTCTCTTTGAAATGGTGGAACCTGGTGAAGAGAAGATTCTTTGCAAGGGGGGTAGAGGAGGCTTGGGCAATAATAATTTCAAAAGCGCTACCAACCAGACACCGCGATATGCACAATCGGGAGAAGATGGCGAGGAAGGCTGGTTTGTTTTTGAACTCAAAGTGCTTGCAGATGTTGGCTTGGTTGGCCTGCCGAATGCAGGTAAATCCACCTTTCTGGCATCCGTAACTTCAGCTAAGCCAAAGATTGCCAACTATCCTTTCACTACTCTTGAGCCAAATCTCGGAATCGTAAAATATTATGATGACCAATCATTCATTATTGCTGATATACCAGGTATCATAGAAGGAGCTCACGAAGGCAAAGGAATAGGCCTCAGGTTTTTACGCCATATAGAAAGAAATTCCGTACTGCTTTTTATGGTATCAGCAGAAGAGAAAGATGTAAAAGCAAGTTACGATGTTCTTCTGAATGAACTTGAAGAATATAATCCGGAGCTTATGACAAAAGACAGGATTCTTGCAATTACAAAATGCGATCTGGCAGACAAGAAGACTCTTGATAAAATTGCAAAGAAATTGCCTTCCGATGTAGAATGTCATTTCATTTCATCTATAACAGGAGAAGGTCTCAAAGAACTGAAAGATAGTCTTTGGCAGGCACTTAATCGGTAAATATGAATATTATAGAAAATCTGCACCATCTTGATCAAGACATCTCTCTTGCTATCAACAGCCTTCATTCTCCTTGTATTGACAAGCTGATGCAATTCATGTCCAACAAGGAAGTATGGATCCCTCTATACCTGATAGTGGCCATTATCCTTTTCCGGAGATTAGGATGGAGAAGAGCAATTATATCAATAATTGCCATAATTCTCACAATTATAGCCTGCGATCAGTTTTCTAATCTGATAAAGGATTCCGTGGCCAGATTACGACCTTGTTATAGTACCTATATGCTCGAAAACAAGCTACACATGCTTGAATCAAGATGGGACTATTATGGATTTTTCTCAGCTCATGCCGCCAATTCCTGTGGATTTGCAGCTTCAAGCTTTTACCTTCTGTCAGCTGATAAAATCAATAAATACAACGGCTACGGTATAGGAATATCAATCTGGGCATTTATGGTTTCATTCAGCAGAGTATTTGCCGGTAAGCATTATTTCGGTGATGTCATAGTAGGAATTATAATAGGTATCAGCTTCGGTCTTTTAATTTCAATCTTTGCAAGACATCTTATCAATAGATTCAATATCGTCTGAATATTATCAAATCCGCCATTTATACATTTACAGATAAGGTATAGTCTTTTCCATCATTATACCTCTTGAACCTTTAATCAAAATAATGGAATTATTCAATCTATTGTTCTTCAGATATTCAACCAGAGATTCAGAATCGGCGAACCACTTTATATTATCATCAGCTCCGACTATATCCAAAGCCTTTCTGAATTCACTTCCTACAAGAAATATTTTAACCAGACCGGAATTTTTCAGTTTCATCAGAATCCGTTGATGCTCTGAGACAGACTCCTGACCAAGTTCCCTCATATCACCCAATAGAGCTATCTTATTGTCACCAACAATATTCTTAAAATTATCCAATGCTGCAACCATACTTGTAGGATTGGCATTGTAGGCATCCACAATCAACATATTATATTCTGTCCGGAGCATCTGGGAACGATTGTTAGAAGGTATATATCTACTTATCGCTTCTACAGCATCTTCCAAAGATATACCGAACTCCATACCAACAGCGATAGCCGCCATAATATTATCAGTATTATATGCACCAACAAGTCTTGTCTCAAGTACATACTTATCTCCTCCGGGAGAAGGAATCGACATTTTCAAGAAAGGATGACAGGCATCAGTAGGAAGCACTTCTACACCATTATAATTAATACCATATCTTATAATCTTCATTCCATACCTTGCCGAAGCCATCTCGCAAAGAATATTATCATCAGCATTCAAGAAAACAGCCTTTCCATTAGACTGAATATAATCATAAAGTTGGCCCTTAGCCTTTATTACCCCTTCGAAACCACCGAATCCAAGAAGATGCGCCTTACCTACATTTGTGATAAGTCCATAGTCAGGCTCGCATATAGAGGCAAGATGCGCGATATCGTCCGGATGATTAGCTCCCATTTCTATTACCGCAATCTCTGTATCTTTGTTTATTTTAAGCAGAGATAGCGGTACACCGATGTCATTGTTCAAATTGCCTTCCGTGGCAGTAACTTTATATTTTTTTGCCAGAACTCTACGAATAAGCTCTTTTGTAGTAGTCTTGCCATTCGTGCCGGTAAGACCTATCACAGTCAATCTCTTCCCACCCACAAATGTGTTTTCTCGATGATAACGTCCCAAAGCCTGCAATGTCGAAAGGGTATCAGAAACAGGCACGATTCTTTCATTACAAGACGTTGCAGCCGCAGATCTCTCATTTACTACAGCATAGGAGGCTCCTGCTTCAAGAGCTTTCAATGCATATTCATTACCATCAAAATTATCACCTTTTAATGCAAAGAAAATCTCTCCCCCCCTTATTGTACGGCTATCTGTTGCTACAGTTCCTGATTCGATAAACAACTTATATAATTGTTGTATTTCCATAAATGACAATTATTTAACATCAGAAAACAATAATAATGTTATTCGACACCTGTGCTTCCAAACCCTCCGACTCCCCTTTCGGTCTCACTAAGCACCTCTACATTCTCCCACTCCACATGCTCGTATCCGGATATTATCATTTGAGCTATTCTCTCGCCTGGCTCAATAGTAAAAGGTTCGGAAGAAATATTGACCAACAAAGTCCTCAACTCTCCACGATAATCAGCATCCACAGTTCCGGGAGAGTTCAATACTGTAATACCATGTTTTACAGCTAAACCGCTGCGAGGTCTCACTTGACACTCATAACCAGGTGGCAGAGCGATATAAAGACCTGTCGGTACAAGAAATCTCTCTAAAGGTTTAAGTACAATAGGTTTGTCTATATTTGCTCTTATATCCATACCTGCTGACAAATCCGTAGCATAAGCAGGATTAGGGAAAGCTGATTTATTAATTATCTGAACTTTCATATTTTTATTAAATTTATATAAATCTTTAATGCCACCTTATCCCTTACATAGCTATCCTAAGAACCGATAACCAATGACTATTTAGGTGCTATTTTATACAGAACAGCAGCTATTACAGCATAAATAATATTCGGCAACCACATAGCAAGCCCCGGAGGCAATGTTCCGGTATATACAAACATTTGGCTAAATCTCTGAAATAAAATATAAGAGAAGCTCAAAGTAATACCTATGGCAAGATTCCATCCGATACCGCCCCTACGCTTTCGGGAAGATAGAGATACACCTATCAAAGTCAGGATAAATGCAGAAAAAGGAAGAGCAAATCTTGAATTTCGCTCAATTAGGGAATATTTTACATTGGCATCTCCCCTCATTTTCTGGGTTGCAATCAGTTTATTCAACTCTGAATAAGAAAGATTCTCTACAGTACTTTTCTTTCTGTAAAAATCCTCTATAGTCAAATTTATAACTGTATCGATAGCCTGACCGGAAACTACCTTGTCTTCTATGCTCTCTTCAGAATAAGTCCTTATAAAATAATCCTTAAGATGCCAGCCACGCATCGTACTATCCCATACTGCAGTTTCTGCTGTAAGTTTGGATACTAAACGATTGTCTCTTATAGACTCCAAGCTGAATTTATATGCGGTATTGTTCCATTTGCTGAAAGATTCCACATATACGAACTGTCCATTGTCTATCTGATAATGAACATTATCATTCGGAGTCCTGTTGTCCATATAGCGAATATATTTGGACTTGAATTCATTGATTTTGGTATTGGCCTTAGGGATCACAAAAAGATTTAGGGACAACGACAGAGAAGCTATTATAAAAGCAGAAAACAAATATGGAACCATCATTCTATGGTAGCTTACGCCACACGAAAGGATGGCTACAATCTCCGAATTAGCCGCCATTCTGGAAGTAAAGAAGATTACCGTAATGAACACAAAAAGAGGACTGAACATATTTGTGAAATACGGAATAAAATTGATATAATAATCAAAAATAATCTCGTTCAGTGGAGCATTATGCTGGACAAAATCATCAACCTTCTCACTGATATCAAAAATAATTACAATTCCTATTATCAATATCAGAGCAATGAAGAAAGTAAAGATGAATTTCTTCGCAATATAAAGATCTAATTTTTTGATATACAGATTCATAATCTTGTCATCAACTTCTTAACCGTAACATCTTTCCATGAAGCGAAATCCCCTGCAAGGATATGCTTTCTTGCCTGACGGACAAGATCCATATAAAAGGCCAGATTATGCTCGCTTGCAATCATTGCAGCAAACATCTCTCCGGCAACGAAAAGATGTCTCAGGTATGCTTTTGTATAGTAAGTATCCACAAAAGAAGAACCGTTTGGATCAATGGGAGAAAAATCATTCTCCCATTTCTTGTTCCTCATATTCATAATACCGTTCCAAGTAAAGAGCATTGCATTTCTGCCGTTCCTTGTTGGCATCACACAATCAAACATATCAACTCCTCTTGCAATCCCCTCAAGTATATTTTCAGGAGTACCCACTCCCATCAGATAACGAGGCCTGTCATCAGGCAGCATAGGACATACAAGCTCCAGCATTTCATACATTTTCTCCTTTGGTTCACCTACTGCCAAGCCTCCTATGGCATAGCCATCTCTATCGAAAGAAAGAACGTGTTCTACAGCCCTTTTACGCAGTTCCGGATATACACACCCCTGCACAATCGGAAACACCGTCTGTTCATATCCATATAGAGGCTCTGTCTCGTCAAAATGCTTTATATATCTTTCAAGCCATGACTGAGTAAGTTTAAGCGATTTCTCTGCATATCTAAAATCTGCATCACCGGGACAGCATTCGTCTAATGCCATCATTATATCTGCACCTATTATCCTCTGTGTATCAACATTATTCTCAGGTGTAAAAGTATGACGGGAACCATCTATATGCGATGCAAAAGTACATCCATCGTAAGTAAGCTTCCTGATAGAAGTCAAAGAAAAAACTTGAAAACCGCCACTATCGGTAAGTATCGGCCTATCCCAACCGATAAATTTATGCAATCCACCCGCTGCTCTAATAGTATCAAGTCCCGGACGAAGATAAAGATGATAAGTATTCCCCAGAATAATCTGGGCTTTTATATCCTCTTTAAGGTCTCTATGATAAACTCCTTTTACAGATCCTACCGTGCCTACCGGCATAAATATAGGTGTTTCAATTTGACCGTGATCACTCTGAAGAACACCGCAACGTGCATTGGAATTAATATCTGAAGCTACCTTTGTAAAACGCATATTCTATAAAAATATGACCAAAATAAAGATTTCGGACCGTTTGCAATATTATTTAACTTTCAAAGATAGTAATTTTAGGGCAAAAGAGTTACATTTGTAGTCTTATCTTGGAATTAAGAACTAAACTTTAATCAATATGAACAATAAAGGAATAACGATCCGACTGATTATTATGAACATCCTTCAGTATGCCATTTGGGGAGCCTACCTCACCTCGATGGGAAGCTACCTTGCAAATGCAGGTTTGGGAAGCAAGATCGGTCTATTTTTTTCAATGCAAGGCATAGTCTCAATTTTCATGCCCGCACTCATAGGTATTGTTGCTGATAAATTCATTCAAGCACAGAAAGTTCTGAGTATATGTCATTTCATTGCAGGCTCATTCATAATCGCAGCAGGTATATATGGCATCTCTGCAGGAGATTCGGTACAGTTCGGCACACTATTTACACTCTACTCGATTAGCGTAGCCTTTTATATGCCGACTATCGCCTTGTCCAACTCAGTTGCATATTCAGGCTTGGAAGGTGCAGGCAAAGACACTGTAAAGGCATTCCCTCCTATCAGGGTCTTCGGAACCATAGGTTTCATCTGTAGTATGATTGCCATAGACCTTTTAGGGTTCCAGCCGACACCATACCAGTTTATTGCCTCAGGAGTACTTGGACTGCTACTTTGCTTTTATTCTCTTTCTCTCCCTAAAGTACCTGTAAGTACCAACAAGTCGGCAAATTTCATGGAAGCAACAGGCCTGAAAGCCTTTAGCCTATTCAAAGACTCCCAGATGGCCATATTCTTTATTTTCTCTATGCTACTTGGGGCAGCCCTTCAGATAACAAATGGCTTCGCCAATCCTTTTATCACCCAATTTGGCGCCAATGAAGCATTTACTGATACCTTTGGAGTAAAACACGCAAATATCCTTATCTCTATTTCTCAAATGTCAGAGACATTATGTATTCTGCTCATTCCTTTCTTTATGAAGAAATTAGGCATCAAAAAGGTAATGTTAATTGCAATGTTCGCATGGGTTTTCAGGTTTGGATTTTTCGGAATCGGCAATCCGGAATTCCCTGGAGTCATATGGTTCATATTGTCAATGCTCGTATATGGAGTAGCTTTCGACTTCTTCAACATTTCAGGCTCGCTCTATGTAAATCGCAAAACAGATACTAAAATCAGGTCAAGCGCACAGGGTCTATTTATGCTTATGACAAATGGACTTGGAGCCACAATAGGTACACTGAGTGCGCAGGCCGTTGTCAATAAGTTCACACATCCGGCACAGGCAATAATAAATGGTGTGAGCCAAGGTATTACAGCAGGCAATACTCCGGAATCATGGTCCACGGTGTGGTTTATTTTTGCCGGCTATTCATTGGTAGTAGGATTGATGTTTCTTATTCTTTTCAAAGATCCTGGCAAAGATGAATTATATAATTCCTAATTTTGAAAGCAAGGCTTCAGGTTCCGGACTATGTCCCCTGAAGTTACGATAAAGTACATCTTCATCCTCGGACGAGCCTCGTTCGAGGATATTTTTTCTAAAGCTACCTGCCACTTCCTTATCGAAGATACCTTTTTCTTTGAACAATGAAAAAGCGTCTGCTTCAAGTACTTCAGCCCATTTATAGCTATAATATCCAGCTGCATATCCACCGGAGAATATATGCCCGAAAGACGGACAAACCGCAGTACCTTCAACTTTAGGTAAAGTTCTATAAGGCTCAAGCACTGCATTCTCAAACTCAATAACACTTTTGTCTGAAAGAGTAGACAATGTGTGCCATGCCATATCCACAATTGCGAATTGGAGCTGACGCACTTGCTGATATGCAGACATATAATTACGGCTCGACACTATCCTATCTATTAACTCAGAAGGAATCCTCTCCCCTGTCTGATAATGTCTGGCAAATGAATTCAGAAAATCCGGCTCAAAAGCCCAGTTTTCCATAATCTGCGATGGCAGTTCAACAAAATCTCTTGCTACCTCTGTCCCGGACAACGAAGGATACTGTCCTTTAGACAAGATACAATGGAGTGAATGACCGAATTCATGCAGCAGCGTAGTAAGTTCATTATGAGTCAAAAGAGAGGGAAGTTTTGAAGTCGGTTTTGAGAAATTGGTAACAATGCAGACAAAAGGTCGATAGTCATTGCCATCATATACAAACTGCCCTCTGAATTCTGTCATCCAAGCACCCCCTCTTTTACTCGCCCTTGGAAAGAAATCAGCATAAAACAATGCCAGATGCTCTCCGCCATAATCCTGAACATCATAGACAACCATATCTTTATGGTAAACAGGAATATCTTTTCTGATATTAAAAGTGATACCATAAAGCCTTGTAGCAAGACCAAGCACTGCTTCTAAACAATTCTCAAGCTTAAAATATGGCTTTAATGCCTCCTCGTCAATAGAAAATTTCTTTTGCTGATACTTCTCTGCCCAATAACTAAAATCCCAAGGCATTATAAAATCCCCATCAAAGCCATTCTCTATGGCAAAAGACAACAATTCTGACAACTCATTTCTCGCCTTTTGTAAAGAAGGGACCATAAGTTTGGAAATAAAATCATCAACTGCCTCTTTTCTCTTGACCATCCTATCTTCCAAAGCATAATCAGCATAAGTATCATAGCCCAAGAGCTTAGATATATTCATACGCAATTCTACTATCTGCCTGATAATATCCGTATTGTCAAAATCTCCTCCGACACCTCTTGAGGAATATGCCATATACATTTTTCGCCTTAAATCTCTATTGGCGCAATACTTCATAAAAGGCGAATAACTCGGATAATCCAAGGTAAAAATCCAACCACTCTCACCTTTTTCTTTAGTCACCATTGCTCCTGCTTCAACAACATAATCAGGCAATCCCTCCAAATCCTCTTTCTCTGTCAAATGCAACACAAACGCATTGGTAGCATCCAATACATTTTTCCCGAATTTCAACTCCATAAGAGCAAGCTCTTCAGCCCACTGCCCATACTGCTTTTTATCATCTTCAGAAAGTTCTGCCCCACCACGTTTGAATGAAAGATATGTCTCCTTCAGTAGCTTCATCCTCACACTGTCTAACTGTCCTGGATTCAAGAAAACATATTTAACTCTCTCAAACAATTTTTTATTCAAGGATACGTACATTCGGTAATCAGTCAGCATTGGGGAAACAAGCTCTGCAATTTCCTGCATTTGCTCATCCGAATCTGCCTCAAGCAGATTAAAAAATATCTTTTCTATTTCAGATAAAAGTCGACCTGAATACTCCAAAGCTTCGATAGTATTTTCAAAATCCGGCACTTCCACGCATTCAGTTATACCGTCTATCTCTTTTTTAGCTGTCATGATTGCTTCTTTAAATGCCGAGAGGTAGTGCCTCTTCTCTATTTCATTGAATTGGGGAGAAGCAAAAGGAGCACGGGATTCTTCCAACAAAGGATTTATATCTATATTATGTATCATAAATTTCTTTTTATGTTACAAATTTAAGAATCATCTGCGACTTTCCCCAATTCTGACACAAATGCGGCTACTCTCCTGATCCCAAAAATCCTCGATTCAGAAAGGTAATAAACGATGTCAAAACATCTGAACTCCTTATGATTGCCTACCTTATGATAAGATGTGGAATATTCAGGATTAAAACCCAAAGAATACAGATCCGGCAAACGAATAGAAACAATGCCTAACTTAATAAGACTTTCCAAAATACTGTGATTCTTCTCTAAAGCATTCCATATCCTCTGCTTCATATTTCTGGAATTTCGAATCTTGCGATTATTAAAACGGTTCTTGCAACTCTCGCAACAAAATTTTTTGTCAGTCCTGCCATAAACTATAGGCTCTCCACACTCTAAGCAAAAGCTTCTTTCTTGATCCATACTCCTGTAATCCATAATATAATAGTTTTAGCTGCAACGAAGATATCCAATCTTAAACGTTTATGTCATGAAAGTGTCTCTTCTTCGTAAAATATTGATGATTATTAAAATTATTTACGATTTTTTAAATTAAATATTCGTGAATATTATCTGTACAATTTTTAAAAACTGTTCAAAAGCCACTTTTTATGCTTTTACTTTGCTTCAGAAACTCGATACAAGAGTCAAAAATTTATTAACACTGAATAAAGACAAAGAAATGGAACAAATCAACAAAATCGAATTAAGAGGCAACATCGGGAACCTCAAAATTCAAGATGTAGGAGACAAGCAGGTGGCAAGGTTTTCATTAGCTACAAATTACATTTACAAGGGAAGAGATGGCAATCCTGTCATCGAAACCACTTGGCACAATGTCGTAGCTTGGAGCGGAAGGAATATCGCAGATTTTGCCTTATTGAGCAAAGGAGCCCCTGTGTCTGTGACAGGAAGACTGAGAGCAAGAGAGTATCTCGACTCCGAAGGCAACCAAAAACAGATACTTGAAATTGTCGCCAACAAGATGGAGATTGTTGAAGAATACGAGTCTGCTGAAGAAGCACACTGAAATTAAACCTATGAAAAAATGAAAAGGAGCCTAATTATTGTGACTTTGGCCTTTGTTTTCACAAATGGCTGCACTACTTATCATAAGATTGCCGCCTTAAAGAACGAAAACGCCTTACAACTTTTATCATTGACAGAACAAAATGAGATTCCGGAGCTTAAACTTGAAGAACAAGCAAAGGATACGCTTACTGTCACTGATGACAACGGTAAGGAAATTCTTATTATGAAGGCTGTAAGAAATGAAAATGGAGAGATGGTAGCTACAGACATGATTCCTGCGGCTAAAGTCACAGCAAGGTTCCGAAATATTGCTGAAAGAGGCGGCAAGGTAGATATAGTATTCAATGTAAATGTTCCACAGAACATGCAGGATAGCCGATGGCAAGTAAGATTCCAACCTGAATTGAAGATACTTGACGAGACCCTACAACTTGATCCTGTCATAATTACAGGCAAAGAATATAGAAAATTGCAGTTGAAAGGCTACCAGAGGTATAACAGATTCATTGCATCGATTGCTTCAGATTCTACAAAATTTATAGACGAAAGACAACTGGAGATATTTCTAAAACGAAATATCCCACAGATATACAAGTTCAAGACGGATTCGGCCTTCGTCTCGGAAACAGAATTCTCATCTGCTTATGGTATAACAGAGCAAACTGCATTAGAGCATTATACCAACAAATTCATTGTAAAGAGAAATCGATATAAGATAAGTCGTAAAGAAAGAATGAAAAATAAGTATATCAAAGCCCCAATACTTTCAGAAGGTCTCAGGTTAGATACTGTTATCGAAAACTCTAACAATGAATTTGTTTATTGCTATGTACAAACAATAAAGGCGAGGTCAGGACTAAGAAAAGCAGAAGTCTCGCTATCAGGTGATATATACGAACAAGAACAAATAATGTATCATATACCCAAAAGCGAACCGATTACATTTTATATCAGCTCACTGAGTACTCTGATTGATAACAGAAAAAAGTACCTGACTAAAGTAATCGAACGAAAGGCAGAAGTCAATACTGCCTATTATATAGACTTTGAAGCAGCCGGTTTTAAAATTATTCCCGAACTTGGCAATAATGCTTCAGAGATAGGACGCATAAAAGAGAATCTAAGAACATTGGTAAAAAATGAAATCTATGATATAGATTCTATAATAGTCACAGCATCATGTTCACCTGAAGGTACTTATAATTTCAACAATTCACTTTCGGAGAAACGTTCGAAAGCAGTATGCCACTACTTCAAAACTTTTATAAAAAACTATTCGGATTCCCTACAAAAAGAGCAAGGAAGGATGATTAATATTGCAATAGGATATAATAACCAAGAAATCAAATTCATTTCAAGAAACACTCCTGAAAATTGGACTATGCTTGAAAATCTTGTTAAAAATGATTCAACACTGACGGATATACAAAGAGAATCTTTCTTCAATACTATAAAAACCAAAGAGCCTGATGTAAGAGAATCTCTTTTAAGAAAACAAGCTTATTATACACACCTCAGAAAAAGTCTTTACCCTCGACTGAGAACCGTACGATTTGACACATATCTACACCGCAAAGGTATGATAAAGGACACAATACATTCCACAATGATAGATACTGCATATATGAGCGGTATCCAAGCAATAAGAGACAGAAATTATAAAAAAGCCATATGTCTATTAAGCCCATATAATGATTTTAATACAGCTGTTGCATATTGTGCTATGGACTATAATGCCAGTGCAATGTCCATCCTTAAAAATCTTAAAAAAAATGATAAAGTGGAATATATGTTAGCCATATTATATAGCAGACAAGGTGAGTATAGCAAAGCTATCAAACATTATATGAATGCCTGTGCTCGGAACAAAGACTACATCAATAGGGGCAATCTCGATCCGGAAATATCAGCCATTATTAAAAAATACGGGCTTCATAAATATTGACATTGACGCTTTTTTTTGTATTTTTGTGAAAATTATGGGGATGTTCTGGTTTTGACAGCATCGATGTCAAATAGTAAGCACGCCGGGCGCAGTGGATCTGCCCGTTAATCTCGGTCCTCAACAATTTAGTTGCTAATAACAACTACGCACTCGCTGCCTAATTGACCAAGTCATTTAGCTTAATCTCAGTCGCCAAGGCTGCGGCAGAGACGAGTATCCCGCGGACTTTATGCCGGTTATGTTCCGAGTTCGGGGTATCATTCAAACCGGACGCACGGAGGGACTCCTTTAAACTTCGCCAAGACATAAAGGATAAGCCTTGACTGGCCGGCCATCCGGCAGGTCAGGGACGAAAACCAAAGGAAGGCTAAGCGTGTAGAAAGCTATCTGGTGCGTTGTTTGGACGGCGGTTCGACTCCGCCCATCTCCACAAAAAAGAGGCTTTAATCAGCCTCTTTTTGTATTTTTCGTTATGGGTGAAAACCTGCCTTACCTCCAAATATCGACCTCGCAGCAATTTATTCAGACTTATTAGTCTCCCTCGTTTTTTATAGATATTCGAATTACCTCACCTCCAATACATGTATCTGTATGGAGATGTTTATTTACTTATTCCAAAATAAGCAAATCTAATTTTTAATCCTGACTCCTTCGGAAATATTCTGTTTCTGCACAGAAGCCACAGAGGTAGATTCTAATATAGGATTAGTAGCTGTTGGCTTCAAATTTCCAGACTTATTTCCACCGGCCGATTCTGATAACTTATCAAATTCGCCATCCGAAAGCATCTTGCAATTGCCGTCAAAATGAGCTCCCAATTCAACAACCAACTTCTTAATATGGAGGTCTCCTTCTATAACGCAGCCATTTTTCAGAGTAAGAGTATCTTTGACATAAATGCTGCCGGTCATTTTGCCCCAAAAATCAAGATTATCGCAGACAATATTACCACCGATAACAGCTTTCTCGCCAACCACTACCCTACCTTTTGATGATATTACGCCTTCAAATGAGCCATCAATTCTCATATCATTCGGAGAATAAATCTCACCTTTTATAACAGTTCCTGTCGAAATTCTACTGACTTCATTTACATCAGATTCCATTGTTTTAGCCATATTTTTAAAATTATTTGTTATCTATACAAGCCCCTTACCGTGGCAATTCTTATATTTCAAACCTGAACCGCAAGGACAAGGATCATTTCTTCCGATTTTCTTGTCCACTTTGACTGGCGAATTGGATTTTTGTTCCCCATTGGTAGTCAAATCATTACGTTGAGTTCTCATTCTGCTCATATCTGTTCTTGAAGGCTGAGGTGCCCTTGTAGGCTGATCTTCCCTTACATTAAGAACCGCTCTCAACAAGAACGAGAGCACGTCACTATTAAGTTCCTCCAGCATGGCAGAGAACAGATTATAACTCTCCAGTTTATATACTACTAGCGGATCTTTCTGCTCATACGCAGCATTTTGCACAGACTGACGAAGGTCATCCATTTCCCTGAGATGCTGTTTCCAATGCTCGTCGATCTGCCAAAGAATAATAGTCTTACTTAAAGTCTTAGCAAGTTCACGACCTTCGGTCTCATAAGATTTTTTTAGATTGACAGGCAGTGTCAGTACCTTACGACCATCCGTAATAGGTACCGCTATATTTTCAAACATATCTCCCTTATCTTCGTAGACCTTTTTAATAATAGGATAAGTCTTGGCTACCATTGCATCCATTCTGCGATGATATACCTCATTCATATTGTCAAGCAGTTTCTTCGACAATTCTTCAGGCTTAGCCGACTCATAGAATTTTTTGTCAAATCCCGGATCTATTGACAATTGTGCAATAACAGTCTCGGAAAAATCTTCATAGCTCATTCCACCGGCATTGCTAACAAGAATTGACGCTGTGTCAATCATCATATTCATCACATCAATTTCAATACGATCTCCTGAAAGAGCATTACGTCTTCTTGAATAAATAGCCTCACGTTGATAATTCATCACATCATCGTATTCAAGAAGCCTTTTACGAATACCGAAATTGTTCTCCTCCACCTTCCGCTGCGCCTTCTCGATACTGCTTGACAGCATAGAACTTTCAAGAGCTTCCTCTTCCGTCATCCCTAACCTATCCACCACTGCGGCAATTTTTTCAGAACCGAAAAGCCTCATTAGTTTGTCCTCCAGAGACACATAGAATGTAGATGAACCAGGGTCACCCTGACGACCGGCACGACCTCTCAACTGACGATCGACACGACGGCTATCATGCCTCTCCGTACCAATAATAGCCAAGCCACCGGCTTTCTTGACAGCATCAGAAAGTTTAATGTCAGTTCCTCGACCTGCCATATTAGTAGCAATCGTCACTGTACTGGACTGCCCGGCTCTTGCCACAACTTCAGCCTCTCTTTCATGCTGTTTAGCATTGAGCAACTGCGCATCTCTGATACCTGCTCTTTCCATCATCCTTAACAGTAGCTCAGAAGTTTCAACATCTGTAGTACCTACAAGCACAGGCCTTCCTTGCTCTCTCAATTCGAGCACTCTGTTGATTACAGCATTGTATTTAGCTCTTTTTGTCTTATATATCAAATCATTCTGATCATCTCTAAGTATAGGTTTGTTAGTAGGAATAACGACCACATCCAATTTGTATATGGACCAGAACTCACCGGCTTCAGTCTCAGCTGTTCCCGTCATACCGGCAAGCTTATGATACATACGGAAATAGTTCTGGAGAGTGATTGTAGCAAAAGTCTGGGTTGCAGCCTCGACATTCACATTTTCCTTTGCCTCTACAGCCTGATGCAGTCCATCGCTCCAACGACGGCCCTCCATAATACGACCGGTCTGCTCATCTACAATCTTGACCTTATTGTCCATAATAACGTAATCAACGTCTTTTTGGAACATAGCATAAGCCTTTAGCAACTGAATAACAGTATGCACACGTTCGCTCTTAAGTGCAAAATCCTCCATCAAAGCATCCTTACGCTCATTTTTTTCAGAAATATTAGCATCGCTTTTCTCTATCTCTGCAATCTGACTACCCACATCAGGAAGCACAAAGAAATCAGGATCATTCACACTATTTGCCAAAAGATCGTGTCCCTTATCTGTCATATCAACGGAATGCTGCTGCTCATTGATGACAAAATATAGAGGATCTGTGACGATGTGCATCTCCCTTTCATTATCCTGCATATAGTAATTCTCAGCCTTCTGCATAAGTTGCTTCATTCCTGTCTCGCTGAGGAATTTAATTAGAGGCTGATATTTAGGAAGTCCTTTATAACAGCGATATAGAAGTTTTCCTCCTTCAGCTTCATCACCTGCTGCAATCAACTTCTTGGCTTCATTGAGAGTCTGAGTTACAAAAGTTCGCTGTATTAAGTACAATTTTTCAACATATGGCTTGAATTCATTGAATTGAGCATCATCAGATGCTTTTGCCATAGGACCTGATATAATCAGAGGTGTTCTGGCATCATCAATCAAAACAGAATCGACCTCATCGACTATTGCAAAATGGTGTTTTCTTTGTACCAGATCATTAATTGCAACCGCCATATTGTCACGAAGATAATCGAAACCAAATTCATTATTCGTTCCGAAAATAATATCGCATTGGTAAGCTTTCTTTCTTGACTCGCTATTCGGTTCATGCTTATCTATACAATCAACTGAAAGTCCGTGGAACATATAAAGAGGTCCCATCCATTCAGAATCTCGTTTTGATAGATAATCGTTGACGGTCACCACGTGTACGCCTTTGCCTGCCAAAGCATTCAAGAACACCGGCAAGGTAGCGACAAGTGTCTTGCCTTCACCTGTAGCCATCTCAGCAATCTTTCCTTGGTGCAGCACAATACCACCGATAATCTGCACATCGTAGTGCACCATATCCCAAGTAATTTCATTGCCACCAGCAACCCAGTGATTATGCCACTTTGCTTTATCTCCTTCAATATGTACAAAATCGTGATCTACACTCAAATCTTTATCAAATTCACTCGCAGTCACCTCCACTATTTCATTCTGTGCAAATCTCCTCGCTGTTGATTTCATTATGGAAAAAGCTTCAGGCAGAATTTCTATAAGAATTTTCTCAATCTCCTCATCTTCTTCCTTTACAAGTTTATCCGATTCTGTTGCCAACTGCTCTTTGCGACTTACAGGAATATCAGTGTCTATCTCTGCCTTTATTTCTGCAATTCTCTTTTCAAAAGGCTCTTCTATTTCCCTTACTTTTTCTTTAAGAGCAACTGTACGAGCCCTTAACTCATCATTTGTCAGCTTATCTATCTCACTATATGCATCCAACACTTGCTGGAGTATAGGTCTTATCTGTTTAATATCCCGCTCTGCCTTCGAGCCAAATATTTTCTTAATTACATCAACTAATGCCATATTGTATTTATATTACCAGTCAATTAGATATACTATCTTACAAATATATATATAATCCATTATTTATCAAAACCTATCTATCTTTCCCAAAAAATTTCACTTTTAGCCCTACCGCCTTATAAAAAACAAAAAGGCCGACTACACAGCCGACCTTAAAATGTTTATATATTAAATTTTATTTTTCTTTAATCACAGCCTGCTCAGGCAACTCTATATAAGATTGCAAATCTTTTCCAAAATAAATTCTTATTTCAGATTTAACATAATCATCGTTTCGAGCGTAATATTGATTCTCAACACATTGCTGAGGATTCATAGCTACAAGAGGATACCAGCTGCTCTGAACTTGAACCATAAGCCTGTGGCCTGGTTTTATAATATGTGCAATGTCAGACATTGTAAACTCTATCCTTTCCACCTTGCCCTCTTGCATTGGTTCAGCCTTCTCAAAGCCATTCCTATATCTTGCCGGCATAACATCTCCTCTTACAAGCATCTGATAGCCGTCTGGTCTGACATCAATAATCTTTACCACAAAATCTGCATCTGTTGTAGAAGTAGAAGCACTAAGTACAACCTTAACGGGGCCGGCCAAAAGTGTTTGTTTATTAATTTCGGGTCCTATAAAACTAAGAACATCTTTTCGTCCTTTAAGGAATTCCTGATCAGCTGCCATATAATCTCGAATTCTTTCAGTAGCCTCATTGTCATTATAATAAGGGACAGGATTAGCTGGATCAGATACATAACTGAGGTAGCCGGATGTTCCGCCTGTCGGCTTTTCATTAAGTTTTCCTTCTGATGCAAAATAATATCTCTTATAATCCGGAATCATCGGAGGCCAAGAATCATAACTCTCCCATTGCTCCTTTTGTCCTTTTTCAGAAGTATCTCCGGAAAACAGGACATTAACTTTAGAAATTGGTTTGTCCCCATTTTCAAGATAATATGCAAAAAATGGATATTCGATTTCTTCCATAAAGTAAGATGCTGATCCTTCACCAAAATAAGCTCCTGCAAGATTAGAATATCCGGAAGATTTCCATGCTCCATGAGCCCAAGGACCAATCACCATATACAGTTCAGTATCCGGTGAAAGAGATTCGATACCTCTATAAGTTGCAAATGCCCCATAACAATCTTCTGCATCAAAAGTGCCTCCTACTACCATTACTGCCGGTTTGATATTTTTTAGATGGCATACCGGATTTCGCTCTTTCCAGAAAGAATCATAATCAGGATGATTTTTTATAAGATTCCAGAATTTCAAGCTGTCACCATAAGGAGCCATAAGATTTTGCATAGATCCCTTTTCTAAAAAAAAGTCATAGATTCCTTTATCTATTGTTACTAAAGAGCCCTTAGACCTGATTGTAGGATTATTCTTTGGACGAAAAAAGGAACCTCCGAACCTGTACATATCGGCCAATAGAAAAGCTCCATTATGGTGTACATCATCCCCCATGAACCAATCTGCTACAGGTGCCTGTGGTGATACTGCTTTTATTGCAGGATGTCTCGCCACAGCTGCCAATGTAGCATAGAAACCAGGATAAGAAGTCCCCTTGACACCAATAGCTCCATTGCAATATGTATTCTGTAATATCCACTCAACAGTATCGTAGGTATCTGTTGCCTCGTCTACAGCATCAATGGTTTTTCCAAGCGGTCTTATATTCTCGTATTCCCCCTCACTTAAAAATGTGCCTCTGACATTTTGAAAAATAACAATGTAATTATGTTTCAAAAACATATATAAATACTCACGAAGGGCTTTTGCATAGCCTTTTCCGTAAGGACGAAGGGCATAGGGCGTTCGCTGCATTATGACAGGATGCCTTCGAGTAGAGTCTTTTGGCTTATAAATAGCTGTATATAAGGATATTCCATCTCGCATCGGTATCATAACTTCTGTTTTGGAGTAATTGTCTTTTATCCATTTATCGGTGATCCCTGCAGCACGTGCTCCTGTAGCATACATAATCGTGGAAATAAAAATTATTAGAAAAAACCTTACAATCATATTATAAAATATATTGATGCAATTTACTCATTATAATCTATAATATAAATATCCAAGCAGTTTTTATATGTGAAAGCCGTCTGTGAATACCGATCTTGTTGACTTTAACCATAAGTGTAGCCATTACCTTGCCACAAAAAGGGAGTCTTAAAGACTTGCGACCAAGAGACGATTGTATCGATTTGATTTCCGCAGAGTATGCATGGAACGTGTTTCGATGCTCATGAACAGC
>CAUUVS010000010.1:0-52006 GCA_963548935.1 uncultured Bacteroidales bacterium
CTTTTTTGGTTTCGGTACTTGCTTCTTGTACTTCCTTCAGTCTTTCAATGATCTCGCTTTCCCATCACAACAGCACTAAATCTGACTCGAGAAACAGCCTTGAAAAAAACTTAATCTCTCAAATGGGACTACAAAGGTAAGCATCTTTTTATCTTCTACAAACTTTTTGAATGAAATTTTGTAAAAAATCAGAAAAATATCTGAATTTTATGAAAAAATTATAACTCACACTAATTTTATATAATTGAATTATGCGTTATAAATAAAAACTGATTATTTTATAATTTTTTCTTACCTAAATATATTATATTTGTAAATATACACTATTATAGAATAATTATTATGATGAAAAGACATTTTATTATTATCACTGCTTTATGTATGACTATAGGTCTTGCTCAAAGCCGAGAAATTCCTTGTTGGATTAGAAAAAACAGCATTTCACCCGACGGTAAGACTATCGCTTTCTGTTATAAAGGAGATATATACACAGTAAGCACCGATGGAGGGCGAGCCTTGCAAATTACCAGCAATGACGCTTATGAATCTGATCCGCTGTGGACAAGTGATAGTAAATACATTATCTTTACATCAAACAGGAATGACAGCAAAGATATATACATGACAACATATGAAGGTGGCGTACCGAAAAGGCTTACAAATATACCTGGAAGCGAGATTCTAAAGGCTGTTCTACCTGACGGGAGGATTATATTTTCAGCCAACATACAACAGGCTGCAGAATATAACGGATTTCCCGGCACACCACAATTATTCATTACAGATACGACGGGTAAAAAACCGGAACACTTAACTTCTCTGCCGATATCTGCACTTAGTGTCAACAAAAACGGAGATGTTTTATATGAAGATTATAAAGGATATGAAGATCCTTTCAGAAAGCACCATGTTTCTTCTGTGACAAGAGATATATGGCTATACAGACCTGCTTCGAAAGATAATTTCCTTATAGACGGCAATGGCTCATTCAAAAAAATCTCAACTTTCAAAGGTGAAGACAGGAATCCTGTTTTTGCATATAACGGAGACACTTTCTATTATCTTAGCGAAGAAGGTGGGAAGAATATAAATCTTTTCAAAAGCAGTATCTCGAACCCCGGTCAGAGCACACAGCTGACTTTCGAAACCAAAAACCCGGTCAGATATATCTCCGTTTCCGATAATGACTATATTGCTTATTCCTATAATGGTGATCTATATATAATTAAAGATGGTGGCAAACCACAAAAAATAGATATCTATATCAATCGTGATGCTGTAGAAAAGGAAATGACAAAGTTTTCTTTTTCAGCAGGAGCTTCTGCAATGTCCGTATCTCCTGATGGAAAAGAAATTGCTGTGGTTATAAGGGGCGATGTATTTGTTACTTCGACAGATTATAAGACAACAAAGAGAATCACAAATACACCGGAACAAGAAAGGAATGTATGTTTTTCTAAAGATGGAAGAGAATTATACTATTCAGCTGAAAGAAACGGCCATTGGGGCATATATAAAACATCACTCACTGACAAGAAGGATAAATATTTCACTTATTCAATAAAAATGAAGGAAGAGTTGTTCTCTGACGAGGGAGAAACCTGCTTCCAGCCTGATGTTTCTCCTGACGGCAAATATGTGGCTTACCTTCGAGACAGAACTGAATTAGTAGTAAAGCCTGCAAAAGGAGGAAAGACAAAATCTTTGCTCAAGGGAGCCACTTATTCTTATGCTGATGGAGATCAGGCTTTCGAATGGAGTCCGGATAGCAGGAGTATCCTGACATATTATGCTGCCAATGGCGGTTGGCACAATGAAGATATCGCACTCATTGATGTGGAAACCGGCGAAATTACCAACCTTACTGAAAGCGGCTATAATGACGGGAAATTCAGATGGGCTCTTGGAGGCAAAGCTATGACTTGGAAATCAGATAAAAACGGCTATAGAAGCCATGGTAGCTGGGGCGCTGAATCAGATATATATATTATGTTCTTCGATCCTAAGACTATGACTGATTTCAAAAAAGACAAGGAAGACATAGAGATTGACAAAATAATCTCCGGAACCAGTGATAAAAAAAACAAGAAAGAGAATAAGAAAGATAGTACCGATAAAAAAGTAGAAAAAGTAAAACTTACGCTTGAAGGCCGGGACAACAGAATAATAAGATTGACAAGGACATCCAACAAATACGGGGATCACTATCTGTCAAAAGATGGTGAGAAATTATACTACATTACACCATTGGAAAGCGGTACAGGTCTTTGCTCTATGGACTTAAAGACAAAAGAAGTGAAGGTGCTGAAAAGAGGTGTAAGAGGCTACATCACTCCTTCTGCTGACGAGAAAGATATATATATATTCTCAAGCTCTGGAATTTCTAAAATCAATCTCGCCGGAGGTTCAAGCAAAACAATATCTTTTAGCGGAGACTATGAATATAAACCTAAGGCTGAAAGGGCCTATATATTCGAACATATTTGGAAACAAGTAAAAGAAAAATTCTACGACCCTGAACTTCACGGAGTGGACTGGGAATATTACAAAAAAAATTATTCCGCATTTCTGCCGTATATAAATAATAATTTTGATTTTCAAGAATTGTTGTCCGAAATGCTCGGAGAACTTAATGGCTCCCATACAGGAGCAAGATTCAGGTCTCCGACCAAATCAAATATAGGACATCTTGGAATACTTGCAGACTTTACCTACTCAGGTGACGGTATAAAAATTAAAGAAATACTGCCTGACGGAGTTTTAAACATAGCAGATTTTGAAATAAAAGAAGGAGATATAATAGAATCCATAGACGGAAATATAATCAAGGCAAATGACAATTGGATTAAATTCCTTGAAGACAAAGCAGGCAAGAAAATAGCCATAACCGTAAGCAAGGGTGGCAAGAAAGCTCAAGAATTGATCATAACTCCTTCATTCAGTGATTACAATCTCTTGTACAGAAGATGGGTAAGACAGAGAGAAGAAATGGTTAGGAAACTTTCTGGCGGCAGACTCGGATATGTACACGTTGAAGGAATGGATTCTGATAGTTTCCGAAATGTATATTCCAAAGCTCTTGGGAAATACAGGAATTGCGAAGCCCTTATTGTGGATACAAGACACAATGGAGGCGGATGGCTACACGATGACCTTGCCACATTCCTGAATGGAAAGGCTTATATCAAGTTTATGCCGAGAGGGCAGTATATGTCCACCGAGCCATATAACAAATGGACTAAACCATCCTGCGTTATTATGAGCGAAGACAATTATTCTGACGCTTCAGGCTTTCCATATACCTATAAGACACTTGGAATCGGCAAACTGATAGGTACTCCTGTACCGGGCACTATGACTGCAGTATGGTGGGAAACACAGATTAATGCCAGCATTATTTTCGGTATCCCACAAGTAGGCTCTTACGGAATCAAAGAAGGGAGATATTTGGAAAATTTGGATGTAGAACCTGACATTCTGATATATAACGATCCTGCGTCTTCTCTTAAAGGAGAAGACAAACAATTGGAAGGCGCTGTTGCTGAAATGTTGAAAGAGCTTGAGCGAAAATAAATTATGGATAAGAAGATCGTAATTATACCTACGTATAACGAGAGGGAAAATATTGAAAATATAATAAGAAAAGTATTTTCCCTCGAAGGTGAATATAATATTCTGATTATAGATGACGGCTCTCCGGACGGGACTGCCGATATTGTGAAAAGAATACAAGAAGAATATCCTAAAAGGTTATTTATTATAGAAAGAGGCAAAAAACTCGGCCTTGGTACAGCGTACCTTACAGGCTTCAGATGGTCAATCGAAAATAATTACGATTATATTTTCGAGATGGATGCTGACTTTTCACACAACCCTGACGATCTGCTTCGCCTATATAATGCCTGCAAAGCCGGGGCGGATTTGGCTATCGGTTCAAGATACTGTGACGGAGTAAGTGTTGTAAACTGGCCTATCGGAAGAATAATAATGTCATATTACGCTTCTGCCTACGTCCGTAAAATGCTAAGAATGAAAATATTTGACTGTACCGCAGGTTTCAAATGCTATTCACGAAAAGTATTGGAAACAATTAATCTGGACGATGTGCGTATGAAAGGCTATGGGTTTCAGATAGAAATGAAATATACTGCATTCAAATTAGGATTCAATATCAAGGAAGTACCAATCATCTTTATTAATAGAAGAGAAGGGACTTCAAAAATGAGCAGCGGTATTTTTGGAGAGGCCTTTTGGGGTGTTATTAAACTTAGATTCAGGAATATAAAGCCTGTTTAATAATGAAATATCTTCTTACAGGTGGCTTGATTGTTAATGCCGATTCTTCTGGAAAAGGTAGCATAGCTATTGATGGCGACAAAATAGCCGGAATATGGTATGATGGAGAAACCAATGATTTATCCGCAATAGGTAGAACTTTTGCAGATGCAGAAATAATAGATCTCACAGGTATGACAGTCATGGCCGGAGGAATAGATGCACATGTACATTTCCGAGAACCCGGAATGACAGAAAAAGCAGATATATCAACAGAAGCCAAGGCTGCCATGATGGGAGGCATAACTTCTTTTTTGGATATGCCGAATACAAATCCTCCTACAATATCAAATCAAAGGCTACAAGAAAAACTTGCTATGGCAGAAGGGCGCTCTTATTGTAACTATGGCTTCAATTTCGGGGCGACAAACAGCAATTTTGAAGATATTCGGGCAATATTAGAAGAGAAAAGACAATTTGGTGGAATAAAAGTATTTATGGGATCTTCAACCGGGAATATGCTGGTAGATAACTATTCCACCCTTGAGTCTATTTTCAGTTTACCCAATACGGAAATCCTTATTCATAGCGAGGATGAAAATATTATCAGGAATAATTTAAAAGAAGCCATACAAAAATTCGGTGACAATATTCCAATATCTCTTCACTCTGAAATAAGGTCCAGAAATGCTTGTATAAGATCTACAGCCAAAGCTCTTGAAATGGCAATCAGGCTCAATACCAGCCTGCACGTTCTACATGTAAGCACAAAGGAAGAGATCGAAATGATAAGGGCAGCTAAAATACACAACAACAAAATTACTGCTGAAACCTCTGCCAATTACCTTTGGTTCTGTGATAAAGATTACAAAAAATTAGGCAACAGACTGAAATGCAATCCTTCTATAAAAACAGGCGCTGACAGAGACGCTCTACGACAAGCTGTAGCTGACGGAATAATTGATACAATAGGCTCTGACCACGCTCCTCATCTGCTATCGGAAAAATCAAGGCTGTATATTTCTTGTCCTTCAGGAATACCTTCTATTCAACAGTCTTTTTCCGTACTTATGACTATTGCCAAAGAAAACGGTATTCCGATAGAAAGGATTTCTTCAATAATGTCCGGAAAAGCTGCGGAGATATTCGGAATCGAAAAGAGAGGCAGCATTCGCAAAGGCTACTATGCCGATATTGTAGTGTTCGCCCATGATGAAGAATTTATCGTAGGGACAGATTACAATATATCCTCAAGTGCGTCGATTGACTATAAATGCGGATGGACACCTTATGATGGAGAAAAACTTCAAGGTGCCGTAAAAATGGTTATGGTAAATGGGCAGATTGTAGTGGCTGGTGGAAAACCTACCTCAAAAGCTCCTCACGGACAAGCTCTTTCTTTTCGGAACAACTGCTAAATACATCTTCGGCCATGCTGCCGGAAAATACTTCAGTACGACAAATCTTCTTTTTGGATTTATAACTTGCTGTCTGAGAAAATATAAGTCCTATTACAGAAACCGCAATACCTAACCACTGAAGAGTGGAAAGATTTTCCTGCCCCGATATATAACCGGCAAATGCTGTCACAATAGGTATCATTGCCAGAAAAATACTTGATTTTGCAACCCCAAGATGCTTAATGGCTCCGGCCCAAAGAGAGAAAGCAACACTCGAACAAAATACGGCGAGAGCTATTATAGGTTCCAGTACTTCCCATGAAAGATATAAATGCGCATCAAAAGTCTGAATTCCTTTTGTAAGAAAAAGCGGCAAGAGCATTACAGAACCTATCAGAAACTGATACATAACTATAACTTGAGGCAAATATTTAGAAGTCAAAGACTTGGTGCAGGAAGCATGCCCTACTTCAGAGAAAACAGCAATTATTAGCAGTATCACTCCCCAAATGAAATACTCACCTATTGAAGAAGCGCAAAGAGTTACCATTACAAGACCTCCAAGGCAGATTAAAACACCAAATATATTGAACAGATTGACACGTTCCTTGAAAAAAACAACACCGGCCACAACTGAGAATACAGGAGTAGAAGCAATAACCAATGAACTGTAAGTAGGTGATTCTGTCAGCTTTATACCATATGTTTCCGTAACAAAATAAATAAGAGGCTCGAACATTGCCAGTAATACAAAGAGTCCGAAATCCTTTCTGTGCAACCTGATATCCTTACCTGACAAAACATTGAAAACAAGAAGAACAAGACCTGCAATAAATATTCTTACAAAGACAAAAAACTCTACCGGAATACCAAGTTTCAAAAGTCTGTCACTCCATATATAGGACATTCCCCAAAGGACAATGGCAAGCACTGATAGGATATATACAATTATTTTATTGCTACCAACATTCATTCGTATTCAAATTATGGATGCAAAAATAATAATATTCGGCCGAAAAAACTAATAGAATGTAAGCCAATCATAGATTATACTTACAAAAATATCAATAAAACACTATTTAATAAGCCTTAATGCAACTCTTCTCCTGTCAATATCAACAGAAAGAACCATTACCTTTACTTGCTGGTGAAGCTTTAGAATTTTTGAAGGCTCGATATGGCCTTTTACACCGGAAGCTCTCATCTGCGAAACATGAATAAGTCCATTCTCGTGAATACCCAAGTCTACAAAGGCCCCGAAAGCAGTGATATTGGTCACAATTCCCGGTAATTCCATTCCCTCTTGCAAATCTTCAATTGAATGAACATCTTCTGCAAATGAAAATTCTGTGGCAGATTGACGAGGATCTCTTCCCGGCTTGGCAAGTTCCTTAATAATATCATTGATTGTAGGCAGTCCGAACTCACCTTCAATATATTTTTCAGGATTGATCCTATTGCATAAATTTTCATTGCCAACAAGTTCTTTTGTAGAAACATTCAGATCTTCAGCCATCTTATCTACAATATGATAGCATTCCGGATGTACAGCCGAATTATCTAAAGGATTGTCTGCACCGTGAATTCTCAAAAATCCGGCACATTGCTCAAAAGCCTTAGCTCCAAGACGAGGTACTTTAAGAAGCTGGCTCCTACTTTCAAAGCCACCTGAAGCCGAGCGATATTCTACGATAGAAGCAGCTAAAGCCGGACCAATCCCGGATACATATTGCAGAAGATATTCACTTGCCGTATTCAGATTTACACCAACAGTATTGACACATATTACCACAGTATTGTCAAGTTTTTCTTTCAAAAGACTCTGATCGACATCATACTGATATTGCCCTATTCCTAACGATTTCGGGTCTATCTTTACCAATTCCGCTAAAGGGTCCATCAAACGCCGGCCTATAGAGACTGCACCTCTTACTGTTACATCCTCGTCAGGAAATTCTTTCCTTGCCACTTCTGATGCTGAATATATAGAGGCACCGTCTTCACTGACAATAAACACCCTGCATTCTTCAGGCAGATTGATTCTTTTGATAAACTCTTCCGTCTCTCTGCTCGCCGTCCCATTACCAATGGCAATAGCTTGTATATCATACTTTTGCACCATTTTAGCAACAGACATTATAGACTTGACTTTATCATTCTGAGGAGGATGAGGATAAATAATATCGTGACAAAGCAAATCTCCCTGTTCGTCAAGACAAGCTATCTTGCATCCGTTACGAAAACCGGGATCAATGGCCATTGTCCTTTTCTGCCCTACAGGAGGAGCCAAAAGCAACTGTTTCAGATTTTCTCCAAAAACATTTATAGATTCCACATCTGCCTTTTCTTTTGCTTCTTTAAGAATCTCATTTGTAATTGATGGGGAAAGCAAGCGCGAATAAGCATCATCTACTGCTGCCCTGAGCAATTTTCCAAGAGCAGGAGATGGATATTTTGTTGCCTGACATATATCATAATAAAGTTTATTTCCGCACTTTTCAGCATCCGCATCAATCTTAACTGTCAGGAAGCCTTCTGACTGTCCTCTTAAAATAGCTAAAAGCCTATGGGAAGCAATCCGCGACAAAGGCTCGGAATAATCAAAATAACCTTTGTATTTCAAAGCCTCCTGAGAATCAGCAGCAGCTTTAGAGGCTTTGGAAACGATCCTTCTGGTTCTGAAAATCCGTCTTAACGTTTCTCTTATCGATGCTGTTTCGCTTAATTTTTCTGCAATAATATCATTTGCTCCTGAAATAGCATCATCAACTGTTGCAACCTTCTCATTTATATACTTCAAGGCTTCCTTATACGGATCTGAAATGGCAACACAAAGCATTTTATCTGCCAATGGCTCAAGCCCTGCTTCTTTTGCAACTGTTGCTTTAGTACGGCGTTTAGGTCTGTATGGAAGATATAAATCCTCTAATTCGCTTGATATAACACAATTCTCAATTGATGCCTTAAGTTCTTCTGTCAGTTTTCCCTGATCATTAATTGTCGCCAAAATAGAAGATTTGCGTTTCTCTATCTCTTCAAATACATCAGTCCAATGCTTTATTTCAGCTACTTCCACATCGTCTAATCCTCCTGTCTTCTCTTTTCTATAGCGGCTTATGAATGGAATCGTATTACCCTCTTCAAATAGGCCGGCACAATTTTCAACTTGCCATTCTTTTATTTCAAGACGTTCTGCGATAAACTTTATATACAGATTTTTCATGACAATAGGTGATTAATCCTGAGACAATTCTTTAAGTTCATCTCTATATGAAGAGAATATCTTTGATTTGGAAACAAAACCTACATAAGTCTTGTCCGGTTTAATAACAGGGAGATTCCATGCATCTGATTTCTCGAATTTGCGCATAACACTCTCCATGCTCTCTGTTTCATAAACATACTCAGGTGCGGATTTCATATAATTATATACGTGCTGCTTGTCGTATAATTCATTCATAAACATATCTTTCCTGACATCTTCAAGAGCTACATAACCTTGAAAATGACCTTTTGAATCAACAACAGGGAAAATATTTCTACCGGAATTGGATATTATTTCTATAAACTCTCCAAGTGTAGCGTCAATAGATACAGGACTGAAATCCGTCTCCACCAAATCCGATGTTCTAAGCAAAGTCAAGACTGCCTTGTCACTATCGTGGGTAAGCAATTCTCCGGTATGTGCTATCCGCTTGGTATAAATAGAGTATTTCTCAAAAAATCTGATAGTGCCGAAAGATATTGTCGCTGTCATAATAAGCGGTATCAACAATTCATAGCCCCCTGTAATCTCGGCAATAAGGAAAATTGCTGTCATAGGCGCCTGCATAACCCCTGCCATAAGGCCAGCCATACCGACAAGCACAAAATTCTGTTCCGGAACAGTAAATGTAGTACCTGCCAAAATCAGGTTGATTATCCTTGAAAGAACAAAACCAGCTATAGCACCTACAAAAAGAGTTGGACCGAAAGTTCCTCCCACTCCGCCTCCGGCATTAGTCAATGTCATTGACAATACCTTAAGAATCAATACAATAAAGAAAAACACCGGCACCATCCATGGGGTATGAAGCATAAAAGCCAGTATAGTCTTTCCGTCATAATCCACATCTCCTCCATTCAGCAATGGATACAGAGCATCATAACCTTCACCATAAAGCGGAGGCAAAAGAAAAATAAGAAGACCTAAACCGGAAGCGCATAAGCACCATTTGACATACGGGTTTTTGAATTTAGCCAGAACATCTTCAAGCCAAAGCGTGGTTCTTAGAAAATATAGG
Source organism: uncultured Bacteroidales bacterium (assembly GCA_963548935.1). GTDB lineage: Bacteria > Bacteroidota > Bacteroidia > Bacteroidales > UBA932 > Cryptobacteroides. The sequence continues at coordinate 9,959 of CAUUVS010000010.1, forward strand.
GAACACACTCCGCAGAACACACCTAAAAGTATGTAGAATGGTATATTGTAAAGATTAAATGGAGATATTGTGCATTGGAAAGGCAGAGAATCACCTAAGAATATATACGAGACTACAGTAGCCGATACCGTGGAAAGCAAAAGAGGCATCATTGAAGTCATCGATATATTGAAAAGAAGAATTTCGAGAGTAAATAAAACCCCTGCCAAAGGAGCCTTGAATATACCGGCAATAGCTCCCGCCGCACCACAGCCAAGCAATATTGTAATATTTCGGTATGACATCCCCATATACCGGGCGACATTCGAGCCTATTGCAGCTCCGGTATAAACAATCGGGGCCTCTGCACCTACAGATCCTCCAAAGCCTATAGTAAGGGAACTGGTAAGAATTGAAGACCACATATTGTGAGGCTTTATTCTGGACTCGTTTTTTGATACGGCTACCAGCACTTTCGTCACCCCATGTCCAATCTTATCTTTTATAACATAAAGAAGCAACAAGAGCGATAGGAGCATTCCAACTCCCGGATATAAAAGAAACAGGAAATTATCTATCTCACTGTCAAACCAATAAGTAAGAATATTATGAATAGCATTGACAATAGAGGTAAGTAGCACAGCCGCAAAACCACAGGCAATACCTACAACCAATGACAAGATAAGAAGAAGATTCTTCTCCGGAATCCTTCTTAAATAATCCTTTATTTTTGTCAAAAATTTCAACACAATATACAAATATAATAAAGAATGAGGAAGAGTGAAAAGTTATTTTAACTTTCAAACTTCCTCATAATATCTTACCTTCTATAAACCTTCCAGTCTTTATATGGAAAATAAATAGCAAAATCTCAATTTACAGATATCAAACATCTCCACCGTCATCGTCATTAGCGGAATATTGCCCTATATTGTCGTCAGGCAACTCTTCCGTATTGTCTCCGCCGGAATCTGCAGATGAAGAATCATCTCCACCGTCATCCCCATCCAACCATCTCTCAATATCCTCTATATCGTCAGTCCTAACTTTAATCTTGACCAAAGATATAGTATCCTCTGTCTCTACAGTCACAGCATAAAAACTTGTACCGTCAGGCTTTTCAAATTTCATCAAATCCTGAAAATAATCATTGAAGCCCTTTGGATATTTCTCCGAAAATGCTGCAGAAAGCGCCGGTGACATATTTTCATAACTCACCACTGTTCTCTTTTTATTCGCTGATAGCATATAGCAATATGAAATTTTTATTTACTTAATGTTTCGGCTGCAATATTAGGACATTTTTCTTAATCTGAGCAACTTTTTGAAGTTTTTTTGTAAGAAATTATTTTCTTTTTAAGAAGAATGACTTACTTCTACATTCTTTCTGGCAATTCGATTCCAAGAATTCCCATTGCCTTAACAAGCACGGATGCCAGAACCTCTATAAGACAAAGTCTAAAAGTCCTCACTTTATTGTTTTCTTCACGAAGTATAATGGTGTCGTGATAGTACTGATTGAATTCTTTTGCCAGTTCATAAGCATAATTAGCGATAATAGACGGAGCCAATGCCTGACCTGCTTCAGCTACCTTTGAAGGATAAGTATTAATCAGTTTTATCAGCCTCACCTCTTTAGAAGATGGCTCAAGACTATTATCAATATCAGGAGCTGAATGGCTTATCCCCTGTTCATCTGCCTTTCTGAGAATTGATTTTATTCGGGCGTGAGTATATTGTATGAAAGGACCTGTATTGCCATTGAAGTCAATAGATTCTTTAGGATTGAACAGCATGGTTTTCTTAGGATCAACTTTGATAATGAAATATTTAAGAGCTCCGAGACCTATCATACGGAAAAGCTTTTCCTTGTCTTCCTGTGCCATATCAGCCAATTTCCCCGAATCCATTGAAGTTTCCTTAGCTTCCTCATACATTTTTTGTATAAGATCATCGGCATCCACAACAGTCCCCTCTCTCGACTTCATTTTGCCTTCCGGCAATTCCACCATTCCATAAGAGAGATGATATATACTATCGGCCCATTTAAATCCTAATTTTTTCAAAATCAATTTAAGAACCTGAAAATGGTAGTCCTGCTCATTTCCTACAACATAAATATGTGAATCCAGATTATATTCTGCGAAACGCTTTTCTGCTGTTCCAAGATCTTGAGTGATATATACAGAGGTTCCGTCACCACGAAGAACCAATTTTCTGTCAAGACCTTCAGAGGTAAGATCACACCATACGGATCCATCGGCTTCCTTCTCAAAAACTCCCTTCTCAAGGCCTTTGGCAACCAACTCCTTGCCTAAAAGATAATTCTGAGACTCATAATCCACCTTGTCAAATGTAATTCCCAAAGAATCGTATGTCTGGTCGAAACCTTTGAATACCCAAGAATTCATCATCTTCCACAAATCCCTGACTTCCTTATCCTCATTTTCCCATTTTACAAGCATCTCATGGGCCTCTTTCATACAAGGAGCCTCTTTTTCAGCCTGTTCTGCCGACATCCCGGTAGCTTCAAGCTCCGCTGTCTGTTTCTTGAGAAGATTACTGAAAGCAACATAACAATCACCTACTAAATGATCGCCTTTTTTGCCTGCCACCTCCGGCGTCTGCCCGTTGAATAGCTGCTTCCATGCCAGCATTGACTTACATATATGTATCCCTCTATCATTTATCAGAGTAGCCTTAATGACATCATTGCCATTAGCCTTCAATAGTCTTGATACGGAATCTCCTAAAAGATTATTTCTTATATGCCCCAGATGCAACGGTTTATTGGTATTAGGTGAAGAAAATTCAACCATAATCTTCTTGCCTGTAGGAGGCAGTTGTCCGAAATCCGAATCAGATGCTATCTCTGCAAATAGTTCATCCCAATATATCGATGAAAATACGATATTCAGGAACCCCTTTACCGAATTATAACCTGCGATTTCAGGCACATTCGTCTTCAACCATTCCCCGATAGCATTGCCTGTATTTTCCGGTGAGCTGTGAGAAATTCTAAGAAGTGGAAAAGTGACAAGTGTATAATCCCCCTCAAATTCTTTTCTTGTAACCTGTACCTGAAGCTCTTCGGGTGCTATGTCTGCATTATATATGGCCTTTATTGCTTCTGAAGCCTTGGCCTGAATATATGTCTCCGGTGTCATCAACCTAAATATCCTTTAAGAAGTTTACTCCTTGAAGGGCTCTTGAGCCTTCTTATAGCTTTTTCCTTAATCTGACGTACTCTCTCCCTTGTCAGTCCGAATCTTTCTCCGATTTCTTCAAGTGTCATTTCCTGACATCCGATACCGAAGAACGATTTGATTATCTCTCTCTCTCGGCTCGATAATGTAGAAAGGGCTCTTTCTATTTCCGTATTGAGCGATTCATTTACTAAACCTCTGTCAGCACAAGGCGAGTCATCATTAGGCAGAACATCCAAAAGACTATTATCTTCACCTTCGACAAAAGGCGCATCCACAGAAACATGTCTACCTGAAACTCTAAGAGTATCTGAAATCTTATCCTTAGGGACATCTATCATCTCCGAAAGCTCCTCGCTTGATGGCTGCCGTTCGTTCTCCTGCTCAAATTTAGACAAAGCCTTGTTGATTTTATTGAGAGATCCTACCTGATTAAGAGGCAGCCGGACAATTCTCGACTGCTCGGCAAGAGCTTGAAGTATTGACTGGCGAATCCACCATACCGCATAAGAGATAAACTTAAATCCCCTTGTCTCATCAAATTTTTCCGCTGCCTTGATAAGCCCAAGATTACCTTCATTAATCAAATCCGGAAGACTAAGTCCCTGATTCTGATATTGTTTGGCAACAGACACCACAAATCTGAGGTTTGCTCTTGTCAATTTTTCAAGGGCTCTCTGATCCCCATTACGGATTCTTTGAGCCAATTCAACTTCTTCCTCCGGCGTCACCAACTCTTCACGACCTATCTCCTGAAGATATTTGTCCAATGAAGCGCTTTCGCGGTTTGTAATAGATTTGGTAATTTTAAGTTGTCTCATATATTTTTCTAAAATTTTTTATACAAAATTCCCGTCGAGTCAGGCAAAACCCTCCCCGACGGGAATGAATACCAGTGCCTGCTTCGCCTATTCGTCCTTGCCGAAAGCGAAGAATGAGGATCTTCCTGAAGCTGAAACACCAGCTATATAAACACCTCTCTTGCTCTTCTTTGCAAGTGCGACCACATCTTCGGCTTTGCTTACAGGCTCGTCATTCACATACTGTATAATGAAGCCCTCTGAAGCTCCTGCATCAAGCATCTTGCCTTGCCCCACAGACACCACCTCCACTCCTTTTTTTAGTCCGAATCTGGCGAGCGTCTCTTTTGAGGCCGTAATCAATTTTGCTCCATAAAAAGCTATTGAGCCATCAACATCAACAGTTCCTGTAGATAAGATCTCTCCCTGAAATGCAACTTCAACTTTCTTTACTTTATCCTCACGAATAAGAGTAAAAGTGGCAATATCGCCCGGATGGAAACTATTGACTTTCTCCTGCAATGCGGAAGCTGTCGTGATTTTGGTAGAATCAATCGAAGTAATAATGTCTTTCGGTTTGATTCCGGCCTTGTCAGCTGAACTTCCTTTCAAAACCTCGTCTATATATACGCCTTTTACTGAAGAAAGTTTCATTTTCTCTGCAATTTCATCAGTCATAGTAGCCATAGACACTCCAAGTTTCGCTCTTCTCACAGCACCGAAATCTATAAGATCTTCAGCAATCTTCTTGACGATATTTACAGGTACGGCAAAAGAATAGCCTGAATATGCACCTGTCTGCGATACAATTGCAGTATTGATACCTACAAGTTCACCAGTCTTATTTACAAGAGCGCCACCGGAGTTGCCGGGATTAACAGCAGCATCCGTCTGAATAAAAGACTCTATCTTAAATTCTCCTTTTTCAGGCATAGAACGTCCCTTTGCACTGACGATACCGGCAGTGATAGTGCCCCTAAGCTGCTCACCGAGAGGACTTCCTATAGCAAGCACCCATTCACCTAAGCGAAGATTATCAGAATTACCGAATTTCAATGCAGGAAGTCCGGTAGCATCAATCTTCAAAAGAGCGACATCGGTAGCAGGATCAGTACCTATTATTTTAGCATCAAATTTTTTATTGTTGTTCAAAGTCACCTGAACTTTGGTAGCGTTTGCTACTACGTGATTATTCGTCACAATATATCCGTCAGGACGAATTATTACTCCGGAACCGCTTCCTGTCTGCTCCCTTTCTCTCATCTCACCATTGCCGAAACCAAAGAAATAGCGGAGAAGGGGATCCAACTGATATTGCTGCATAGATTTCACCGTCACCTCTACATAGACAACAGCATCGACGGCAGATTCTGCAGCAAAAGTAAGATCAGGATAATCCGTATCTGACAAATTGACAGTTCTATAAACATTTTCACCATTTACAGATATAATTCTGTCTACAGAATTGCTTGGATTACAAGCCTTAACCACTCCAAAAGCAGTGAGCCCCGCAACAATTGCCGAAACCATCACTGTGAATAAGCCATTTCTCATAATATTATATTTAATTATAAATTCAAAAAATCGCTCTCTATTGCGAAAACAGATTATGAAAAATCAAATTATATGCCAAATCTAAGGAAAATAATTGCTATCTTTGTTTTATATATTGTCCTCCTTAAAAGGATCATATTAATTTATTATAGAAGTTTAACACTATAGATTTATTTATATAATATGAAACTGGTTGTATCAAGTTCAGAGCTTCTTAAAGGAATACTGACTGTTTCTAAAGCTATACCTGCCAAAGCGGTAGAAGCCATATTGGAAGACTATCTTTTTGTACTGAAAGGCAATATATTGGAAATTACTGCCTCAGATATGGAGATAACCCTTAAGACGGAAATAGAAGTCGAAAATACTGAAGAGGAAGGCAGAATTGCCGTTCCTGCGAGACAGATTACAGATCTGCTTAAAGAACTTCCGGATCAGCCTATTACAATCAGCACAAAAAGCGAGAACTCTTTTGAGTGTGCATGGTCAAGCGGTGCTTCAACCCTACCTTATTTCAATCCTGACGACTATCCTGTGATTCAGAGCATAGGAGAAGAAGCCATAACTGTGGAAATGCCGGCAGAGACACTTTCGGAAGGAATCGGCAGCACTGTATATGCATCTTCAGATGAAGAAAGCAGACCGATAATGAATTCAATATTCTTTGACATCAAAGCAGACACAACAACTTTCGTAGCATCCGACCTCCAAAAACTTATATGTTATACGGCAATTGATGTCAAATCTCCGGGAGAAGCGTCTTTAATACTCAACAAGAGACATGCTGGGGTCATCAGAGCAATAATCGGAAAAGATATCGAAAATATTTCATTGACATTTGATGACAAGATTGCCGTATTCAAATTTGGCAAGACCACCGTAATCTGCTGCCTTGTGGTAGGCAAATATCCTGATTATACTACGATAATCCCTAAAAATAACTCCAATATTCTGAATATTAATAGACTTCAATTGCTCAATACGGTCAGAAGGATTGCTGTCTGCTCTCCAAAAGCTTCAAACCATATAAAGTTCGATCTTTCCGAAGGAAGTTTGGAGATTTCGGCACAAGATCTTGGATTTGAAATTGCAGCTCACGAAAAGATTATATGCGAATATAAAGGCGACGAGTTGTCAATAGGCTTCAAATCCACTCATATTATTGAGATTTTGAGCAATCTATCCTGCGAAAACATCGTTATGAAATTTGCTGACAAAAGGCGTTCAGCCCTTATATTGCCGTCAGAAGAAGAAGCTGCTGAAGAAAAGGTATTCGGTATCGTAATGCCGATAATGGTAAGATAATATGGAATTACAACTTGAAAGACCTATTGTTTTTTTTGACATAGAAAGCACCGGGCTGAATATTGCATCAGACGGCATTGCCGAATTAAGCTTCGTCAAAGTATTGCCTGATGGCGAGCAAAAAATAAAGACATGGAAACTAAAGCCATGGGACTATGCTAAAGGAAAACAAATTCCCATGAATCCCGGCGCAAGTGCAGTAAATGGGCTTACAGATGCCCAGCTGAAGGATTGTCTCAGATTTTCCGATGTGGTAGACGAAGTATTGGAGTGGTTGAAAGACAGCGATCTGGCAGGTTTCAACTCTACTAAGTTTGACCTTCCGATGCTCGCTGAAGAATTGGAGAGAGTCAGGATATTCCTGCATAAAGACATCGACATCAATCTTCATGAAAAAAAAATGATTGATGTACAGACGATTTATCACGCTCTTGAACCAAGAAATCTCAAGGCAGCCTATCGTTTTTATTGCGGTGGAGAAGACTTTGAGAATGCACATACGGCAGAAGCAGACACATTGGCCACTTACGAGGTGCTAAAAGGGCAACTTAAGATGTACAATGACACTCTCAAAAACGATGTGGATTTCCTTTCAAGATTCGGAAGCAGGCCGAAAACAATAGATTATGCCGGAAGGCTTATAGAAGGTGAAAATGGGGAACCTATAATAAGTTTTGGCAAACACAGAGGCAAGACAGCCAGATCAGTATATTTTTCTGAACCTTCATATTTTGCATGGATAGAAAACGGTGAATTCACCCTTGACACAAAAAGACAATTCGAGCTGCTAAAGCTTAAATTTGAAAACGAAAAGAAAGAAGCTAAGAGTGCTGCCGGCAAACCATTAACAGGCAAAGATTTCGATGATGCAACAGCAGAATTGCAAAAACATTTCGGCTGCGGTAGATAATCAAATGAATGTAATTGTCAAAACATATTCAGGAAGAGTAATTGTAAGACCTGACACAAGTTGGGAGAAAGACAACGAGGATTTTTACCCACAAGACTTTGTAGACAGGATTTCTTTCACTCCTGTTGTCTTTGCAAAAATATGCAAGCCCGGCAAGAGTATAGGGATAAAATTTGCAGAAAGATATTATGATGGAATAAACTGCGGTATGCTTCTTTATCCGGAGGATTTAATTGACGGCTCTGCTGAAGGTTTTGCTTGCGCATCTTGCATTGATCACACATCTTTTCTACCATTTCCACTATACAATCCTGAAACTCTTAATGACAAGACAAGATTTTCCATTTACAAAAACGGAAATGAGATTTATAACAATCAATATGGAAGCAGAGTTCTAATAGAAAAAACGATTTCTGAAGCAACTACGAAAATACATATCAGAACAGGTGATATTATTGCTGTCGAGCTTGATTCACGCAAATTATTAATGTCCCGCGAATCAGGCAATTCTCATATTACAGGCATATTAAACGGTAAAACACTACTTGATTTCAATATAATAATTGAATAACTCGACAGTATATTCGCCCCTTCATATCTTGCTCAAAATACATGATAAAGAGAGGTTTTGAATAGATATGGCATAAATGAATAATAGATGAGAGACAAATTTGATAGAAAAGCTCAGATGATGGATGCCGGAACAGCCTTTTTTGAAGCAAAAGAAGGTTATGGGAGCATATTGGGAGAGATCAAAGCAGAAATGGAAGTTTATGGTAAGGTCTTGAAAATTTCTGAAATCGATAATAAAGAATTGCCATTCACCACAAAAGAATGCGATTTATTTCTGGATTTCTCAAATGCTTTCAGGCACAGATATATATCATGCTTGCTTATGGATGCCGGAGACACAGGAAAAATAACGGATAAAGGTGAGCACATACGAAGGTATGCTGCTGTATTCAAGGAAGGAAACACCAGTAGCGGACTTAGAAACATGTTCATAATAATTATAATTGCCATTTTTACAGCTATTGGAGTATACGGATTTATGCAGTATATCCTTGCCGGATTTATCGGTATTGCCGGAATATTATCTATAGCTTATTGTTGGATTGTACCAAGTTCTGCCGCACAGGAAACCGTGAAATCATTAAAGCAGAAAATTGAAAAGAGCCACTCAAGGGGTTCGAACCCTCGACCTGCTCATTACGAATGAGCTGCTCTACCAACTGAGCTAAAGTGGCATTCGCTATTTTGAATAGCGGAGTGCAAATATAATAATTTTTTAATAGAGATGGTGTCTGATATAATAATTATTGGCGGCGGAGCAGCAGGTCTTATGGCAGCAATAGGCATAAATAGTAAAGATAAAGGTCTCAATATCATTCTAATGGAGAAAATGCCACGACCCGGTCGCAAAATAATGATTACAGGAAAAGGAAGATGCAATTTTACAAACGTAAAGTCTTGGAATGATTTTATCGGGCACATTCGCTCTAAATCAAATTTTTTAAAATCTGCATTCCATAATCTTCCTCCTGAAGGAGTAATTGATATTCTCGAAAGGCAAGGAGTTGCCACAATTGTTGAACGTGGCGACAGAGCTTTTCCGGTTTCACAAAAATCCACGGATGTCGTAGACGCTCTTGTCAGAGCAGCTTCTTCTACCGGCTGCATCATTAGGACCGGCTGCGGAATCAGTGAAATTGATTATGTCGATGATAAGAGCTGTTACAGACTAAAAACTTTCAGTGGAGAAATCTTATTATGCAAAAAACTTATTATTTCTACCGGAGGTCTGTCTTACCCTACCACAGGAAGTAGTGGAGACGGTTATCCTTGGGCACAAAAATTCGGACACTCGATAAAAAAATGTTTTCCTTCTCTTACCGCCATTGTTCCTACCGGCTACAAAAATGGAAAGCCGGATAAAGACGGACATATAGACAGAAGCACTCCCCTCTCTGAATTCGGAAAATCATTGTGCGGATTCAGCCTGAAAAATGTTGGTCTCAGTCTTTTTATAAATGGAGACTTTGTTCAAGGAGAATTCGGTGATATAGATTTTACTGACTGTGGTTTAGAAGGTCCTATTGGATTTGGAATCAGCCGTAATTGTGTCAAGGCTCTGATTAATGGAAGCAAATGCCGTATTGAGATAGACCTGAAATTTGGAGTAAAGCCTGAAGAACTAAAAACAAGGCTTATAAATATATGGCAATCAATTGATGATGATCCACGCAGCAAAATGGCTCCAATCTCTGCACGGCTAAAGGTTTTGTTAAGGAAACTTATGCCGGCCGAACTTATCAGGCCTTTTATTGAGCATAATCCTGAATTTATAAAAGGAAAAGGAAAGAATGCAACTATTGACTATGATACACTGACTTTCTCTCTTCAGCATTGGTCATTCAATATAGCAGGTTATGTAGGCTATGAAAGATGTGTTGTGACAGCAGGAGGGATTTCTACAGATGAAATTCTACCAAAGACTATGGAATCCCGCCTTCGTCCGGGTTTATATTTTTGTGGCGAGATACTCGATATCGATGCAGATACCGGAGGTTATAATTTACAATTAGCTTTTTCTACAGGCTACCTTGCAGGTCAGTCGGCTGCAAATTCATTAACAGGAATATAATTTGTGTTTTTCAAAAGCAAGCGCAACAATTTAAAGATTATTATTCCACTTGCTTCTTGGCTCTACCATTTCTTTTGCACATTCAATAAAAAGCCCTATATTTGCATAGGGAAAGTCGTACACGACCAGCTCCCTCTGAATTCCCCCAGGGCCGGAAGGCAGCAAGGGTAGGAGGTCGTAGCGGTGCGATGTGCTAAGCTTTCCCTTTTTTGTTTCCCATCAGCTATGAAAAAGAACATTAAGATTTGCGTAGGACTCTCCGGAGGAGTCGATTCAAGTGTCGCTGCCTTGTTACTTAAACAGCAGGGATATGATGTTTTTGCCATGTTTATGCAGAACTGGCACGATGCCGATGCGACTCTTCATGGTGATTGCGAATGGGAAGAGGATCGTTTTGTGGCTGAAATGGTGGCTCGTAAAATAGGGATACCTTTTTATTTCGTAGATCTAAGCAAAGAATATCGCAATCGTGTGGTGGACTACATGTTCGAAGAATATTCCAAAGGACGGACACCTAATCCGGATGTTCTCTGCAACAGGGAAATAAAATTTGACGCTTTTCTCAAGGCTGCCGAGAAATTGGGAGCGGATATGGTGGCAACCGGTCATTATTGCAGGAAAGATGTGCTAAAAGATGCTTCCGGCAATGAAGCAATAGGTAAAAACGGCAAGCCTGTATATCGAATTTTTGCAGGTGCCGATCATAATAAAGACCAGAGCTATTTCTTGTGCCAACTAACTCAAGAGCAGCTTTCAAAAGCTATTTTTCCAATTGGAAATATTGTCAAACCTGATGTACGCAGACTTGCTCGTGAAGCTGATTTACCGTCTGCTGACAAAAAAGATTCACAAGGTATATGCTTTGTGGGTAAAGTAGATCTTCCTACATTTCTACAACAAAAATTAAAACCCTCTTCAGGAGACATCATTGAAGTATATGAAACATATTATACCGACAATGAACAATATAATTATATAAAAAAAACTTTGTCTTCTCTTTTGCCTGAAGGCATAGAACCTGAAATGATAACATCCTATATTTCAGAAGAAAAATGTTCTGATGCCTTGCCGGGGCATGCTTACGACGTTTCTGCGATTTCCTCCCTTTCCGATAATGAATTACTGAAATTGTCAAAGCCTGTGAAATACGATATTGCATTTGAGACGGAGACTTATCGTTCTGGCAAACATCACATCAAGAAGACCAGATACAAAGAAAATCCTTATGGTAGAATCATTGGAAAACACAATGGAGCACAGTTCTATACAATAGGACAAAGAAAAGGTCTTAATATAGGAGGACATGATGATTCTCTATTTGTAATAGCAACAGATATAGCAAAGAATATTATTTATGTAGGTGAGGGGCATACACATAAAGGTTTGTCCCGTAGCTGTTTGAGAATAGATCCTGAAGAAATTCATTGGATCAGGATAGATCTTGCTATGAAAGTAGGAGATATTCGGCGATATAAAGTCAGAATCCGTTATCGTCAGCCATTACAGAATGCTTCGCTTATCATGAGAAACAACGGACTATATATACTCTTCGACACCCCTCAAAGAGGGATAACTCCGGGACAATTTGCTGTCTGGTATGATAATGAAGAAATGCTCGGCTCAGGAGTTATATGATTCAAGGTCTTGAGAACCTGTTTGGAAATGGTTCTAATCCATACTTGTAAAAATAAAAGGCAATATATCATCAACCCTCTCGAATCGCCATATTTTGCAAGCTCCTACCATAATCACAGCCATAGGACGATGGCCGACTTTCTGATATTCAGCCATTACTTGACGACATGCACCGCAAGGTGTCACAGGCTCGTCACATAATGTCATCTTAGGTCCTCCTGCAATAGCAAGAGAAATCATAGGTATTCCCGGTTTGGCCGCACCTGCCGCAAACATCGCTGTTCTTTCAGCGCACAATCCTGAAGGAGTAGCGGCATTCTCTTGATTTGACCCCGTAAAAATACTACCGTCCTCCAAAAGCACTGCTGCTCCGACATTGAAATTCGAATATGGCGCATAGGATGTTCTTTGGGCCTTTATTGCCTTTTCCGCCAACAATCTATCTGTTTGAGAAAGTTCATCGACAGATGAATATTCTTCATATTTTATTTCGACTTTATGATTCTGCATATACATATGATTTACAAGGCATACGGTAAATACCACCTCAAAATCAAATATAGTTAAAATTTATTGAATATCTAACATTTTCGCAACAGCAACTGCACAATTAATACCATCTAATGCTGAAGATACTATACCACCTGAATACCCTGATCCTTCACCGCAAGGGAAAAGTCCCGGAGCATCCGGACTCTGATAAGTTTCCTCATCACGAACAATTCTTACAGGAGAAGATGTCCTTGATTCCACACCGAGAAGCAAAGCATCATTTGTAAAATAACCTCTCATTGTACGCTTATTTACTATCGGGAATACCTTCTGAAGCCTATCTACGATAAAATCAGGAAGCAATAAATGCAACGGTGCCGATATAACCCCCGGATGATAAGAACTTTCAGGAAGATCATGCGAAACAACCCCATTGCAGAAATCAATCATCCTCTGGGCAGGAGCAGCCTGAGGATTAATCTCAGGCAAGTCCTTTTGTTGCTCTTCTCCTTCCTCCATGGCTGCTTCTATGGACACTTTCCTTTTACCTGCAATAAAATCGAACATTTTCTTTTCAACATCATGCTGAAATTCAAGCAAAGAAAAAGCTCCATATTTTTGATATTCTTCCGGTACATCTTCCGGTTCAACAGATACCACAACTCCGGAATTTGCCCATTTTGAATTTCTGGCAGAATTTGACATTCCATTCAAAACAATGGTCTCGTCTTCAGTAGCGGTAGGGACTAAAATTCCTCCGGGACACATACAGAAAGAAAATACTCCCCTCTTATTGTTTTCATCCTCATTTTCAGACTCTTCCCCTATTGCAATCTGTTCAACAAAAGAGTATTCCGCTGCCGGCATACCTGGCTCCCACTGACCATGGTAACGTATATTGTTTATAAGCTCCTGAGAATGCTCGACACGGACGCCCAAAGCAAAACCTTTGGCTTCTATCGACCAGCCTTTTTTCTGACACATCTCAAAAATTTCTTTTGAAGAATGACCTGCCGCCAATATTACACCTTTAGACTTGAATGAGACATCTTCTTTAGATTCAGATGCAAGATTAAGAGCCTTAACAATAAAGGTCCCGTCATCTTCTCTGACAATATCAACCACCTTAGTTTCAAAGTGGTACTCGCCTCCTTTCTCCAATATAGTTTCACGAATATTCTGAATAACCTTAGGCAATTTGTCCGTGCCGATATGAGGGTGCGCATCAATCAATATTGAAGGATCTGCTCCGAATCTGACAAACTGATGCAACACTTCCCTTATATCGCCTCTTTTGGATGACCGTGTATATAGCTTGCCGTCAGAAAAAGTACCGGCCCCTCCCTCTCCATAACAATAGTTGGAGTCCGGATCGACAACTCCGCACCTTGACATCATAGCAATATCGACTTTTCTCTTATGTACATTCTTACCCCTCTCGATAATGATAGGCTTTAGCCCCAAGGTAAGCAGCTTCAAGGCTGCAAAAAGCCCTGCCGGCCCGGCTCCCACCACTATAACAGGCTCGGCCTCTGATACCTCATTATAATCAGGAAGTTTATATTCCTCATATTGTTCATAACTCTTATAGGCCTCAATCCGGTAACGCATCAGCACATCTCCTCTCGCATCTATTGAGCGATGTACTATATAGCATCGCGCAGCTTCGCCAACCATAGTAGGCTGATAGGATTTTGTAGGATCAATCACATTGATTACAGCGTTTCCTCTAAGTTTAAGAGCTTGGGCAGCCGCTGTGCGAATATCGTCAAGCCGCGGTTCCCTACCGACACGGCATGTCACTTCAAATTTTACCATAATTAATTCAACTTTTATAAATATTTAGCCGTGAGCCTAAAAACTCATAGCGCCGCAATTAAAAATCGGCTATTCTTGATACAGGGGCAACATCCAAAGGAGTTCTTTCCCCTTCGATATAATGAAAATAGCCCGAAATAGCAATCATGGCCGCATTATCCGTAGTAAACTTAAATTCGGGCAAATAAGTATTCCATCCTCTTTTGAGGCCTTCTTCTTCAATTCTATCCCTTAGACCACTGTTTGCAGAGACTCCCCCACCGATTGTAATTTCTTTAATTCCTGTATGCTTTGCTGCTTTGACTAACTTATTTAAAAGAATATCTATCAGGGTCTTCTGAAAACTCGCACATATATCCTCCTTGTTTTTCTCCATAAATTCAGGATCTTTGGCCATCTCATCCCTTATAAAATACAGCAAAGAAGTCTTGACCCCGCTGAAACTATAGTCGAATCCCGGAATCCGGGGCTTTGCAAAAGTAAAACGTCCCGGGTCGCCTTCTTTTGCAAGCCTGTCAATCACAGGCCCTCCGGGATAGCCCAATCCCATCATTTTGGAACATTTATCAAAGGCTTCTCCAACAGCATCATCAATAGTCTGTCCCAATATCTCGAAATCCAGTGGACTATTTACTTTCACTATTTGGGAATTTCCTCCGGAAACCAGAAGGCAGAGATAAGGGAAGGCAGGCTGACGATTCTCTTTGCCATATTGCTTGATAAAATTGGCAAGAATATGTCCCTGAAGATGATTAACCATAATTATAGGCTTTTCTAACGCAATCCCTAAAGATTTAGCGAAAGATGTCCCCACCAATAGAGAGCCAAGCAGACCGGGCCCCCTTGTAAATGCAATAGCATCTATATCTTCAGCCTTAATCTCTGCCTTGTCTATAGCCTGACTCACCACAGGGACAATATTCCGCTCGTGAGCTCTTGAGGCCAATTCAGGGACGACTCCTCCAAAATCCTTATGTACCTGCTGACCGGCTATAATATTGGACAAAAGATAACCGTCTTTGATCACTGCAGCAGATGTATCATCGCAGGAAGATTCTATACCCAATATAATATCTGCCATAATTAATTACTTTTCGTAATGCAAATTTAAGAATATTTAAAGATATTGAGACATTTATTGGCTAATTATACCGGATAAAATGCTATTTTTGTAAATTAAGAAAATTACAAATCAATTATAGCTATCAACAGATTCATAAAAATATCAGCCTGGATTGTAATTGCCATTATGGCTCTTGTCTTCGGATTGATTATCGTCATTCAATTTCCGGGGGTACAAACACACATTGCCGATAAAATGCTGAAATCTTTTGAGAGCAATATTGACGGAAAAATCACTTTTGACAAGATAAGCATAAGGCCATTCGATGCCATTGTTTTGAACAATATCACAATCACGGACAATTCTCCATATCACGATAGTTCAAAAACCGTATCTGTAGATACACTTTTCTATGCCGAAAACCTATCTGCCACATTCAATCTCAAGAGCCTTATATACCGAAAAGGACTACATATCGGCAAAGCCAGGATCAAAAACGGCAGCATGAATCTTGTCATAGAACCAGGAGAAAAATCTGAAACCATTCTGAATCTGTCAAGAATTTTCAATTTGAAAGAATACAGCGACAGTACTAAAAACAATAATGATATTTTCCACATTTCAAGGATAAGTTTAGATAACTTCAGGTTCAAGCTTGTCAATTTCAACAAGACAGACTGCCTCCCGAAAGAAGGGATAGACTGGAACGATTTGGATATAAAAATATACAGACTACGTGGGCACGATTTGAACATGAAAGGCGCTGTCATGCAAGGGATATCCGATGAACTTTCTTTCTGCGAGAAAAGTGGCTATAAAGCTCTTAATGTAACAGGAAGCGCCAAAGTAGGGAATGGTAAGACAATCATCAAAGATGTAACAATCAAAGACTTATGGTCAGACATTTCAGCGCCATCCATATTATTTACTTATAAGGATACTCGCTCTTGGGCTGACTTCATTAATGCTGTTAGGATGAATATTAAACTCAATAAGAGCAAATTAAATCTAAAGAGCATTGGATATTTCGTACCTGAATTGCAAAGAATGTCAATGCAGGCTGAAGTTTCGGCACGCTTTGAGGGATATGTCAATGATTTCAAGATAAAGGACATAAATCTGAAAACTTTGGACAACAATGTTTCCGGCAAAATCAACTGTAGTATAAAAGGACTCCCGGATATCCGGGAAATGATGACTGATATTACAATTAAAGATTTCAATTTTTCTCTTGCCGGTCTTGAGAAATTACTGCAAGGTTGGATTCCAGAGACTAAAATTCCTATCGGCTCTTATTCTCCGGATCAGACTTTCGGTTTTAACGGAAAAATCAGCGGCCCTCTTAACAAACTTATAGTAAAATGTGAGGCGGACTCTGATGCAGGAGGTTTTGATGTCGATCTCGACATTAGCAATCTTACAGACAGCGAAAAATCAATTTTGATTGGAGGAGAGATAGCCACAAAAAGTCTTGATCTTGGGAAAATTCTAAACAACAAAGCATTGGGTGGATGCACCATGCATACGGCAATGAACGCTTCTATAGATAAAAAAAGCAAAATCATAAAAATAGACTCGCTTATAGTGGATAAATTCAATGCTTTGGGATATGAATATAAGAATATTGCAGCAATAGGAGTATATGAAAATGAAACATTCAACGGAAAAATAGTATGCAGTGATCCTAACCTCAATTTTATATTTCAAGGAATATTCACACCTTCCGCAAAGACAAAAAATGCCATATATCATTTTTATGCAAATTTGGGCTATGCAGATCTTAATGCTCTAAAAATCGACAAAAAATCCATTTCGAGGCTTAGCTTTCAGACGTCGGCAGATTTCAAGGTTATTGATGGAAAAGAGATTTTAGGCAATATTGATGTAAGAGATCTTGTTTTAGAGGATGCCCATGGAGTCCACGACATAGGTGCAGTTTCAATTTCATCACATTTAAACGATAATGTGAATAGAATAAGGCTAAATTCATCTTTTGCCGATGGAAGCTATATCGGCTCCGGTTTTATCAATACTTTTATACAAGACCTGATTGCTATTACAGCTATGAAAGAAATGCCGGCACTATCCAAAGGCGACACCTCCGGAGTATCAGGAAATAGCTATAAACTTGCACTGAATCTGCACAACTCCAAAGATATTCTATCATTTATAGTTCCCGGCCTCTATGTATCTGACAGTACGGCAATTAATATAGAGATAAACGAATCAGGAACCTTGAACGGAGGGATAAAATCTCAACGGCTTGCATATATGGACAAATATATCAAAGGTCTGAACCTCAATATCAATAATAAAAATGACGAGCTTTCGGGAGAACTGATTTCTGATGAAATCAGATTTGCCCCCACTACCATGAAAAATAGCAGGCTGTTGATATTTGCCAATGATAACAATATCGGAGCCGGATTTTCTTATGACAATGAAACAGAAAAAGTCAATTCGGGAGAAATTTATTTAAGAGGAAAACTATTAAGAGATAATAAAAATTCACTGGCACTGCAAGCAGAGATTCTCCCATCCAATATATGTATCAACTCCGAGCCATGGTCAATTGGAAATTCGGAAATTTATATTGACAGCAGGACAGTAAAAATAAACGACCTTCTTGTCAAGAACAATCAACAATTTATCAGGATTGAAGGCGGCTATTCCACTTTAGAAAAAGACAAGCTTAATATTGACCTTGATAAATTCGATATAAGCATGCTGAATGCTTTTTTCAATAAAGATTACAACCTCAGTGGCAGGCTCAGCGGCACAGCGGCATTGACATCTCCTCCGGGAAGTGGTATAAGTCTGCAAATGAATGTCAGAAGCGATTCCACCTATTTTGCAGAAGAAAAAATAGGCACTTTGGAGGCTAAATGTTTGAGTGCCGATTCCGGAAAATCATTTGATATTGCCCTAAAAAATGATATCGATGGAAAGAAGACTATAGAGGGCTCTGCCATTTTTATACCTAAAAATAAAAAATTGAAAGGAAAACTTCAGCTTGACTCTCTGAATATAGGTTACGCAGCTCCTTTTTTGAAAGATATATTTCATCTTATTCAAGGCAATATTTCAGGTAATATATCATTTAACGGACCTTTAGAAAAACTCAATCTTGACACCGAAGGACTTGCCATCAGCAATGGTAGGCTCGGGGTAGATTTCACAAAAGTAATCTATAATATTGATGGAAAGGCAAATATAGACTCCAAAGGGGTATATTTCAACAATATAGCATTTAGCGATCGCTTTGGTGCAAAAGGCAAAATAAAAGGAAGCATCAGGTGGAACCATTTTAAAAATATGCTTTTTGACACTCACATTACCTGCAAGGAAATGGAAGTTATAAATATAGCTGAAGGAGAAAATCCGGCTTTCTATGGCAATGTCTTCGCTACCGGAGCATTGGATATTACAGGACCGTCTCGCTCAATCCTTCTGGAAGTGGATGCAAAAACTGCAAAAGAAAGCAGTTTCAAAGTTCCTATGTCAAATACTTCCTCTTACGTAAATTCTTCACACCTTCTGACATTCAAAAATCCTGAAAGTACTTTGATGATTGACCCTTATGAAGAGATTTTATCACGCTTCAAAAAGACCATTGAATCAAAAAGCGATCTTGGAGTAAGATTGCATCTTGGTATAAGCCCTGAAACCGAAATACAGATTGAAATAGACAAGGAGTCAGGCAATATCCTGACAGCCATGGGTTCAGGAGTAATTGATATAGATGTCAAACCGGCCAATAATGTTTTCAATCTCAACGGCGACTACAATATCACTACCGGAAGCTACCATTTCGACGCATTGGGTCTTGTCAGACGAGATTTCAGTATTCAGGAAGGCAGTATTGTGAAATTCAATGGTGATATTATGGACAGTGAATTAGATATAAAGGCTTTATATAAGACAAAGGCATCTATAGGAATTCTTATTGCCGATACCACTTCGACTACCAGAAGAAATGTAGAATGCATTCTTTCACTTCGCAACAAGCTCAGTGCACCTAAAATAAGTTTCGATATTGAAATCCCGGATCTTGACCCATCAACCAAAGCCCTTGTGGAGAATGCTCTAAGCACAGAGGATAAAGTACAGAAACAATTCCTTTCATTACTCGTATCAAATAGTTTCATTCCGGATGAAAGGTCAGGCATTGTAAATAATTCCAGAATGCTCAATACGACAGTTGCCGAAATTATGTCAAATCAACTTAACAATATTCTTCAGACATTAAATATCCCTGTTGATCTTGGCCTTGACTACCAAAACTCACGTGGCTCTGATATTTTCGATGTTGCCATTTCAACTGCCCTATTCAATAATATGGTAATTGTTAATGGAACTATTGGCAACCGGCTATATAGAGCCTCAAATTCTAATAATGAAATTGTGGGGGATCTGGATATTGAAATAAAACTCGACAAACCAGGAAGCCTGCGTCTAAGCCTTTTCTCACATTCGGCAGATCAATATACAAGCTATCTTGACAACTCACAGAGAAATGGAATTGGACTGACATACCAAAAAGAGTTCAACACCTTTAAAGACTTCTTCAAGAGTTTGTTTAAAAGCAAAAAGAGACGCAAGGAGGAAGAGGAAGCAAAAGAAATGACCGGCAAGTCAGAAGAAAAGGTAAAAATAAGCATAGAGGAGAGTATCAATAATGGCAAATAAAGGAAAATTGTTTCTCATACCTTCTCCATTAGGGGAAAATCCACCTATAGAAGTTATCCCTGTCCCTGTGATAGAGAAGATTAAAAGCATAAAGACATTTGTTGTAGAAGAAATAAGGACTGCAAGACGGTATCTGTCTTCAGTCGGACTTAAGGGACATATAGACGAGCTGGATTTTCATCTACTCAATGAACATTCTCAACCCCAAGATGTCAGTTCGATGATTTCATTATTCAATAATGGCAATGATGTCGGTCTGATTTCAGAGGCGGGTCTTCCTGCTGTGGCTGACCCCGGAGCAAAGTTAGTAGCACTTTGTCATAATCAGGATATTGAGGTTGTGCCTTTTGTAGGACCTTCTTCATTGATGATGGCACTGATGTCATCAGGTCTTAACGGCCAATCATTTGCTTTCTGTGGCTATCTGCCGGCAAAATCCGATGAGAGACGCTCGGCCATTAAAAATATTGAGAATATTTCAATAAAGCAGAATCAAACTCAGATTTTCATTGAAACGCCATACCGCAATGATTCAATGTTAGCAGATATTATATCATCCTGTCGTAACAGTACCAATGTCTGTATTGCAGTAAATATAACTATGCCTGACGCTTATATCAAAACCCGGACGGTAGCTCAATGGAGAAAAGCAATGCCTGAAATAGGCAAAAGACCATGCGTATTTCTTATTTTAGGATGAAAATAGCATTTTTTACATTAGGCTGCAAATTAAATTATGCAGAGACTTCTACATACGAAAGAGGTTTTGTGGCTAAAGGCTTTGAAGTTGTACCATGGAACACTAAAGCAGACGTATATCTGATAAATACTTGCAGTGTCACCCAACACTCGGACAATAAATGCAGGAATATTATTAGAAAATGCCATAGAATCGCTCCGGATGCCTCAATAGTTGTAACAGGATGTTATGCTGAACTCAAGCGTGATGAGGTAATGGCGATAGAGGGGGTAAAATTGGTTTTCGGAGCCAAAGACAAGAACAAAGTCGTGCCTGATACCGTTAAAATGCTCTCAATAGATAATCTCGATTTTCTGCCGAAGCCGGAATACAAACAAAAAAGTATGGCTCAGGAATATAGAGAAATATCATCCGAGACCATGGCTGCTTACTCATCAGGAGAGCGGACAAGATCTTTTTTGAAAGTTCAAGACGGGTGCAATAATTTCTGTGCCTATTGTACTGTCCCCTACGCCAGAGGAGAAAGCAGAAACATTCCTATCTGCGAGATAGAGAAACAGGCAAGACAGATTGCTGAAGATGGTATTAAAGAAATAGTTCTGACAGGTGTCAATACCGGAGATTTCGGAAGGACTACCGGAGAATCCTTTTTGGATTTATTAAAAGCTCTAAATGAGGTTGAAGGCATAGAACGGTATCGTATCTCCTCTATTGAACCTAATCTGATAACAGAAGAGATTATAGACTGGTTAGCCTCCGGAACAAAATTTCAACCGCATTTTCATATTCCTCTACAAACCGGAAATGATGAACTTTTAGCCAAAGTGGGAAGGAAATACACAACTGCCTTGTTTTATGACAGAATAAAATATATCAGATCTCGTTTTGAAGAACCTGGCATGCCATCAGTATTTTTTGGAATTGACGTGATTGTAGGCCTTCCTGGTGAAACCGACGATTGTTTCGAACAGACATATAGTTTTCTTGCCGACAAGATAAAACCTGCATTCATACATATATTTCCTTATTCCCCACGTCCCGGAACAAGAGCAGCATCTATGCCGGAACAGGTTCAGGACAAAATCAAGACATTGAGAGTAAAGCGTTTGGAAGAATTAAGCAATAGACTACATCAAGAATTTATACAAGCCAACAAAGGTACAGTCTGCAAAGTATTGTGGGAGTCATCTTCAAAGAACGGTAAAATGTTCGGCTACACCGGTAATTATATTCGTTTGGAAAAGCCTTATGACAAAAACAAGACAGGAACCATAGAGGAGGTGACAATATGATTTCAGAAAAAGCAAAACTTACATTTCTTGGGACAGGAACATCTCAAGGAATCCCTATTATAGGATGCAGATGTGCTGTTTGCAGCTCTTCTGACAAAAAGGACAAAAGACTGAGAGCCGCAGCATTGGTAGAATATATGGGATTGAAAATTTTGGTTGATGCCGGACCGGATTTCAGGGCTCAAATGCTTGAAGCAGGAGTTTCTCATTTAGATGCAATACTGCTGACACACAATCACAGAGATCATACCGGAGGACTTGATGATGTGAGAGCTTTAAATTACATTGACAAAAGTGCAGTAAACATCTATTGTGAGCAAAATGTATTAGAAACGCTGAAATTAGAATACCCTTACGCATTTGAGAAGCATAAATATCCCGGAGCTCCGGAGTGGAATATCCGTATTATCGATGAAAGGCCTTTTTTTGTGCCTCGTTCCGACAACAGCAAAAAACTTGTCTGGGTTCATAATGTCGGCTATGGATACCTTTCGGCAGACGGCAGTATCGAGCCATCGGATGGAAACTATTTAAGTGAAGCCTCCCATAACCTTTTGGCAAAAGACGGCGCTGTGATAATTCCTATAAGGGGCTACCATAGCTCTATGCCTGTTCTCGGATTCAGATTCGGTCAGATTGCCTATATTACCGACATGAGTTCTATTCCGGAATCGGAATTTTCCAAATTAAAGGATCTTGAACATCTTTCTCTCAATACCGTAGGCTATGCCAAACATCATTCTCATTTCAGTCTTGACGAGGCTTTGTCCCTTGCCGACAGAATTAGAGCGAAAAACACTTGGCTCACCCATTTGAGCCATACGTTTCCAGTGTACAATCAGTTCTGCAAGGAATTAAAAAGGATCTGCAAAGAAAAAAACATCAGAAGTTCTGTTCTTCCTGCATTTGACGGCCTTATCATCAAATAACTGATGTGATAAATAATTCTATGCCAATTAAATATAAAAAACATTATATTTGTAATAGAATAGTTTTGGATATGCCGGACGAACTGCAAAAAGACATTATACTCTTTAATCAGGGCGAGAAATCAGCTTTTGAAAGGCTCTATAATCGCTACTGGGCGCAAGTCTATAATTTTACCGGCATCTACATTAACAATAGTGTAGAAAAGGAAGATATAGTTCAACAAACTTTTCTCAAACTATGGGAATTAAAAGGTAAGCTTGATCCCGAAAAAGGAATAGAAGGTCTTCTTTTTATTATGACAAGAAATCAGATTTTCAATTTTACTCATAAAGGTGTAAATGAGGCGGCAATGAAAGAAGCCCTCATGAATCTGAAAGAAGAATCTTCAAATGAATTGGAAGAACAGATTGAAGCGCAAGAATTGGAAAAATATATTGACACCCTTGTTGAATTATTGCCCCCAAGACAGAAAGAAGCATTTCTGCTTAGCAGGAAAAACGGTATGACATATAAAGAAATTTCTAAAATAATGGGAATTTCCGAGAAAGGGGTTGAACAGAATATCTATTTAGCTTTGAAATTCTTACGCATCAACCTTCCGCTCATATTATTATTTTTCACCGGTTAATATTTTTTTCTTTTAGGGATATCCCTCTTTCGATTGTATTTAAGGTATAAGTAACATTAACTAATGCCGAACAATCAATTTCTTCGTAAGCAATGGGAGTCTGTTTCCCGCTCTGGAAGTGAATCTGTACGAATACGGATTCTGACATCTATATTTAAAAAGATAGAGAACAGAAAATTTAATACACTTTTACTAAAGATATCCGGAACTGTGGTAGCTGCGACTGTCTTGCTTATAGCCGGAATAATAATAGGGCGGATTAACAGCTCTTCAATAATGGAGAAAAGACTGACAACATGGATAGTTGCAAATGATGGCGTACAATTACTTCCGGACGGCACTAAAGTTTGGATGGGTGGCGAAAGCAGACTTAAGTTCAATGACAGTTTTGCTGCAAGTCGCGAAATTTGGCTTTCCGGAAATGCAAGTTTTGATGTATCACATAAGAAAGACAATAGAGAATTTCTTATTAATACCAAAGCCGGAACCATAAGAGTAAAAGGTACAAGTTTTTCAGTAAGGCAATCAGAGGCCAATAAGATTTCCATTACATTATATGAAGGCGATCTTGACTTTATCTCTTTGAATAATAAGAAACTTGTCATAAATCTCGACCCTTCAGATCATTTCGTTTTTGACACTGAAAGCCAGAAATATAATATATCCGAATTCTTCAAAAATATCAGCTGGCAAGATGGGAAATACAGGCTTGAGGACACAGACCTGAAACAGTTGATAGCTTTTATCCAATGGAAATATGACACTGCTATCAATTTGGAACCAGGAGTCAAAGATAATATTCAGAAAATATCAGGTACAATAAGCCATAATGAATCTTTAGAATCTATTATCGACAAATTGTGCTATTCTCTTAAACTGCAATATAAAAAAGAGAACAAATCATACAGACTATCAAAATCATATAATAATAACAACTAATCTTATTTGAAATATGAAAATATTTCATCAAACAAAAATTTTATTTCTGATATCGGCAGTTACAGTTCTGTTTATGTCAGGAAGCATATCAATGGCTCAGATCACTGTCAAAGGAAAAGCTATGAACGTTGTTCAGGCTATTGCCCAGATAGAGAAGTCAAGCGGATATAGCTTTTTTTATAATGCAGAGGATCTGAATGGAATTGAGTTAGGTGATATCGATGCATCCGGAACGATAACTGAAATTTTGGAAAAAATATTTTCAGGCACCGGAATCACTTACAGAATCCAAGGTAAAGAGGTAGTAATCCAAAAAGGAAATACACCTGTCGCCCAGAATAATAAAACCGGACAACTTACAGTGTCAGGAATAGTAATCGATTCTTCAGACAAGCAGCCTGTTGCCGGAGCCAGTGTACTTGTAAAAAATCGCGGTACAGGTACATTTACAGATGAAAAAGGCAGATTCACAGTTACGGCCAATACTGACGATGAACTCGAAATAGGCTTCCTCGGCTACCGTACATTGACAGAAGCCATTAATGGTAGAGACAGACTGACAATCGCCCTTGTTCAAGAAATAAATGCTTTGGATGCCGTTGTAATGATGGGGTATTCAACAGCAAAAAAGACTGAAATGTCAAGTTCCGTCGTTTCTATGCAAGGAGAAAGCCTAAGAGATGTCACAACTTCTGATATAGGTAATATGCTACAGGGAAAAGCTGCCGGAGTGCTTGTGTATAACTCATCCGGACAGCCTGGAGAAGCCGCTACTATAAGAATCCGTGGAACAGGATCTATTACAGCTACTGCAGATCCTCTTTATGTTGTTGACGGTATTCCGGGAGGTTCTTTTAATCCTAATGATATAGAATCAATAACAGTGTTGAAAGATGCAGGAGCTACTTCTTTATACGGTTCGAACGGTGCGGGAGGAGTTATTGTGGTAACTACCAAAAAAGCTAAATCGGGTCAGAAAACCTCGGTTGAATTTAAGCTTCAAGGTGGTATCAAACAAGCCCTTTATGGCAGATTTCGCCCTATGAATTCTGAAGAGTTATATCTTCTCAGCAAATCCATATATCCTAAGGCAGTATTCAAATCTCTATATCCCAAGACATTGCTCAATCAGGATTTCAGCTGGATGGATGAGGCTTTCAATTTGGGTAATGCTCAGGACTATTACGCTTCCGTTGCAGGCAGTTCTGAAAAAGCGACATATTTCGTAAGTCTGGATCATTACAGAGAAAAAGGTACGCTTATCAATACTGGTTATGCAAAAACCGCAGGACGTATCAATTTAGGATTGAAATTATATGAAAACCTCGACATGAATCTCAGGCTCCAGTTTAACGACTCGAACGATCAGGGCACTTCAAGTTATGTAACTCTTGAGTCGGCCTATCGCATGTCGCCATGGGACAATCCGTATGACCAGAATACAGGAAAGTATCTTTATGTGACAAATGGCATCAGGACAGACAACGGAGGCAAATGGTATTCTCACGACAAGGTGAATGTTTTCCATAATGAAATATACAATTCTTCCAAATCCAATGGACATAACCTTACGTCTGATTTGCAGTTAATCTGGAGAATAACAGAGCACCTTAGCTTTACAACAACAAACAGATATGCCACAAACGTATCAACATATAAACTTGTAATCGACCCAAGAACAGCCAGTGCTTCATATCCGAAAGGAATTATAAGCAAGAATGTATCTACAGGAAGGAGTTTTTCCACCTCCAATCTATTGAAATATTCGAGAACTATTGCATCAGACCACAATTTGAGCGGGCTGCTCGGTCAGGAGTGGGGACTTTGGAAAAATGATTATACGATTGCCGAAGGGACAGGAATGAAAAGTGGGCTTACCGTTTTGAATGCTGCCTCACCTAATGCCGTAGGAGGTTACTATGTAGAAGGCGAAGGCTGGTCTCTTTTCGGTCAAGCACAATATAGTTACAAAGAAAAATATATCGCCACAGCATCATTAAGAGCAGATGCCAATTCAGTATTTGCTCCGAAACAAAGAATCGGATACTTCCCGTCCGTGTCATTGGCATGGCTTATAAGTAAAGAGAAATTTATGGAAAACCAGAATCTCATCACATTCTTGAAGCTAAGGGCAAGCTATGGTGAGACCGGCAATTCAGGCATCGAACCATATTCTTATCTCTCAACATATACTGCTGCAAGTGCCGTCCAATATCAGGGAAAAGTAGGTATGTATCCTAAAAAACAGGAAAACCCTTATCTGCATTGGGAAAGGGCAAGAATGACCAATATCGGTTTTGACATAAACCTGAAAAACCGGCTTGAAATAAATCTTGATTTATACAATATTATTAATGACGACCTACTGCTCGATGTTCCTACCGCACCTAGCACAGGTTTCTCCAGTATAACAAAAAATACAGGAGCAATAAGGAATAGAGGTATTGAGTTTCAATTGAATTCCACAAATATTAAAAAGAAAAATTTCACTTGGACAACAGGATTCAACATCGGCTTCAACAAGAATACCGTACTAAGACTTCCGGATGACAAGGATATTATCAAGACCGTAGGCAGCAACAGCGCAAGACAGATCATTCGCAAGGGAGAATCCCTGTATAGCTGGTATATGCCAAAATGGGCAGGAGTTAATCCGGACAACGGTGATCCTCAATGGGAACACCTTATCAAAGATGCTGATGGCAATGTTACCGGGACAACTCTTACCAATGTGTTCAGTCCAGACAACGATTCCCAGATAGTAGGTTGTGCCTCTCCTCTATTCAGTGGAGGTCTTTCAAATACTTTCACCTATCGTAATCTATCGCTTGCGATAAATCTCAATTTCGTTTACGGCAACGATATATTCAACTACACACGTGTGACGATGGATACTGACGGTCACTACACTGACTATAACCAAATGTCAATAGACAATGGTCTCGGTTGGAGCAGGTGGAAAAAGCCGGGAGATATCGCCACACATCCTAAAGCCGTATCCGGAGGAAACAAGAATGCCGACGGAATAAGTTCCAGATACCTTGAAAACGGCAGTTTCCTAAGGATCAAGAACGTGACTCTAAGTTATAATGTGCCTAAGAGTTTCTGCCGGAAACTACACCTTGATGACTTTAAGATATTCCTTTCAGGAGACAACCTCTACACTCTTTCAAGATTTTCCGGTATGGATCCTGAAGTAAGGCTGCAGAGCACAATGTATGAACTCGCCGGCATGTATTCTATGAACTACCCGGTCGGACGTACGGCAGTTATCGGCGTAAACTTTAAATTTTAATGGTCAGATGAAAAAAATATTATATATAGTTTCGGCTATTGCAGTTATATCAGGCTGCAATCTTGATAAGTTCCCTTCTGATTCAATATCTGCAAATTCAATGTCAGATCCGGCAAATTCAGCCGTTGTTACAGATGGAACCTATGCAATGTTCAAGGCAATTCTCGAGTTCGACGGGATGGTATATTCGGCCAATTCATACGTAAGGCATTATTTCCAAATGGCAGAATTCAGAGGGGACAATATGACATTATGCGCCTATACAACAGACCCTCTGAACAGTGCAATTGTTTACAAAGATGTTTCGACCGAAGGAAATACAAGCTATTTCTGGTGGATATCATATAAGATACTATTCAGTACTAATGCTATGATTTCTTCAATAAAAGAAGGAACGGATAAAGTGTCAGACCATATTCTTGGAGAAAATTATTTCCTTAGGGCAATAACTCATCTGAATCTACTGAGGCTTTATTCTATGCCATATTCATTAGGAAGAGATAACCCCGGAATAGTTATCAGAAACTCCACAGACTGCTCCAAAACAATAAGATCTACTGTTGGCGAGGGTTATGATCAGGTAGAAAGCGACCTTAAAGAAGCTGCACGTCTCATGAAAGGTGGTACAAGAAGGGGTAATAACGGCTATGTCAACTATGAAGCCGCAATGGGACTTCTATCCAGAGTTTATCTTTATGAAGAGAAATGGCAGGAGTGCATCGATGCTGTAAATGAAGCTCTTGCCGGTGCAGACCCTGCCACCAAACTTGACGCAGACTATACTCATCTTTTCCAATTCTCCAAGGATTCAAAAGAGGTATTATGGTGTGTGGCTATGATTCCTGCAGATTGGACAGACCAGAAAGGCTCAATGGGCTCAATGTTCTATTCATTTGATGCCGAGACCGGTCTTTCTGCAGGACCGGGAGGAGGAGGCTGGGGAGAAATTTATTATTCACAGCCGCTAATTGATTTATTCCAGCGTTATCCTCAAGATAAAAGACTTAAGACTATGGCAGAGCCTTATCAGAACAATCCTTCTAAAAAAATGATATACTGGCCCATAGCATCCGAGAAGACAGACTACCGGTCAATGTGGGTTGATCAGGCGCCGACAGTTGATGCATCAGGTAATTATGTATGCAAAGGCCCTGATAATAAAAGCTATACCGTAAAAAAGAAAATAGTGAATACATATCCTGAATATCATATTCAATATGAAGGAAAAGATATTAAAGTAAGCGTTGCTGATAAATGTTACCTTAACAGCACTTTTCCTACAATATATATGAAGAAATTTGCAAATATGGATGGAGGCTGCAATGTGCTGAACTCACCTATTATGCTTCGTTGGGCTGAAGTAATTCTAAATAGAGCTGAGGCTTATGCTCATCTTAATAATAATGCTGCTGCACTCAAAGATGTCAATATCATTAGAAATCGTGCCGGGCTTAATGGAGAAGCAGAAATGACAATAGATAATATTTCTAAAAGAGGTTATTCAAATGTTTTAGACGTTGTTCTTGATGAAAGAAGAATGGAACTCTGTTTCGAAGGACATAGACCATTTGATCAGTTCAGAAATAAAAAAGATCTGAACAGGATGTATGGCGGATGCCAGCCTTGGGAAATAATCTCCTATAATGACAAACGAATACCGTATATGATCCCTAACGGAGAAATCTCTGTTAGCCGAATACCGCAAAATCAAAGATAATTTTATTAACCATTAAATTTTTAATAACATGAAAAAGTTTTTTATATTTTTCACCTCTGCTGCAATGATATTTGCAAGCATTGCTTTTACTGCATGTCAAAAACAGAACTCAAAGAAATCAGCAAACATTGACGAAGATGATGAGACTACCGACCTTATTACAATTGATGGAGTTTTCACCGATTGGGAAAAAGCAAAAGGTGTCGTTATTTCTAATATGGTTCCGGAAAATGCAGGATGGACTCAGGCCGATCATCAAAGAATCGACGCACTAAAAACCCTTAAGGCCGTTGCTGACGCAAACTATATCTATCTCTATATGGAGGTCGATATGAGTATCAATGATGGTGGTGGAACAAACTGGGAAGGAAAACCTTTCGAACCAAATGTTGCCGGCCCTCTTGATATTTACTTCGATACTGACGTAAATAATACAACTGGTGGCATTTATTGGACATGGGTTCCACTCGGATGGGAATGTATGTTTGAGTCAGCTTCAGCATTTGAAGATACAATCGGAAATCTTTCTGATGGTGTGGCATTTAAATTCATTGGCGAAAATCAGACTGATGTCTGGGCAACTAATCCACCTGCAAGAGAAGATATTTCTAAAGATGGTTTTGCTGCCGGAGCCGGCAAAAAAGATGGCAATATAGTTAAATATGAAATGAAACTTGTCAGAGCATTCATTCCCGGACTTAAAGATAAAGTCGGTATCGGAGTCCTTGTTCAGAGCAGAAACTGGCAGCTTCTTGGTCTGCAGCCACAAATCAAACAGGAAACAGAGAATCTCGTAGCAACAGAAGTGCTGACAATTAATCTTCCTGCATAATTATGATTAATAATAATGGCACGGTCATAATTCAGATCGTGCCATTATTTACAAATTCACCATATCTGATGAGATTTACAGCAATAGCAAATATTCTTTTCATGGCTTCCATATTGGCAGGCTGCTTGAATAATCGCGTTATCATTCCCCTTTCTGAAGGAGAAAAAGTTTGGGGAGGTAGAATTGCAGATGGTTATGAAATGCCATATAATAATGGTTTTGCAAGTTCATTATATAACAATTCAGGCAATCAGGTCAATCCGCTTCTTCTGACTAATAAAGGAAGATACGTATGGAGTGAGCAGCCTTTTGATTTCAAAATTGAGGATAATAGAATAATAATAAACAATAATTCAGCTGATATTCAGACGGGGATTAATGGGCACACACTAAAATCCGCATTTCAAAAGGCCTCTTCATTGTTTTTTCCTGCTAATGGAGCGATTCCTCCTCAAGAATTCTTCAAAATGCCGCAATATAATACATGGATTGAACTTATGTATAATCAGAATCAGGATGGCATTATTGAATATGCAGAAAATATACTTGCAAATGGGCTTCCTCCCGGTATCATAATGATAGACGATACTTGGCAGGATGACTATGGTAAATGGGTCTTTGATTCAGAGAGATTCTATAATCCAAAGTCAATGATTGACAGACTGCACCAACTTGGCTTTAAAGTGATGCTTTGGATATGCCCTTTTGTGAGTATGGACCAATATCTTATTTGTAGTAATATTAACGCTTTTAATGGGTTTTTACGTTCAAAAGATGGCAATCCTTATCCCGTGAGATGGTGGAATGGAACATCTGCAGTACTTGATCTGTCAAATCCAAAATCTGTAGAATGGTTTAAAGGAGAACTTGACAGACTAATGAAAGATTACGGCATAGACGGATTTAAATTTGATGCCGGTGATTTTGATTTTTACCCCGAAGATGCTGTTTCCTTTTCAGGAAAGACTTCAGGGGCAGAACAATGTTCACTTTTCGTTCAACTTGCTGAAAAATATGAATATAATGAGCTTAGAGCTGGATGGAAAAATGCAGGAAAGGCCATAGTTCAGAGACTTCACGACAAAGACCATTCTTGGGAAGACCTTAACAAACTTATACCTGAAATGTTGGCAGAAAACCTTATGGGATATTCATTCAGTTGCCCGGATATGGTTGGTGGAGGCAGCTTTATGACATTCCTCGAAGGTAATATTGATCAGGATCTTTTAGTACGCTCTGCACAATGCCATGCTTTGATGCCAATGATGCAGTTTTCTCTTGCTCCTTGGAGAGTACTTGACAAAGAGCACTACGAAGCTATTATTGAAGCTGTCGGAATAAGAAATAAAATGCAATCTTATATTGACGACCTTATTGTACGCTCCGCTAAATCAGGAGAACCGGTCATTTCTCCTTTGGAATATATGTTTCCGGAGAGAGGGTACTCTGAAATTAAGGATCAATTTATGCTTGGTGACAGCATTATGGTAACTCCCATGCTTACCGCAGACAGCAAAAGAACAATAATAGTTCCGGAAGGAGAATGGCTGTCTGACACCGGAGAAACAATCACCGGTGATATTATAATCGAAATCAATGTTCCACTTGAAAGATTGCCATATTTTATTAAACAAAAATAATATGAAATTGAGATTGTTATTTCTGCCAATACTGATGTTGCTGTCGGCATTATCTTGCAGACCAGTCCACAATGGAGATGATTATTCTCGCTACGATGTTGTTTTCCAAGAAGATAAAAGCAACTTCTGTAATCCCGAAAGAGGACTTTACATACCAAATATACTTACATTCAGAGGAGGTCGCTTCCCCACTGCTCCAACAGAATCATCTCTGAGAAATATACGTAAAAGTGGCAAAACTCTTACCTTGTCCGAGTTTTATATTATGGACTTCGTATTTAAAGATCTGTCACCAGAAATGCTACGGTTCGTTGAAAATAATTTCAAGGCACATCGGCAGGCAGGTGTCAAAACCATAGTCCGATTTGCATATTCTGACGGAATGAAGGATACCGACAAGCCTTGGGATGCTCCTGTGGATCAGACTTTAAGGCATGTCGCACAACTGAAGCCGATTTTTCATAAATATGCTGATGTAATATACGTAGTACAATATGGATTTGTAGGCTCTTGGGGGGAAGGATATTACACTGATTATTATGGTATGAATCCTGTTACAGATGAAGATTACCTATCAAGGAGAAATCTTATGAATGCTCTGCTGGACGCCGTACCGGAAAGCCGGCAGATTGCAGTAAGGTATCCTTTGTACAAACGCAAGATTCTTAGAATAGAATTATCTGACAGCATTACAGCTCAGACAGCTTTCGGCCCCTCTCCTGTTGCAAGAGTAGCTGCATTCAACGACTGTTTTGTGTCTTCTGCTGACGACGTAGGCACCTACAAGGTAGGAGGCGACAGGGAAATGTTGGCAACTGAAACAAATTATGTAAGTATGGGAGGAGAAACATGTGCGGCACCGTTATCAATATGCAATTGCAACAACACCTACTTGAATCTTACAAAATTTCACTGGACATATCTCAATGAGGCATATAACAAAAAAACGCATAACGTATGGAAAAGCGGACTTTGTTACGATGACATTGTAAAACGTCTTGGATATAGACTTGTACTGAAAGGGCTTGTCTTTGACGGAACCTTCAAGGCTGGAGAAAAACTCAAGATAAAAATCGATCTTGAAAATAAAGGATTTGCTTCTATCATTAACAAAAGACCAATGTATTGGGTAATTGTCAATAAGAATAATCATTCAGAAAAATATTCTATACTTTCCAAGAAAGATCCAAGAGAGTGGAAAGGAGGCAATAAATACAATTATGAAGAAGAAATTGCCTTGCCAAAAGAACTAAAATCAGGAGAGATATATAAAATTTGCATCAATCTCCCTGATGACTGCCCTACTCTTGCTTCAAACCCGGAATTCAGTATCAGATTTGCTAATACTAAAGTATGGGATCCTGTCACGGGATATAATGTACTCTGTTCTATTAAAGCTAATTAGCAATAACGTGGAAAAGAAAAGACTTGAATCACTTGATATCCTTAGAGGTATGGATCTGTTCCTGTTGCTTATAATAGGACCGGTAATCCAAATTTTTTTGAGTATTAATAAAAATCCTTCATTAGATTGGATGAGATCCCAATTTGAACACGTCCAATGGGAAGGCTTCGTGCTTTGGGACATAATCATGCCTTTATTCATGTTTATGTCAGGAATCACTATACCTTTTTCCATGAAAAAATTCAAATCAGGAAAGAGCCCATTAAAAACATTCTGGGTAAAACTTGCAAAGCGGTTTATCCTGTTGTTTTTCTTAGGTTGGATTGTTCAGGGCAACCTACTGGCTCTTGACTATAAAATCTTTCATCCTTTTGCAAATACACTGCAGGCAATTGCAGTAGGATATATTTTCACGGCAATTGCATTTGTGTATCTAAACTTGAAATGGAGAATTGCTTTTGGAGCAATATGCTTTATAGCTTATTTTCTTGTATTTGCAATTGCAGGCGAACTCAATCCGGAACCTATAAATAATATTGCAATGAGAATTGATGAGGCTATACTTGCAGGTCATCGCGATTATACAATATGGCTACCTGACGGTACTTACAAATATGATCCTGCTTATCAATACACATGGATAATTAGCAGTCTGAATTTCATAGTAACGGTTCTGCTCGGATGTTTGACCGGTGAATTATTATGTTCTGAAAATACTCCGATAAAGAAGACTGTCAATCTTTTCGTTTTTGGAATCAGCCTGATTTTAGCCGGGCTTGCATTAAGCCCTGTATTTCCAATTATCAAGAAAATATGGAGCAGTTCAATGACCTTGTATTCCGGAGGCATCTGCATTGTACTTATGGGTGTTTTATACTATATTGTAGATGTAAAGGGGTGGTCAAAAGGATTGAATTGGTTCAAATATTTTGGGATGAATTCAATTCTGGCCTATTGTGTAGGAGAAGTCATAAATTTCAATTCTATCGGAGAGTCTCTTCTGGCAGGTTTAAGACAATTCACCGGAGATTATTATCCGGTACTGATAACTTGCTTTTCTGTCACTATCTTATTTTTCATTATGAAGGTTCTTTACAAGAATAAGATTTATATAAAAATATGAAAAGGTCGGTGATTTTTTGCCTTTGTGTTCTTGTATCCTGTTCTGTGAATCCCAAATATATCTTATCGGAAGATGCAAGCAATGGATATGTATTAACTGAATCTTCTTTAAGAAGGCTGTCATCTGAAATCTTCAAAGGAAATACGACAATACTGGATGAAATCTATAATATTGCTGATAGTCTTTCCGGTATATCAGGTTACGAAAGGACACTTTGTTACCTTTCTGATAAGATGTCTGATACTTTTTTCAATCCGCTATCGCAATTTCACAATGATTCGATATATTTAGATATCATTAGAAAAGAAGACGCATGCAGAAATTTTCCTTCAGACTACAAAAAAGTTATTTCATTTAGAAAATCAATAATAAATAGAGGAAAGGCAGGTTCTTTATTTCCATATATGCTTGGCGAAAACAAGTTGTCACTTGTACTTGTAAAGAGTGAAGATTGCAGGCTTTGCAAAAAATTAGATAAACAGGTTACTCACTCAAGCAGCATTCAAAAAGCTATTGATGACAATACTCTGAATTATTTCGTTTTAGACACTATGAATAATCCTGAAATCTTAGAATTACTCGACACAAGGCTTATTCCATCTCTATATCTTGTAAACGAGGCCGGTATCGTGATCATCAAAGGAGCTACTGATATATCTGTAATCGTTGATCTTCTTCATTGTCACTCAATTCTTTAAAAACCTTTGCCAAGAAAAAACGGGAGGGCGATTCTTTGAGCGAAGCGAAGTTGCCAGAGGGCAACGTGCCGGAGTGTCAGCGATATTTTTAACGAAAATCGAAGCAACGAAGGCACTGATCGTCCCCTTGAAAAGGGGATTGAGGGGTTTGAAGATACGGTACTGAAATGGGAGGGCTTCGCCCTCCCATTTCAGTACCCCCGTGCGGATTCGAACCGCAACCGTCAGAACCGGAATCTGAAATCCTATCCATTAGACTACGGAGGCAAGTCTTGCAAAGTTATACATTTTTGTGGAGAATCATACCAATATGTGGGGAAATTCCAATAATGTGGAGAAATAAGTGGTGTAGTATTTTTTGTATTATTAATGATTGATTACTTTTGTCAACGTTTTATTCATAACAATAACGGTAAAATAAAATCGATATGAAAATAGCTTATATATTTCCGGGACAGGGAGCGCAATACCCCGGAATGGCCAAAGATTTGTACGAAAATGTACCGATGGCATCTGAAATGCTTGAAAAAGCCAATGAAATTCTTGGTTTCAGGATTACTGATATAATGTTCAACGGCACACAGGAAGATCTTAAAGAGACTAAAGTCACTCAACCGGCAATATTCCTGCATTCAGTAGTATTGGCTGCTTGTTATGCAAAAATGGATGAGAAGGTTCTGGCATCAAAAGGTTTGCCTCCATACCGGCCGGATATGGTAGCAGGTCATTCTCTTGGAGAATTTTCTGCTTTAGCTGCCATAGGAGCCATAAAATTCGAAGATGCCTTAAAGTTGGTCAGCATAAGAGCACGGGAAATGCAGAAATGTTGCGAAATGGTTCCCGGCACTATGGCCGCAATTATAGGACTTGCAAATGAAGATGTCGAGCAAATCTGTATGGGTTGTGACGGAATCGTCGTTCCGGCAAATTACAACAGCGATGGACAAATAGTCATATCCGGCGAAAAAGGCTCAGTAGAACAGGCTTGTACTATGGCCAAAGATGCCGGGGCAAAAAGAGCTCTTCCTTTATCAGTCGGCGGAGCATTTCACTCTCCTCTCATGGAACCTGCAAGGCTCGAACTTGGCAAGGCAATCGAAGAAACAGAAATAATGAAACCACGATGCCCTATATACCAGAATTATTCCTCCGTAGCAGAGTCTGATCCTAAAACAATAAAGTCCAACCTTCTAAAACAACTCACATCTCCTGTCACATGGACACAATCAGTCAGAAACATGCTTGCGGATGGTGCAGAATGTTTTATAGAACTTGGTCCTGGAAATGTACTTCAAGGATTAGTAAAACGCATTTCCGGAGAGAAAACATCAAAAGGCAATATCCTTGAAATAAAAGGCTTGACAACATTAGAATAGTTCATAATAGCCTACTAATCATTTATAATTATTTATAGCCATATTTATTCATTATTTAATAATATATGGCTATATTTGTATGAATATAGAATTCAGCATTACTTAATAATAAGTATCACAACATAAAATAATTATTATGGCAAAAGAAAAGAAATTCATCACTTGTGACGGAAATACCGCTGTCGCAAATATTGCTTATCTGTTCAGCGAACATGCGGCTATCTATCCTATCACACCATCTTCAACGATGGCCGAGAACATTGATGAATGGGCTTCACGCGGCAAAAAGAATCTATGGGGCGAAACAGTCAAAGTGACTGAAATGCAAAGTGAGGGCGGTGCAGCAGGTGCAGTTCACGGTTCCCTTCAGGCAGGTGTTCTTACATCTACATTTACAGCCTCTCAAGGACTTCTCCTTATGATTCCGAATATGTACAAGATAGCAGGCGAAATGCTCCCTGCTGTTTTCCATGTATCGGCACGTTCTTTAGCTACTCATGCACTATCAATATTCGGTGATCACCAGGATGTAATGGCCTGTAGACAAACCGGATTTGCAATGCTTGCATCAGGATCTGTACAGGAAGCTCAAGATTTAGCAGCTGTAGCTCACCTTGCAACAATCAAATCAAGCATTCCTTTCCTACATTTCTTTGACGGTTTCCGTACATCTCACGAAATCCAGAAAATAGAATCTATTGAAGAAGAAGCTCTGCTCAATATGATAAGCAAGAAATCTCTCGATAGATTCAGAGAAAAGGCTCTGAATCCTGAATCTCCCGTTACAAGAGGTACGGCACAAAATGGAGACGTATATTTTCAGGCTACCGAATCAAGAAACAAGGTATATGAAGCAGTTCCGGATGTAGTAGCAAGATATATGGGAGAAATAGGCGAACTGACTGGGAGAGAGTACCGTCCATTCTCATACTACGGAAATGAAAATGCCGAAAATATCATCGTAGCTATGGGCTCTGTGACAGAGACTATCAAAGAAACTATCGACTATCTTGCAAAAAAAGGTCGTAAATATGGTGTTATTTCGGTTCATCTATATAGACCTTTCTCAGAGAAATACCTACTCAAAGTACTTCCTGCCAACGTAAAGCGCATTGCAGTACTTGACAGAACCAAAGAGCCTGGCTCACTCGGAGAACCTTTATACCTTGATGTCAAAGCTTTGTTCCAAGACAAAAAGAACTCTCCTCTTATCATAGGAGGAAGATACGGTCTTTCTTCAAAAGACACCACTCCGGCTCAGATAGTAGCAGTATTTGACAATTTAGAAATGAAAGAGCCTAAGAACGATTTCACAATCGGAATAGTCGATGACGTTACTTTCAAATCACTCCCTATCAAGAGCGAAATATCAATAGTAAAAGCAGGTACTACAGAATGTAAATTCTACGGGCTTGGTTCTGATGGCACAGTAGGTGCCAACAAAAACACTATCAAGATTATCGGTAGCCATACACCTATGTACTGTCAGGCATATTTCGATTATGATTCTAAGAAATCAGGCGGATATACCTGCTCTCACCTTAGATTCGGCAAGGAACCTATCAAAGCGCCTTATCTTGTCTCAACCCCGGACTTCGTTGCTTGCCATGTGCCTTCATACTTACAGAAATATGATGTACTGAAAGGCATACGCGAAGGTGGCACTCTGCTGCTCAACAGCCTTTGGGACGAAGAAGAAACACTCAGGCGCATACCTGACAATGTAAAGGCAGTTATAGGCAAAAAACATATCAACCTATATATCATCAATGCCAGCAAAATTGCTATGGAAATAGGTCTTGGTGGAAGAACAAATACAATCCTACAGTCAGCATTCTTCAAAATCACCAATATCATTCCTTATGACGAGGCTGTAAAATATATGAAAGATGCCATTGTCAAAAGCTATGGCAAAAAAGGTGAAAATATCGTAAAAATGAACTACGCAGCTGTAGATCGTGGCAGTGAATATATAAAAATCGAAATACCTGCCGAATGGGCCGGCATTTCTGCTAAATTCGAGACTCCGGGCAAAAATCGTCTGGCCCCTGAATTTGTAAAAGAAGTGGCAGACGTTGTAAATTCCCAGAGCGGCGATAACCTTCCTGTAAGTGCATTTTTAAAATATTCAGACGGTTCTATGCCATCAGGCACTTCTGCATTTGAAAAACGCGGAGTAGCTGTTATGGTCTCAACTTGGATTCCTGAAAACTGTATTCAGTGCAACACCTGTGCATTTGTATGCCCTCACGCTGCAATACGTCCTTTCCTTCTTACAGAAGAAGAAGCTTCTGCAGTTCCTGCCGGAATGAAAATCGAGCAGGGCAAGGCCAACCTCAAAGAATACAAGTTCGCCTTATCCGTCTCTGTGGATGATTGTACAGGTTGCGGAAACTGTGTTGATGTATGTCCTGCAAAGGAAAAGGCACTTGTGATGTCTCCATACGCAGAACAGCAGGCAGAACAGGAAAGATTTGACTATCTCAATTCAAAAGTCGGTTATAAAGATACCATTGTCAATAAAACACAGAACTTCAAGAACGCTCAATTTGCACAACCGCTCTTTGAGTTCTCCGGTGCTTGTGCAGGCTGCGGTGAAACACCTTATATCAAGAATATCACACAGCTCTTCGGTGACAGAATGATGATTGCCAATGCGACAGGCTGTTCTTCAATCTATGGAGCGTCTTTCCCTGCATCACCATATTGCACAAATGAAAAAGGACACGGACCGGCTTGGCAGAATTCACTTTTCGAGGACAATGCAGAATTCGGCTTAGGTATGAAACTCGGTTCCGACAGAGCCAGAGAGACGATAAGCAATATTATGGAGAAGGCTCTCGAATGTCAGACCTGCTCTGATGAGATGAAAGCATTATTCAGACAATGGCTTGACAACAAGAACGACGCTTCTGTAACAAGAGAAATAGCTGACAAGCTTATTCCTATGCTGGAAGCCTGCAAATGCGACTGCAGCAAAAATCTTCTTGTCTACAAAAACTTCATCGCTTCACGAAGCCAATGGATATTCGGCGGTGACGGCTGGGCTTATGATATCGGCTACGGCGGACTTGACCATGTCCTTGCTTCAGGAGAGAATGTAAATGTACTTGTTCTGGATACTGAAGTTTATTCCAATACAGGTGGTCAGTCATCAAAATCGACTCCTACAGGAGCTATCGCCAAATTTGCTTCAAGCGGCAAAAAAATCCGCAAGAAAGATTTGGGAATGATGGCTATGAGCTATGGTTATGTATATGTAGCACAGGTAGCTATGGGTTCCAATCCTACACAGTATATGAATGCTATCAAAGAGGCCGAAGCATACGATGGTCCTTCACTTATCATAGCTTATGCACCTTGCATCAACCATGGTCTGAAAGCAGGAATGGGACTTAGCCAGAAAGAAGAAAAACTTGCTGTAGAGTGCGGTTACTGGCAGTTATACAGATACAATCCTACGCTTGAAGGAACAGATAAAAATCCATTCTCACTTGATAGCAAAGAACCAGACTGGACCAAATTTCAGGACTTCCTCAAAGGCGAAGTTCGTTTTGCTTCTCTCTATAAGATGTTCCCTGACACAGCAGAAGAACTTCTACAAAAAACAGAAGAGTTTGCTAAAATCAGATATGGCAACTATAAGAGATTATCCGGTAAGGAATAGTTCGGATATCTTAAAATGACAATCCCTCTCATATAAAATAATATATGAGAGGGATTGTCATTAATTTTTTCATTATCCATAGCTATTTTTGTATATTGCAGTATTACAGATACACACAAAGAAACATAATAATAAAATATGGCACGAGCAACAACGAAAATTGATTTACTTGCATCCGCAAATGCGCAATTCGAAAAAATGTGGAAAATCATTGATGGAATGAATGAGGATCAACAAGAAGCAATATTTACAGAAGAAATGGCTTTGGCTGGCAAAGAAGTACTAAAACACACCACTTACAAAGGCGAAGAACATGCTAAAAGAAAGTCATCAAGATGTGATAAAAGTAATTGAGACATTTTACAACGATGAACTCTTTGCCAAAGAAGCACTCGTTTGGACAGGAACTTTCCCACTTGGAGCTTATTGTGTTTCGGCCACTGCAAGCCATTACGACTGGGCAATAAAGAAAATAAAACTGCATATCAAAACATCCAAGAAATAATACCAAAAAATAAGCCTGTCCAACATCCCTTGCAATCTTTCTTCCTCAAAACAAATCTATACTGATTTACAGTACATTACAATTACATGGTACAAATATGATTTCTGAAATCGATTGGTGTAATTATTTCTGCTTCTCTTGTAAAAGCCTCAAAGCCTCAATATCAAATAAATCATTGTGGCAATATGTTGTATTGGGTATTACTTTTTACTTTCTTCTGGGGGAACTAAGTGCTTTGCTTTTAGCCCATACATTCAGAGCAGCAGTTATCAGGATGAATAAGAAAAGAACAACGAGTATAACTAATATGATTGTATGAATAACACAGTTAGCATTGCTATTAGGACTACTGAATAAGCAGATTGCACCAATGTAGTGCGCAATAAGTATCATAGTCCAAGTTATCATTAAAATTATTCCTATTAAAATATTGAGCTTTGAAACAGAATAACGGCCAGGCTTGGTTGTAATGAGATTACTATCTAAGTTCCAAGGTGTACAATCTGCCTCCATTCGATAATCGGATGGGATATTTAAATTCTCTTCCTTTTCTATATCACAAATTCTCCTTTCATAGACTTCATACCATGCTTTAGAACCTTTGGCCATCATAATCCATATTATGGAAAAAACAATGGCTAACAAAGCTATGACACAACAAATTTCGTGGATTATCAAGGCTTTTTCAATCTCTTTTTCAAATAGCTTTGACACCAAAAAGCCATAACCCGAAAAAAATAATACTAATAATGCTGATAAAAAGATTGACCTTTGCCATAAATTTGAAATCTCAAAGTCTCTCAATCTGTAAAATGTTTCTCTGATTTCTTTGAGAGAAACTTGATCGTCTTTTTTTGTACACATAAAATTATTTCTATTTAATTATTATCCACTTTCCAGCCTTTGTAGAACCTTCGTGCTTGATAACTCCTTCTTTAACCATCCTCCTAAGGTAATAACGAATACTGTCCTCCGTCCTGTTTAACCTTTTGGCTAAATCTTTCCTTGTAACTTGCGGAAAGTCTTTTATTTCATCCAATATTTCATCCTCTATATTTCTTGGGCTTTTCTTGGGTCTTTCTTGGGCTTTTCTTGGGTCTTTCCTGTGCTTTTCTTGGGATGTTTCTCCCCCAAAGCCTTCTTCAAGATATTTTTGAGAGACGTTCTCAACTACTCGAAAAGCTGTAATCAATGAAAAATCAAAAG
>CAUUVS010000011.1:0-36934 GCA_963548935.1 uncultured Bacteroidales bacterium
TCGCATCGACCGGCATCTTCACTGCATCGACTTTCACCAAGTCTCGCTGACGTTCCGATGCGGCACTGTAGTGCCTTCGCATTGCTCAAATCTTTAGAAATAGTTAATAATTGTTTTTTCTTGTTAGTTGTATATTTCTAAAGATATGAAACTTAAGTCGGTCCATTCTGTCCCTCTTTTTCACCCCGGCTGTCGCCGACCCTCAAGGGTATGCGGTCTTTGCTATCGCATCGACCGGCATCTTCACTGCATCGACTTTCACCAAGTCTCGCTGACGTTCTGATGCGGCACTGTAGTGCCTTCGCGCTGCTCAAATCTTTAGAAATAATGTGGTGACAACTATGTCTTGTTATTATTTAAAATTTAATATTTCACAATATATTAAGATAGCTTGACAAAAATAAGAAAAAAATAAGAGAAACATTACTAAATTTGCAAGATAAACTATAAGAATATGGCAAGGAAACCGTCAATTCCAAAAGGAACCAGAGATTTCGGTCACCAGGAAATGGCCGAAAGGAATTATATTTTTGATACGATAAGAAGTGTTTACAAAACTTACGGATATGCGCAGATAGAGACGCCTGCAATGGAGAATCTTTCCACCCTTTTAGGCAAATACGGTGATGAGGGAGATAAACTGCTGTTCAGGATACTGAATTCCGGCAATGCTTTCAACAATATTGATATGGAGTCTTTTGAAGGAGACGAAGGACTCGATTATCAATCTTTGACAAAAGAGATTTGCGACAAAGGCCTTAGATATGATCTTACGGTACCTTTTGCACGTTTTGTGGTTCAGCATCAGAACGAGATAGTTTTTCCTTTCAGGCGTTATCAGATTCAACCTGTTTGGAGGGCTGATAGACCCCAGAAAGGACGCTATCGGGAGTTTTATCAGTGTGATGCCGATGTTATCGGGAGTCCGTCACAGATTAATGAACTCGAACTTGTTCAGATTGTCGATAGAGTATTTACATTGTTCGGGATAAATGTGATTATCAAAATCAATAACCGTAAGGTACTTACGGGTTTTGCGGAGATCGCAGGTGTTCCGGATAAAGTGGTGGACATAACTGTTGCTATAGATAAATTGGACAAGATAGGTCTTGAAGCGGTCGAGGCTGAAATGAAAGATAAAGGTCTTGATGATGAGGCGATTTCAGTAATTGATCAGATATTGAAACTCTCCGGTAGCAATGCTGATAAAATAAAGGTAATGCATCAAATGATGCAAGGTGGGTCGGCATCCGGCATTTTATCAGAGACCGGTCTGAAAGGTATATATGAACTCGAAGAACTTTTTGGCTATATTGAGACAGCTGGTGTTGCTCAGAAAGTTGAGATCGACCTTTCTCTTGCCAGAGGTTTGAATTATTATACTGGAGCGATATTTGAGGTTAAGGCTGCCGATTATGAAATAGGAAGTATCTGTGGTGGAGGACGTTATGACAATCTTACCGGTATTTTCGGCTTGCCCGGCATGTCCGGAGTAGGTATATCTTTTGGTGCAGACAGGATTTACGATGTTCTTAAAGGACTCGGCAAGTTTCCTGAATCATTGTCATCTTCAACTGATATCTTGTTTGCGAATATGGATTCGTCCGCATTGCCATATATTCTTCCGATTGCTAAATCTCTTCGAGAGTCCGGTGTGGCGTGCGAGATATATCCTGAGACATCGAAACTCAAGAAACAGTTT
Source organism: uncultured Bacteroidales bacterium (assembly GCA_963548935.1). GTDB lineage: Bacteria > Bacteroidota > Bacteroidia > Bacteroidales > UBA932 > Cryptobacteroides. The sequence goes on from CAUUVS010000011.1 coordinate 1,703, forward strand.
GACTATGCTGATAAGAGGTCTATCGGATTTATTTCCATTATAGGAGAAAATGAGATTGACAAAGGTGTGTTGAATGTGAAGAATTTGTCTTCAGGCGAACAGAGGAGTTTTGCTAAAGATGATATGGAGGGTATTATAAGCTTTATCAGCAATGCGCAGAACTAAATCTTCAACTTTTTGGGGTTATATAGCCGGTATTGTTACGGGTGTTACCTATGGAATGAACCCATTGTTCGGCAAGCCATTGCTTAGCAGCGGAGTTTCTGTCGACACTATGTTGTTTTTCAGATATATTATAGCAGTGGCACTTTTGGGAGGTTGGCTTTTATATAAAGGAATCGGAATCAGAGTGTCAGGTAAGCAGTTTTTCATTCTATCACTGATGGGTATTATGATGGGATTCAGTGGCGTATTTCTGTTTCAAGCATATAAATTCATGCCATCCGGTCAGGCAACCACCATTATTTATCTATATCCTGTAATGGTAGCTCTGATCATGATTCTCCTTAAGGTCTATCCGAAATGGCAGGTATGGCTGTCGATACTGCTCACGTTTGTAGGAGTTCTGATTCTTTGCTTGCCGGATGGAGATGTCGTTTTCAATTGGAAAGGGATAATATTATCTTTTCTTTCAGCTTTGGCTTTTGCATTCTATATAGTTCTGAATCGAAATCGTTCTGTCAAGGAGCTTTCAAGCAATGTACTGACTTTTTATGTATTGGTTGTTGGAACTGTATTTTTTTTCGCTCATCATCTTATTGAGGGCGGAGATTTTATGGCAGGTGTCAGTGGGCTTAGGGTGTGGGGAAATATGGTAGGTCTTGCTATTTTCCCTACAATAATTTCTATGGTGTCTCTTGCTGTTTCTATACGGCTTCTTGGCGCAACAAAGACTTCGGTATTAGGTGTTTTCGAACCTCTTACAGCTATATTCATAGGGCTTATGGTATTTGGTGAACCATTGACATTGAATATTATCGTAGGAATGATAATATGTATTTCAGCTATTGTATTTATGGCTATTAGTACATCAAAAAAATAAAAATGGAGCAAGGAGTCTCCCGGAATAAAAAGTTTGCAAAAAACTTTGGATTTGTATAAATAATGCTTACCTTTGTAATCCACATCGCGGGGTAGAGCAGTTGGTAGCTCGTCGGGCTCATAACCCGGAGGTCGTTGGTTCGAGTCCAGCTCCCGCTACTACAAAGAGAGAATACTGACAATCGTCAATGTTCTCTCTTTTCTAATTTACACCATTGTAAACGATACTTTAGAATCTTGCTAAATCTGTTTTACAAATTTGTAAAAGATGTTTTATAAAAATAGCTGTTGTTTTTATTACCTTTGTTGCCAAGGATAAGTACCGTTAATACTCTTATGACATCGAAGAGAGTGATAATGGCAGTGCCGGAATGATTTAAATATTGATTTTGAATAGTATGAAAGATTTTGCGGCGATTGATTTTGAGACGGCTAATGAGCATCAGAGCAGTGTGTGCAGCGTTGGGGTGGTGGTTGTTCGAGAAGGGGAGGTTGTAGACACTTTCTACAGCTTGATACATCCGGAGCCGGAATATTATCAGTGGTTTTGCCAGAGGGTTCATGGTTTGTCAAATGAAGATACCGACTGTGCCCCTGTATTTCCTGAAGTCTGGAAGAAGATTGCACCTAAAATAGATGGATTGCCGTTGGTATCTCATAATTCCGGTTTCGATGAGGGCTGTCTGAAATCTGTATTTCGTGTATATAGGATGGATTATCCTGATTATTGTTTTTATGACACTCTTGCAGCATCGAGGCGGCATTTCGGGCCTTGTCTACCAAATCATAAGCTTCACACGGTAGCTGCTGCTTGCGGCTATGAGCTTCTGAATCATCATCATGCCCTTGCGGATGCAGAAGCCTGTGCACGTATCGCAATGGCCATTCTATAACATTGTTTTTAGAGCGATATCATCGCTTTTTTAGCAACTTGGAATCTGTTTTTCATAATTAGTGGAATTTCGTTATTTTTGTGATTGCGGACAAATGAAATGCCGCATCAGATTATTATGGAAGAAAAAAAGAAAAAATTATATCCACTGTTGTTTGAGCAAATAGCTTCTGAAAAATTAGGGGAAGGAAGCAATTGCAGCACTTATTTACTTGCAGATTTGGGATATATCGACTCTGTTGTATCAAACGGCTGGCTTTCAGGAACTTCTATTAGCGATATAATGGAGACTTATCTTGATAGGGTGGTCGGTGATAATGTTTATTATTTCTATGGCAGGCAATTTCCGCTGTCCATAAAATGGATAGACTCAAAGGAGAAGTCTCCTCTTATGGTATGTCCTGATGATAGGATAGCAAATGAAAGGTATGATGCTCTCGGCAAGAAAAAATTATGGTATATAGTTGATGCGCAACCTTCTGCAAAATTATATCTTGGCTTTAAGGAAACAGTTTCGGCATCGGATTTTTATCATAAATGCGTAAATGGTTCGATAGGTGATGCTTTGAATGAAGTAGTACCGCGTAACGGAGATTTTTTTCAGATAAATCCCGGAACTGTCCATGCTGCATCCGGAGGTTTGAAAATTATTGAAATTGCAGAATCTTCTGACCTTGATCTCAATATTTCAGCTTGGCGCATGGCGACAGAAGAGGATGAACTCAATATAGAGGCGGCAATAGATTTTGTGGATATGGGCAGATATGTGGCTCCCAAGAGTTCCGGCGGTCTCCATGGTGACAGAGATAAAGCGACTGACAAATTGGCTGTTGAAGATGAATTTGCTATTACAAGACTTGCTTTAAAAGATTCGATGCACATATATACAGAGCAATTCGGAGCTTTCCTGATTTATCTATGTGTCAGTGGAAAGGCTTCTCTACAGGTTCGGAAAGACAGTGAAGAGGAAGGCTCAGGAATTGATAATTATGTGATTAGTGCAGGTGAGGCTATTCTTGTTCCCGCTGAATTGCCTGATTTTATTTTGACGCCTATGGAAGCTGATACTGTGCTTTTAGAGGCTACAGTGCCACATAGAGAAGAGAAAGATGATGAATATATCAATAAGGATGCAGAGCCTTTTTTGGATGGGGAGGATTATAGTCGCGAGGGAGACTTTGATGACGGAATCGACTAAGGACAGGCTATGAGAGCGAGAAGATTTGATAATTATTCATAGATTATTTGAGGCTTCGATAAATGATTGAGGAGTGCTGAAAGATTAGACAAGTAAATATATATAGGTCATGGCCGATGTCGTCAGAATAGACAGATACCTCTGGGCGATAAGGGTATATAAAACCAGAACAGAGGCTACGGATGCCTGTAAGGGCAATAAAGTAAAAGTTGGCGGAGTGAATGCAAAACCGTCAAAAATGATTAAAATCGGAGATGAGATAGAAGTTCGCAAAGGTTCTATCCTATATTCCTATAAGGTCAAATCATTGGTACAAAACAGGGTAGGTGCAAAGTTGGTTTCGGATTTGGTAGAGAATAATACTTCTGAAACCGAATTGGAAAAACTGAAGGCTCCGATAGAAACATTTTTCTTGAAACGAGACAGAGGAGCCGGGAGACCTACCAAGAAAGATCGCAGGGAAATGGATTCTATGTGGGAGAATATGGATTATTCCGGAGATGAAGAAATTCCGGATGACCTTGCAGTGAGGTTCGGACTCACTGATGAAGATTTTGAATGACATAAGACTATGGCATCAGATGCAGGCTTTAACTTTAGAAGCACATTATTGGATGGAATAAATAAAAATACCGGCAGTCAGATGATTACCGGCATTTTCTCTTATTGTCAGATAATATTATTGCTTATCAAGGAAAAATCTTTTGTACAGACCATAGAAGCCTGAACCGTGACGGGCTTCATCCTTTGCCATTTCATGAACTGTGTCATGGATAGCATCAAAGCCAAGTTGTTTTGCCCTTGATGCGATAGCGAGTTTTCCTTCACAAGCGCCAGCTTCGGCCTGATACCTCTTTTCGAGATTGGTTTTTGTGTCCCAAACAACATCGCCAAGGAGTTCTGCAAATTTTGAAGCATGTTCCGCTTCTTCGAAAGCATATCTTTTAAAAGCTTCGGCAATCTCAGGATAACCTTCACGCTCTGCTTGACGGCTCATGGCAAGATACATACCTACTTCTGTGCATTCACCGTTAAAATGGTCTTTAAGACCCTGTAGAATTTCAGGATCATCGACTTTACCGTCACCTATATGGTGCTCGCATGCCCAGTTAGGTTTGCCGGACTCTTCTTTGATTTCTACAAATTTGCTTGCAGGAGCATTGCACTGAGGACATTTCTCCGGAGCGCTGTCGCCTTCGTGAACATAGCCACATACAAGGCATCTGAATTTCTTTTTCATATCTATATACTTTTAATGTTTTTTATTTGGCCATGCCAATATTTTATTTTGAATAATTCAAATTTAAGTGCAAAGATAGTATATAGAATCAATAAAACAAAATATTAGAATATATAATTGACACCGATATTAAGACCATATTGGCCGTCTTGTCTTGAAAATGGCCTTGCGAGTTCAGCTGATAGGATAAAATTGTAGTCCATTGACAGTTTTATTCCTGCACCATAACTGAAATGAGGTTTTTCTTTCATCCCGCTATAAATTGACGGATTGCCTGAAAATTTCATCCTGTCTAATCTATAAGGTTGCACTATCATTCCAAAATCAAAGAAGGGGTTTGTGCCGATATTCCAATGATGCCTGAAAAGATCGAAAGAATAAAGAAGACATCTGACCTCGAAATTGCCCCAGATATATCCGTTTCCCAATAGTCTTGCCAATAATAATCCTCTTACTGTATTTCTACCGCCAAGTCCGTCGGTTTCCGGTTGTTTCAACAGGATGGCAGAAATTTCTTGTTGCATATAGAATGGTGGTTCTCCGGCAATCACCCCCTGATATGCAAGATGATATGCTCCGGTAATATGTTTTTGCCATATAGGGAAATAATGCCTGAAATGAATTGAGGATTTCAGATAATCATAGCCTCTTCCTGAAAAATCTTTCGAGCCATATAGGTAAGCTTCTGCCCAGATTCCTGCCTGGGGAGCGGCATCGTTGTCCCTGCTGTCGTAGGTCAGACCACAGCGCAACTCGAAATGATTGCCTCCATTTGCCTCGTCATCATTGATAATTCCGGACTTCAGATATTCTTTGAGTAAAGTATTGTCAGGATTGTAGTACTTTGAAGGTATGTCCTTTACTTTAAAACTCCAGAAATTGGTTCCTACCATCCATTTTAGATGACCATGAATCTTTCCTTGCAATGTAGCCATAAGCCTTAGCATATTCAGTCCGGTATTGTAGAATGCCGTTCGACTGTTTTTATTCAGGTTTTTATCGGCAATAAAAGGTGAAGCCAAGCCATTGAACCCATAAAAGGGATAGAGGCTGCTTATCTTGTAAGTAGCAGAAGCCGTAAGTCTTAGATTGTCAGTAATGTGCGGAGAATCATAATAACTGTGTATATATCCTGACCCTTTTGTGGCCAAGCCGAAATCTATATATATCTTATCCTTATAATCAGGTGTTTGGGTGTCTTTAGCGAAATGATAGATGTCGCACAAAGCCCCAAACTGAAGCCCTAAGTCGGAGCTGTAGCTTATGGTCGGCAAAGGGGCGAATGTCCAGCGCTTATTTGCAGTAATCTCTGATTGGCTTGTGGGCGAGTCTGTTCTGTTCGATGTTGCAGAGTGTTGATTGGAATTCCGACCGAAAGTATGGCAGGCGCATAAAAACACAAAAACCCAAGATATAAGCTTCCTGTTCATTAATTCAAAAAATTAAGATTGCAAATTTACTGAATATTCGTTGATAATGCTTAAGTTTGTAATAAATGTAATAATATTAAACGCGCTATAATCTTGAATCCATTTCTAAAACAAGTAGCTGAACATTATTTTCTTGAAACCCAAATAGATAAGCAGTGTTTTATCTTCCCTAACAGGAGGTCTATGGCATTTTTCGGGAAATATCTTGCCGAAGCGGTTGCCGATAAAGTCAAGAATATATCAGCGAAAGGACATAATGGGAAAGTACGACCTGTACTTATGCCAAGGATGTGTACTATCAATGATTTCTTTTATTCTATGAGCGGGATGAAAGAGACTGACAGGGTTACACAGATTTTATATTTATATGATTGTTACAAATCGGCATTGCCTAAAGGCTATTCTGTAGATTCTTTAGATGATTTTATCTATTGGGGGGATGTGCTTTTGGCTGATTTCAATGATGTTGATAAATATCTTGTAAGACCTGACAAACTTTTTGCGAATATTGCTGATTTCAGAGAAATGGATTCCGGTCTTGACGGATTGGAACCTGCTCAGAAAGAGGCTCTTTCAAGGCTTGTGGCGCATTTTAGAGAAGGTGATTTTTCCAAGACGGGGAGCAAGACCAAAAAGGATTTTCTAAGAATATGGAATATGCTTTATCCTATATATTCCGGATTTAATGAGGTGATGAGAAAGGAAGGATTGAGCTATGAGGGAATGTCGTATCGGAGTCTTGCCGAGAGAATGAGGAATGAGGCTGTTATCGATATTCTTGCAGGGCAATTCGAAGGAGTGGACAGATTTGTTTTTGTCGGCCTTAATGCATTAAATGAATGCGAGAAGGTTGTGATGAAAAAAATGCGTGATGCTGGAGTCGCTGATTTTTGCTGGGACTTTTCAGACGGTATGCTTGCAGATCCTCAAAATCAGGCCTCAAAATTTATGAGAGACAAAAACGGTACAGGAAATATCGATCTCTTTCCTCAGGCTTTCGAATTGGATAATAAAGGTTTGGGAAAGCCGGATATTAAAGTTGTGGCAGTACCATCCGCTGTCGGTCAGCTCAGCCAGATTCCATTGATATTGAAAGAAATTTCAGGAGATGATATGTCTATGGCCGGAAAACTTGAGGCCGGCGGTAAAGATTGTGCAATAGTGATTCCGGATGAAACAATGCTGTTGCCTTTATTGAATACTATCCCATGCGAAATTGAGGATATTAATGTTACGATGGGGTACCCGATGTCAGGGAGTTCTATATTTGCGCTTATCAAACAAGTTGCAGGCTTACAGACCCATCTTAAAAAAAGAGCTGACGGGGTATGGTGCTTTTATCATCGTCAGGTAAGGAATATATTCTCGAATGATTTGTTGAGAGAGGCTGTCGGAAAAGATGGTCTTGCAATAATTAATGCAATAAGGAGGGCTTCCAAATATTATGTGCCGCAGTCTGATTTTTGCGGTCATCCTTTGTTGGAGCTGATATTTTCTCCGATAATGATTGATCAGCGCTCTTCATCAGCAGAACAGACAAAAAATATAGGTAAATATATTTTGACTGTAATAAAGTCTGTGGTGTCTTCTTTGCCAAGTATTCCCGCTCTTGAGACGGAATTGGCAAGAAAATGCTATCAAAGTATTAATCTTTTGATGAAAAGGCCTTTGGAAGTGCTTCCTGCAACCTTTATCAAATTGATTGACCGGTTGTTGTCCGGAATTTCCGTTCCCTTCAACGGAGAACCTCTCAAAGGGCTTCAGATAATGGGGCCTTTAGAGACAAGGGCATTGGATTTTAATAACATAGTGATATTGTCCGCAAATGAAGGGGTCTTTCCAAAGAAAAGCGTAGCGCCGTCTTTTATACCTCCTGAAATCAGAAAAGGTTTCGGATTGCCTACTTATGAGTATCAGGATAGGATCTGGGCATATTATTTTTATAGAATGTTGCAGCGTGCGCAAAAGGTATGGATGATCTTCGATTCCAGACAAGAGGGATTAAAGTCAGGAGAGGAAAGCCGTTATATAAAGCAGTTGGAGTATATCTATCAAGAAAAATTCAATTTGAAATTCGAGAGATTCGTAGCTGTGGCAAGTGTGGAAGATGAGCCGGAAGCAGATATTGTCAAGACTAAGGAAGATATAGAGATTATTAAAAATAGGATTTTGTCTGCTTCAACCATTGAAAAATATCTTGCCTGTCCTGCCTGTTTCTATTATTCTATTGTGAAAAATCTTGATGTTGAAGAAGATGTGGCGGAATCGTTGGACGGAGGGATGGTCGGCAGTATTTTTCATTCTGTAATGCAAGCCTTGTATTCAGGTGAAGAAGCTATGTCGCCGGATTTCGATATGAATAATAAAAGCAATAAGGCCGAAATCGTACCTTTGAAGAGAGTCGATGCTGAATATATTGAATCTTGGAGAAGACGCAAGAGGGATATTGAAGCCAAAATCGATGCTTTGATCAGAGGGCAGATGTGCTCTTATGAGGTTACGGGACGGGATTTGGTGACTAAAAATCTGATAATGCAGTATGTGGATAATACTTTGCGGAGAGATTTGGAATACCTGCAAGATTCCGGATATGAATATTTTGAAATTTTAGGGCTTGAGCTCTTAAAATATTGGGAATTCAGAGGTTTTAGATTTAAAGGATATATAGACAGATTGGATAGGGTGGGAGATTTGATAAGGGTTGTGGATTATAAGACAGGACGTGTGTTGGATTTGGAGAAGGATATTAATGACAAGAATGCCGGTAAGGTGGTGGAAGCTCTGTTTTCTCCTGATACCAAAGCGGCAAACAGGCCCGGAATTGCATTCCAACTTTTTATGTATGACAAATTTATTGAAAATGATCCTGCAATGGCAGGATTTGCGATTTCCAATTCTATCTATCATGTGACCGGACTTTTTAAGGAAGCTGTTAGGAATATTCCTGTCAATCGGGATTTTATGGCAATGACAGAGGAGAAATTAGCTGATGTGCTGGACAAATTTTGTGATCCGGATATAGGCTTTTCTAAGACTAAAGATACGGATGTGTGCAAATTTTGCGATTATAAAAATATTTGCGGGAGGTAGCTATGATTGAGATAATGAAGGCATCTGCCGGCTCAGGCAAAACATTCAACCTTGCCAAAAATTATATTCACCTTCTTTTGCAGAAAAAGAATCAGCCTGATGCGTACCGCCATATTCTTGCCGTGACATTTACCAATAAGGCCACGGATGAGATGAAAACCAGAATTTTGAGAGAATTGTATATTCTTTCAAAAAGTCCGGAACTATCCGGTTTCAGAAAATATTTTGTTCCCGGCCCTGAACAGATGGACAAGCCGGCCGTATGCAGAGATGATATTGAATTGAAATCTGTTGCAGCACATTGTTTGAATGTTATTCTCCACGATTATAGCGCTTTTTCGGTTAGTACCATAGACAAATTTTTTCAGAAGACTCTCAAATCATTTGCTCGTGAGATTGGGCAGTTTGCGTCTTATCAGATAGAGATAGATAGGGATTCGATGATTTCCGAAAGTGTTGATCGGGTATTGGATTCTATCACGCCCCAGAGCAAAGAATTGTTGGAATGGCTTACGGAAGGGGCAATGAGTGATTTGGCTGAGGGGAGAAAATACAATATGGAGAAAAGGCTTTTTGAGACAGCTAAGCGGCTCAAACATTTTACTCATAGCGATATGGTCGAGCGTTTCGGCATTAAAGAGTCGGAAGCATATTCAAAAGAGAATATAAAGAAAATCGAGAAATTATGCGGTTCTCTAATTGATGATTTTGTCAAAGCTGTAAGAAATGCGGCTGAGAGTATAATATCTCCTATTGTGCAATTGGGTTACGGTTCAAGTGATTTCAGGAGATATTTTTATGATGGTATCGATAGACTTCGGAATTTCAACAAGGGAGATAAATTTGAGATTAGCGCAACAGTTCAAAAGTGCATATCCGGTGAGGTCGGGCTTTTTGCCGCTTCCGATAAGTATGCTGATTCTAAAAAAGCGGACATGGAAGGTTTGTTGGATAAGGGCTTTGAACGTTTGATTGCCTTGCAGCATAGTCCTCTTGAGGTGTATAATACTGCATTCAGCATTGTATCGAGCCTGCATGATCTTGGTGTGGCGGCAGAATTGTACAGAGAATTCGATGCCTTGTCGAAAGAGAAAAATATAATGTCATTGGCAGAGTCGGATGCTGTTCTAAAGGATATTATCAATGGTTCGGATACACCGTTCATATATGAAAAATTAGGTGTCAGGCTTGAAAATTTCTTATTGGACGAGTTTCAGGATACTTCAAGAATACAGTGGGACAATATGTGGCCTTTATTGAAAGATAGCCAATCTCATGGTTCTTATTATGATTCAGGTGAAGAGACTACATATCCATATAGTCTTATTGTTGGGGATGTGAAGCAGAGTATTTATCGTTGGAGAGGGTCTGACTGGCAACTTTTGGATGGTGAGGTGGAAGATGAATTCAAGAAAGATAATGCAACTGTTATGCAAACAGTCTTGGAGGATAATTATCGCAGTCTCCCGTCGATAGTTGAATTCAATAATTGCTTTTTCCCTTTTATGGCCCAAAAACTTGACAATAAATTGGAACCGGACCGAAATGTTATTTCCGATATTTACAGTACCACGCAACAGAATTGTAAATCTTCTGATTCTCAGCGCGGCAGCGTGGATATTACTTTTGCCGGAAAAGATGATGTCTTGAATTCGGTGATTGTAGCTATAAATGAAGTTGTGGATAACGGAGGCTCTTATGGAAGTGTTGCCATTCTTGTCAGGACGAATATGCAGGGAAGCAGGGTAGCCACCTACTTGATAGAAAAAGGCATTCCGGTAGTGACAAGTGATTCTTTGGCTGTTCGGAGTTCTTCAGTTGTGAGAAGAGTTGTAGCTAATCTTTCATTGTTGGACAATCCTGATGATATTGTGGCCCGATATCAGGTAGGAAATTTGGAACCCGTTCCTGAATATTGCCATTCTATAATAGATGAATGTGAGTTTTTTTTAAGGCAGATAGAAAAAGAAACACCCGGAATTCTTGCTTTGCATACTCTTTATATCCAGTCTTTTTTGGATATAGTCCAGTCTTATGTGGCAGAGAACGGCAATAATATGAAAGGTTTTCTTGAGGAATGGGCAGAAGACAAATCTTATATTTCATCACCTGAAGGAGGGAATGCCGTAAGAGTAATAACAATTCATAAGGCCAAAGGATTGGAGTTCCCTTATGTCATTTATTTCCATGAGCCTTCGAATCAGGAACTTTCAATCAGGCCGAATGAAAAATTCTGGTGTAAGCCGGATTCTGCCGGTACGGAACTGGAAAGTCTTTCCAATCAGATTTTTGATGTACATCTTACAAAATATTCGGAGGGTACAATGTTCAGAAAAGATTATTATAAGGAATTGGAGAAACTTTTTGTAGACATTATAAATGTAGCTTATGTGGCTTTCACAAGACCTGTCAAAGGGCTTCATATCGTGACTTTCGATTCAGGGGCGGAAAATCTGTCTTCTTATCTGAAGTCTTATGTAACAGATAGTGAAAGCGATTTCGTGCGTTTGGAGACGGAGGATGATACCGAGCGATATAGATTCGGGCAATTGTATGATTTTGGAAAGGAATCCGGGAGAAAAAAAGGAGAAAAACTTCTGCCGTCAATGGATATTTCTCCTATCCCGTCATTTTTCCGCTCCTTTGCTCCTAATGCGGAAAAGACAGATTCCGGGCAGGAAGTTTCTTCTATCAGGCTGCGTTTCAAAACAGATTCCTTTGACTTTTTTTCAGAGGACGGAAGTATTGGTATTGATGCTTCTGCAAGGAGAAAAGGTGTGGTTCTGCATAATATACTCTCTTGTGTCAAATATGCCGATGATGTTGAATCTGCCGTAGCGGATGCTGTACGGAATGGAGATTTGACGGAAAGTCAGGGAATCGAGGCCAGCAATTTCCTGATGGATGCCATAGATTCTGTAGAAAGTTACGGATGGTTTTCTGAAAAGGCAAAGTCGGTGAGAAACGAGGCATCAATTATCGATACGGATGGTAATGTGTACAGGCCTGACAGGGTTATCGAAAAGGATGGAAGGATAATGATAATAGATTATAAATTCGGGACAGCAGAAAAATTTTACAGAAAGCAGGTTTCTAAATATGCGGCACTTTATTCAGAGCTTGGTTATAAGAATGTTGAGGCTTATCTTTGGTATTTAGGGGCTGAAGGGGAATGTATTGACAAGGTCGTGTGATACTTCAGTGGATAGATTTTTGATTTCATAAAAGATTAGTTGAAGATTTATTGTTACCTTTGCAAATATGGCTTATTGTGAAAATATGATTAAAAAAAATAAAAATATGGTGCTCGACTATAATACTGAACGAGAAAAATTAAGTATGCCTGAATATGGAAGAAATGTACTTAGGATGGTGGAAAGACTTAAAAGGATTGAAGATCGGGCTAAGAGAACGGAACAGGCCAAAGCTGTGGTGAGGGTAATGGAAATTCTTAATCCACAGGTACATTTGGAAGATAATTGGGAGCATAAATTATGGGATCATCTGTATATTATGTCAGATTATGACTTGGATGTCGATTCTCCGTTCCCTGTGCCGGTTCCTGAAGAGAGACAGGCTAAACCGATGGTTATTCCTTTGACGAAAAAGCCTATAAAGGCCAATCATTACGGGAGAAATATTGAGAGTATTATAGATTTGATCGCAAGTGAAAAGGAGGGGGAGCAGAAGACAGCCATGTTGAAATCCTTAGCTGTCTATATGCGTCAGCAATATCTTATCTGGAACAAAGACAGTGTTGCTGATGCTACTATCTTCAATGATATTGAGAAGCTGTCGGACTATAGGATAAAGGTACCTGAAGGGATTTGTCTTTCAAAAATTTCTTCCGATGCCAATTTTGCCAAGCCGGGCCTAAATCTGGATTTTGGCAATATCAATAATCGTAAGTCCAATGGACAGTCGAAGAGAAATTTCCAAAGAAAAAATCATCAGAAAGGAAGATGATGATAAAGAGAGTTTTTTCATTCCGAACCGATATGGAAGCATGGCGTAGTGCAAAGTTTGTCAAGATTTCAGGTCTTGTCGTGCTTGCTTTTGCTATATTGGCTCTATTGTCTTCTGTCTCATATCTTTTTACTTGGGAGGCCGACCAGAGCTTGCTTAGCGCTCCTGATAGGATGAGTCAGAATGTAGATGTCCATAATGCAGCAGGTAAGGCAGGTGCGGGGCTTGGGTATCTTATGATTTGCCGCTGGTTCGGCCTTGGCTCTTTTGCTTTTGTACTTGCATTGTTTATACTTGCTGTCAGGATGCTTTTCGGAAGAAGGACATTTTCTGTTATCAAGGCTATTCTGCTATCGTTGACGGCGGCTGTGATTTCATCTTTTATCTTTTCATTTTTTTCAAGGCTTTTCAATATAGATACTTTGTTCGGCGGGGGACTTGGAGGTCAATGCGGCTCATATATGATTGCTTGGTCCGAAAATCTTTTCGGCAGTATCCTGACATTCTGTTTTTTGCTGTTTCTTTTGGCTGCATGGTTCTTTTTTGCCAGCGATAAATTTTATGATTGGTTTATAAGATTGGGTAGCCGTAAGGAAAGCAATGAAATAGAGGCCGATGCTGAAACCGGTGGAAATAATAGCGATGATCTGGAAGACTTGGAAAGCTTTCCTGTCAATACTGTCAATTCGGAAGAATTGTCTGTGGATTCTTCAGTGTCCTCTTCAGAGGGATTGACTGCTGCTGTTTGTAAGGGGGAGACACTTGATATAGATAAGTCGCATAATAATAGTGAACCTGCGACAGAACAGGCGGACAGTCTTGAAATAGTCACCGGTAATGAGCTGTCAACCGATATTGTGGAAGATCTTCCTCGAATCGATGTCAGAGATGAATTGAGGGATTATCGTTTTCCGCCTCTTGAGCTGCTGGAAGATTATGAAAATTCTCGTCAGGAGGTGTCTCAAGAAGAACTCAAAAGAAATAATTATAAGATCCGGGCCACTCTCAAGACCTATAAGATAGATGTGGATAATGTAAAGGCTGTTGTAGGTCCGACAGTGACTTTGTACAAGGTGTATCCTGCGCCCGGTGTCAAGATTGCATCGATTAAGAATCTTCAGGAAGACATTGCAATGGCTCTTCACGCCAAAGGTGTCAGAGTGGTTACGCTTTCTGACTCTGTCGGTATTGAAGTTGCCAACGACAAGCCATCGATGGTGCCTCTGAAAGCAATGCTTAATGATGATTCATTCAGAGAGAGTAAGGCGGAGCTTCCGGTTGCTATCGGTTATACAATCACTCAGAAAGTCAAGGTATTTGATTTGGCTGAAGCGCCGCATCTTCTTGTAGCTGGTGCGACAAAGCAAGGTAAGTCCGTAGGTCTCAATGTCCTTATTTCTTCCCTTCTTTATGCCAAGCATCCTTCTGAACTCAAATTTGTATTCATCGACCCTAAGATGGTGGAGTTTTCTGCTTATGCAAGTCTGATGGGACATTATTTGGCGGTGATGCCCGGAGCAAGTGAGGCTGATGAGATGACAAATGCCATAGCCAAGTCGGCAAAGCAGGCTGAGATTATGTTGAAGGCTCTTTGCGTGGAAATGGATGCTCGTTACGAGTTACTTAGCGCAGCAATGGTCAATAATATAAAGCTATACAATGAGAAATACAAAAATCGGAATCTTCGTCCTGACCATGGACACAAGTATCTGCCATATATTGTAGTTGTTATAGATGAGTATGCAGACCTGACTATGTCGGTGGGCGGTTCTTCTGAGAGCAAGGCCACGGCACGCAGCATAACCACTTCTGTTATTCGTCTTGCTCAGAAGGGTAGAGCGGCAGGTATACACGTTGTTCTTGCTACCCAGAGACCTTCTGTCGATGTTATTACAGGACTGATCAAATCTAATTTTCCTACTCGAATAGCATTCAGGGTCTTTTCTATGACTGATTCAAGGACGATTTTAGACTCTCCGGGCGCAGAGAAACTTATAGGTAAGGGAGATATGATCTATTATGCCGGAGTGGATATGGAGAGGGTTCAGTGCGCTTTTATCAGCGGTAGCGAAATCCACGAGGTGACTGAATTTATAGGTAGGCAGAAAGGGTACAAGAAGAGTTATAATACTCCATATTATCTGCCTGAACCTGAGCCTGACAAGACAGAAGACGGTGTAGCCATGATAGATATGAGAAATCTTGACGAGAGATTTGAAGAGGCTGCAAAGCAGGTTGTCATGTCTCAGAAAGGATCTACTTCAGATCTTCAGAGGAAACTTGGCATGGGTTATGCAAAAGCAGGCAGAGTAATGGACCAGCTTGAGGCAGCGGGTATCGTTGGGCCACAGGAAGGCTCGAAACCTCGTCAGGTGCTTGTCGAAGATCTTGCAGAGTTAGAGAGAATCATTGATGCCTACAAGAATGGTTTTCAAGAATAACAGTGTGGCATTATGAAAAGGACGATTTCTATATTTTTTTTACTTTTATCGGTCTCGATTTTTAGAATGGAGGCCCAGTCTGCGCTTAAATCCTTTTCAGATAAGGTTTCTGCTTCTATGGTCTCTTTTTCTTATGATTATGCTACCAAAGGCAAGGTATCTCTTAAGGGAAGCGGCAGTGCCATTGTGCAGAATGATGGTTTTGTCTTAAAAGTAGATGGACTTGAAGTGTGGTGCGACGGAAAAGATCGATGGACTATGGACCCGGTGGCAAAAGAGGCGGTCGTTGAGTCTGTGGAAGATTCCGGAAAGGATTATATGACTGATCCTGCTTTTCTGCTGACCGGGGTAGAGGATAATTTCAAGTTGGTATCATCGCCGGAAGAAGTGTTTGTCAAAGGCAAATATCGGATGATGTTCCACCTTAAGCCTAAAGTGTCTTCAGAACTCAAAGATATACGTTTGTTTTTTGACGATAAAATACTTGTATCTGCAATTGTTTCTGTCAAAGACGGGACTGAGACTTATTTTGAAATTAGAGATTTGAAATTCGACAAGAGGTCTTCGGGAGCCGAATTTCGTTTTGATGAAAAATCGTTAGACTCTTCTTGGGTTATTACCGATTTAAGATAAGTCCTTGCGAAGACCATGTTTTTGCGCTACCGTTCTCGTCATATATGAGATAGCCTTCGATTTCTGAATTGTTTTCTATGAAATTTATTGACTTTTCGACTCCTATTACCATACAGTAGGTGGCGTAGGCATCCGCAATAGTGGCATTGCGGGCCAATATGGTGGCGCTTAGCAGATTGTGAGATACGGGATAACCTGTTCTCGGATCAATTGTGTGGGCGTATTTCTTGCCGTCCTTAATATGGAATTTTCTGTAATTGCCTGATGTGACTATGCCGCAACAGTTTGGTATCGAGCGTATTGTGCCTTTAATGTCTTTGCCGGGAGTGTCGTTGCCATCGATAGGATTATCCACAGCTATATTCCAAGCCTTTCCGGAAGGATTAAGCCCGTCGCAATATATTTCTCCTATATCCACAAGCATATCCTTTACCCCTATAGAGTACAGATATTCTGCTATTACGTCACAACTGTATCCTTGGGCTATTGCATTGAAATTTAGTACAGGCGGCACAGGTATATCTTCTTGGGGCTTACATACCGGTTTTAGAAGATTAAGAGGGTTGAGACTACTGTCAGGGCTTAGCGCCTCTTCAATAGCCGGTTTTAATTTTTTCATGCCGCATGACTGAATAATAATTGCTATTCTATCTTCGGAGGGTATCGAATCTTTTGTGAATCCAAATCCCCAGAGGTCGTATAATGGGCCGGCGGCTATATCTACTGCACCTTTTGTTTCTTGCCATATTTTATATGATATGGAATAAATATCTTTGAACATAGCATTCGGTACAATGGTGTTGTTATTGTTGAACCGGCTTAATTGCGAGCCTTTGTTGTAGCCTGACAATGTCGTGTCTATTATTGTCAGGAGCGAGTCTATGTTTTTCTTTATGGTATAAGGTTTTTCTTTAATTCGCCCGTTTTTGCCTGACAGGTTTAGTTTTACAGTATAAGTGCCTCCTTGCGCATAGCCTGATATGGCAATATAATTGTCTCCGGGTTTGCACGATGGCATAAGCAGAATGGTTGTTAAGATGAATATGATACTTATATGCTTCATTTGGCTCTGTTTTTGTACAAAGTTAAAGGTTTTTATAATTAAAATCCCGATATTTGTATAATTGTACCAATAATAATTAGTATGAAATCCGGAAAATTTTTCATTTTTATAATTATTGCCGCTATGTTGGCGGTTGTATTTTCTTGTAAGAAAAAAGAAGCAGACACACCCAGGTCCAAGTCTTTTAGCGGAAAACTGAAATTTTCTGTTCCGTCTTTTGTGAAAAAGGGGGAGTCTGTCAAGATGATTCCCAATGGCGTGTATCGTGCTGATAAAGGAGATTTCGGTTATTTTTGGAGTATAACTCCCAAGATTGCCGTAAAGAAAGATACTGTAAAGAAAGAGGGTATGTCGGGTGATGGCGCCTATAATTTTGTCGTTCCTGACACTATAGGTACTTTTACCGTTTCTTGTTCTGCTTTTGCAAAAGGTTATTATAACGCTAATGCAACAGCTTCTTTTGCTATTGTGAATGCTGACAAGTCAATTGACATTAAGGATTATTCGACTTTGCCCCAAATTAATGATGCCAGAGACGGTAAGGCTTATCCTTATGTTTCTGTAGGTAATACTTTATGGATGTCAAGGAATATGGCTTTTGAGGATAAAGGTAAGCCTTATGCTTCTTGTAAGGCTATGGCTGATGTTTTCGGTATGTATTATACCGGAGAAGAGGCTGATGAAGTTTGCCCTTCCGGTTGGAGACTGCCTTCTGTTGCTGATTGGAAGGCTCTTTGCGAGAGTGTTTCCGGCAAGTCGGGAGATGATGCTTTCTTGAATGCCGCAGGTGGTCTTATGGCTAATGCTTATTTCAATAAGGTTCGTATGTGGGAGTTTTGGCCGGATGTCAAGATTACAAATAAATCCGGTTTCTGTGCTATTCCAACAGGTTATGCTTCTGTTGGGAGCGGAGGTCTGACTTTTAAGGGATATAAGTCTTATGCTGCCTATTGGGCGTCTGATTTTACTGCAGGAGGTAAGAGGCAGTATGTTTATATCTATGAAGCAACCCCTGATTTGATGGTGGGTAGTACCCATAAGGGAGTTTTTGCCGCTTCTGTGCGCTGTATCAAGGATAAATAGGTTCTTTTATTGCATTTCGGAGATTACGTTTAGTAGCCATAGGAGGGCTTGTACTGTTGTTTCATTGAGTGAGACTAAGCAGGCCGGGCATAGCCCGGCTGATGTGAGTACGATTGTGGCAATGGATGTGATCATTACGGCAGTGGTAAGCGGAATGGCGGTTATGTTGGTGAGGATGAAATATTTGGGAAATGTGTGGAAGTAATACCATACGACCGGTGCGGTGAAAAGTTGGCAGGATACGGATATTGCCGTTATATTCCAGAGTTTATGTGGCAAATTGAATCTGTCTGCTTTGCTTTCGGAGGGATACCACGATTCGAGTTTCGGAAATAGAGTCACTATTCCTGTCATTGCAAGATATGAGAGTTGAAAGCCGGGCGAGCGGATAATTTTCGGGGAAATTACGAGTTGGAGCATTAGTGCCGTGCAAAGGGTACGCAGCGGCTTTTGCCGTAGGCAAAGCAGTTTGGATATTTCGTTGATAGTGATAAAGTAGAAGGCGCGCATTATTGAGGGGGAGCGGCCTGTGGCTATTGCAAAATAGCCTGACAGGCCGGCGAGCAGCAGGCTCCGGAGCCTGCCGGCGGCAGGGGACCTGCCGAGCGGGGCCGTAAGCCATAGCAGTAGCATATAGATAATGCCAAGATGGAGTCCCGAAAGGGCAAGCAGATGTGCGGCCCCGCTTCGCCGGAATGTCCCGGTCGTTGCACGACCCAGGCCGCTCTTATCGCCGGTAGTCAAAGCTTTGACTACCCCTGTCGTTTCCTCATTCGTGTAAGGGATACTTTCGATAACAGCCTTCACTCGTGTGGCGGATTTCTCCGCCATGGCGGCCAAGCCGCCGGCATCTTTCCTTAGCCTCACCGTAATATTTCCATTTATATAACAGAAACAGCCTAATGCTAAAAACAAGACTATATAAAAAACATACTTTCGTGGTCTTGTCAAAAGGGAAAAAATAATAAGCGCGCAGCATAGGAAAAAAGCAATGCCGGGAAGCCAAAATATTATAAAGCGGTTTTCAAGAATTTGAGTACAATATACAGAACACAAGGCTGCAAAACTCACACCTGTGGTAAAAGGAACAGAAGTCCCCACTATATCTTTCCCCTCATTCATTCGGTTCCGTTTTCTTGCTAAAATAGCTATTCTTTCTTAACTTTGCCAATAATATAAAGGAAATATTTCATTATTTTAAAAACATGATAATTCTTGTAATTAACTGCGGCAGTTCTTCTATTAAGTATCAGCTGCTTGACATGAAGAGTGACGAGGTTTATGACCTTATTGCTAAAGGTATCGTTGAAAAAATCGGTCTTGAAACAGGTATATTGCAATATGCTCCTACAGGTAAAGAAAAAATAGTAAAGGATCTGCCTGTTCCTGATCATAAAGTAGGGATGGAACTTGTTCTTAATGCACTGACGGACAAGGAGACAGGGGTTCTAAAATCATTGGATGACATAGAAGCTGTTGGCCATCGTATAGTCCACGGAGGCGAGTTTTTTTCAAAAAGCGCCTTTGTTGATGAGGACGTTATGGAGAAGATAGCTATATGCTGTGATTTTGCTCCTCTTCACAATCCGGCTCATATTCTTGGTATCAGAGCTGTGCAGGCGGCGCTTCCTGAAGTTCCTCAAGTCGTTACATTCGATACGGCTTATCATCAGACTATGCCTGACTATGCCTATATGTATGCTCTTCCATATAGGTATTATGAGAAATATCGTGTAAGAAGGTATGGCGCTCACGGCACCAGTCACCAGTTCGTGGCAGATAAGGGCGCAAAGTTCTGCGGACTTGATATAAATAATTCGAAAATAATAACTTGTCATATAGGTAACGGCAGTTCAGTTACTGCAATTATAAATGGCAAGGTCGTGGATACCTCAATGGGATTTACTCCGCTTGAGGGGATGATAATGGGAACCAGATGTGGCAATATAGATGCTAATATTGTTCCTTATATAATGAAGAAAGAGAATATTTCTCCAGATGAGATGACAGAGATTCTCAATAAGAAAAGCGGTTTTATGGGGCTTTCTGAGAAAACGTCTGATGCAAGGGATATGGATGAACTTGCCAATTCAGGCGATACTAAAGCAAAACTTGTTCTGAAGAAGCTTTCTTATGATATTATCAAGAATATAGGTCAGTATGTTGCAGTTATGAATGGTGTCGATCTGATTGTATTCACAGGTGGTATAGGTGAGCACAACAGCCGTTTGCGCCGCAGAGTATGCGAAAATTTTGCATATCTTGGCCTGAAATTCGATTATGAGGCAAATGTGGCTTGGGGGGAGGATGCCGTTATTTCTTTGCCTGACTCTAAAGTCAAGGTGGCTCTTATCACTACGGATGAGGAATTGGTTATTGCAAGAGATACTATGCACATTGTCTCAAGCATGGAGGATTAATATTATAACATTAAGAATATGATAACGAAATTTTCAGACGTTTTTGCAGAACTGAAAGCCAAAGGGATATGCAAGAAAATGGTTGCAGCTTGGGCTGTGGACGAACATACTATAGATGCGGCATCGAAAGCGGTGGCGCTTGGGTTTATCAAGGCTACATTGGTAGGAGACGAAGAGCTTATCAAGAGTGTTTGTGATAAACTGAAAATAGATGCAAATAAATTTGAGATTGTGCATGAGCCTGTGGAGATGAAAGCTGTTTCCACGGCAGTAAAGATGGTTCACGATGGGGATGGGGATGTGCTTATGAAAGGTCTTTGCAGTACAGACAAATTTCTTCGCGCTATTTTGAACAAGGAAACAGGACTTCTTCCTCTAAAGGGACTTCTTAGCCATGTCGGAGTGATTGAAACTCCGAATTATCACAAACTTATATTCCTTACGGATATGGCGGTGATTCCTCTTCCTGATCTCAGGCAGAAAATGAAGATTACCAATTTTGTCACAGGTGTAGCCCGTTCGTTTGGTATTGCTAAGCCGAAAGTGGCATTTGTGGCTGCTTCAGAGCAGGTGCTTGATTCTATGCCGGCATGTTTGGAAGCTGCTGCTCTTGCTAAGATGTGCGACAGAGGGCAGATTGGCGGTTGCATAGGTGACGGACCTTTGGCTTTGGATGTTGCTATTGATAAGGAATCGGTTGAGATCAAGAAGCTTACAAGTCCTGTAGCCGGTGATGCGGATTGCTTGGTCTTCCCTAATATCGAGTCCGCAAATGTTTTCTGGAAGACAAATTCCAAACTTGCTGACGGTGTGAGACAGGCGGGAATGCTTGTTGGGACTACGGTGCCTTGTATTCTTGCAAGCCGTGCGGATACTGCTGACACTAAGCTCAATTCTATTGCTGAAGCAGTAATGTTTGTTAAATAAGCTTACGTTTTTCTATTTGCTGTCAGCTATCAAATAGATTTCTGGCAGGTAAATTTACGGAAAAAGTTCTTCTAAGTTCGCTGAAGAGCGAAGCGGTAACACGAGGCATACCCGGACCTTTCCATGTACTTGTATTGGTAACTAAAATCCAGCATTCTCCGTCAGGAAAATACTTGATTAGCGCGCTTGTACCTGAGAAAGTTCCGGAGCGTGTCCAACCTATTTCCGGATTAGTATCATTCCAACCTAAGGAATATGTCGCACCGTCAAAATATTCAACCATTGCATCAGCGCTTTGTTTGGAAATAATGTCGGGAACTTCAGGGCGACCATCGATCGAGGCCACGAATAATGCCAGTTCCGGTGTAGAGCCTACCCAAGCTCCTGCACCTGAAAGGGAAGTGATGTCGTTACCTCCATAGCACCTTACAACCTCTCTGCCGCTATTATTGTATTCAGGCACCAATTGGTCATCGACCTGTGTATAGTATTTTACCTCGTTGGGATATTTCTCTTTATAATAAGTATTTGCAATATGAAAATCAAGGCAACCAGCCGGTTTTAGAACATTCTCTTGGATGAAATCTTCATAAGTCTGACCGCTGACTTCCTCTATAATTTTACTAAGCAGCAAATATCCGAAATTGGAATATGCTTGGGAGGTGCCAGGTAAATACCCAAGCGGCTTCTTCATAACGCATTTCATTAATGTTATATGATCAGGAGCCTTTTCTAAGCGGTTGCGCATTATTATATACCTTGTTGAAAACATCGGGTCTCCGCCTCTTGCCGTAAAGCCTGCTTTATGCCTTAGAAGGTCTTCCACTGTGATTTTATAGTAATTCCGGTCCTTGATAGAAGATAGATAGGCGCTGTCTTTGAGTATGCCTCTTTCCCCGAAAACGGTGTCCTTAAGTGACAGAAGCCCCTTTTCTTGGAGAACCATAATGCCTGTGGCAGTAATAAGTTTGGATATTGATGCGAGTCTGAGAATATTTGAAGGAGCCATTTTGATTTTTTCCTGCTCGTCGGCCCAGCCATATCCTTTGGCATAGACAAGCGAATCATTTCTCATAACAGATAGCGAAATGCCCATAAACTGCCATTTACGCATGAATAGCTTGAGTTTTTTGTCTAAACCTGCTAATGAGGAAGTATCGGACATCTCATTGGTCAGCGTCTTGTTAAGATTGACAATAGTGACAGCAGGACTTTCATTGGTTACAATATGGGCTTCATTGTGACTGAAACCTGTAAATATTGCTGTTGTTCCTATCAACAGGATTATTGAAACTATTGTTATTATTACAATTCTGAACTTATTGTTAGCCATCATTATTTCCATTTTTCTTTAGCTACGGCAATTATAAGATCGGCAGTCCCTTCTATCCCAAGCACCGAAGAGTCGATGCACATATCATAATTGGAGGCCATACCCCAGTTGCCAAGAGTAAAATAGTTGTAATATGTCTGTCTGGTTCTGTCTTTTTTCTTAATAAGAGTCTCCGCCTCCTCTATGCTCACAGAAAGCCTGTCCGATATTCTGTTTGCTCTGACTTTTTTCGGAGCCGTTATGAATACGTCAAGGCAATCCATATTTCTTAGAATATAATCCGAGCATCTTCCTACAAATACGGCGGATTTTTTGGCTGCTATCCCCTTTATGACTTCACTCTGAATTCTGAACAGCTCATTGTCTCCTACATAATTGTCGGGTATGCCATATCTGCCTGAAGCAAAGAAACTTGAAATCGAAAAAATACTTCTTGATTCATCGCTGTTTAAAAACAATTCTTTGCTGAAGCCGCTTTTTTCTGCCGCTTTTGAAATAATTTCATTGTCATAAATCGGAATTTCCAATTTCTTTCCTATTAACCGGGCAATATCTTTGCCTCCGCTGCCAAATTCTCGTCCGATGTTGATTATTTTATTATTGTTCATATATGTGCTGGATATTAAATTTTACTTCCAAGAATCTTAGGGTCATCACCGTCATTAAGCGTGTTTAGTTTATGGAAGAGTCTTATTATAAATATAAAAGTCAATATCGAGGATGACAAGTCGGCGACAGGAAAACTATACCAGACTCCGGAAATGTCGAAATATAGAGGTAGAAGATAAATCATAGGCAATAATAAAAGCAATTGTCTGGATAATGACAATAGAATGGATTTCTGTACCATTCCAAGACACTGGAAAAAATTTGTTGCCACCATCTGAAAACCGACTATAGGAAATAATATATTCATACATCGGAGTCCGTGGGAGGCTTTTCTTATCAATATAGGGTCGTTTGTAAAAATAGATACTGTAGGCTCTGATAGAAATACAGAAATTATAAATCCTATTATTACAACGATTGTTGCACAGATTGCAGTAAGTTTATATACTTCTTTTACCCTCTTGTAACGGCGTGCGCCATAATTATATCCGGCAATAGGTTGCATTCCCTGATTTAAGCCCATGACGATCATTACAAAAAGGAAATTGATTCTATTGACAATCCCGTATGCTCCTAATGACATATCCCCGCCATATTTTCTTAACTGCTGATTTATGAACAGTGTGACAATACAAGAGGCTGAATTCATAAGAAAAGGCCCCATTCCTATTTCCAATGAGGTTTTGGCCACTTTCCAATCCAATTTGAATATTCCTTTAGGAAAGTGAATAAAATTGCTCTTGTTCATAAAGTGCCTCCATGCGTATGAGAGAGCTATGATTTGTGATACGATTGTGGCGATAGCCGCTCCTTTTATCCCCATGTCGAAACCGAAAATCAATATCGGATCCAAGAGGCTGTTGAAGGCTACGGTAAATATTGTCAGGCCCATGGCAATTCTGGGATTTCCCGAAGCCCTTATGCAGTTGTTTAGGCCGAAGTAAAGATGAGTGAACACGTTGCCGAAAAGGATAATCGTCATATAATCTTTGGCATAGGGCATTGTGTTGTCGCTTGCTCCGAAAAAATATAATATCGGTTCTAAAAATAATAAGGTAATTATGGAAAATATTATGCCTATAATCAAATTAAGCGTTACTTCATTGGCGAGAACCTTATTGGCGGCGTCATAGTTTTTTTGTCCTATAAGCACAGAAATCATTGTAGAAGCGCCTACTCCGACAAGCGTTCCAAGCGCAGTGGAAAGATTCATCAACGGAAAAGTTACCGCAAGGCCTGAAATTGCATAAGAGCCAATATCTTTGATATGCCCTATATATATGCTGTCCACCATATTGTACAATGACATCGCAGTCATTGCTATTATTCCCGGAACAGCATACTCTTTTAAAAGAGCGCCTACTTTTTTCGTCCCGAGTTCAACCGGTACCGCCGAATTCGACATATATTATCCTATTCTTTTGGCTTGGCAACTAATTCGATTTCAAAAACAAGAGGGGAGAACGGAGGAATAGCCTTGCCTACGGATTTGGAAGCATAGCCGTAATCTGAAATAAACAATCCTTCAGCCTTTTCGTATGCTCCCATTTTGCTGAGCATCAATTGAAAACCGGTAATCAAAGAGCCTTTCTCGCTTGAAAATTTAATATCGGTGTGTTTTTTCTTCCAGCTTATTCCAACAGGTTTGTATTTTTTTGCAGAACTGTATATATTATAAACTTTTGCAGTGTCTGCTATTGTTGTGTCAAATACAAGTCCATTGAGCAGCCTTCCTATATAATTTATGTAAATTGTAGTATCTTTTTTAAACGGAGTTTTACCCTTGGGAGCTTTAAGTTGTTTATAATAAAATCCTGTTTTGGTAGAATCAAGGCCGGGATATTTCTTGGCGATGACTTTTTCTATGGCTTTTATCTGATATTTTTTCAGATCGTTGGTGAAGTCTTCTAAGGTGATTTCGTAAATGGAAGTAGAGGCATCTTTAGCCGTATTATGGATATAATCAGAAGATTTTCCATATCGTTTGTATCCCATAAGCCAACTTGGAATAAGCGCTTTTCTGGTTCCTCCTTTTTTCATTCCGGCCATCATATCATAAAGGCCTACCGGTACGTTTGACTCATTCATCTGCCATGTTCTGGCTCCATAATAATGTGCAGGATTGTATGTGCCGAGTTGTTTTGCCATATTCTCGTATGTGCTGGATGAAATTGTACCGTCAAGAGACGATGCTGTGGTATTTACCATAGCATAAGATTCGAATTTGAAAGTTTCTCCTGTACCTTCTTTGTCTTCAAGGATGTATATCCCATTTCCTGCAATTTTGGCATGAGGATGATTCTTCTTCAGCCATAGGTCAAGATATTCTTTTGTAAGTTGATTTGCTGATGGAGTCACATCTTTTGCGCAGCCTGAAAATATTGCTGTAGCTATTGCCAATGTCAAAAATATATTATTCTTCATATTCATAATTATTCATTTGAAATGCTTTCAACCCAAATATGCCATGCTAATGCTGAGTTAGCAGGAATCGTGCCTAAGTTGTTATTTCCAAAGCCATATTTTCCTGAAAACAATATTATGCACTCTTCTCCTCCTTTTACACCGATCAATCCGTTTCGGAGACCTTCTGCAATAGACTGTTCTCGTAGATTGATAGTTTCTATCTTGAATGCGTCTTTGTCCGACAGTGTCCACCCGGCAGCCTTGGCAATAGCTTCTCTATTGGTTGCAAAAAGGTTTGAAGTGGAGATTCCTGCATTTGGAAAGGTGTATCCGGCATAATAAAAGGATATAGTGCCTCCTTTGCTTAAAGGGTCTCCTGTGCCTTTGACTGTGACGAGTCTCTCGGAGCCATTGTTTTTAACAACATAAAAAGCGCTGTTTGCTTTCAATTGTGAAGCGATATAATTTTCTATATCTTTTTCCTGTTTTGACCAAGCATTCTTTATGCTTTCTTTTGTGCAGGACGATAATCCGATCGAGAAGATAATTGCAGTGATTACAAATGTATTTACTCTCATTTTTTTAATTCTTTTACGATTTTTAAAATGTATTGTTCGGCATTTTCTGCGGGTGCAATCTCTGTGGTGATTGGTAGTTTGCCTCCTGCAGCACATTCGTGGCCTCCTCCGTTGAAATATTTTATTGCCATCTCATTGGCAGAAAAACCTTTCTTCGATCTTATGGAAACTCTGAAACGCATATCGTCTTCTTTTAAGAATATGCTGAATTTTACTTTGCCTATGGCAAGAGGCATATTTACAAAACCTTCGGTTTCTCCTTCTTGTATATCGAATTTGTCTATGATTTCTTTTGTCATTATGATATAAGCAACGCCTTCGGGTGTGATTTTCATGTTTTTGTAAAGAATATATCCCATTGCCCGGAGTCTGTTCTCCCTATATTTATTATACAGGTTTTCAATGATGCTTTCTCTATCGACTCCTGCTGCCAGAAGTTCTGCTGCCATTGACATTGTTCCGGGATAGACGGAATTTGCAAAATTGTTTGTATCTGTAGTCATTCCTGTCATAAGGGCAGTTGCACAGTCTTTGGGTAGCCTTGTTGGATTATTGCCGATTTCAGGCATATTCATCAGAATGTTGTATAGCAGTTCGCAGGTTGAAGAAATATCTGTCTTTGAGAATATCAGATCAAATTCTTCGGAGGAAGGGTTGAGATGATGGTCGATAAGCACCTTTTTGCAATACGTGTTTGCAAGGGCTTCTTCCATTTCGTCTGTCCTATGGAAAGCATTGAAGTCAAGGCATATTATAAGGTCGCTTGAATTCAGGTATTTCCTTGCTTTTGCATTGTCATCGCTGAAAATAAGGACGTTTTTGTCATATTCCAGCATGAATTTCAGAGATTCTTCTATGCTGTTTGGAAATATTGCAATTGTATCTTTACCGTTAGCCTTGAGGTAAGATGACATGGCCAATGCGCTGCCGATCGAGTCACCGTCAGGATGCGTATGTCCGATTACGGCGATGAGGGAAGATTCTGAAATAAGGCTGTGAAGCTTGTCTATGTGTGTTTTATCTATAAATTTCATCGATGATTATATGTGAGGTGCAAATTTACAAATTATATTGCATTTGATAAATCAATTTCATAACTTTGTCAGAAGTTTGAAAATATAAAATGTTAATATAATGAACGGAATAGTCAAAAAAATCATCAATGTCGTTTTGCTTTTTGTGATTGCAGGATTAGTTTATGCAATTATTCAGAGCATTCAGCAGCCTGTAAGATTTAAAAAGGAAAAAGAAGCCCGTGAGGTTGTGGCTGTACAGCGTCTGAAGGATATTCGTACTCTTCAGGTGGCATATAAGAGTGTTTTTGGCAAATATACTGCTGATTTTGATTCTCTTGCGTTATTCTATAATGACGGAAAGATGGAGGTTGTTATGCAAGTTGGTTCCAAGGATGACTCTCTGGCAGTCGCCAATACGGAAAAACTAAAGAAGCAGAATCGCAAGATTACGCCTCAGGAAATGTTGGCTCTTTATAAGAAAGGGCAGCATCTTGTATTCTCTATAAAGAATACCATCCCTGTAAAGGATACTCTGTTTGTGCATCGCAATGATTTCAATATAGATTCATTGAGGTTTATACCATTTTCCGGAAAACAGTCTGTTGAGATGGATGCTATTATCAAGATGGTATCAGGTGTGAATGTTCCGTTGTTTGAGGCTAAAATGCCATATAAAGCTCTGCTAAAGGGTATGGATAATCAGTTGAGAATTAATCTTGATGCTGATAGGGAGGCCGGAGGACTTTATCCGGGACTTCAGGTTGGTAGCGTGACTGCTCCTAACAATAATGCAGGCAACTGGGAATAAGATTGATAAGATATCCATTCAAGTTTCCTTGAGTGGATATTCTTTTAAAACGAGCCTGGAGGATGATATACATTCTTCAGGCTGGCTTGGTTCTGACCGTATCTTTACTACTCCTGAATTTCAGCGTCGTTATGATGTTGTGGAGATTTCGTTGATGACTCCGAAATGCACTCTTGTACCAACGCACTTTTTTGATTCGTCAGTTCCTCGCAAAGCTTTGGAAGAGGTGGTCAGATTAAGGGAAAATGATTTTGTGGAATTTGTACAGGTTCCTTCAGTAGGAGGGGTTCTGGTATATTCCAATTCTATAGATGAATCGTTGTCCAAGGCAATTTCGCAGATGGTACTCACATCAGATGGCAATAATGTAAAAGTTCTTCCTGAGATGTTCTATATTATCAGGGAGATGTGGAATAGCAGCGAGTATAACAAGATATTTGCTTCTTATATTGACGGCTATCTTTATCTTGCCGTTGCTCAGGGCAAAAGTCTTTTGCTTGCCAATGTCTTTGAAGCTATTGATTTCACTACTGCCGAGTATTTTATTTTTCTGACTCTTAAGAAGTTGCAACTGAATCCGGAGGTTTCTACCATTACTTTCCGTACACCTCTTTCAGATGAACAGGAAATGTCTCTCTATAGGTATTTCAAGGCTGTGGAGATATTGTAATGCGTATTGTCGGAGGTCGCTGTAAAGGTAAGGCTATTGATGTGCCGGAGTGGTTCAAGGCTCGTCCCACAACAGACTTCGCCAAAGAAGCCTTGTTTGATATTCTGAGCAACGAATATGAATTTGAGGATTTGCAGGTGCTTGACCTTTTCGGTGGTACAGGCTCTATTTCTTATGAATTTTCTTCTCGCGGTGCCGGACATGTTCGATGTGTGGAAATGAATCCTCGTAATGCTGCATTTATAAGTAGGGAAGCCCATAGATTGGGCATGAATAATATTACTGTTGTGAAGCATAATGTATTTGATTTTCTTATTATTTGCAAAGAGAAGTACGATATGATTTTTGCCGATCCTCCTTATGCTTTGGATGGACTGGAAACAATACCTGACAAGGTTCTGTCACAGGATATTTTGTTTCCGGGATGTTATTTCATATTGGAGCACGGGAATGAGCATAGTTTCAAATCTCATCCTGCTTTTGTGAAAGAAAAAATCTACGGCAGAGTTCATTTCAGTTTCTTTGAAAAGCAATAATCCTATCGTTAAGTTTTTTGTCTAACTTTCGCGGTTCGGGGCACAGCAGTTATCTTTTTTAAATAATTTTATCTAAAAAAGTTTGCAGGAAAGCGGAAAATACCTATATTTGTATTCGCGTTTGAGAAAACGACAATTGAACATTCCGGTGCGGTAGTTCAGCTGGTTAGAATGCGGGCCTGTCACGCCCGAGGTCGAGGGTTCGAGCCCCTTCCGCACCGCATAAAAGTCCTGAATACGACTTCAGGACTTTTTGTTATTTATAGTTGAACCGAAAATGTCCACATTACCCTATTTCTTGTGGCAAAGCAAACAGCAAAACAAAGACGATGCCTTGAAATTCCGTATCATCAGAGTATGGCGAGGTTGTAACTCAAAGGAAATCCTATGGCTCAATGATGTGTTTGACATTCATCGCAATGAAAAGGTAATCAAGTTAATCAAGGAAAAAGCTGATGGTTACGATATGGAATTGAAGCACAAGGCAGATAGTCTGATGCAAAGAAAATTGAGGTAGCTCTCCATATGTAACAAGCCCAACCAAAATTCTCGTTTGGTTGGGCTTGTTATGCAATATTTTAGTATATGATTTCCCAAAAGCCATTTTTATCAGAGCCTACTCTACGAAGATATTTGCCACGCATTTTTTCAATATTTCGCATGATAGTACTTCCATTCAGTCCTGTAATTGTTGCCATTTCATCCTTAGTTATATAAGGATTTTCAACCATTAACTGCAAGATGGATATACGATTAGTTGTGAGCTTTTCTCCATTTACAGTTGCCTTTTCAATTAACCTCTTAATAAGGTTCTTGCTGTTTACAGTTGCATTTTTGGTATTTACAGTTGCATTTACAGTCCTTTTTTCTGCATTTGCAGTTGCATCACTTTGATTATTTGCCTGAGAAATAACTTTTGGTACTGTAATCTTCAGAATAAAATCATCAAGATGGAAAGATAGATGTGGTGTACCATTAGCTTCCAGCTCTCTGCATACTCGATCCACACCCTCTCCAAACTCTTTTACATAGTCGTATGCTTTTAAGAACTGAGCAATTTTCGGATTGCGAGAGAAATGGGTATGGCGAATATTTGAAGGCTTGACCGTTCCTGGTAATCTGCCGGGCGACTCGAATACAAGGCGATTGTCAAACATCTTGATTTGGATTTCCGTACCCTTTATATTGTAGGCTCGGTGGCAGCAAGCGTTGACAACCATTTCTTGAATCACAAACTTTGGGTAATCCCTATTGGTTACAAACTGTCCATGCTGTCCAAGAAAGGTGTGTTCCTCTACTTGGGTTTCAAGATAAGCTATCGTGGCTTTCACCTGATCAAGTATCGTTCCTTCAAAGGTTACATCCTTAATTACATTCATCTCTGCACCCACTCGCTCCTCTGTACCTTTATAGCGGATGAAGCGAGTGCGTCCACGAGGAAAGAACTTCTGAGGATATTTACCAAACAACAGAGTACAAGCCACACTAACTTGCTCCTCTCCCTTGGCGTTGGTAGTTATGAAGCCATTATTCTCTTGTAGATATTGCTTGGCAGACTTGGTATATCCAATCAATTCTATATATCTTTCGACAGCAGCCATATCAATATCATCAGCCGTAGCACCATACACTGCTGTATCTTCATAGTAACGCTCACCCTTGTCATACATCAACTGTATGCGTTCTCCAAAAGCCAGTTTACGGCTCTTATCTCCAACACGCATAAAAGCTTCGTCTGCCTGATTAGCATGTAGTTCAGAACTTGCAGGAATGTGCATCAATAAAATATGATTTTTGTTTCCATCTTTATCCGTGCATGGCAACAAGTCGCTGGTAATAGGCACAGAAGGATTACAGAAATCTAAAGGAACACGAAGCAACTCATTCAACTTTTCCGTATGCTGGTCAACCCCTTCTATCTTCCTTGTCTTGTCAGACACACCTAAAGCAATATTGCCACCGTCAGCATTAGCAAATGCCACGATGGGAATAGCTAAAGCCTTAGGCTCTATTTGAATGCTTTTGCAATCAAATGTCTGATCCTCCTTTCGGGTTATTATTTCTTGTATAGTCATACTGTTTGATTATTTGATGCTCTAAGAAATAATCTTAGCAGATTATGCGAAACGAAAAATGAAACTTTGATAAAATCATATTATACATCATTATATTACAACACTTTTATAAATTGTTTATAGCCCAGAATTATTTAATTCCATATCTTTAAATTTTTGTAATTCCTGCTTGTCCTGCATTATATTCAACAAGATTGCGTCTCTATTTATCTTTGTTTTTCCACACATATCTTTCCTAATCAACAACATGACATCTAAAAAACTATCCAATTGTTTATAGACACTCACTTCTGTAAGAGAACTTAAATAATTGTTTAATGCGAAAACAACCTCATCTGTCCCATACATAATCAGCTCTTTCTTTGCATCAAGAAGCTTATTACGCATGTCTTTATTATTAACACTCCTGTTATCTTTTGTGTTTTTAAACATTTTATAGAAGAAATCGTAAAGTTTAGCATAGGCGGAATACCTTTTTTCAGATAACTGCCCCTCCATAATTTTTATTCTTTCTGTTTTACGATGAAGTAAAGCAGCTAAGTAGGCGCACACTAGAGTAACTGCTATACTTATAAATCCTAATATTACATTCAAATCCATTTCGACACTTTAATTTTACTCTAATTGTTTTCTATATACTGAATCCAAAGTGTTTCCATCTTTATCCTTCCAAACGAGCCAACCATTATTATTGCTTCCTATACAGAAATCGGCAGCAGTGCTCGGACTATTGAAAGTTTTATCCGAGTTCAAT
Source organism: uncultured Bacteroidales bacterium (assembly GCA_963548935.1). Taxonomy (GTDB): domain Bacteria; phylum Bacteroidota; class Bacteroidia; order Bacteroidales; family UBA932; genus Cryptobacteroides. The sequence goes on from CAUUVS010000011.1 coordinate 33,912, forward strand.
TCTAATCTCCCATTAGAAGAGTGTTTATATTCGCTCAACATTTTCTCACGCTTATCCTTCCATTTGAAAGATGGAACGGAAGACTCCACGATCGAACTACCTTTCAACACAGTGAATCCTTTACTATGATAGAAACCCTTTGCATCGCAACCACGACCCTTTGTAAAGAAAATATGCTCCTCTTGAAGTTTGACGACATCAAATATACTGCAACCGATGAATGAAGTGAGAAATTTTACATCCTCGAAAAATTCATCCATATCGTCCTTACGATATTCAGGAAGATTAGGTGCTTTGGGAGTTTGCTTATTTTCATTTAATACGAAAGAATTTGACGTCTTTGCTTCTGCTATTGCTTTATGCTCTAAATATTGTACGTCAGCTTTGGTCATTGCGGCATCTTTAGAAATAAAAAGCAAAGCTTTTTGCCAAAATGCTTTCTTACTATCATGATCTCTCACTCGTTCTCTAAAGTTTTCCGTTTCACCAATATATGCTTTCGGTTTTGTAGTCTCGTCTTCACCTAATAAGATGTAAAAAGCTGGTGTCTGTAACTCGTATCGTTCATTCAAGATTGAAAGATGTGAGCGAGGAATTACATACATTTGACAAATCTTATTGCTGATGAACACATATTGCGTTCCTTTCGGCTCTGCATCTATCAAATATGTTGTTACTGTTTTGCCCATCATTATAATTTTTTTATTTCTTGAAGCAAATCGAAAAGAGGTTTAAAACCATCAAAATCAGAAGGAGCAAATGTTCCAATCATATTTGACATTTCTATCTTTGCTTCCTTAGTTATACTTTCTGCATATTTGGAAACAAGCCCCTTAAAACTTTTCTTTCCCACAATTTTCTTAAAAGCATCATAATATTTTGCTCCATCATAGAGGTTTTCAATAGTAGCATCACCATTTGAAGGTAATGTTATTGCATATAAACCATATTTGTTTTTCTCGTGTTTGCAATACTTAACTTGTGTTTGTTTACAGCAGTTACGCCCCTCTGTATCATTATCAAATATTGCGATAATTTTTCTATTACTAAAATCTGTCTCGCAAGTTTTTAAACCTATCATAAATTGTGGGATATTATTAGAACCTCCGAAATAAAATACATCAAAATCCAAATCTGGATATTTTGTTTGCAATGCTTTATAAGCCGCAAGAATATGAATTTTATCAGTTTGTCCTTCAACTAATAATGTAATAGGTTTATTTGAAGCTAAAAACATATTTTGTTCGTGAATGTTCCACATATTGTCTGTAATGGAAGCCACAAGTTTGGCTTTCTCATTATCAATAATAATAGTATGTCCTTTTGAATCCAGCCCAAGCCCTTCAATATGTCCTTCAAATTTGACCGCAAGTGTTGGAGAATGCGTAGTTATGATATTCTCTCTATTATGATATTTGTCAAAAAGCTCTTTTAATTGAGCCTTTCTGCTTATGTGGATATGTGCATCTGGTTCGTCAAACAAGAGTAAAGAGTTTTCATCAGCCAGCACTTCTAAAATGGTTATCATTAGTATATTTTTCTTCTCTCCCTCACTTAAATCATCTATTTTGATAATTTCGTCATTATCTAATATAATATCATAACTTATTTCTGTTATAATTTTATCTGTTTTAGGCATTGTAGCAGCATACATTGTTTTAAAGAAATCCCTTTCTCCCATATATGCCATTCTTTCCTTTATTTCAGACAAAGACAATTTAACTTTATCTTCTGATAAGACTGAAATATCCTCGACCTTATTTAATTGTTTTATCATTCTTAATACAGAGTTATCACTCCACTCTTTTATCTTCTTTAAATCATATTGTATAACTATATTAGCAATTTCTTTTATCTTTAGTGTTTTGTTACAGAAATCTCTAATGTCCGTATAAATATCAAAATCATACAAGAATAAGGTTAATAGAGATATAGATAGATTATACCGATTTATATATAACATTGGCAACACAGGAGTTACTTCTGATTCCTTAATATTTGCAATATATTCTTTATAATATGGCCAATAAAAATTTTCCCACAAACGTTGGCTTTCCCCGCTATAACACGTGATTACATTAGTTGGCAAGAATTCTTTAGCATTTTTATTAAATTCAGTTTTGCTATATTTTTTTTCATCGACAATAAATGTATAAGTTGAGCTCGAAAGCTTTATTTCTATATTCTTTCCCTTCAACTCATATCTAACTATATAATCAAAATTAGGCTTATGCAATTTATTCTTGTATAAACCTGCAAAAATAGACGATAATGCTTCTAAGACATTACTCTTTCCGCATCCATTTTTACCGATTAGAACTGTGATACCATTTTTGTCTTTAAAATCTATCTCTATATCCTTGATATTTTTATAACCTTTGATAGATAATGATTTAAGTTTAAAGAAATTGCTTGTCATACTTATCCAAATATTTCGTTTTCAAATTCTTTTATTGCATTGGTACTCATTATTTGAGCGTGTTGCTGTAAGTTGTTTATTTCGTCTTTCTGTTTGCCAATATATTCAACAATTTTCTTTTGTACATCCAATGGAGGGAGGATGACAGGAGACTCCAAATATTGTTGACTATTGATGTTGGGTTGCGCAGATACCCTCATATTTCCTTTTATCCATTCTTTGTATAGTGGGCATTTGGTGTAAGCCAATAAATATTCTGGGATAACTTTTGTTTCATCTAACTTAAAACGAATTAAATAGCCCGCAAATATAGCCTTACCAAACTTATTTTTATAAAGAAAAGTTTTGCCGACGGTGTTTCCAGAGCGGGCGATTAAGAAGTCATTTTCTTTTAATAAATAATGGTTTGAATAGCCTTTTGCAGAAACCTTCTCTTCATTAAGAGAGCCATCTTCATTTATATCAGTAATTCTGATATATCTCATTTTTCCGTCAAATACTTGGGAACTATACGGCGCTCCATATTGAGGCTTATCAATAACTACATTGAGAAGGTTTGTATTTTTGTATAGTCTGCTTTTCACGATAGACTTTTCATTATATA
>CAUUVS010000012.1:0-36701 GCA_963548935.1 uncultured Bacteroidales bacterium
CGTGTCCGCAGCACTCGCCGTCCTCGTGGTGATGTCCTTTGCCGTGTCCGCAGCACTCGCCGTCCTCGTGGTGATGTCCTTTGCCGTGTCCGCAGCATTCGCCGTCCTCGTGGTGATGTCCGCAATGACATTCGTGAGGGAGGAACTCTCCGTGAAGTCCTTCCGTCAATTCTTTCTCTGTAGCTTCACGGACACTAATGACTTTTCCTTTGAAATTCAATACTTTACCTGCCATAGGATGATTGAAGTCCATGGTTACTTTATTATCTTCGATTTTTGATACAATACCTCTTACAACTTGTTCCTGACCGTCGAGCATAGGTATTATATTACCGATTTTCAATAGTTCCTCTTTTACTTCTCCATTGACTTCAAAAGCGCTTTTTGGCAATTCGATACAATTATCATCATTATACTCTCCATACCCTTCTTCAGGATTGAGAGTAAAAGAAAATTCGTATCCTGCTTCTTTTCCTTCAAGAATTTCTTCAAATTTAGGAAGAAGCATATTGGCTCCTTGAATATAATCCAAAGGCTTTTTCTCTTCAGCAACATCAATTATTTTACCGTCAACTTCAAGTTCATATGCCACTTCTACGACCTTATTTTTTGAAATCTTCATAAACTTTTATCTTTTTTAAATTAATAAATATGATTCTTTAATAAAACACAGAGCAAGTGTTAAGCACTGAAATCCACATCGGCGAAAGCAAGACTCGGAATCTGTTTGCTCATACATTTCCTTGCATCATTGCCGGCTCCCAATAGTTTATTCCACAAAGTGATAAAATTTCCTGTAATCACCATTCCTTTTACAGGATTGATGATTTTGCCGTTTTTGAATGCAAAACCTTCAATTCCATACGAAAAATCACCGGTTGCTGAATTGCTGTTGCCACCGTTAAATCCTGTAACCAATATTCCGGCTTTGCAAAGTTCTATAAGCTCTTTGGTTCCGAAATTTTCAGAGGCGATAGCCCTTGAACTGCAATAGGGCGATATACAGGCTCTTGTAGAGTCTTCTATGGTTGGTTCCATTTCCATTTTCCCGGCCATATAAGTATTGATAAAATATTCTTTGACAATACCGTTTTCTATGATAGGGACATTCTTTGTTGCAACTCCTTCAGAGTCGAAAAGTCTTGCACCACAGGAGCCTTTATCTAAAGGACGATCCAAAATTGTAAGACCATTACTGAATACCTTTTTGTTTAGCGAATCCAAAAGAAATGAATTGTTCTGCTGGATTGAAAAAGCGTTTAGGGCTGAAAGGAGCGGGGTGACAAGCCGAGCTGCCACTTCGTTTTCTACTACCATATTGAATTTGCCTCCAATATGCTTTTTAGGGTTAATCTGTGCTTTTGCTCTTTCAAATGCCTTTTGACAGCATCCTTGTATTGAAAGTTTCTTGATGAAAGGCGCGGAATCCCACCAATATCCACTGAATTTATTTCCTTTATTATCGGCGATTGTAGTCTCACAGCCGATTTCAAAAGAAGTCTCCGTATGTCTGCATTCAAGACCATTTGAATCGACAATAAAGCTGTCGTAAATAGAATCGGAGTATTCGGTTTCTTCAGAGATGATTTTGCAATCATCATAAGTTCTATTCTTGGCCAAAGCAAAGAATGATGCTTTTTTTATGATGTCAAGTCTTGTCTCCGGAGAGATAGAGGTGTATTCTTCATCAAAAAGTCCTGCCTCAAGTCCTGTAACGGCATTTTTTACTGTTCTGGAAATATCAGGAAGCACTCTGAATTCATCAGGAGCCAGCATTTTGACAGTGTTTATAGCCTTGATAATGAATTCACGTATTGAATTTTCATCCAATTTGTTGATAGAGAAGACACCGAATCTGCCTTCAGCAAATAAAGAGAAGGTCATGGAACGGTCTCCTGCATGGGTTACCTTGTCGAGTTCCCCGTTGAGGCTTCGAAATAGATCCATAAGGCTTTTATTTAGTGTAATCCTTACAGCTGAGGCTCCATACTCTTTAGCTATGGATATACATTTTTTGGATAGCGCTATTTCTTCATTTGTTATTGTCCATAATGCCATATCAGTTTCCTCCTACTGTAAGATTATTTACAAGGACGGTAGGTATTCCGCAGGAAACCGGTACGCTCTGCTCTTTTCCGCAAGTCCATGCCCCGTCGTCGATTTTTCCGTCATTGCCTACAGCCACTATATCGGCAAGAGCCTGAGGGCCGTTACCCGTAATATTTATATCATTTATAGGCTGGGTAAGTCTTCCGTTTTCAATCATATATCCGCTCTTGACATAGAAAGTGAAATCGCCTTCTCCTATTTTTACCTGACCGTTGGCAAACTCATCTACATAAATGCCTTTTTTTACAGAAGCAATAATGGATTCCGGTTCTGAGTTACCGCTTTCCATATAAGTGGCTCGCATACGCGGTATAGGGTTGTATCTGAAACTTTCTCTTCTTCCGTTGCCTGTAGGCTGTACATCATAATATCTTGCACTAATCCTATCATGAAGATACGATGTAAGCACTCCATCTTTAACCATATATGTTCTTTGTGCAGGCACTCCTTCATCGTCAAAATTCAGTGAGCCTCTGTTGAATTTGACTGTACCGTCATCTACTATTGAAATATTCTCATTGCAAATTACCTGGCCGACTTTCCCTGCAAAAATTGATTGTCCTTTTCGGTTGAAGTCTGCTTCAAAGGCATGTCCCATAGCTTCGTGAAGTAAGATTCCGGAAGCTCCTGCTCCCATTACAACAGGCATCTTACCTCCTTTAGGACGTTTTGCTGCAAATCGGTCATCGATATTTTTAACTGCATTGCAAGCAATTTCTTCAAGTAGAGAGTCTGTTAGCATTTCGGCGCCCATTCTGTAGCTGCGGCTGACCTGACTATTCCTTGTAGACTTGCCGTCGCTGAAAATAACAGATAGAGCCAGTGTACCAAGCGGTCTGGTTTCATATTTCATTTCACTATAAGAGTTATACATCAAAATATCGGATACTTGACTTGACAGCATACCGATGACTTTGATTATTCTTGGATCTTTGCCAAGCACCAATTCTTGTAGTTTTCTCAGGACAGGTACCAATTCTCCGCTTTCACAATCTCTCCAATCTTTGATCAACCTGTATCTGTCGGCTTCTGGGTTAGGTCGTCCTCTAAAAGGTCTTGTCGCTACCGGTTCTCCGATACTCCCCGAAGAACTTGTCGTTATTGCAGATGCAGCTTTTGCAGCATTGTTCATTGAGGCCGGGTCAGTGCTTTCGGCATAGGCGTATCCTGTCTTGTCGCCTTTTAGGGTTCTGATTCCGACACCATAGTCAATGTGAAAGCCCCCTGATGATACCTCACCATCTCTAAGCAATAAATCTATCGTAGAGGTATTTTCAAAATATAGATCCGAATAATCTCCTTCTCCGTTCAATGAGAGTGCCGTTAATTTGTCTAAATCCTTTTCTGTGACACCGAATGTTTCTTTATAGTATTCTAAAGGCAATATCATAATTTAATTTTTGGAATAGGATTGTCTTTCAGGTATTCCATAGCCTGTTTTTTAATATTTTCAAATTTTGGGTTATCCCTTACTACCATATTTTCTTTCCAGCCTTGGGCTATAACTTTAAATGGAATGGTGGAATTATCTGCCAGCACCCACCTGTCAGCGATGCCCATATATAAGCCAAACATATAGCTAAGGCCGACATTGTATCTTCTTCTGACGGTGCTTTCAAGAATATTGTGTCCGCCGGCTGCGACTCTTGCACGAATTCGCTCCAATGCCATTTCCGGAGAACTTAGCCAAAAATAAATTACAGTTACAAAATAACCATCTTTCTGGGCCTCTATTATTATATTTTGAAGACTTCTTGTAGCAAGGGTGGTTTCGATTGCAAAATCTTCTTTTCTTTTCAGTAGGTATCGTATTTTCAGAAGCATATACCTGCTTGCCTTTACAGAGGCTCTTGCCGGACTGAAAGGAGACAGAGCTTTTGCAAATTCATCTGAATTTACAAACTGACTGCATTTGAGAATCTCCGGCAAGACAGCATAAGATGCTGTTGTCTTGCCGGAACCGTTACAACCTGATACAATATAGAGTTTCGGCATGTTTTTATTGATGTGTTATCCCATATCCGAATAATGAAAAATCGCCTTTGCAAGGATCTCCCGGAAATATATCATTGAATGCTGAAGTTATCTCCTTTACGGTGACTATATCTTTCTGTTTTCTTGTTACAAGTCCTATTTCTGAAGCCACATCGTATACGTGGACATCAAGAGGTATAAGCAGATTTTCAGGGGAAGTTGATGACCATAGCCCAAGATCCACCTTTCCGTCATTTCTGACCATCCAGCGCCGGAGCATATTTATTTTTTTATTAGGAGCTTTTGGATCCTTTTTTTGACCGTAAACCATAGTTCTGAAGTCAGCTTGACTCATAAATTCAAGACTTTTGTGTACGGAGTATATTTTTTTGAGTCTCTCGCAAATAGCGGCAACTTCACTCCATTTTATCGTACGATGAATACTGGCATCATCGTTCCGCCATTCACCGGCCATTACATAATCGAAAGGTCGCCAATCCATTTCATCAAATAGCCTGCCACAGTCCCGCACAATCATAGCACGTCTGCCCCATGCAAAATGAGCTGCAAAAACAGCTGCAATCTCAACATCTTGAAGACAGCAGCATCCCTCTTTAGGATTTACGGCAGTGCCGCCTTTCAGAGCTTCGGCAAATTTGGTAGGGAATGCAATAGGATCTTCCTGAAAATACTTTCTGTCGTTATAGGTTTCCGCCCATTCGACTAATTTATCCTTAAGCTCTTCTGTCATAGCTTCTTACTTTGTTGCTGCCTCAAGTTTTTTCATCATTGCAAACATAACAAGCCCTGCAATGACGCAAAGACAGAGAAGAACGGCCCAAATACCTGCAAGCGGCATCTTATCCCATAGCAGACCCGGTATCGAACTCATATAGTTTCCGATAGCCGTGGCGGCAAACCATCCTCCCATCATCATACCTTTCAGTTTTGGAGGCGCAACTTTGGAAACAAATGAGATTCCCATTGGGGATAGGAGCAGCTCGGCAAAAGTCAATACCAAGTATGTCGACATCAATGTTGTTACTCCCACCTTAGGACCTCCGGAAATCTGGGGCATTATAAGACCTATCGAAGAAATTGTCATAATAAGGAAGCCGCAGGCTGCAACGAACATACCCAATCCTATTTTTCGAGGAGCAGAAGGTTCCTTGCCTCTCTTTGCCAATGCCGAAAATATGGCCATGGAAACCGGTGTCAGCGCAACTACGTAGAACGGGTTGAATTGCTGGAATTGTTGAGGCAATACTGAAATCTGAGTAGGCAGGCTTTTATAAATGGCAAATGCACCGCCCCAAAGGAGGAGTGTCACCGCACCAAGTATTCCCTGTCCTTTTTTGGTGTCAGACTGGAAAGCCCCGAACAGAGTGTACACAGAAACGGCAATAAAAGCCAAAGCCCATACGTTGAAACCTATTCTCGGCCATCCGGTTACAGAACTGTCAGTATAGTCTCTTGCAAATACCGTCAGAGTGGAACCGTTCTGATGGAAAGCCATCCAGAAGAAGATAACAACAGCAAAAACCAAAAGCAGGGCAATTATGCGGCTCTTTGTCTGCTGTTTTGTAAGTTCTTGTACAGGAGCTGCTTCCTTAGATTTTGAAGCCTTATTTGCATTTATATCGGCATGTTTGAACCATGATCTGAATCCGAAATAAATTGCCATTGAGACAATAAGAGAGACGCATGCAACGGCAAAGCCCATATTGTATGCAGTAGAAAGTTTGTCAATATACAACTGACTGAAATCTGCAATAGTCTGACCGTTTTGCAATGCCATACCGCTATTGGCTATAATACCTGCAAGGGCATCTGCAGAGGCAGTATCAGTAGTACCTAAGGCAGCTGCATCAATTACTTTATGTGCGAGAGCCGGTATTTCTCCGATATATTTCAGACCAAATTTACTTAAATGCCAATTGGTTAGGGCAGTTGCTGCAGAAGGGGCGAACATGGCTCCTATATTTATTGCCATATAGAAAAGGCTGAATGCGGAATCTCTTTTTGACGAATATTTAGGATCGTCATACAGGTTGCCGACCATTACTTGCAGATTACCTTTGAAAAGACCGGTACCAATAGAAATCATCAGTAGCGCAGCAATCATAAGAACCATTCCCATACCATTGGCAGGTGTTGGTACTGATAGGCATAGGTAACCTAAAAACATAACTGCAACACCGGTGGTTACGCATTTTCCAAATCCTATCTTGTCTGCAAGAATACCTCCAAAAAACGGCGTGAAATATACTACTGCAAGGAAAATCGAATAAATCTGTGTGGCCACGGCAGTTGAAAATCCGAATTTTGCCTGTATGAACAGCATAAAAATAGCCAGCATTGTATAATATCCGAATCTTTCTCCGGTATTTGTCAGCGCCAGAGCGTATAGCCCTTTAGGTTGTCCTTTGAACATAGTTGTATATTTAAATTAAAAATTATCTCATATTTTACAAATATAATAATTCTTGGCCAAATGCTCTGTAAGATAAAAATAAAAAGTATATATGGATTTATTATTCTAATCTAAAATATTATATTTGTAACTATATGGAAAATTTTTGGTATAACATAAGAAAATCATTTATACTCCTGTTCCAGAGGCTTCCTCTTAGGTTTCATTATGCCGTAGGAAAAGTCTTTGCATGGGCTGCCAAAGATATAATGAAATATAGGAGAGACGTGATAGTGACAAATTTATCACGAAGTTTTCCTGACAAAAAATATGAAGATATAGTGTCTCTTAAGAATGAGGCATATAAGCATATAGGGGAATTGTTTGCCGAGACTATGTGGTTCGGAGGTTGTAAGGGCAACAAGGAGCGTCTCAAGAAACAGAAGATACTTGAATTCGATAAAGATGGGTTAGATGCCTTAATGGAGTCTTTTGCCGGTAGTCCGAGTGTTTTGTTGATGCATTCTCATCTTGGCAATTGGGAACTGACTTCTGCCATTGCGGATTTTTTGCCTTTGGATGAGAGTCAGGTCGGGGTTATCGAAAAATCGAGCTACGTTGTCTATAAAAGACTTGCAAGTAAATTTTGGGATCGTTTTATGCGAGAAAACAGGCAGGCTAACCTTAATAATACCTTTAAAGGTTATGTTGAATCGAGAGAGGTATTGAGGGTGGCTTTCCGCAACAAGGACAGGAAGTGCATTTATGTATTTCCGACAGATCAATTTCCATATTGGGGGGCTGCCTCTCATAAAATCGGTAAATTTATGAACCAGCCTACACAGACGATGACCGGAGGCGCTGCACTTGCATGTAAATTCGGTATGGCTGTATATGAAATTTGTTTTGTAAGGAAGAGAAGGGGACGATATAAGGTGTTTCTTGAAAAAATCTGCGATGATGCCGGCAGGCTTTCTCCTGAAGATATAATGGTAAAATATTATAGTATTTTGGAGAAATATATAATTGAGGATCCCGGTAATTATCTGTGGAGTCACAAACGGTGGAAATAAGTTGAACTAATTTATTTATCAATTTGGAAATAATATCATATTGTATAATTCAAAATAAATAATGCTATGACAATTAAAGATTTAGAACCAAAGATCGTATGGAATAACTTTTATGGTCTTACACAGATTCCTCGCCCTTCAAAGCATGAGGAGAAAGTTATAGATTATCTTTATAACTGGGGTAAATCTAAAGGGATAGAAACAATCAAAGATGAAACCGGAAATATTATAATGCGTGTTCCTGCAACACCAGGCTTTGAAAATAGGCGAGGAGTGATATTGCAGGGTCACATGGATATGGTGCCTCAGAAAGCTGCAACCACTGTTCACGATTTTTTGAAGGATCCTATAAAGACTAAAATTGTAGGAGAGTGGGTTGCTGCAGAGGGGACAACTCTTGGCGCCGATAATGGTATAGGTGTTGCAATGGCGCTTTCCGTACTTGAAGACAAGAGTCTTAAGCATGGACCTATTGAAGTTCTTGTGACATACGATGAGGAGACAGGTATGACCGGAGCAGATAAATTAAAACCCGGTATGTTCGATGGCGATATTTTCTTGAATCTGGATTCTGAAGAGGAAGGAGAACTTTGCATCGGTTGTGCGGGCGGTCTTGACGGAACGGCAGATTTCCAATATAAGTCTCATGTTGCTCCTGAAGGATATGATACATATAAAATTGTAGTAAAAGGTCTTCAAGGTGGACATTCCGGAATGGATATTAAATTATACAGGGCGAATGCAAATAAAATTCTTGCAAGAGTGCTTGATCCTCTCATTGAAAAATATGGGGTGAAATTGGCTTTCATCAGTGGCGGAAGCCTTAGAAATGCTATTCCTTTTGAAGGTGAGGCCAAAGTGCTGATTCCTGTCTCACAGGTGGATGAAGTTAAAAAGGCGGTTAATGAAATTTTTGCAGAAATTAAGTTTGAATATCAGTATTCCGACCCTTCATCAGAGTTCCATTTTGTTAAAGATGAGCCTGCTGCGGAATATATTCAGGATTCTGTAGCAAAGAATCTTGTCAAGGCACTGTTAGCTTGTCCTAATGGGGTTGTCAGGATGAGCGATACTATGGAAGGGCTTATTGAGACTTCAACCAATCTTGCCATAATACGCTGCGAGGGAGGTCATATTATTGTTCATTCACTTATGAGAAGCGCCATCGATTCTTCTAAGGCTTTCTTAGCCGAGCAGATGAGGGCTGTATTTGAGCTTGCAGGAGCAAAATTTACGACTGCCGGAGGTTATAATGGCTGGACACCAAAGCCGGAGACTCCCGTATACGATGTTGTAAAGCGTGTATGGAAAGAACATACAGGCAAAGAATTGAAGGTAATGGCTACGCATGGAGGTCTTGAGTGTGCTTTATTGGGAGCCAAATATCCTAATTGGGAAATGGTATCGATAGGTCCTGATATCGTACATCCTCATTCACCTGACGAGAGAGTAAGGATTGCCTCTGTTGCCAATGTATGGAATTATCTGATAAAACTTCTTGAGGCTATTCCTGAGAAATAATTTTCTGTAACCATTTGTCTTATTGGATAATAATTTATATATTTGCAGTCCTTTTGTAGATTCATGTGTCTTCAAGAGGACTGTAAATTATTTATTAACAAATTATTACGAAAATGTTAAATCATTACGAGACCGTTTTCATTGCAACTCCCGTTTTGTCTGAGTCTCAGATGAAGGAAGCGGTTGCCAAGTACATCGGCTTCATCAAAGAGAATGGCGGTGAAGTTGTGTACGATGAGGATTGGGGACTCAAGCAATTGGCTTACCCTATCCAGCACAAAACATCAGGATTCTATCATCTTATAGAATTTAAAGCAGCGCCGGAATTTTTGGCTATGCTTGAGACACAGTATCATCGTGACGAGCGTATCATTCGCTTCCTGACAGTATCCCTTGATAAGCATGCAGTGGCTTATGCTGAAAAGAGAAGGGCCGGCAAGCAGGAAAAGAAAGAAGAACAGAAATAATTTGGAGGAAAGATTATGGCACAGAACAATTCACAAAAAAATGACGGAATCCGTTATCTGAATCCTCCTACAGTAGAGGTCAGAAAGAAAAAATATTGCCGCTTCAAAAAAGCCGGCATCAAGTATGTCGATTACAAGGATCCTGAGTTCCTTAAGAAATTCCTCAATGAGCAAGGGAAGATTCTTCCTCGCCGTCTTACAGGCACTTCTTTGAAATTCCAGAGGAAAGTGGCTCAGGCCATCAAGAGAGCACGTTCTCTTGCACTTCTTCCTTATGTTACAGACCTTCTTAAATAATCAGGAGATACTATTATGCAAGTAATATTGAAGAAAGATGTGGCTAATTTAGGTCACGCAGACGAAGTGGTAAATGTAAAGACAGGTTATGCTGTCAACTATCTTGTACCACAAGGTTTTGCAACTGTAGGTACAAAGTCGGCTTTGAAGCAGCACGAGGAGACAATACGTCAGCGTGCTCACAAGGAGGCTAAGAGAGTGGCAGAGGCAGAGGCTCTTGCAGCAAAGATATCTTCTATGCTTATCAAGGTTGCAGCAAAAGTTAGTGAGAACGGCAAGATTTATGGTTCTGTTACTGCTTCTCAGCTTGCAGATGCACTTGTTGCAGCAGGTTTGGAGGTTGATAAGAAAGATGTTACTATTGTTTCATCTGATGTCAAGACTCTTGGCGTTTACGATGCTTCCGTAAAATGCTATAAGGATATCAAGGGCGAATTCAAATTTGAAATCGTTGCTGAATAATATAAAGCTTATTACACAAAATAATGATGGCAGCCTTTTAAAGGCTGCCATCATTATTTTAGTCAATATTTACTTTTCTTTTTCTACATTTTTATCTTCTGTCTTTTTTACATCGTCTCCGTGCGCTCCCTTGTATTTGAAACGGCGGATTTTATGTGTAGCTGTTTTTTCAAAAGGATCTTTCATTACTTCTACTTCATTGACTTTGGATTGTTTGCCGACATGTTTGTTTACATAGTCCAGAACAGCTTTTTTGCGAGCTTGTAACTTTTCGAAGAATTTATCCTCTCCTTCCTGATTCCAGTTGATAATAGAGTCATCAAATTTTATCAGAGCGATAAGTTTGCCGTCTCTCTCCATTACCAAAGATTCATTGACACCTTCTACATTATTGATGACTTGCTCGATTTCTTCAGGATATATATTTTCTCCGGATGCTCCCACTATCATATTGTTGAGCCTTCCTTTGATATAGTATCGCCCTTTGGCATCCATAGAGGCAAGGTCATTGGTTCTAAGCCAACCGTCGTCGCTAATAACCTTTCTTGTGCGTTCCGGGTCTTTGTAATAGCCAAGCATTACATTGTCGCCTTTTACGACAATCTCACCTTCTCCTGTTTCAGGGTTGATATTCTGAAGTTTTACTTCCACATTGTAGGCAGGCGTACCTATAGAGCCTACAACTGTTTTACCTACGCAGGCATTTGTAATAAGAGGAGCTGTTTCTGTCAATCCATATCCGATTGCATAAGGGAATTTGGCTTTCAACAAGAATTCTTCTACTACAGGATCCAATTTTGAACCTCCAATACCGAAGAATCTTAATTTTCCTCCGAAACTATTATATAGTCTTCTTCCTACAAGCCTATACAATATACAAGGTGTGTGTTTCTCCATCCATGACAGGATACGGCTCTTTTGAATTGTAGGTACAATGCTGGCCTTATAGACTTTCTCTATAATTAGAGGTACGGAGCACATAATTGTCGGCTTTATTTTTTTCATGGCATCAAGCAAGATGCTTGGTGTAGGCGGTTTCTGTATATAATATACTGTGCCTCCAACAAATAAAGGGTAGAGCAAGCTGAAAGCCATTTCGTAGGTATGCGACATAGGAAGCACAGAAAGCCATCTGTCTCTGATTCCTGCCTTTTGCGCTTTGTAGGCTGCCACTATATTCTGGCATAGATTGCGATGGCTCAGCATCACTCCTTTAGCCTTACCTGAAGTACCGGATGTGTATATGATTGTGGCCAAATCGTCCGGCTGCGGCTCTTTTACCCAACCTTCGCAAGTAAATGCCTTGTCATCTTTCTTTATAGTCTCAAAAGTCTCTATGTCTATAACAAGGGTTAGTTTGTCTATTATTTCCTGACTAAGCCTGTCCTGAAGTCTTTTCGATATGAAAATCACTTTTGTGTTTGAATGATTTATTATATTCGTGACTTCATTTTCTGATGAATCCGGTAAAATAGGTACGGCTACTCTTCCAAACGGAAGACATGAAAAGAATGCGACTGTCCAGTTAGGCATATTTTGAGACAGTATAGCGACCTTGTCACCTGCACTGATTCCAAATCTGGAAAGTCTGTGTGACAGCTCTATACATTTTTGCTTGAATTGTATGTAGGTATAGTCTTGAGAGTCGTTATATACGAAGCCGGAAAGTTTTCTCTTGGAGAATGCTGCTGTTGAGTATTCAAATAGTCTCCCCAATGTTGTGATATAACTTTCCCGATTGGTGATTATCCTTCTATAGTAACTATTCATGTTTTTAAAAATTAATGGGTAATATAACCTTTTTTATTTTTGCCTTCCAATCCCATTTTCTCGTAAATTGCTTGTATCTTTTCTGTGTCGGCGCGAGCATCATCCGTAAGCTCGAATTTTTCTCCACGACTGACATGTTTGGTTTTCCAGTCGAAATATCCGAGATATACCGGGCATCCAACCTCTTTTGCAATAAGATGATAGCCTGTTTTCCACTTTTTTACAGGTTTTCTTGTTCCCTCAGGGGCAATTGCCAGAATGAAAGCAGTATCTTTTTCCATTTCGGAAATGATGCTCTTGATTAATGTTGTTGCATTGGTTCTGTCAGTAGGTATGCCTCCTAACTTGCGGAGCAGCCATCCTAAAGGACCTTTGAACAATTCTTTTTTTATCATCACTTTTGCTTTTGCCCCATTGAATTGAGTATAGAAAAGATATGAAATTACGAAATCCCAGAAAGAAGTATGAGGTACTCCTAAAATAATAGCTTTATTTTCCGGACATGGCCCCCCGTCTGAAGTCCATCCCATCAGTTTAAGTAAGAAACCGCAAAATTTAGCCCACATAATTATCAAATATTTACATCCTCAAGTTCCTCTTCCGAACGAAGGTTCTGGCGGATAAAGTTTTGTCTGTTAATGGTATTGTCTCCCATATAGAATTCCATTATATCTGCAATCGATTCATCTTCGGAAAGTTTTACAAGATCAAGCCTCATATTATCACCTATGAAATCCACAAATTCTCCCGAAGATATTTCTCCGAGTCCTTTGAATCGTGTTATTTCAACACCTGTTTTCAGTTTGGCAATTGCATCCTGTTTCTCTTCCGCAGTGTAGCAGTATAATATTTGTTTTTTGTTTCTGACCCTGAAAAGAGGGGTTTGAAGAATAAATACATGCCCCCTTCTTATAAGTTCAGGATAATATTTCATGATGAACGTCAAAACCAACATTCTGATATGCATTCCATCATCATCGGCATCAGTAGCAACAATGATATTGTTGTATCGCAAGTTCTCAATATCTTCTTCTACTCCTAAAGCTGAAATAAGCAGATTTAGCTCTTCATTTTCTGCAACCTTCCTTCTACTTTCTTTATAACAGTTGATAGGTTTGCCCCTAAGAGAGAATACAGCTTGATAATTTGCATCGCGGACTTTGGTGATAGTACCACTGGCCGAGTCTCCTTCGGTAATGAAAATACTGGATTTTTCTCCAAATTCCTCTTTATTTTTGGCAAGTTTATCATTGAAATGATACCTGCAGTCTCTTAGTTTTTTGTTATATACATTTGCCCTTCTTGTCCTTTCTCTGGTTTTCTTCTGAATACCGGAGATTTCTTCCCTTTCAGATTGGGAAGACTTGATTTTTTCTTCGATGATAGGGACTATGTCCATGTGCATGTGAAGGAAATTATCAAGATGCTTGGCCACAAAATCGTTTACAAATGTTCTGATGGTTGGACCTCTGTCTATCGTATTGGAGCCATCGGAATTTTTGACATTATTGCCCTTTTCATCTTTCAGGTACTTTTCCCACATATAGGTTGAGCCGAGTTTGGTTTTGGTCTGTCCTTCAAAATTAGGTTCTTGTATCTGAATGCTAATGGCTCCTACCACTCCTTGTCTGCAATCTTCAGGAGCGTAGTTCTTTTTGAAAAACTCTTTGAGCGTTTTGGCTATTGCTTCTCTGAATGCAGCCAGATGAGTGCCTCCGTCTCTGGTATTCTGACCGTTTACAAAAGAGGCGATATTTTCCCCATAAGAGTTGCCATGTGTCAGAACTATTTCTATATCTGTGTCTTCAAGATGTATAGGAGAATATAGAGGCTGCTCTGAAAGACTCTCATTCACGAGATCGAGCAGACCGTTTTCAGATTTATATGAAATGCCATTCAATACGATTGTAAGACCTTTTTTAAGGTAAGAATAATTCTTAACCATAGTCTCGACATAGTCCATGTTGTAGTTGAACCTGCCGAACATTTCGGTATCGGGGTAAAACTCTATTAATGTGCCGTTCTTCTCATTTACATTTTGTTTTTTGCCGTTTCCTGTCAGCACGCCTTGATTGTATTCAGCCCAAGAACTGACACCGTCTCTAAACGATTCTACGTAAAATCTTAGAGACAGAGCATTGACGGCTTTCGAGCCTACGCCGTTCAGACCGACTGATTTTTTGAATACATTGTCGTCGAACTTACCTCCTGTATTAAGTGTACTTGTTGCTTTCACAACAGAATCAAGAGGTATTCCTCGTCCAAAATCTCTGACTCTTACAGTATTGTCCTGAATATCGATTTTGATTTGCTTGCCAAAGCCCATTGCAAACTCGTCGATTGAATTGTCTACGATCTCTTTCAGCAGCACATATATTCCATCCCCAGGATTGTCTCCGTTTCCAAGCCTTCCGATATACATACCGGGTCTTCTTCTGATGTGCTCTACACCTTCGAGTGTCCTGATATTGTCGTCAGTATAATTATTTACATTCAAATCCGCCATTTTGTATAGTTGATAAACAAACAAATTTACGAAAAATTTGCAATTAATCTATGAAACCGGTTATGAAAAGGTTTATTATAGGGCGTATAGGAGTATTGGTGGTTAATGTAACTACAATCATAACATCTCCCTTCGGAATATTTCCTGTATTTATTCTGATACTTATTTTCCCGCTTTTTCCTTCCGGAACTACAGGAACATTGTTTGCAACAGCTGCTTCATTGTCTGTATCCGCCTTATATATCTCAAATGGACTTTTGCCTTTATTGGTGAATTTGAATTCAGCATTGATCACTTCACCCTTTTTAACTTTATTAAAATCATAAGTGCTTTTTTCAAAAACAGGCTGGGCAGCCTTATCTTTTTGTGATGCGCTCCATTTGCTGAAATCCTCTTTTGTGAAAGTCCAGATAGTTAACTTTGAGTATGTTTTTCCATTGTATTCCGCCATGTATGACTTTCCGTCGACTATGGGTTTAATACTGTACAGATTTTTTCCCCATTTCCCTTTTTCTGCTGTCACTACATAATTTATTTTAGCTATTGAGTTTGGAGGTATGGGATTAGGAAAGATTTCAGCCTTCAAGCCCGGAGTGATAGATGATAATGTGACCTCGATCGGGCTTCCGCCGATATTCGCCACATCTATTGCATCTCCTTTTTGGCTTCCCGGAGTTATGTTGCCGCATTTGAATTCAATACCTTTCAGACCCAGATTTCCGAAATGTATGGGGTATAGCTGGGACAATGGTAGTTTTTTGTTGTGAGAAGAGCCTCTTAGCCTTAAGATAACCGGTTTTTTGATATTAGAAAAATATACAGTCAATGTCTTTTCAAAAGGATAAGGACCTTCATCATTGGAATATGTTGCTGAAATCTTTCCTTTGCCCCCTGCTTGTATCGGTTCTCTCGTCCAATGCACATTTGTACAACCGCATGAAGAGACAACGTTATATATAGCCATTGGCTGCTTTGAAATATTCTTTATATTAAATGTACAGGATAGGGGTCCGTCATTTATCATTACGTCTCCGAAATCATGTATTGTCTTGTCAAATTCCACGTTTCCGTCAATTCTTGTAACCCCTCCTTCTGTCTTGGTCTGTGCTGATATATAATTTGAGCATAAAGCAATTGCAATTATAGCAATTGTTGATTTTAATATATTCAGATGCTTATATTTAATGTCTATTCTCATATTCGGAGATATATCTGTTTATTTGCCCTATGCAAATATCGTACTAAGAACCTTCAAAATAGAAGTGCAATGTTTTCTTTATAATTAGCAGATTCAAGCGACACAAAAACTTTTGGAGGCATGTCATTTTCCATAAGACGAAATTATTTTGTGGACAACAAGGCATTAAATTATGCGTAGAATAAAATGTTTTAATAAAAAAGTTTCGTTAAAGTTGTGAAATGTCTTTATTTATTGAAAATAATCCTCTATATTGTGATTTTTAAGGCTTTTAATATAGAAATTTTTGTGATTAAAGCTGTATCTAATAATACATTAAGGAATTGATATAGAAATAAAATTGAATTATGTATAAGAAATTAGCACTTGTTCTCATGTGTCTTGGTTTTTCCTTCGTATTCAACACGGGGAATGAAATGTTGGCACTTTCAAAGAAAAAGAAAAAACAGCAGACCGAACAGAAGGCTTCCGAGCCTAAAAAGAAGGTGTCCATATATGACAAGACCTTCAAGAAGAACACAATTACTGCAAGAGCGGAAGACGGGTTCATGACTGTCCATAAAAATAAAGGAAAAATCTATCTTGAACTTCCGGTTAAATATCTTGGGAAGGAGATGCTGATTGCTTCGACAATTTCCGGTACGAGTGCGGCAGACCTTGCTGCGATAGGTTACAAACCTACCGAACCTCTTCACGTAAGATTCGAAATGCGCGACAGCACCGTACTTATGTCCGAAGTAAGCGCGCTTCCTGATTTCGACAGAGAAGATAATTCAATGTCCAAGGCCGTGATGCTAAATTCTTTGAGTCCTATTATCAATTCATTCAAGGTAACTTGTTATTCGAATGATTCGAGTGCGGTGGTATTCGACGCTTCATCTCTTTTTGTCGGAAATAATGAAAAACTCGCTCCTGTCAAAAGCGGAACATCAGGGGCTGTGAATTTGACGGCAACATTCAACAGTGGAGGTTCTGTTTTAGGTGATATAAAGGCTTTTAAAGATAATGTCACAATTAAGTCGATGCTCTCCTACAATGTATCCGCTACGTTTATGCAATTTATACAACTTAAAAATAATCAACCTTTTACCGTTAGCGTTACTCGTACCATCCTTCTTATTCCGGAAAAAAAGATGAGACCGAGAATGGCCGATTCGAGATTAGGTATATTTCTATCTCAGCGTACCGATTTGAACCCTGATGGAGTGGATGGAATAGAGAGATATTCAGTTCTTAAAAGATGGGACGTCCAGCCATCGGATTCTGCTGCATGGGCTGCCGGAAAATTGGTCGAGCCTATAAAACCTATCGTTTTCTATATTGATGACGCTTTCCCTGATTTATGGAAAGAGCCTATCAGAAAAGCGGTTTTAAGATGGAATCCTGCATTCGAGAAGATCGGATTCAAGAATGTATTGCAGGTTAAGGATTTTCCTAAGGACGATCCGGATTTTGATCCTGACAATCTTAAATATTCTTGCATCAGATATGTTCCTTCGTTAACGGAAAATGCGATGGGCCCATCTTGGTGCGATCCTGCTACAGGAGAAATATTCAATGCCTCTGTTATTGTTTACAATGATGTAATAAGGCTTATAAATAATTGGAGATTCACCCAGACTTCGCAGATAGACCCTTCTGTCAGAGGTAGAAAGATGCCGGAGGAAATTGTGAAAGAGTCAATAGAATATGTAATTGCACATGAAATAGGGCATACTTTGGGCTTTATGCACAATATGGCTGCATCTGCATCATATCCTGTAGATTCTTTGCGGAATCCGAAATTTACAGCTAAATACGGTACTACATCATCCATAATGGACTATGCAAGATTTAATTATGTTGCTCAACCGCAAGACAAAGGTGTGAGGCTGACTCCGCCGGATCTCGGGGCCTATGATTATTTTATGGTGAAATATTCATATAAGCCGGTGCTTGAAGCAAAGACTCCAAAGGAAGAAGCTGCTGTGCTTAAACAATGGGTTGACGAGAAAGCAGGAGATAAGAAGTATCGTTACGGTCGTCAGCAGGTAATCTATAGGTATGATCCGAGTGCGATTGAAGAGGATTTGGGAGATGACCCGGTAAAGGCTTCCGATTATGGTGTGAATAATCTGAAATACATTCTCTCTCATTTCAACGAATGGATGCCTGATTCCGAAGATCCGGATGGGCGTTTGAGAGAAGCCAGATATGAAGCCCTTTCAAAGCAATACAACAGATACCTCAGGGCTGTGATGCTCAATATCGGAGGTATTTATCTTAAAGATGTAAATGCTGGATCTAAGGATATGAATGCCGCTCCGGTAGAAAAGTCGAAACAAAGAGAATCTCTTAAATGGACTCTTGACCAATTGATGAATTGCGGCTGGATTGCAGATAGAAATATTACTGACAGATTCCCACTTCGTGTAGAATTACCTACTATTCTGCAATATTACACAGCCCTCGAATTGTTCAATACATATACGAATGTGATTCTTTCATCGCATGTCGCAAAGTCCCCGAAAGAGGCTTATTCTTTGCGTGATTGGGCTAATGATATGTATAAAGGAATATGGGACAGTGCCATTAAAAACAGAAAACCGAATACAGCCGATAAGATTTTCCAGAATTTATATGCCAATTTCTTGACCGGAGTAGTTAATAAAAAAAGCAATCTCGTAAAGATAAACGGTCAGGCATCGACACTTTCCGGATTTTCTTCTTTCTCTCCGTCAGCGGATCATATAGTTGCTATGGGTTTGGATAAGACTGGCTTAGTTGAGGCGAATATAGATTTTCTTAGAGAGCTTGAATTAGAAAAAGGAATAGGATACGTGGCTTTAAAAACTTTTGATGAATTCGGGCGTCCCGGTTATGGATGGCAGTACAAAGTGAATCTTAGAACAATAGATGATTCGAAGACTGTATTCTACGGAGAAATCCTGAAAATAGAGAAATTGTTGAAGTCGGCAATTGCCTCGTCTTCAGGTGAAGTTAAAACACATTATCAGTCAGTGCTGTATCAGATAGAATCAGCAATGGAGCGCCAGACAAAATAATTATTATGAAACTTCAAATCAAACAAAAGTCCTTGATGTCAATATTGCATGGTATTGCAATATTGGCAATGCTGCTTTTTCTGCCGATGACTCTTATCGCTCAGTCACGAATTTCCGGAGGAGAATTGCTTGGCAAGAAAATAACTGTGGAATTTTCTTCTACTCCTGTTTCGGAGGTGCTTTCTTCATTGCAGAAAATTTCCGGAGTTCCTATTGTTTTTCCTGCGACCGAAGTAAGCAGGCTTTCCGCTTTTACGGGCAAATTCCAAGATGAACCAATATCTAATATTTTGGATTCATGTCTTAAAAGCAGCCGTTTGAGTTACACTGTCGTAAACAGGACAATTGTAATAAAGTCCGAGACACATTCGGACAGAATAACGATTTTCGGTACTGTTAAAGATGAGAACGGGCTTCCTCTCCCCGGAGCAGGGATACAGTTGAAAGAAACAAATGTGGGTGTTGCCGCAGATTCTGACGGCAATTATTCCATTGAGTTTGGGAGACGTCCTGGGAAGGAAAATGTATTGGTTTTTTCATTCATAGGAATGAAGGCGTCAGAATTTTCCGTTAGCGGATCCAGCAGCCTGAATGTTGTGCTCGAATCCGATTCGAATTTGGACGAAGTGGTGGTAAACGGTTTCTATTCTCAACCCAAAAGTACTTTTACGGGAGTAGCGACTACAATAAAAGGAGAGGATCTTATCAGTGCCGCGCCTACTAACCTCATTGCGGGGATAGTGTCAATGACTCCAGGTATGGTGATAGTGGAGAATAATGCACAGGGGTCCAATCCGAATGCTGTTCCGTCTCTCCTTATCCGAGGAGCAAATTCCTTGATAACCAACGAAAGTGCAGAAGGAGTCAATAATCCGCTCATAGTGTTGGACGGAGTTGAAATATCCATGACTGAATTGTACGATCTCGATGTGTTCGATATTGAGCGAGTGGATGTACTTAAAGATGCTTCCGCAACTATCCTTTACGGAGAGAAAGGTGCAAATGGCGTAATAGTGATTGAGAGGAAGAAAACAGACGATACGAAATTACGTCTCAATTATAATTTCGTTCCTAACTTTAGTTTTCCGGATCTATCATCTTTCAATCTTGCGGATGCGAGACAGAAACTTGATTTCGAGCGAATAGCCGGATTGTATGAATCTTCCGACGGGTCTCTTGACAGAGCGTACGATTACAAACTTCAAAATGTCAGAAGAGGTGTTAATACCGATTGGATTCATGCTCCTTTGCGTATCCCTTTCAGCCATAATCATTCTTTGGCTTTCAGTGCAAGAGGACAAGAAGTGGAATATAGGGTTACTGCCAATATTGCGGATAGTTATGGTGTAATGAAAGGTGACAATAGACGTCGTTACGGTCTCGGTTTTCATATTGGTTACCATAATCGGAATAAACTTACCGTATCTTTCAAGACTAATTTCTCAATGATAAATTCTAAGGACACGCCTTACGGGAAGTTTTCCGATTATGTGGCGCTGAATCCTTACGAACCGATATTCGATGAAAACGGAGACTATATAAGAAATTATTATTTTGATCCGTATAATACTTCCTCCAGAATGATGGAGAATCCTTTGCATGATGCCAATCTGTCTTCTTTTGCAAAATCAAAGAACCAGTCGATGACAAATTCTCTCTCTGCAAGATGGAATGTTACTAAGGCTTTATATGTTACGGGACAAGCAAACGCATCGTTCAATTGGGGTTCTAACGACAGATATACATCTCCTGATGCGTCAAAATATACCGGCTTTGATATTTCAAGACGCGGAGAATATCTATTTACTAAGTTGAACGGAGAGTCATACGACGGAAAAATCGTATTGAACTACGGAAAGGCAATAGGCGATAAAGGTACGATGTTCAGAGTCAGCGGAGGTTCCAACATCAAGTATAGCCATTCTGTGAGCGGTTCTGCTGTAGGAATAGGATTTCTCAAAGACAATTTGAGCGATTTGTCTTTTGCAATGTCTTACCCTGAGGGGAGGCATCCGACCGGAACAGACAGGATTGCTGCCGAGTTGGGATTCTTTGTGAACGGAAACTATAGTCTTTTGAACAAATACATTTTAGATCTTTCATTCAAGACTTCCGGTTCTTCAAGATTCGGGGCTGATAACAGTTTTGCGCCATTCTGGGCTGCCGGATTCGGATGGAATATTCATAACGAGAAATTCGCCAAAGATTGGAAATGGCTCAACTCTTTGACACTCAGGTATAGTACCGGATATACGGGAAGCGTATCATTCGATTATTATCAAGCAAAAACCGTTTATCAATATAAGTCGCAATACCAGTATTATACAGGAATCGGCACAGTGCCTAAGAGCATGGGAAATCCTGATTTGAAATGGCAGAAGAAATTCAATAATAATGTGGGTATAACCGGAAGCATGTTTGATAGCAGGTTCAATTTCTCTGCCGATTTTTATATGAATACCACATACGATTTGTTGATGCCTATCAATCTGCCTCCTTCTGTGGGTATTTCCACTATGCATGTCAATTTCGGACAAATCAGCAACAGAGGTTTTGATTTCTCTGTTTCAGGACAAATTTTACGTTCGCAAAATTGGTATTGGAGCATGACTCTTACAGGAGGTCATGTTTTCGATAGGATTAATAACATTTCTACTGTATTGAAGGGTACTAAGGCTGATGCGATAGGTTCCGGCGGAGATGCCGTTATGCCGAAACTTTTATTTACCGAAGGTGGTTCCCAATTCGATATCTATGCTGTGCGTTCCGCCGGTATTGATCCTGCAACCGGACAGGAAGTATTTATAAAAAAGAATGGTCAATATACCTACACTTATAATGAATCCGATAGGGTTGCAGTCGGCAACACCAATCCTTTGTTAAATGGTTCATGGATCAACACATTGAGATATAAGGGATTTAGTTTGACAGTCTCCACTACATACACATTTGGCGGAGACTATTACAATACTACTCTTCAATCCAAGGTCGAGAGTGTGGATCCTTACAAAAACATTGATGCGAGAGCATATACCGAGCGTTGGAAAAAACCTGGCGATTTTGTTCGCTTCCTTGCAATCAATACCAAGAACGAAATGCATAATTCGGAGCGTTTCGTAGAATTGCGTAATGAATTGTATATTTCAAATATCCAATTGACTTACGATTTCCATACTAAGGCTCTTTCAAAAATGGGGCTTAAAAAACTTTGTATCGGTGTGGGAATATCAGACATTGCTCATATTTCTACTGTCAAGTTCGAAAGAGGAACGTCATATCCTTATTGTCGTTCAATCAATCTGATTTTCCGTCCAACTTTCTAATTTGATGATATTATGAAAACATACATTAGATTTATTTTGCTTATAAGTATTCCTTCTCTTTTGTTCGGATGCGATTTATTGAATGTAAATCCGAAAGGGGAAGTGATGGATGAAGATATATTCCGCTCGCAAAACGGGTATGAAGATGCACTGTATGGGATTTATGCCGAATTGGGTACTATCGAACATTTATATAGCGGTTATATGCTATGGCTCCCCGAGGTATTATCTATCAATGTGCGTTCTTCCGAAATGGCTTTGCAGAATATGTCTGTAGGAGTATGGACAAAGGATAATGCCCCTGCTGTGAGACGAGGAATTTGGGCTTCTGCATATACAACCATTAATCATATCAACAATATCTTGGCTCATATAGAAAAGGGAGGGGAGAATGAGTTTCAGGAGACTCCTCTCTTTAAAGGTGAGGCCTTGGGACTTAGAGCTATGTTGCATTTCGATTTGCTGCGTCTGTATGCAGCTCCTGAATGGGCTCCTGAATCGGTAAAAGCGACAGCTATACCGTATGTGTCGAAATATTCGTTCTCAATTACGAAATTCAGTTCGTTAGATGAAATTTATGAAAAGATAATTGCGGATTTGAAAGAGGCGGAAAGATTGCTTGCAAAAGATGAGACGCTTTTGCCTGCAGTAAGAAGCAATGGTTCTAAAGGAGGTTTCTCCTCATGTAGAATAATTCATATGAATCTTTATGCTGTCCAAGCCCTGCTTGCAAGAGTATATTGGTTCAGAAATGATTTGAAGAATGCCGCATTGTATGCGGAGAAAGTAATTTCCAGCAATAAATTTTCTTTCAGGGATAAGTCCGCATTTGTGCAGCCGGACAATGGAACTTTGGATTTGAAAGAAACTATTTTTGGCTTGTATTCCACTGTATCCAATATCAATAATGCACGTGCCTATGGTTTGACGGGTACAGGCTCCACATTCAGACTCGTAGAAGATTGGGACAATCTTTATAATGATGGTTCTGCTTCTTCCGGTTCTGATTACAGGTTTTCCGCATGGTTTGAAAATTCGACATTCAAATATTTGGTAAACAATATTTTTATAGAAGGTCAGACTTCGTATATAGGCAACTCCATTATTGGGATAAATCTTTTCAGACTTCCTGAAATGTACTATATTATGGCAGAGTCTATGCTCAAATCAAATCCTGCCGAGGCAACGAAATATTACGATCAAGTGATTACTACGAGGGGGCTTGACAGTTTTAAGGATGCTGGACTTACTGTAAGTCAAGAGAATATTTCAAAGGAAAGACGCAAGGAATATTTCGGACAGGGACTGTATTGGTCTGATATGAAGAGGCTTGGCAAAGATATAAAGGCTACGGTTTCTATAACTCTTTCAGGATCCGATTATAATACTTATAAAGTTCCTATACCTGTGTCCGAATCTGAGAATAGGAATGAATAATATTGAAAATTATGAAACATAAATATTTTACTTTTGCCGCAGCAATTCTTATGATTGCTTCTTGCAATAATTCGAAATTGATGTACGATATATCAAGAAAGGACAGATTGTATTTTTTGGTTCAAGAGAAACCGAAAGTTGAATCTTTTGCCTTGCTTACTGCTTCGGAAATAGAGTACGGTATTCCTGTGAAAATGTTGGGAATGCCGAAAGGAAATACCCGTAAATTTAAGGTCGAGTTCGTGGAATCGAATGCCGATACCGCCATTTATTTGGGTAAAAAGCGAATAGAGATTATCAAAGCACGCAAGGATATGGATTTTAAAATGGGAGAGACTGAATTGCGTGCGTTGCAGGTTACCGACACCATCAAACTGACTCTTTTCAGGACAGAGCTGATGAAAGAGAAGGTGGTCAGCATACGTTTCAGAATTGTCGAAGATGAGAATTTTTTACCGATGGATCCGGATAGTAGCAATGTAAGGAGTATCATTAGTCCTGAATTTTGCCTTTATGTAGGAGACGGAGATCCTGTATGCCCATCATGGTGGGATGCTTCATCAAGCAGTGAAAATCTCTTCGGTTGGCACATGTTCCTCGGCAATTTTTATCCTGCAAAGTATCGCAAATTGCTTGAATTTTATCATGCCATGGAGGCGAAAAACCCTACCTTGTATCAGTATTGTGTCGATAGATACGGAAAAAATCTTGATGCGGAAGGAATAAGTACAGCATTCTTCCAAAAGGAGCAACCTGCAATATGGGCTACTTATGTGCTTATCCCTTTATATGAGTATTACAAAATATGGTATTCCGAACATCCTGATGATCCTAATCTCGAAACATTTGCGCAGACGGGGACAGTGGGGAAATATTGGAAGAATCCGATAGGACAATTAAAGTAAGGAGATTTCGTTATGAAAAAAATAATTCATTATCTGATTATGATTCCGGCAATAGCAATACTGTCAGGATGCTATAAAGTGGATGAAGGCAAATTCAAGGAATTGGCCCCGATTAAATTGAATGAGGTCTCACAGACAATTAATGTAAAATTGGGAGAGAAATTGATTTATGAAGAGTTGAAAGCGGAAAGCAGGCTTCCTATTAAATATCAATGGGCATACGGTAAGAAGAGTACATCTCTTTCCGCAGGGGAATTCGACATGTCTTCAATTACCCCAATTTCAGAAGATCCTAAGATTAATTATACTTTTACTCGACTCGGCTCTTATATTCTCAGACTTAGAATGGACAATGGTGAGAGCATTGTCTATAAATATTTCTACCTGAATGTAAATTCCGGACTTGACGAGGGCATATTGCTTCTTTCTAATGATGAACTCGGAAATGGTTTGCTTACATTCATAAAGAAGCGAACGGAGGAAGAGGTCCAAGCCGGTGAGCAGGAAATCTGGACAAATGTCTTCAATACAGTAAACCCTGAGTATAGTATTAAAAGAGGTACGGATCTCTATTTGTCTTCTCATACCACAGCCGGAGTCCAGTATTCGCAGATTCTCTTGTCATGCAACGATGAGCATGGAAGTATCTATAAACTTGAACCAAAAACATTAGAAGTATTGGGAACTAACAAGATGCGTGCTGAGTTTGGTACTGCTGCTGCAAATATTGTTGGAGATGCCGCTGTCGGTTCAACTTATAATTATGCTCTTTTAAGGGGAATTAACGGACATACATACAGATACGACTTATTTTCCGATTTTATCGGGGAAAGAGTCGACGCTTCGAATGCGGGACTTGTGAGTGGGGCTAAAATGCTCATCTATCTCGCGAATCGTAAACCTGTCCTTTATAACGAACACTCTCTTTTTCAACCTGGTAATGGTAAAGTTACGACTCTTTCTTTGAAGGATCATAAGATTGTGAACTTCTATTCGGACAGAGATAAGAATAAAACCTATGTTTTGCTTAAATCAGAGAAAACCCCTGATTCTTATACAATTCAGCAGACAACAGGTTCTTTGGCGAAGTATAAATCCGTAAAGAATTTTACAGAGTCCGACATGAAAATGGATGAAAATTCTATTATGGTGAGTTCTCTTAAATCCAATGATGTCTATTATTCTTTCGGGAATGCGGTTTACAGATGGTCTATGCTTGCGGCTCCTTCTTCATTGCCGGCTATCAAATTGCCTGATGGGGAGGAAATCTGCGATATGGCAACCAATTATATGGGTAGGTATGCTGACGGTACAGAAGAAACTCTCCTATACATCGCCACTTACAATCCTTCAAGGACAGGAGTGTTAAAGGGGAGTTTGTATGTATATGCTTTCTCCGACAATTCACTTGTAAAATCTTACGAAGGAATATCCCATAAGATTGTAAAGATTCTCTACAAGTACAGATTATCTTAAAAATTAATCTTTAACGTAGCTTCGAAGCTGGCTGCGTACATTATCTATATTGTCGAAACGAATGGCATTGAAACCGAGAGATGCCGCCGCTTCGACATTTTCTTTATTGTCATCAATGAAAACGGATTCTTCTGCATTGATTGAGTATTTGTCTATCAATATCTTGAAAATCTTGACATCGGGCTTTATTGTTTTGACTTCTCCAGAGACCACAATACCTTCAAATAGTTGTAGAAAATCATATTTTGCCAGTGCTATGGGAAAGGTTTCTGCCGACCAATTAGTAAGCGCTAAAACTCTGTATCCTCTGTTCTTAACTTCTTTAAGCAAATTCACACTGCTTTCAAAAGCGCCGCCGAGCATATCAGCCCAATGTTTCCCATAGTGTGATATTGCTTCCGCATATTCCGGATATATTTTCTGTCTTTCTTTTATAGCCTGTTCGAAAGGTTTTCCTGCATCTATAGCACTATTCCATTTCATATCGCAGACTTCCCGGAGAAAATATTCCATCTCCTCTTCTGTTTGAAAATAATTTTTGAAATAGTATCTTGGATTCCAGTCAATCAAAACTCCTCCAAGGTCAAATACGATATTCTTAATCATTCTTTTATTTTTTGCTAAAATACGAAAAATAATTAATTGTCCGGACATTCAAAATAACGCGGCACTTGCTTCTCGACCATATTTTTTGACTCTACTCTTTCTAAAATTTGATAATTCGAATTATATCCTATAAATTTGTAGCCAACAATTAAAAATATCTTAAAATTATGGCTTACAAGATTTCGGAAGATCTCTGCATAGCTTGTGGCACATGTCATGGCGAATGTCCTTCAGGTGCGATCAGTGAAGGGGATTTCTATAAAATTGATCCTGATACTTGCATTGATTGCGGTGCTTGTGCTAGTGTTTGTCCGGTCGAGGCAATTGCACCCGCAGACTAATCTTTCTTAAATAACAAAAGGCGACCTTTTGGTCGCCTTTTGTTATTTATCAAAGTTTCAATTGAAGGATAGTCGCTTATAAAGTGATTGTTAAGTCACGGATTATTCCTTCTCAGCAGAAACATCAGGTCTCATAATTACTTCCACCATATTGCCTGCAGCGAGGATTTCGCTGACAACATTTTTAATGGCTTCCGGTGTAAGAGCATTGATTGCGGCTTCACGAGCCTTGTCGCTATCGAAGCCATATAATTCGTAGTCTTTGATAGCATTTGCCCAATAGCTGTTTTTGATTCGGTTTTCAGGAATATTTTTTTCTAAATTTTTCTTTGCCATCTCAAATTCTTCAGCTGTCGGTCCATTTTCTGCAAGCCCCTGTAACCCTTCGACTGCCAATTGCCTTAATTTGTCAGCTGAAGAAGGTTTTGAGTTATAATATATATTCAATACTGCTCTCTGCTTCGGTTCTATGTCAAGGCTAGAGAAGGTTTGCGCTCCGTAGGTACCGCCTTCATCTTCTCTCATAGTGGTAACATATCTCATATTGAGTATATATGTGGCAGCTTCAAGAGCTACATCTTTGTCAAATGAATATTTCATAGGAGCAGAGTAAACATCAATAACGGTAGTCATAGGTGTCTGCATATTCTCTTTAAAGTCATTCAAAACCTTACCGCCTACAATGTCTTCGTTTGTGTCAATCCAGTCAAGGGATTTTTTGCCTTTCTTGATAGAACCTGCATATTTCTGTACTATTGGTAAAATTTCTTCAGGTTTGAAATCACCGGCAATAATCATTGTAGCGCCTGCCGCATCATTGAAAAGCATTCTGTAGTTCTTTTCGATGGTTGCAAGATTTGCATTTTCAACAGTTTCCTTGCTTAGAGTTTTCCTTCTAGGATTGTTACCGTATAAAGTTGCATACATCTCTTTCTGGAATTTGAAATTAGGTTGTTGTTCAAGATTTGGCAGAATAGCATTTATTGTATTTATGCCTTGATTGTATTCGTTTTCATCAAACCTTGGATCTGCAAAGTAGAGATATGCCAATTGCATCATCGTTTCAAAGTCTTTGACGGAAGAGCTGCCTGATACACCGTGACGAAGTCTGTTGATATATGGTGATACCCATATATTTTTCCCTGACAACATCTTGCTGGTTGTCGTAGATGAAAATTTTGAGACTCCGCAGTTCTTCATAAACAAACCATAGATGTTTTTATCAAAGCTGTCCATATCGCTGGTTGGAATCAGAGATTGACCTCCTTTTTTGTATAGATCTATCGAAATTTTGTCCTTTTCCGTATCACTAGGATACATTATGACTTTGAGTCCGTTTTTAAGTTCATAAACCTTACTATTGTATATGCCGGTATAAGATTTTTTGATTTTTGAACCTTTCAGCTTATCAGCATCGAGAAAATCCTTTGCTATGACTTCTTCCTCATTAGCCTTAATCTCTGAATTTCTGACTTCCTCAATAGCATTTTTAAAATCAGCTTCTGAAGGACGTCCGGAAGCCTTTTCAGGAGCCTTGAAAATAACAACCATATTGGAATCAGTGATAATCTGAGAGCAAATCTGGTTTATGATTTGAGAATTTATCATAGGCATAACTTGTTCCATAAGCTCGAGTTCGCTCTTTGGTTCCATATATGCCTCATTATCAAAGAAATTATCTAATAATTCCTGTACGAGTTCTTCGTTCTTTCTTGTATCTGCTTTCTTCGCTGCACTTTCGAACATTGATATAATATCATCTTTGGCTCTCTGCACTTCGTCATTGCTAAAACCAAATCTTCTCATTTTCTCAATTTCCGTATAGAAAGCTTTGAAAGAAGGGATTGCATCACCCTCTCTGCAGCCTACATTACCCATTACGACTTCCACTGTTTCGCAGATATTGCCAATACCAAAGTATGCGCTAAGG
The DNA here is from genome assembly GCA_963548935.1 of uncultured Bacteroidales bacterium. Taxonomy (GTDB): domain Bacteria; phylum Bacteroidota; class Bacteroidia; order Bacteroidales; family UBA932; genus Cryptobacteroides. The sequence goes on from CAUUVS010000012.1 coordinate 28,853, forward strand.
AATGGTGGCTCCGGCTTTGCTGAAATTTCTGAAAGCCTTTCATTCATCACATTGCCGATTATATTTTTTATGAGATCTTGAAGCTTTCCCTGTATTGTACTGTTAATTTCTTTAGGAGCCGCTTCACTCTTCCATAAGATTTCAAGAGTAGTGGAAGTGGCTTCAGGGTCAGTTATAATTCCTATTATAGGCTCTTGATTATCTTTAATTTTTATTACATCCTTAGCTTTAGGATTTTCAGCCATAGGAATATCTGCAAAAATATTGCGAATTTTCTGCTCTGTCTTATCAATGTCGATGTCTCCTACAATGATAAGTGCTTGCATGTCAGGACGATACCATGTTTTATAAAAATTATGAAGACTTTCCGGCTTGAAGTTTTCAAGATTTTCTTGACTACCGATAAGCGTGCAGTTGCCATATTTGCTGTCACCATAATAATAAGGAAGAGTTTTTTCGTGCATTCTCCATCCTGCATTTCGGCGAGCCCTTCGCTCTTCAATGATAACGCCTCTTTCTTTGTCAATTTCAGCAGGTGAATTTGTTACGAAATGAGAATAATCGTGCATAATCAGAATACAGGTGTCAATAACGCTTTCTCTGACAAGAGGTATATTGTTCAGCATATATACTGTATGTTCCACACCTGTTGAAGCATTGACATTTCCACCGAATGAAGCTCCTATACTCTGAAGGTAGTCAAGCAGGGTCTTATCGGGGAAGTTCTTGGTTCCGTTGAAACACATGTGTTCAAGAAAATGTGCAAGGCCATCTTGATCCGGAGTTTCCTGAATTGCGCCTACATTAGTAGCGAGATAGAATTCTGCTCTTCCGGCAGGTTTGTCATTATGCCTGAGGTAATATGTCAGTCCATTTTCTAATTTTCCTACCTTTACGGCAGGATCATTGGGTAGCTGTTGTAGTTGTCCTTGTGAGAACATAACCGACATAGATATGGTAAGGCCGGCTAGGAATAATACAAATCTTTTCATGATGTTATTTATTAAATGAGTCTTAATTGGTTCTCTATTTAACAAATATAAGACTTTTTGACTTAAAAGCATTTAAATAAAGTATATTTGTATATAAATTAATCAATAGTAATGATAGAAGATTTTAGACTAAAGGTATTTATGTTTGTTATTCAAACCGGTAGTTTTACTATAGCTGCTGATTCGCTTGGTATTTCCCAACCGGCTGTAAGTCAAAATATCAATACTCTTGAAAAATCTCTTGGTGTCAAATTGTTTTATCGTAATAGGGGAGAAGTGAGCCTTACTGCTGCCGGCTGCATTTTTAAGGATTATGCTGAAAAAATAATCTATTGGTATGATGCTGCTGAAAGAATGTTCGGAGAATTAGGTAAAGTTACTGTAAATAAACCGATTACAATTTGTGCTGATAATGTTGTGGCCGGTTATGTTATGTCTGGGGTGCTATCTGGCATTTCTTCTGTAAGAAAGGATATTTCTATCAGAATAATAAGTTCCGAGTCCCCATGTGAAACTTCTGAATATGATGTGCTTATTTCAGTTGCTCCAAGCCCGGAGACTATAGATTTCGAAGGAGAAAGTAAACTCGTTGGGGTAATGGATGCTGTCGTTGTATCATCTCCATTGAATCAAAGTCTTGTAGATGCAGCTATTAAAGAAAATGGGACGAAGGTGTCTGTAAAACCTTTTTCAACATTGGCCGGTGTGCATATATCCAATTCTTTTGCCGTATGGGACAGGTATTATGGTTTCTTGACACCGGATCTTGTCCCTAGGGTATCTATGGTGTCTTCTTCAATTGAGGCTATCAAATCTTTTGTTGGAGCTTCTGATAATGTTGTAGCTGTACTTCCTTCTCTATCTGTGACAAAAGAAAAGGAGGCAGGACGATTGCTTCAAATGCCTGTAATTTTGCCTGAATTTACCTTTGATATTCATTTTAATCCATCTCCAATGTTTTCAGGAAAAGAAATCTGCCATCTTATTAAGAATATTCTTAAAGATAAATTGAAATAATTAAATTTGAGGAAGTGAAGTAATTCTGCTCACAAACGAGCATCAAGCAAATAGTAAATAGCAGTAAGATAACAACTTACTGCTATTTTTATTTTTGACATATTCTCTTATTTCTTCGTTTCCTATTGATTTTAGTTGTATATTTGTACCATATTTGTGCCGCGACTTATTAGTGTATAAAGTGCGACTTAAATAAAAATAGAACTTGATTATCAGATAGATACGAAAAGTATACGCCAGCTGCAAAATTTCAGATTGAGCGAAAGTGCGAATTGTGTGGTAAGACCTTTCTTGCCAAGACAATCACATCAAGATATTGTTCTATGTAATGCTCAAGGTCTGCGTATTCACAAAAGAAGCGAGAGGAAAAGTTGGAAGAGCTTAGGCGAGAGAAGGCCGCAAAGGTTTCCAAGGATCAACCCTACCTTTCTATCTCCGATGCTATTGCCCTATACGACGTTTGCAGAGATACGCTATACCGACTCGTCAGAAGTAAGGCACTCCGAAGTTATAACTTGGGAAAAAGGATGACTCGCATCTGTAAAGAAGATTTAGAACGCAACTTCAATCTGAGGCCTATTGATGAGCAAAAGCCGAGAACAAGAAATGAGGCTAAACTCTACAACCTTGAGCCAGAGTATTGTTACACGATTGGTGAAATAACAGCCAAGTTTGGTGTTACGGAAGGGACAGTATATAAGCATATCAGGAAATTTTCCATTCCCATAAGACAGATTGGCAATTATGTCTATACTCCAAAGTCAGAGATAGACCAACTGTACAAATAACCTTAGATATACATGAGAAAAGAATTACATAATACGAAAGAAAAAGTATATGAATACAGATAGAATGGATACTTCGGCCGTATATTGTCTGTTTGAGGAATTGAAGCAAAGTCTTACGGAAATGGTTTTCTCCTTAAAGGGAAGATCTGAACAACAAACAATCGACTTGAGTAAAATCGAAGAGCTTCTTGGGAAGATGAATACACTTTCAAAGCAAGAGGTGTTTTCTCCCGAACAAATCAGAGTTTTGGAAGAAATACTTACCAAGAGTGTAGTGGCAGGATTGGAGATAGCTTTCGAGAAGCTGGCTGGATGGGATTCAAAGAAAAAAGAGACTCTACAAGCCATTGAGGCAAAAATTGATGAGATGGGCAAAGAGAGTCGTACTGTCATTCGTAAAGAACATATTTTTAGTCTTGACTTTAAGAATAGTAAAACGGCTATCACTCTTTGCAGTATGGGGTTTGTTCTTTTGTTTTCTCTGGTTGGAAACTTCTGGCAGATGCGACAAAATAGTCAACTGTCGGATAATGACTTGAAGTATCGCTACATCAAAATGTATGGAGAAGCCAATCAGGAAAAGCTAATAGATTTGGAAACGCTCTTCACTTATCAGAGAGACGAACAGCAGATTGCACTTATCCGAGAACAAGTGGAAACTTACGAACGATTAGTTAAAGAGCAAGCGGAAAAAACAGAACGAGCCCGCCTGAATACATCGCAGGCAAACGAACTTCATAAGCAAGCAGAATCCATAAAACAACGGAAGTAAATACTTCTCTTCTACACCCATTAAAAGATTTAAGGGGATGAGAAAATAAATCCTCATTCCCTTTTTCTATGCTATTTCATTTCATATCTTTGCACTATCAAACAGAGAATATTGAAACAGATGGATAAAACCATGAATCGAATCAAAGAAGTGCTTGAGGAGAAAGGCATCAAGCAAACCTGGCTTGCCGAAAAACTCGGCAAGAGCTTCAGCATTGTCAATGCCTATGTCTGTAATCGCCGTCAACCAAGTTTGGACATATTGTTTGAAATTGCGAAGATATTAGAGGTGGACGTGAGAGTGTTGATTGGCACTAAGGAAAACAGACAGAAGAGCAAATAAATTCAGAAGTTATGAAATCAAAACTAATAATGCTGATATTAAATGCTATTTATTTGATAGCAACAATCATTTGGGCAATAATTGACAAATCAATGGAATCAATAGTTGCTATTGTTGGAGGAATTGTTTCATTTGTAAGTTTCTTTGTTGCAAACGACAATTCGTTTTCAGTTAAACAAAAAATTGTTCAAAGTGGAGATAATCCTATTTCTATTGTAGGAGATGTTAAAGGAAGTCATATTGGTCACACAACTAAATAAATATATCATGAAATTATTTAGAAAGTTGTTTGGCAAGGAACTGGCAAAACCAAATACCTCTGTTGAACAACAAGGAAAAAAAAACATATCTGTCATAGGCAATGTAACAGAGAGTTATATTGGATGCACAATCAATATTAATGAAATTGAACCACAATGGCAAGATCGGCTCAATGCATATATAGCTACTTTGCAACAATTTAAACCCAAAACGGCGTTATCATTGCTTGAAAAATTGGAGGCAAGTTTCGCAACAAGTGCAAAAAAACCTTCTCCAGAGTTTCACTCCTTAATATCATTTCAAAAAGGGATGTGCTATCGTTTTTTGGACGAACGAGAGAAGATGTGTGAATGTTTTATAACTGCATACAATGAAAATACTTCAGTGCTTGAGTTTGAGGAGCAGGCTGCTCTTTCGTATTTTAAAATAGAAGATACACAAAAAGCAAATGAACTGGTTGATAAGTTATTGTGTAGAAATGAATATAATCCAATTGCATGGTATATCAAATTTTTGAGTACTACGACTTATGATTTTAATTCTATTCCGGCATTTGTTCGGCAGAATATCATGTTTCAATATATGCTTTACAATTACTTCAATGTGAAAAATATTTACAAATGTATTTCACAGATGAAGGCTTTTTCAATGCTTCCCAATGTCAAAAATTATAGTCCTCAAGATATAACCATAGCCAATTTTGACGAAAATATATTTTACTCAAACGTATTCTTTTCTGAATATTTGCAAAACTATTACTTTGCTTTCCATTCTTTGAAAGAGGGGAATGTTGAGATTCTAAAAACACTGGAGGTGCTTCTAAAAAAAATAGTATCTGCAATCAATGGTTCTGAATTGGAAAAGAAATATGGAACATTGTTTTTTCTTAATGCTTATATCCAATATATACTTACAAAAGAGCTGAGATATATTTCCGACATGAGAGATCATTATCTCAAATTAGAGAGCAAAAACGACACTCTTGCTTTGGTTTGTGCCAATGTGTTACAACTCAATGGACAAATAGATTATGCTCTTGAAATCTTAGATGATTCTGATTTAAAAGAGTCGAATATTTTCTACCTGAGGGCTTTCTGTTATCTAAAGAAAAATGATAAAATCCAATATAGGACAGCAATACAAGGCTGGATAAATTCCATTGAGAAAATTGATAACTATGTAGTTGATAACTATCTTGCTTCAATTTTTACATTAAAGGATATAGGCGAAACAGATGAATTAAAACTATCTGATTTTATTCAAAACGAGAAGTTTGAAAATCAGGAATTGAAAACTTTAATAGAAACGATTGTTAAATCCCTAATTAGCGGAATATTGGACTCTCCGCAGATATCGACTTTGAGCGAGTTAGCTTCTACTATTCAACAGCCGAATTTATTATTACACATTGCTTATACCTACTATCATTTTAAAATGTATGAACCTGCTATAGAGTTATATGAAAAGCACGTTGACAGAGAAAAAGAGAATCTTCATTTATTTTCCTATATGAATTCTTTATATGCAGCAAAAAAAGGCTCGGAAGAACTACTTGGACTATTAGAAAATTGGAGATTGAATTTTTCATTTCAACCTGATTTACTAAGAATTGAAGCTGATTTGTGTGCTATTTTACATAATTGGAATAGATGCTTGCAAATTTGTAATCTATTCTTAGATAAACACAAACAAGATGAGGATTTTTTATGTCTGAAATTAAGGTGTTTAGATGTTATAAACGAAGATTGGTGTGATAGTGAAATTAAATCAATGGCAAAAAGTTTTGAAGACTATGCTTTTTCTCTTGATCAAAACATACCAATAGTGGCAAGTATATTAGTTAATAGAGGTTGTTTTGTTGAAGGAATGGAAATTCTTTATAAATATTCTGATAAAAGAAATGTCCGTTCTGCATATCTGCCTGCAACACTTATATATTCTCAAAGATCACAAAATAAAGAGCTTCTGAAAGAATTTGATGAAATTACAGATGGCTGTTTCGTAAAATATGAGTCTAATGGTGAAATCAATTTCTTTGAAATGAATAAAAATGGCTCTGACAACTTATATGATGAGTTATTAGGACACAAATTAGGTGATGTAATATCCATTAAAAGAATGTCAAGCAAAGATTATTCAATTCGCATATTACGAATAATGGATAAGTATCTTTATTTACATGATAAAATCTTAGAAGAAGCCAAGCAGCCTCTTTCGGGATTGCCAATGGAATCTTTCAACTTTACTAGCACTGACCCAGAAGCAATGAAGAAAGAATTAATTTTTCTTTTCGGACAAAAAGGTGAGGAAGAAAAGCTGATTAGAGAAAAATTAATAAATAACTATTACAACAGAGAATTATCTTTTACTGAAGTAATAATACAGGCATTTAGGCATGATTATTTAGGAGGTTATACAAGTTTGATTTATGAGCACAGTGGTATCTCAATCCTTCCTCTTTCATTTTATGAATCACCACCTCAACTTGTTACAACGAATTATATTATTGACTTTTCTTCATTGGCTATTCTTTATCAGATAGCAAAAGAACACAGCATTACATATCCTAACAAATTTCTAATTTCAGTTTTTACTATAGATGTGATAAAACAGAAATTGAGAATTATTAAATCAGAACCAAAATCTGAATTATCAGTTGTCGTAACAAACGAAGACGTAATAAAATATCAGATTCCAGAAAATGTACATCAAAATAATATTATATATTTAGAGGGTCTTTTAAAATGGATAGAAAATAACTGTGAAGCAGTTGTTTCTCATAGAGTAATTGATTTTAAAAGGAATATAGATATAGAAGATAAAAAAGAGGATTTTATTGACTATATTTTGAATACTTTATTAGTTTTCGAAGATAAGCAATGCGTATTGCTGACAGACGACTTTGTTTATTTCAAATTCAATTTAGCTCAGATTCAGTTCTCAATGAGCACAGAGCGATATATAAAAAACATTTTAGGAGACGAGCACCCAGCCTTGTTTGAATTTATCAAAAATAAGTATAGGGGATATACATTGACTACAAAACAATTATTTGGAGAGTTTAATAAAAAAATGAATTCCCAAGATAATTATTATACTAATTGCTTAGAAAATATCAGTATGGTTTCTGCTATGCCATGTGTAAGATTAGTGGATATGATTGTACAAACACAACTTGATACTAATCAAAAAGAGATTGAGATAAAAAATATATTCATTAATATATTCAAAAATGGCCCTTTAAGTAATGAGATTATTCAAGGTTTTCAACAGCTGCTCTTCTCAGAGTTAAACTGCTCGCATGAGAACCTCAATTTTGTTCGTCAATGTTTAGAGAATGTGTATCAAACACTGGGAATAAGTATGATAAATACAAAGAAATAATATAACTGTCTCTCACAAGGAGATATAAACCTCCTTGTCAAAACCAATTTAGTTTGTAAGTGAAACACAAAGTTTTCTGAATGTATTATATGTTTGACATTAGGGTGTTGAATTTATGAGCAAATATTATCCGATACGAATGAAGATAAATAGAGATAAATGATAACGAAAAAGGACCTTCTACAAATGCTTTCAGACACTGAGAGCTACAATATCGAGAGGACAGAATCGACTGGCAATATGGATAAGTTTTGTCAGGCTATATGTGCTTTCTCAAATGATATTTCGGGTAG
>CAUUVS010000013.1:0-28485 GCA_963548935.1 uncultured Bacteroidales bacterium
CAGCATTCTGGAGGATTCGGGATATATGGCGAGAGCGGCTTTCCTTATGGACAAGATAATGCACAAAATAGGGCTTCACGGCAATTCTTTCGTACCTATGCTCATAGGTTTCGGCTGCAATGTGCCTGCAATAATGGCGGCGCGCTCGATTGAAGACAAGAAGGACCGCACGCTCACGATGCTGATGATTCCTTTCATGTCATGTTCCGCACGCCTTCCCGTGTATATGCTCTTTATAGGGGCTTTCTTCCCTACTCACCGAGGGCTTGTGATGATTTCCCTCTATCTTGTGGGAGTGCTGCTTTCCATAGTTTTCGCTTTCATAATGAAGCATACCAAAGCATTCCGCAGGGACGGGGAAGCGGACAGCGTGTCCGAGCTTCCGGCATTCCGCGGACCGACCTGGCGCAACACCTGGTCGCATATTTGGGAGAGAACTTATGATTATTTACAGAAAATAACTACGGTTATACTCGCTTCTTCCGTTATAATTTGGGCTTTGGAGTACTTCCCTGCCGACAAGACACAGAACGGCACGATGAAAGAGGAATCCTATCTCGCAATGGTGGGACGGGGGATGGAACCGGTGATGCAGCCTCTCGGGTTCGACTGGAGGATGAATGTGTGCCTGCTGACGGGTCTGCCTGCAAAGGAAGCCATAGTCAGCACTATGGAAATACTCTACCACACGGAGGATGAGGATTCGCTCGCCGCTGCAATGACTCAGGGTGCGGGGATGAACGGGGCTGTCGCGCTTGCCTTTCTGCTTTTCGTCCTGCTGTATTTCCCGTGCGTGGCGACAATTGCGGCGCTAAGGCGCGAAGTCGGGGGAAGATGGGCGGCATTCAGCGTTGTGCAGTCCATGGTTTTGGCGTGGCTTGTGGCGTTTATAGTTTATAATGTAGGAAAATTATTGTTGTGATTATGGATATAAGAATTGGTAACGGATATGATGTGCACAGCTTGCAGGAGGGCTTGCCCATGTGGTTATGCGGTGTCAGGATTGACAGCCCGAAAGGCTTTGTGGCGCATTCCGACGGAGATGTGGCGATACACGCCCTTTGCGATGCCCTGCTCGGCGCTCTCGCACTCGGAGATATAGGCAGGCATTTCCCCGACAAATCCGATGAGTTCAAAGGGATTGACAGTAAATTGTTGCTTAAACGTGTGGCAGAACTAATAGACCGCGAGGGATATACAATCGGCAATGTAGACATAATAATCGCCATTCAGGCTCCTAAAATAGGCCCTTACATACCTGCAATGCGGGAATGTCTGTCCGGGGTTATGGGGATTGCCGTGGACAGAGTGTCGGTAAAGGCGACCACTACGGAAAAACTCGGCTTCGAGGGCAGAGAGGAGGGCTGTTCCGCCTATGCCGTCGCGCTGGTGCAGAAAAATTAAAAGATTACTTGGATTTTTTTGCAACTCCGTAAAAACTTTGTATCTTTGCGGTCCTATTCTGCGGCGGCAGAGTAACTCATTGAGATATGGTGTAATGGTAGCACTACAGATTCTGGCTCTGTCAGTGAGGGTTCGAATCCTTCTATCTCAACAAAAGGACGGTTGCTCTATGCAGCAAAAAGCTCTAATGCTTTAAAAAGTCCACCATCAATGGCGGGGTAGCTCAGCTGGTTAGAGCGTCGGATTCATAATCCGGAGGTCATGGGATCATGCCCCATTCCCGCTACTAAAAGGAGTCGTATTTTTACGGCTCCTTTTATTTCTTTCAGTGAACTTTCTAAGTAAACGCTTACTAAGTGTAAATTCAATCAGGATTTTTTGTATATTTATAATTTAAAATAATAATCCTCAAAGGACTGAATGGCTAAAAAAACAAACAATAACGACATTACTTTTCAAGACGCAATCAATCTATCAGGGCCGCTTGCATTCAATATTATGATAAAGCCTGCAGGGTCGCTGTGCAATTTAGACTGCCATTACTGCTACTATTTAGATAAGGCTGAAATATATGGAGGCAAAGAGCCTAAAATGAGCTACGAGACCTTAGAGACAGTGGTCAAGTCATATATACAGGCCAATGAAGTATCTGAAGTCACTTTCAACTGGCATGGAGGGGAACCATTAGTGCTTGGTCTTGATTTCTATAAAAAAGCCGTCGAGTTAGAGAATAAATATGCCGAAGGTAAAATAATTCATAATACAATACAGACAAACGGGACTCTCCTGACAAGAGAATGGACTGATTTCTTAGCAAAAGAGAAATTTCTTGTAGGTGTTTCAATTGACGGGCCTGCTGACATACACAATAAATTTCGTAAAGACAAGGGAGGAGCGCCCACCTTCGATAAGGTAATAAATGGAATAACGTTATTGAGAAATTCGGGGGCAGAGTTCAACACTATGACCACCGTAAACAAGGCAAGCGCCGGCAAAGGCATAGAAGTGTATCAGTACCTTAAATCTATCGGTAGCAGATATATGCAATTTATGCCTGTCGTAGAACATGTAAAATACCCTGTCGGAAATAACGGCAAACCAGATAAGAAGAAACGTCCTTTCATTGTAAACCCATCTGCAGAAGGAGCTGAACTTGCACAATGGTCGATTGATGATATTGATTATGGCCATTTTATTTGCGACATATTTGACTATTGGGTAAAAAATGACGTAGGTCAATATTTTGTAAATATATTTGACTCCACTTTAGCAAGATGGTGCGGAGCTATGCCCGGAACCTGCGTCTATGCAGAAACATGCGGAGGTAATTCCATTATTGAACATAACGGGGACCTTTACCCCTGCGACCATTTCGTATATCCTGAATACAGATTGGGTAATGTGCTTCAGGACGACCTCAAAACCATGATGCTGTCTGAAAGACAAACAAAATTCGGACTAAACAAACGTAATCTTTTGCCCGGAAAATGTCTACGTTGCGAATGGAGATTTGCCTGCAATGGAGAATGCCCGAAACACAGATTCAATATAACAGAAAATGGAAATACCGGCATGAATGCACTTTGCGATGGCTACAAGATGTTTTTCAGGCACGTGGCACCATATATGGACAAAATGAAAGAACTTCTGTCCCACGAACAGTCCCCGGCCTTTGTAATGCCTTGGGCAAGAGAAAGGAAATAGCTGACCGATTCTTAACTAAAAGAAATGAGGATACAACAGCAAAAACACAGGCAGATAATCCTTTAATGCTGTTCGCAAATCTTTCAGTGTGGTCTGAATATCTCTTTTGACTATCCTCTCAGTAACTCCAAAATGGTCTGCTATTTCGCTGTACGTCTTTCCATTAAAACGGCTAGCCAAGAATATCTTTCTTGTCCTCTCAGGCATATCACTCAATATTTTGTTGAAAATCTCCGATACTTCTGAATGAAGAATAAAACCCAAACTGTCAGACGCAAGTATATCAGTATCTACAAGTATAGCATTGTACTGCTCGGAGTCGATTCTATTGTCCTTCTCCATTTTATGAATTACATCCCTAAGATAATTCAATGCTCTGTTTTTCACTGCTCTCAACACATAAGCCTCCAATGAAGATGAAATACCGATACTCTGCCGCCTACTCCAAAGCAAGGCAAAGACTTCCCCGACAATATCTTCAGCAGCCTGTCTGTCACGTACATACGATTGGGCTATAGAGATAAACTTTTCCCTATTTCTAATATAGAAGTCACCAAACTCCTGTGATGTGATATCAGAGCCGTTCATTAACTTGCAAAGGTAGTAAAATCTTTGGAAGTTGATGAAGACTATTCGTCGCTTATAAAAGATTTTTTACTCCGAAAAAAGTCTGTCCAATAACACACTCCTCCTTTCAGAAAGAGTTCTTATTCTATTTATTTCTTTATCGTATGTTGCATCAGGCATTTTTGCTTCACTACTATACTGATAAAAGAATGGCCATACAGAAAAATTAGCCTCTATTGCCTTCTTCATTTTCTCCGGCATATCTTTAAGAGCCCTATCTGTAACTGCCTCAAGTTCACTTTTTTTACTCTTCCAACGATTATTTACAAAAGCCCTGAAAGTCTCATCCGACCAGAACCTCCAGAACCAGTCATTTCTAACATAAGGAGGCATCCAGAATCCGGATTTAATCATAAGATTATCTAAAGGGCGATATTCAAAGTGCGGAATCCTCTTGTCATTGTCCCAGCCTTTGTCGCAGTCCCATATAGGCCCGAAAAACAATTTATCCTCCCCACGCCGCTTATACATATAGGTACTGGTATATCCATCCATATCTCCGACAAATTCCTTGACAATAATAAAATCCGCCAAAGTCTTCTCATCGAACCAACGACGCCAGCCATTCACAGGGTCTTTATAATCCGCTCCGTACAAAGCCTTCTCCGCATTATTTATAAAATTTGATATATAATCATATTGAGACTTATCATAATCTTTGTCATCAGGGTATTTATAGGTCATCTTAACACCTTTCAATGCCGAAAAATGATTTCCCTCATGTAAATCAGTCTCTATAATATAACCTCCGGAAATTTTGTCAGGATCACCTCCGTCAACAGCCGTCAGCTTATCTACAGCAATTCTCCCCTTAGCCATCTCCATCTGGTCACTTAACTGATATACTCCAAGATAATCGCCGTCCATATCAACGGCATGACCTTTAGAACTATCATAATATGAGCCTGTAAAATAAACATTAATATACTTGGAACAAGGAGTAAAAAGTATAGCCTGCGAATCATGCCATCTATCAGATCGGTTAAATAAAATCTTAGAATATTCAAAAGCCAGATGATTTCTTATCAAAGACTTATCCATATCATGTGCAAGCAATACCCAGCTTTTGGCTTTTGCGTGTTCTAATCCTACAGGGCTGAATTTTTCCGAGAATTTGATTCTAAAAGGCTTTTTAGGCAACCCCCAAGTGGAATTTCCACGCCCCCTAAGGCTTACCGCACCTTTCTCCTTGCTGTCCCACCATCCTTTTCCCGACGCCCCGACACTTTTGTCATACAGAACAATATCTGCGCTGACATAAGTTTCCTTACCGGCAATAAGTGAAGACGGCTTCAGATGCAAAACAGCCAGTTCCTTATTTATCTGAGGACAATTCAATGAAATCGTATAATCTTTCTTGTCCCCGTTCTCTGCCACAACCGTCAATACAACATCTTCCGAAAGATCCAAAATTGTCTTACCGGAAACAACCTCTATGCCACCCCAAAGCACTTTGTCGCCATTGGTTTCAAAGGTAGGTACAAATATTTCAGGAGAAGCTTTTTCAATCCATTTCAAGTATTTGGCTGACCACTTGCTGCCATCGACATCTTTTGAAAAGACAATGTCTTTATCAAGACCGTTAAGAGTTTTATCAAGTGAAAAGGAAAGCAGGTCACATGTACTCTTAACAGTCTTTTTCTGCAACACATCAATTGTTATATCCTCACAATCAAGAGCTGACAATGTCAGTTTCGTTGAACGGCCTCCTCTGAAAGCTGACATATAGACCGTCATAATCCTTTTCTGCAATACAAAAGCATTATCCACGTCTGAAAAACTTGTCCTGCACCATGAATCCGGGCATTCTATTACTACATTTCTGTTTGTATTCACCTCCACATCAATACTGCCTCCCTCAGCTTCAAATTCAAGCGAGTGCACATCGGTGCTCAATACAGCCTCTTCCGGCTTTTCTTCCGGTTTTTCTCGTTCTGCTACAGGAGTTTTATTGCAAGATATAATTAATGCCGGCACAACAATAAATGTCAACAATAAAAACTCTAATCTTTTCATTAATTTATTTTTAATAATATTAATATTGAAAATAGGGCCGGGTAATCGCCCCGACCCTATCATCAAAGTCTAAACTTGTTTGATTATTTCTCAGGAAGAGCAACCTTTACCCACTCAATACCGGCATCGCCTTTATTGATATTACCCTGTCTCCTCACATTCTTCTCTCCATAAAGTTTATTGCCCCTGCCTGTGGCATCTTCAATAGAATCTCCTGTACCTGCAGTAAATGGCCAGTAAGAATAAAGACCCGATGCGTCAGGCTCCACCTTATAGAAGTGATCAGGAGCATTAATCTCTTCTTCAGTAAGAGTTCTATTCCAAATACGCATTTCCGTCATCTGTCCAAATACATCTCTTGTAGGCTCATAAGAATAACCGAACCAGAAACAACGACTTCCGCCAGGCTCATAGCTCCAAGAAGGAGAAAGCTCAACCTGGTAGTGTAGTGGCTTATCGAGAACCTTCTGCCCATCAACATACACCCTTATATTGCCGCCGCCACTTGTAACAGCGATATGATACCATCTGTTTGTCTCAAATTCAAAATCAGGTATATTATAATTAAATCCACTCAACGCCAACTGCAAACGATTGTTCTTGTATCCGGCGTCACCCATTCTGAGAAGGAACCGGCCTTCAATTCCCATAATGGTATGGATGATACGATTACTTGCAAACTCATCGAATTTGACAAGAAGCTCAAGAGTAAATTTAGAGGTATAGCCAATCCCTCCTCCTTCCCATTTCGGAAACAGGCGATTGCCTTTCATCTTTGCAGCCCATTTTACAAGAACTTCCAATTGAGAAATCGTAACCTCGGCAACAAGTGGAGTAGCGCCTTCTTTTGCATCCGTCTGTTTGAAAGTAACTTTTGCAGAACGTTTTTGCCCGTCAAGTTTCGCTACCTTGAAAGTAATACTGCCTTCTTTCTGCTCATCGGGAGTAATCCAGCTTTTGCCCTCTTCCGAAACTACTACTTCGTATTTAACGTTTGTAGAGATTCCAACAACCACATCTCCACCCCCAACAGGAGCCGTATAGAATGGCTGGGCTATATCAAGTACTCTTTTTGCTTCCTGAAGGACATTGACCTTAACAGGTTCTACACCTACACCTTCACCTGTAACAGTAATCTCCGTTGCCCTGTCCTTAAGACCGTCAAGAGCAGCACATTCAAAGTGCATTTCTGCACCTCCTTCAATCTCAAGCGTAGTCAAGTACTTCAACCACGTCTCCGCACCATTGGTCATGGTGTGCTTAAGAGTCCTGTATCCGAGAGAAGTTTCAAGTTTTACAATGACCTCTCCTGTCTTTTCATTCATCACGACCTTAGCATCAGAAGTCAATTTAAGGTGATCCGGAATAACTCCCTTTGAAGTCAGTTTGAAGATTTCCGTTGCCTTTCCGCATGCAAATTCCCATTCGGAAACTTTGTTTTCAGTATTGGCATTTGTCTTTACGGTAAAAGTAACAATGTCCCCATCTGCACCTTTGACCGCAGAAGGAGTCACCCAACTGCTATAATCAGCCTTACCTTTCAATGTCCAGTTTCCTGTACTTGTAACCATGACTTTTACAGTACCGCCATCAGCCGTTACCTGACTCTCTTTAGGTGCAACTGTGATTGCATCAGCTTTTTGCACCTCGAAACCTTTTTCTTTATTGCAGCCGATGATTGCGAGCGCCGCAAGAGCTGCCATAAGTATTTTTTTCATATCGTTATTATAATGTTATTGATTATTGTTATCTATCATAGCGTTTAGGGTCGTATTTTCCCTCTCCTATTTTTTTATATACCCCTGTAGGCTCTTTCACATCCTGTCCATAGAATGCCTGAGCTGCCTTACGGAAAAGAGGGAAGGCACGATAATAATTACTTGACACGGTTCCTGTTCCCGAAGGGTCGAAAGCAAACCACATGCACCATCCATAGCCTTCTTTCTTTATATCTTCAGCCCAACTTTCTTCCCAAGGAGTGTAGCCTCTATTTAATTCAATGGAAGCTCCGCTGCATTGTGCCTTTGTCATACCGCCATAAGGATATGATTGGGTACCATAGTTTGCAACGTGGAAATCAACAAATTCAACAGGTTTGTGCTCGACTCCTTCAATATTCACTGAAGGGACATCAGATATATGGCCCCAATCAAAGTGCGAAACCTCTGTAGGCCAAGAACATTTCTCTTTCATTGCAACTTTCAGCTCATACATAAGACGCGCTGCTGCAGATTTTGAAGGATAAGCAAACCATTTATTGCCTATTGTAGGATAAGAAGAATATTCATCATCCAGATTAACTCCGTCAAGCTTGTATTTCTTGCAGGCATCAGCCACTTCCTGTGCCCACTCGTGAGCCCCCCAGTCTGAAAGCTGTGCAAGACCTGCAGGATCATGATTGCCAAGAAGCCCGAGATATACCTTTATACCGGCCTTGCGAAGAGGCTGGAGATATACTTCAGATTCATTGAGAAGCGCCTGCACATTAGGATTGTTGTGAAGGAACACAATGTCATCGGTCGCATCATAATTGATGTTTGCGGCAAACAGAATAACAGCATCAAAGAACGGGGTTCCGTCCTCAAGCACATATTCAAGGGCATTCAGAGGATTACAGTCATTTACTTCAAAATATACCACATTCTTGACAGTTCTGTCCACTTTCCTCATGAAAACATAATTAAGACGCGCATCCTGATTTATTTTAGCATATTTTACGGGCTTGATATAAAGAGGAACAAGGTATTGTGTGTTGAAATCCAAATCATCGCCATTCAATGTCAGTTCCACAGGATCGGATTCTGTCTTGCCGGCAGCAATGGTAATCTTAGTATTCTCAGGCAATTTGATTTTACCTACCGGGAAGATTGAGAATTCCTGCTTATTGATATAGTTATACTCGCTAAGATATTCGGCATCAAAGAAAAGTTCTACTTCAATATCTTTTGTTGCAGCCTCAGCTATTACAGCAGTAAAACTTACGCTTGCATCCTTTCCCTTTGTGGCAAAAATATTCAGACCGGCTCCCTTGTTATTCAATTTTACAGACACCGCTTCTTCATTCTGAGAACCGGAAATCTTTCCTTCCTGAGTGACGCTGATTTTAACCGGTTCTGCACTACCTGCACTGATTGTTATTCGTCCTACATTTGCATCTTTCGATGTGTTTTCCTTAACGTTTACAAAAAGCGAGTTAGCATCTTTCTTTACGGTAATCCATTCAGGAGCTTTGAAAGACCAATCTTTTGCAGATGTCGTTATCTTAAGTTTAACATCCATATTGTTTGCAGCCTTGAAAGCAATGGCTGAAGAAGGCTCGACTGTCAAAGTGTCCTTCTTAGGGCTTTCCTTTGTACAGGAAACAATAGTCAAAGCGGATATAAACGCCGCAAGACTTAGAAATAATGTTTTGATTTTCATATAATTACAATTATTTTAGTGATTATTGATTAGTTATAAAATTTGCTATTTTACAGGTAGTTCTACAGGATACCATATTGGAGAATGATCTGCAGTAAGGTCTTTTCCATAATTGGAATAGTCTTTTATTGTCTTACCCATTCCTTCGGAGAATTTCCAATATGCAATCAGACTATCGTCAATATCCTTAGGATATAATTTATAAAAATGATTCGTGGCATTGATTTCTTCTGCAGTAAGCACCCTGTTCCAGACCCGTGCTTCTGCAATCATACCATTGAGGCTTCTATCCTTGTCATAAGAATAACCAACCCAGAAGCAACGAGGCTTTCCTTCCATTTCGTCCGAGTGAGGCGCGCTGAAATCAACAGACTTAAATTCAACAGGCTCAGTCACCCCTGTGTCCTCATTTGGACGATATCCTATTACAGACAAATCTTCGTCACCACGCAATTTTCCATCCACATAGACTTTGATATGTCCTTTATCAAAAGTTGCAGCAATATGATACCACCTGTCTGTCCTGAGTTGCATTGCCGCGTTCGATACAGCTTGGCGATATGTCGAGCCTGGCCCTACATCCTTATATGCAACTGCCACCTGAATCTGGTTCTTAGGGATATTAACATCCCCTATACGTATAAGGAAATGATCTTCAACCCCCATAATTGTCATAATATTACCCTTATTAGTAAAGGAATGACAATTAACAAGAGCCTCCATTGTAAATTTTTCCATCCCCTTGACCTTCTCGAAGCCATCCCATATAGGCCAAGCGCAATTGGTGTAAAGGTCGGCAACATAATTCACAAGTGAAGCCTCCTTAATGACAAAATACATAGTCTTTGCCCTATCAAGTACTCCGATTCCCTCCGCCTCAATAGATACAGGCATTACATATATTTTTTTGTAATCGAGCTTATCTAAATCTTTAAACCCTATCCGGACATAATCACTTTCGATGTCACCGGCTCTGACAATAGCTGAAACGCCGGAAAGATCGCAATTGACATCCGGGAGCAACTCTGCATCAGGAGAATACCAACCTCCACGGAAATTTTCAATAAGTTCAGGAGATTTGGTAAAGGTAATATTGACATTTTTCGACAAAGGCTGAGCAACTCCCACCTTGACTAAACGGTCCATTACTTTCATACCCTCATCCGTAGCCACTCTGACTTCATTTTTCATATCTTTTGATATGAAAAACACCTTATTCTCAAATTTTCCACCTTGCTTCTGGCAAGATATCAAAGCAAACGTTGCCAGACAAGCTAATGATATTTTTATAAACAATTTCATAATTTCTCACTATTCTTCTGTCTTTGTAACAGGATTGATAATACTGATAGCCTTGCGTACATTGTTAAATACCCCTTCCTTGCTGAAATAGTCATCAGACGCATTAGAAACTCCAAGGCCAAGAATCTTAAAATCCTTGTTTTCAAGTTCTGTAAGAAGCCACTTTGCTGCAGCTATCGGTGACAAACCTTTCTGCTCCGGTTCATCAGCCGATGGAACGGAAAGCTCCATTATAACACGATCTTTAGCCACATCTCTACCGAAAATACGCCCCACTAAAACCGAAAGATTGGGGTCTTCCCCGGCAACTACGGTAAGATACTTGAACTCTTTCAAGAACTCTTTGTCGATAACATTCCTAACTGTTCCTCTGAAAACAAGAATCTTGTCAGAATTGGCCTTATGGAAATCCTTTATTGCATTCATATACGCAACATGTGAATTTTTTGCATACTCATTAGATGTTTTGCCTAAAAATGTAACCATAAGACCATCAAAGCCATATTTATTGCAGGCAGATAGTTGGGCCTCTGTCTGTTTTTTAAAAAAAGCAATCAATTCTTCTTTAGTACCAGGAGCAAGCCCTTTTTCTGAACGTTCATCTTCTATAAGCCCCCAAGCCTCATGAATCGGGGCATAGTCCACAAACAAAAGACATCCGGTACCTTTCTTCTCACGAACTTGCAAAATCTCCGAAGCTATCGTTTCGTTAAGTTCACCGTTTACCTTAACACATATATAGTCAGCACTGTCAGGCATAGCCATAATATGCTGGCTCTGTGAAGCGGGTCTTCCTGAAATGCCGTTCATCGTGAGGAACATAAGTCTATGATCACTCTTTTTGTACTCCCTTATTTTATTCAGATAAGCCTCATAAGCCTCCTTATTGTCTTGCTCTACAAAAGAATGGCGGAAATTAAGGTTTTCAGGCTGAGTCCACTTTGCACAGCTTCCCAATAATATTACATTAGAAGCAGCAGCCAATAAAGAAGCATGTATCTTTATATTAAGTCTCATTTGATTTATTAATTATATGTCTATTTTTCTTTCACATCAGGATTACAATCCCACCATAGCCTTGTACTCATTCTGTCAGGGCCTTTGAGCAGATTCGCTACAGCGGCATTGACATTATTTCCATTATTGGTATATTCTGCAAGAGGATAACGCATCCTGCGTGCCCCGAAAGTCGATGACACCATACCATTGCTCTTATTTCCGGCCTCAGTGGCAGGCATAAAACGAGGATAACCGGTCCTTCTGTGATCAGCCCAAGCCTCATTTCCATTATTGAAATTAGCAATCCATTTCTGAATCATAATACGTTCCTGCTTAACTTTTTTGTCCGCAGTCTCATCCCATTTTACAGTAACTTCAGATAATAATGTAGGATAACTATCTTTACCGGCAGGATCGACATAAGACTCCGGTTTGTCCGTAGCATTATCCATATATTCCTTATCACCTGCTACAGAAAACTGTGCAAAAGACAATGAAATACCTTTGTTGTAAAATTCTTCTGCAGAGCCGGAGCCCATATCAAAACCGAATACAGCCTTAGCCTCAGCCTTAAGAAACGCAACTTCTGCAGCATTCATCCACACCAATAAATCGGTAGGAGACACATTTACACCTGAATATTTACGTCCGATAGTGTTGAGAGAAGGTTTGGCAATACTTACACGAATGCCAACATAAGGAATGCCTTCAAACTCGGATTTAATAAAATATACAGGTCTGCGCGGATCCTTATAGCCATTCATATAGCATATAATATCAGCAGCAGCGTGCGTATCGCCACCGGTATTGCATCCGGCAGGCTGATTGTATTTGATTGCAGTATATAGCGGATTTCCTTTGTCTCCGAAAGCCACAGGACGCAGCACGGCATTGTCAGCATTGGATGAGAAAACTCCTATAACGTGAGAAACGGCCTCTTCGGCATACTTCTTAGCCTTTTCCTTATCAGCATATACAATTCTCATTGCCATTCTCAATTTTAGAGAATTTGCAAAACGACACCATTTAACCGCCGAACCGTCATAAACAGGATCAGCCTTTGGTGAAAATCCGGAAAGTTTGTTTTCGGTAAGTACCTTAATAACTTCGTTCAGTTCATCAAACATAGCATCATATACCTTCTCCTGCGAATCGTAAGGCACTGCAATCTGTCCGCCTTTTCCAATCTCCGTATAAGGAATAGGACCAAAAGTGTCCGTTACCCTAAGCATTGCTATAATCTTGATAATCTTTGCCGCTGAAATCACTACAGGATCATTTGTAATCTTCTGCAATTCGCTATAATTGGAATATAATGTAGGGATTATCCTGTCGCTGGCCATAAAAACCCTTGTCCAATCATCGGAAGCATTGAAATTGTCTATGGTTTTTTCAAAAGCGCCTGTTGTAGAGTAATATCCTCCCATAGGGCCTCCCAAAAGACAATCAGTAAACTGTGCAGTATTGACATCTGTTGAAACGACAGTACCGCAGAGAGCTGTAATAGCAGCGCCGATTGCATATCCATCAGTGAGAGTCTGCTCTTTACTTACCTCATAAGGATTGGTATTTATCTCAAGATAATTACCTGTACATCCTGAAACAAATGCTGCAAAGACTAATGCGATACCTGATTTTATTATTATATTTTTCATTATTCCAAACATTTTAGAAAGACATCCTTACATTAAAACCGAAATTTCTTAGAGATGGCATCATAAAATGATCTATTCCCTGATAATAGTTGCCGGTAGTAGCCACTGACTCCGGATCAAAAGGAGCCTTATTATAAAACATCAGCAGATTTCTTCCGACAATTGATAAATTCAGGTCAAACAGTCCCCTGAAAGTTTTTCTTGGTATTGTATAGCCTATCGAAGCCTCTTGCAGACGAACATTGGTAGCAGAATAGGTGTATTCCTGCGGCAATGGTGTAGAACCTCCTATTGAACTATACCAGCGATTGGCATCAATAAAATCATTGCCATTAACCCTCACACCTCCTGCATCACGAGCCGATGCCGAAGCCTCGGATACGCCATAATAATCCAGAACTGCCTGAGTGCTGGAATATACAATACCTCCGATGCGTGCTGTAACCAAAAACCCAAGATTGAAATTAAAAATCTTAAAATCATTCCTCCATGCAAGTTTTGCTTTTGGAAGAACAGAGCCTAATTTGACATAATCTTTTGCGGAAGAAATTGTATTCGGAGTCACAGAACCGTTTTCATTTACTACAATCCTGCCATTTGAATCATAACGATAATCTGCAAGAGAGTACAAGTCACCAAGAGTGCCACCCTCGCGGAGAATGAAATGAGCCAGACCCAATCCATTCATATCCAAAAGTTCAACACTGAATTTTTCACCTGTAGCAGCATTTACCACATCCTTGGCAAGAGAAATTATCCTGTTCCGGTTCATCGAATAAGAAAAATAAGAGTCCCAGCCGAACTTATTCCATTTTTTGCTGAAGCCAAGAGATATTTCACAACCATGATTGAGCACATCACCGGACTGTATGAAAATATCCGATGAGCCGGAACCCGTTGAAATCTGAGGATTAAAAGTCTGATTCAATGTATTGGTGTGATAATATGTAGCATCAAGACTGAAGTTTTTTAGAAAACGCATAGACAAGCCGACTTCAAATGAATTTGTCAGTTCAGGTTTCAAGTTATATACAGGATATTGCGTCTGAGTGTTCCAGCTCAATCCGCTTGCATTCCATTTGTACATAGGATTGGCTATATAGCGTGCAAAAGATGTACCAACCGATGCATAAGAGCCTCTTATCTTTATATATTCCAGATTCTTCGGCATATTAGGAATAATCTGCGACAAAACAATAGAAGCGCCCACTGAAGGATAGAAAAATGATTTTTTATTAGAGTGAGGACCTGCAAGCTGCGACGGCCAGTCATTTCTTGCTGTAAGTGTCAGATAATAAGCTCCTTTAAATCCAAGTTCCGCAGAGCCGAAAACTGACTGTGTTTGCTCCCTCCAACCTTCCTGCATTCTTGTTGTTTTTGGCGAATTACTCAAGTTCTGAACATTAAAGACATTTGCAAGTCCCGGTTTCTCGGATGTAATCTCACCATCGGCAATGGGGCCTCTGTTCTTGAAAGCGTCTTCACTCATATCAGTAATGGATGTACCGATATTGGCCTGAAGATTCCAATTCTGGCCGAAGCGCTTATTGATATTAACAAGAAAATCGGCATACATCTGCCTTTCTTTTGTTGAGCTTATACCATAGAGACCGTTTGACGAAAGCTCTGTAAGCTGGGGAAATGTAGTTGCATAGAATTTCTCGGTATATTTGGTGAAAGAATGATCCATACTCACTCTGCCTGCCACATTAAGCCAATCAAGAATATCATACGAAAGAGAGGCATTAAGCATAAAACGATCCTTATTGTTTTCTCTAAGGTTGCGATAATTTATCCAATAAGGATTCTGCATCGTCATCCCCGCATCGCCAATCGGCCAGTATTGAGTGGAAAGCCTTCTGGTCACATTATATCTTTCGTACATCCTGACAGCATCCCAGTCTCCTCCTCTCGGAAAAAGATATGCCCCCACCAAAGGATTATTGTATGTACCCTGATTGGTCATATTGCGATCTTTTTGATTAATATAGCTGCCCCCGAGATCAAGATGCAGCTTATCATTCAGAAAAGAAGTGGTATTACGAAAAGTCACATTATAACGACTGTACTTGTTGTTAGGTACAATCCCATAAGAATCTATGGATGAGGCAGAAAAATAAGTCTGGTTCTTTTCGTTGCCTGTAGAAAGCGATAGACTTTCTGTATGTGTCACACCGGTCTGAAAATAATCTTTCGCAGGGTCATAATGAGGATTGTTATAATCATTCATCTTATGTCCCCAGCTTTTCAATTCAGAACCTATCGAGGAATTCAGATCGCCTGTCCCGTATCTGTTCTGAAATCTCGGCAGCACAAAAGGGTTGAACAGTTCAACTCCTGCAGTTGCAACAACAGAGAGTCTGCCTTGCTTTCCCTTTTTTGTTGTCACGACAATAGCGCCATTGGCAGCATCAGAGCCATATAGGGCAGCAGCAGCTGCTCCTGTAAGCACCGAAATACTTTCAATATCTTCCGGATTAATATCCGCAATAGGATCAGATGCTCCCTGAGAAGCAAACTGAGTGCCTCCCTCCTTTGCAGCTGTGTACATCGGGACACCGTCAATCACATACAGAGCATTGGAAGACTGGGAAATAGATTTCTGTCCTCGCATAATTACTTTGGATGCGCCACCTACTCCTGAAGAAGAAGCATTGATATTAAGTCCTGCCACTTTTCCATTAAGGGAATTTATGAAGTTAGCGTCTTTATTGGAAACGATATCATCCGAAGAGATTTCCTGCACATTATATGAAAGAGCCTTCTCGGAACGTTTTATGCCGAGAGCCGTAACAACGGTACCTTCCATTACAATGGATTCGTCCTCCATTGTAATATTAAAAACTCTTCTGTTCCCTATTCTGATTTCTTTAGATTTATATCCAAGGCAAGTGAATTCAAGTATATCAGAAGCCGGGCTTTCCGGCAATTCGAATGCAAATTTGCCGTCCATATCCGTACTTGCACCGATTGTAGTACCCTTAATGAGTACTCCTACACCTATAACAGGCTGACCGAAAACATCTATTACAGTACCTGTCGCCTTATTATTCAGAGGTTGCGTTTTATCTTTAACAGATAGGTAAACATTTGAATCAGATATTCTCCACACAACAGATGTCCCTTTAAAAAGAATAGCGAGCAATTCCTCCAAGGTCTTATCTTCCACGGATATTGACTTCTTTTCATTCAAATCCACCTTCTCACAAAGAAAAAGATAATTCGTCTGTCTCTCGATATTATCCAATATCTTTTCAAGAGGAGCATCCTCCATCTTTAGTGTAATTTTATTCCTATTCTGCGAATGTGCCGGCAAAATTGCCAAAAACATACTGAATACCAGAATAAATCCTACAATTTTTTTAATTATTGTATTACTCATTATATGATTAAAATTATTAGCTTTTAGTGTTTTGATACTCCGAAGAGCATCTTCAGGAAATGGTCATCTCAATTTCCTGCTACCGGATATAAATCATACCCGAATTGTCATCCATCTCATATTTAAAGTCAAAAGCCATCGCAAGTACCTGCAAAGCATTTTCAATACCGTCAGAAACACGTATTTTGCCTCTTGACAGATGAATTACAGGCACATCCGTTCTCTCAACAACAATATCCACATCAAAAGTTTTTTCCAACTTCCCCATAATATCTTCAAATGACATATCGGCCACATTAACAAGACCCTCTGTCCAACATATAACCGACTCGGCATTTTTAATAAATCCGGTAGACCAGACTTGATTATGACGACTTACCGTCTCATTAGGATTCAAGATACATTCAAATGACTGCTCGCCCTTCGAATGCACTTTCACCTTGCCATCAAGCAAAGATGTAGAGAAATAATCTCTATCTGCATCCACCATCACATTGAACTTTGTACCGAGAACAGTAATATCGCCTGCATAAGTATCAACGACAAAAGGCCGGTCCGAATCTTTTTTCACCTCAAATAAAACCTCTCCCGAATTCAACTTCACCCTACGGATTTTTTTAGAGAAAATCACAGGCATTTCTATCTCGGTACCTGAATTCAGCCAAATCTTGGTGCCATCAGCAAGAATCATATTCATGCTCTTACCTGCCGGAACAACAATGGTCTCCATCTGATTCGAAAGACTATCCATTGCCGTTCGCCTGCTTACCATACCCACAATAAATATTATTGCGACCACAGCGGCGATCCTTAAAGCGGCAAACAATGCTTTTTTCACTTTGAACTTTCTACCGGAACGGAAGAAATCATCCACGTCAGAATAAATAGTCAGTCCCTCAAAAAGAGCCCTTGCCTCTATGTATTTTTTCCTATGCAATCCATCGGAATCATCAGACAACCAATGGAGTATCTCGAGTTCTTCAGTACGCGTGGTTTCGCACTTAAAATACTTGAGCAAAAGGGCTATATCTACTTCCTTTTTATTCATAACATTTATAAGACACATAACCATAAACGTTGGACCCCCTAAAAATTATTTTTTTTCAAAATTTTTGTAATATTGTAATAATTTATATATTTGTAGTGTATTATTAAACTAATACATAAGAATAATAAAAATAGAAATTTGGCTCAATAATTGATAACTAAAACAAGAAAATTAAACTTATGCTTATAAAGCTGAAGGACATCAATAAGACCTATAACAACGGACAGCCTTTGCATGTGCTCAAAGGCATCGATCTCGAAATAGACAGAGGAGAATTTGTATCTATTATGGGAGCTTCCGGCTCCGGCAAATCCACATTACTCAACATATTAGGAATTCTGGACAATTATGACAGCGGAGAATATTGGCTAAACGGCAAACTCATCAAAAACCTCAGCGAAACTGCTGCCGCAGAATATAGAAACAAAATGATCGGATTTATTTTCCAGTCATTCAATCTCATAGGTTTCAAGACCGCTGTAGAGAATGTCGAGCTACCACTATTCTATCAAGGTATAAGTCGAAAAAAACGCCACAAAATGGCCATGGAATATTTAGACAGACTCGGACTTGCAGACTGGGCGGAACATTATCCCAATGAGATGTCCGGAGGACAAAAACAACGTGTAGCAATTGCCAGAGCGCTTATCACACGGCCGGAAATCATTTTAGCGGATGAACCTACCGGTGCTCTTGACTCAAAAACTTCTATTGAAGTAATGGAACTTTTGTCAGAGCTGAATAAAGAAGAAAATATCACGATAATTGTTGTTACCCACGAGAGCGGAGTGGCCAACAGCACAAATAAAATAATACATATCAAAGACGGAGTAATAGGAGCGATTGAAGCCAATATCAACCATAAGTCTTCCCCATTCGGTACCGATGGCATAATGAAATAATTAAAATGAGAGATTTGCTAATAGAAATATGGAGCTCTGTCAGAAAAAATAGGCTCAGGACAGTCCTTACAGGATTTGCAGTGGCATGGGGAATATTTATGCTCATCGTTCTCTTAGGTGCAGGCAACGGTCTGCTTAACGCTATCAAGTCAAATGCTTCTAATTTTATTGCAAACTCAATGATGGCAGGAGGCGGCACAACATCCATTCCTTACAATGGTCTTAAGGAGGGAAGACGAATCTGGCTTGACAGCAAAGACATTGAAACCACTGCAGGAAAACAATTCCATAATAATATAGATGAAATAACAGCACAACGATATCTTTCCGGACTTAACATAAGCAGGAATGATCAATATCTTGCAGCACAGCTTCTCGGTGTATATCCGGCATATAAGGATATTGAGAAAGTCGAAATGTTATACGGCAGGTTCATAAATAAAATAGATCTCGTCGAACGTCGCAAAGTGATGATACTCGGCTACAATCAAGCCATTGAGCTGATGGGAGGCAAAGGCAATCCGGCATCGTTAATCGGAGAAAGAATGAATGTCGGATCTATGTCTTTTTTAGTAATAGGCATTTACAGAACAGACGAGAGCTCCATGTATAACAATATATATTGCCCGTTCAGCACTATTCAAATGCTTTCATCCGGCGAAGACCGGTTTAATAATATCATTTTCTCTTTCCACGGTCTTAAGACTGAAAAGGAAAACGAAGCTTTCGAAGCAAAATACAGGGCAGCAATCAACAAAAACCATTTGGCAGCTCCTGAAGATCATAATGCCGTATGGATATGGAACCGATTCACAAACAATATGGAAATGGAAAAAGGCACAAAAATCATTTTTATAGCGCTGTGGATAATAGGCATCTTCACTTTGCTGAGCGGTATCGTAGGAGTATCAAATATTATGTTGATAACAGTTAAGGAGCGTACTCACGAATTCGGAATAAGAAAAGCGCTCGGTGCCACTCCATCATCAATATTAAGACTTATAATTATAGAAAGTATTGCCATTACAGCATTTTTCGGATATATAGGTATGATATTGGGCTTATGCGCATGTGAGTTGATGGATGCAACCATAGGGCAGCAGGTAGTGGATCTGACTGTAACACAGATAAAGATGTTCAGCAATCCCACAGTCGGGGTTAGCGTCGCAGTCAAGGCTACAATATTACTTATCGTAGCCGGCACTCTTGCAGGATATATACCTGCCAAAAAAGCATCAGGCATTCTACCGATAGAGGCATTAAGAGCAGAATAGTATGAGATTCGACAAAGACAGTTTTCACGAAATAGCCGATACGCTAACGAGGAACAAAAGCAGGAGCTTCCTTACAGGTTTCGGCATATTCTGGGGGATTTTTATGCTGTTGACGCTAATCGGTGGCGGTCAGGGGCTTAAAGAACTTCTTTCAAAAAATTTTGAGGGTTTTGCATCAAATTCTGTAATAATCTTTGCAAATCAGACAGGCAAAGCATATAAAGGCTTCAGGAAAGACAGGAACTGGAATATGACTTATAATGATGTAGAGAGATTACACAATCAGATGCCTGAACTTGACATTGTGACACCTATCATAACTTCTTGGGAAGGCTCTGCTATGTTTGAAGACAGATTAGCGGATTGTCGTATAAAAGGTATAAATGAAGATTATAATAAAATTGAAATGCCTGTTATGTATTATGGCAGATACATCAACCGAATGGATATACAGCAGAAAAGGAAGATATGTGTAATCGGTAAAAAAATATATAAGACATTATTTCCGAAAGGAGGCAATCCCTGTGGTAAATATATCAAAGTAGGTAGTATCTATTTTCAGATAATAGGAGTTGATTACAGTTCGGGAAATATGAATATCAACGGACGTTCCGAAGAAACTGTATTACTACCGATAAGTGTAATGAGAGAGGCATATAATTTAGGTAACAAAGTACACCTTATATGCGCTACCGGGAAACCCGGCATAAAAATAAAATCAATCGAAAGCAAAATAAGATCAATTATTGCAAGAGAGCACTATATTGATCCTACTGACAAAAAGGCAATAATGCTTATCAACACTGAATTACTTTTCGGTATTATAGAAAGTCTGTTCAAAGGAGTGAATTTCCTGATTTGGTTGGTAGGTTTAGGCACTATACTGGCTGGAGCAATAGGGGTATCCAATATTATGATGGTAACCGTGAAAGAGAGAACTACCGAAATAGGTATCCGACGTGCCATAGGAGCGACTCCTAAAATGATATTGTCACAGATAATTTCAGAAAGTATCATACTGACACTTACGGCAGGTTGTGCCGGAATTGTTTTGGCTGTACTCATTTTAGAGATGGCTGACAAGGTTGCCGTTAGGGACGGTATCCAAATGGCCGAATTTCAGGTTGATTTTAAGACAACTGTTGTGGCAGCATTACTGCTGACAATATTGGGAGTGTTGGCAGGACTTGCTCCGGCTTCAAGAGCCATGCAAATAAAGCCTGTAGATGCTATGAGAGACGAATAAAATAAATTTATGAATATATGAATACTAATGTAAAAAAAATCTTCCGGTACATTGTACTTGCATTGATTGCTATATTATTCATAGGGACTTTCGTGTTCCTTTTCAAAAAATCGAGGACGAAAGAGGTTAAATATGAAGAACTCACGGCGTCAATAAAAAACATCCGCAAGACGACCGTTGTTACAGGAAAGATACAACCGAGAAACGAGGTAAACATAAAGCCGCAGATAAATGGTATTATTACTGAACTTTATAAGGAACCGGGACAGCTTGTCTCGGCAGGCGAAATTATTGCAAAATTGATTGTAATACCGGAAATGTCATCATTAAGTGCTGCACAAAGCCGTGTAAGGCTGTCTGACATCAATCTGAAACAAGCAAAGACAAACTTTGAAAGAGAGAAGGCTCTTTATGACAAGCAATTAATAAGTTCCGAAGCCTTTGATAAGGTAAGACAAGCTTTAGAGCAAGCAAAAGAGGAAAATACAGCCGCACAGGATGCTCTCGAAGTTATTCGTGACGGCGTTTCCAAGAGTAATGCCAAATCCAGTTCAACTTTAGTGCGTTCTACCATTACCGGTCTTATTTTGGATATTCCGGTTAAAGTCGGAAATTCAGTAATTCAGGCAAATACGATGAATGACGGCACGACAGTGGCCACTATAGCCAATATGAACGATTTGATTTTCGATGGAAATATCGATGAAACCGAAGTCGGAAGGCTTAGCGAAGGAATGCCTATGCAAATCACCATCGGTGCCCTGCAGAATCTTCAATTTGCTGCAACTCTTGAGTATATTGCCCCGAAAGCTGTAGAGAGCAATGGTACCAATCAGTTTGAGATAAAGGCAGCAGTAAAAGTACCAGAAGGAAGCAGTATCAGATCCGGCTATAGTGCAAATGCCAATATCGTTTTGGAAGAGGTTGAAAAAGTTATAAGCATTCCGGAAAGTGCTATAGAGTTTAATGGCGATTCGACATTTGTTTATAAAGTTTCCGATACCGGATATACCAAGACACCTGTTACCATTGGACTGAGCGATGGTATTGACATAGAAATCAAAGAGGGACTTGCAAAAGACGACAAAGTACGCGGTTCACAGATAGTTACAGTTAAAGAGAAATAGTTATGACAAAATTTTTCAAAATATTGCCTAAACATTCACGTGCAGTAACCGCCTTAATGTGTGGTACACTCTTGCTATCCTCAAGTTCTGCTCTAAAGGCCCGGAATATTCATGAAGACAAAATATGGACTTTAAAAGACTGCATCAGTTATGCAATGGAACACAATATTACTGTAAAACAGCAGGAGATTGCAGTACAACAAAGCGATATTGAACTGAATACAGCCAAAAACAGCAGACTGCCCGGTGTGTCCGCCAGTGCATCCGAGAACTTTTCATTCGGGCGAGGATTGACTGCCAACAATACTTATTCCAATACAAACACCTCAAATACCGGCCTTAATATAGGGGCAGAAATACCGGTCTTTCAAGGATTTTATATAAAGCATAGTATTGCAGCAAAAAATCTCAACCTTGCTGCAGCAAATGCGGATCTCGAAAAAATAAAAGACGATATTAGAGTAAGCGTTGCTCAGGCATATTTTCAGATTCTGTACAATCAAGAGATATTGAAAGTGACGGCCAACCAAGTCGGTATAGATTCTCTTCAAGTTTTGAGGCTTGAAGAGATGCTACGTAACGGAAAGGCGGCGAATACAGAGGTTTCTCAACAGAAAGCAGCCCTTGCACAAAGCAGACTGACCAAAACACAGGCGCATAATGACTTGAATATGGCAATACTGGCAATGTCTCAACTCTTGGAGCTGCCTTCTCCTGAAGGTATGACAGTGGAAAGCCCTTCGACAGAGGATTTTGTACCGGATCTTTTGGAAGAACCGGAATCAATTTATGCTGCTGCCGTACTTGACAAACCAGGTGTCAAAGCCGAAAATGTCAGACTTCAAGTCGATTCTGTAAATATAAAATTGGCAAAAAGCAGTATGCTACCGTCATTATCGCTCAATGGCGGAATAGGTACCAATTACTATACAAATTCCGATCATGCCTCCAGCAGTTTCGCTGACCAAATGAAAAACAATTTCAGCCAGTTTATAGGGATTTCACTTAACATTCCCATTTTCAAACGTTTTCAGAACAAGAATAATATCAGAAGTGCAGAACTTGCATATAAAAACCAGCAGTTAAAAGTTGAGAATGTGAAAAAATCGCTTTATAAGGAGATTCAGCAGGCTTACTATAACGCTGTGGCCTCAAGTGCAAAATATATCAGCAGTATTCAGGCTGAAACTTCTGCCAAAGAGTCTTTTGAACTCATGAAAGCAAAATACGAAAACGGCAAAGCGAATATTACCGAATTTAACGAATCTCGTAATGGTTACCTCAAATCGGTTTCTGAGATGGTTCAAGCAAAATACCAGTATCTTTATCAAGCGAAACTACTGGATTTTTATAAGAACTCCACTACAGATTTCTAAATACTGAATTCGCATCCGCAATAGAGCTGATTATAAAAATTCTGTTCTTTGATAATACGACAGCGACGCTCCTGCAGCCCGCCTTTTCTCCAGTTCTGAGACCACCATTCCACATCAGGATAAAGGCTGCAAGCATATTCCCCTGCTGAATTGATCTGCTCAAGATTCTTCCACCTTGAAGACGCAAGAGTGGTAGTAAGTACTTTGTAGCCATTTTCTTGAGCATACCTCGCTGCTCTTTCCAAACGAAACCGAAAACACTGCAAGCAACGCCTCCCCCTCTCCGGCTCATCTTCAAGCCCTTTTATCATACACTTCCATTGATTATGGTCATACTTATCCTCAACCACCTTAAGACCATTGTTTTCTGCATATCTTATACATTCATCACGTCTGGTCTCATATTCTTTAAGAGGATAAATATTTGAATTGCTATAAAAAATCGTCGGTCTTATACCATTATTGAGAAGACATTCGATTATTGCTCCACTACAAGGGGCACAACAAGTGTGAAGAAGCACTTCCCCCTCTTCTATAGGTATTTTTATATGTAAAAAATCACTCATTTATACAAAAATACATCTTTATATTTGAATCTTGATAAAAAAATTTGGAGTTTGACGAATAATGCGTAATTTTGTAGCCCCAAAGTAATTTTCAGAGAAATCTGACAACATTTCTGCGGATGTGGTGAAATGGTAGACACGCTACTTTGAGGGGGTAGTGGGCGTTGGCCTGTGTGAGTTCGACTCTCACCATCCGCACAAAAGCCGATTGAATTTTTGAGGTGACCATCAAAATTCAATCGGCTTTTTAATTCCCCTGAAAAACAAATTCTTTCGCCGGATTTACTCCCTATCAAATTACATCAAAAACATCCCTATCCGGAATGCGATAAAAGCACACACCCATGCAACAATCATAGTATATGCGCAAGTCCCTACGGCCCAGCTCCATTTGCCTGTTTCATTTTTAATAGTGACAAAAGTAGCAACGCAAGGGAAATACAAAAGTACAAAAACCATAAAAGCCAAAGCAGCAGGCCACTGAATGTCATTTGCAAGGGCTGCTTGAAGTTGCGTATCCTCTGACAAGTCCTGACCTTCAGAAATTTTTGCTCCTTGTGAATACATAACCCCCATGGTACTTACCACCAATTCTTTTGCGGCAATACCGGTAAGAAGACCAACATCCATTTTCCAATTGAATCCTAATGGTTCCATAGCCGGTTCAACAGCTTTGCCGAGCATACCTATATATGAATTTTCCTGCTGCATCCGGTATAAGCTGTCAATCTTAGATGCAAGAAGCTGTTGTTTATCACCGCTAAGCCCTTCTTCGACCATTTCCGAATATTCTTTTTGTGCAGCAATCAATTCATTGTTACGAGGAAAATATCCGAGAAACCATATTATTACTGAAAACAGCAATATAATAGTAGCAATCTTCTGAAGATATTGTTTCCCTTTCTCCCAAGTATGTCTCCATATCGCCTTTCCGGTAGGTATCCTGTAAGGAGGCAACTCCATTACAAAAGGAAGGTCATCGTCTTTTACAAATCTTGAAAGCGCTAAAGCGGACAATATCGCCAATATTATACCAAGAAGATATATTCCCAAAAGCGCCAGAGCTGCACTTTTAGAGAAAAAAGCACCGGCAATAAGCACGAATATCGGCAGTCTGCCGGCACAAGACATAAAAGGAATTATAGCTATTGTAATAAGCCGGCTTTTCCTATTCTCGATAGCCCTTGTAGCCATAATTGCAGGGACATTGCAACCGAACCCCATCACCATAGGAATAAACGATTTGCCGTGCAGGCCTATCTTATGCATCATCTTGTCGACAATAAATGCTGCGCGAGACATATAACCGGAATCCTCCATAAGCGAAATGAAGAAATACAAAATCATAATGTTTGGCAGAAAGACCAACACACTTCCGGCACCTGCAATAATTCCATTGACAATCAAGTCTTTGAGCAAGCCATCCTTCATCATCATGGCGACAAACTCCCCAAACTTTGCCACAAGCCAATCTATCCAATTCATAGGATATTCTCCCAATGTAAATGTTACTTGAAACATAACATACAGGAGCAGGATAAATATAGGGAAAGCAAGCCACTTATTGGTAACTACAGCATCTATCTTATCCGTTATCGTTTTTTGGGGTCTATCTTTATGAGCAGTATAAGTCTCTGCAAGAGCCCCTTGAATAAAAGCATACTTGGCATCTACGATTGCCGACTCAATATTGGTGTGCATCAGAGATTCTATCCGCGCCTCTTCTTCAACTTTGGCCGCTATAATGTTATTCCTGCCGGAAAGCCCTTCCACTATCGGAACAATGCTCTTATCATTCTCCAAATATTTTATAGCTAAATATCTTGTGGAATATTTTGTTCTGATTGTACCATCTGCCTTAATCAAATTCTGAATACGAGATATACTGGCTTCAAGTTCCTTACCGTGATTGATATGAATATGGCGAGCCATAGATCTCGGATTATTCTCATAAATATCTATTACAGTATCGAACAATTTATCTATACCCTGACCATTACGGCTGACAGTCGGACATATAGGCATCCCCAATAAATGTCCAAGCTGACTGACATCCACCTTATCCCCTCTGGCCTGAAGTTCATCGTACATATTCAGCGCCATAACCGCCCTAAGATTCATGTCTATAATCTGTGTAGTCAGATATAGATTTCTTTCTATATTCGATGCATCCACAACATTGATTACTACATCGGGAATATTTTCAATCAAATTCTGTCTCACATACAACTCTTCAGGGCTATATGCTGACAGAGAATAGGTTCCGGGCAAATCTATCAATACAATCTTATATCCCTTATGCTCAAACCGTCCTTCTTTGGCATCGACTGTGACTCCGCTATAATTGCCTACATGCTCATGGCTACCTGAAGCAACATTGAACAAAGAAGTCTTGCCACAATTAGGATTCCCCACTAAAGCGACTCTGATTGTATTGCGGCGTTCTTTAGCAAGCTCGGCCATTTCAATATTCAAAAGAGCTTCCCTGTCGCTGTCATCAGCATAAATGATTTCTTTTGAGTGCTCGACTGCTATATGAGCCTGCGCCTCTTCTTCACTAAGCACCTCTATCAAAGCGGCTTCTTCCCTTCTCAATGAAACCCTATATCCCAGAATTTCATATTCAATAGGATCTTTCATCGGAGCATTAAGAATCACAAGGACCCTTTTACCGGCAATAAAGCCCATCTCAATAAGCCTTTTGCGGAAACCTCCGTGTCCCATAACCTTGACGATTACGCCTTTTTCCCCAGTAGCAAGTTCAGAAAGTTTCATTGCATCAATTTAATTTTGCATGCAAAATTAATGACTATTATATTATTGTAAAATACCTATTAATGGTTATTTATATTCATTATATAAAATATACCTACAGGACTTTCTCAAGTGCTGTAGGTACAAAAACAATTAAAAGTATCTTAAATCATCTTAAACTATATGGCTGATAAACTTCACTTATCATGGTGCAAAGATACTGGCATCGAAAACTTTCTGCAATCCCAATTTATTGGTATTTTTTATATTGAAATAACCACCTACCTTTGACATAAACAATACAAAATTTACGTTTAATCATTAATTCCATTCATTATGTCAGACATTAAAAACAGAATCTCTATTTTATGGGTAATGACGATGCTCGGCATCACAATACACACCTGTTTTGATTTACTGCCGCTATTTTTCGGAGGCTCGGTGGCAATGGAAAACTCAACCGGCACTGTTCCGGCCTATATGGGAATTATGATGGCAACAATTTCATACACCATTCCATTTATAGGTATGCTTTTCTGGCTATACGGCAAAAAACGCTGTCATTTAGTAACCAGCTTTATAATTGCAATATTTTTAAGTATTTTGCATATACTTCATATGGGGGAATTGTTCACAGGAGCTTCAATAACCCAATTCTTTATAATGCCGCTTAATGCAGCCGTAGCCATATTGCTCGTATTTGATTTATGGAAAGTTCAAAAATCAATGAAATAGATAATAAATATTTATTATAATACTTTCAAAAGCAATTCGATATTGTATTTTCCAATCGTAAGTGTAGCAAGGAGTAAATCAGATTTTTATAGCATGGACTATAGATATAAAAAAGTATTGTATCACGAGAACTCAAACGCGATAGAGCAAACGTGGCTATGGTTTAAGGTAGTCTTGACACATTTTTATATTAAATTAAAATATTGCACTTAAGATAGGAATGTACATACTAAAGAAATGTTTTTCGTTTCTTTGAACAAGAAAGTTGCATCCTATGGCTGAAAGTACAATAAGAAATACATGTTCTGTATTATGAAAAGATAAAACAGAATGTTAAAATAATCAAAAACAAGTGCATTTTCAGTGTATCTTGGAAAATGTAGAGAGATTCAATAGTGTTGTAAAAACAGAAAAGAGGCCTTGTAATATATTACAAGGCCTCTTTTCTTTGTGGAGATAGTCGGATTCGAACCGACGACCCTCTGCTTGCAAAGCAGATGCTCTAGCCAACTGAGCTATACCCCCTTCTTCTTGTTTATTTTGGCCGATAATCGCGTCAGACTTCTTATCTTCCGTCCTCATAACCACAAGGTTACTGCGTCCTTCATCAATCGTCTTCCTTATTCTCAGACAAAATAAACTTCGAATAACAACGAACCGATAATTGCGTCAGACTTCTTATCTTCTGTCCTCATAACCACAAGGTTACTGCGTCCTGAACAAAATTAGATTTCGCCAAAACAGTAGTCCTGTGCAGACTTGAACTGCAGACCCCCACATTATCAGTGTGGTGCTCTAACCAACTGAGCTACAGGACTATATAATAATGAAAGATTAGAAGAAGAATTTTTGACTGTGCCTCATACTTCAATCGACCGTTAGCGTCAGGATATTCAAGACTCCAAAAAGGAGGTGTTCCAGCCACACCTTCCGGTACGGCTACCTTGT
>CAUUVS010000014.1:0-27854 GCA_963548935.1 uncultured Bacteroidales bacterium
GGCAAAAATCGTAAAAATCCAAAAAGAAAATATTATTACTTTCTTCATATTATCTCACACACATTATTCTGCATCCGATATCACAGAAGCCGGAATCGTAGCTCTATTGTATGTATCCACTTCCTTATTGCCTGTCTTGCTTGTAAGAATCAGCTTATCGCCGGAAATTTCTACATCATAGATTGAACCCCAAGATTTTCCATCTGAATATTTTCCTGAAAGAAGTCTGTCCTGAAGAGCCCATGTCCCCTTGTAAAACCGATACCTTCCGGTACCAAGCATCTGATACATTTCAAACTTTCCATTCTCGGAAAAAGACAGATAAACATCCACAGAAGTATTGCCGATATTAGCAGTTTTGGTCTTTATATCTACGAGCCGCCATTGTCCTGATATATCAAGCGGAATTTGCTTCTTCTTGCACCCTCCGGAAACGGCCAGAAGGATCGCCATCGATATTATAATTATATATTTTTTCATATTTTACGCAATCTTAAATTACAGCCATCCTCCTGTAGCAGACTTAAAGCCTCTTGCAATTATTGACACTTCCTGAGAAACCTCCATTCCACCGATAGAATCTTTGCCTCCGATAGAAGTGCCACCGCCCACTGCTGTTATCTTGACCTTGCATGAGCCGGGAGTCGTAGGATGAATATACAATTTGCCATATTTTATATATGGTTCCTGAGCAATTCCGAGTGATTTCTTTCCTTCCTCATCTATCGAAACGCTTAGATATTTCAAATTTACAGAAGAAGTACCGAAATAAGACGATAGATCAACCCACTGATTCTTGCCGGTCTCAACCACGATGCTTGGTATCCCCTCAATCTTCATCATAAGTTTCCAAGCATCAATCGAACCGGTTCCCATTAGTTTACGAAACTTGCTCAAATCAAGATTTTTACCTCCATAGAGAGTCTTGAGACCATTAAGACGAGTATCAAAATCATTGGCAGAGGTCACTATCATATCCTTGAACTCCTTTCTGGTAAAATGTTTGCCAAGTTTCAGAGCATAGGACATTGCAAGAGCGACAACGCCTGATACATGAGGACAAGCCATTGATGTTCCTTGCATATAGCCATAATCTTTGCCATCATTCAACTCTGAAGGCAAAGTTGAAAGCACCATACTTAAGCTGCTTATCTTGCTTGCAGAATTGTAGTGATAAAACTCTCCACCGGGCGCAACGATATTGCAACCCGGCCCATAATTGGTATAGTATGTAGGGAGATAATCAGGCCCGAAAGCAGATACACTTATTATATCATATAAAGCTCCCGGATATTCAGCATAGTTCAAGCCATCATTTCCTGATGCAAAAATTGCGATATTTCCGTCTAAGACATCATTATTGCCAGCACTCTCGAAATAGCGTATCGCATCAGCCTCAGCTCCTGCATATTTCTCATACTCACCGTCGGACTTGAATGTACCGCCGTCATAACCGAAGCTGCATGAGATAATGGAAGCTCCATTATCTGCTGCATATTTGATGGCTTTAACAGAAACAGCTGTGGTTCCTCCTTTCCCTCCATCGAATATTTGGCAAGACATTATCTGTACACCATCTTTTTTGCCCGATCCTCCGGCTACACCGCTAACGCCTATATTATTGTTATTGACAGCTGCAATAGTTCCGGCACAATGGGTTCCATGACCGGAATCTCCAACCCTCTGTCCCTCATCATTGATAAAAGTCTTGTCCCAAGTAATATCTCCTCCTGTAACGAAATTCTTTCCATGCTCTCCATTAGGACCTGTCCACATATTGTCAGCAAGATCCGGATGAGTATATTTAACCCCCTCATCAACCACTGCAACAATTATTCTTCTATCTCCGGTAGTGAGCTTTGTCCATACATCCTTTACATTTATATCACCGCCGGCATAAGCCTTGGCTGATACGGCCACGTCCCCGGTGTTGATATAATGCCACTGGGCTTGCAGTGACGGATCATTGAAGACTGCATTTTCCACAGACTTAGTAACAATGCCACCTTCATAAGGGTATGTTTTGCAATCGGAAGCTTTGGAAAATATGGAATTATACTGGATTTTGGACACATTATCAAAACATGTAAGCGTCATTGCTACGTCTTCAATATCTTTATCTTCTTCCACCTCAACCTCATACCACCTGTCTAAGCCGAATCTTTTTTCAAGCTCTTCTCTACCGGGGGTAGACGTAAACAAAGGCTTTACAGACACTACACCACCCTCGATCATTCTATCTATATCTTTCTCCGACAATACCGACCGAGTCTTAACAAGAATAGAACCTGGTTCCGAATTCCGTACTGTGTTTATGATCTTAGCCTGCTCATACACTTCCTCCCTCTGCGGAGCAGATGTACTTATAGTATCTTGTTCTTGTCTACTGCAGGCAACCATAGAAAAGGCTATAGCTCCCAAACAGATAACAAATAGCTTCTTATTCATACAATTTATAATTAGGTCAGGAAGACCTGCCGGAAATCCGGCTGACCCTCCTGACAACCAAATTCAATTAATTGTTATAGTCCAATAAAACTGATGTCATTTGCTTGCTTTGTGGCAAAAATGTCTTTATCATAAGTGCACTCCACTACATTTGCCTCAAAATTCACGCTCTCAAGCAACATCTCAGGTGCAATAGGAACTGACACCTTTATGGCATTAAGACTATTCAACTTCTTACCAGTAGCCTTAAGTACAGACTCATGTGCCGGCTTAAGTTCGGCTTTGACAGATGATGTAGCCAGCCCTGAATCATCAGTTGCAGGATCCACAAAAAGCATATCCCCCCATTTCTCCAGAGTTCCGGCAAAAGTTCCGGCTTCCTTAAGACCAATAACAAGACTATTGAAAGAAAGTCCATAACTGCTTTCATATTCTGGATTACCTACAAAAGCAAAATCTTTCTTTCCATTTACAGGACCTGCCAAAAGTGCATAATCAGTAAAATAAAATTTATTGTTTTTAGTCATAGACATAACATGCTCGGTATATTCTGTACCTTTGATATTAACTGTCCCAAGATCTGCTTTCATCGAATAGAGATAACCATCTTCATACTTAAACTGAATTCCATTATCAGTTGCTCCTACCTTTACGGAAATAGGAATAAGGCCTTTCACAACAAGAACATCGGTACCAAGTTTCGTTGCCTCAACCTTACCATAGAATTTTCGCTTTGCATCAGGTGTCTTGGATGCTAAATTCTTTGCATAGAAGTTCCAAGTCCCCACAAAAGCATCTATCCCGGCATCCTTAGTAAGTTTGTCAGAAGTATAATTCTTATATACATCCTTTGGCTGACCACCAGTCGTGGCCTTAGCCGTAAATACCTGAGTCTTGAAACCATTGCTTGCAACAGCTACCAAAGTATAGCCAGTTCCCGGAGAGAGTTTGTCGAAAATACCGGAAGCGCCCTTATCATTAACTACTAAAAGAACAGAATCTTTCTCGAACTCTACTTCTTTAAGAATCTTTTTTACTGTTTCATCAGGAGCAGCATCATAAACATCTGTCTCAACAATGTCAAATACGAGAGATTTGATTTCCTTTCCTGAGAAATAATATAAAAGGGAATTTTCAGTTGTGTATCCGTAATTTGCATACTGATTTGTAAGCAGAAGCCCGGTATTGAGAACAACTTTCTTTGTATCGTCACCTGCTTTCAAATAACTGAAAGACGTCGAACTTGAAGCCTGGACAGCATCTTTCTCATCAAAACCAACGGCAACAAGGGTATACACCCCTGTATTATCCATAGTAATATTTACGGTCCCTGAAGCAGAAACTTCTTCGGAAGCCACTTCTCCCTTTTTTATCTTTATGGCTGCTGTCTTGACATCCGAAGCGGAAAGCGAACCATTAAATATGGCATATTTAACTTTCTTAAGGTCTAAGCCCATTGCAATGCTTACAGGAAGCTTGCCTGCATTATCGCTCTGTCCTGCACTCAATGCTAAAGCAAAGTCGAAGTCTCTTGCACCCGGCATAATCAGACGGAACATGCCACTTCTATTGCACTCCCAAGAAGGCTTGCCTTTAGTCCCTCCTATGAGTCCGTTTACAGGAAACTTGAGTACACCATCTTTCAAGGTACCATAAACATCACCTTTCTGAAAACATTCAGGACTAAAAGAAGCAAACCATATTTCTCCATCCTTACTACTAACAGTTGAACCGGTATTCTGATACGGTATATATACCTTAGCTGGATCTGTAGCATTGATATATATAACGGCATTCTTGGTTGTTACATTCTCTTTAAAGTCAGACTCCGGATACGTATTATTCCACATTGCCGCCAGCATAGGTTCTGCGTATAAACTCGTAATGCGATAATAACCTTTCTTGTCGTCTCTTTCATAGATGTCAATCTCCACTTCCGCATATTTTTTAGGTAATGAATAAATTGACGAGAAAATATCATCGCGGTATTTAGCCTTTCCAAGATTATTCCATTTAATCCTAGTTACAACAAGAGAAATAGAAGTCGGATTATTGGAATAAACCAAGGCGTACTTAGGATCTTCAATCATTAAGTCCAAGGCATACTCTCTGCCCACACCGAGTCCGGGAAAACTAACCTTGAAAGTGGTTTCTTCCTGTCCGTCGTCAAATTTTATAGGCTCAACCTTAAATAGACCGGAAGTATCAATTACTGTACAAGGTACGGTAATAGAACCTTCTGCATTGGTACGCTTAGCTGTATATGTAACCTCGGTAGGATCTGAAGGATCCAACAGTAAAGCTCCCGTATTTTTCTGAGTCGGAAAGTAAACCCCTGCACAACCATCAACTTCAGGAGCTCCCTTCTCTACGACTTCCTTTTTGCAGGAAGCCAAGGATAGCATTGTAATCAATGCCAGCGCCAGATATTTAAACTGTTTCATAATTTTATACCTTTATATTATTCAGTCCACTGCTCCAGAAGACCGGAAGGATCCGGATTATTTGTCTTGTCAGTGATACCTTTATTGGATTGGAATTCCCCACGTGTAATAACAAAATTCCATTGAGGATTGCGTCCTTTAGAATTGTAGCAATATACACTTGGATGATTTGTCCCCGGATATCCTCTTGTAATGCCTGCTCCCAGCCTCTTGTAGTCAAAGAAAAGGATTCCTTCTCCCCAGAACTCAATCCTCTTCTGGAGCAACATCTCATCAAGGAAAAGTTCCTTAGTACTTAAAGACACTGAATAATTAGGATTCCTCGTTTTGATCAAGTCTTGAAGCACTTTACATGCTTCTGCCACCTTACCCTGCTGTGCAAGAGCTTCTGCCTCGATAAAATACATTTCCTCAATACGCATAAGGACATGATCGGCACAACCTCCAACGGCATGATCGTTACATTCTCCTTTTGCAGGACGGAACTTTATAGTCTGATAATCTTTAGCCGGAGGATAAGATTTTGTCCCTTTGATAAACTTTTGCTTATCTTCATCTTTACCGGCATATTTATATTTATAGAATTTTTCACGCTCAGGATCAAGCCATGAGTGCTTACGGAAGTCTTCATTAGGAATCTTCTCATAAAGAGCCTTATTGATACCTATTTGGGAAAGAGGTGCATAGCCCCAAGTTGCCTCAGAAGCAAGATGAGCGGAAAAAGTTGTCAAGTTGCCTGTTACTTGGCTTGACAAGGTCAGACCCCATATCCAAGAATTATTCGAAGCTCCGTTATTGAATCCATTGACAGGATCTTCCCACTGCTCCTGATTAAGCGGAGTCTTGCCACTCTCATCGATAACCTTTTTGGCATATTCCTCAGCCTTTGCATAATAATCTTTGCTGTCCGAAAATGCTCCCATTTCAAGATAAGCCCTTGCATACAAGCCATTCACTGCTGAAATTGTAGGAGAAGTATAACCTGACTTGACATCTACAAGATACTTGGCTGCCTGCTGAAGATCCGAAAGGATGAATTTGTACATCTCGTCATGAGTCGCGCGAGGATTATTCCTCGAATCTGCTTCTTTCACCTTCTCTGTAACAATAGGAACCGTAAGCCCAAGAACATTTGAAACATCATAGCCTTTATAAGTAACACCAGGCATCTTGGCTTCAAACATTCTGGACATATCCAAATAGTAAGATGCTCTGTAGGCATATGCGGTACCTAAGTAGACAAGTTGCTCAGGTGTAGCCTTATCCGGATCAATTACAGCAATAAGGTCATTTACAGACTTTATCCATTTATAATAACAAGTCCAATAATAGGCACATATTATGAACTTCGAACCAAGGGCTTTCCCCATTAACGATCCATAGAAACGATTATAATATGGATTATCCCCCATGGTTGCAAGGTCTTCCAACATAGACTCCGTCATGATATGGATTGCAGGGATACCGAAATCAGTATGGACTTCGTATTGTTTATAGTATCCGGAGAAATCCGTCGCAACCATATTCACAGGTATGGCATTGATCATAGCGCTAAGGGCGGATTCACTCTCAGCGACCTGCTTGGCTGTCTGGATATCTCCTTCAGGAAAAGCCTCACTGATACAACCGGTCAGAAATCCGGTGAGGACTATTATAGTCACTGTATTTATCAATATGTTTTTCATATAAGAATCTCCCATTTATTAAAATGTAATATTTACACCTCCTGAAATAGTACGTACAGGAGAGTTATGTGCATTGTCTGTCTCGCCATTGAAACTATTCCTCGGATCAAGACCTTTTCTGCGAGACCAATACCATATATTATCGCAAGTTGCATACACACGAACTCTGCCGATATGCATCTTTTCCACAATCTTCTTAGGA
The DNA here is from genome assembly GCA_963548935.1 of uncultured Bacteroidales bacterium. Classification (GTDB taxonomy): domain Bacteria; phylum Bacteroidota; class Bacteroidia; order Bacteroidales; family UBA932; genus Cryptobacteroides. Next base: position 6,780 of record CAUUVS010000014.1, read on the forward strand.
AGTGTATAGCCAAGTTGCATATTCTGTAAATTAAGATAACTGGCATCTACAAGGAAACGGTCTGATGCAGATGAAAAGTTCTTGTCATTATATACAAATCTCGGCATATCAGAATTCGGATTCTCCGGAGTCCAAGCCTTAAGCACGTCTTTATGAATACTATATCCTCCTGTAGAAGGGCTATTCACAAGATCAGCATAACCGGAATCATAAGTCTTTCCTCCAAGAGAGTATGTGAACTGCATGGAGAAGTCAAAACCGAAAAAGTCTAAACTCGTACCAAAACCACCGTACATAAATGGAGTGGAATTGCTGCACAGATAGTCAGTAGCCTCATCATAATTCTTGGTTGTTGTCCTGCCTGTCACTTTTTCCGGATCTTTCGGATCTTCTTTCAGGTCTTTGTACCACATAGCCTTGCCGTCTTTATGATCCACTCCTGCATATTTAGGCATCTTGAACGTGTATAGAGAAAGTCCCTCTCCGATGAACTTATTGCCTGAAGCAAAGCCTCCATACCCTTCAATCGTCACGGTCTTCTTCTCTTCAGGAAGCCTTATAATCTTGTTGGTATAATGAGTGAAATTGGCATTTACACTCCAATGCAGATTCCTGTTATTGAGAATTGCATAATTTAATGAAAGTTCAACTCCGGCATTTCTCATATCACCGATATTGTCATAGTATCCGCTATACCCGATAGACTCCGGTGTAGTAAAAAAGAAAAGCATATCGGAAGTCTTTCTATAGAAATACTCCATACTACCGGAAAGACGCCTGTCCAATAATTCAAAATCAATACCGGCATTGAAATTCGTATTGGTTTCCCAAGAGATCTTTTCATTTCCCTTTGTGTTGAAAGACATTGCAAGCGAGCCATCATTATTGGAAAGGCTGTAAGTATCAGTATAACGATAATTACCTATATCGTCATTGCCCTGTGAACCGATAGAGGATTTCAGCTTGAGAAGATTTACCCAAGGCGCATGGAACCAAGGCTCTTTGTTTATAAGCCATCCGATACCTGCAGACCAGAAACTACCCCACCAATGTTTGCTTGAGAATTTGGAAGAAGCATCATAACGATAAGAAAGACTGGCAAATACTTTGTTGTTATAGTCATAGAGGGCTCTTGCAAAATAACCTTCGGTATTATATGTTCTTCTATAAGAAGAAGCATTCTGGTTATCCACAACCGCACCATCAAGTTCAAGATTCTTCAAAGAAAACATATTGGATTTGGATGCTGAGAGCCTAACTGATGAACTCTGATAGTTTTCATGACCGGCCATAACGGAAACATTATGCAAACCATTGAATTTCCTGCTCCATTCAAGAATCTGCTGAAGGTTTAGATAAAAAAACCTCGAATGTATCTTGCTTATAAGACCTTTTGTCGGAGCATACTGCCCATAGTACATATTATTCATCCTGGTCTTTCTAGTCTCATCCAAACCAACACCGGCATTGAATGAGAATTTAAAGTCCTTGAGGAAACGAATCTCTGCAAAACCTGTAGTGTTCAATGCATTACCTTCGGAACGATCAATATTGAGAAGAGACGCCTGCAAGGCATTTGAATTGGATGACACAGAACGGCTCATACCTGCATTATCTGAATTGCCCCAGTCATATCTTAAGAGTCCGTGAGAATCTTTCAGAATATTTCCCTGCCCATCACGTATATACAAAGGATAGATAGGAGCCATATTCGTTATCTGAGCGAACAAATTACCTGTAGAGCCACTGTCTCCTTCATATCTATTGCCATTATTATACATAAAATTGGTATATCCCATATTGGCTCCTATCTTGAGCCAAGACTTAGCCTTATAATCTGCTTTGAGACGTCCGGTGTAGCGCTTCATATTGTTACCGGCAATAATACCATTATTATTGAGGTAGCCGAATGATGCATATACAGCAACATTTCCTGATGTCCCCGACACACTTACATTATATTCCTGACGAAGAGAATGCTTATATGCCTCTTTGATCCAATCATCAGGAGTTAGCAGATATTCCTGGCCCTTATACGTCACTTTCCTACCGAGCGTAGCATTAGGATTCAACTTACCATTGGAACCTATCAGAAGCTGACCTGCCGGATATTCATATACATTGTATCCAAGACCACCATCTTTTAACGACCCCGGAGTGATAGTGGCAGCCTTAAGGTGAGCTTCAGCCTTATTTAAGCCCTTTTCCAATCTAAAATAATTATATAAAGAAGCGTAATGAGTCTCATAGTACTGACCCGGATCTTTGATATAGTCATAATCCTGAAGAGCTTTGGTATTAAGTCCCCATTTAGCATCTAAATTCACAACCGCCTCTCCTGTCTTGGCTTTCTTGGTCGTAATCATAATTACACCATTTGCACCGCGAGAACCATATAGAGAATTGGATGCGGCATCCTTAAGCACGGTCAAAGATTCAATATCATTCGGATTGATATTATTCATATCACCTGAATAAGGAATACCGTCAATAACATACAACGGAGTCTTACCTGCAGAGATAGAACCTGTTCCACGAATTCGTATTGAAGGAGATTTACCCAAAGTTCCTGATGATGTGGTCATCTGGACACCGGCAACAATACCTTCAAGAGATCTTGTCACATCTGAAACCTGCACTTTCGCAATATCACTCGATTTCACGACTGCCGCCGATCCGGTAAACGATTCCTTGGTAGCAGTACCGAAGGCTACTACGATTGTCTCCTCAAGCGCCTCTGAATCCGGATCAAGTTTAATATCCAAAGTTGCTTTGCCTCCGATAGGTACTACAAGATCCTTATATCCTATTGCGGAGAAAACAAGTGTTGCAGAAGTTTTTGTACTGATAGAATACACTCCCTCTGCATTGCAACTGACACCATTCATAGTTCCTTGCACCATAACTGAGGCAAACGGTACCGGTTCGCCCGTTGAAGAGTCTGTGATTTTACCACTCACAGTGATGCTTTGCGCAGAAACAATATTGGCAGAAACCAATATCATCAGCACCGTGAAAAAAATTCTGATTTTTTCCATAAGCAATAATTTAATATAAATTGAAATAAGTATTACGTCCCAAACACAGGATTGTCTTTTACAAAGAAAATAAATTTTTTATATTTATCAAAACAATTTTTAACCTTTATTTATGACCTTTTAATGATTTTTAATCGTTTTAATAAATTATATTTTACATTATAAGCAAAATACATACTTCAATTTATAAGTTTTTACCCTATAATACTTATAAACTGTAAGCAAGAAAAAATTAATTTTTAATAGTTATTTTGTATATTTGTAACCCGAAATGATAATAAAGCCCAAGTAATTGCATTTTTTACAAGCTTAAGTTATCCGGTAAATCGAAACACAAAGGAGAGATGCTCGAGTGGCTTAAGAGGCACGCCTGGAAAGCGTGTAAACCCCTAAAAGGTTTCGGGAGTTCGAATCTCCCTCTCTCCGCAAACAAGAAGTCCTGTCGCTTTTGCGACTGGGCTTTTCAGTATATATAAAGCGTTGAGAGCTTGCTCTCATAAGTGCAGATATATACTGAAAAGCCCAAGATGCCGAAGGCATCAGGGCTTCGCTCTACTTGCAAGGGCCACTCCGGCAAGGAGGAGGAGAAAAGACTTGCAGCGGCAAGGCTAATCTCCCAACCTTCAAACCATCTCAGTATTAAAACAACTTCAGATATTCACCGTAACCCTCTTCTTGCATACAGGACTTAGGAATAAAGCGGAGCGATGCACTGTTGATACAGTAACGCAATCCGCCCTTATCACGAGGACCGTCATTAAAAACGTGCCCCAGATGAGCATTGCCCAGCTTGCTGCGAACTTCCGTCCTGACCATTCCGTGCGACCTGTCAAACTTCTCAACTATCAGCGACTTGTCAATCGGTTTCGAAAAACTCGGCCATCCACAACCCGAATCAAATTTGTCCGTGGAAACGAACAGCGGCTCACCTGTTGTAATGTCAACATAAATTCCCTCCCTGAACTCATTCCAATACTCATTTCTGAATGGAGTTTCAGTTGCACTGTTCATTGTCACATCATACTGTAAAGACGATAGGCGCTTTTTCAGTGCTGCTTTATCCTCACGGACAAATTTTCCTGAAGTCTCAAGATTAGCCTCGCGAGCCATTTGGAACAAATTTGAAGGAATATGGCAATAACCTCCGGGATTCTTGTCTAAATAATCCTGATGGTAGTCCTCCGCCTTATAAAAATTCCGCAAAGGCTTGCATTCCACTGCTACAGGCTTATTCAGTCTTAAAGAAAGTTGTGAAAGCACAGAAAGTATAACCTTCTCATCACTACTATCTATAAAATATATACCTGTCCTGTATTGGGAGCCCCTGTCATTGCCTTGACGGTCGATGCTAATAGGGTCAATCGTCTGCAGATAAAGGTCAATAAGCTTTTCAAGCCCGATAATAGAAGCATCGTATTTGACTTTTACAGTTTCCGCAAAACCTGTATTTCCGGTACATACTGCCCGATAATCAGGATTTGCAACATTTCCATTGGCATAGCCGACCTCTGTTGCAATAACTCCACGAATCTGCTTCATAAAATGCTCGGTTCCCCAGAAGCATCCTCCGGCAAAATAGATTTCCTTAACATTGTCTTTCATTGTCCTTTCTTTTGAATTTTCAGCGACACAAGGTATTACAGATAGAAATATACCTATCGCCCACAAAGATATCTTATTCATAACAATTCCAAATTAACACGAAATAGGTATTACCAAAATCAGGCCAGAATCTTAATTATGCACTGCCATTCATAACTTTTTCCTTTCTATGGAATACCTGCAACTAAAAACACCTATACTACCGCAAAGAGCCATTTATAAGAAATGCTCAAAGAGAAAAAATCAGTAAAAACATAAAAATTCAAAAAGTTTGGAACGGTCTTTGAATATAGAGGTTACAAAGACATAAGCAATGTTCTTAATATAAATTGAATTAAGTTAAAATATATTAACCGGGGCCGGTCGTGAGATTCGCTCCGGTTAAAATTTATAACATTTCAATTGAATAAATCAAAGGCTTCCACCTACTATATCCAAAAGTTCATCAGTAATTTTCTGCTGACGGCTCTTGTTATATTCTATAGTAAGTTCCTGAAGCAAATCCTCTCCATTGTCCGAGGCTGTCTGCATAGCCACTGTTCTGGCGGCATACTCAGCCGCAGCAGAATCCAATAATACAGAATAAACCTTATGGTTCAAATATTGTGGAATAAGCCTATCCAGAAGTTCCTCCTTACAAGGTTCCAAAATATAATCCGTATCATTGCCATTTTCAGGAAAGTTTCTATGAAGTCCTGTAGCAATGACTGCAGGTTTGTTTTTCTCAAAAGGGAGAAGCGTCTCACGTATCACAGGCTGAGAAGATAAGGATTTGAGATGTGAATATACCAATTCTATCTTATCAAACTCCCTCAAATGAAACGATTCTGACAACTGCTTCACTAATATGGAAGTATCATCATAAGATTTTGTTTCAGAAAGTCTTGCAGCAATTTCATAATTATCAAAGCCTTTCTTGGCCATTGCCTCTGCCATTTTCCTCCCAATAGAAAAGACAGAAATACTCTCTATTCCGGCTTCTTCTCTATATTCAGCAATTATCTCTTCAGTTTTTCTTATAACATTATAATTGAAAGAGCCGCATAATGAAGAATTTGATGAAAAACATATCAGAGCCACTTTAGATACAGGTCTCTCTTCAAAAACATCCCTTTCTGATGGCTCTGATGCTGAAATGACACGGGAAAGAATATCTCGCATACGCCCCTCATAAGGCAATGTTCTTTCTATCGCCTTCTGAGCCTTATGCAATTTGGCAGAAGCTACCATTTTCATAGCTGAAGTTATTTTCAGCGTTGTATTGATAGAACCTATCCTACCCTTTATTTCCCTTAACGAAGCCATAATCCCTATTTCTTATACAATGAAGCTATTGCAGCTGCTTCTTTTTCAATAATAGTAGAAATATTATCGTCCAATTTTCCTTCAGATAAAGGTTCAAGAACATCCTTGCTGTGAGTGGCTCTCATCTTATTCAGGAAATCCTCCTGAAAAGCCCTTACTGACCCGATAGGGATATCTTTCATCAGATACTTGGTACCGCAATAAAGGATGGCAATCTGCTCTCCTATCGGCATCGGAGAATATTGTGACTGAATCAGCAACTGGCTGTTCTTGCGCCCCTTATCTATTGCCATTGCCGTGATTTGATCCATATCTGACGAGAATTTTGAGAAGGATTCGAGTTCCTGATACTGGGCTTGATCTATTTTAAGAGTGCCTGCAACCTTTTTCATACTCTTTATCTGAGCGCTTCCTCCTACTCTGGAAACAGAAATACCCACATTTACAGCCGGCCTGAACCCCTGATTGAACAAAGCGCTTTCCAGATATATCTGGCCATCGGTAATAGAAATAACATTTGTGGGAATATATGCCGAAACATCACCGGCTTGGGTCTCGATAATAGGCAGAGCTGTCAGCGAACCCCCTGCCTTGACCTTGCCTCTAAGAGACTCCGGCAAATCATTCATATTTTCCGCAACTTCCTGCTGACCAATAATTTTAGCCGCCCTTTCCAACAATCTCGAATGAAGATAGAACACATCGCCGGGATAAGCTTCACGACCCGATGGACGACGAAGAATGAGAGAAATCTCCCTATATGCCACAGCCTGCTTGGAAAGATCATCATATACCACAAGTGCCGAACGACCGGTATCTCTGAAATATTCACCGATAGCTGCACCGGCAAAAGGCGCATAGTATTGCATAGCCGCAGGATCTGCCGCAGTAGCAGCAACTACAATTGTGTAATCCATAGCCCCCTTGGCTCGTAAAGTATCGACAATACTTGCAACAGTAGAACCTTTTTGACCTATAGCCACATAGATACAATAAACAGGTTTTCCTTTAAGAAATTCCGACCTCTGATTTATAATCGTATCTATAGCGATTGCCGTCTTTCCGGTCTGGCGGTCTCCGATAATAAGTTCTCTCTGTCCCCTGCCAATAGGAATCATAGCATCTATGGACTTGATACCTGTTTGCAAAGGTTCATTGACAGGCTGACGGAAAATAACGCCCGGAGCTTTTCTTTCGAGCGGCATCAAGACAGCATCTCCATCGATAGCCCCAAGTCCATCAAGCGGATTACCCAAAGGATCAACTACCCTCCCTATCATCGACTCGCCGACATTAATCGAGGCTATTCTGCCTGTCCTTTTGGCAATCATCCCCTCTTTCACCAAATCGGTAGGCCCCAACAGCACAGCACCCACATTGTCTTCTTCAAGATTCATGGCGACTGCCATAATGCCGTTTTCAAATTCCAACAACTCGCCTGCTTCTACATTCAGAAGACCGTAAATATGCACTACTCCATCACTTACCTGAAGGACAGTTCCCACTTCTTCATATTTGGCTGTTATATCAATGGACTTGAGCTGATTAAGCAATACGTCCGATAATTCTCCCGGTCTGATATGATTCTGATCCATATTATATTTTCAATGGCTTTACAGCCTAAATTAAACTATTCTTCTATTCTTTTCTATAAACTGCTTCTTGAGTGTGTCCAACTGCCTCCGTATACTTGCATCTATACGCAAATCGTTGATAGTAAATATAAAGCCTCCTATCAAATCCGGCACTATCTCGGTCTCTATTCGAAGATCGAAGCCGGTATTATCCTTAACGATTTTCTTGAGAGAGGATTCTAATTCAGGCGAGGCTACTGTGGTCATCAATTTCCCTAAAATTATTTTACGGCTTCTGAAATAAATATCCACAAAATCCTGAAAAATGAATTTAAGACAAGAGCCACGCCCTTTTGAAAAGACTAAATTCAGGAATTTTCTTAATTCCGGATTCATTTCTCCTCCCAACACACTGTCTAAAATACCGATTTTGGCAGACGATGTGACAGAAGTATCGTCATCTATCACTTGCCGCAACTCATCAATTGTACCCAAAGCCCTCTCTATACAGATAATCTGCTCCAGAACAATATCACCATTACCCTGAAAATCAACATACTCAAGAAGAGCTTTAGCATATCTGGCCGATATAATCCCGATATTCATCTATTATCAACTCCCTATTATTGAGTTATCCTTTTTGGACATTTCATTGATAAGAGTATCGATATACTGCATTCTGGCTTTATCATCTTTCAATTCTTTGCGGACAATTTTCTCCGCAATATCTATTGAGAACAAGGCCATTTCCTTGCGTATATCCTTCAAAGCACTCTCCTTCTCGGCAGCAATTTCAATTTTTGCCTTTGAAATAAGTTTGTCAGCAGTAGCCAAGGCTTCCGTCTTTGCCTGTTCTATAATCTTATTTCTCGTCTGTGTAGCTTCCCGGAGCATCTTGTTCTGCTCATTGCGAGTCTCTTCAAGCATAGACTGCTGCTCGGCGGCAAAATTTTTCATTCTTTCTTCTGCCTCTTGAGCAAGTTTGAGCGACTCACCGATATATCGGCTCCTCTTTTCTACCATTTCTGTAATAACAGGAAAACCGAATTTAGCAAGTAAGAAGAATACGATTCCGAAAATCAGAACCATCCAGAAAAGCAAGCCGGCATCCGGTGTTATCAAATTCATAACAGGCTACTTCAGAACAATCACCAACAAGCAAACTATAATTGCAAAAAGGGCAGCGCCTTCAATCATACCGGCGACAATAATCATACTGTTACGAACATCTCCGGCTGATTCAGGCTGCCTTGCTATGGCCTCCATTGCAGATGTTCCTATTTTTCCGATGCCATACCCGGCCGCAAATGCTGTAGCAGCAGCTCCTAAGACAGCAGCAACTTTACCAAAAACAGCTCCTGCAACAACCTGTAATAATAATGCTAATACCATAATTATAAAATTTAATTGTTAATATAAAATCAATGTTTTTGCCTTGCAAGTCCTATATAAATAGACGATAGCATTGTAAATACATAAGCCTGAATAAATGATATAAGAATTTCCAAAACATCGAGGAAAATGCCGAAAATCACTGATACCAAAGACATTGTACCACACAACAAGGGTCCATACTTCGCCATAATAAATATGATACAAACCACGCTCAATATCTGGATATGTCCTGCAAGCATATTTGCAAAAAGTCTTATTGTCAATGATATAGGCTTCATCAAAGCACTGAATACCTCTATTATAGGCATTATAGGCTTCAGGAAAACAGGCACTTCAGGCGCAAACATCTCTTTAAAATAATGCTTGCTTCCTGTCAGATTCACCGTAAAGAATGTTATTAAGGCCAAAGTAAGGGTAATTGCAATATTTCCTGTCAAATTGGCCCCTCCCGGGAAAAAAGGCACTATTCCTATAAGATTATTTAAAAATATAAAGAGAAAAGCCATTATAAGGTAAGGCGAATACTTTCTAAAATCATCCTCACCTATATTCTCTCTTGCCATATCATGAACCATCATTATTATAGGTTCCATAATGGCGGCAATACCTACAGGAGCCTCTTTCAGGGCATCATGCTTTCTATACCAACCAGCTGTCAGCAATACAATAACAAGCAAAAGGACACTGCTAAAAATAAGGGCAAGTACATTTTTGGTAATTGAAATATCAAAAGGCCTGCATTCCTCGCCATTTATCATTTCTACTATCTTGCCTTTATATCTACTATCTTCAGCAGCAATACAAAAGCCTTTATATGATCCATGCTCTAATTTTTTCGAAGAAAAAACATTTACTCCGGAATACTTGCTATATAAGATTACCGGCAAATGGATGGCAACATCGCAGGAGCCGAATTTAGAAATATGCCATTCATAAGAATCGTCAATATGACTGAAAATTATATCCGGTATATCCAATTCAGTATCGGAAATTTCACCTTCTATATTCGTAACTTCAGATAATTTGACGGAGTTCCGAACTTCCGGATTGATTGTATCCCGAAAATCAGTATTCTGCACAGGTTCCTGAATTGTTCCCTGAACAAAAGCAACAGGTTCCGGCCGAGCCGAAATCTTGAAGCAGCTCCAAAAGAAAACGAATATGATTGACAAATATCTCATCTAAATCTCCACACAGGCTGAAACTTCATTTGCATTGACTTTAACAAAACCGGAAGTTACCGACAAAGACTTCTTTCCGTCTTCCGTAGTATAAAAAATCTCCCCTTTTTCCAATGAAGATATAATGGGTGCATGATTACGAAGGACGGTAAAACGACCTTGAGTGCCGGGAAATTCCACACCCGATACCTTTGCATCAACCAGCATCCCTTCCGGAGAAAATATTTTAAGAACAATATCCATCATTTCGCCTGTGCCAACAAAGCTTCTCCTTTCTTAATTGCATCTTCTATAGTACCTACATTCAGGAAAGCCTGCTCAGGAAGATAATCGGCATCACCATTAAGTATCATATCGAACCCTCTTACAGTATCTTCAATGTCTACCATCACTCCGGGCACACCTGTAAACTGTTCTGCCACAGCAAACGGCTGCGACAGAAATCTCTGCACTCTTCTGGCCCTGTTTACCGTCAATTTGTCTTCGTCCGACAATTCATCCATACCTAAAATAGCTATAATATCCTGAAGTTCTTTCTGCCTTTGGAGAATCTGCACGACTCTTTGCGCTGTATCATAATGCTTCTGTCCGACGATGTTAGGGTCAAGTATCCTTGAGGTGGATTCCAATGGATCCACTGCCGGATAAATACCGAGTTCAGTAATCTTGCGACTAAGTACAGTTGTTGCATCCAAATGGGTAAAAGTGGTTGCCGGTGCAGGATCAGTAAGATCATCGGCAGGCACATAAACAGCTTGTACAGAAGTAATGGAGCCGTTTTTAGTAGATGTAATTCTTTCTTGCATCTGTCCCATTTCAGTAGCAAGAGTCGGCTGATAGCCAACTGCTGAAGGCATACGACCCAGCAAAGCCGAGACTTCCGATCCGGCTTGCGTAAATCTGAATATATTGTCAATAAAGAAAAGTATATCCTTAGGACTGTTCCCTTCCGCGCCATCTCGGAAAGATTCTGCAAGAGTAAGTCCTGAAAGCGCCACCGAAGATCTTGCTCCAGGTGGTTCATTCATCTGACCGAAAACCATAGCAACTTGAGATTTCTTCAATTCGTTCAGGTCGACCTTTGATAAATCCCAATGCCCCTCTTCCATACTTTTCAAAAAATTATCTCCGTATCTTATAACACCGGATTCTATCATCTCACGGAGAAGATCATTACCCTCCCTTGTACGTTCACCGACTCCGGCGAAAATCGAAAATCCATTGTGCTTCTTGGCAATATTGTTTATCAATTCCTTGATAAGTACCGTCTTGCCAACTCCGGCACCACCGAAAAGGCCTATCTTACCTCCTTTTAGATATGGTTCAAGCAGGTCTATCACCTTGATACCTGTCACAAGAACTTCCTGTGATGTTGTAAGATCCTCGAATTTCGGAGGCTCTCTATGAATCGGAAGAGAATCTGTCTTGCTAAGTTCTCCCATTCCGTCGATAGCATCCCCTGTCACATTCATTACACGACCGCGAATCTGAGAACCTACAGGCATAGAAATCGGCTTTCCTGTATTTACAACCTGCATTCCTCTATGAAGTCCATCAGTAGAATCCATAGCAACCGCTCTTACAATATCTTCTCCGACATGCTGCTGAACTTCAATTATCAAAGTCTTTCCGTCTCCACGCTGTATAGTCAACGCATCGTGGATTCTCGGCAGTTCAGCCGCTTCATTGCCACCATTCAAATCAAAATGGACATCTATTACCGGTCCTATTATCTGGGATATATTTCCTACGACATTTGACATTATGTGATATTTTCTAAAATAGATATTTGCAAATATAATGATTATTATCGGCAATTTTCATAGCTTCCGCACGATTAATCTTATAGGTTGCTGTCATCGGAATTTTGTCTATTATACCTATCAAACGAGGTCTCTCATATTCATTAAGCATAGAATTGCAGATATTTTCTATCTCAGAAATATTGGAGCCGACGCTTTTATCGACCAACAAAACGACAATCTCTCCAAACTTGATGTCTTTTTTTTTCGTTACTGCAAAAGGTGATTTCATATATGGCAAAAGAGTATTTTCAATTTTCTCAATATTCAATTTGACTCCACCGCTTATAATTACATTATCACATCTGCCTATTATCTTAAATTTTAGATTATCATCTGAAAATTCGGCAATATCGTTAGTCTTCAATATTCCGGAGCAGAGCATTGGCGCATCAATAATCAGTCTTTTCTCTTCATCTTGACTTATTTTCACTCCTGGCAAAGGAGAATACCATTCATCAGCCTGAGGGCCATTAAGCCTACGCAAAGCAATATGAGAAAGTGTTTCTGTCATTCCATAAGTGCTCCAAATATGGTTAGGAAAAGATCGGAGTTCATAAGATAGCAAATCATCTATCGGGCCTCCTCCAATAATAAGATGTCTTATTGACTTCAGTTTCTCTCTTTCCTGCGCTACCTGCAAAGAATTATAAACCTGAAGCGGAACCATTGCGGCAAAGTCGATATTTGCATCAAGACCGGCAAGAGGATTTCCTTTCGGCTCAACATCTATCAGCTTAAGACCGGCAACCAATGAACGCACAACCATCATTTTACCTGCTATATAATCCAATGGCAGACAAAGCAATGCAGAATCTCCTTCTTTTAATCCAAGATAATTGCACGTAAGGGTTGCGCTGGCAACCATTTTTTCTTTGGATGCCCTGAAAAGTTGGGGATCTCCTGTAGAGCCACTTGTATATAGCTCTATTGTATCAGCATCAGATTGCCAATCAGCTATAAATTCATTTATCGTCATTTGACAAATTCCATAATTTATCTCCTTTCATTTCCAAAGAAGAAGGAATATTCTCTGTAAAAAGCAGGCCTGTTCCCAAACCTTGAGGGAAATTTATACTCGGCCCATAATTCTTGGCAGCTAATTGTGCAATGACATTAAGTCCGATATTACTCTCCAAAGCACTGGTCATCCAAGAACCGATACCTTTTTCTTTTGCTATATTTATCCATTCTTCTGCCCCCTTTATGCCACCATGGAGAGAGGGCTTTATTATAATATACGACGGCCTTATCATCTCCAACAATCTTATTTTTTCATCAACGACATTTACACCTATCAACTCTTCATCAAGAGCAATCGGTATAGGAGATTCCATGCATAATCTTCTCATATTCTCCCATTGTCCCTGTCTTATAGGTTGTTCTATCGAATGAATCGAATACTCTGAAAATCTTTTCAGATATTTCAAAACATTGTCCTGAGGCAATCCGCCATTAGCGTCAAGACGGATTTCAAGTTGAGAAGAGTCGAACCTTTCTCTGATAAAATCCAACAACAAAAGTTCTTTCTCAAAATCTATTGCACCGACCTTCAATTTGATACAATGGTATCCCGATTTTAGTTTCTCTTCAATTCTTTCAATCATTTCGTCATAACTTCCCATCCAAATAAGACCATTGATAGGAATCCCCTCTTCTCCTCTTGCGAAAGGTGTATTGAAAAGATCATAAGAGCTACCGGCATTAATTTGAGCCTCAGCTGTTTCAAGACCGAAGAGTATTGAAGGATATTGCCGGTATCGGTCATAATCTATTTTTCCGGAAGAACAAAAATCGATACAGGCAGCATTCAGTATCTCTTCATAACAAGGTACAGCATCGCAACTGAGGCCAGGAAGAAAAGCACTCTCACCAATACCAAAAAGTTTCGGATTTTCTGTAGAAACCAAATGAATAAAATAGCTATGCCTTGTAGTATATACCCCTCTTGAAGTTATGGCAGGCTGCTTGAAATGAAAGGTTTTCTCTGATATCGAATATTTATAATTCATTCAAAAAATCAAATAAGGATAATAAAAATCATATTTTTCAAGGAAATTTAGGATAGCTTTCAAAATCCGGCCTGCGTTTCTCAAGAAACGCCCTCCCTCCTTCCTGTGCCTCATCCAATGTATAATAAAGCATAGTAGCGTCTCCTGCAAGTTCCTGAATCCCGGCCTGACCGTCAAGTTCGGCATTAAGACCTGCCTTTATCATGCGTAAAGCAAGAGGAGAATGTTCCATCATTGTTTCCGCCCATTCCACACACTCGTCTTCCAGCTTTTCAAACGATACAACTTTATTGACCATGCCCATCCTCTCGGCCTCATAGGCAGAATATTGCCGGCATAGGAACCATATCTCCCGAGCTTTCTTCTGACCTACCATTCTGGCAAGATAAGAAGAGCCGAAGCCAGCATCAAACGAACCCACTTTAGGACCGGTCTGTCCAAAAATAGCATTTTCGCTCGCTATAGTAAGATCACACATAATGTGTAGAACATGTCCTCCACCTATTGCATAACCATTAACCATAGCAATTACAGGCTTAGGAAGCCTTCTTATCTGCATTTGCACATCAAGAATATTCAATCTTGGCACGCCATCTGTCCCCATATAGCCACCTCGACCTTTGACATTCATATCTCCTCCTGAACAAAAAGCCTTGTCTCCGGCTCCTGTCAAAATAACCACTCTGATATCACAAGACTCACGGCAATGAGAAAAAGCCTGTGACAATTCTGATGTAGTCAGTGGAGTAAACGCATTTCTGTACCTCGGTCTGTTGATTGTTATTTTTGCAATATGATTATATTCTTCAAAAAGAATATCCTTGAAATCAAAACCTTCAATTTTATGCCATTCTATATTTTTCATATTATAATTTATTTCTTTTCAAATATTCATAAAATTCCTCCCAAGCTGCTTCCTCATCTTTATCTGTAGTTGTAACTTCAAGAAGCATTGGGCGTCCCTCTGAAGGTCCCAAAAGCCATACAAGCCCATCTTTTAGTTGCCTCATATTCAAGGCCATCATATATTCCACATTATTCTGTAGACATACTCCGGCAGCCGAAGTATGATGTTTGGCCATAATATAGCCTATTGCATTACTTTCTGAAAGTCCAGGCAGACGCTTAAAAATATTCCCTCCCCCATTATTCAAAAGCAATATTCTGAAATTCCCTTTCAACTCATTGTTCCATAAGGCATTCTGATCATAAAAAAAGCTAAGATCACCTATCACACAGAAAGTTTTTTCCTTACTACCCAAAGACATTCCTGCAGCTGTGGACAATGAGCCTTCTATACCATTAACTCCCCTATTGCTCCATACAAAATGATTAGAAAAAATATTGGCAAGGCGGATTGCAGAACTATTTGCATATTGTATCCTATATTTTTCTGTCGTACGGCCAAGTTCCTCCTCAAAATACTTTACTGCCGCAAAATGAGAAAACTCAGGATTATAACTATTCACCCTATCTTTAACATATTTCTCTATGTGTCTCCACTTTGTTACAAATGTTTTATATTCATTATGTTTCTTATTTTGAATTTTCCCGGCCAAATCACAGAGTACGGTTTCAGTCCTTGCCTCGATGACTGCAACGAGATTCATAAATGTATCATATACTCTTCCAGAAGCATTTACACTCCATTGTGCTGATGTATTGTTTCTCAAAAATTTCTTCAGTCTCTTACTCACAATATCTCCTCCGACATACAATACCATTTCAGGAAAATATTCTGCCTCTGTTTCAATTACAGCCAGAATTTCATCAGCATTGGTTCCGGCTCCTGTCAAAGAATCGGCAACTACAACCACACTATCTCTAATTGCCTCAAGCAGATTATGCATTTTGCATAAAGAATTGTCCTGTCCTATAACAAGCATAGGTTTACTACAATCGGCAAATTCATCTAAAAATGATTGATATACAGAATCGATTTTATCAGATACCTGGATACGCTTAATCAATCTTTCAGACGGCAATACCGGTGTAATAAAATTAAACAATGGCTCCGAAACTTGAACATTGATATGAACGGGAGAAGCCTCATTATGTTGCAACTCCATAATTGCCTCATTGACGAGACGATTACAATGCCACCTCTGTATCTTATCTTTTGGCTCCTGCAAATTAACCGACTTGCTAACCAAATTGCCGAAAAAATCAGACTGAGGCAATGTCTGTCCATCTTGCTGATCAATCCATGCTACAGGACGATCTGCCGAGATGATCAACAATGGAATATGCTGATAACAAGCTTCCGCAACTGCCGGAGCAAGATTCAAAAGAGCAGTTCCGGAAGTCACACATACGGCAACAGGTCTTTCTGTTGCTTGTGACAATCCGATAGCATAGAAGCCTGCCGATCTCTCATCTGTGACACTGTGGCAATTAAATTTAGTATGTTCCTTGAAATTATGCACCAATGGGGCATTCCTCGAACCGGGACATACTATAATATGTTCTATACCACTTCTACTCATAATAGAAGTAAGGATATTTATATTATCTTTATCGCTATACATTCTGATTAAATCATCATTCAAATAAACTCAGCATTGTCTGTATTTTATTTTCAGTTTCTTCCCACTCACATAAAGCATCGCTTTCAGCAAGCAGTCCACCTCCTGCATACAGCTCACAATTATCGCCTTCCACTTTCATGCATCTGAGGGTAACATAAAGGAAAGTTTCAGCACGAGGCGAAAGAATACCGGCAAATCCACTGTAGTATCTACGAGAAGATGTTTCATTAGCCAATATAAATGTCCTTGCTTCAATTTTCGGGAGACCACATACAGCAGGTGTAGGATGAAGGGCCTCAATAAGACTGCCTATTCTATTATCATAATTCAGACGAAAAGAAAAATCAGTTCTTAAATGCACCAAATGCCCTGCTTCATAAGAATATGGGCCTTTTTTATCAAGGCTGTCCGTAAATTTGCAAATAGCCTCCTCAATATAAGAAGCAACAAAATTCTGCTCTCTTATGTCCTTTTTCGACCATTTCTTATTTTCTTTTTTCATTGTACCGGCAAGAGCCATAGTATGCCATTGCCCTGAACTACCTTTCAAAAGTATTTCAGGAGTTGCCATAAGCCAGTCTCCTCCTTTCTCTGTAGAGACAAGAGATACGAACATACCGGGATATAACCTACAAGCCTTGAAAAATAGTTTTTCAATTGCAATTCTACTTGATGTTTTCAATTTTGCTTTTCTGGACAATACTATTTTAGCAAAAAGCCCCTCCTCCAATTTTTTATGAAATTTGACAAAATCAGAAAAATATATTTCTTTCTCCAAATCAGCTCTTTCCATAGAATAATAAATGCCCGGAAGATCCACATCTTCAATATTCTTTCTCTCTGCGACAAAATTGTGAAACAAAATAATAGGACATTCTGCAGAAGGCTCAAAAGGAGCGAAAACAAACCCATCCCGATTATCAAGATCTATCAGACTTTTAAATTCATAAGGTTCTCCTTCAGACTGTCTCAATTCAGTATATTGGTCTTCATAAGGCTGACGATAGAAAGCAAAATTACTCATACTTTCTACTTAATATAATTTGTTACCTGAATATTAGCCACTATATCTCCGGATGAATCCTTAATATATACCTGCCAATTGTGAACCCTATTCCCTTTATGTAGTATTCTGGCAATAGCTGTTACAGTAACACCTTCAGGTACAGGCTTGATATGAGTACCGGACACATTGACACCTACTGAAATACAATCAGGACATAAAATATAGGAACCGGCTCCAGCCAATGTTTCAGCAAGAGCAAGTGAAGCGCCTCCGCTCAAATATCCGAAAGGCTGCCTTGTATTCTCATCTACTTTCATCCTCGCCATTACTGTTTCAGCATCATCAGTAGAGATAAGCTCCATTCCTATTGACTTGTATATACTTGGAACAGAATCTAATTTTTCTTTAATCTTACATATATTCATATTATCCTATATGAGTTTACAAACTTAAATAAATTATAGAAATAATAAAAAAGCCCCTGGAGCTTTGGTTCTCCGGGAGCTAAATATCAATTATTATCATCCTTGCTATTACAATATTCCTATATTAGCCACATAATCTGCCACAAACTTAACTTCAACATTCTTGGCAGGTTTCTTTCCTATCAATATAATATGAAGTTTGTCTTGAGACAGCTTGCTCAATAGATCCGGATTATCTACATTAAAGTAAAGAGCATTCTCTTTTACTTCATCCGCTGTGGCAACCTCTTTTACTTCATCCGCTGTGACAACAAATAAGTTTTTATCACCGAAATAAAGTTTAACACCCTTAAATTCTTTCATATCAAAGCCTATAGGCTTTACTAAAACCAACTTGCCTTTCTTTATCAAGAAAGATTTGAGATTTTTTTCAGAGAAACCTTGTTTTTTAAGTTCCGGTACAAGATCCATTTCCATATCACCCTCATAGATCACCTGCTCTTCATCGATTTTAGCCCCACCAATGATTTCAAACTGGAATTCTTTATTATTAAGTTCGATATTCTTGTTTAAAATTTTACTGCAAGAGGATAAAAAAGGAACAACTGCAATAAATACGATAAGAGCTGATATAAAAATGATGATTTTTTTCATCTCAATAATTGATTAATTGTTTTATAATATATGCTACAAAAATAGCAAAAAATGCTATAATTTCAAATATTTGAAATATACAAAAAAGTGTCCGAAAATATTCTTTCCGGACACTTGGATTTAAATAAAGTTATGATTATCTGAGTTTCTTATACCCATACACAGCTTCTTCCTCAAGTTCTTGCTCAATCTTCATAAGACGATTGTACTTAGCGATACGATCTGTACGGCTTAGCGAACCTGTTTTTATCTGACCGGAGTTGGTAGCTACTGCAATGTCAGCAATTGTAGTATCTTCCGTTTCGCCTGAGCGGTGAGATGTGACTGTAGTGTAACCATGACGATGAGCCATTTCTATAGCATCAAGAGTCTCTGTAAGAGAGCCTATCTGATTAACTTTGATAAGAATTGAGTTGGCTGCTCCCATTTTGATACCTTTCTCAAGATATTTAACATTGGTAACAAACAGATCATCACCTACCAACTGGCATCTGTCACCGATAGCCTTTGTAAGTTTAACCCAACCTTCCCAGTCAGCTTCACTGAGACCGTCCTCGATAGAATCGATAGGATATTTTGTAATAAGTTCCTCAAGATATTTAATCTGACCTTCAGAATCGAACCTCTTGCCGTTAGGATCCTTAGGCATACCATTTGACAACTGTTTGTAGTCATAGAAGAATTTGTCTCCTTCTTTAACTGCAAACTCGGAAGCAGCACAGTCCATAGCAATAGTAATATCCTTACCAGGCTCATAACCTGCTTTCTTGATTGCTTCCATAATGCAGTCAAGAGCATCATCAATACCATTGAGTTTAGGAGCAAAACCTCCTTCGTCACCCACTGCCGTTGAAAGACCGCGTCCTTTAAGAACTTTCTGAAGAGCATGGAATACTTCTGCACCCATCCGCACGCTTTCAGCTTCATTTTTAGCGCCTACAGGACGAATCATAAATTCTTGGAAAGCGATAGGCGCATCAGAGTGTGCTCCACCGTTGATAATATTCATCATAGGAACAGGGAGAACATGACCGTTGGTGCCACCAATATATCTATACAAAGGAATTCCAAGATAGTTGGCAGCAGCATGAGCCACAGCCAAAGAAACCCCCAAAATAGCATTTGCACCAAGATTACTCTTGGTAGGTGTGCCGTCAAGCTCAATCATAGCCTTATCAATCGCTCTCTGATCAAGAGATGGAAAACCAACAATAGCAGGAGCTATTTTTTTATTGATATTCTCTACAGCTTTGAGTACACCCTTGCCACCGTAGCGCTTTGGATCGCCATCACGAAGCTCCAATGCCTCGTTTTCACCTGTAGATGCTCCTGAAGGAACTGAAGCGACACCAATAATACCTGATTCTAGGAGGACCTCTGCCTCAATTGTAGGATTTCCTCTTGAATCGAGGATTTCCCTTCCTGTAACTTGAATAATTCTCATTTTTATAGAAATTAAAGTATAATAAAAATTCTTTAGTCTATCTTCGCAAATTTAAGCAATTCCTATAAAATTAACAACAGTTTGTAATATATGCCTATATTATCTATAGAGAATTTATTTCTTCTAATTCAGAGGCGTCCCATTGAAAAGAATAAACTTTATTGCCAATTGGAAGATTAATTTCAATCCTATCTGCTCCCGGAATAAATTTGGCCAAAGTATGGCCTCTAAGAGCAGTATTTGATGGAATATTATATGGTGTCAAAAAGCCTATAGACTTTTGCAGGCAACGCTCATAATCTCTTTCAAATCCATCGGCAATTGCCATTGCTCCTATATATGCAATATCCTGAATAAAAACAGATGATATACCGTGAAGAAGATCCAATCCCAAAGAATAATTGTCAGTATCACCATTAAAATAATTTCCGTTAAGTATTGCATCTAATATCCAAGCTGTGAATAAAGTTGCAACTCCAGCTCCAAAAGCAGCCCATCCGTTTTGCCGCTGAACTCTCCTACGGTACTTATCATAGGTCCAGAAATAATTTATTCTACCATTCGCAGTTACCGATGCTGCATTAAAATCAAAGAATAATGGTTTATGAAAATTATTCTGTATATAAATATCGATCAGATAATATTTTCCATGATCTTTCATATATCTGGTATTCAGAAAGATATAAAGACTGTCCTGATGAAAAGTTTTCCATTTATTGCCTGCTTTATCAAAAAACAAATTATCTCCTAACCGAATCAATAATTCGGCGTCATTATTTTTTATATTAGAATTTTTAATGACAGAGACCTGTTCTTCCTCCCATAATGGATGTTCAATAATCCTAATGGAATCAGGTTCGGATGAATTGGCAAGTCCTAAATTAAAAATCAGGAAAAGTAAGGTTGTTGTAAGTATACGTCCAATCTTTGCAAAATCTTTCAAAATCATAATTATACAAATAGCACAAATTGGCATCTTATATTCACACAAAAAATATACCATAGCATTCATTCCTGTGAAAGCCGTCTGTGTTGCGCACATCAGACAATCGTCTCGATTTGATTTCCGCAGAGTATGCATGGAACGTGTTTCGATGCTCATGAACAGC
>CAUUVS010000015.1:0-8389 GCA_963548935.1 uncultured Bacteroidales bacterium
ATTCTCCTAAATATGAAGTCTTTTTATTACTTCCGCCGGCAGTCATATTGTCGTAGAAATAATTTGTGGCATTGCCTGTAAATCCGAATGAAATACTTTTCAGACCTCTTTTGTTGCCTGTCTCAAAATTTACAACAGAGCCTAAATTAGGCATAACGAATTTTGTTCTGTTGTTATTAATGGAAGGCCCGTATTCTTCCTTTGCTGAAGGGTCGCCGTTATATGCAGATGTACTTGTGAATACACTGATTCCGGGTGTGATTGTGAATTGAGAATAGTTGTTTACGGCAGATCCGGCCGGATTTAGTCCTATGGATCCTAAATCTCCGCCCAATGCCGTTACGGCATTGCCCAAACCTATGCTTCTTGCTGTGCCGTAATAATAGTTTTCGCTTAATCTGAAAGCGTCACTCATATTTTGTGCTGTAGCTACGGTGGCAAATAAGCCCATAACTATAGCCATTGCTGAAAATGTCTTTTTCATTGCTAAATAGTTTTTCTTGTTTTAAAATTGACGGTAAATATTCTAATTATATTATCTCCTGTATCCTCCTCCCGAACTTCCACCGGATGATCTTGAATAACCGCCTTCTGAGCCGGAACTTGAACTTGATGAGCTTCTGCTATAGTTTCCGGAAGAACCGCTACCATAAGATGAAGATGAACTGCTTCTGCTGTAGCTGCCTGAAGAACCACTGTCATAAGATGAAGACGAAGAGCTTCTGCTGTAATTTGCTGAAGAACCATTGCCATAATATGAAGAAGAATTGTTCCTATAGTTGCTTGAAGAGCCGTTTTCATAAGACGAACTGTTCCTGTAGCTGCTTCCTGAAGAACTGCTTCTCCTATAATTGTCTGATCCTGTTGAGTAACTTGAAGATGTGGCAGGTCTGCGATAGCTTGAAGAGCTATTGCTTCTCTGATAACTGTCGCTATTGCGAGAAACAGAGCCGCTACTTCTATAGTTGTCGTAATTTTGACTGCTTCTATAGATACTATTGGAATTCCGGTCCGAACCTGCACTTCTTCTTACAACAGTGCTGCCGGAATTGTTGCTCGTACCGTTTGAGTATGAGCGTACATTTTCTGAAGTTCCCGATCTTCTAACCATAGATGAGTTGCTTGCCCTGTATGTCTGTCGTTCACCTTGGCTATAGCTTGATTTAGAACCAATCCTGCTATTGCCATCAGATCTGCGGACAGTCGAACTATATGAACCCATCATATCACTTCCTGCACTTCTTGAGACAGCATCTCTTGAGCCCCAGCTTCTACCGTAGCCCAAATCTTGTCTTGTCCCGGAGATTCCGCGAGAATGGCTTTCCCACCAAGCATCGTAATATCCATAATAATGCCCATACCATCCTCCATAATATCCGTTGTACCAAGGGTCATAATACCCTGCATAGTACCCGCTCCAAGGGCTGTACCAGCCTGAGTAGTACCATGGATCCCTCCAGTACCATGAGTCATAATACCAAGGGTCGCGGTACCATGAATACCCATACCACGGGTCCCGATACCACCTGTTGTATCTCCAAGGGCTGTACCAGCCGGAGTAGTACCATGGATCCCGGTACCATGAGTCATAATACCATGGATCCCAAGACCATGAAGAATACCCCCATGATAAGTATGGACCATAGCCCATATATATATCTATTGAAGGATTTTTGTCAAGGATAGTAACTGTCGTATTGCCGCCACGGTTGAATTTAAGTTGTACGGGCTTATTGTCAGGCACTACGATAGTGTCTCTTCCTGAATCATTGAAAAGATAAATCTCTGATTGTTTGGTCTGATTGACAAGAGCCTGTACTTCCTCATTGGAAACGGCTGCCACTGATTTGTTTTCGGTTGTAGGTCTATAGTAGATTCCGTCTTGATATTGCTGTCCGGATGATGCGAACTGTGCGGATGAACCACACGCCGAGACAGCAAGCATTGCTGTAAGCCATAGTGTGACGTTCGTTTTCATAATCGAATCTCCTATAATTAATAATAATTTGTATCTTTGTCCTCCGCTTTATGCGGTCTGATAAAATATAATGCAATATTCATACCTTATTATTGATTGCAAGATTAAAAATAATATTTATAAAAAACAAAAATACCGGTTCAAGATGGCTGATTATATTTCAAAGAGATCCGAGAATTACTCTCAGTGGTACAATGATTTGGTGATAAAAGCCGATTTGGCAGAACAGTCTGCTGTGAGGGGGTGTATGGTTATCAAACCTTACGGTTATGCGATATGGGAAAAGATGCAGCGTATTTTGGATGACATGTTTAAGGCTACGGGGGTGCAGAATGCATATTTCCCTTTGTTTATACCTAAATCATTTTTTAGCAAGGAGGCGGAGCATGTTGCAGGCTTTGCCAAAGAATGTGCAGTTGTCACTCATCACCGTCTTATGAATGCCCCTGATGGAAAAGGTGTGATAGTGGATCCGGATGCCAGATTGGAGGAGGAGCTTATTGTCAGGCCTACTTCCGAAACTATTATATGGAGTACGTATAAGAATTGGATTACTTCTTGGAGGGATCTTCCTGTTTTATGTAATCAGTGGGCTAATGTGGTACGTTGGGAAATGCGTACAAGACTTTTTCTTCGCACGGCGGAGTTTCTTTGGCAGGAAGGGCATACAGCTCACGCTACTTCTGAGGAAGCCAATGAAGAAGCTATAAAAATGGTAAATGTATATGCGGATTTTGCAAGAAGATATATGGCTCTGCCTGTAATTGTGGGTCATAAGAGCCCTAACGAGAGGTTTGCCGGAGCACTTGACACATTGACTATCGAGGCAATGATGCAGGACGGAAAGGCTTTGCAAGCAGGCACTTCACATTTTCTCGGACAGAATTTCGCAAAGTCATTTGACGTACAGTTTACTGACAAGGATGGTAAGCAACAATATGTTTGGGCTACGTCATGGGGTGTTTCAACCCGCCTTATGGGTGCTCTCATTATGGCGCATGGTGATGACAATGGGCTTGTTCTCCCTCCGTCTCTGGCACCTATTCAGGTTGTGATGGTGCCTATTTTCAAGACTGCTGAGGAAAATACTGCCATACTTGAAAAAATGGAAACTCTCAAGAAAGCTCTTGAAGCCAAAGGACATAGCGTCAAGATTGATGACAGGGATACCTTGCGTCCGGGTTTCAAATTTGCCGAGTGGGAGCTTAAAGGTGTGCCTGTGAGAATTGCAATGGGACCGAGGGATTTACAGAATGGGACTGTTGAGGTACATAGAAGAGATACTTTAGAGAAGAACACTATTGCTCTTGAAGGGCTTGAAAATTCCATTGATGCTTTGCTTGATGATATTCAGGAGGGAATTTATAAGAAGGCTATATCTTTTAGAGATAGCAATGTAGAGAAATGCGATAATTGGGAGGATTTCAAAGAAAAGATACAGAAGGGTAAATTCCTTCTTTGTCACTGGGACGGTACTCCGGAGACAGAACAGAAGATAAAAGATGAGACAAAGGCTACCATAAGATGCATACCTATAGATAGTTATGTTATCGAAGAGGATGGCATGGATATTTATTCCGGCAAGCCATCAAAACAAAGGGTGGTATTTGCAATATCATATTAATTGAAAATAATAATTATGAAAAGAATTTATTTATTGATTGCAGTGGCATTACCGGTAATATTGGGAGTTGATGCTAATGCACAGGATGCAAATGAGGCACAGAAAGCTGTTGAAAAGGCTGCTGCCGCTATTGCTGAGGCTCCTGAGAAAAAGGTTGAGGCTCCAAAGCCTGTATATTGGACCAATTCCATTATGACGAACCTGAACTTTATCCAAAGTATGTATTCCAATTGGGCTAAGGGCGGTTACAACAACTATGCATTGAGTGCTTATGTCGATGCCAATGCAAACTATAAGAAAGATGATCTGTATTGGAATAATAGGCTCCAGTTGGACTATGGCTTCTTGTTTTCGGAGGATAAACCTATTTTGCAGAAGAATAAGGATAGAATTCTGCTTGAAAGTACTGCCGGTTATAAGGCTACAAAGACATTGAACTATACGGCTAAATTTACTTTTATGAGCCAGTTCTCAAAGGGATATACTTATCCTGTACCGAGTTCACCTGCTGATCCTAATAACATTACAGTGCAAGAATGGAAGAATGCAAGACTTTTGAAGTCTTCCGCGTTTGCTCCTGCAATAATTAATCTGGGACTTGGTGCCGACTGGATTCCGAATAATTGGCTTACGGTCAATTTTGCACCTCTTACAGGAGGTTTCACTATTGTTGGTGAGGAGAAACTTCGCAAGAATTATGGAATGGACAGGAAAAAGGAGTTTACTGACATTACGGCATACCCTGATCAAAAAGATGCTGACAACAAATATTATATTACAGGAAATTATTATAGAGCTGCAAGATTTGAATTCGGTGCCCAGCTTACAGCAGATGCCAAGATGAGAATCAATGATAATTTCGAAGCTTCTACTCATTTGTTGCTTTTTTCCAATTACCTTGACCATCCTGAAAATATAAGGGTGAATTGGGATAACAGGCTTATGTGGAAGGTTGCCAAGTATTTCTCTGTGAATTTGACCACAAACCTTATTTATGATGACAAAGTCCTTGTGGTTACTAATAAATATCCTGACGGGCATAAGTCGGTTCAGTTTTACGAAGCCCTTCAATTTGGATTTACTTATACTTTTGCATCGAAAAAATAATGCAGCAAGAATTTGACAGAATATTGAGAGGACTGCTTCCGGATAGGGGAACGGTCCTTCTTGCTGTTAGTGGAGGACGGGATTCTGTCTGTATGGCGGAGCTGTTTTTGCATTCTGCATTATCTGTCAGATTCGAGGTGGCTCACTGCAATTTTTCTTTGAGGGGTAACGAGAGTGATTGTGATGAGGCTTTTGTGCAGCAGTGGTGTAGGCGTAATGATATTGTTTTTAATAATATACGTTTTGATACCAAGGCTTATGCGTTTGAAAGAGCGATAAGTATAGAAATGGCAGCCAGGGAGTTGAGGTATTCTTGGTTCGGAAAATTGTGCAGGGAAAAAGGATTTTCTTATGTGGCGGTTGCTCATAATTCCAATGACAATGCTGAAACTCTGATGCTTAATTTATTGAGAGGTACGGGGATAAAAGGTATAACGGGAATGAAGATAGCCTCAAGGCTTCCTATGCCTGAATATCAAGATATAAGTCTTGTAAGGCCCATTCTTGGATTTTCAAGGGATGAAATCGACAATTACCTTAATTCTATTGGAGCCGGCTATAGAGATGACAGCACAAATGAGGGAACAGACTATAAGCGCAATAAGTTAAGGCATTTGGTTTTTCCTGTATTTGAGGAGATAAACCCATCTTTTCTCGATACGTTTTCAAATGAAATGAGGCATTTTGCGCAGGTGGAATCAATTGCAGATGAATATTATCATTCATGTATAAATAATATCATCAATTCCGACTATTCTGAAGAATTGAGGTTGAATATCGATTCTCTTTTACTTTATGATAATTGGAAATATCTGTTATATAGGGTATTGGCAGAATATGGTTTTGGCGAGAACATTGTTAATTCGCTGGCTGGAATCATTTCCGGAGAGGGAACTGTGTCCGGGAAAGTCTTTTATGAAAACAATAGACGTATCGTGACTACTTCCAATGAGATTATCATTTTGCCGAACAATGATGACGGAGGTTTGTCTGATGTTTATGAGACTTCCGAACATAGGGTATTCAGACCATTAAATGAATTTTCCGTGATCGAGGAAGGTAAGGGATGTATGGTAGTCGAAGGTCCCGGAATATATGAGTTCAAGG
The DNA here is from genome assembly GCA_963548935.1 of uncultured Bacteroidales bacterium. Classification (GTDB taxonomy): domain Bacteria; phylum Bacteroidota; class Bacteroidia; order Bacteroidales; family UBA932; genus Cryptobacteroides. Next base: position 5,817 of record CAUUVS010000015.1, read on the forward strand.
GCTATAGATTCAGGATAGAGGAACTGGAATGGAATAGCGGAACGTCTCCTGTTCAGCCATCCGGAACATTGGTTTGGGATGCTGATAAAATGTCTCTGCCTATACTCTTAAGAGGCTGGAGGAAGGGGGATTGGCTGCGACCTATAGGTCTTGGCGGCAAAAAGAAACTTAGTGATTTGTTTGTCGATCTGAAATACTCTCTTGTTGACAAGGAGAGAGCTATAGTGATGGTGCCGGGAGACAAACCTGATAGTAACTTTTCGGATGGAGGCCGGCATATTGCGGCTCTTCTGTTCAATAGAATTGACGATTCTGTCAAGATAACAGAGTTCACAAAGAAAGTTTTGCGAATAAGACTATTATAGAGATTATTGCCGGTGTGGATATTTAAGTATATACAGGTCTGTATATAATCCGATTTGGAATAATGAATTACGCAATAGAATGTTCTCAATCGCCGGCTTAGTAAAATGTTGTGATGTGTATTATTTGTTCAAATGAAAAATAAGGCTGACTTATAGAAGTGAACCCCGAAAGTTTTTGTCAGACTTTCGGGGTTCATGTCGTTTTGGAGTTATCAGTATTTGGTTGTACTGTTGAATATTATTTGATTATATATTCATAAGGCATTCTGGCATAGTAACGTTCGGATGTCTCGAAATTCCAGTTTCTGAATGTTTTTACTATATTTTTAAAAGGTGTTCCGGCAAGCACATCCTCATCTTTTTTCATATCATCGAATGCTGCCATAATGCTTTCAAATTCTGTCAGAGGCTTAGGATATGTGGCAATTTCCCATTTTGAAAGGTCTGAATCACCTTCTAAAGCTACAGCTGCATAATGGACAGCATCTTCAAGAGTCCCTATTTCATCAATAAGATTGAGTTTTAGAGCATCGGCTCCTGTCCATACGCGTCCTTGAGCTATTGAGTCCACGTAAGAAGGTCTCAAATCTCTTCCTTCCGCAACATTTTCAACAAAACAACTGTAAACATTTTCAATGCCTTTTTGTATATATTCTTTTTCTTTTTTGTCAAGAGGTTTCAGCATACTGTACATATCGCTATGCTTATTAGAACCCACATTTGTAACACCGATCTTAAAAACATTTTTCGCTGTTCCGCTAAGATCCGGAATCATACTGAATACACCGATAGAGCCTGTCAGGGTAGTTTTGTTGCAATATATTTTGGCTGAGTTATTGGAAATCCAATATCCTCCTGAGGCTGCATAATTGCCGAATGAAGCAATAAGCAGTTTTTCCTTGCCGAGCTTGTCAAGCTGTTTTTTTATTTTGTCGGATGCCAGAACGCTTCCTCCCGGGGAGGATACCCTAAGCACAACAGCTTTAACTGACGAGTCGGCATTTACATCCGAAATTATTTTTGTAAAACGGTCTCCTGCAATATTCTGGTTGTCATTGCCCTCTTTGATTTCACCATCGGCAAATATTATGGCGATTTTTTTCTTTGCCTTGAGATTGGGCGAGACTTTAGCCGTAACATAATCGGAGAATCTTATGAGGCGGTTTGGTTTGAAATTGTCTTCACCTTCAAGTTCTGCAAGTTTTGCTTTAAGTTCATCTTTGGTAACAATTTCATCTACTAATTTTTGTCCAAGCATATCCTCCGGGGTATCAAGTACAAGGTTATCGATCATCTTTGAGAAAGAATCTTTTTCTATACCTCTTTTTTCTGCAATTTCTTCTGCAATTGAATCCCATATAGAATTGATCATTGCCTGAGTCTGTTCCAGATTTTCAGGGCTTGGAGCATTCTTTATGAACATTTCACCTGCCGATTTGTATTTTCCGTGACGGATAAGCTGCACATTCACACCGAATTTGTCAAGAATATCCTTAAGGAAGAACATCTGTGTACCGACACCTGTTATCATAGCACCGCTACCGGTATATGATGACATATATATCTTATCTGCAACTGATGCTAAATAATAAGAGCTTGTCATAGGATTTTCTGTGTATGCTATAACGGCCTTACCGCTTTTCCTGAAATTGTCAAGGGCTTTTCTGAATTCTTCTAACTGTGCTATTCCTGCATTTACTCCGTCAGTTTTGAGGTAAATGAATTTGACGCCGGGATCGGCTGCTGCGGAATTGATTGCCTGTACTGCATTCCAAATTCCGACAGGAACTATAGAATTGCTTTTGAGTATTGAAAAAGGATCTCCGATGGATGACTGTTCTTTCAATATTATCCGGCTCATATCGATTTTAAGGATACCTGATCGTGGCAATACTGGTTTGGAACCTCCTGATGAGGCTAATGCACCGATAAAACCAGCAAATAGGAAAAGGCTTATGATGCTCATAATTAATAGACCGCAGATGACGGCTAGTAACATTTTGAAGAATTGTTTCATATCTTTAGAAATATTTAATGATTATTTTTTCTTATTTGTTGTATATTTCTAAAGATATTAAACTTAAGTCGGTCCATCCTGTCCCTCTTTTTCACCCCGGCTGTCGCCGACCCTCAAGGGTATGCGGTCTTTGCTATCGCATCGACCGGCATCTTCACTGCATCGACTTTCACCAAGTCTCGCTGACGTTC